>JBCCVZ010000007.1:0-385476 GCA_039194425.1 Acidobacteriota bacterium | reverse complement strand
GCGGGTGGCCAACCTTTGCCAGGCGGGAGTTGGACCCGCAGGGTTTCAGTTAGAAGGTTTCTGGTCTGTCGACTCGTCGGTCTACATCCTTCCTCCTTCTCCAGGCTTGGCCTGGCGCACGGATGCCGGCGGTCCCAGTACGGTCCGAGTTGGCCGGTCGTTCGATGCCGAACAGATCGGTCCACAAGGAATGAACCGAAGAGCCTCGTGGCCGTCGACGTCACGTCGCTCGGCGCCAGCGACGACCCCGCGCGACCCGTTAGAGCTAGAGCCTCGCCTCCAGGTCCTCCAGCTCCTCACGCCGCCGACCGTAGCCGTGCTTCTCCACCAGCCGACGCGCCTCGGCGAGCGCGTCGCGGTCGTCGAAGAGGCGAGCACGGTAGAGGTGAATGTCTGCGAGATAGAGCGGCATCGGACCGCGACGCGCGATCTCCTCCGCTTCGTCGAGGTCGCGGCGAGCGTCGTCGGGCCGATCCTGTGCCGCGCGGAGCCAGGCGCGCGTGAACAATCCACGAACGACGAATTCGACGTCACCCGCCCGACGGAGACCATCGACGGCCTGCTTGATCGCCTCCTCTGCGACATCGACGGACAAGTCGGTAAGCAGCGCGCCGTAGAGCCGCACTCGACCGATCGTCAAACGATCGAGAGCGACTGTGAGGATCGGGAGTTGATTATCTTCCGCCCACTCGACGGTCTGCAGAGCACGCCGCTCGACCTCTTGAAGCAAGCGAATGAGACCGTTCTCAGCGGATGCCTGAGCCGCAAGCGAGCCAGCCGCCGCGCGCTCGGCGTCGGCGAGCAGCAGATCGCAGTACCGAAAGCCCTGCAGCGAGTAGAGCAACGGATACCGCGGCTGCCGCTTCGCCTGCATCGCCTCCGCCTCGACAAAGCGCTCCAGCGCCTCCGCGCGCCGGCCAGCCTGATGCAGGGCGTCGGCGAGCGTGGTGCGCTTACTCATCTCTTGAAACGCATCACCGCTGCGGTCGGCAAAGTCCACCGACCGCTCGGCGTCGCGCACGGCCTCGTCGACGTCTCCCAGCGTCAGCTCCAGCTCACTCAGGTTGCCAGCTCGAATCGCAGCGTTTCTCCAGTCCTCGCCGGCAACCGCCCGTTCCAACCCGACCCGCATCGGCTCGACGGCCTCGAGCAGCCGACCCAGGGCACGCAGCCTGAACGCGGCCTGATTCAACAGCCAGGCCTGAGCGGCCTCCGCAAGCGACGGCGCGAGCCGACTCCAAGGCTGCTCGAAGAAGCAGGCGACGGCGCCCAGGTCGGCACCGAAGGCACCGAGCTGCTTCGTGCTGTAGAAACCGTTGGGACCCATACCGCGCAAGATGCGGCCGATGTAGACCGCTTCGCACGCCTCCTGGACCCTCCCCGCCCAGCACCCGTGCGCCACCGCCTGGTACAGCGGCTCCAGCCCCTCCACCGAATCGGGCCGATGCTCCGTGGTCGACGTCAGGTGCTCGTAGATCCGCCCATGCCCAGCCCGCCAGGCCGCCGCGTCGTCGTCCCGCAGGCGCCGCCCAAAGTGCTCGCGCACCAGCGGATGGGCATCGAGCGTCGGCTCGTCGAGGTTCTCGGCCTCCCGCACGACGAGCCCGGCTTCGACCAACCGACTCACCGCGGTATCCCATGCAGACTCATCGATCGGCTCACTCCTGCGCCGGAGCCACCTCAACCAACCCTTGACTGGCGAAAACCAGGCGTCCGTCAGCCCCCCGCTCGCCGGCGGCCAGCGCAGCACCGCGAGACACGCTGCGTCCGCCGGGCGATCGAAGAGGCCGAGGATGCGCAGCACCGCCAGCATTCGCGCACCCACCTCACCCTCGGCCTCGAGCCAGGACTCATAGGCCGCCATTGCGCGACAGGCGTGGCCGCCCTGCACCTCGGCGTCGACCTCGCGGAAATCGAAGCGATCGCGTCGGCGCACGTCGCCGCCGTGGGCGAGGGCGAGGTAGCGACCGACCAGGTGCAACGTCAGCGCGTGCCCGCGCACCTCGTTCACCAGCGCCTCGAGCTCCTTCCGCGCACCGTCGACGCCGAGCTGCCCGAGCAGGGCGACGCCGGCCTCGGTCGACAAGTGCTCGAGACGCCACTCCGGCGCGGTGCCGCGACGAAAGGTCTCGAGATCCTCCACCGGCACTCGCGTCGTCACCACGCAGAGCCCGGAGTTGCGCTGCGCCAGCCCGCGCAGCAGCGCGGCGACGCCAGGGTCCTTCAGCTCGCCCGAGAGCGGCGACTTCTCGCCGTGCTGCAGCGGCTCGAGTCCGTCGAGAACCAGCAGCGTCTTGCGCCGAGCCACCAGCTCGGCGAGCCGCGCGCCCTTCTCCCACGCCGACCGCGCGCTGTCGGCCATCGACTCGTCGCCGAAGAAGCGCAGCGCGCGGTCGATGAAGCGGTCACCAGAAGCGGACGACTGGTCGCGTGAGCCCTGACTGTAAAAGCTCCAGTCGAAGACGTCGGCGCCGTCGTAGTTCTTCCGCGCGAGCCGGGCGGCCCAGGTGGCGACGAGGGAAGTCTTGCCGACGCCGCCCCAGGCGACCAGGCTCACGACGTGGGTCTCGGGGTCGGCCCAGGCGGCGTCGAGGCGGGCGAGTTCGTCGTTGCGGCCGAGGAGGTGTTCGGGGGCGGTGGGGAGGCGACTGACGGCAACCCGCTGACGGCCTCGCGCGCTACTGCGCGGAAGGTACTTCGCCTCGATCTCTCGCAGGATGTCGGGCCGCGCGTCGAGCTCGTGCCAGATGTCGGCCCACGACCAGATTCTGACCTCGAATGAGCTCTGCTCGGTCAGCTCCTCCGCGCGAGCCTGAAGCTTCTTGTCTCGCGGCCCGGTCGTCGCAACGTCCAGCTGGTCCAGAGCGCGCCCCGACTTCACGACGTCTTCGACCTCGGCGTCCAGCTCCTGGATCGTGAGCCATTTGCCGATCGACACGTCTCGCTGCTTGCATTGCACGGCGCGACGGCCGGTGCTGTCGAGGAGGTCGAGGCCCTCTTGACTCTGGCCGCGACGACCGACCTTCTGTGCGCGAGGATCGTCCCAGAGCACGCGCCACAGGTCGAGGCACAGCGACTCGAAGTCATCCGAGTTGTTCGGCGGCGCGGGCCGCTCACGGTCGCTCACAGTGGACCTCTCCCGATCAAGACCGCAGACGGTAGAGACAGATAGAAATCGCCTCGGCGATCTTAGCCTACGACCTGAACGCCAGCTCGCGCCAAGAGCACTCGTCCTCTGCTATCGCGAAGCGATTGCTCACCCAGACCGAGGTGGCGCGCCAGCGCGACCCCGGCGACCTTTGCCGCCCACGGCGACTCTCTGACGGATCGTCAGGGTCGTCGTTCTCGACGCTTGTCGGTTCGTGCCGGTGGTACTCGGCTCGCCCTTCGGCCGGCGAGATGCCGGCGGTCCTGGTTGGGCTTCAGGTGCTCGTCTGCGCCGAAGCGTTTTGCACTCCCTGCCGACGGATCCACTGGCGCCACGTGCTCGGTCGTCCTCTGGTATCGCGCAGCGATTGCTCACCCAGCCTGCGGTTGATGACCACGGGCTACCCAGTCGTCGGAACCGCGACGGTCGACCGTGGTCGCTACCCCAGGCGACATCGGACGAGCCGGTCGATCGAAGCTCACCGAGCGCGCTTGCGGCGCAGGCTGGCGGCGACGTCGACGACGGGGGGCTCGTAGAGCAGGGCCCCGCCGGCTCCCGGCGACAGCTCGGCGGCGTTGGCCTCGTCGGTGTCGATGTGCATCTCGAGGACATAACTGTCCTTGACGCGGATCATGACATCGCCGAACGTGAGGTCGCGGTCGCCACCGGTGATCTCGACCTCGACCTGGTCGCCGTGCTCGACACCGTAGGCCTCCGCGTCGGCGGACGTCATGTGGATGTGACGCCAGGCGCAGATGAGACCTTCGCGGAGCTGGAGGGTACCTGCGGGCCCGCGGAGAGTGATCGGGGCGGAGCCCTCGATCTTGCCGGACGGGCGAACCGGTGCATCGACGCCGAGCTTGAACTCGTCGGTACGGGAGATCTCGACCTGGGTCGCCGAGCGCAGCGGACCGAGGACGCGGACGCCTTCGATCTCGCCGCGCGGGCCGACCAGCGTCACCGTTTCGCGGGCGGCGAACTGGCCCGGCTGCGACAGGTTGCGGTAGACGGTGAGCTCGCTGCCCTCGCCGAAGAGGACGTCCATCGCGGCGCGATCGAGATGAGCGTGGCGACCGCTGATCGCGATCGGCACCGGGCCCGGCGAGCGGACCTCGGTGCCGCCACCGACGACACGGGCGGTCTGGCGGGCAGTCATCAGCTCCTCGTCGGTGCGGACGACCAGGGCACGGACCGGGGCGCGATCGGTCGAGACGTCCACCACGGGCAGCTCGGATGTGAGCTCGACGTCCTGATTGCGGTCCTCGTCGAGCCGCACGCCCAGAAAATCGAGACGCTGGAGGATACGGCGACGCATCGGTGCGCTGTTCTCGCCGATGCCGCCGGTGAGGACGATCGCGTCGACGCCGCCCATCGCCGTGGCATAGCCGCCGATGTAGTGGCGGACGGCGTGCGCGTAGACGGTGATCGCGAGGCGCGCCCGATCGTGGCCACGGGCGGCCTGGGCCTCGATGTCGCGGAGATCGTTGCCGAGCCCACTCAGGCCGGCGAGGCCGCTCTCGCGGTTGAGCACTCGCTCGGTCTCGTCGATCCCGAGGGCACGCGCCATGGCGAGGACGGCGCCAGGGTCGAGATTGCCGCAGCGCGTGCCCATCACCAGGCCCTCGAGCGGAGTCAATCCCATCGACGTGTCGATCGAGCTGCCGAGCTCGACGGCGCACGCGCTGGCACCGTTGCCGAGGTGCAGCGTGATCAGCCGCAGGTCGTGGAGGTCGCGCTCGAGAAAGCCGGCCGCCAGCGACGCGACGTAGGCGTGCGACGGCCCGTGGAAGCCGTAACGACGGATGCCAAGCCGCTCGGCCAGCTCCATCGGCAGCGCGTAGTGCCTGGAGCGTCGCGGCATGCGGACGTGGAAGGCGGTGTCGAAGACCGCGACGTGGGGAATGTCGGGCAGCGCCTCGCGGGCGATGCGGATGCCGGCCAGGTTGGCCGGGTTGTGGAGCGGTGCGAGCGGAATGCACGCCTCGATCGCGGCGAGGACTTCATCGTCGATCGGCACTGCATCATGGAAGCGATCCCCGCCGTGGACGACGCGATGACCCACCGCCTCGGGCGCGTGCTCGCGGGTCCGCTCGATGATCTTCGCGACGGCCGCGGCATGGTCGTCACCGTTCTTGTCGACACCGTTCCCGTCGAGTCGTTCGATCGTGCCTTCGATTCTCTTCTCGCCGCTCCTGGAATCGACCACTTCGTACTTGACGCTCGACGAGCCGCAGTTGATGACCAAGACGCGCATCGGTTTCCTCCAAGCCTCCCAGGTCTCAGCTGCCGAAGGGAATGCGGCTCGCGACTACCGCGGCGCGCGGATCGTCGCCCAGCCCGAGGCGCTGGCGGACGACGGCGGCGAAGGCGATCATCGCGGCGTTGTCGCCCGAGTAGCGGAGGGGGACGAGACGCAGGTCGACGCCGACGTCGTCGGCCCAGGCGGTGAGCTCACGGCGCAGCAGGCGGTTGGCGGCGACGCCGCCGGAGACCGCTAGAGTCTTGATCCGGTCGCGCCGGTGCACCTGCTCCAGGCGGCGGACGATCTGGCGCACCGCGGCGGCGCGGAAGTCGGCCATCAGGTCGAGCGCGGGCTGGCCGAGCGTGTCGACCGTATGCTCGGTGCGCACATGCTCCTCGGCACGCTCGATTGCCTCGATCTCGCGCAGCGCCTGGCTCTTGAGCCCCGAGTACGAAAAGTAGACCTCGTCCTTCGGCGTCGACACCTTGAAACGCCCCTTCGACGTCGTCCCCTTCTCGGCCGCGGCATCGACTTTCGGTCCTTGCGGAAAGGCGAGGCCGAGACGCTTGCCGACCTTGTCGAAGACTTCGCCCATGGCGTCGTCGCGGGTCTCGATCAGCGACCGGACGCGTCCCGCGTCGACTTCGAGCAGCGAGGTGTGGCCGCCCGACACGACGAGGCCGTGGAAGCGCTCGGGCACGTCGGCCGCGGGCTCGCCGTCGAGCGTCAGGAAGGGCGAGTAGAGATGGCCCTCGAGGTGATGCAGGCCGTGGAACGGCTTGCCCAGGCCGTAAGCGATCGCACGACCGAGCGACAGGCCGACCAGCAGGCAGCCGACGAGGCCGGGCCCGCGCGTGGCGGCGACGGCGTCGACCGCGTCGAGCTCGAGGCCGGCCTTTTCGAGCGCCTCTCGGCTCACCGCCGGCCAGTTGCCGAGATGCTGACGCGACGCGATTTCGGGCACGACGCCGCCAAACGGACGGTGTGGCTCGACCTGGCTCGAGACGACGGACGAGAGCACGCGGCCGGCGCCGTCGACGAGAGCGCAGGCGGTGTCGTCGCAGGATGATTCGATGCCGAAGACGAGGGGCGGCGTGATCATGGCGGCGATTCTGTCATTCCACGAGCAGTCGGCGGCAGTGCAACAGACGCGCGATCGACGCCTCGAGCCCGCCGGGCCGGCAGCGGGCCAGCCAGAGCGGACGCAGGGTGTGCGCGAGCGCGTCGAGCCGCGCCGCGAGCCGGCGACGGACCGGCGACGGCAGCGCCTTGAGCGGCGGATCAGAGGTTGCGCCGGACGCCGCCACGAGACGCGCACGCTCGAAGGCGCTCGTGGTGCGCAGCGCCTCCGCGACCCAGCGCAGCTCGTCGCCGAGCAGGTCGTTCTCACCTGCAGGCGGTGGGCCGAGCCGCGTGAGCGCGGCGGCGATGGCGTCCTCGGCAGCGTCGAGGTCGTCGAGCGTCACCCTGCGCTCGAGACCGGTCGCGCGATCGACGCCGACGACCCGGCGCTGCGCCGCGTCCGCGTGCGCGAAGAGCAAGCCGTGGAAGAGCGGCGAACCGTTCCTGACTCGCACGCCGACGGCGCGGTGGGCCTGGCCAAGGCCAACGAGCGCGGCGCCCGCTCCGCCTGCGACGACGTGGCGATCGAGCCAGCGCGCGAGCAAATCCGGGTCGTCCGTGAGACGCGAGGCGTCGTCGACGCGCCAGGCGAGCGCCGCACCGGCGAGCAGACCGGGCCAAGCCGTCGGCGGCGGCTGCAGGTGGCCGTGGTCGCCCCAATCGCAGATCAGCAGGCCCTCGGCGCCGTGCTCCCGCGCCGCGTGCGCGGCCGACGCGAGATTCGCCAGGGCATCGTCGATGCGCGGCGCGAATCCGCTCCACGAGGCTGTGCCCGGGCAGAGGTAGAACGGCCGACCGGCCTCGGCGAAGCGCGGCGCATCGTTCGCGAACGGATGATCGGGCTCGTAGCCCCACGCCATCACCGTCACCTCCGGCGGCAGCTCGGCGACCAGCTCGGGATGCTCGAGCACGATGTCGCCCCACACCATCGAGCGGCGTCCGTGGCGCCGCGCGAGCGCGTCGACGGCGCGCAAAAAGTCGAGGTAGACGCGGCCACGTCCCTGCGCAGCGCAGGCGTCGCGCGAGCGGCAGCGGCCGAGCTCGAAGGTTTCGTCGAGCCCGACGTTGAACTGAAGGCACGAAAAGCACGGCAGGAGCTGCCCGTAGAGGTCGTCGAGCAGCTCGAGCGCGCGCGGATCGAGCGGGCAGAGGCTGAACGGTTCGGGCTCGAGCGAGAACGGGTGCTCGATGCCGTCGGGGCACTCGGCCAGCGGTCGGTAGCGAGAATGGACGAGCCAGCGGTGCATGTGGCCGAAGCTGTTCTGGTTCGGCACGAGCTCGACGCCGCGCGCGCGGCAGAACGCATCGAGCCTCCGCACGTGGGCGGGGGTCAGAGGATCCCAGTCGCGCCACACCGCGTCGTGCCCGGCATAGGCAAAGGTGTGCTCCATGTAGAGCTGCACCATGTCGATCTTGAGCCGCGCCAGCCGATCGATGGTCGCCTCGAGCTCGTCGAGCCTCGGAATCCGGTTGCGACTGATGTCGAGCAGGACGCCGCGGCGGGCGAGATCGGGCGCGTCGACGACCCGCACCGCCGGCACCACCGGCTCGCCGTCGCCCTCCTCGTCTCCGCCCTCGCCACGATGCGACGCCACCCGCAGCCACTGGGCCAGCGTCGCGACGCCGTGCAGGAGCGCGCGCGGCGTCGCCGCCTCGATCGCCGCGCCCTTCGCCGACACATCGAGCACATAGCCTCGAGCCGCCGAGCCATCGACCGACGGCACCTGCCGCAGCACGACCGCCCCGACCCCGCGTCCGCCCGCCGGCAGCGCCTCGCGCAGCCACGTCGCTGCGACCGGCGCCATACCCTCGGCGTCGCCGGGCCACTCGACCTCGAGCCGCCCGGGCAAACACCAAACCCCGACCCGCCGCTCGAGGCGACGCGGCCGAGGGACGAGCAGAGACTCGGGTGTGTGGTCCATCGTGCGAGCCGGAGGGTGCCTTGACAAGAGGCGGCCGGGGCCGGATCATCTCATGCAGCCTCGGCTTCCGGATGGACCGACGAGCCCGCACGCACCGCCGAGGTGACTCCCGCGAGGACACTCCGTGAGCGACCCCCACCAGTCTCTGCGCTGGCGCGGCCTGCGCGGCCGATTCGGCGCCTTTGTGCTCGAGCGCTTCCCGTTCGCTCTCGAGCTCTGCCTGCGCGCTTTCGACGCGGCGATCACCGGACCGGTGGCGCTGGAGATCGACGTGCTCGGCGGCGACCAGCCGGGGACCGTCGACCGGGTCGCGGAGATCGAGAGCCTCGGCCGGGCGCTGCACGAGGAGCTGCTGACGCGTCTCGAGACCCTCCAGGTCGCGGGGCTGCCCGAACCGACGCCGACGGTGGCACCCATCGAGCGCCTGGCGAGCGCCACCGAGTCCCTGCTCGACGAGATCGACGGCTTTCTGCGCCGCGAGGCGATCCAGGCGTCGCTCACCGCCGACGAGCGCCGCGAGATCCTGGTCGGCATGGTGCTGACCCGCGCCGTCGACAATCAGCTGAAGGCGTTCTTCCTCGGCGGCGACGTGCGCTTCGAGGGCAAGTCGTTCCAGGGCAAGGGCTTTCGATCGCTCGGTCAGGAGGCGATCTACGCCGCCTGCCTGCGTCTGCGGCGCGGTGAGCGCTGGCGCGAGACCACCGACGACGGCGGCGTGCGCTGGCGCGGCGACGTGATCGCGCCGATGATCCGCGACAACGGCGCGGCGCTCGCGATGCACGCCGGGCCGTCGATGGTGCGGCGCATCTTGTCGGCGCAGATGGGCAAGGCAGGGCCGCCGATGGACGGCCGCGACCTTCACGTCGGCGACTGGACGCGCGGCGTGCTGCCGCCCGCGGCGCCGCTCTCGGTGTCGGCGCTGACGACGGCCGGTATCGCATACGCCATGGACTGGCAGGCGCGAGGCGAGGCGGCCGACCAGGCGGAATCACAGGGAACCGATGGCGACTCGTCGCGCGTCGCGGTCACCTTCATCGGCGAAGGCGGCTCGTCGCTCGGCGAGTGGCACGAGGCGATCAATCTCTGCGCCGCGCGGCACCTGCCGGCGATCTTCTGCATCCAGAACAACCAGACCGCGTTGTCGACCCCGCTCGACGAGCAAAGCGCGGTCCGCACCTTCGCCGACAAGGCCGCGGGCTACGGCGTGCCGGGCGTCACCGTCGACGGCACCGACCCCGAGGCGATCGCCGCGGCCTTTGCCTGGGCCGCCGAGCGTGCCCGCGCCGGCCGGGGCCCGACGTTGATCGAGCTCGTGTGCATGCGCATCTGTGGCCACGCGCACCACGACGACATGCTCTACCTCGGCAAGGAGCAGCCGCCGGCCTGGGACTATCCGTCGCTCCACCCGGGCGGCTACGCCGACCCCGACGCCTGGGAGATCTGGTCGACCAAGGATCCGATTCATCGCTACGCCGAGCGGCTCGAGGCCGAAGGTGTGATCGACTCCGGCGATCTCGACGCCTGGAAAAGCGAGGCCGAGGCCCTGGTCGAGCGCGAATCCCGCGCGGTGGTCGACGCGCCGTGGCCCGAGGCCGCCTCTGTCGGCGATGGAGTGGTCGGCAAGCACGAGCCGCCGCGCCGTGTCGACCTGCTCGCCGAGCGTCCCGGCGCCACGCTCGAGCCCGGTCTGCCACCGCTCGAGCCCGGCACGCCGGCCGACGGGAGCGGCGCCACCTTCCTGGAGGCGGTGCAGCGCGGCGTCGGCGATGCGCTCGACGCCGACCCGCGCGTCTTCGTCTACGGCGAGGACGTCGGCGGCGACTACGGCAACGCCTTCCTCTTGCTGCGTCCCTTGCTGGCGCGCCACGGGGAGCGCATCGTCAACTCGCCGCTCACCGAAGCGGGCATTCTGGGCCTCGCGATCGGTGCGGCGCTCGAGGGGCTGCGTCCGATTGCCGAGATCCAGTTCAACGATTTCATCGCCACCGGCTTCAACCAGCTAGTGAACAACGCGGCCAAGATCCGCTACCGCTGGGGCACGGTCGACGGTGTCTCCGTGCCGATGGTGGTGCGCATGCCGTGGGGCGGCCTGCGCCACGCCGGGCCGTACCACTCGCAGAACACCGAGGCGTGGTTTTACCGCACGCCGGGCCTCAAGCTGGTCGCTCCGTCGACTCCCGAGGACGCCCGCGCGCTCCTTCGCACCGCGGTCGAGGACCCAGACCCGGTGCTCTTCTACGAGCACATCGCCCTCTACCGCGATCCGACGATCAAGCAGCCGCTGGACGACGAGCGTCCCGAGGCGCTGCCGCTCGGCCGCGCCGCCTTGCGCCGGGCCGGCGACGATCTCGCCATCGTCTCCTACGGCGCCTATGTGCATCGCGCGCTGCGCGTCGCCGAGCGCCTGGCGGCCGACGGGATCGAGGCCGCAGTGCTCGACATGCGCAGCCTCGTACCGCTCGACGAAGAGGCACTGCTGCGCACCGCGGCCCACTGCGGACGCGTCCTGATCGTGCACGAAGACACGCGGCGCGGCTCGCTCGGCGAAAGCTGGGCAGCGATGATCCAGGAGCGCGTCTTCGAGTTCCTCGACGCGCCGGTGCGCGTCCTCGCCGCGCTCGACACACCGGTTCCGTACGCACCGCCCCTCGAGCGCGCCTTCCTGCCGTCGGACGGCGAGATCGAGCAAGCCGCGAGGCAGCTGACCGCATATTGACACTCGAATGCTTCGATTCTTCGAAATCCTGATCCTGCTCGCTGCGCCCGCGCGCGCCGCCGGTGCCGCGGCCGAGCGCCCCTCCGAGCCAAACGGTAGCGTTCTCGAGTCGTGGATGCTGCGCTACCAGGAGGGGGACGCCGAGGCGTTCGAGCAGCTCTTCGATGCGCTGGCGCAGCCGCTCCGCCGGTACCTCCTCCACCTCACGCTGCGCACCGATCTCGCCGACGACTTGCTGCAGGAGACCTTTCTGCAGCTCCACCGGTCCCGGCGCACCTACGTGGCGCCGCGGCCGGTGAAGCCCTGGGCCTACGGCATCGCCCGCAACGTCTTCTTGATGAACCGGCGCTCGCGTCGGCGCCGCGACCGCGTCGAATCACCGCAAGACGATGCGATCCTCGAGCTCGCCGCGCCTGTAACCGAGGCCGACGTCTCGGACAAGGATCTCTTGAGACGTTCGATCGCGCGCCTGCCGGACGACCGGCGTGAGATCCTGCTTTTACACCATGTATTGGGCCACAGCTTCAAAGACATCGCGGGCATTCTGGGAATCCGCGTCGGCGCCGCCAAGGTGCGCGCCCACCGCGCCATGAAAAGCCTCCGTGTCTTGATGGGAGCCGCCGATGCCTGAGCACGACCAGAGCCTCGACGCCCTGCGTCGACGCCTCGCCGCCGACGTGGCGCCAGTGCGCCCGCTGCGGCCTGCGCGCTGGTTGGCCGCGGCGCTCGCGGTCTTCGCGCTCGCTGGTGTCACCTATTTCGGCGCGTACTACGCGCTCGGCTTCCGCGCCGATCGTCCGGCGCTCGGCCCGTTCGGCTTCTGGGGCCTGTCGGCGCTGCAGATGGCCGTCGCGCTCGCGCTGCTGGGCCTCGCGCTCCGCGAGTCCGTTCCCGGACGCCGGCCGAGCCTGGCGTTGCTCTGGACCGGGGTCGGCGTGGGCCTCGTGGCTCATATCGGCATCTTCGCGGCGACGTACCGATTGAGCCCGGTCGAGACGCCGATGAAGGCCGATGTCGGCGGCCTCGCTCTCTACTGCTTCCTCTATGAGATGAAGCTCGGTCTGCCCGTGCTCGTGCTCGCTCTGTGGTTGGCGAGCCGTGGGCTGGCGACCCGGCCGACGCGCCTCGCGGTGCTCGTCGGCGTCGGCGCGGCGCTCGCCGGCGATGCGCTGTGGCGCCTCGTCTGCCCACTCTCGGACCCCGATCACATCTTGCGCGCGCACACGCCGAGCCTGCTCGCCGCCGGCGGCGTCGCCCTGCTGATCACCTGGGGCTGGGACCGCCTGCGCCTGGCACGTTCGTAGAGCTCCGCCCGCCAAGCTGCACACCACGGAGCCGCGCCGGCCGGCCGACTCGCGATAAGCTCCGAGTGTCCACGTCAGGCGAGAGGAGACAGCATGCACGAGGCATCGGGGCGGACGGTGGTACGGCTGGAACAAGGCGTTTCCTGGCGACACCCGACACAGCAGCGAGGCCGACGACGCGGCAAAGGCGTCGCGCTACTCTGTGGGCTGCTGCTGGCAGCGGCGTCCTTCGCCAGTGACGGTACGGCGAGCGATCGCGACGATGACGGCACGACCGACGCCGCCACGCGGCTGACCGAGGGCTTCTACGTCGTGCGAAGCGGCGACACACTCGAGGGTCTGGCCCAGCGGTACCTGGGCGACACGCAGCGCTGGCGCGAGCTGTGGCGGCTGAACGGCGACATCGAGAATCCGCATCGGCTGCAGCCCGGGCAACGTCTGCGCATCTTGGTTCAGCGCCTGCCCGACGACGCCGCACTCCTCGCCGAGCGCTCGAACCGGGTCGAGAACAAGATGGTGCCGTTGCCGTGGACCGATGCCGCGCGGGGCGACGTGCTGCGCTGGCGCGACAGCCTGCGGACGTTCGAAGAGTCGTCGGCCGCGCTACGTTTCGGCGACGACACGCAGCTCATTGTGAACGAGGAGTCGCTGATCTTCCTCGATCCGCGCGGCCCGGAGCGGCGGAGGCGTGGCGAGGACGGCGCCGCCGACAGCCGGTCTGCCGGCAAGGAGGCCGACATCATCGAGATCGTCGTCGGCCAGGCCGACCTGGTCGCCCAGCGGCCGACAGCGACCGGAGCCGTGGACGACTCGATCGAGCTGGTGCTCGGCGACACCGTCGCCCGGCCGCAGGCGGGCGCCGACGGCGCGCTCGAGACCCGCGCACGCCGACCCGAGAGCGGCGGCGCGAAGCTGATGGTGTACAGCGGCAGCGGCGCCGTCGAGTCGGCCGGCGCGGTGGTCGAGGTGCCGCAGGGCATGGGAACGGCGGTCGAAGACGGCGCGGCGCCGAGCCCGCCCGAAGAGCTGCTGCAGGCACCGTCGCTCGGCGCCCCGGCGGCCGGCGCCGCCCTCGCCACGCCGCGGCCCCGCTTCACTTGGGCGACGCTCGACGGCGCCGCCGAGTACGTGGTCGAAGTGTGCAGCGACCCCGAGTGCGCGCAGCTCGTGGCCCGTGTCGAAGAGCTCTCCGACGCCAGCTGGCGCCCCGAGACGAAGCTGCCGGTCGCCGCGCTGCACTGGCGAGTGACCGCGCGCAGCGCCTCGGGCCTCGACGGCTACCCGTCGCCGGCGCGCGCCCTCACCGTCACTTCCGACGCCGAGGACACGACCCCTCCGACCGCCGCCATCGTCGTCCAAGGCCCCCATCTGGCGCCACGGCAAGGGCTCAACCAGCGCTGGATCCTGTCGCCCGACTCGACTCTGGTCGCCGAGCTCGACGACCCGGGCCCGGGCGCCAGCGGCATCGCCGGCCGCACGCTGCGCCTCGACGAGGCCGAGGTGACCGACGACCGGTGGCGCGAGCCCTCGCCGGGCCCGCACGACGCGGCGTTGACAGTGCGGGACGCCGCCGGTCTCGAGACCGAGGTCGTGCTCGCGATCTTCGTCGACGACGAGCCGCCGATCCTGCGCTGGGGCGTCGAGACGAACGAAAGCACGCGGCGCCCCGTTGCGGCGGCGTCCGGCGACCTCGGCGATCTCGCCACACTGCCCGGCCGCAGCGAGCTCTGGATCGACGATCCCCACTCGTGGCTGCCGTGGCGCCGCCAGCGCTGGCAAGTGCAGCGCGATCCGCGACAGTTGGTGCTGCGACCGCTGCGTCCGCTGCGCGCCGTGATCTCGAGCGGCGAGACGGCGACCGAGGTCGAGCTCGGCCCCGAGCGCGGGCTCTGGGTCCTGGCGGAAGATGTCGGCACCGAGGAGATCCGCCTCTTCGACCACGCGCTCGAGCTGCGTCGGGCCGGTTCGACGGGCTCTCGCAGCGGCGAGCTGACGATCGCGATCGAGGCCGGCGACGCGGTGGGCAACCGAAGCACCGGCAGGCTGCGCATCGAGACGCGAGGAGCACCGTGACGAGCGCCGCGATCCGAGGCGTGGCTGGGCCGTTCCGACCGCCGACTCCGGAGCTCGCGGCGTGAGCAAGGCGCGGCGGCGCTCTCGACTCTCTGCTCTCCGCCCCGGTCTGCTGGCGCGCCTCGTCCTGGCGCTGCTGCTGGTCGGCCTGCTGCCGCTGGGCGTCACCTGGCTCCAGCTGCAGCACCAGCAAGACGCCCTGGTCGAGCAGGTCCAGCGGACACACAGCGTGGCGGCCGCGACCGCCGCCGCACGCGCCGCGACCGTTGCGTCCCGGGCCACCGAGCTCGCCGACAGCCTCGCCGCCCATCCGGCGCTCGCCGATCCGGCCTCCACCGCGGCGCAGGAGCTTCTGCGCGGCAGCCTGCAGGCGCGCGACGACGTCCTCGCTGTCGGCCTTTTCGGTGCTGTCGGCGAAACTCTCGTCCAGGCCCGCCGCGAACCGGTCGACGCGGCCTTCGCATCGATCCTCGCGGCCGACGACGACCTGCTCGTGCTCGATCGCCCATCGACGGCGGGCTCCTCCTCCGGGCACCTGCTGGCGACCCGACGCGGTCTGGCACAGGGCCGGACCCTGGCCCTGGTGACCACCGGCAACGAGCTCGCCGACGTGCTCGAGCCGATCCAGCTGGGCGAGGAGGCGCACGCGCTCTTGGTGTCGGACTCGCTCGAGGTCCTCGCCGCAGGCTCCGCAGCGGACACCGGCACCGACGCCCAGCGCCTCGCAGGCCTGCCGACCGACCTGCTCGAACAAGCCCGCAGCGGCCGCGTCGGCTCCGGCGTTCGCGTCGTCCGCGGCGCCGAGGGCTCGGCGCAGGACTTGGTGGTCGCCTTCGCCCGCGTCGACGAGGCACCGTGGTTCGTGCTGTCCACCCAGCCTCCGCGCGTCGCCGAAGTGGCGCGCGCGCGATTCCTCGCCGCGGGTCAGCAGGCGGCGCTCCTCGCCGGCGCGCTCACTGCGGTGCTCGCGCTGCTCGCCTGGCTCACCGTCGTGCAGCCCCTGCAGCGCCTGGCCGCGGCGCAGCGCGAGCTGGTCGGCGAGGTCGAGGGCGACGAGATCCATCAGCTCGAGCGGTCGTTCGCGCTGCTGCGCCAACGAGTGCATGAGCAGAACGACCTCGGCGAAGTCTTTCTCGGCCGTTACCAGGTCGCCGGCCTGGTCGGCTCGGGCGCCATGGGCTCGGTCTTCCGGGGCTGGGACGACAAGCTCGCCCGCCCGGTGGCGCTGAAGACCATCCACCTCGACGCCGCCGCCATCGACGCCGGCCGCCTCGCCGACAGCCTGCGCCAGGAAGCAGCGATGACGGCGCGCATGTCGCAGCCCAACATCGTCACGATCTACGACATCGAAGAGCAAGGGAATTCGGCGTTCATCGCCATGGAGCTCGTCGACGGCATCAACCTGCGCAGCCTGCTGCGCGCGCGCCACCGTCTCCACCCCGACCAGGCGGCGCCGCTGCTGCTCGAGCTCGCCCGCGGTCTCGCGACGGCGCACAAGCACGACCTGGTGCACCACGACGTGAAGCCGGCGAACGTTCTGCTCGGCCGCGACGGCGCGGTGAAGCTCACCGACTTCGGCATTTCGCAGACGATCTCCTCCGCCACCCGCTCCGAGCAGGTGATCTGCGGCACCCCAGGGTATATCGCACCCGAAGTGCTAGAAGGCGGGGACTACGGACCGGCAGCCGATCTCTGGGCGCTCGGCGTGATCGGCTATGAATGCATCGTCGGCGAGAACCCCTTCCGCGGCCCAGACCTAGCGGCGACCGTCATGCGCACAATGACCCTGGGTCCGCCCAATCCGCTGCGCACGGTGCCGGAGACCGAGGAACGACTCGCCCGGCTGCTGCAACAGATGATGGCCCTCGAGCCCGGCGAACGGCCGTCTTCGTCTGACCTCGTGGTCGAAGCGCTCGACACCCTGTGCGCCGAGCGCTCCCTGCGCTGGCGCGCCGAGCTCGACATCGAGTTGCAGGGTGAGGCACCGAGCCCACCGCCGCCATCGGCTCGCGGCACCCGCTTGATGACCCGCGCCGGGGTCCCCGTCGACGGCCTGAGCGCGTCGCTGGACGACGACGAACCGACGCACCCGACCCGGCCGAATCGCCGCACGCAGCCGATCGACCACCGCTGAGCCGGCCTCGGCCCGGCCCGCGGCCGGCTCAGCGGCGCCAGAACGCGATCGTGAAGAGCGCCGCGATGGCGTAGACCTCGAGGCGACCGAGCCACATCAGAAGCACCATCAGGAGCTTTTGCCAGTCGGCGAAGAAGGCGAAGTTCGCCGTCGGGCCGACGGCCGAGAGACCGGGACCGATGTTGCCCAACGTCGCGATCGAGGCCGTGGCGGCGGTCGCCAGGTCCTGGCCACCGAGCACCAGCGCCAGGGTGCCGAAGGCGTAGGCGCTCAGGTAGAGCACGAAGAAGCCGAAGACGCTGCTCACGACTCCGTTGGGCACCGCCTTGCCCGCCACCGCCACGCGCAGGATCGTGTTCGGGCTGAACAGCTGGCGGATCTCGCGCCCGGCGGCGCGCAGCGCCACGACGAGCCGCATGATCTTCATGCCCCCGGCCGTCGAGCCGGCACAGCCGCCGACGAACATGAGCGCGACCAGGAAGAGGCGCGAGGTCTCCGACCAGAGATCGAAGTCAGCGGTGGCGAAGCCGGTGGTCGTGACGATCGAGACGACCTGGAAGACCGTGTCGAGCAGCGCCCGCCCGGCATGCTGGTAGTCCCCGTTCCACAGCAGGTTTCCCGTGATCCCGAGGCTGACGACGCCCAGGATTCCGAGGTAGACCCGGAGCTCGCGGTCGGCGAAGAAGGCGCCGATGCCTCCTCGCTTGCGCAGCCCGTAGTAGAGCGAAAAGTTGACTCCGGCAAGAACCATGAACACGATGATCACCAGATCGACCGCGGGGGAGTCGAAGGCCGCGACCGACGCGTTGCGCGGCGAGAAGCCGCCAGTCGAGAGCGTCGAGAACGTGTGGGTCAGAGCGTCGTAGAGGTCGAGGCCGACGAGCATCAGAAGCACGGTCTGCGCGACGGTGAAGAGCAAGTAGAGACGCCAGAGCACCGCCGCCGTGTCGTGCACGCGCGGATGCAGCGTCTCCGCCGTCGGCCCGGGAACCTCGAGCTTGTAGAGGTAGCGCGCACCGGCGCCGAGCTCGGGCAACAGGGCGACGAAGAGCACGATGATGCCCATGCCGCCCAGCCACTGCGTGAAGCAGCGCCAGAAAAGCAGACCGCGGCCGGAGCTCTCGATGTCGGTGAGGATCGACGCACCGGTCGTGGTGAACCCCGATGCCGACTCGAAAAGCGCATCGACCGGATTGGTCACCACGCCGGTGAGCAGATAGGGCAAGGCGCCGAAGAGCGAGGCCAGTGCCCAGCCGGCGACGACGATCAGGATGCCCTCGCGGCGATACATCTCGTCGTCGCTGCCGCGCCCGGCGAGCATCAGGGCGAGGCCGGAGAGACCGGTGGCGACCGCGGTGGCGACGAAGGCGAGCGCGGCGCGCGTCTCCCCATAGACGAGGCAGCAGACGACCGGCAGGAGCTCGGCGGCCGCGAGCACCAGGAGCAGGCGACCGAGGAAGCGAAGGACGGCGCGATGGTTCACGGAAGCTCGCTCAGTCGGCCGTCAGCTGGAGCGGCTCGCGGCCCGGAAACAGGAGGTGGACTGCCGGCAAATGCTCCTCTTGAACGAAGAGAATCACCGTATCGCCGACCTCGAGCCGGTCGCTGCCGCGCGGTACGAAGACGCGATCACCCCGCGCCACCGCGCCGACGATCATGCCGCGCGGAGGTCGGATCTCGGAGAGCGTGCAGCCAGCGGCCGGGCTCGCCTTCGCCAACGTGCGCTCCAGCACCTGCGCCTGGCCGCGCCGCAGCGCGACGATGTTCGAGTTGTAGCCGCCATGGATGTAGCGACTGATCCGCTCCGCGGCAATGCGGCGCGGCGACACGATATTGAGCAGGCCGAGCTTGCGCCACAGGTGCGACGTTTCGGTGCGCTGAACGAGCGCGATCACTTGCTCGACGCCCAGCTCTTGGGCCAGCAGGCTGCCGAGAAGATTCCGCTCGTCGTTGCCGGTGCACGCGATGAACGACCGAGCCCCGGCGACGCGCTCCGACTTCAGCAGCGCCTGGTCGGTGGCGTCGCCGTGCAGGACTTCATCGTGCGGCAGCAGCTCGGCGAGCTCTTCGGCGCGCCGGCGGTCGCGCTCGATCAGCTTTACCCGCTCGACTTGCCCACGGAGAGCTTGCGCCACCGTCAGGCCGGTGGCGCCACCGCCGGCGATCACCACCACGCCCGAGTCGCGCCGGCTGGTGGCGATCATGCGTTCGACGCTGTCGATCTCTTCCGCCTTGCACAGCACCAGCGCGTCGTCACCGCGCTCGGCCTTGTCGTCGCCCGACGGAATGATCAGCTCTTCGCCCCGGTAGTAGGCCACGACCAGGCTGCCTCGCGGCATCTGCACGTCGCGCAGCGGCTTCTCGATCAAAACCGAATCGTTTTCGAGATGGATCTTGCGCAGCTGCACCTTGCCCCGCGCCAGGTACTCGACGGCCAGCGTGTTGTGCCCCAACAGGTGGTTCAAGATGCGCGTCGTCGAAAGCAGCTGGGTCGAGAGCAGGAGATCGACCGAAAAGACGTCCTCGTACGTTCGGCGGTGCGTGGTCACGTCTTCGGCGACGCCGACACGCACCACCGAGCGCCGCGCGCCGAGGCGCTTGGCCAGGACCGAGGCGGCGAAATTCGCCTCGTCCGACGACGACACCGCCATGAAGAGGTCGCAGCTCTCGACCTTCGCTTCCTCGAGGACGGGAACATGCGCGCCGTTGCCGACCACGAAGGCGACGTCCATCACCTCTTCGACGTCGTCCCGCTTGGTCGGGTCGGACTCGATGACGACGACACTATGCCCTTCTTGCGAGAGCGTCCGGGCCAAATGAAAACCGACCTCGCCCGCCCCCATGACCGCGAATCGAGCCATACCGTTCCTCCGTGCCCACCGCTCGCCTGCGACGGAACCTTACGAGCATACCCAAGAGAACAACCGTTCGACACCTGCCGCAAAGCGGCAATTCTGGCCGCGCTGCGGCTTGCCCGAGATGCGTGCCAAGATCGATAATTACCGGTACTTTCAGCCTGTGATGACGTCGACGCGGTGACCCTCGCGGCGACCCTCGAGGCGACACAAGTCGTTGACCCGCCGAGCGATCGGCACGAAGCTGGCCGTGAGCTCGGTCAGTGAGGAGGATCCGGATGCGATCGACAATGATGATGGTGATTGTTCTGCTCCTCGCGGGCGGCGCTTGGGCCCAGGGCTCGGGCGACATCGTGGGCCAGGTAGAGCGCGAGAACGGGCGCGGCGTCGGTGGCGTGACCGTCGTGGTGAGCGAGGCGGGCCTGGTCGATATCACCGACAACGACGGGTCTTTCCGCTTCGAAGACGTGCCGGCGGGCACCTACAATCTGAACCTTTCGCTCGGCGACAACACCGACACCGAGGTCGTGGTCGTCGAGGCGGGCCAGGCGACCAATCTCGCGAAGGTCGTCGACTGGGACATCAGCTTCGCGGAAACGATCACGGTCTACTCGGCGTCACGTCGCCGCGAGCGCATCGTCGACGCGCCTGCGTCGGTGACCCTCGTCACCGAGCAGGAGATTCAGAGCGAATCGTCCACCGGCCAGCTCGCCAAGGCGCTCGAGTTCGAGCCCGGTGTCGAAGTGACGCAGAGCGGCATCCACGACTTCAACCTCAACACGCGCGGCTTCAACAGCTCGCTCAATCGACGCGTCCAGGTGCTGGTCGACGGCCGCAATCCGCAGGTGCCGTTCCTCTCGAGCACCGAGTGGGCCTACCTGTCGAACATGTCCGACATGGCGAGCGTCGAGCTCGTGCGTGGCCCGAGCTCCGCGCTCTACGGCGCCAACGCCTTCAACGGCGTGCTCAACATGACCACGCAGTCGCCGCGCACTAACCAGGGCGGCCGCGTGCTGCTCTCCGGCGGCGAGCTGAGCACGGTGCGCGCCGACGGCACTTGGTCGTTCGAGCTCGGCAGCGGCTGGTTCGGCAAGGTGAACGGCGCCTACACCGACGGCGACAGCTTCTACGAGGATCGTCTGACCAGCGTCGAGTACGCCGGTCTGCCGTTCGAGCGTGGTGACGGCACGGGCGATTACGACTCGGCCCAGTTCACCGGCCGCCTCGACAAGGAGCTCTTCGGTGGCAACGACGTGTTCACTGTCGAGGCCGGCATCTACGACGCCACCGGCGGCGTGACGGTGACCGGCATCGGCCGCGTCAATCTCGAAGACAGCGAGCGCTCGCACGTACGCCTCAACTACAACTCGCTGCACTTCAACGTGCTCGCCTACCAGAACACGCGCGAGTCCCCGAATCAGCTGGCGCTCTCCTCGGGCGGCCGCATCTTCCTCGACACCGAGGAGCGGACGATCGAGGTTCAGGGCAACGGCGACTTCGCCAACGGCCGCGTACGCCTGGTCGGTGGTGCGTCGTACGGCGAGACCGAGATCGACACCGCCAATTTCCAGGGACAGCAGACCCTGGTCTTCGCGCCGGTGGAAACCGACGAGTCGGCCGTTTTCGGTCAGCTCGACTTCGACATCACCGACTCGCTGAAGGCGGTGCTGGCGGCGCGCTACGACGAGAGCGACCTGCACGACGACCAGTTCTCGCCCAAGGCCGCGCTGGTGTGGGGCATCAACTCCAACCACACCCTGCGCGCGTCGTACAACGAGGCCTTCCAGGTCGCCAACTACAGTGAGTTCTTCCTCGACGCACCGACCGTCTTCCCGGGCCCGGTGCCGATCGCATTCATCGATCTCTCGGGTATCGAGGCGGCAGCCTGCGCGCCCTTCGGCGTCAGCTGCGGCTTTGGTCTGGTGCCCGTGCGCGCGCTCGGCAACGACGATCTCGAGGTCGAAGAAGTCACCTCGTGGGAGATCGGATACGCCGGCATCTTCGGCTCGAAGGCATTCCTGACGGTCGACTACTACCAGAACCAGCTCGAAAACTTCATCACCGACCTGATCCCCAACCCGGGTGGCCTGATCAATCCGGACTTCGGCCCGTACACGCCGCCGGCGGGCCACCCGGCACCGGCGATTCTGCTCGGTGCGCTCGAGGGCAGCCTGCCGCCGACGGTCTTCCCGTTCCTGTCGAACAACCCGGCGGGCGCGCCGATCTTCGCCCTGGCGTCGTACACCAACGCCGGTGAGGTCGACACGGAGGGCATCGATCTCGGCCTCAACTACTACATCACGCCGGAGTGGGTCTTCGACTTCGCGTACTCCTGGTTCGACTTCGACATCGTCGACCTCGGCGCGCCGCAGGAGCCGATCGTGCCGAACGCGCCGGAGAACAAGTTCTCCGCCGGCCTGACCTACAACGGGGCGGCGTGGGGCATGTCGATCAAGTACCGCTGGGTCGACGACTTCCAGTGGGAAGCCGGTGTCTTCGAAGGTCCGATCGAGTCGTACGACGTGGTCAACCTCACCGGTCGCTACACGCTGAGCGACAGCATCGAGTTCGGCCTCAACATCTCGAACCTGTTCGACAGCGAGCACTACGAGTCGTTCGGCGGCGACATTCTCGGCCGCCGCGCGCTCGGTAGCGTCACCTTCACCTGGTAAGCCCGCGCCGCGCACCGCGCATCGCACCGACGGCCCCTCACCCGAGGGGCCGTCTTCACGTCACGGCACGTCACGGCACGTCGCTCTCTGCGTTGACACACACCGCACCCTCGCATAAGGTACGCCTTCGCGTTTTCGGCGGGGCGTGGCGCAGTCTGGTAGCGCACCTGCTTTGGGAGCAGGGGGTCCCGAGTTCGAATCTCGGCGCCCCGAGTTCGAACGCCGACAGCCGCGACGAAGACGGCCACCGGCTGCCTGTAGCTCAGCTGGATAGAGCGGCGGCCTTCTAAGCCGCGGGTCGGGGGTTCGAGTCCCTCCAGGCAGGCCAACTTGCCACCGCCAGGTCAGGCCAGAACCGCAGAATCGTGCGCCCGTAGCTCAGCTGGATAGAGCGACGGCCTCCGGAGCCGTAGGTCAGGGGTTCGAATCCCTTCGGGCGCACCACTCTTCACTTCGCGATTGGCCCCGGCCTCAAGGCGAGAAGCCGGCGGGGCAGGCCTGGTAGTCGTCAAAGACCAGCGTCGCCGGTGTCGACGGTGAATAGCTGACGACGTCGAGCCCGACCAAGACGACCGCGGGCCAGGCCAAGGTCGCCTGCGCCTGGGAACCACCCGCCGGGCGTTGCCAGGTCACACCGCCGTCGAGCGAATACTCGACGGTGAAGATGTCTCCCGAGCGCTCGACGGCGAGCCGCACCTGCCGCGGTACACCGAAGACGGTCGAGCCCCAGGCGATGTCGCCGGGCCCACCGTCGACGGCGCGATAGCGGAACTGGAGAGCTGCCTCACTGCTGTCGTTCCAGTAGGGCACGAGCTGCACGATCAGCCTGGGTTCTTCCGAGCCGAGGCCCGGACGCAGCATCAGGCCGCCCTTGCGGTAGGGGCCTCCTTCGAGCATGGCGGCGCCGTCGACTGCAACCTCGACGCGAAAGTCCCCTTCCATCTCGTGGAAAACGAAGAGCCCGTGGTCCTCGTCCGCGTAGAGAGACGAGCCGTCGGCGCTCAGCGCCAGCACACCCGCGGCCTCGTCGACCGACGTCTGGTCCGCGTCGCCGAACGCGGTAGCGAACCACATCGGGTCGCTGAATCCGGTGTCGATCTGACCGTCATCGAAACCGTCGACGACGCAGCCCGAGGGAATGGCGCCCGCGACGCGCCAACCGAAATCCGCGTTTCGAAGCTGCTCCCCTCGGTCCAAGCTGAAGAAGGCGGTTTCAAAGTTGTCGGTCCCGTCGAGATCGTAGGTCAGCTCGGGGATGCCGCCGATCGGGATGGCGCTGTCGATCAGGACCTGGTAGTCGCCCGGGTCGACCCTCGGAAAGAGGTAGCGCCCCTCGGTGTCGGTATAGGTCGTGAAGATCGGTTGGTTGGTGTCGGTCCGCAGCTCCACCTGGACGTTCGGGAGCAGCAGCTCGGCGTCGTCGATCCGGGCGTCTCCGTCCTGGTCCCACCACACTTGACCGGCGACCAGCCCCGGCCGGCAGAGCTCGAAGTCGTCGAACCGCGCGGCGACCACGGTCTCGGGGTCGTACGACACGACATTGGGGCCCACCACGAGCGTTTCCGGCAGCGTGGAGAGGGTCACAGCGCCGCCCGTACCACCCGCCGGACGAATCCAGGTCGCGCGCTCGTCGAACGAGTAGAGCACCTCGAGCGTGTCGCCGCGACGCTCGATCGCCAGATCGACCCGCGTCGGCACACCGAACCGATTCGAGCCGAGGGCGAGGTCTCCGAGCCCGTCCTGCTGCGCTCGGTAGCGAAACTGTAGGGTCGGCCCACCTCCGTCGTTCCAGTTCGGCGCCAGCTGGGCGATCACTCGCGGCGCGCCCGGATCAAGGCCGGTACGCAGCATCAGCCCGCCCTTGCGGTACGGGCCCGCCGGCCCCATGGCGCCGACGTCGACCGTGATCTCGGCACGGAAGTCGCCCGTCACGGCGCGATGGAGAAAGGCGCCGTCGTCGCGCGCGCCGGCGAAAAGCGAGCTCCCGTCTCCCGTGAGCTCGAGCTCGCCGTCCTCGCCGACGGCGACCTGGTCGGCGTCTCCGAGAGCGGTCAGCGTCCAGCCGGAGTCGACGAACCCATCGTCGAACGGATCGGCGAGGCAGCCGTCGACGACTTCGATCGGCGGGGGCGGCGGCGCCTCGTCTTCGCCACAGAGGAGGAGCTCGGGAAAGACGAAGGCGACATCGTCCGCCGAGTCGCCCGACGAGACCGCCAGGCCGATCTGCGGATCGCCATCCGCATCGAGAACGACCTCACCGCCGAGGCCGCCCAGAGGCTGGCTCCAGCTTGCTCCGTCATCGGTCGAGATCTCGACGACGAAGCGCGCGCCACGTCGTTCGATCGCCAGGCGATCGACGCCCGCGGCCGGCACCGTGCTCGCCAGCTCGGTCGCAATGCCGTCGCGCACGGCCCGCGCGTCGAACTGGATCGAGCGACCGTTGGGATGGCCGTTGAGCAACATCGCCATCACGCGCGGCGCGCGCGCGTCGAGGCCGAAGCGCACCATCAGCCCACCCTTCTGGTACAGGCTGTTCGAGTAGTCGGTCTGATCCGGCACCGGAATCTCGACGCGGAAGTCGCCATATCCGGCGAGCGTCCGGTAAATGAACCCACCGTTGTCGTCGCCATGATAGAGGTCGGAGCTGTTGGCGTAGACGATCACTCCCTGCGCGGAGAGCCATTCCGACACTCCGGTGGCATCGCCGAGCACGGCTTGTTGCCAGCCGGGCAAGCCGCCGCCGACCTCGTCGCGAAAGTCGAAGAGCTGGCAGCCGGTCACCCCTTGCGCTGTCAGGGAATCGGCTGTCATGAACCACGGGACGATCAGAAGGAGCAGAACGGGAAGGGACAGGACGGAGAGCGGGCGAGGGAGCAAAGAACGAAACATCATCAATCAAGCCTTTCGCGATGGGTGCGATGGAATCGAACGACAGAGGCACCGCGACGACTCGAACGCGCTGAGCGCGCAACAAGAATGTTTGGCCAGTGTCAATGTCCTGCATTGCAGGACAGATGACGATTCACCGGCTTCAGCGCGAGAGCTCGAGCAGCTTCAGAGTCGTGCGCCAGTTGCGCATCGTCGAGATCGTGCCCAGCACCGAGTCGAAATAGGCGTTGGTCAACTTGGTGCGCGCGAGACCGTTCGGGCAGAAAAGGTAGATCGTCCGCCCGCGCACCGTGAACTCGTCGCCCGGGGAACGCCGGGGGTCGAGCGCCGCGATCCGATCGGTCGGCGGCTCGTCGGCTAAGAAGGCGACATGGAGGGCCTTCTTGCGCTGCTCGTCGGTCAGATCGTCACGCACGTACGGCGAGCCGTCAACCACGACGGCGAGCTCCTCGGCGTCACGCGTGACGACTGGAATCTCGTAGCCGAACCGCGCGGTGATCGCGACACTCACCGCCTCGGCAACCCGCGGTGCGAGCTCGTCGTATACCGAGTACACGACATTCCCGCTCTGAATGTAGGTCACGACGTCGCGACAGCCGACGCCCGCGAAGATTTCGCGCAGCTCGGCCATCGGCAGTTTGTTCTTGCCGCCGACGTTGATTCCACGCAGCAGGGCGATCGACTTCATCCCATCTCCGAGGGTGCGTCGTCCGACAGCAGGTCGTCCTTGGAGTCGGAGCGACTGCGCTCGGCGGCGATCTGACGATCGATCGAGTCGTCGGTCGAGAGGTCGTCGACCGCGGCCAAGGTCGTGGTCTCGGCCGGGCGACGGCGGCGCGGGGGCGCGGCCAGTTGGCCGGCCTCGAGCAGGTGGACGCGGTAGATCGGCTCGGGGAGATCGATCTCGGCATCCTCGAGCGCCGTCTTCACCAGCCGGATCGCGGCGCTCTTCACCTTGACGAAGTTGTGCCGCTCTTGGTCGACCCAGGCGTAGAAGCGCACCAGCACGTTGGAGTCGCCGAGCTCTCCGATCTGCGACCATGGCTCGGGGTCCCCGACCACGCCGTCCATCGCGCGCAGCACGCCGAGGCCGAGCTCCTGCGCCTCGACGAGGTCCTCTTCGACCCCGACGCCGACTCCGAAGTCGAAGCGGCGCAGAGGATTGCGGGTGTAGTTCAAGATCACCGCCTTGAACACCTGCGAGTTCGGGATGCGCAGATGATTGCCGTCGAGCGTCATCAGGATCGTGGCGCGCGGCGTCAGGCGCACGACCTTGCCCTTCCGGCCGTCGATCTCGACGAAGTCGTTCGGCGCGAACGGTTGACGCAGGCTAAGCAAGACGCTGGCGATGTAGTTCTCGACCAGGTCCTTGAACGCGAAGCCGATCGCCAGGCCGAAGACGCCGGCCGTGCCGAGGACCGCACCGACCAGGGCCGTGGCGCCGAGGATGTCGAGCGCGACCAGGACTCCGGCGATCAGGAACGCGATCCGCACCAGCTGGCGCAGCAGGTCGCGCACGAACTCGGTGCCGGCGAGGCGCTCGAAGAGGCGATCGCGCGCGGCGACCCAGCGACCGATCCGTGCCGCGACGAGCACGAGGACGAAGGCGACGAGCAGCAGAGGCGTCAAGCTGATCAGCTCGACCAGGCGATCTCTCGCCTTCTCGAGCGTCGGCGTCACGCGTTCGCGCACGTCGGTGACCGTGGCGATCCGCTCGTCGACCTCGGCCACGCCCTCGGTGCGTCGCGCGATGTCGGCCGCACGGTCGATGGCGGCGAGCGTCAGCGCTTCGCCTCCGAGCGTGACGACGCCAGCCTCGACGGCCACCTCGACGTGCTCGAGGCCCTCGATCTCGGCATAGCGTCGGCGCAGGGCCCGCGCGATCTCCTCATCGGCCGCCGGGTCGACGACCGCCGCGAGGACTCCTTGTGGCGCGCCGGCCGTCGTCTCCGTCTCCCCGCCTAGGAGCGCGCTCGGATCCTGCGCCGACGCCGGCGCCGCGAGCACCGCCACGAGGAGGATCGCGACGACGACCGAAACGGCGGATCCGAAGCTCGGCGCGCGCTCCATTCGCTGCCTCAGCCGTAGCGGCGACCGAGGTGGAAGAGCGCCTGGCGTCGCCACCACGCCCAGTCGTGGCTCACGTCGTGCCCCCAGATGTCGCGCCACACTGGAATGCCTTGGGCCTCGCAGACATCGGCCATCGCCTGCGTCTCCTCGATGCACCCCTCTTCCCAGGCTCCTTGCCCACACACCAGGGTGAGGAAGGTGTTGGCGCGTACGCGCTCGAGCGCTTCGCCTTCGAGGTTCGGCACGTACATCAACGGATTGTTGAAGTAGATGTCGCCGTTGACGTATCCATGGGTGAAGCCTTTGGCGTCGTACCGTCCCGAGAGACAGAGCGCGTAGTCGAAGGTTTCGGGATGTTTGAAGGCGAAGTTGGCCGCGTAGAACGCGCCGAGACTCGCTCCCGAGACGCCGATCCGCATCGCCGGCGCGTTGCAGTCGTGGCGGATCGCCGGCACCAGGTCGTCCAGGATGAAGCGCTCGTACGCGAGGTGTGCTTTCACCCGCAGCGCTGGGTGCTCGTGCTTGTCGGTCCACGCCTGCGAAACGTTCGATTCGGGGCAGTAGACCTTCAGCTTGCCGCCGTAGATCAAGGGCGCGAGTGTGTCGATCACACCCTGGTGGTCCCACTCGTGGGCGAAACCAGCAGCCGACGGGAACACCAGAAGCGCCGGCCCCCAATGCCCGAAGCACCAGACATTCATCCGTCGGCCCATGGCCGGACTGTAGACGAGCTCGTGTCGCCGACGCATCGTTCTCCCCTCAGCGTGAGGTCGTGAGGGCAGATCTTATGCCTCGCGACGGGCGCCCGCAACGCGGGCACCCATCCGACCGAAGCCGAGCGTCAAGAACCGAGGTCGACGCAGGTGTCGAGCGCCAGCGCCCCACGGATCGCGCGCCAGTCGAAGGCGCTCACTCCCTGGTCGTCGTGCACGGCGAAGAACGCCCCCTCGGGGAACCCGCCGAACGGCCGCGGCGTGACGACGACACCGTCGGTGTTGGCGGTGACGGCGCCTGAGAATGCACCGACGCGTGCGAGCGATCGGCGCTCGTAGACGTGGAACACCGTCCGCTCCTTGCGCTGGTCAGTGAGAATCCAATACCCCTCGTCACCGCACGGGTAGAGGGCGATGCCCTCGGCTTCGTCACCGAAGTCCCCGAGGCCGACGAGCGTCCCGGTGAAGCCACCCGACAGGTCGTAGACCTTGGCGCTCCAGGCGCCGGTCTGTTCCTCGGCGATCAGCAGGCGGCCGGAGGTGGCGTCGGCGAAGATCGACTCGACGACCTGGAGACGTCCGGGGCCCTCGACGGCGCCGAACGAGCGCACGTGCTCCGCCTCGACCGCGGTCTCCCGGACCGTGACGCGGAACTGCTTGACCCGCTCGTCGAGCGCGGCGTCGGGCGGCGGCTCGTCGTTCGGGCCTTCGTAGTTGTCTGTCACGTAGAGTCGGTAGCTGTCGGGTTCGGGGCCGTCGAGCACCGTCAGCCCGTACGGGCGCTCGAGGTGGTCGGCGCCGACCTCGCCGAGCGGCTCGAGGCCGGGCAAGCGCAGGACTTGGACACGGCGGTTGTCGCGCTCGGCGACCCAAACCAGGTCCCCCGTGACGACAATGCCGTTGGGTCGACGGAAGGAGCCGAGCCCCTCGCCTTCGCGCCCGGCGGATCGCACGACCTCTCCCGAGCGTGCGTCGTACACGAGAAGACGATGGCTCTCTTTGGCGGTCGCGAGCACCCACAGGGCATCGTCTCCCGCGGCGAGCTCACCGGCCCAAAAAGCGACGGAATCGACGTTGTCGGCCTCGTCGAGCGGGCTGAGCCACGTCTCGGCGAGCTCGGTCGCGGCGCCGAGGCGCTGCGCGGGAGCCGATGCGGTCGATGCCGTCGACTCGCTGTCCGGCGCGCCGACAGAGGTCGATGACGCGGGCTCGGTCGGCGGCGCCGACTCGCCGCCGCCACAGCCCGCCACGGCGAGCGAGAGGAGGACAATCGAGGCCGAAGCAAGGCCCCGAACGACAGACGACTCGAGGACTCGGTACGGCATCAGAGGTCCCATTGCAGGCCGATCGTACCCCACCAAGAGTAGATCTCTTCCTGCACCGGTCGATCGGGCGAGCCTTCGTAGACACGGAACGGCTCGTCGTTGAGGTTGATCAGCTCGACGAAGACGCCGGAGACGTCGGTGCGCGTCGTGACGGTCGTGCCGTCGACGCGAACGGCCGCACCCGGCAGAGCGTTGCCGTCGGGACCGACAACTCGACCGGAAACGGTGCCCGTCGGAGTCGCAGACTCCGCGGTCGACGGCGCCTCGTTCGAGGAGCTCACCTGAGCGTGAGCGAATGGCGGACACACACTGAGACTCAGGGCGAGCCAAGCCCCGACGCAAACGACACGGCACATTGAGATCTCCTCGCGGATCGATGACCTACGGATCCACAAAGAGTGCGCCAGCCGCGCGAGCGACCGGGAAAGGTCAGGTGAAGACTCAGTGAATCAGCGTCAGTCGTCGTTCGGCTGCGCGTAGAGGTCGAGCGCGACCTGCACCATCTTGCGCGCCTCATCGGCGTTCGCCCAGCCCTTGATCTCGATCACCTTGTCCGACTTCAGCTGCTTGTAGACGCGGAAGAACGCCTCCATGCGCTTCTTGTCGTAGTCGGGGAGGTCGTCGATGTCCTGGATCTCGTCGTAGGTCGGGTCGATCTTCGACGCGGGCACGGCGATGATCTTGTCGTCCTGCTCGCCACCGTCGAGCGACTTGAGAATCGCCACCGGACGCACCTTGATCAGCACGCCGGGATGCAGCGGCTCACGCGTATAGACCAGGACATCGAGCGGGTCGCCGTCGCCGGCCGCTGTCTGACTCACCGAGCCGTAGTTGGCGGGATACGTGACCGGCATGCGGACGACACGGTCGACAAGGATGTGACCGGTGTCGGGGTCCATCTCGTACTTGGTGAAGCTGCCGGCAGGGATCTCGATCACGGCCATGATCTCGGCCGGGGCTTTCTTGGCCTGCGGGTAGTCGAACGGATGTATCCATTCGGCGACCGCGGCGGTCGACGCGAGCAGGAGCAGAAGAGTGAGGAGCAGCGAGCGAGCGGGCAAGGTCGAGCAACGCATGGGGATCCTCCTTGAACGATGCGGGAGGTCATTTGTTCCCCGCATCGTCAAGGGCGCATGAAGGTACGGTGAAGTTCCCGCGCCGCCTTAGATCGAGTAGACTCAACCTATGTCGCTCGACGTGAAAGACGCCGTCAGAACGGCTCTGGACTACGTCCAGGAGCTCTTCGAAAGCGAGGAGATCCTTTATCTCGGACTTGAAGAAGTCGAGAGAGACAACGGAACCTGGCTGGTCACCGTCGGATTCTCGCGCCCTTGGGACTTCCCCAAGCCTGATTCCTCCGACTTCGGGGCGACGAGCTTCTATTCTGGGCTTCAAGCCCCCCGCGACCTCCGCCCCAAGCGAGACTACAAGGTACTACGGATCGACGGCATGAGCGGCAATGTCGAGTCCGTCAAGAATCGCAAGTGAGCTCAGGTGAAGAAGGCCGTCCTCGACGCCAACGTTCTGGTCCTCCTGGTTGTCGGAGCGGCCGACCCCAGTCTCATCGAGCGGCACAAGCGCACCGAGATCTTCGCTGAAGAAGACTTCGACACACTGACGCGCTTTCTGAAGCCGTACCTAAAGCTCCAGGTGACGCCACATGCGCTGGCAGAGGCGAGCAACTTGCTGGCACAATCGAAGAGCCCTGCCCGCGAGCAGCTTCGACAGGCATTGGCTCATCTTCTCGGGACCCTGGTCGAGGTCTGCATCCCGAGTGAGACCGCGGTTCGGAATGAAGTCTACCTGCGCCTGGGCCTCACCGACGCGACGCTGGCCGAGGCGGTCGCCCGTGGTGCGACCCTGTTGACGACGGACCTGGACCTGTACCGGGCCGTCCAGGCGCAGGGGTACCTCGCCGTGAACTTCAATCACGTGCGGCTCGGGGCATGGGGCTGAATGTCTCGGCCTGTTCTCAGAGCACCGACGTGCCGGGAGGCACGATCTCGTCGACGCGGGCGAGCTCGGAATCCGTGAGCTCGACGTCGAGGCTGGCGAGGCTGTCGTCGAGCTGCTCCATGGTGCGCGGACCGATGATCGCCGAGGTGACGGCGTCGTTGTGCAGCACCCAGGCGTTGGCCAGGCGGGCGAGCGGCACGTCCTTCGACTCGGCAATCTCGATCAACGCGTCGACGGCGTCGAGGCGGGCGGCGAACTTCGGGTCGTCGAGGTCACCGACCCAGTCGCGAGCGCGCGTCGAGTCGCCCGGATTGCCTGCGCCCTTGCGATACTTGCCGGTGAGCCAGCCGCCCTCGAGCGGGCTCCAGACGATGTTGCCGAGGCCGAAATGACGACACATCGGGAAATGCTCGGTCTCCATCGTACGGCGCAGGATCGAGTACGGCGGCTGCAGGCTGATGAAGCGCTCGTAGCCCCGGCGCTCGGAGATCCACAGCGTCTCCACTACCTGCCACGCCTCGAGCTTCTTCTGCCACGGTCCGTCCCCGGCGTAGTGGTTGGTGGAGCAGCCGATGTAACGCACCTTGCCCTGGCGCACCAGGTCGTCGAGCGTGGCGAGGGTCTCGTCGAACGGTGTGCGCGGATCGGGACGGTGGATCTGGTAGAGGTCGATGACGTCGGTGCCGAGGCGACGCAGGCTGTGCTCCACCTGCTCCTGGATCGCCTTGCGCGACAGGCCGCGCTGATTCGGCCCGTCGCCCATCGGCGCGAAGACCTTGGTGGCGAGCACCACCTCCTCGCGGCGCCCGGCGATCGCCTTGCCGACGATTTCTTCCGACTCGCCCTGCGAGTACATGTTGGCCGTGTCGAGGAAGTTGACGCCGGCGTCGAGCGCGCGGTGGATGATGCGCACGCAGTCGTCGTGGTCGGTATTGCCCCAGGCGCCGAACATCATGGTGCCGAGGCAGAGGGGCGAGACGGCGAGGCCGCTGCGGCCGAGAGTGCGGTAGTCCAAGACGTGTCTCCTGGGAGTGCGGATGTGCGGCGTGAACCGGAGAGGTGGAGGCTGCGGGAACTGAGCCGTCGACGCGTCAGAAACGGCGAAAGGCAGCCCGTGGAGGCTGCCTTCGCGTACCGTTCGCCGTGTTCACAGCGTCGCGGAGTGGATCCGCTCGATGGGGGTCTGGATTGGTTGTGGCTGGGCGACAGGGATTCGAACCCCGATTGAACGGTCCAGAGCCGTTAGTCCTACCATTAGACGATCGCCCAACGGGTCGGAGATTGTAGTCAGCAAGCGCCGGGGCGTCAACCCCCGACGGCACGTTCGGCGTGCAAGAAGGCGACGAAGTTGCGCAGATGCCGACCGCCCTCTTCCTGCCCCATGGCGACCACCAGGTCGAAGAGCGGCGGGCCCGCCTTGTCGTTCGATAGCGCGACGCGCGTCGGGTGGATGAGGAAGCCGGCTTTCACCTCGAGCTCGGTGGCGAGCTCACGCAGCACCCGTTCCGTCGACTCGATCGAGTAGTCGTCGAGCGCAGCGTAGCGCTGCATCAGCTCCTCGAGCGCCGCTGGCAGCTCGGCTTGGCCGATGAACTTACGCCACCGCTCCGCGTCGTAGCTGAGCGTGTCCTGGAAGTACGGCCGAAGCGACCCGGCGAGCTCTCGCAGATCCTTGGCACGCCGACGCTGGACGTCGACGGCGCGCGCCATGCGCTCGCTGCCGAGATGCTCGGTCAGCCCGACCTCGGCGACGTACGGCTCGAGGCGACGCAGAATCTCGTCGAGGTCGAGGATCGACATGTAGTTCGCGTTCATCCAGCGCAGCTTCTCGATGTCGAAGACCGCCGCGGTCCGCCGCAGACGATCCGCGTCGAACGCCTCGATCAGCTCGTCGCGCGACATCAGCTCGCGCTCGTCGCCCGGCGACCAGCCGAGGAACGCGAGGTAGTTGTAGAGCGCCTGCGGCACGATGCCTTGATCGCGAAACTCCTCCACCGACGTCGCGCCGGTGCGCTTCGACAGGCGCTTCTTGTCGGCGCCGAGAATCAGCGGCAGGTGACAGAACGTCGGCTCGTCGGCCTCGAGCGCGCGGAACAGGCCGATGTGCTTGGGCGTGTTGGAGAGGTGGTCCTCGCCGCGGATCACGTGGGTGATGGCCATGTCGATGTCGTCGACCACCACCGACAGATGGTAGGTCGGCGACCCGTCGGAGCGCAGGATAATGAAGTCGTCGAGCGCCTCGGGCGGAAAGCTCATCGCGCCGCGTACGATGTCGTCGAACTCGATCGCCCCGTCGGGCATGCGGAACCGTACGGCATAGGGCTCACCGGCCTCGACGCGGCGCGCCACCTCGTCGTCGGGCGCGCGCTCGAAGGCCGTGCGGTAGGTGTAGTTCTCACCGCGCCCGACAATTTCGGCGCGCATCGCCTCGACCTCTTCCTGCGAGCGGAAGCAGTGGTAGGCGTGGCCCTGGGCGAGTAGCTGCTCCGCCGCCTCGCGATGGTGCGTCGAGCGTTCGCTCTGCAGGAACGGACCTTCGTCGTGCTCGATGCCGAGCCACGCGAGGGCGTCGACGATCTGCTGGGTCATGGCGTCGCTCGAGCGTGCGGTGTCGGTGTCTTCGATGCGCAGCACGTGCGCCGCCTCGGCGCCATCGCGCCGTGCGCCCAGGCACATCAGCTCGTTGTAGATCGCCGTGCGCGCTCCTCCCACGTGCAGAAAGCCCGTGGGCGAAGGCGCGAAGCGCACGCGGACGGGACCGCGGGTCGTCGTCGCCATGGTGGTCTCCGGATGGCAGATGCGGGAATGGGAGAGTCGGGGTCGGCCCGCCGAACGGGGGCCGGACGGGCGAAACGGTACCACAAGGATCGAAGACCCTTTGACTCTCGCGCCGCGACGCCGTAGAATCCCGGCCCCTCCGGAGAGGTGCTGGAGTGGCCGAACAGGGCTGCCTGCTAAGCAGTTGTCGGGCGTAAGCTCGACCGAGGGTTCGAATCCCTCCCTCTCCGCCATCGCGATATGCTCCGTGCGCGCCGCGGTCTCTGCACCGCACCTATTCTTCCCGCCCGCCCGCACAGGAGATCGCCGGAATGTCCGAGGCCGCCCGCAGCGACCACGATGACTCCGCTCGTGTCGACGCCGATCGCGTCGCCATCGACACTCTTCGTTTTCTCGCCGTCGACATGGTCGAGGCCGCGCGCAGTGGTCATCCCGGCGCCCCGATGGGCCAGGCCGCTCTCGCCTACAGGCTGTGGACTCGTGCGCTGCGCCACGATCCCATGACGCCCGATTGGCCGAATCGCGATCGCTTCGTGCTCTCGTGCGGCCACGCCTCGGCGCTGATCTACGGCCTGCTGCATCTCTCGGGGTATGACCTCCCGCTCGAGCAGCTGCAGGCCTTCCGGCAGCTCGGCTCCAAGACCCCTGGCCACCCCGAAAACTTCGTCACGCCCGGCGTCGAAACGACCACCGGGCCGCTCGGGCAGGGTCTTGCGACGGCGGTCGGCATGGCGATCGCGGAACGCTACCTCGCCAGCCACTTCAACCGCGACGGGCTCGAGATCGTCGACCACCGGATCTGGGTGCTGGCGTCGGACGGCGACCTGATGGAAGGCGTCGCCGCCGAGGCCAGCTCGCTCGCCGGCCATCTCGGCCTGGGTAGGCTGGTGGTGTTCTGGGACGACAACCGCATCACCATCGACGGCTCGACCGATCTCGCCTTCGGCGAAGACGTGATGGCCCGCTACGCGGCGTATGGCTGGCACGTCGACGAGATCGAAGACGGCAACGACCTCGAGGCGATCGACCGCGTGCTCGACGCGGCGCGCGAGCCAGTTGACCGCCCGGTCCTGGTCCGAGTCCGGACCCACATCGGCTACGGCAGCCCGAACAAGCAAGACACGGCCGGCGCGCACGGGGCGCCGCTCGGGCCCGACGAGGTGAAAGCGACCAAGGAAGCGCTCGGCTGGCCGCTCGAGCCGACGTTTCACGTGCCCGACGCGGCGCGCGATGCCTTCGCCCGGGCTCGCCGACAGGGCGCCGACCTGCGCGCCTCGTGGCGCGAACTCTTCGAGCGGTATCGCGGCGCGCACCCCGAGCTCGCGGCCCGCTTCGAGGCCTGGGGCCGCGGCGAGCTCGGCGACGCCTGGCGGACCGCTCTCCCGCACTTCACCACGGGCGAGTCGATGGCGACGCGCAAGGCGTCGGGCAAGGTGCTGACCGCGATCGCCGAGCACTTGCCGCAGCTGCTCGGCGGCTCGGCCGACCTCGCCGGCTCGAACAACACCTACGTCCCGGGTCGCGCCGTGCAGTCGGCCACGGAGCCGGGCGGCGCGAACTTTCATTTCGGCGTGCGCGAGCATGCGATGGCGGCGGCGGCCAACGGCATGGCGCTCTCGGGCTTGCGCCCCTACGTCGGCACCTTCTTGATCTTCTCCGACTACATGCGCCCGTCAATCCGCCTCGCCGCGTTGATGGGCACGCCGGCGATCTACGTCCTCACCCACGACTCGATCTTCCTCGGCGAAGACGGGCCGACGCACCAGCCGGTGAGCCATCTCGCCAGCCTGCGCGCAATTCCGAACCTGGTCACTCTGCGCCCGGCGGACGCCAACGAGGTCGCCGCGGCCTGGGCGGTAGCGCTCGAGCGCACCGACGGACCGACCGCACTGGCGCTCACACGCCAGGGTCTGCCGGTGCTCGCGGAGATCGCCGAGCGCGCGGCCGACGGAGTCGCACGCGGCGCGTATGTCATTGCAAACGGTGTGATCGCAGACGGCAGCGCAGACCCGTCGTCGCTCGACCTGCTGCTCCTCGCGACTGGCTCCGAGGTCCATCTCGCGCTCGAAGCGCACCGGCGGCTCGCCGACGACGGTGTCACGAGCCGCGTCGTCAGCATGCCATCGTGGGAGCTCTTCGACGCCCAAAGCGCCGACTACCGCGCGTCGGTCCTGCCCGCCGGTGTCCCGCGCCTCGGCATCGAAGCGGGCTCCGGCTTCGGCTGGCACAAATACGTCGGCCTCGACGGCGCCCTCCTCACCCAGGACGGCTACGGCGCCTCGGCTCCGCTCGCCGACTTGCGCGAGCACTTCGGGTTCACCGCCGACGAGGTGGTACGCCGCGCCCGTACCCTGCTCGGGAACTGACCATGGCACAGCGAACGATTCGTCGACTGATCCTCGTGTTCGACGCCGATGCCGGCGCAGTGAGCGCCTTCGTCGACAGCGCGCGCAAGCTGCTCCACGTCGGCGGCTGCTCGCTCTGTGCCACGACCCATGGCCTGTTCGGCGAGAAGAGCGAGTGGACACAGTGCAAAGACGCACTCGGCGTGCGCGTCGATTCGCTTCATCGCGACGAGCTCTTCGGCCGGGTCAAAGACGTGGTCGGCGAGCAGCTGCCGTGCGTCGTGGCGGAGACCGACGACGGCGAGATGGTGATGCTGCTCGATCCGGCCGTGCTCGAGCGCAGCCGCGGCAGCGTGTCGGACTTTCAAGCCCGCCTGCTGCATCACGCGGCGATGCGTGACCTGGTGTTGGCCGAGCCCTGACCACCAGATCCTTGGGACGAGGCCTCGACCGGAGTCTCACGCTCTATGCTCTCAAAGCATAGACAGTGCGGCGTGTCGCGCGTACGAAACGATGAGATGTCGTGCACGACGGGAACGTGGCGGAGGGAGTGGGATTCGAACCCACGGACCCCTTGCGAGGTCAACGGTTTTCAAGACCGCCGCTTTCGACCACTCAGCCATCCCTCCGTGGTCGGAAGACTATTCTACGCCGGTGCCGAGCCTGCCGACTCAGCGACCGGCGATGACTTCGAGTCCACCGAGATACGGACGCAGCGCCGTCGGCACCTCGACGCTGCCATCGGCGCGCTGGTAGTTCTCGAGAATCGCGATCAGCGTGCGGCCGACGGCGAGACCGGAGCCGTTGAGAGTGTGTGCATAGCGCGGCTTGCCACCCTCGGCGGGCCGGTAGCGAATCATCGCGCGCCGCGCCTGGAAGCCGCCGCAGGTGCTGCACGACGAGATCTCGCGGTAGGCGTCCTGGCCGGGCAGCCAAACCTCGAGGTCGTGCGTCTTGGTGGCGGAGAACCCCATGTCGCCGGTCGACAAGGTGACGACCCGGTACGGCAGCTCGAGCCGCTGCAGGATCGTCTCGGCATGGCCGGTGAGCTCGTCGAGAGCGTCGAGGCTCTGCTCCGCGGTCGTGATCTGCACCAACTCCACCTTGTTGAACTGGTGCTGGCGGATCAGGCCGCGCACGTCTCGTCCGTACGATCCGGCCTCGGCGCGGAAACACGGTGTGTAGGCGGTGTAGCGCAGCGGCAGGTCGGCCTCGTCGAGGATCTCGTCGCGGTGCAAGTTGGTGAGCGGCACCTCGGCGGTGGGAATCAGGTAGTAGCCGGCGCCCTCGACGCGGAAGAGATCCTCGGCGAACTTCGGCAGCTGGCCGGTGCCGAGCAGCGAGTCTTCGTTGGCGAGGAAGGGCGGCAACGTCTCCAGGTAGCCGTGTTCCTGAGTCTGGATGTCGAGCATGAACTGGATCAACGCCCGCTCGAGGCGTGCGCCGGCTCCGAGGGAGACGGTGAAGCGCGCACCGGCGAGCTTGACGCCGCGCTCGAAGTCGAGAATGCCGAGCGCCGGGCCGAGGTCCCAGTGCGCCTGCGGCGTGAACTCGAAGTCGCGCGGTGCGCCGATCCGGCGCTCCTCGCGGTTGGCGCTCTCGTCCTCGCCCACCGGCACCGATTCGTGCGGCAGGTTGGGGAAGCGCAACTCACCCGCGGTCACCTGCTCTCCGAGCGCGGTAGTGTCGGCCTCGAGAGCCTCCAGCTGCTCTTTCAATCGCGACACTTCGGCGATCGCGTCGGCCGCGTCGCCGCCCTGGCGCTTGATCTGGCCGATCTCTTTCGATGCCTCGTTGCGGCGCCGCTTCAGCTCTTCGACGCGCTGCAGCTGATCGCGCCAGCGCGAGTCGATCTCGCGCCAGGCGTCGTAGTCTTCGGCGGCGAAACCGCGGGTCACGAGCAGTGGACGGACGCGGTCGGGTTCAGTGCGCAGGGTGTCTCGAGAGAGCATGGTCGCAGCAGCATAGCGGCGGCGATCGAAGGCCGTCAATCGACATCCCGTGCATCCGTAGGTGGGCGGTAAGATCGCCCGACGCATGCGCTCCTTCTCCCCCACGGCTTTGGCGCCGCTGTTCCCGATCGCTCTTTGGAGCCTGCTCACCTGGGCGGCGCTGGCGTCGACGGCATGGGGTCTAGCGGCTCCGCTCAAGACCGCAGAGGGGCGCTACCTGGCGCTGGTGGCGGCCGTGGTGGTCGCGGCGGCGGTGGCGCTGGCGCCGCGGGTCGGGCGCATGCTGGCCCTGGTCGCCATCGGCGTGCTGTGGCTCGTGCCCTATGGACCATCCCGCGCCGCGCTCGTGACCGTCGTGCTCGCCGCCGGTCTACTGCTGGCGGCGCGCGACGGCGACGTCGCCCGGCGTCTCGACGCACGACGCGCGGTCGCCCTCACCGTCGGTCTGCAGGTGCTCCTGCGCCCGGACCTGTTGCTCCTGCCGCTGCTCGATGCGCGCACGGTCGTGAGCGTCGTCGCCTTGCCGACAGTCGCCGGTCTTTGCTGCGCGGCTCTCGCGACCCGCTCCAGCGCGCGCAGTGGGCTGCTCGTGCTTCTGGCGACGGCGCTGCCGGCGCCGGGCTGGAATGTCACCGTCACCCTGTCGCTTCTCGCGATGACCCTCGCCGCGCTCGGGGTCGACCTCGCCGGACGGCATGCAGCGAAACTCCTCGATGCGCTGCGTAGGCGCGGCCTGCCGCTGGCGGTTCTCGCCGTCCTGCCGATCGTGCTCCTCGGCACGGCTTACGTCTTCGGGTTCGCCCAGCCGCTCGCCCTGGCGCTCGCGCTCGTGCCCGGAGCGTGGGCCGCTGCGAGGCACGACCGCTGGCTCGCCGCCCTCGGTTTCGTGCTCGCCGCTTCCGGCGTCGCGCTCCGCGCCGACCCAGAAGGCGCCGCCGCCGGCCTGGTGCTGCTCGCCCTCGCCGCGCCCTCCTCCTCGCAGGGCACATCGTCGTCCCGGAGCAGCGACGATCTCACCCTGTGCTGGCTACTCGTGTGCACCGCACCGACCTTGCTCGCCGCCGCCTACCCCTGGGTGCGCGCCCATCCGCTGGCAGATCTCGTCGCCGTTCTCGGCCTGGGTCCCGTCGCGTTCTTCGGCTTGGCGGCCGTCGGGCTGGCCGGAACAGGACTCGTCGAGCGATTCGATCGAGCTCGTCGACTCCCGTTCCGCCCGACGCCGGCGTCCCTGCTCTGGATCGCGGCAGCCCTCGCCTTGGTGGTGGCGACGCCCGGTGTCGGGCAACGGCCGCTACCCGGCGGAGCACCGGCGACCCTCGCCGAGGGCGATGCACGCCCGTTCGAGCATGCCGGCAGGATCGAGCTTGCCCTCGACGGCCGCGCCGTCGACACGATCTCGATCGACACGTCGTTGGTGCATGCCCCCCAGCTCGAACCGGGGCGGACAGTAGCTACAGTGCAGCTGTACGCCGGCGATCGACGCCTGGCCGAGCATCGCGTCCAGGCCTGCCGCGACACCGCCGACTGGGCCGCCTCCCGCCCGGATGTCGCCGGGCTCGCAGGCCACGCGGCGCCGGCCGCCCGGCTCAGCCACGTGGCGCCGGCAGGAACCTTCTTCGGTCAACGCTACCGCGCCGTCTTCACCAGCGAGCCGATCGCACCGACCCGGCTGGTCGTACGACTCGATCGCGATCTGCCGCCACAAACCCGCCTGCTCGTGCATGCGCTGGACGTGCGCTGATGCGGCGCCCCGGAACAGCGCTCGTCCTCGATCTCGGCGCCGCGGTGGCGGCGAGCCTCCTCCTCTGGGCGCTGTGGCCTCGTGTCGCCGCTCCGGTCGACCCACTCCGCAACACCGCGTTCGTCGTGCCGTGGATGGTCGTCGTCCTGCGCTGGGCGATGCGCCGCACCGGGGCCGCACCGGCCACCTTCACCGCCCTGCCGTGGACCGCGGCAGCGGCCTTGCTGGCTCTCCTCCTCCGCGAACAGAGCGCTCTCGGCGGCTCACCGGCGGTATGGGCCGGCGCCCTCGGCCTGCTGCTCGTGCTCGCTCTGGCGCGCCTGATACCCCGCTTGCGCCGCCTGCGACGACCGAGCGATCCGGTGTTCTTCGTGCTCCCGCTTGCGGTCTACCTGGTTCTGCAGCCGTGGGCCCTGGCCGAGCGTCCGCCCGACGGCGACGAGCCCTATTACCTCTTGATCGCGCACAGCCTGTCCGAGGACCTCGATACCGACCTCGCCGACGAGTACCGCGACGGCGCCTGGCGTCGATTCATCGAACGTCCGCTCGAGCCGCAGCCCGGGGACCCGCGCGGCCCGGCTGGCGCCATCCACTCGCGCCACGATCCGCTCTTGCCCGCCTTGTTGGCGCCGGCGTACCGGCTCGCCGGGCGTGCCGGAGCCGCCGCCACGCTCGCCGCGATCACCGCCGGTGTCGCCTGGCTCACCCTCGGCCTGGCGATGCGCCTGTGGCCGACGCGGCGCACCGGCGCGCTCCTCGCCTGGGCGCTCCTCGCCTTCACGCCTCCGCTCCTGGTCTACAGCCACCAGATCTGGATCGAGGTGCCCGCCGCGCTGTTCGCCCTCGTCGCGTTCGACCGCCTGCAAGCACTCTCCGCGCAGATGCGCGCTGGGCACTCACCGACGGTTCGCGACCTTTTGCTCTTCACCGTCGCCGCCTGCCTGCTGCCCCTGCTCAAAGCTCGGCTCCTCCTGGTCGCGGTGCCGCTGGTCGTCCTCGCGCTCGTGCGGCTGCGCCGGCATCTCCTGACCCGCGTCGGAGCGCTGGTCGTGCTGCCACCGACCGCGGTCGTCGCCGCGCTCCTCGTCTACAACGCCGAACGCTTCGGCAACCCGCTGAAGATGTACGGCCGCGGCGACCTCGAGGCGCTCGCCAGCCCGGCCTCGGCCTACGTCGCAGGCCTCGTCGGCATGTTCTGGGACTGCGCCTTCGGCTTGTTCGCGGCGGCGCCCGTGTGGCTGCTCCTCGTCCCGGCTCTCTGGCTCGTCGCACGTACGGCCTGGGCGGGAGATCGAAGCCATCGGCGTTTGCTGGTCGATGTCGGCGTGGTGTCGACGCCTTATCTCATGGCCATCGCGCCGCGGCTCGAATGGTACGGCGGCTGGGCGCCGGCATTCCGCTACCCGCTGGTGCTGCTGCCGATTCTCGCGCTCTTGCTCGTGCCGCTGCTCGAGCGACGCACCACCGGTACGCGCATCGCCTGCGCCGCGCTGGTGCCAGTGACGATCGGCCTCGCCCTGGTCGCCGTCGCCGTTCCAGGGTGGACGTACCACCTCGCCGACGGCTCGTCGACGCTGCTCCAGCTCCTCGGCGCCGACCTGCGCGCCGACGTCGCGCGCCTTTTTCCGTCAACGGTACGCCCGCGCGCGGCGACCTGGGTCTGGGTCCTCGGCACCCTCGGGTTGGCGCCGCTCGTCGCCGCCGGGCGGATCGGCGGACGGCGCCGCGTCCGAGCTCGAGGCGTCGGCGCGGCGCTTCTGCTCGGTGCGCTGGCCCTTCTACCGCAGCTCGCCCATCGACTGCCGACCCGGGTCGTCGACGTCGAAGATGCCTGGGTGACGAAGACCCGCGGTGAGCTCGTTCCCGAGCGCTGGGTGATTCAACGCCCGCTGCATCGTGGCGGATGGCTGATTCCTGCCGGCGGCATGCTGACCGCGCCGGTCGTGCCAGGAGGCGAGCGGGTCGTTCTGGTGCTCGACGCCGCCCGGCGCGGCTTTCGCGGCCCCGACACGCTCGAGATCCGCGCCGGCGACCAGCTGCTCGACACCTGGACGGTGGAGGGCGGAGCCTGGCGCACGCACCAGATCGGCCCGATCGACTGGCCGGCCGACGCCCCACTGGTGCTCTACAACCCACAAAAGGCACGGCGCAAGACGGTCGGCGTGATCGTCGATCGAGTCGCCTTCGACTGGCAGGACGGGTCGACGGAGCAGGCGTCGCCGGGAGCCCCGCCGTGACGCCCACCGGCGGGCCCGGAATCGAGGCCATCGTACCGACGATCGGTGCCAGCCCGCTCCTCGGGCGCTGTCTCGAAGCCCTGGCTCGGGAGAACGCCCGGGTGACGCTGGTGCTCCCCGACGCCCTCGCGCTCGACACATTGCCTCCCACCGGTGACGCCACCGTCGTCCGCCTGCCCGGTCGACCGGGATTCGCCGCCGCCAACAACGCGGCGCTCCGCCGGATCGATGCGGCTACCGTGCCCTACGTGGCGCTGGTGAACGACGATGCGATCGTCGAGCCCGGCTGGTCCTCGACGCTGCGCGCGGCGCTCGAGGCCGATCACTCGCTCGCCGCGGTTCAGGGGTTGGTATTCCGGCTCGACGATCCGTCGATCGTCGACGGTTGGGGCATCGGCTGGAATCGCTGGTCGCAGGCGATCCAGCTCGGCCACGGCCGACCCGCCACCGAGGCACCGACCGCCTCCACCCCGATCTTCGGCGTCTCGGCGACGGCCGCTCTCTTTCGCCGCGGCGCGCTCGCCGCTGTCACGCGCCGTGATGCCTCCGGCGACCGATCGGTCTTCGACGAAGCTCTCTTCGCCTACTACGAAGACGTCGACCTGGCGGCGCGCCTGCGAGTCCACGGCTTCCGTGCTCTCGCGGTGCCGGCGGCGCGCGCGCTACACGCCGGCTCGGCGAGCGGCAGCATGCTGCCATGGAGCGGGCGTGCGCTGGTGCACGGCAACCGCCTCCTGGTGCTGGCGCGCCTGCTCGGCTGGCGTTTTCTGCCCAGCCTGCCACGGCTCGTGCTGCGCGACCTGGTCGACGCGCTGCGCCTGCTCGGCCGCGGCGATCCTCGCGGCGCCGGTGGTGTCGTCGCCGGCCTGGCGCGCGCCGCGCGCCGCCTCCCCGAGTTCGCGCACGGCAGCTCGCCGCAGCTCGATCCGGCCCTCCTACGCGGTGGGATGCCGTCATGACGCCCGCCGTCGCTGCAGGCCCGAAGCCACGCGCCGCGGCGGTGATCGTCCAGTGGGGCGAGACGGCACCGCTCGAACGCCTGCTCGACGCCTGGCCCGACGATTCCCGCTGGCACCTGGTCGTGGTCGACAACGGCCATGCGGCCAACGCGCCGGACGACCCGGACCCACTCGCCGACCTGGCCGCGCGACGTGGCGACCTCGACCTCGTGCGTGCTCGCCCGGGGGAGCCGGCGAACGCCGGCTTCGGCGGCGGCGTGCAGCGCGGCTTACGTCACGTGCTGGCGGAGCACGGCGACGCGCTCGAAGCCATCCTCGTGCTCAATCCCGACGCCCGGCCACTCGCCGGTGCGCTTGATGCGCTCCTCGATGCGCTCGATGGCCACCCCGACGCCGCGGGCATCGTGCCGGCGCTGGTCGACGCCACAAGCGGCGACTCGCAGCACCGCTGGCAGCTCCAGCCACTGCCCAGCCCCACGACACTGCTCGCCCAGGTCTTCTTCCTCGCCGGCCGGCGCGGGCCGCGCCGGCCGCCTCCGGCCGGCACGTCGATCGAGCAGCCGGCCGCGGCGGCGTTGCTCTTGCGTCCGCGGATCCTGGTCGAGCATCCGTTCGATCGACGCTTTCATCCTGCGTGGTTCGAGGACGTCGACCTCTGCCGCCGGCTCGCCGACGCCGGCGAGCGCATGGTCTATGCACCGACAGCTCGCTGTGCCCACGAGGGAGGCGCCTCGGTGCCGTCGCTCGGCTACGGCGTTTTTCTGTGGATCTACCTGCGCAACCTCTGCCGCTACCTGGCCAAGCACCACGGACGCGGCTGGGCGCTGGCGGCGCGCTGCGCCGTGCCGCTCGCCATGTCGCTGCGCCTCGCCGCCCTGCCACTGCGCCGCCCGCGCCGCGCACCGTCCCGCCGCATCGCCGCCCACGGTCTGCTGCAGGTGCTGGCCGGCGGCCTCTCGGGCTGGCGCCTGCCGCGCTCTCTGGCCGCTCGCTTTGCGGACCCCGCACTGTGAGCACCGAGGAGCATCAGGATCCCGTCGCGACGGAATCGGTGGCGGTGTGCATCGTCACCTGGAACTCGGCCGACGACCTGCCGAGTTGCCTCGACGCGGTCGCCGCGCTCGACTATCCGGTGCTGTCGGTGGTCGTGGTCGACTGCGCCAGCGACGACGACAGCGTCGCCGTCGCGCGGCACCATGGCCGCGGCGACGGGCGACACGAGGTCGAGGTGATCGCGCTGGGCGAGAATCGCGGCTTCGCCGGAGGCATGAACGCGGCTTTCGACGCTGCGGCGGCGCGCGGCGCGCGCTGGGTGTTGACGCTCAACCCCGACGCGCAGCCCGCGCCCGACTTCGTGACCCGCCTGCTGAAGCGGGCTTGGCGTCATGAGCGCGTCGGCGCCGTCACCGGCCGCCTCGTGCGCCCCGCGGTGCCCGGCGAGGAGGTCCGCCTCGACGCCTGCGGCATGGTCTTGCGGCGCGCCTGGCGCCATCTCGACCGCGGCTCCGATGAGGTCGACCGCGGCCAGTACGCGACCTCAGCCGAGGTCTTTGGCGCCACCGGCGCCGCCTGCCTCTACGCACTGAACGCCCTCGACGACGTCGCCTTCCCGGACGGGGCGCGCTTCGACCCGCTCTTCCACTCGTACCGCGAAGACGCCGAACTGTGCTTCCGCCTGCGCTCCCGCGGCTGGCGAGTGCTGTACGAGCCGACGGCGCGCTGCCTGCATCGCCGCGGCGTGCTGCCTCGCAACCGGTCCGAACAGTCGGCGATCGTGAACTATCACTCGCTGAAGAACCGCTACCTGCTGCGCGCCTACCACCAGAGCGCCGGCAACTTCCTGCGCACCCTCCCCTGGACCCTGGCGCGCGACCTGCTCGCCCTCGGCTATGTCGTGCTGCGCGAGCGCACCTCGATCGCCGCCTATCCCTGGCTCTGGCGCCATCGCCACACGATCCTCGCCCGCCGCCGCTGGCTGCGCGCACGCCGCACCGAGCCGTTCGAAGAGTGGTTCCGGCATCACGAGGTGGCGCTGCACGATTTCACGACGACTCTCGATTGACCCTTCGCGGTTGATAGCCTGGTGGAGCGGCACGACGTCGCGCCGCGAGACGACACGCCCACGAGGAGAGCCGCAGCCGTGAACTTCCGATCGACCCCGTCACCGACCCGCACGGCCCGGCGCCCGATTCCCGAAGCTCTTGGCCGCCGCGATCGTGCTCGGCCTGCTGGCGTTCTGCGTGCCGTCGATGGCACAGGAGAGCTCGACGGCACCGGTGACGTCGGCGAACGAGCGCGGCTGGCTCGGATTCAAGTTCACCGTCCTCGACGACGGCCGCCTCGACGTGGCGGTGCTCGTGCCGGGAGGGGCGGCAGAGACGGCCGGACTCGAGACCGGCGACATCGTGACGGAGATCGACGGGGTCGCCTGCGACTTCGCGTCGCGCGAGGAAGTTGCCCAGGCTCTCTCCGGGGTGCGGGCGGGTCAAATCGTGACGTTGACTGTCGAGCGCGGTGAGCAGGGCCTCGAGCTCCCAGTCGAGGCGGCGCCGCTGGCACCCGAGCTGGCCGAGGCCCAGCGCCGGGCCGCCGCCGAAACCGGCGACGCGATGGCGCGAGTTTTGCGCTCGATCGTCGGAGCGCTCGCCGAGGGTCCGCTCGCGGTGATCCTCACGCGGCGGGGCGACACTCTACGAGCCGAGCCGGAGCGTCCGCTCGACGTGCCGCCGGAGGCGCTCGCCGCGTTTCTGGCGCAGGGTCTCGCCGACTCGGTCGAGGCCCTCGAGCCGGGCGAGAGCCTGGAGGTCACGGTGGAACGCGAGGGTTCACGCCTCGCCATCCGCGCAGAATGACGCGCAGCACGCGCGGTGGGGGCGCCGGCGGCGGTGATACGATGCGTGCCCGCCGCGCCACCAACCTGCCTGGAGCGTCCATGACCCGCGATCTGCAGCCGCGCCAGATCATCTTCGATCCGACCCCCGAGATCTTCGCCACCGACACGGGAGGATCGTTCGTCTTCCCGCTGACCTACGGCAAAGAACAGACGATCGACACCTCGATTTACGACGAGGTGCGCTTCGTGTTCTCGATGTGGACTCCGTCGGCCAATGCATCGATCGATCTGGACCGCTCCTACGCCGAGCTGCGCGGCTCCCTCGACCCGGACGAAGAGCATTGGGTGAAGCTGGCCGAGATCGAGCCCGTGGTCCCACCGTACGGCGGCGGCGACAGCTTCGATGGCTGGATCGTGCTGCCGATCCTCGCAGAGCGCAGCGCCTTCCACCTCTTCGGCAGTGGCTTCGAACCGCGTTCGCGGCTCCAGATTCGCGCCAGCGCCTACTTCGTCTCCTGAGGTCGCCGTGTCGTCCCGCCGTCGGTTCGTCGACCGGGTCCGCGACCTGGTGGCGCGCCGGCCGGCAGCCACGCCGGCCAGGCCGAGCTCGCCGAGCCGTCCGCCCCGCACGACAGAGACGCTCGATGCGCTCCGTCACCGGCTCGACACCGACACGACGCTGCCCGACGACCCCCGGGCGCTCGCGCAGTGGGCTGGCCGCGCGCTGACGAGAGCGCTCGCTCCCTCCACACTGAACCTTCTCCTGCGCCGCGCCGTGCGCTTTCGGAGCGCCCATGCGGTCGTCGACGGCGCGACCGCCCGAGACCGCGGCGCGAGCGGCGACGAACTGATGCCGGCCGGCCTCGGCTTGACCGACGCGGTGTGGGCGGCCGGCGGGCTGCTCGACGTCGCGCGCGCCGGCCCGACGCTCGCCCCCCGAGCCCTCGCCTGGCTCGACGCGCAGGGTGCCGACCACGTGCTGGCGATCGCGGCCGAGTCCACGGCGGCCGAGTCCACGGTGGCCGACTCCACGGCGGCCGAGTCCACGGTGGCCGCGACCGTAGGGCTCCTCCTTCTCGGCGCCCTCACAGACTCTCCCGACGAGGTCGACACTCCGCTCCGCGCTACCTGCAGCGCCCTCGGGCGAAGGCTCAGTGCGGCGCTCGAGGCCTCGATGCGCGCGCAGCGGGCCGCGCGCCGTCCGCGTCGGCTCGAAGAGTGCCCGACCTGCGGACGTTGCTTCGACTGCGGCACGCTGCTCTGCCCGGACGACGACACGGAGCTCGAGCCGACACTGTCGATCGAACGCCTGCTCGCCGGCCGCTACGTGCTCGAGCGACGCTTGGGCAAAGGTGGGATGGGGTTCGTCTATGCCGCCTTCGACCAGCGGGACGAGGTTGCCGTGGCGATCAAGATGCGCTCCGGGTCGGACGACTTGGCCCGCGGTCGCTTCGCCAAGGAAGCCGAGGTCGGCGCCGTGCTCGACCATCCGGCGATCGCCCGCCTGCTCGGACATGGCCACGTCGAGACCGGCGGCGGGCGAGCCGGCGACGCGGCCGACTTTCTGGTCATGGAGCTGGTGTCGGGCGAAACTCTGCGCGAGCGGATCGAGCGTGGCCCGGCGGAGCCGGCCCGGCTGGCCGGCTGGCTCGAGCCGGTGCTCGACGGCATCGCGCATGCTCATGCTCAGGGTGTCCTGCACCGCGATCTCAAGCCCGAGAACATCATGTTGGTGCACCCTGACACTCCTGGCGAGCAGGCGAAGATCCTCGATTTCGGCCTGGCCCGACGGCTCGACATCGAGTCCTCGCTCACTGGCGCCGGAGTCGTCCTCGGCACGCTCGCCTACATGTCACCCGAGCAGCTGGCCTCCGAACGTCTCGATCCATCGAGCGATCAGTACAGCCTGGCGGTGATCGTCGCCGAAGCGCTGTGCGGACGTCTCCCCTTCCCGGGCCGCACGATGGGAGAGCTGCTGCGTGCCCTGGCCCAAGACTCGTTCGATCTCGCCACCACCAGCACCGAGCAAGAGCAGGTCGCCGCCGTGTTGCGGCGAGCCGCCGCACGCGACCGCGACGCGCGCTGGCCGAGCGTCCAACACTTCGGCGCCGAGCTCTTGCCGGCGCTCCGCGGCTGCCCACCCTTCGCCACTCCGCCAGAGGCCTGAGGCCGCGTGCCCCTCGACGAATCGGAGTTTTCGACGTTCAGCGGAAACCGCGACGCAGCTCGCGCTTGAACGTATCGAAGGCGTTGTCGTCGTGGAGCACGACGATCACCTTTTCGAGCTTGGTGCCACCCTGCATGTAGCGATAGACCTCGGTGAGCAGGATGCGCGCACACCGATCGAGCGGAAAGCCGAAGCTGCCGGCGGAAATGGCCGGCATCGCAATCGACTTCAGACCGTGGCGATCGGCCAGCGCGAGGCAAGCGCGAACCGCCGATTGCAACTTGCGATCTTCGTCGCCTTCGCCCATGCGCGGGCCCACGGCGTGGATCACGTGCGGCGCCTTCAGATCACCACCGCCGGTGAGGACGGCCGTTCCCACCGGAGTCCCGCCGATGCGGTCGCATTCTTCCTGAATCGCTTCGCCACCCTTTTCGCGAATCGCACCGGCGACACCCGATCCCAGCTGCAATTCTTCGTTGGCCGCGTTGACGATGGCGTCCACTTCGAGCTCTGTGATGTCTCCCTTGAGGAGGTCGAGATGTGTTCCTTCGAGCGGAATGGACAGATGTCTGGGTTCCATCGTGCATCGATCTCCGAAATGCTGCTCCGAAAGGCTGAAGTGCGATCGGCGCCGCTGATCTTATCAGCGTCACTGTCGAGGGTTGTCAACGACGGAGGTACAGTCCAACGCCCCGACCGGCGCTGCCGTGCCTCGTGCCGCGAGCGAGCCCGCCGATCGGCCGTGCGGACCCGCGCCGGCGCCGGGCGTTCGGGCGCTGGAGACGACCGGTCGATGGTGTGGTGGATCGACCGATCGGACGGCCGGTAGAGGCCGGTGAGAGCGGCGCTTTGGAAGGGTTGATGGTATATGCTCGCCCCCCCATGCTCAAGACATCGCTCCTGGCGAGCCTGCGCGCCGACTTCGCCGCCGCCATCGCTCGCCGCATCGAATCTCTCTACGATCTCCAGCACGAACCCATCGTCCAGACGCCGCCCAACCGGCGGCTCGGCGACCTCGCGTGCCCGTCGGCACTGCACCTCGCCCGCACTCTGCGCCGCAAGCCGCGCGACATCGCCACCGAGATCGCCGCCGAGCTCACGCTGCCCGCCGGCATCGCGCGGGTCTCGGTCGAGGGTGCCGGCTACGTCAACGCCTTCCTCGACCGCGCCGACACCGTGGCGCGGCTGCTCGACGAGCCGCTCTTCTCGCCCACGGAGCGCACGCCGAAGGTCATCGTCGAGCACACCAACATCAACCCGAACAAGGCTGCGCACATCGGCCACCTGCGCAACGCCGTGCTCGGCGACATCCTGGTACGCAGCCTGCGCCGGCTCGGCTACCGCGTCGAGACGCAGAACTACATCGACGACACGGGAGTCCAGCTGGCCGACGTGGTCGTCGGCTTCGTCGACCTGCGCGGCATGAGCCACGACGAAGTCGCGGCGTTGCCCGAGCCCTTCGACTACACCTGCTGGGATCTCTACAGCGAGGTCGGGCGCTGGTACCAGCGCGACGAAGAGCGCCTGGCGCTGCGGCGCACGACGCTGCACGAGCTCGAGAGCGGCGAGGGCGAGCGCGCCGAGATGGGGCGCCTGGTCGCCGAGCGCATCGTCCACCGGCACTTGAAGACGATGGCGCGCTTCGGCGTCGGCTACGACCTGATCACGCGAGAGAGCGACATCCTCGGCCTCGACTTCTTCCGCCGCGCGTTCGAGCAGCTGCGCGACACCGGCGCCATCCATCTCGAGGAGAGCGGCAAGAACGAAGGCTGCTGGGTGATGCCGCTGGCGCAGAGCGAGGAGTTCGCCGGCCTCGAGGATCCCGACAAGGTGATCGTGCGCTCCGACGGCACGGTGACCTATGTCGGCAAGGACATCGCCTACCAAATGTGGAAGTTCGGCCTCCTCGGCGCCGACTTCGAGTACGTCTACTGGCGGGACGAGGAGCTCTGGCGGACGACGCACGGCGGCGGCGTCGAGGACCACCCCTCGTTCGGCGCCGCCGATCGCGTGATCAACGTGATCGATGCGCGCCAGAGCTACCTGCAGAAGATCGTCCGCGCCGGACTCGAAGCGCTCGGCCACCACGAGCAGGCCGAGCGGTCGATCCACTTCGCGTACGAGATGGTCTCGCTGTCGCGCAAGACCGCCGAGCTCCTCGGCTTCGTCTCGCGCGAGGACGGCGACTCGAAGAGCCTCGAGATGTCGGGCCGCAAGGGCATCGGCGTCAAGGCCGACGACTTGCTCGACCGTCTCGAAGAGCAGGGGCGCGAGCGCGTGCTCGAACGCTACCCGGAGCTCGACGCCGACGAGGCGGCGCGGCTCGGCCGCCAGATGGCGACCGCGGCGCTGCGCTTTTTCATGGTGAAGGCGACCACCACGCGCGTGATCGCCTTCGACTTCGACGAAGCGCTGCAGACCGAGGGCGAGACCGGCCCGTACCTGCAGTACTCCTTCGTGCGTGAGCAAAACATTCGCAACAAGCTGGCCGAGAACGGGCTGCCGACCCAGGTCGAGCTCGATGTCGTGCGCGACCTACCCGCCGAAGCCTTCGCCGCCGACGATCTGTGGGAGATCGTGCTCACGGCGGCGCAAACGCCGGAAGCCGTGGAGCGCGCGGTCGACAGCCTCGAGCTCTCGATCGTCGCGCGCCAGGCCTACGATCTCGCCGGCGCGTTCCACTCCGCCTACAACAGCCACCGGGTCTTCGGCGAAGACGACGACACCCTGCGCCACGCGCGGATGGCGGTCTTCCAGGTCTTCCGCAAGAGCCTGGCCGAGCTGGCGGAGATTCTCGGAGTGCCGGCGCTCGAGAAGATGTGAGACACGATGTGAGCGAGGAGCGATGATGGCACGCCAGAAAAGCACGAGCACTTCGCCTTGGGTTTGGATCGGCTGCGGCTGCGTGCTCTTCGCCTTCCTGGTGGCGGCGGGGATCTTCGGCGGCGGCTACTTCATCTTCGACAAGGGACGCGAGATGGTCGAGACGATGGCCGACCCGCAGGCGCGCGGCGCGCAGGCGGCGGAGATCCTCGGCGCCGAGAGTCTGCCGGAGGGCTACCACGCGCGCGTCGCCCTGCGCATCCCGTTCCTGTTCGAGATGGTGTTGCTCAGCGACGGGCCTCTCGACGAAGAGCCCCCGCCGGCCGACGCCGATCTGGACACCAAGGCGCAAAGCCTCGAGAACATGCTGGTGCTCGAGGACGATGTCGGCGAGCACCTCTTCATCGCGCTCAAGATGCGCGGCCGCAGCAACGAGAACATCGAAGACGTCCTCTCCGGCGACGATCGCGTCCAGGGTGCCCAGGCCGACCTCGGCATGCGATTCACACCGGACGAGGACCTCGGCTCCGGCACCCTGACGCACGGTGAGGCGACGATCGCCTGGCACGCGCGCCGCGGCGTCCTCGAGCTGCGCCGCAGCGGCGAGATCCCGGGCGTCTGGGCCGTCCTCGACGTCACCTGCAGCGACGGCTCGCGGCCGATGGCGCTGTGGTTCGAGACGACCGCCGCGCCAGCTGACGGACAGGTCGTCGGGGAGATCACCATGGAAGCGACCGGAGACCTCGCCGGCCCCGCCGACCCCGACATGATCGACGCCTTCCTCGGCCACTTCGACCTCTGCGCCTGACTCCTCTCGCCCGCGCCGGAGTCCGCGCTACTCGTAGACCATCCAGAGCGGGCCGGGGAAGAGCCAGGACAGGCCTTCGCGCAGGCGGTCGCGCCAGTTGATCCAGTTGTGGCCGTCGCGCGCCTCGACATAGCGGACGTCCATCCCCGTTTCTTGGAGGAGTGGCACCAGCGAGCGATTCTCGTAGATCAGCGACTCGTAGGTGCCGCAGCTGACGAAGACTCGCTGGCTCGGCCGCCCGGGTGCGCGCCGGAACTCGTTGACGAAGCGCACTACCGGCTCGAACGTCGGCCCGCGATGGTTGCGGCCGATGTCGGTAAAGGCGAACGAGCCCGACTGCAGCAGCAGACGGCCGAAGACGCCCGGGTTGCGCCAGGCACACGAGAGTGCGGCGACGGCGCCGAAGCTGGCGCCGAGAAGGCCGCGCTGGCGCGGCAACGCGTGGAGCGGCATCTCGGCCTCGAGCCGTGGCAGCAGCTCGTGGGCGAGGAACGTGGCGTGCCGCGGGTTGTCGGGGTACTCGTCGAGGCGCTCCCCGGCGTTGGTGAGCGCGACGATCATCGGCGGGATCTCGAGCCGATGGATCAGGTTGTCGAGCACCGTCTTCAGATCCGAGAATCGCATGTAGTCGTGCCCGTCGTGCACGATCAACAGCGGATAGCGTCGGCTACGGCGAAAGCGTGCCGGCAGGTAGAGCGTGACTTGCCGCTGCGCGTCGAACGACTCGCTCCACAGCTCGAGACCGGTGAGATCTCCCGGCCGCGCCTCCGGGTCGGGCAAGGTCCACCCCGGGCGCTCGCCGCCCACCCGCACCACCGAGTTCGCCCCGTAGGGATCGAGCGCACGCTGCGGATTCTGCGGATCGAGGATCCAATGGTGGTCGCCGCCGTGGACCACGTTCAGCTTGTACTGCATGGTCGAGCAGTCGGGCAGCTCGAGCACGTGGTACCAGAGATCGGTCCCCTCGACACGGGTGAACGGCTGCGAGGTCTCGAGACCGAAGATGAAGTGCTGCAACAGTACGGCGTCGGCCTGGCCGCGGAAGACGAACGTGACCGAGTGACCTTCGATCAGCGGAAACTCGTGCCCGGCGATGAAGCCGTCGATCGCTTCGACCGACGGCGTCCCGCCCGAGAGCAACTGGTGGATCGCCAGATCGTTCATGGTGCCCGCTCCTCGAGCGGCACGACTTCACCTCCGGCGTCGAGCCGATAGGCCGACGCGACCTCGCGCCACGCGCCGTCGGCATGGCGCTCGAGCGCCATCCCTTCATCGAGCGGAGTGCAGCGCTCGGGCGCGAACCGGCGCGCGAAGAGCGCGACGCGCGCCGGGTCCTCGAGGCGCAGACGGTGGCGGGCATGCGGCAGCGGTACGAGGTCGTGGAGCCCGAGGCCCTGGTCGAGCACGTCGGGATTGCCGGCGCCCTGGGGCGGGCTGTCGTGGAACAGGACAATGCGCCGCGCCAGCACCATCGCGCCGGCCGACCAGGCGAGGATCGGCCGACGCCGAAGCAACGGCACAAGATCGAAGAGCCGCAGCCGATTGGCCAGCACGGCGACGTGCCCGCCGGCGATCGCGATCGCCGCCGCGCCCTCGATCTGCTGTGCGAGCTCGTCGCGATGGCGTACCACTTCCGGTCGGGCGGCCGGCGACCACGTCTCGAGAAAGCGCCGATGCTCCGCCTCGACGTTCTCGAGATGACGACGGTCGAGCTCGCGCACGGCGTCGATCGCCGCTTCACGCTCGGCGACGAGCAGAGGGTCGTCGCCGGGACGCCGCATCAGCTCGCGCGCCGGCTCGAGCGCGAAGTCGAGGCGATAGCGATAGAGGCGCTGCAGCTCTTGCAGGCGATCCTGACGTCGACGGTGCGCCGCCGCCAGCTCCGGGTCGGCCGCGAACACCTCTTCGGTGCGTCCGTGGAGACGTAGATCGATGACCTCGCGCTCGAGATGCGTGGCCAGCTCATCGTTCTCGCCTTCGCGTTCCTGCCAGCCGGCGGTGACGGCGACCACCGGCCCTGAAGGTTCATCGCCGAGCTGACCGCGCTCTGCCAGGCGATCGAGCTGTGGGCGCAGGACCGGTTGCAGGCGCTGGGGACCGAGGAGAATCAGGGGCGGGTCGGGGGCAGCGTCGAGGGGCTCGTGCATCGCGCAGAGAGTATCGCGCATACACTCGACCCGATGAACACCGGAGCGACCGCTTGAGGAACGAGGCGTCCGACGATAGGGCGCGCGCACTCACCGACGCGCGGACGCTGCGCCGGACGATGGCGCGCCTCGACGCCGGACGACCGGCGCTCGAGGCACTTTCGGCCCGACGCCTGCGCGCGGCTTGGGCGGGCGTCATCGACGAGCTGCTCGAGGCGACGCCGGGCTCCACCGCGGCGACGCTGCGTCGCGATGTGGCGAAGAGTCTCGGCCTCTCGCCGGCCGGGCTCGACGCCGGTCTCGAGGTGATGCTCCGCGGCGTGCGAACAACCGGCGCCCTCGGCGCCTTCGACACGCCGCGCCGCTCCGTCGCCGCTGGCCCGGCGCTGGTGATCCTGGCCGCGACGCCGCCAGGTCTCGCCGTGCAGACACTCCTGCCGGCGCTCGCCGTCCGGCGCCCGGTGCTGTTCAAGTCGTCGTCGCGAGAGCCACGGCTCACTCCGCTCCTGGTCGCCGCCCTGGCACGCCGTGAGCCGGCGCTCGCCGGAGCGCTCGCCGCCGTCACCTGGCCCGGCGGGATCGACGCGCTCGACCGCGCGGCTCTCGACGCCGCCGGCGTGGTGATCGCCTACGGTAGCGGCCCGACCCTCGCCTCGCTGCGCCGCCATCTGGGACCGTCGACGCGGACCCCTTTCGTCGCCCATGGACCGCGCGCCAGCCTGGCGGTGGTGACCCGCGACGCGCTCGCCGAGGCCCTGGCGACACCCACCGTGCTCGAGACGCTCGCCGACGGTCTGGCGCGAGACATCGCCCTCTTCGACCAGCGGGGCTGCCTGTCGGTGCAGGCGATGTATGTCGAGGGCAGCGAGGCCGACGTGGCCGGCCTCGCCGACCCCCTCGGGCGAGCCCTCGAGCACCGTGCTGAACGCTGGCCGCCGGGACCTCCCGAGCTCGCCACCACCAGCGCCGTGCGTCAGCTGCGCGACGCCGCCCTGATGCAGGGGCTCACCGTCGCCGCCCTCCCCCTGGGGCACGGCACCGTGGTGGTCGATCCGGACCCGGCGCCCCGCCCATCACCGGGCCTACGCACCGTGCGCATCCATCCGCTCGACGACCTCGACCGCCTGCCCGAGGTTCTCAGCCCGTGGCGCGGCCGGCTGCAGGGACTCGCCGTCGCCGGGCGCCTATCGCCGGACCTCGAAGCGTCACTGCGTGCCCTCGGCGTCAGCCGCATTGCAGAGCCGGGTTCGCTCCAGGCACCGGAAGCCCATGCCTGGCACAACGCCGGTATCGACCCGCTCGAAGCCCTCGCACGCTGAGCCGGCGGCCGACCTGCCCGAAAGGGTAGCCAGCTTTGATCTGCTGTAAGATCCGGCAACGATGGGTGAACATTCTGTCCGAGTCGAAACCGAGCCCGAAGAGCTTCGGCTCTTCATGCAGCGCGTCCTCGACGATGTCGTCGCGCTCGAGCAGATGCTCGACGGCGGCCTCTTCGAGAGCGACCCGATCCGCATCGGTGCCGAGCAAGAGCTCTTCCTGGTCGACCCCCAAACCTTCCGTCCCTCCTTCGCCGGCATGGAAGTGCTCGAGGCAGTGGACGACGACCATTTCACCACCGAGCTCGGCCGCTTCAACCTCGAGTGCAATCTCGATCCCCAGGTGCTCGGCGCCGGCGCCCTGTCGCGCATGGAGAGCCAGCTGCGACAGATGCTCGACCTGGTGCGGTCGGCCGCGCGGTCGGTCGGCGCCGAGGTCTTGCTGATGGGCATCCTGCCGACGCTCGAGAAGTCGGACCTCAGTCTCGACGACATGGCGCCAATCCCGCGCTACTACGCGCTAGCCGAGGCCATGCGCCGCATGCGCGGCGGCGACTTCCGCTTCCACATCAAGGGACGCGACGAGCTGACGGTGCGCCACGACAACGTGATGGTGGAGGCCTGCAACACCAGCTTCCAGGTGCACCTGCAGACCGACCCGGCCGAGTTCGCCAGCCTCTACAACACGGCGATGACCGTGTCGGCTCCGGTGCTCGCCGCGAGCTGCTTCTCGCCGATGCTCTTCGGACGCGTGCTCTGGGCCGAGACACGGATCGCGCTCTTCCAGCAAGCGGTCGACACTCGCCGCGGCGCGAGCCACCACCGCACGCAGCGACCTCGCGTGCGTTTCGGCGACGGCTGGATCGACGACTCGGTGCTCGAGATCTTCCGGCAGGACATCTCGCACTTCCGGCTGCTCCTCACCACCGAGGCCGACGAAGACCCGACCACCGTGCTGGAGCGCGGCGAGATTCCGCAGCTCTCGGCGCTGCGCCTGCACAACGGCACCGTCTACCGCTGGAACCGCGCCTGCTACGGCATCGGTGGCGGCAAACCGCATCTCCGCATCGAGAACCGGATTCTGCCCTCGGGTCCCTCGGTCCTCGACGAGATGGCCAACATGGCGTTCTGGCTCGGCCTGATGAAATCGATCGCCGACGAGGGTGACGTGCGCCAGCGCATCGGCTTCGATCAGGTCCGCGACAACTTCCTCGCTGCGTCGCGCCTCGGGCTCGAGACGCAGCTGCACTGGCTCGACGGCGTCCAGCATGCAGCGCAGGAGCTGATGATTTCCGAGCTGCTGCCGCGCGCCGCCGCGGGGCTCGACGCGCTCGGTGTGAGCACCGAAGAGCAGGAACGCTACCTGCCGGTGATCGAAGAGCGGGCCAAGGCGCTGCGCACCGGCAGCCGCTGGATGATCTCGTCACTCGACGCCATGGAGCGCCAGGGCACCGCGCCCGAGCGACTGGCCTGCATCACCCGCGCAGCGCTCGAGAACCAGCTCGCCGACCGTCCGGTGCACACCTGGGAGCCGGCGAGCCTGCGGCGCGAGGACGACGAGTGGTACCGCCACTACGAGCAGGTCGGCAACCTGATGTCGACCGCACTCTTCACCGTGTCCGAGGAAGACGTCATCGACCTCGTCGCCAGCATGATGGACTGGCGGTACATCCATCACGTGCCGGTGGAGGACGCCGAGCATCGCCTGGTGGGCCTGGTGACGCACCGCACGCTGCTGCGCTGGCTCGCCCGCAACCAGGGCCGTGATCGCCGCCCGGTCGCGGTGTCGGAGGTGATGGTGCGCGACCTGGTGACGGTGACGCGCGACACGCCGACACTCGACGCGATCGAGCTGATGCGGAAGCACCGCATCGCCAGCCTGCCAGTGGTCGACGGCGATCAGCTGATCGGTATCGTCACCGAGCGCGATTTCATCCAGCTGTCGAGCAAGCTACTCGAAGACTTCCTGAGGCGCTGAGCCTTCCTTCGACCTCGCGGCTCTCAGCCGATCGGTCGAGGAAAGGTCGGCTTGTCGTCTTCGCGGCCACGCAGCGGCGGCTCGGGCGGCTGACGCGGCTCGCGCGGCGACGGCGGTTCGACCGTGAGCTCGGTCGTCGCCGCGTCGTCGCCGACGGTGACTTCGAGCGTGTACGTGCCGGGGGTGGCGTAGAGCGGCCAGCCGAGACGCACGGCCTCGGCCCATGGCGTCTCGGCAAGCACGCCGATCTCGGAGTCGTCGCTCTCGCCCCGGGTCTCGTCCGTCTCGCCCGACGCGTCATCCGAGACAGAGTCTTCCGAGCGAGCGGCGACTGCCTGGCGCTCGGCCTCGAGCGCCGACTCCTCGTCGAGCAGCAGATCCCAAGTCACTGCCGACACGCCTCGCTCGATCGTCAGCGTCCGCTCGGCGAGCACGCGCTCCTCGGCGTCGAGCACACGGAAGGTCGCCTCGCCGGCGGCGGCCGACCAGAAGGGGACAGTCATCGTCGGCTCGTCCTCGGGACGATGGAACCACTGCGAGAGGCGTCCGCGCCAGCCGCGGTCATAGGTCAACGACTCGACCGGGAAGAGGGCGACCGGCTGGTCGCGGACTGTCGCCAGCTCCTGGATCGGCAGCGCGTCGAGCACGTAGGCGCTGCGGCCGTGGGTGCCGATCACCACCTCGCGTTCGCGCGGATGGACCACCAGGTCGTGCACCGGCACATTCGGCAGGCCCCTGGGCAGGCCCTGCCAGCCGGCACCGCGATCGAGTGACACGTAGACGCCGCGATCGGTGCCGACGTAAAGCACGTCCTCGTTTACCGGATCTTCGCGCACCACATTGACCGGCTCCGACGGCAGCCCGCCGCGCGCCGGATCGCCGGCGAGCGGCCGCCAGGTAGCGCCGAGATCGTCCGTGACAAAGACATGCGCGGTCGGATCGTCGGCGCGGTAGCCGTTCAGCGCCAGGTACGCCCGCTCGTCGGCATGGTGGGAGGCGACGACGCGCGACACCCAGAAGCCGGACGGCAGGGCGCTGGAGACTCCCTGTCCGGCGACCCGGCTCCACGTCGCACCGGCATCGCGGCTGACGTGCACCTGGCCGTCGTCGGTCCCGGCCCACAGCAGGCCGAAGCGCCGCGGCGACTCGGAGATGGAGGTCAGCGTGCCGAACGGCACGTCGCCACGCTGCGTGGTCACCGTGAGCTCGGGGCTGATCGCGGCCCAGGTCTCACCGCGGTCTGTGGAGCGGTACAGCCGGTTGGTGCCGAAGTAAAGAATGTCGGCTGTGTGCGGCGACAGGACGATCGGCGTCGACCAGTTGTAGCGCAGGGCCGGCTCCTTCAGCGCGTCGCGCGGGCGGACGACCGTGCGCGTGCCGTCGGGCGCGATGCGGAAGTAAAAGCCGAACTGGAAGCCGACGTAGGTCGTGCCGTCGCGTGGGTCGACGGCGACATGCATCCCGTCGCCACCGCCGATCGGGGTCCACCCGTCGAGCCCTGGGCGGGAGCGGCTCGAGCCTCTCCAGGTGCCGTTGTCCTGCAGGCCGCCGTAGACGTTGTAGGGCTCGGCCATGTCGACGGCGATAGTGTAGAACTGGCCGACCGCTTGGCGGTCGATGCCGCGCCACGAGTCGCCGCCGTCGTAGCTCACGTCGACGCCGCCGTCGTTGCCGCTCATCACGCGCCCCGGAAACGCCGGGTCGATCCACAGCGCGTGGTGGTCGACGTGGACCTCACGGCCGTCGATGCCCTCGAAGGTCGCGCCGCCGTCGTCGGAGCGGATCAGCGGCACACCGGCGACGAAGATGCGCTCGGCGTTCGACGGGTCGACCCGGATCTGGCCGAAGTAGTAGCCGTAGGTATAGACGACCTCGCGGATCGGCTCCTCGTGCGTGCGCCGCCAGGTGGCGCCGCCGTCGTCGGAGCGGTAGATCTCGAGTCCCTTGATGTCGGTGGTGAAGAGGCCCGCATTGGCGTCGTCGAGCTCGGCCAGCAGGTCGTCGATGCTCAGCTCGTCCGCCTGCAGCAGGTCGACCAGGGTCTTCGCGTCGATCGATGAATCGAGGTCGGAGCCCCGCACAAAGTCTTCGAGCGCCTCGGGATCCTGGCGCAGCAGCTCGTCTTTCGTCATGCCGCGCAGGCGCTTGGCGGTCACCGCCCCGTCGCCGAGGTCCCACTCCTCCTCGGGCAAGAGCTCTTGGTTGTCGACCGCGGCATAGAGGATGCGCGGGTCTTCAGGAAAGATCGCCAGGCCGATGCGGCCGACCAGGCCACCAGTCGGCAGCCCGCCACCGAGGCGCGTCCACGTGTCACCGCCGTCGGTCGACTTCCACACGCCCGAGCCCTCGCCACCCTCGACGAAGTCCCACGGCCGGCGCTCGCGGTGCCAGGTCGCGGCGTAGAGAACGTCGGGATTCTGCGGGTCGATCACCAGGTCGACGGCGCCGGTCCAGCCGCTCTCGGAGGCCCCGTCGAGCACCGCCGTCCAGCTGGCACCTCCATCCTCGCTGCGAAAGACGCCGCGCGGGCCGCCGGGGGTGTAGAGCCGGCCGAGCACGGCGACGAAGATGCGGTTGGAGTCGCGGGGATGGACGACGATGCGAGCGATGCGATCCGACGCGTCGAGCCCGGAGTGCGTCCAGGTTTCGCCACCGTCGTCGCTGCGGAAGACGCCGACACCACCGTACGACGAGCGCGACGAATTGGGCTCCCCGGTACCGAGCCACACGCGGTCCGGATTCTGCGGATCGACGCCGATGTCACCGAGCACCTGGGTCGGCCCGGCGTCGAAGAGCGGCCGGAAGTTGACGCCGTTGTCGTCGGTGCGCCACAGGCCGCCGGTGGCGTAGGCGACGTAGAAGCTGTAGTCCTGCCCCGGCACCGGTTCGATGTCGACCACCCGGCCGCCCTGCGCCACCGGACCGATGGCGCGCCACTCGAGGCCCTGGAAGAGGCTGGTGTGGTCGAGCTCGAGGTGCCGGGTCCAGGCGGCGCCATCCCAACCCAAGGTTGGATCGTCGGACGGATCGCTGTTGGACGTCGCGGTGCTGTCGTCGGCGGTGGCCGGCGCCGCCAGCAACAGGGCGACGGCGAGCACCAGAGCCCACGGGAGCGTCAGGTCGGAACGGATCGACGAGAAGACGGACGGGGAGAGTCGCGGCATCGGAATCCTCGGCAAGTCGGTGGGATGCCGAAGCGTACCGCGAACGGCGGCCAGAGGCGATGATTACTCGTCGTCGTCGTCGTGCCAGCGGAAACGGTCGAGATCAACGCGTCCATGCGCGTCGAACTCCACGCCCTCGTCCTCGAGGATCGCGCGCTGCAGACCGTCGTACCCCGGCTCGGAGCGTGGGCTCACCTCGCCCCGCGCGTTGATCACGCGCTGCCAGGGAACGTCGTGCTCGTCCGGCAGGGCGCTCAACGCGTACCCGACCTGGCGCGCACGCCCGGGCAGACCGGCCATCGCGGCCACCTGGCCGTAGGTGACGACGCGTCCCTCCGGCACGCGGCGGACGACGCTCCAGAATCGCTCATAGGTGTCGGCGGGCAAAAAAAACGCTCCTTCGTGGTGGAGTGCCGTGAAGACCATACTCGGTGTGAACTCTGCAGCGCTCGCTCGTGATGTCTGACAAGCTGTTGCGAGCGCTGCCGGGTGTCTGGCCTTCGCGGGACTCCACCACGTCGGAGCCCGCTCTCGCCCTCGAAGAGAAGCAAGCTCGATGCCAAGCATCGAGCCTGTTGTCTTCGATCGCGGCGTCGTTCGGCCAAGCCCTTGAATCCAAAGGACCGGGCACGTTCCACCGGCTTCTCCGAGCGCTTCCGGCCGGTGACCAAGAACCCTTCGAGCCCTGACCGCCAACGGTCATTGCCCGCCAGCGGACAGCCGAGATGTCCGCTGGCGGTCAGGGAGCCGCGATCTTCGTGGCCCCCGCGGGCGCCGCGAAGGCGTCGTCCGCCGGCGTCGTGAAGCGCGGATTCGAGATCGTCGCACGACCGATCGGATCGCCGAACAGTCCCTCCTCGCGGTTCCAGTTCCAGAAGCTCCAGTCGGTCGCCACGGAAACGCCGTCCCCGATCTCGGTGTAGGCATCGTAGCTCACGGCATGCGGCTCCGCCTCGGCCTGCTCGACGCTCGTCCCGTAGGTCACGATATAGCCGAGACCGGAGAGTCGATGGGTCGACGGATCGCGGTAGACGACGTACCAATCGTCGGGCGAGTCGCCGACCCCGTCACCAAAGGTGAGCTCGACCGCCGGCAGCGCGTCGCCCCGCCACGCGACCTTGCCGAGGCTCTCGACGTGCGTGCCCGGGTCGTCGAGCTTGAACGGGGCGGCGAAGAAGTACGGCCAGGTCAGCACGTGAAAGCGCGCGCGCGGCACCTCGGGCCCCGCCACCCAGGCGTCGGCGCCGTCAAAGACGATCACCGACCCACCAACGAGCTCCATGCGCACCTTCGACACGGCCGGGTCGAAGAGCATCGTGCCCTGAAGGATCGTCTGACCACCGAACTCGACGACGATCTCGGCGGCTACCGCCTGCTGCGCACCGTAGACGGCACCACCGTGCGCCGATTCGATCGCGGCGACATACGACGCGGCATCAGCGTCGGCCAAGGCAGGTGCCGCGACAAGAGACGCCGCGACGACGGCGACCGCGGCGAGGACGAGCACACGAGTCGTGCTCAGAATTCGATCGAGGGACATCGGAATCTCCTGCTGTTGTTCGCCCCTACGATGTGCCGAGCCGCGCTGTTGGTTACATCGCCAAGACTCACGCTCAAAAAGTGAGCGCCGGGACTCTTGAGCAAGCTCAGCACATGGCAGCCCACGCGTCGCCTCGCACCACCAAGCTCTACGACCGACGCGCCCAGGTGGCGAGCCTCGATGAGGTCGAGCGCATCAGGTTCTGAGCGTTCCATCCGGTGCGCCAGATCCCCTTGACTCCTCATCAGGTGCCGGATTGAGAATCCTCGCAGTGATCTCCATCACCTGCTTCTGAGCAACCGATTCCACAGCGCGAGATTCGAGCGGCGCGTGGCGACCTCTGGATAGTCCTCGCCGAACCTCTCGAGCCCGGCCTCGAGGGCCTGCTCGAGCAGCCTGTGCACCCCCTCCAGATCCCCCAGAGCCTGCAGCACCAGGGCGAGATTCGAGCGGCGCGTGGCGACCTCTGGATGGTCCTCGCCGAACCTCTCGAGATCCGCCTCGAGGGCCTGCTCGAGCAGCCTGCGCGCCCCGCCCAGATCCCCCTGAGCCTTCAGCACCAGGGCGAGATTCGAGCGGCGCGCGGCGACCTCTGGATGGTCTTCGCCGAGCCTCTCGATCCCCGCGGCCAACAGCTCTTCGAGCCGCTCCTGAGCCTTCCGATACTCGCCAGCGGCGTTGAGCCCGCTTCCTACCCCCTGCTGAAGAATGGGGATTTGTGAATCTCCTGAAGGGAGAACCGCCCGCGCCACGAGCACGGCCAGGTCGAGATGCGGCCTGTTCGCGAGATAGGGGCGCAAACCGGTCTGATACTCAATCCGGCGGGAAAACTCTGAACACCCCCTCACAAACCCCACCTGCGCCGCGGCCAACTCCGTCGGCGTGCCTGCCCGCAGTCCGAAGCGGCGCGTCAGCCGATGCATCAACCACTGGCCTTCCTCCGTCACCTCGATCAGATGCAGCTGCTGAAGCTGCCGGTGGATCCGACCCGTCAGCCCCACGGCCTCGGACAACTCCCATGTCACCGGCTCGGGCTCGAAACACGCGGCGAGCCTCCAGGCCGCGCGCGTCGGTTCCTCGAGCCGCTCCCAGAGCGTCTCGAAGGCCTGGTCCACCGTGCGCTCATACCGCACATGCTCCGAGACCTCCTCTTCCACCCCTGAGTGCTCGTGCAGTTCCTTCAAGTAGCTCGCCGGCGTCTCCTCCGGAAAGGCACCCAAGAACGCACCAGCCAATTCCGTGGCCAGTGCGTGGCCACCCAGGAACTTGAGAAGCTCGGCGAGCCCCGGACTCTCGGCCAGATCCCGCTCTGAGACGCGTTGGATCAACTCCCGCGCGAACCTCGGCTCCAGTATGCCGATGGGAACGTGCACGAATCGCGAGCCCGCGAGCCGCCGTTGGCGCGTCGTCACCAGGTATCGAAGATGGGTGCCCTCGGGAAGAGGCCCCGGCCGACGATCGCCGCTCCACGCCTCGACGTTGTCGAGCACCACGAGCGTCGACCTCTGCTCTCGGCGAACGGCGTTCCGCGCCTCCAGGGCTCGCTCCTCGAGCGGACCCAGAGGAATCCCCAGACCGTCCGCGATCTCGCCTCCCCAGGCAGATCGCAGATCGGGATTCTCTGCATTGAACCAGAAAATCCCTCCTGGGAACGTCCCGTCAAGCGCCAACCGAAACACCAGTTGCAGCGCGAGCTCCGTCTTGCCGATCCCTGGAAGGCCCTCGATCGAGGCCGCGATGCTCACGGCCTCGGACTCCAGCAATCCTTCTTCCACCCACGCCAGCTCCACCTCACGACCCACGAACGTCATCGACGGCCGCCGGGGAACACCATAGAGGCGACTGGCTCTCAACGCGCTCGCTGAAGCCCCCAGCAAACGTCGCTGCGCTCGACTCTCCGCGGCCGTCTTCCACTGATGAAGCTCTTCCGCGGTGTACGTCGCTTCATCCGAATCCACCAGCGTGTGACAAGTCCGACAGAGCCAGATGCCGTTGGCGAACGATGACCGCTCTTCGCTTGTCATCGACGGGTCGAAGCGGCGAGAGCCGGGCCCTTGTGCTGCTCCGCGGATGTGAGCAGCCTCACCCAGGTTCACGATCGCGTCCGCTCCCTCCGCGCTCGGGCCACTCGTCTCCCGTCCACACCCGGGGAACGAGCACCGGTGACCCGCTCGCGTGGCCAGCCTCCGCTTCGTCGCTGGTGAGAAGTTGTCCCTCGACACTGCCGGCCACCTCCCAGTAGTTCTTCTAAAGAACCATCTCGGGTTCGCCCACCTCACCCTTCTCATCGTGCTTCAGGTCAAGTCGTGCCACCCCAGCTCCCTGGCCCGGGCGAATGCCTTCTCCGCTTCGTCGTCCTTGCCCTCTGCTTTGAGGACCATCCCCAGGTTGTAGTGGGCCAACGCGTCATCCGGATCGAGGCGGATGGCAATGCGGTACTCCTCGATCGCTTCGTCGAGCTTGCCCTGCTGTTGGAGAACGAACCCCAGGGAGTTGTGCGCGTCGGCGTCACCCGGATCGAGGCGGATGGCAATACGGTACTCCTCGATCGCTTCGTCGAGCTTGCCCTGCTGTTGGAGAGCGAACCCCATCATCTGGGCAAGCACCTGCGCAAGCTCCGGATCGAGGCGGATGGCAATGCGGTACTCCTCGATCGCTTCGTCGAACTTGCCCTGCTGTAGGAGGGCGAACCCCAGGTTCTGGTGGGCCCTGGCGTAGTCTGGATCGAGGCGGATGGCAATGCGATACTCCTCGATCGCTTCGTCGAACTTGCCCTGCCGATCAAGGGCGAACCCCAGGTTGCTGTAGAACATGGCGTTCTCCGGATCAAGGCGAATGGCGGTGCGGTACTCCTCGATCGCTTCGTCGAGCTTGCCCTGCTCTTGGAGAGCGAGCCCCAGGTCGTTGTGGGCGGCACCATCACCATTTCGGCACGCGACAATCCCCACCAAGAGAACCGCGAGACCGAAAGTTGCTGCCCAACGGATTCCCTTTTCGGGATTTTCAGACATGATCATTTCTTCGTATTTCCTGATGTCAAAAAGGGCCTTGGGTGCAGAATGAAATCCCTGCGCCGGCGCCGACCGCGACCAGCTCTCCCCAGGCTCGAGCCTATCTCAATGCCTCTCCGCCCACTCCCAATCTCCTGGTTCAATCCTCAGAGAAGCCAATCACCAGCCCGGATCTTCTAGGAACCGTCCTCTAGTGCTTCACCCGTCTCCACCGGATCTCCTCTCGAGAAAGCCCGCGGCGCTGCGCCTCCGCTGCGACCTACAAAGCCTGTTCTCTCCACCGCAAGGCCACCGACTCCGTCAGATTCACCTCATCTGTGATGACCCATAGGACCTACGACACGCTCATGATCGCCCTCGAGCGCAGCCCGCGCTGGGAAGCTGCAATTCACCGATTTGACCGTGGGGAGCGCGGCGTCGAGGCCGACAAGGCCGTCGAGCAGATCGCATCCAAGCTCGGCCTCAAGCTCTAGCCATCGAGCCGAGGGCGCAGTACTGAGGCCCGCTACCCTGCCTCAGTCGCCGCCGTAGTGGATCTCCATGGTGCGGGCTCGCCAGCTGGCGAGGGCGAGGACGAGGGCGCTGAAGAGCAGGAGGCCGGGGACGGCGATCCAGGGTGACATCGGGTCGGCGAAGACGGCGAACGTCGAGGTGCTGACCGGTACCGGGTAGAGCGAGCGGAGGTAGAAGGTGACGCTCAGCTTCTTCAGCAGGGCGGGCAGGAAGGGGTTGAGGAACTCCCAGCCCCAGAAGACGACGCCTGGTACGACCGGGTTGCGGAAGAGCTGGCCGAAGAGCAGGAAGAGCGCGCCGTAGCCGATGCAGCCTAGAATCGACAGACCGACGTACGTCATGAGGTTGCCGAGACCCGGCCCGGCGAGGTAGCGACCGAGCTCGCCGAAGCCCCACGGCACGAAGGTCATGAAGAAGAGCAGCGCGGTGCCGAGGCTGAAGAAGAGCGCCGCGGCGCAGAGCGCGGCGAGGTACTTCGCCACCGTGAGCACTTCACGGCGCACCGGCGTGAGGAAGTAGTAGTGCAGGCTGCGCTCGAGGATGTCGGAGCGGTAGGCGCTCATGAAGAGCACCAGGCAGCCGAGAAACAGCGCCGTGCCGTGGTAGCCGGCGTAGAGGCCGGCGAAGAGCGGTGTCGCGTCGAGCGGGCCCTGCATCGCGTCGAGTGGGTTGAACACCCAGAGCACGAGCAGCATCGGCGGCGCAAACGCCAGGAAGGCGGCGGCCAGGGCCCGGCGCCCGAAGAGCTGACGACCGATCTCGAGACGCAATACGCCGCGCGCCTGGCGGGCGGCGAGGCCCCAGTCGATGCCGGCAGATGCCTCCGCGCCCGAGGCGGCGGTGGACGAAGCGACCTTGCTCATTGCACGTCTCCCTCGCTCTCGATCAGGTACGCGTAGACGGCGCGCACGTCGCTGTCGGCGACCGTCACCGTCTCGACGTCGATGTCGTGCTCGAGCACCAGCCGGCTCAGCGCGTCGTAGAAGCGCGGCGCCTTGCGGGTCGACGCGAGCAAACCACCCTCGTCGTCGTGGAGCTCCACCTGGACCACCGCCTCGGCCTCGAACAGACGGGCCGCGACAAAGCGGGCGCGGCTGCAGCGCACCAAGACCTGGATCGGCCGCTCCTCCACCTCCGAGCGCACGCCCGAGACCTCGCCCTCGGCGACCACGTAGCCGCCCGTGAGCAGCACGACCCGGTCGGACACCATGTCGACCTCGTGCAGCACGTGGCTCGAGATCACGACGTGGCGCCCCTCGTCGGCGAAGCCCTTGAAGATCTCGATCACCTCCGAGCGGGCCATCGGATCGAGTCCGTTGAGTGGTTCGTCGAGCACCAGGACGCCGGGCTCGTGGGCGATCGCTTGCGCCAGGCGAATACGCTGGCGCATGCCCTTGCTGTAGCCGCCCATCCGGCGGTCGGCGGCGTCGACCAGGTTGACACGCTCGAGCGCCGCCTCGGTGAGGCGCCTCGCGTCGGCGGCGCCGAAGCCGTGGACGCGCAGGAACGAGTCGATGAAGGACCGTCCGGTCATCCGCTCGGGGAAGGCGTCGAACTGCGTCAGATAGCCGACATGGTCGAAGAGCGCATGCGGCACGTCGCTCGACACCCCGAGAATCTGCACCGAGCCCTCGCTCGGCCGCAGGAGGCCGGTCATCAGGTTCATCAGCGTCGACTTGCCCGAGCCGTTCGGGCCGACCAGGCCGGTGATCCCCGGCTCGAGGCGCAGGGTGACGCGATTGACACCCAGGACCTCGCCATAGAACTTCGAGACATTGTCGAAGACGATCAGATCGCCGTCGTCGAGCGACGGTCCGGCGTCGTGGACGGACTCGTGCGCGGTCATCGGATCACCTCGTAGGCCCGCAGCTTCAGGTGCAGGAGACCGAAGAAGAAAGCGAAGAAGCCGGCGAGCGCGATCAGCGCCGCGACGGTGGGCAGGCCGGTCGCCACCGTGTCACCGAGCAGACGCAGCCAGACGACGTGCAGCAAGCCGGGAAGATCGAACACATACCCCCAGGTCGATTGCGTGATGCCGCTGACCATGGCGTGAAAGAGCCCGCCGGCGAGGGCGAAGAAGATCATTCCGAAGCCGGCCAGGAAGCGCCAGCGCACCCACGCCGAGACCGCCATCGCCATCAGCGAGATCCCGACGATCCAGAACCACGAGCCGACGAAGAGACCCGCGACCAGGCTGGCGTTCTCTCCGAGCCAGCTCCAGCCGACAAGGCTCGAGTGCACCAGCATGAGCAGCAGTCCGGGCACCCAGGTCACCGCCGAAAGCAGCAGCGCCAGAACCGAGAACTTGCCCAACAGATACTCACCGCGGGTGAACGGTCGCGACAAGTAGAGAGGCAAGCCGTTGTTCACCAGGTCGCGCGAGATCAGGCCCGGGCCCACGGTCACCGCGAGCAAGAAGCCGAAAACCTGTTGCACGGTGACGAAGACTCCGAAGAACCCCGGATCGACTGCGATCGCCTGCTCGAAGCCCGGAAAGACCGTGAGGAACGGGGCGTTGCGCCGCAGGTAGATGAGCAGCAGACTGCCGAGCGGGTAGACGAAGCAGAGCGCGAAATACGCGGTGAGCCACTTCGAGCGGAAGACTTCGCCGATAGAATAGCGAAAGAGCACCAGGAACCGCCCGGCGCGCGCCGTCGGCTGGCCCTGCCAACGCCGGTAGGTGCGTTCGAAGACGGCCATCAGCTCGCTCCCTCCGCGTCGCCGCGCATCGCTTTATCGAAGATGTCCTGCAGCGAGTCGCGCTTGTAGTCGATGTGACGTATCTGCACGCCGACCTCGGCGGCGAGATGGTAGAGATCGCGCACCGACTGCTCGGGCCCGAGCACCATCTTGAGCCGCCGGCGGCCGTGCGGCTCGCAGTCGCTGCCGAGGCGGCGCGCCGCATCGATGAAGCGCTCGCTCGGTCCGAAGAGCTCGAGCTCGAGGAACTTGCGGTCGGCGCGGCGCTCGGCGGCCAGGTCGCAGTAGTGCGCGATCTGCCCGTCCTTGAGGATCAGCACCTGCTCGCAGCATTCTTCGACGTCGCGCAGCAAATGCGACGACACGACCACGTGGACGTCACCGGTGTCGCGGATGTCGCGGATCAGGCGCAGCATGCGCTCGCGCGCCGGTGGATCGAGCCCGTTGGTCGGCTCGTCGAGGAGCAGCAGCCTGGGCCCGTGGACCAGCGCCTGCGCCAGCTTGGCGCGCTGCTTCATGCCGAGCGAGTACGTCTCGAGCGGCCGATAGCGCGCCTCGCCGAGACCGACGAAGAAGAGCGCTTCGTGCGCGCGCTCGAGCGCCTGCGCCGCAGGCACGCCCGAGAGCTCCGCCATCATGCGGATGAAGCGCACCGCCGACATGCCGGCGACGAAGGCGTCGCGCTCGGGCATGTAGCCGACCAGCGCGCGCGCCGCACTGCCCTCGGCCCCCAAATCGTGACCGAAAAGGCGCGCACTGCCGGCGGACGGCCGATGGAATCCGAGCAGCGTGTGGATCAGCGTCGTCTTGCCGGCGCCGTTCGGTCCGAGCAGGCCGATGGCGCGCCCGTCGAAGGCGCCGCCGACGCCGCGCAGAGCCTCGAGACGTCCGAAGCGGACGGTGAGATCGTGCAGCTCGATGACCGGCGCCGAACCGGCCTCGCTGGACGGGGTCGGCACGAGCGCCGGAGCCGACGCCTCGGCCTCAGCCGCGAGACGGGCGGCACGGCGATCGATCGGATTCTCGTCGGGTCGGGATGCGGAACTGGACGCGGGTCTCAAATCGGGCCTCGCTTCGCGCAGCAGAGTCTTTCGCGCAACAAAGGATCAGAAGTCGGCACGCCGAGCTTACGACGAAGAGCCCCAGAGGTTCCCCGCTCGATCGGCATCGAGCGAATCGACCGGCAGGACCAACGCCTGCCGGTCGTCGCTCGGCGCCGCGTGGGTCGTCAGCTGAACAGACCCTGCAACACGGTCTCGAAGCCGGCAGGATCCTTCAGGCCGAAGACGCGCAGCAGCGCGTTCGACAGGAAGTCGCCCTCGGTGGCCGCGGAGAAGACGATCCGATCGTCCTCACCGTACACGTAGGCCAGCGTCGGCTCCGACTGCTCCGACAGCGCCTCGAGCTGCTGGCGCTGCTCGTCCGTGAGGTCGCCGTTGGCGATCCTCTCGGTGATCGTCTGCATCACGCCTGCCAGGTCCTGGTAGGCCAGGGCCGAGAAGTTGTTCCGCCCGTCGGCCGGCATCTGCGCCAGGAAACGCGGCGACTGCGTGAGCGAGTAGCCGGAGTCGCGGTAGCGGATCGCCTGGTCGATCAGCGCGTTGTTCGGCGCCATCAGCAGGTAGCCCTCGACGAAGGTGTAGTGGACTTCAGTCAGGCGTGCATCGAGGGTGTAGACGGTGCGGCCACCGATCTCCTCCGCGACGATTTCGAGCGGCTCCTCGCCCTCGGCCACCAGGTGCTCATTCACCTCGGCCAGAGCCTGCTCGAAGGCGTACTGCAGCCGGGCGGGATCGTAGACCTCGATGATCGCCTTCCAGCTCGGCGACGGCAGCAGCGGACCGTCGAGCGCCAGCGTCAGCTCCCCGCCGAGGGTGGCGGCGACGTCGTCGCGCAGCGAGACGCCGTACTCGCGCTCGAAGTCCTGCAGCGGTCCGGGCAAGCCGCCGCTCGCCTGCAGGATGTCGTCGAGCATCTTGACCGGGTCCTGGAACACGGCCGAGACGACGAGCTGCGCGTCGGGCGACACGAAGTCGAGCGCGCCCATCGGCGCCGGCTCGGCGAGCCAGGCGGCGAGGCCACTGCGCGCCTCGTCGAACGTGACCGACGCGCTGTGCACCGTGGTCGTCGCCGTGCGCTTCTGCTCGAAGAGCACGTGACGCACGTCGTCGACCCCGAGCATCGCCAGTTCCTGCTCCGAGTCACCGTGGGCGTCGAGCCCGACCAGCGTGTGGGCATCGACCGCCACCAGCACTTCAGCACCTTCGCCGTAGAGAGCGGAGATGCTGTCGTAGAACGCGGTCGCGACGAAGGGATTCGCAGCGCCCGCCAGGCGCTCGGCGACGCCGCGCAGCTCGGCCGGATCGTTCGACGCGACCGTGAGATCGTCCGTCGACCACAGGTAGAGCGCGTCACCGTCGAGCGGCAGGATCGCCAGCGGATCGTCGACGAAGACCACCTCGGCGTCGGCCTCGTGCTGCTGCAGCTGGCGGACGACGAAGTCGCGCAACCCGGCCGCGTCCATCGTGTCGGCAAGCGCGACGAAGCCCTTGGCCTCGTCGTCGTGCGCCAACACGCCGACCGCGAGCTCCGAGCCGAGGTAGCCGCCGAGCTCGGCGAAGGCGTTGAATGCACGCTCGATCTCGTCGTGGAACGCGCCGTTCTCGTCGGCCCACTGGCGCAGCGCCGGGCTCTCGTCGAGGCGCTCGAGTAGCAGATCGTGCGCCGCGCCCAGAGTCTCGCCGAGGTTCGGTGCCGCGGCGTAGACCACGGTCTCCGGCGGCATCAGCTCGAGCAGCTGGCTGGCATAGCGCAGGCCGGGGTGGGGCATGGCGGCGATGTCGCGCTGCAGTGCGTCGTACTCCTCGAGCAGCTCGAGGTACTCGTCGACCCCACGGCTCCACGCCAGGCTCTTGGCCAGCGGCTGCAGATCGAGGCTCGGCCGGGTCGCCACCTGGTCGCCCGGTGTGAGCACGCTCTCCTGGCCGGAGTGGTCGACGTGCACCTCACCCTCGATGACCGCGACGCGCGAGCCCTTGGTGCCGTGGTCGACACTGAAGATCGTGCCGGTCACCGACACCAGGCAGTCGTCGGTGGCGACGTACAGATGCTTGTCGCGCTGATCGGCGGCTTCGACGATCACGCTGCCGCGCTCGAGGTGGATCGTCGTACCGCTGCGGCTCTCGTCGACGAAGACTTCCGAGCGGGCCCGCATCTCGACCAGCGAGCCGTCGGCGAGACGCAGAACGGCGCCGCCCTCGCGGCCCGTGCGCACCGTCTGGCGACCGTCGACCTCGGTGCCCGCCTGAATCGGCAGATGCGCCTCCTCGCCGACGTGGAAGAGCTGGCCGTCGACCGTCTGGACGACCGCGGCGGGGCCGGCCGGGAAGCCGCGCAGCACGAGCTGCGCGACGCCGAGGCCGACGAGCAGCACGGCCGCGATGGCCCACGGCAGGTAGCGTGGGCGCCGGCGCTCACGCGCGGCGTCGAGGCTGTGCACGGTGGCCTTGGCTTGTTCAGGCAGGGAGCCATCGTCCCCGACGAGCGCGATGCCCCGGCGGGAGAGCTTCTGCCACACCCGCTGGGCGGCGGCCTCGGTCACCGCTGCATCGGGCTCGGTGGAGCGAATCTGGTCGGCCACCCGGTCGAGCAGCCGGTCGGCAGCGTCGTACTTCTCTTCTCTCATCTCAAGAGTCTCCTGCGAACGAGCGGATCTCTTTTTTCACATGGTTGCGCGCCCTGTGCAGGGCGACACCGACCGCGGATTGGGTCATGCCGTAGGACGTGGCAATGTCCTGGTTGCTCACACCCTCGAAGAAACGCAGCGCGAAGATCTCGGCGGCACGCTCGGAGAGCCCGAGCATCGCCTGGCGCAGGCCGCGACGGACATCGCGATCCTGCTGCCGCTGCTCGGGATCATCGACCCGCGACGCGTCCGGCGCCGCATCGAGGTCGTCGAGGGGAATCGAGCGCTTGCGCGAGCGCGAGCGCATCAGATCGAGCGCGGCATTCACCGCAGCGCGGTGCAGGTACGCGCCAGGCTGCGGATCGAGATCGAGCTGGTCTTGGCGCCGCAGCAGGCGCAAGAACACCGTCTGCAAGACGTCTTCGGCGTCTTGAGCGTTGCCGGTGATTCGGTAGGCGGCGCCGAAGATCTTGCCGTGGTAGGCCTGGAAGATCTCTTCCAGCTCCTCCGAGGGCGGCGGCAACGGCCGGTCGGCCGGCGAGCCGGCGGGCATCGATGACTGAGTTTCTTTCGAGCGTGCGGCGGGCACGGGCATCCTCCTTCGTGGTCTCTCACCAAGGGAACGCCATGCCGCCCGCTTTCTTACATCGCTCTCTCGCGGTCTTTCCGCGCGGTGGGTGCGGGCGCTCAGCGCGAGCGCGAACGACCGCCGCGGCGTCCGCCGCGCGAGCGGCTGCGGCCGTTCGAGCTGCGGCCGTTCGAGCCGCGCCCGCTCGAGCCACGGCTGCTCGAACCCCGTCCGCTCGAGCTACGGCTGCTCGAACCACGGCTGCTCGAACCACCTCTGCTCGAACCATGGCCCGAACGATCGTCGTCCGAGCCCGAGCCGTCGTCTTCGCCGGCATGGCGCGCCTTGGCGGCGGCGAACTCCTTGATGATGTAGTTGCCGGAGCGCTGATCTCGGCTGAGCGTGATCAGCCCCTTCGCCTCGGCATCCTCGAGCAGCTCGGAGAAGGTCGAGTAGCCGTGGTAGCCCTCGTTGAACGAAGGCTTCTTGCGCTTCATCGTCTGCTTCACCATCGAGCCCCAGATGACGTCCTTGTTCTCGCGGTGGAGGGCGAGGATCGCGTCGGTCATCAGCTTGAAGGCTTCGGCGTGTTGCTTCGGCATGTCGTCGAGGCGCGGCGAGCTCACCGCGTCGCGCCAGACATCTTCGTAGTAGATGAACTCGTCACAGTTGTCGATCAGGAGATCCGACGACGAGTTCTTGACGCCGATGCCGATGACGTACTTGTCATTCTCCTTCAGCTTGGAGACCAGGGGCGAGAAGTCGCTGTCACCGGAAACGAGCACGAAGGTGTCGACGTGCTCTTTGGAGTAGCAGAGGTCCATCGCGTCGACCACCATCTTGATGTCGGCGCTGTTCTTGCCGGAGTAACGCTTCTGCGGAATGTCGATGAGCTCGATCGCCGCCAGGTGGAAGGCGCGCTTGAACTCGCTGTAGCGCTCCCAGTCGGCGTAGGCCTTCTTGGCGATGATCTTGCCCTTCTCGAGCAGACGCTCGAGGATCAGGTTGACTTCGAATGCCCGAATGTCCGAGTCGCGGACACCGAGGGCGATGTTTTCAAGGTCGACGAACATGGCGATGCGCCGCTCGTCGGCGAGGGAAACGCGGGATTCTGGTACTGCATACACGAGGTCGTTCGGCAAATGCTTTTCCGGCACGGCGAGAATGCGATCGGCTCGCGGGCTCGCGGTGTCCGGCTCCTTGGGACGACGATCCTGGCGGGCCTGGGGCGCATCGCCTCGGCGTGCGGCGCGCTCGGCGTGCGGCGTGCCCTGCTCTTGCGGCGGGCGCTGCCGGCGCTGCGAGCGCTGCCGGCCCTGCGGGCGGCGCGAAGGCCCACGGTCGTCGGGTTCTTGCGTGAAATTCAGGTCGTCTTCGGTGTCGGATTCTTTGGTGCCGGCCCCGGAGTCGCGGGGCTCGGGGTCGCGGCGGCGCTCGCTGCTCTCGCCAGAGCGACGACGGCGGCGGCGCGCGGAGCGGCGCTTCGCCGGCTCCTCGTCCTCGCCCGACTTGGATCTCGCCGTCTCTCGATCCTCGGACGCTTCCGAAGTGGTCGCGGCGTCCGCGGCCTCGGCGGCGGCCGGCGGCTCGGCGTCGCCGCGTGAAGCCTGCCTGGAGCGACGCCTCGAGCTCCCCCGACGGCGCCGACGACGGTGTGGCGGCTCGTCGGATCGTTCGTCGTCGTCTCCGTCAGCCCTGCGGCCGCGATCGGGTTCGAGGTCATCGTCGGTCGAAGTGGATTCTCGACCCACGGACTCGTCATGCTCGATGGGGTGCTCGTCTTGGCTGTCGCGGAGCCACCAGGGCAAGGTCCGATCTCCTGTCGCTTCGGGAATGTCGCGGGTGTCATCGACGGCGGCGCGGCAAGGTGGTGTGCGCGGCCTCGAGACGTAGTCGGCCTGAGTGGTCAGGCTGAGTGGCTAGGGCAGAGTGGCTAGGGCAGAGTGTCGGGCGAGCTCGTCGAGGCGGTCGTCGCCGGGCGTGGGCGGAGGCACGAGCGCCGCCGTGCACTCTATCATTCGATGACTCAAGGCCCTCCGCGGCGCGGTCGGGCCGAGCGCGGCGGCGCGGCGCGTCGGCGGCGGCCCGCTGCGTGTAGAGTACCGCCGCAATGGACAGCCTGCCCTATCACTACATCGCCGTCGACGGACCGATCGGTGTCGGCAAGACCACGCTCGTCGACCTCCTGACCCGTCGATTCGAGGGGGTCAAGGTGCTCGAGGATGCCGACAACCCGTTCCTCGACAAGTTCTACCGCGATCGCCCCGGCGCCGCCTTCCAAACCCAGCTCTACTATCTGCTCTCGCGCTTCAAGCAGCAGCAAGAGATCATCCAGCGCGAGCTGTTCCAGCGCTTCGTCGTGGCCGACTACCCGTTCCAGAAGGACCGGGTCTTCGCCTACATGAACCTCTCGGACGACGAGCTGCTGATCTACGACAAGCTCTACGCCATGCTCGAGCCGCAGGTGCCGGCCCCAGATCTTCTGATCTACCTGGTGGCCGACATCGACACCTGCATGGAACGAATACGCCGTCGGGACCGCGCGTACGAGAAGCGACTGAGCGAGGAGTACCTCGCCGAGTTGATCGACGCGTACAACCACTATTATCATCACTACCGGTCCTCACCCGTGCTGGTGGTCGACACCCGGAACCTCAACTTCCCCGAGCGCCCGGAGGACTTCGAAGAGCTGCTCGAGCAGCTGCGCCAGCCACACAAGGGGACGCAGTACTACGTGCCGCTTGGATCCCGCTGACGCGGGACCGGGACGGAGCAAGACCCGACGGAACGCCGTCGAGCTCGGACGCGACCTGCGACGCCCGAGCGCGCCGCGGCTCGGATCGACCACCGACCGAGACCCGGCCCGCCCACTCGCGACCCCTCGCCCCGAGCCAGCGCGCACGCTCCGCGGGCCCGCCACGCCCCTCTCCGCCAGACTTCCTCGCGGCGTCTTCAGACCGACCGCTCTCGACCGTTCGCGGGTTCGAGGGCAGACGAGGAGGCTGAGAGATGGCGACCCTCACGGGCGGCGATGCTCCCCGGCCGATCGAGCAGCCGGCACGACCCCAATCCAAGACCGCACCCAAGAAGGTCACCGTTCCGTGGGTGCGCGCGGCGCGCAGGCGCGACACGCCGCTGGTGATGGTGACTGCGTACGATTATCCGCAGGCCCGCACGGTCGACGCCGCCGGCGCCGACCTCGTGCTCGTCGGTGACTCGCTGGCGATGGTCGTGCTCGGCCACGACGACACCCTCGCGGTGACGATGGACGAGATGCTGCACCACGTGAAGGCGGTGCGGCGCGGCGTCGAGCGTGCGCTCCTCGTCGCCGACATGCCCTACGGCTCCTTCCACCTCGGGCCGCACCAGGCGGTGGAGAACGCGTTGCGCTTCCTGAAGGAAGGCGGCGCGGCGGCCGTGAAGATCGAAGGCGCGCGCACCGACGTGATCGAAGCTCTGGTCGGCGCCGAGATCCCGGTGATGGCGCATCTCGGTTTGACCCCGCAGTCGCTGCACCGCTTCGGCGGCTTCAAGGTTCAAGGGCGCGGCGCCGCGGCGCGCGACGCCCTGCTGCAGGCGGCGGACGCGATGCAGGAGGCCGGGGCGTTCTCGCTGGTGCTCGAGTGCGTGCCGTCGACTCTCGCCGCCGAGGTCGGCGCGCACCTGGAGATTCCGACCATCGGCATCGGCGCCGGTCCCGAGTGCGACGGCCAGGTGCTCGTGTACCACGACCTGCTCGGCGTCGAAGAGCGGATCGCGCCGCGTTTCGTGCGCCGCTACGCCGAGCTCGGCGCCAGCGCGCGCGAGGCCGTCGCCCGCTACGCCGACGACGTGCGCCAGCGTCGCTTCCCGAGCGCCGACGAGAGCTACGCCGACCCGACGGTCGACTCCACGGTGGACCAGCGATTGGAGCGGCTCTATGGATGACCTCACGGTGACGGCCGACGTCGTCGCCCCGCGGCGCACGATCGAACGCATCCACGATGCGACCCGGCTCGGCCGCCGCATCGACGATTGGCGCGCCGACGGTCTGCGCATCGGCTTCGTGCCCACCATGGGCGCGCTGCACGAGGGCCATCTCTCGCTGGTGCGGCGCGCCGGTGCGCTTGCCGACCGAGTGGTGGCGTCGATCTTCGTCAACCCGACGCAGTTCGGCCCTGGCGAGGATCTCGACTCCTACCCGCGCTCGCCCACGCGCGACACCGAGCTGCTAGAGCAAGCCGGATGCGACCTCGTCTTCCTGCCCAGCGCGGAGACGATCTACCCGCCCGGCGACTCGACCCGCGTCGACGTCGCCGGACCGTCCGCCGGATTCGAAGGCGCCGAGCGCCCGGGCCACTTCCGCGGCGTCGCCACGGTGGTGCTCAAGCTCCTCCAGCTCGTCCGGCCGCATCTCGCCGTCTTCGGCCAGAAGGACGCCCAGCAGCTCGCGGTGGTGCGGCGCATGGTGCGCGACCTGCACCTGCCGGTGGAGATCGTGGCGGCGCCGATCGTGCGCGAGGACGACGGCCTGGCGATGTCGTCACGCAATGTCTACCTAGACGGCGAGCAACGACGCGCCGCGGCCGTGCTGCATCGCGCGTTGCACGACGCCGAGGCGCTCGTCGCCGCCGGCGAGCGACGCGCGGCGCCGCTGATCGACGCCGTGCGCGCACGCCTCGCGGAGGAGCCGAGCGGCTCAGTCGACTACGTCGCTGTGGTCGACGCCGAGACCTTCGCGCCGGTCGACACGCTCACGGCGCCGGCCGTGCTGCCGATCGCTGTCCGCTTCGGCGCCACCCGCCTGCTCGACAACTGCCTTCTCCAGCCTGTTCCCTGAACACACTGCGGCCCGGCCGCTTGAACGATATTCGAGGACCGAACCTATGCGACGTACCTTCCTGAAATCGAAGATTCACCGCGCCACCGTCACCGACGCCGACCTCCACTACGTCGGCTCGATGACTCTCGACCCGGTGCTGATGGAGGCGGCCAACCTGCTGCCGCACGAGAAGATCGAGATCTACAACGTGACCAACGGCGAGCGCTTCGCCACCTACGTGATCGAAGGCGAGCCCGGGCACGGCGAGGTGGTGCTGAACGGCGCCGCCGCGCACCGCGCCTCGGCCGGTGACCTGGTGATCATCTGCGCCTACGCTGAGCTCGACGAGGCGGAGCTCGCCGAGCACGAGCCGCACGTCGTCTTCGTCGACGAGCACAATCGACCGATCGAGAAGACGCGCGCCGTCATCGCGCACCGGAATCCGCTGCCGACGCCGGCCGAGGTGCCGCCGCTGGCGCGAGCGGTCTGAGTCGGCCCTCACGATCGACCAGAGGCGCGAGGCTGGCGCCGGCGATCTCGACCTGCTCGTCGAGCCTCTGCCGCCAGCCCGCGACCTCGTCGGAGCTGTCGGAGCCTGGCGCGCTCTCGACGCCGAGGTGGTGGGCGAGAAAGCGGTCGACGACCTCGAGATAGAGGCGCACGGCGTCCTCGCCCTCGATGCTGTGGCCGGCGTCCTCGTCCACGACCAGGCTGACATCGACTCCGCGCCGCGCCAGGGCCAGCGCGTAGGCACGCACGTCGGCGATGTCGACCTTCGGATCGAGGCCGCCGGCGAGCAGCATCAGCGGCCGCTCGACCGCGTCGAGACCCGCCTCCGGGCTCGAGCGGCGCAGGCGCGCGGCGACCTGCGGATCGTCAAAATCGACGAGCCAGCGCCGCAGCACCGCGCGTAGACGCAGCCCGCTCGGCATCCGATCGCCGATCTCGAGGTCGCGGAAGGCGCGTACGAGGTCGACGGGGGCCGCGCTGGCGATGCCGGCGCGCGCCAGCCGCGGCGTGAAGGCGAGCGCACCGAGCGTGGTGAAGCCGCCGAACGAGTGGCCCATAATCGCGACCCGCGGAGCCTCGAGGCTCGGAAGGTCGTCGGTGCGCGCCGTGAGGCGCACGGCGTCCAGGCCCCTCAGCTCCTCGACGCGGCGGCCGAGCAATCGGTGCACGCCGTCGACCACGTCTTGTTGCACACGCCCGTCGCCAAAATCCCCGTCGGCTGCCGCGACATAGGCACGGCCGTAGCCCGTCGAGCCGCGGAAATTGGGCGCAAAGACCGCCATGCCACGCGCCGCCAGCCGCTGCGTCAGCGGGCTGAAACTGCCGCGGACATGCGACCACGGTCCGCCGTGCACGGTGACCACCAGCGGAACCTCGACGCCGAGACGCGCGTCGGCGCCTCGCTCCGCCGAGGGCAGGAGCAGCCAGCCGTAGACCGTGCGTCCGTCGCTCGCCGAGTACTCGACAAAGCGCGCGCGCGCGAGCCGCTCCGACGGCACGGGCGCACCGCGCAGGCGCTCAGCGGCGAGCACCTCGCTGAGCCGGCCGGTGCGCGGGTCGTAGAGATGGTGGCGATCGTGGTGGAGACGGGCACCGCGCTCGACGACGAGCCAGGTGCCGCGCGCGGCTCCGTTGGCATCGAGGCGCGGCTCGAGATCGAACGCACCGCCCGCGAGCTGCGTCGCGATGTGCTGGAGATGGCCGCCAAGACCCGGCGCCAGCGCGAGCAGGCGATGGCCGTCCGCAGCGTGGACGGCGAGCAGCGGTCGGCCGCTCGTCGGCTCCACCACGAGCGTCTCGAGGTCGGTGCGGCCGATCGGATCGACGGGCTGCCGACCGAGCGCGAGCCGGGCCCGGTCGCTTCCGGATCGGTCGCCGAGAACAGCCTCGAGGCGGAGTGACGACACGCCGGCGAGGTCGCCGTCAAAGCGGCCACGCAGCCACAGGGTGCCGTCGACCACGGCGACGAGGCGGCACGGATCGATGGCGTCACAGCGCACCAGCTCGACTTCCGAACCGTCGCTACGCCGCGCGACGAAGACCTGCTCGAGCGTCTCGCCGTCGGGCCGGTGGAGGATCACGGTGCCGTCGCCGGCATCGAGCGCATCGACGAAGCGGATCGGCGTCTCGAGCACCGTCTCGACGTGCCCCGAAGCGTCGACCCGGAGAAGCCGATAGCTGTCGTCGGCACCGTCCACGCTCCGGAGCTCTGCCCGCAGAGTCACAGACCGCGGCCGGTCGGGCTCGACGCGCAGGAGTCGCACCTCCCGTGCACTGCGCACGCCGGATCGGTCCGGCGCTTCGTCGACACGGCCGAGGCGTGCGATCCAGCGCGCGCGAGCTCCGGGCGCCAGGTCCAAGGACGCGAGGCGGTCGGAGGTCTGCAAGAAAAGGCTGGAGCCGTCGGGCGCCCAGTCGACCGACTCGAGGTTCTCTGAGCGCAGCAGCTCGCGCCGCGAGTCGTCGCGCACCGCGCCACCGTCGAGGTCGACGAGCCAGAGACTCGAGCCGATTTCTTCGTCGAGCCGGTAGGCGATGCGATCACCGGCCGGCGACAGGTCGACTTCGGCGACGCGTGGCTTTGCCATGAGGTGCTCGATCGCCACCGGATCGGTCGCGCTCGGCCCGGCGGCCCCGGCCTGCGCACTCACCAGCCAGCAGCCAGCGAGCATGCAGGAGGTCACCAGCGCACGAGCCGTCGTCACGCCCTCTGCTCGCGGCCACATCATTGGCTGCTCCAGGACACCAACGCCAGGCGTCGCGGTGCGCTGGCGGCGTCGGATCGCCGGGAAGCGGGAGCGTCGACCGTCTCCCGCCGCCGTGTCCAGGCGAGGAAAGCGAAGAAGCCCGGCGCGCCGAGGGCGAAGGCGACGACGGTCCACATGCGCCGCGCCGCTCGATCGAGGCCACGCCGGCTCGCCACCATCGCCGTCGCCGCGGCCGATGCCATCGCCGCCAGCAGCGCCAGCAGCACCAGCCGCGGCGGTGGGGCGTTGGCGATGTCGGTGAGGCCGATGCGTCCCGGGCGCTGCGGCGCCAGCAACGACCACGTGAGATCGTGCGCTTGCTGGATCGTCGGCGAGACGAGAAAACCGCGATGGCGCACCCAGGCGGGCGGGCCCGGGCCGAGTGACCGCTCGACGAGCGGCGTCACGACGCCGTCGACACCGACCTCGACGACACTCTGATACGCCGGGTAGCGCTCCCGCTCGCTGAGCCGACCGAACGTGAAGGCGAGCAAGTGGCCGTCGAGGAGCTCGGCGATGTCGACGCGGCTGAGATTGTCCGTGCCGCCCGGCAGCGGGACGCGGGCACGCGGCGCGACCACGCCTCGCTCGCGCTCGAGAGTGCGCGCGTCGAAGAGGTAGAGCGCGCGGTCGCTGCGCGCCAGGGTGAGGCCGCGATGGGTGATCAGCGCGCTCGCCCAGCGCTCCCCGTCCGGCAGCTCGCTGCGCAGGGCGAGCCCATCGCCGTCGCGGCGCAGCTCGTAGAGACGGCGGGGCGTCGCGAGGTGACGCGGCGACACGGCCGTCGGCACCGAGGCGAATCGAAGAAGCTCGCTGGGTGAGGTGGCGCGGTCGCCGCTCGCACCGAGCCAGCCGACCGACTCGCCGGTGCGCATCGACAGGCCGTGGAACAGCATCCGATCGTGACTGAAGCTCCAGCGCACGGCGCGGTCGGCGTCGACCAGGCTCGCGCCACGATCGGCGAACAGCGGCTGATGACGCGCCGCATGCACCAGCTGCCCGCGCTGCAGATCGAGGCCGCGCAGCTCGAGAACGTCGGCCAGCTCGAGCTGGTCGCGCAGAGAGACGAGCCGTGGCTCGGTGTCCTCGGCCGCCAGGGCGTGCATGAGAGCGCGGGTTCCGTCGAGGTAGTCGACGTGCGGCATGGTGCCCTCGGGAAAGTAGTCGTTCCAGGCGAAGGTCGACAGACCGCGCGGACCGTGCTCGATGAAGATCGTCCCCAACGACCAGGAGAGGTGGATCCCAATCGCCAAGGCCCAGAAGGCCGCGTACGCCACGGGAGCCGTGGCCGCGGCGAGCACTGCCGGACGGCACGGCAGGAGGGACACGTCGGGCTGGAAGGCCGACGCCGCGAGCAGCGCCAGCCAGCAGAGAACGACGGCCTGTACGGCGTAGATCCACAGGCCGTCGGCTTGTCGGGTGAGGAAGAACAGCGGCAGAACGAGCACCAGGAAAGCGGCCCGGCTCGGACTGAGCGCGATGAAGCAGCCGCCGAAATAGAACGCCAGCGAGACGCCGACGGCGAAGAAAGGCAGACCGTAGTGGCGCAGGTCGACCCACTGGGCACCCAGCACGTCGAGCTTCAAGATCATCAGCAGCAGCGGCAGTCCGATGACGAGCAGCGCGCACAACGCCGCGGCGGTGGCGAGCGCGGCGAAGATGCCCCGCGGCTCGAGCGGCCGATGCAGGAGGTAAATCCACTGCTCGGAGCGCGCCCGCGAGCGCATCTGCACGAGACCGAAGGCGAGGCCGAGCACGGCGTACAGGGCGGTGGACAGCGCCAGGCGCAGCGCGTCTGGTGCGAGCAGGTCGGCGGCGCTGTCGACGACCGCGAGCAGCACGAGGTGACCGAGGGCGAAGGAAAAGGCGAGGGTGCGGAACCGCATCAGCTCGCTGCGTAGGAGGTGCAGCATAGTCGGTCGTCCTTTCAAGCCGCGGGGCGGTCGAGGTAGGCGTTCACGGCGCGGTCGAAGCCGATCGGTACGCGCTGCACGTCGACGGCGCCGAGGCTCTCGAGGCAGGCACCGAAATCGTCGTCGCGATCGATGGCGGTGAGCTGCAGACGGCCGTCGATCGCGCGCGTCTGCAGCAGTCCGGGGAGCGCCTCGGGGAGCAGCGCGCCGGCGGGTGGCAGCGACGCGGCGTCGATCGACCAACCGGCGATGCGGCGCCAGAACGACTCGGGCGTGCCGTGTTCGGTAACGCGCCCGTCCTCGAGGATGATCAGCGCGTCGGCGACGCGCTCGACCTCGTCCATCTGGTGCGAGCAGTACAAGATGGTCGAGCCGTCGTGCTCACCGGCGAAGAGGAGCGCCTCGAGGAAGGCCTGTCGGGCCACGACGTCGAGGCCGAGCGTCGGCTCGTCGAGGATCAAAAGCTCCGGTCGCTGCGCCAAGGCCAGCGCCAGATTGAGGCCGGCGCGCTCACCGCGCGAGAGGTCGCGCACTCTCTGACTGCTCGGCAGCCGAAAGAGGCCGGCGACCTCGCGCCAGGCGCGCTCGCTCCAAGCGGCCTCTCTGCCGCCGTTCGAACGAGAGCGCGTCGCCAGGTCCCGGTGCATCGCCTCGAGCGCGCCGATGCGCATCCAGCCGGGCAGGGCGTGCTCCTCGGTGACCAGCTGAATCCGCCCGCGCACGGCCGGCGGCAGCGCCTCGCTGCGATATCCGAGCACCCGGCTGGTGCCGGCCGTGGCGGTTTGGAAGCCGAGCAGGATGCGAAAGAACGTCGATTTGCCGGCGCCGTTGGCGCCGACCACGGCGTGGATCCCTCCTCGTTCGATCTCGAGGTCGAAGCCGTGCAGCGCCAGCTTCGGCCCGAAGCGCTTGCTCAGACCTCGGGCCTCGATCGCCGGCTGGTCGAGCCGCGCCGGCGCGTCGTCAGACTGTTTGGAACCAATCATGGGATGTCCTCGGAAGTCGCCTCTGCTCCGCGCTCGAGACCGAGCCGTTCGAGCGCATGCTCCGTGCGCTCGAGCACGACCTCGGCGTCGTAGCCGAGCGACGCGACGTCGTGCACGAAACGCTGGAGCGCCTCGTCGAGACGTCGCTGCCGCTCGGCATCGCTCAGCCGCTGACGCGGCTCACAGACGAAGACGCCGACGCGTGACCGCGTCTCGATCAGCCCCTCGTCGGTGAGCTCGGTGTACGCCTTGGCGACGGTATTGGGATTCACCGTGAGCTCGATCGCCAGCGCTCGCACACTCGGCAGCTTGTGCCCGGGCGGGAGCTCGCCGGTGAGGATGCGCGCGCGCAAGCCGTCGACGATTTGACGAAAAATCGGGCGCGCATCGCCGGTGGTGATCTGCAGCATGGTGGGTCTTTCGGTCGGGGTTGCTGTCACTTCGGTCTCGGCACTCTGTACCAGTTGACATAGTACAGCTGAGACAGGCGCTCTTGTCAAGCCCGTCGAGCACGCTTCGCTCTCGCTGCACGAGCACCAAAAGATCAGCTGGCACAACCGAGGCGGGGGCAAGCCCCGCCACGACATCCGGAGGACCAACTGCCCCACTCGGTAGGAGCGGATCTGACGATCGAGGCGAGGGTAGAGCTTTCAGTACGAACGGCGCGGGCGACGCGGCGTGCGCTCGCGGTCGAGATTCGACCAGAGGTAGGTCGACTCGAGCGGCGTGCCCTGCGCGGTGCCGAGGAGCCAGAGCACCGACGGCCGCGGCGACAGCCGACCGAGCAGACGCTTGCCGCTCGGCAGGCCGAGAACATAGAGCGTCGTCGCCAGCGCCTCGACATCCATCGCCAGCTCGCTGACCGCAGCCACTTGCACGACGCCGCGCGACGGCACTCCGTCGCGCAAATCGATCGGCCGCTCGGCGTAGCTGTCGGCGCGGCTCAGCGCCAGGCTCTGGTCGTGCAACCACACCTGGTCGAGCGGATGGCGGGTGCCTTCCACCCCCGGAATCGCCACCGGCCACCCGCGGTCCTCGAGCCCTGCACCGATGGCGCGCACCAGACTCTCGACCTCGATCACCGCGTTGCGCGCGCCGTGCTCACGCAACACGGCCATCGCACGGTCGACCGCGAAGCCGCGCCGCATGCCGCGGACGTCGGCCCGCGCCCCGTCGGCGAGACGGGCGCGTGGCGTCTCGTCCGTCTCCAGGAGCAGCTTGTCGCAGGTCGCCGTGTCGATCGCGGCGCGCAGCTCCCGCGGATCGGGAGTGCCGTCCTGCCACAGTGCGTAGATGCGTCCTCCGAGGGGGCCGTGCGCATTCTCGGACCACACGCAGTACTGCTGCGCGCGCAGCAGAAGCTCGGCGATGCGTGGATCGAGCGCCACGGCCGGACCCCCGGCGGCACGATTCAAAGCGCCGAGACCCTCCGGGCGCTCACCGTCCGGATCGGCCAGCAGGCTGATCTCGAAGGCTTCGAGAATCGCCGCCCGAATCGCCGCTTCCGCACGCTGGCGCGGCAGGTCGCGCACTTCGATCTCGAGCGGCCCACCGAAGATCTCCGACGCCAGGCGGACCGGCTCGATCGGCCCGTCGTCGGTCTGCGCGGAGACGGTCTGCGCGGAGACGGTCTGCACGGAGACGGTCTGTGCCGAGGCACTCCCCGCCAAGACACCGGCGGAGCCGAGGACCGCGAGGCCGAGCATGCCGAGGACGCAACCCGCGGCGAACCGCGCGAAACACTCGAGCCGACGGAGCCCGTGTACCCTGCGACGACGCGTCACGACGGCACCAGCTCGTGGAAGTCGTCGTGCCCGGCGTGCAGCAGACTGCGGTTGCGCCCCGCCTTCTTCGCCGCGTAGAGCGCTTCGTCGGCGAGCAGCAAGAGCTCGCTCGGCGTCTTGATGTAGAGCTCCGGGAACGATGCGACGCCGAGCGACAGGGAGAGCGGGATGTGGCGCCCCTCGTAGATCAAGTGGAGATCCTCGACCGCGGCGCGCAGGCGCTCGGCCAGTTGCAGCGCCGCCAGACCGTCGGTGTCCTCGAGCAGCACGGTGAACTCCTCGCCGCCGTAGCGGCAGCAGAGATCGCCTTCACGGCGCGTCGAGTCGAGCGTCGCGGCGACCAGTTTCAACGCCTCGTCGCCGGCGGCATGACCGTGCGTGTCGTTCACCTTCTTGAAGAAATCGATGTCGCACATGATCACCGCCATCGGCAGCCCATCATTGCACGAGCGGCGGAACGCGCTCTGCAGCCGAGCCTCGAGCACCCGCCGCACCGGCACACCGGTCAGCGGGTCGAGCTTGGCTTCGCGATCGAGCAGCGCGCGGTCGACGCTGCTGGCCATCTGCGGCACCAGGGTGTTGAACAGCTCTTCGGCATCGGCGTCGACGCGCCGCGGGTCGAACCACAGGCGAACCATCGCCAGGCGCCTCGGATCCTCACCCGCCGTCTGCCGAACGAGAGGCTGCTCGATGACCCGCCAGGCGCTGCGCCGGTGGATCCCGGGCAGCGCATTCGGCCGAGCCGGCGGCTTCGGCCGTCCTTTGACCAGCAGCCCGTCCGGGCCGGCGGCCCAGCTTTCGACCTCGCCGTTCGGTCGCTGCAGCTCGAAGTGGAACCAGCCGACGGGCAAGATGTTGCGGCACTCGGTGAGAATCTGCTGCGCGATCGCCGCCGTGCCCGACGCCTCGGAGAGGATGCGTTCGTGCGCCAGCTGGAGGCGCTCGAGGTCGCCGACGCGGGTCGCCGAATGCTCCCGCAGGAGCGCCTGCCGGGCCGCCTCGGCGACCAGCAGCGCGACGAGCGGCCAGAGGATTGCCACACGATCCCAGCCGACACTCTGCGCCAGGTCGGCGAGCACGATGCCGAGCGACCATCCGACGACATCGACCGGCACCGGCGCCGCCCAACGCCACGGCCAGGCGACGCGCCGATGGGTCTCGCGCTCGCGGTCGCCCGCGCGGCGCCCCGGCGCGCGTCGATCCAGACCGTGGAGGCGGGCACCGAGCGTGACCAAGGCAGCGAGCACGAGGCCGTAGACCAGTGGCGGCAGCCAGCGGGCACCGCCGACCAGCCCGAGCGCCGACGACGCACCGACGAGCGTCGCCGCGGCGAGCAGGGCCGCGCGCTCGACCAGCGCCAGCGCGGTGACGCCGCCGGAGCGGCGTCGCTCGCCGAGACCGCGCGCCAACCACCTGCGCGCGAGTTCACCAACGACGAAGAGGGCCGCCGCGGTCAGCGCCGCCGGCGCCGCGCCCAGGCGCACCGCCACCGCCGGCAGCACCACTGCTCCCAGCCCGAGCGTCGCACCGGCGAGCTCCGGCGCCGCGCGAGCCGGCGGTTCGAGCGGGCGGTGGAGCGCCGCGACGGCGCCGATCAGGATCCACGCCAGCAGCTCTGCCGGGCGCGCCAACAAGCCGCCGGGTGCGAGCACAGTGCCGGTGGCGAGCAGCAGGGTCAGCGTCATCACGGCGGGGGGCACCGAGCCGAGGGCGAGAGCCCGCGCGCTCGAGCTGTCGCCCGTCCTGCGCGCCGCGGCGCGCCGAGCACGCGGCTCAGAGCGCGCCGCGCCTTGGTTTTCGCCCTGTGATGGTTGCATCGCGCCGCCTGATCGAACCCTGTGATCGAGCCAGAGATCGCGCCGGGAGCCGGCCTCGCGTCGCCGGCACGCGATTGCCTCGGCCCGGCCTCGGCCGGTCCTCGACCCGCCTTCGGACACGCGGCGACCGCGGTGCCGGAACGTTCATGCTCGGGTGCCGTGACCTGAGGATCGTATCGCGGGGGCCATCGCAACACGAGGCAGGGTGTGACAAACGGTCTCAGCACCCGCCCGACGCTTGCGGACAGCGCCGGAATCACGGACAATGGGACGCCATGAGGCGGTTCAAGCCAGCGTACGGCGTCGCCCTCCTCGCCCTCTTCATGACGGCGGTGTTGGCGGCCGAGATGGTGCTCACGGGGAGCGGTGGGCGCGACTTCCAGCGTGTGGCGCCGGACCGTGAAGGCCGTGTCGTGCTCGAAGTAACCGACCTCGAACCGAATGATGTGCAGTTCTACCGTTTCCTGAACGCCGGCAACCAAGAAGTGAAATTCTTCGTCGGCCGTGATGAGGACGGAGTGATCCAGGTGGCGTTCGACGCCGCCGAAAACGACTACAGGCGCAAGCGCGGCTTCCGAAGCGAGGACGGCTGGGTCGTCAACAACAAATGCGACACCGCCGGCCGGCTGAGCGAAGTGAACGCGGGAGGCGGCGGCTGCCGTCCAGTGCCGCTACAGCATCGACTCGAGAGCGGTCGGCTGGTGCTCGAGGAACGCGACATCCTCAGCGGCTGGCGTTACTTCCGCTGACGAACCGGAGCGATCCGACGAGTAAAGCACCGGTCGCCACACGGCCCGTCGACCCTCTGTCGACGCCCCTCCGCGGTCTTTTGACCGGCTGGAAACCGTGTGCTATACCTTCCGCTTACCCGCGAAGAGGTCACCATGGCATCGATGGATCTCGTACTCTACGAAGAGGAAATCCACAGGCTCGAGGAAGTGCTGAAGCGCCTCCGGCACGACTCGAACGCGCGCGCCGTGTTCTTGATCGACAAGAACGGCCAGCAAATGGCCGCCGACGGCGACATCGATCAGTTCGACACGACTTCGCTCGCCTCCCTGACCGCCGGCAACGTGGCGGCCACGGACAGCCTCGCCCGTCTGATCGGCGAGCGCGAATTCTCCGTGCTCTTCCACGAAGGCGAGCGCGACCACATCCACATTTCCATCGTGTCGAACAAGGCGATCTTGCTCGTCATCTTCGATGAGCGCTCGTCTCTCGGCCTCGTGCGGCTGCGCGTCAAGCGTGCCTCCGGGGAGTTCGACAAGATCTTCGAAACGATGGCCCAGAAGGCGACCGCCACACCGGTCGAGGGAGTCCACGAGACTCCGTTCTCAGAGATCACAGACGACGACATCGACGCCCTCTTCAGCGACTGATCCGCTCCCGCGCGGCATCGCACCGATGATCTCTTCGACGAACAGGCGGCACGGCTCATGACCTTCATCAACTACGCAGCGAAGGAAATCAACTGCAAGATCGTCTACTACGGCCCCGGTCTCGGCGGCAAGACGACCAACTTGCAGTACATCTACAACAAGACGTCGCCGGACGCGAAGGGCAAGATGATCTCCCTCGCGACCGAAACCGACCGCACTCTCTTCTTCGACTTCTTGCCTCTCGACCTGGGCACGATCCGCGGCTTCACGACGCGCTTCCACCTCTACACCGTGCCCGGCCAGGTGTTCTACGACGCCAGCCGCAAGCTGATCCTCAAAGGCGCCGACGGTGTGATTTTCGTCGCCGACAGCCAAGAGGAACGCATGGAGTCGAACATCGAGTCGATCCGCAACCTCGAGGCCAACCTCAAGCAGCACGGCCTCGACCTCCAGACTCTGCCCTACGCCCTCCAGTTCAACAAGCGCGACCTGGCGAACGCCTTGCCGGTCGACGAGCTCTATCGCGTGCTGAACTTCAAGCGTGAGCCGACCTTCGAAGCGGTGGCGCCGGAAGGACGCGGCGTGTTCGACACGCTGAAGTCGGTCGCGAAGCAGATCCTGGTCGAGCTGCGGAAACGCTAGCCGCCGCTCGGACGAACGCGGGACGCGCCATCGCCGACCGCGGCCCGCTGACCGCCGACCCAAGGTGCCGCGGTCCGCTGGTGCGACGGCACGCCCCAGCACCTCGTATTCGTCCCTTCTTCGAAATCCGAGACCCACGAGAGCGAGACACCATGGACAAGCTCTGGTCGAAGACCGAGATCACCTACCTGAAGCGTCACCACGAATCGTCGAGCGTCGACGACCTGGCCCAGAGGTTCCACACCGACGCCGACACCGTTCGCGCGAAGATGCAGGAGCTCGGCCTGGTCGCCGGCCCCGGCGGCTCCGGTGTCGACGACGAAGCCCTCGCCGCGTTCGGCGAAGGCGTCGAGCATCTCCACGCCCAGACGTGGCAGAAGGCGGCTGACAGCTTCCGCATCGCCGTCGACGAGGCCGAGAGCCGGCACCTGCGGGATCGCGCCTCGCAGTATCTGGCGATCTGCGAGCAGCGCCTCGCCGACCCGGCCGAGCTCGAGGATCGCTACCTCGCGGCGGTGCTGGCGAAGAACCGCGGCGACCTCGACGGCGCCCAGTCGGCGGCGGACGAGGTTGGAGACCCGTCCGCGGACGAGCGCGCCGCCTATCTGCAGGCCTCGATCCATGCACTGCGCGGCGACGAGGACGAGGCCCTGGCGGCGCTCGGCACGGCGATCGAGCTCGAGCCGAAGAACCGGGTCCACGCCTACCACGATCCGGACTTCGAGGCGCTGCGTGGCCGCGACGAATTCCGCAGCCTTCTCGGCAGCGCCCAGGCCTGAGCCGGCGCCCCTGCGGCTCGCGGCGGTCGGCGGCGGCTCCGGCCTCTCGGTGCTACTCCGCGGTCTGAAGCACTACACCACCGATTCCGACGACCTGGCGGCAGTGGTCACCGTGTCGGACGACGGCGGATCGTCCGGCCGCCTACGGCGAGAGCTCGGCGTCTTGCCGCCGGGCGACATTCGCAACTGCATCGTCGCCGTCGCCGACGACGAGGATCTGCTCGCACGCCTCTTCCAGTACCGTTTCCCGAACGGCAAGGGGCTCAGCGGGCATTCGTTCGGCAACCTCTTCCTCACCGCCCTCACCGGGGTCACCGGCGACTTCTACCAGGCGATCCTCACCGCCGAGCAGATCCTGTCGGTCCGGGGACGCATCCTGCCAGCGACGCTGCAAGACGTCCGACTGCGCGCCACCGGACGCTCGGGCACCGCGTACGAAGGCGAGTCGGCGATCGGTCGCTCCGGTGAGCCGCTGGCGCGGCTCACTCTCGAACCGCAGGCCGTACCGGCGTTTCCGCCCGCCGTCGAGGCGCTCGAGAGAGCCGACCTGATCATCCTCGGGCCGGGCTCGCTCTACACCTCGATCGTGCCCAACCTGCTGATCACCGGCATCCGGCGCGCCATCCGCCGCAGCCGAGCGCACAAGGTGCTGGCGCTCAACCTGATGACGCAGCCCGGTGAGACCGACGAGATGGACGCGCTGGCGCATTTCGACGCGCTGCGCGAGCATGCCGGCGACGGCCTCGTCGACACGGTGCTGGTGAACGCGCACCAACCGCCCGAGTCCGTGCTGCGGCGCTACGGCGACTCGGGCTCGGAGCTGATCCAGGTCGACCGGGCGGCGCTCGAGGCCCGGGGCGTGGCCGTGGCGCAGCGCGACCTGCTGCTCGAGGGCGACGCGCTGGTGCGCCACGACCCGGACAAGCTCGCCGCCGCGGCGATGGACCTCGCCGGCCGCCTGCGATAGCGTCGGCCGGGTCGCCCCGCGACCTCCCGCGCCTCGCTCCCGCCCGCCGCTCGCCTCTTTCGGAGACCCACCATGGTTGCACGCCCTGCCCGTCCACGCCGCGTGGCAGTGATTCTCGCCGCCGGCAAAGGCACCCGCATGCGCTCCCGGCAGCCGAAAGTGCTGCACCCGGTGGCCGGACGACCGATGCTGCACCGGGTGCTCGACGCCGCGCGCTCCGCCGGCTGCGAGCGCCTGCTCGTCGTCGTCGGCCACGGCGCCGACACTGTGAGAGCGGCGACCGAAGCCGCGGGCATGGCGGACGGCGTCGAGTGGGTGCTGCAGGAAGAGCAGCGCGGCACCGGCGACGCGCTGGCGCGCGCCGAACCGCATGTCGAGGCCGACGATCTGCTCTTCGTGCTCTCGGGCGACGTGCCGCTGCTGCGACCCGAGACGCTCGAGGCACTGGCGACCGCCGCCGCCACGACCACCGGCGGCGCGATGGCGACGGCGACTCTCGACGAGCCGGGTCGCCTCGGACGAGTGCTCGCCGACACGGCCGGCGACGGGCTCGAACGCATCGTCGAGGCCGCCGACGCCTCCGCCGACGAGCTCGCAGTGCGCCGGATCAACGCCGGCCTCTACGCACTGCCGGCGCGCCACGTCTTCGACGACCTGCGCGGGGTCGGCACCGGCAACGCCCAAGGCGAGCTCTACCTCACCGATGCCCTCGGCGCTGCCGTCACCGCCGGACGGCCGATCGCCCTCCTCGAGCTCGACGACGCCACCGAAGCCTTCGGCATCAACGACCGCCGGGATCTGACGCGCGCCCATCGCGCGCTGATCGATCGTCACCTCGACACCCTGCTCACCGCCGGCGTCACGATTCTCGATCCCGGCCGCACCGTCGTCGAGCCCGAGGTCGCGGTCGGCGCCGACACGGTGCTGCATGCCGGTGTTTCGCTACTCGGCGCGACCCGCATCGGCACGGGCTGCGTCTTGCACCAAGGCGCCTGGGTGCGCGACTGCATCCTCGCCGACGACGTCGAAGTGCAGCCCTACTGCGTGCTCGACGGCGCACGCGTGGACGAAGAGGGCCGAGTCGGCCCGTTCACCCGCCTCCGCCCCGACGCGGTGCTGCGCCGCGGCGCGCGCGCCGGTACATTCGTCGAGATGAAGAACGCGGTGCTCGGCGTCGGCGCCCGCGCCAATCACCTCAGCTACCTCGGCGACGCCGCGGTCGGCGACGACAGCAACATCGGCGCCGGCGTCGTCACCTGTAACTACGACGGCGTGCGCAAGCATCGAACCGAAATCGGCGCCGGTGCCTTCATCGGCAGCGACACCATGCTGGTGGCACCGGTGCGCATCGGCGACGGCGCCACCACGGCGGCCGGATCCACCATCACCCTCGATGTTCCCGACGGCGCTCTCGGCGTCGGCCGCGCCCGCCAGCGTACGATCGAAGGCTGGGCGGTGCGGCGCCGCGACACCCCCAAGTCTTGAGCGCCCCGCCCCCGGAGGTTCTGCCATGTGTGGCATTGTTGGATATGTAGGCTCCCGTGACGTCGTACCGCTGTTGCTCGACGGTCTCGCCAAGCTCGAGTACCGCGGCTACGACTCGGCCGGCATCGTCGTCGTCGACGGCGAACGCCTCGACACCGTGAAGGCAGAGGGCAAGCTCTCGCGCCTGCGCGCCAAGATCGACGAAGCGGGCGCTCGCGGAGAATCCCACGCCGGCAGCTCCGGCCTCGGCCACACGCGCTGGGCGACACACGGTCCGCCGTCGGAGCGCAACGCGCATCCGATGGTCGACGCCAAGGGACGCCTGGCGCTGATCCACAACGGCATCATCGAGAACTTCCTGGCGATCAAGCGCCGGCTCCAGGCCGACGGCTGGGCCTTCACCTCGGACACCGACACCGAGGTGGTCGCCAACCTGATCTCGTCGTATCTCGACGCCGGCGACGACCTGCGCGCCGCCACTCGCCGAGCCGTCGGCGAGCTCGAGGGCATGTACGCCTTCGCCGTCGTCTCGACCCGTTCGCCCGACGACGAGATCCTGGTCGCCCGCCAGGGTCCGCCACTGCTCCTCGGCGTCGGTGAGGACGAGGGTTTTCTCGCCTCCGACCCGGCGGCCCTCCTCGCATACACCCGCGACGTCGTCTTCCTCGAGAACGGCGACCTGGCGCGGCTTACCCGCGGCAGCTTCGAGATCTGGGACGCCGACGGGGAGCCCGTGGAGCGCACCCTGCACCATCTCGCCTGGGACGTGCTGCAGATCGAGAAGGGCGGCTACAAGCACTTCATGCTGAAGGAGATCCACGAGCAGCCGCAAGCGCTGCAGGACACGCTCTCCGGACGCGTCGACTTCGAGCGCGGCGAGATCGGCCTCGCCGACGTGCACCTCGGCGACGACGCGCTGCGCGAAATCTCGCGCATCCATCTCCTCGCCTGCGGCACTTCGTGGCACTCGGCGCTGGTCGGCAAGTTCATGATCGAGGAGATGGTGCGCATTCCGATCGCCGTCGACTACGGCTCCGAGTATCGCTACCGCGACCCGATCGTCGACGCTCAAACTCTGGCGATCGGCATCTCACAGAGCGGCGAGACGGCCGACACGCTGGCCGCAATGGAGGCGGCGGCGGAGCGCGGCGGCCGCTTGATGGCGATCTGCAACGTCGTCGGCAGCCAGGCGACGCGCATCAGCGAGGGTGTCGTCTACACCCACGCCGGCCCCGAGATCGGCGTCGCCTCGACCAAAGCCTTCACCACCCAGCTCGAGGCGCTTTACCTCTTCGCGCTCTACCTCCGCCAGGTGCGCGGACTGGGAGTCGAGCGCACGCACCTCGACACGCTCGCGCACTTGCCGCAGGCCGTGTCGGAGGCGCTGGCGGGCGAGGAGCAGATCGAGGAGATCGCGCGCCGCTACCATCGCGCCTCCGACTTCCTCTACCTCGGACGCGGCATCAACTACCCGATCGCCCTCGAAGGCGCGCTGAAGCTCAAGGAGATCTCGTACATCCACGCCGAGGGCTATCCGGCGGGCGAGATGAAGCACGGCCCGATCGCCCTGATCGACGAAGACTTGCCGACGGTTGCGATCGCGACCGGCGACCGGGTCGCCGAGAAGGTGCAGAGCAACATGCAGCAGGTGAAGGCACGCGACGGCCAGGTGATCGCGATCACCGACCGGGCGATCGACGAAGTCGACGAACATGCCGACGAGGTGATCCGCGTGCCGGCGGTCGGCCGCTTGTTGCAACCGATCGTCAACGTCGTCCCACTCCAGTTGCTCGCCTACCACATCGGCGTGCGCCGAGGGTGCGACGTCGATCAGCCGCGCAACCTGGCCAAGAGCGTGACGGTCGAGTGAGCCGCTCGCCGATCGACTTCGCCGCCACGCTGAACCCGGAGCAGCTCGCCGCGGTCACGCACGAGGACGGGCCGCAGCTGGTGATCGCCGGTGCCGGTTCGGGCAAGACGCGGGTCATCACCTACCGCGTCGCCTGGCTGGTGCAGGAGCGCGGCGTCGAGCCCGGCCACATCGCCGCCGTCACCTTCACCAACAAGGCGGCCGCCGAGATGCGTGAGCGGGTCGAGGGGCTGCTCGGCCTGTACCCGCTGCCCGCCTTCGTCGGCACCTTCCATCGCTTCGCGCTGCGCCTGCTGCGTCGTTACGCGCCCAAGGTCGGGCTGCCGCGCGACTTCGCCATTCTCGACACGAGCGACCAGCTGACCGTGCTCAAGCGCGCGATGAAGAGCGCCGGTGTGCCCGAAGACTCGTTTCGTCCGCGCGCCGTGCTCGGGGCGATCAGCCAGGCCAAGAACAAGCTGCTCGGCCCGCAAAAGTACGGCCGCGAGGCCGACGACTTCTTCACCCGCAAGGTCGCGGCGGTGTACGAGCACTACCAGGCGGCGCTGCGCGAGGCCGGCGGCGTCGACTTCGACGACATGATCCGTCTCTCGGTCGAGCTAATGCGCGGCCAGGACACGATCCGCCGCTGGGTGCAGGAGCGCTTCCGCCACCTCCTCGTCGACGAGTTCCAGGACACCAACCACGCGCAGCTCGAGCTCGTGCGCCAGCTGGTCGGCAGCCGTGGCCGGCTCACCGCCGTCGGCGACGAGGACCAGGGCATCTACCGCTGGCGGGGAGCCGAGCTGACACACATCCTCGGCTTCGAGCGCACCTTCGAGGGCGCCGTCGTGCGCAAGCTCGAACGCAACTACCGCTCGACGCAAACGATTCTCGACGCCTCGGGCGCCGTCGTCGCGCGCAACGAGCAGCGCCGCGGCAAGACCCTGTGGACCGAGGCCGGCGACGGTGAGCGACTGCTGCTCTATCGCGGCCAGGACGAGCAGGACGAGGCGCGCTGGATCGCCAACACGCTGCAGGGGCTCGAGGCCGAGCACGGCTGGCGCCGCATGGCCGTGCTGGTACGCACGAACGCCCAGACGCGCGCGATCGAGGACGCGTTCCTACGCCGCGGCGTGCCCTACAGCCTGGTCGCCGGCGTCCGCTTCTACGAGCGCGCCGAGATCAAAGACCTGGTCGCCTACCTGCGTCTGGCACGCAACCCCAACGACGTTCTCGCCTTCGAGCGCGTGCTCAACCGGCCGCCGCGCGGCATCGGCAAAACGACACGCTCGCGCCTCGACAAGGCGGCCGAGGCCGAGGGGCTGACGCCGTGGACCTTGCTCCAGGACGATGCCCTCCTGGCGCGGCATCTCAAGGGCCGTGCCGTCACCGCGCTGCAGCGCTTTCGGGACCTGGTGCTCGAGCTGCAGAGCGAAGCGGAGATCCTGCCGCTGCCCTCGCTCCTGCGCCACGTGCTCGACGCGACAGGCTTCCTCGACCAGTTCGACGCCAACGACGCGGACGACAAGACGCGGCTCGAAAACATCGAGGAGCTCTTGTCGGCGGCGCAGGAGTTCACCGAGAAAAACACCTACGGCAGCGACGAGGACGTGCTCACGGCCTTTCTCGACCAGAGCGCGCTGGCCGCCGATACCGACCGCCTCGGCGGACCGGGTGTCTCGTTGATGACGCTCCACTCCGCCAAAGGCCTGGAGTTTCGCGTCGTCGTCGTCGCCGGCCTCGAGGAAGGTCTGCTCCCGCACTTCAACTCCCGCTCGCATGCCGACGATCTCGAAGAGGAACGCCGCCTCTTCTACGTCGGGATGACGCGCGCGCAGGAGCGGCTGGTGCTCACCACCTGCCGCCGGCGCCGTGTCGCCGGCAACTGGCAGGACCAAGACGAGTCGCGCTTTCTGGCCGAGGTGCCGACCGAACTGATGCACGTCGAAACCAGCCCCGAGCTCTTCACCGCGGCGTCGCGCGGCGGATCCCGGAGTGGCGCATCATGGGGCGGCGGACGAGGTCCGTCGAGCGGCTCCGGAGCCACCTCGTCGTCCGCACGCGACGTACTCAGTTTCTTCGGCCGCGGCGGCAATGCAGGCAGTGGCGGCGAAACGACGATCGACGTCTCGTCCGACACCGGGTCTCGCCACGCACCCCAGCGCCTGCCCTTCGCCCCCACCACCCCCAGCGGCGGCGCCCTCAAACGCGGCTGCCGCGTGCGCCACGAGAAGTTCGGCCTCGGCAAGGTCCTCTCGATCGACGGCGAGGGCGAGTCCGCGAAGCTCCTCGTCTACTTCGACAGCGTCGGCCGTCGCAAGATGATCGCCAAGTACGCCAACCTCGACGTTCTATAATCGCCGATGGAGGTGACGCGATGACTCGGGAAGAGCAGCTGAATCACGAAGTGGCCGAGACACTCTTGGGCCTGCGCGGAAAGCTTCACCCCAAGCCTCACGATCTTCGCTTCGAGATTCGCCCCGACGCGACGGGAGACGACAGCATTTTCGTATGGATCGAGCTCTCGCAGGACGCTGAGGAGGCGTGGTCTCGCACAGAGGACATGCGTAGCCTCGTTATCGAGTCGGTCCGCCAAGCGTTTCCGGATTACTGGCCCTACATCTCGTTCACAACTCCCGACGAGTCGCCACCATCGACGCGAGCGATTGGTCGCGCTGCATGAGCTCGCTGGCCGATAGTCTTCTTAAGCAGGCTGGGCACCTTGCGACTGTCGACCAGGCTGGCGCACCAAACCAGGCAAATCTCCGACGAGCGATCTCAGCTGCCTACTACTCTCTGTTCCGCCTTCTGGTCGACGGGGCTGCCGACCGGCTTGCAGGCAAAGGCTCGGAGCCTGCATACCTGTTGAGTCGCGCCTATTCTCATCGTGGAATGAAAGAAGCCTGCAAAGCCTTTGCAGGGGGCACGCTCAAGAGAGCAGTCGCGACGCATCTTCCCTCGTTGAGCATTCCCCAGGATCTTCGCCTCGTCTGCCGGGTGTTCGTCGATCTTCAACAGAAACGACACGAAGCCGATTACGACCGTTCCCTCAAACTCACTCGCGAGGGAACATTGACCGAGATCAAACAGGCGCAGCTCGCTTTCGGTTCCTATCAACATCTACGCAAGCTGAAATCGAGCAACCCAGACAAGAAAGCACTTGAGGCTTTCCAGGTGTGTTTGCTCGTCTACGAGACAGTCCGGAGCTGAGCACAGCGTCGTCGGAGAGTCAGGTGCTACGATCATCTCGTGCCCGATCTCGACGCGCTGACCGCCGCTCTGGACGACCGCGACGACCTGCGGCTGGCGGTGCTCTTCGGCTCGCAGGCGACGGGTGACGCCCAACCGACGAGCGACATCGACCTCGGCGTCTTGCCGCACGACGGCGCTTCGCCTCGGCTCTCGATCCTGCAGGCCGAGCTGTCGCGAGCCGCAGGCGGTACGGTCGATTTGGTCGACATGGAGTCGGCCCCGCCGCTGCTGCGCTTCAAGATCGCCCAGCGAGGGAAGCCGTTGCTGATGCGCGATCGCGCCGACTGGGTTCGCTTTCGTCGGCGGGCCATGGTCGACTGGTACGACTGGCAGCCGACGGCGCGCCGCATGTGGGCACAGTACCGTCGGAGTCTGCGGGAGACCACCAGTGGTTGATCACGACATCATCGCGCGAAAAATCGCCGGCGCCAGCGCCCGGCTCGCCGATCTCGAGCGCTTGACCTCCTTGTCCCGGTCCGACTTCATCGACCACCGCGAGGCGCGCGACCTGGCCGCCTTCTACTTCCTCCAGGCGGTTCAGGAGTGTGTCGATCTCGCCAGTCACTGGGTCGCGGACGCGGGCCTCCAGCCCGGGGACGATGCAGGCTCGGTGTTCGATGCGTTGGCCGATGAGGAGTTGATCTCGAGTCGGCTGGCAACGGTCTTGCGCGGCGCGGTCGGCCTCCGCAATCTCATCGCGCACGGCTACGCCGCCATCGATCACGGTCGTCTCCACGACGAGATCCTCGCCGGGCTCGGCGATCTACGGCGCTTCCTGCGGCACATCGCCGGCGCGAGCGAGCCCGCCTGAGCGGACGACGAGGCGCCGGATCTCGTGCCGAACCGCTACCAAGACGTCTACCCCTCGAAACCGCTGCTCGACAGCGCCGAGCTGACGCGTCCGTGTGCCGCAGACCTTCTGACGCTCGAGTACTTCGAGGCCGCGCCGGCGGCGATGCCGGCGCGGGTCTTCGCCCAGCATCACGTGCTGCTCAACCTGCGCGCGGCGCCGACGCGGGTCGAGAACGTGCGCGACGGGGTGCACCGCGACTTCATCTTCGCCCAAGACGAGATTGTCGTGACGCCGGCAGGCATGCGCTCCGGCTGGCGCTGGCACGAGCGCTCCCAAGTGATCGTCGTCACCCTCGAGCCGGAGGCGCTCGAGCGTTTCGCACGGCGCGAGGTCGGCGTACTGCTCAGCGACCGCCAGCTGCGCGAGCACCCGCAGTTCGAAGACCCCGACCTCTGCCGAGCCGCCGTGCACGTGCGCGACGCCCTGGCCAGCCGCGACCTCGGCTCCGAGCTGCTCTACGAGTCGCTGGCCCGGGTCTTTCTGGTCAAGCTGCTGCAGCGGGTCGGTGAGCCCCTGGACGCCGCGCCCGATGGCGCCGCGGGGCTCGACGCGCAGCAGTACAAGAAAGTGCTCGATTTCGTCGCGGCGCACTTCCATCGCCAGATCGCGGTCGAAGAGCTGGCGACCGAGGCGGCGCTCAGCCCGGCGCATTTCTCGCGCGTCTTCAAACGCACGATCGGCGAGAGCCCTCATCGCTTCGTGATGAGCTATCGGGTCGAGAAAGCCCGCGCCCTGCTCGCCGACCCCGACCTGCCGCTCACATCCATCGCGCTGCGCTGCGGCTTTTCGGACCAAGCGCATTTCTCCCGCACCTTCAAGGCGCACCAAGGCGAGACCCCGTCGGCCTATCGGGCGGCGCTCGCACGCTGAGCCCCCGCCGGACCGCTCAGAACGGCGGATCGATCCCGGCAATGCGGGGCAGCACGCCACGCACATGCTCGACGAACCGCATCAGCCGCAGAGGCTGAAAGCGGCCCGGTAGCCAGGCCAGGTGCACGGGCAGAGTTGGCGCGCGCCAGCGTGGCCAGCAGTCGATCAGGCGACCGTCCGCGAGCTCATCGGCGATGAACCAGCGCGGCAACACCGCGAGGCCGAGCCCCTGCAGAGCCGCCTCCCGTAGGGCGAAGATGTTGTTGGTTCGTAGCCGCGGCCGCGGCCGGATCGTGCGCTCCTTGCCGCCAGCCCCAGTGAGCGGAATGCTGCGCGACTCGAAGGGTTCCAGCACCAACCACGGAGGCTCACCTGCCTCCGACGGCTCATCGCCGAGCGCGTCGACCCCGGGCGCACCGGGGGACGCCACCACCAGTCGCTCGACCCGGCCGACCTCTTTGACGATCAACGTCTCGTCGGGCACCGCGCCGATCTTGATCCAGCAGTCGCAGCCGACCTCCGCAAAGCGGATCGTGTGGTCCTCGAGCCGCCAGTCGAGCTGAACTTCCGGATGTGCCTCGAGGAACGGTGCCACGAGCGTCCGCCACTGCGTCTGCCCCAGCGCCACGGGCGCGACGACTGTGAGACGGCCGCGCGCCGTCGTGGCGCCGGCGCGATGCGTCTCTTCGAGGCTCTCCCAGAGCCCGAGGAGCCGCCGCGCGTCGACCAAGAGCGCACGACCGGCGGCGGTCAACGCCAGCGAGTGTGTCGTCCGCCGCACCAGCTGTGTTTCGAGACGCGACTCCAGCTCGGCGAGGTGTCGGCTCGCCGACGGCTGCGACAGGCCGAGATCGCGTGCCGCCGCGCTGATGCTGCCCGCCCCGGCGATGCGGACGAAGGTCTGCAGAAGACGGAAGCGATCAAGAGATGGTCCGGAGTTCTTGGTCATGCATGAATTGCATCACAGAGATGCGCTTCATCCGTCTTCCAACTCTCCCGGGCTTTCGACATCCTGTGCAAGCAGCGACAACGCAATCCGATCCCCAGGAGTTTTCCATGAGCACAGAACCGACACCCCGCACCTTCGACCTCGGCGGTGAGCTGACCGTCGACCGCCTCGGCTTCGGCGCCATGCGCCTCACCGGCCAGCCCGGCAACTTCGGTCCGTACGACGACTGGCGAGGCGGTCTCGATCTCTTGCGGCGCGCCGCGGAGCTCGGAGTCGAGTTCTTCGACTCTGCTCGCTCGTACGGCCCGCTGTGGGCCGACCGCCTGGTCGGCGAGGCCTTCGCCGAATCGTCACACCGAGTCGTTCTCGCTACCAAGGGAGGAATCGACAAGCCGGCGCCCGGGCAGATCGTCGTCGACGGCTCGCCGGCGACCCTGGCCCGTCAGGTCGACGAGGCGTTGACGTCCCTGCGCGTCGAGCGGATCGACCTCTTCCAGCTCCACCGAGTCGATCCAGCGACGCCGATCGAAGATTCCGTCGGAGCGCTCGACGCGGCACGTCGTGCCGGCAAGATCCGCCTGATCGGCCTCTCGAACGTCGACCGGGAGCAGCTCGACCGCGCGCTCGCGGTGGCTCCGATCGCCTCGGTGCAGAATCGCTTCAACCAGGCCGAGCAAGCTCAGTCGGACCTGGTCGACTACACCGCGGACCACGGCATCGCCTTCATTCCCTACGGACCGCTCGGTGCGCACCCGATGCGCCAGGGGGCCACCCTACCGCCGCGGGAGGCGCTGGCGTGGTTGCTCCGCCGCGCACCGAACGTGCTCGTGATTCCGGGAACGACCTCGATCGCGCATCTCGAGGAGAATGTGTCGGCCTGGGAGCTGGTGTGAGACTCGACGCCGGTCCGGTCTCGCTCGAGAGCATGCTGGTCCAAGAAGGGCGCAGGTTCGTTCAAGCCGGGGCGACGTCGATCCGTCACCATTCCTACGATGACTCTCGACGAGTCCCCACTCAAACACCAGGAGATTCCCATGGACTACGTGACGCTCGGAAACACCGGCCTGCGGGTCAGCCGCCTCGCTCTCGGCACGATGACCTTCGGCGACGACTGGGGCTGGGGCGCCGACGACTCGGTGTCGCGCCAGATCTTCGACGCCTACGTCGATGCCGGTGGCAACCTCTTCGATACCGCCGATCTCTACACCAACGGGCGCTCCGAGGAGATGCTCGGTCGCTTCGTGCGCGACGCCGGGCTGCGTGATCGGGCGGTGATCGCGACCAAGTTCAGCTACAACGCCGCCCCGGGCGACCCGAACGCCGGCGGCAACGGCCGCAAGAACATCCTGCGTGCTGTCGAAGGCTCGCTGCGGCGGCTCGGCACCGACTTCATCGACCTCTACATCTTGCACACCTGGGACCGCCTGACGCCGGCCGACGAAGTGATGCGGACGATGGACGATCTGGTGCGCTCGGGCAAGGTCCGACACATCGGCCTGTCCGACGTGCCGGCGTGGTACGCGGCCCGCGCCCAAACGCTCGCCGAGCTGCGCGGCTTGGAGCGGCTGTCGACGCTACAGCTCGAGTACAACCTCACCGAGCGCTCGATCGAAGACGAGTTCGTCGATCTGGCGACGCGCCACGGCATGGGCCTGATGGTGTGGAGCCCGCTCGCCTCGGGCGTGCTCTCGGGCAAGTATCGTCCCGGCGCGGGCGGCACGACCGGCGACGGCCGGCTGAAGACCACGGCCGGCTCGGGCAATCCCGCGTTCGAGAAGCTGACGCCACGCAACTTCGAGATCGTCGCCGAGCTCGAGAAGGTCGCCAACGCGCTCGGGCGTTCGATGGCGCAGGTCGCGGTGAACTGGGTGGCGAACCGCCCGGGCGTCTCGACCGTCCTGGTCGGTGCCACCAAGCTGCACCAGCTCGAAGACAACCTCGGTGCGCTCGACTTCGAGATCCCGGCCGACCTGCGTCGGCGGCTCGACGCCGTGAGCGCACGGCCCAAGCACTTTCCCTACACGTTCTTCGGCCCCGAGATCCAGGGCATGATCCATGGCGGAGTCACCGTCGGCCCGCACCACGGCGCCTTCCATCCCGACCGCACGATCTCCGGCGCCGGATCCGGCGTCGGCCAAGACTCTCAGGAGACCCACAATGACTGATCGACGACGAACCGCCCTCGTCACCGGCTCGAATCGAGGCATCGGCCTGGCCATCGCCCGCGGACTCGCGGCCCGCGGCGACCTCCGGGTGCTGGCGACAGCACGGCGCGAGGACGACGCCATCACCGCGGCGGCAGAGATCGGCGGCGACACGCTCGGCCTGGCCCTCGACCTCGCCGACCCCGAGGCCGTCGGCGTACGGGCGCACGCGATCGAGGCTGAGCACGGCCCGATCGACATCTTGGTCAACAACGCCGGGATCCTGATCTCGGGCACCGGTCTCGAGATCGACAGCGCCGACCTCACGCGCAGCCTGGCGGTGAACACGGTCGGCCCCTTCGCGCTGATCCGTGCCCTCGCCCCGGGTATGAAGGACCGTGGCTGGGGCCGAATCGTCAACGTCTCGTCGGGCTGGGGCTCGTTCGGCGAAGGATTGAGCGGGCCGATCGCCTACTCGGTGAGCAAGGCGGCCCTCAACGCGCTGACGCTCAGCCTGGCTCAAACACTCGGCGACGCCGTGAAGGTCAACGCCGTCTGCCCCGGCTGGGTGCGAACGCGCATGGGCGGCCAGGGCGCCGACCGCTCGCCGGAGCAGGGTGCCGACACGCCGATCTGGCTGGCGACCCTGCCCGACGACGGCCCGACCGGCGGCTTCTTCCGCGATCGGCGCCTGATCGAGTGGTGAGAGCTCAGGCCGCTTCGGCGGACGAGGACGGCGCGGAGCTCTTCACGTACTGATCGAGGAAACGCAGGATCGCCTCGTAGCCCTCTTCACGGTTCTCCTTCTTCAGGAAACCGTGGCCCTCGTCCTCGAAGACGATGTACTCCACCGGCACGCCGTTGGCGCGCGCGGCCTCGACGATGTCGTCCGACTCGGCCTGGAGGACGCGCGGGTCGTTGGCGCCCTGGAGCACGAGCAGCGGGCGGACGATGTTGTCGGCGTGGAAGAGCGGCGAAATGCTGCGCAGGTACTCCACGTCGTCGAAGTCGCCGAGCTCCTGCTCGAGGCTCTTGCGCGCCGCCTCCCACCACGGCGGGATGCTCTGGGTGGTCCTCAGCCAGTTCGAGACCCCGAAGATGTTGACACCGGCGGTGAACTCCTCGGGCCGGAAGGTGAGCGCGGCGAGCACCATGTAGCCGCCGTAGCTGCCGCCGGCGATGGCGATCTTGTCCGGGTGCACGACGCCGGTGTCGACGAGCATCGTCTTCGACTCGACGCAGTCCGACAGATCGCCCTTGCCATGGTTGCGGTCGTCGAGGTGGAAGAACGTCTTGCCGTAGCCCGAGCTGCCGCGATTGTTGATCGCGTAGACCACATAGCCGTGGTTGGCGAGGTACTGATTGAGCGCGTTCCAGCCGAGCCGGCTCTGGCCGCCCGGACCACCGTGCACCATCACCACCGCCGGAAGCTGGGCGCCTTCGGCCTGAGCCAGGTGCGGCATGTAGAGAATGCCGGGAATCTCAAGGCCGTCGAACGACTCGAAGCGCACGACCTCGGGCTCGACCAGGTGCTCGGCGTCGATGCGCTCGGAGAGCGAGCGGGTCAGGCGACGCGGCGCGTCGTCGCCGAAGTCGAAGACGTAGAGGTCGCGCGGCGTGCGCGGGCTCGACGCCCAGAAGAGCATCCGGGTCTCATCCTTCGACAGCGACAGGCCGGTGATCTCGGCGTTCGGCAGCGCCGGCAGCTCGATCGGCTCGAAGGTCTCGGTGTCGAGCACTTGCACCTCGGTGCGCGCGTCGTTGTTGATCCCGACGACCATGTGGCGGCCGCTCTCCGAGAAGCCCGCATACATCACGTCCCAGTCGGGCTGCAGCAGAACCTCGTTGTCGCCGCCACCGACCGGACGGCGCTCGAGATACTGGAACTCCGAGTCGCGATCGGTGGAGTAGACGATGTTCTCTCCGGCGGGATCGAAGCCGACGATGCCGTACTGGACATCGCCCTCGTCCTCGGTGAGCAGGGTCGTGACACCGCTCTTCAGGTCGTGCAGGAACATGTCGGTGTCGGCGTTGGTGTTGACGCGGCTGAGCAGCAGAAGCGACTCGTCCGGCGACAGGTCGCCGTAGAAGAAGCCGTCGTCGTTCTGATAGATCATCGTGCGCTCATAGCCGTCGAGCTCGACCAGGTAGACGTCGAAGAAGCGTGGGTCGCGCTCATTGCTGATCACGATCATCTGCTCGTCGTCGTGCGTGAAGCCGGCGAACATGGCCTTCAGGTCCTCGCCGGGCGTGAGGTCGTGCACAGTGCCGTCGGGTTCCTGCACGAAGACGTGATCGAGCTCGTTGCCACCGGCATCAGCGGTGTAGACGAAGCGCTCGTCGTTCGGGAAGTAGGCCCGCGCGAAGATCGACTCCTCGGTCGACGACGTCAGGGTCACCGGCTCGCTGCCATCGACCGGCAGGGCGTAGGCGTTGACGATGCCCGACTCGTCGGACGAGACCAGGATCTTCTCGCCGTCGGGAGAAAACGCGCCGCCGCGGTAGCTCGTAATGTCGAGAAAGTCCTGGATGGAGTAGCTCGGCACCTCGACCTGGGCGGGCACCGGCTCGGCGGGTGGCTCGCTGGCGCAGCCGACGAGAGCGGCGGCGAGGAGCGCGGAAGAAAGACACGGAATGCACACGCGAGACTTCATGAAACCTCCAAGAGTTGGCCCGACGAGAGCCGGGCCCGGGTGAGCTCGCAGTCTTCTACGCACGGGCACCTTCCAGGTTCACCGCGACGATCGAGCGAGCGCGACACGCAGTGGCGGTATAGACTCGATGTCTTCGCCGAGGCAGAGCCGCGCACCGGCGCCGCCTCTCTCCACCCTCGTCCGACGGAGCCTGCGCCGTGCACGTTCTCTTCGTCGAGCCTGCGTTTCCACGCAACCAGAAGCAATTCGTCCGTGCTCTGCGCGCGGTCGGTGCCACCGTGACCGGTATCGGCGAGGCGCCGCTGCATGCGCTGCCGGACGATATCAAGTCCTGGCTCAGCCACTATGAGCAAGTGCCCAGCGTCGTCCACGAACCGTCCCTGATGGCGGCAGTGACGAAGATTCAGGGCATGGCCTGGGTCGACCGCCTGGAGGCCACCGTCGAGGCGCACATCATGGCCGCAGCACGAGTGCGAGCGGCGCGCGGGATTCCCGGCACCAGCGTCGAGACCGCGCACCTGTGTCGCGACAAGCCGGCGATGAAGGACGCGTTGCGCGAGGCCGGCATTCCGACCGCGCAGTCGACCGGTGCGTCGAGCCCGGACGAGGTTCGCTCCTTCGCCGAGCGGGTCGGCTACCCGCTGATCCTCAAGCCGCGCGACGCGGCGGGCGCCGCCGGCACCTGGAAGGCGACCGACGACGGCGAGCTGGAGAGTGCGATCCGCGAGTCGTATGTCGACCGCGGCGCCTCCGTGGCCGTCGAGGAGTTCGTCGAAGGGCACGAGGGCTTCTACGACACGATCACTGTCGGGGGGCGGGTGGTCCACGAGTTCATCACGCACTACTACCCGAACGTGCTCGAAGCAATGCGGACGCGCTGGATCTCGCCGCAGTTCATCACCACCAACCGTCTCGACGCACCCGGATACGATGAGGTGAAGGTGATGGGCAAGCGGGTGATCGAAACGCTCGGCATCGAGACCTCGGCGACCCACATGGAGTGGTTCTTCGGCCCCAAAGGCCTGAAGTTCTCGGAGATCGGTTGCCGGCCGCCCGGAGTCGGGGCCTGGGACCTCTACTGCGCGGCCCACGAGATTGATGTCTACAAAGAGTGGGCAGCAGCGATCGTCCACGGCCGCCCTCTGCACGCGCCGAGCCGTCGCTTCTCAGCCGGCATCATCAACCTCCGCCCGGATCGCGACGGCCACATCGTCGGCTACGACGGCCTCCACCTGCTCGAGGAACTGGGCGACCTGGTGATCGACGCCCACTTGCCGCCGCGCGGCACCCCGACGCAGCCGGTCGAGGCGGGCTATATGGCGAACGCCTGGGTTCGGGTGAAGCACCCTGACTATGACCGCCTGCGCGAGATCCTCGACGCCATCGGCGAAACGGTCCAGCTGCGCGCCGCCTGAGCCGCCGGATCACGCCGAGCTGTCGGCCTCCCTCCGCGTGCGCCGGTAGCTCGCCATCTTGCGGCGCAGCGTCGCGACCCCGATGCCGAGGCGCTCAGCCGCCTCGCGCTGGGTCGCGCAGGCGGCGACCGCGGCCTCGAGGTGCCGCTGCTCGACGACGGCGAGTGGCTCGATCTCGGCCGGTTCTCGAGGCTGAGACTCGTTCACCCCTCGACCGCCAATCAGCCGTTCTGTGGGCTCTCTCCGCCGGTCGGCCGACGCCTCCGTCGAGACCCCCGAGCCGGGAGCCGACGCGAGCAACCGCGACGGGCGCAGCGGCCCCGGTCCGTCCAGGAGCCAGGACCGCTCGAGCACATTGCGGAGCTCGCGCACGTTGCCCGGCCACCGGTACGCACGCAGCACTTCGAGCTCGCCGGGCGCCAGCTCGACGGGCATGCCCGCGACCTGCTCCAGCAGGACGGTCGACAGCACCTCGACATCACCCTCTCGGTGGCGGAGCGGCGGCACGTGGAGACGGACGACGTTGAGTCGGTAGAAGAGATCTTCGCGGAAACGACCCTCGGCGATGGCGGCCTCGAGCTCGACGTTGGTGGCGGCGATGATCCGCGCGTCGAATCGACGGGTCTCGACACCGCCGAGGCGGCGCGCGCTCTCGTCGTCGAGCACGCCGAGCAGCTTCGACTGGAGCGGTGTCGGCAGCTCGCCGATCTCGTCGAGGAAGAGCGTGCCGCCGTCGGCCAGCTCGAGAAGCCCCGGCTTCGAGCGCGTGGCGCCGGTGAAGGCCCCTTTCTCGACGCCGAAGAGCTCCGCCTCGAGCAGCGTCTCGGGCACCGCGCCGCAGTTGAGTGAGACGAAGGGGGATTCTGGCCGCCCGGTGTAATGAACGGTCTTCGCGAGCAGGGACTTCCCGGTTCCGGTCTCGCCAGTGATCAACACCGGCGAGCGAACGCCAGCGGCGCGGTCGACGAGATCGCGCAGCGGCCCCTCGGCGAGCGAGCCCACCAGCCGACTGCCGGCGCGCTCGTCGCGCCGGCGCCGTCGATCGAGCTCGATTTCGCGCTCGAGGCTCAGGGTCCGCAGGCACCGGTGGACCGCCAGCCGCAGTTGCGACGTGTCGATCGGCTTGGTGAAGTAGTCCTCGATTCCCAGGCGCAGAGCTTCGACCGCGTTTTCCAGCTCCGGGCTGGCGGTCACCAGGAGAATCTTCGGCTGCCAGCGCTGGCGCCGGATCTCGGGGATCAGATCGAAGCCGACACCGTCCGGTAAGCGGTGATCAAGAATCACGACTCCCGCGCCGGGAAGCAAGGTGCGGGCTTCGGCGAGGCTCTTAGCGTGGCGGACGTCGAAGCCGTCCGCGGCGAGAAGGTCCGACGTAGCGAGCCCGAAGAGGGCATCATCGTCGACCAAGAGAACCGTCGAGCTCATGACGCGCTCGCTACGGGTTCTCCGCCGCCGGGTAGGCTCAAGGTGACGATACACCCTTTGCCTGGGGCGCCATTGAGATACATCGAGCCATGCATCGCGACGACCAACTTGTGGCAGATCGCAAGACCGAGACCACTGCCCTGCTCCTTCGTCGTATAGAACGGCTCCAGGAGCCTCGCCGCGTCTTCCCGACGAAAGCCGACGCCGTTGTCGGCGACGCGGAAGAGCACCCGATTGCGCGCACGATGCACTCCGATCGAGATGGTCGGCTCGTCCACATCCTGAATCGCATCGAGCGCGTTGTTCAGCAAGTTGAGGAACACCTGCAGCAAGGCCCGACGATTCGCCGTGACCTCGATCTCTTCATGACCGTCGCCGGAGCCCTTCTCGACGACCAGGCGAATCCCACGCCGCTCGAAATCGCTCGCGGTCATCAGCTCGATCCGGCTCAAGAACGCATCCACCGAAAAGGGCTCCGAGGTCGGCCGTTCGAATGCCGAGAAGTTGCGCAACGACTTCAAGAGATCTTCGACCCGCGTCAGCTCGCGTCCGATGTTCTCGAAGTAGAGCTCTCTGCGCTCGACGGACAGGTCGTCGTAGCTGCGTCGTAACACGCTGAACGCGGTCTTGACCGAGTTGATCGGGTTGCCCAGCTCGTGACGAATTCCGGAGAAGACCTGGCCGAGATTCTCGGTCAGGTTGACCGCCAGGCTGACCGACTCGAGGCGCCTGAGCTCGGTCAGATCGCGCAGCACACCGACGTGGCGCACCTCGGCAGACGCCTCTCCCGTGACCTCGGAAGCGACGCCGGGGAGAGTCGAGAAGCGCAGAGCGACGATGCGCCGCGGATGCAGGGTGCCGCCAAAAATCAGCTCGGCCCGGCAGCTGCCTCGCTCGAGCAACTCGTCGAGCGCCTCGCGAAGACCTCCTCCATCCGCGAACACTTCGAGCTCGGCGAGGACTCGACCGATGAGCGCGGGGCGCTCTTCCCCGGTCAGGCTTTGAAACGCCGGATTGAAGCCGACGACGCCGAGCTCGGCGTCGAGAAAGACCAGCGCCTCCGAGGACAACTCGAAGGCCGTCTGAAGGGCCGACTCACTACCAAAGTCGAACTCGAAGGTCTGCGGCAACGCATCGAGAAACAAAGAGCACACCCTCCAATTGTCTCAGACCGACGAGGACGGCGCCACTCGTGCCGAGCGCGCGCGTGTCCTCGAGATGAAGGCGATCAAAGATCGAGATCCGATTCGATCGACTTCAGTTTGTGGCGCGCCAAGCCGAGGTTCCCTTTCTCCCGGCCGATGGCCAGGTAGATAAAGATGTTCGGCGCTTTCGCCATCGGCCGAATCAGATGGTACTGGCTGCTCAGGGTGATCAGAATGTCCTCGATCGTATCGTCGAGCTGGAGGCTGGCCATGACGGACATCTTCGACTTCACCACCTCGGCATTGCCGCTGGCGGCGAGATCGATGTCGAGGCGACCGTCGCCGACGACTCCGAGGGTGATTCCGCTTTGATAGTCGACAATGGCGGCACCGATGAATCCATCGATCTCCTGCGTTTTGGCGAGTGCTTCCTTGACATCCATGGTGGAGTCTCCTTCTTCTGGTTTGGTGGATTGACTGTTCGCGGTCAGCTTGACGTCGACCGATTGCGTTTGCCGCGACGACGATCCGCTCCGAGTCGTCTCACGGCTTTCTTTGCGGCGTGTCGCCTCTCGAACCAGATCGTTCAGCGGACGGGAAACGTTGTGCGGCGCACCCGGGAGCACAACCCGCACGTCGGCCGACGGCGCCCGCAGCTCGAGCAGCTCGAGAACCGCTTGATCTCCATCCGCATGCGGCGTTTCCGCGCTCACCATCACGCCGTCGGCGAAGCCCAACAGACCGGCGTAGCTGCGGCTGTTGCGAACGCGCACGACACATGTGCTGCCTTCGGCGGCGAGGAGCGGGAGTAGATTGCCGAGGTCGACCACCGCGTACGATTCGCTCGGATCGAGCGTGAGCTCGTCGATGAGCCGAATCAACTCGTCGAGATCGATCGGTTTCTCGAGCACATGGGCCGCGCCCCCGAGGTAGGCGCGGCGCTCCACGTCATCGGTACCGTACGCAGTCATCACCACGATCGGGCCCCGATATCGGTACTCTTCGAGGTGCTCGAGCAACCCGAAACCATCAAGATCCGGCATCTTGAGGTCGGTGATTAGCAGGCTGACATCCTCGCGCGAGAGTTCCTGCAGCGCCTTCCGCCCGTTGGGGGCGGTGAGCAGGTCGAGCGATGGATTGTGCGTCTTCAGAGCGTCGCGCAGACTCTCGACGAAGAGTGGCTCGTCGTCGACGAGCAGAATCGTGGTCTGCGTGCTCATGCCGTGCCTGAAGAGCACGAACGGTGCCAGCTTCGAGATGTCCCCTCGAACGGCGAACTTGCCGCCGGCTCAGCGGATTCTGGACCTGTGATGCTCCTGGCGCGCCGCCGCCGCGCTCGAATTGAGCGCTCGACTTGGCGCCCCTCGGTCCCGGCGCTCGATTTGAGCGCAGCGCCGACGGCCGAACGGGTGGCTAAAATAGCGACGCGGCCAGGCGGCCCGACGTGTCCTCGTCGGCCGTGCCGGCCCGCGACAGTGCCCGCTCATGGCGACCCTTTCGACCCTTCCCAGTGCAGTTGCCGACCATGCGCTCGGCGCCAGGATCGTCGACGGCGGTGTGCGCTTTGCGCTCTGGTCGCGGCATGCCGAGGCGGTCGAGCTCTGCGTCTTTGATCGGCCGGATGCGATCGCGCCCTCGGCACGCCACAAACTCGTGCGGTCGAACGGCGACGAGATCTGGCGCACGACGGTTCCAGAGCTCGGCGCCGGTGCGCTTTACGGCTACCGCGTCCACGGTCCGTTCGAGCCGCTGCGGGGCCATCTGTTCAATCCGGCCAAGCTGCTGGTCGACCCCTTCGCCCGCGCCGTCACCGGTGAGCCCACTCCGTCACCGAGCCTGTTGGGGTACCGCCCCGGAGCGCGCCCGGAGACCTCGTTCAGCGGCGCCGACAGCGCCGGGGCGATGCCCAAGTGCGTCGTCGTCGAAGACCTCGAGCCGTGCCCGGACGCCGAGCGCCCGTGGACTCCATGGTGCGACACGCTGATCTACGAAGCCCACGTCCGTGGCTTGACGCGGCTGCATCCCGAGGTGCCCGCGGCGCTGCGCGGCACCTTCCTCGGGCTCGCCAGCGAGCCGGTGATCGAGCATCTCCGATCGCTCGGCGTCACCGCCGTCGAGCTGATGCCGCCGGCGCAAATCGCCAGCGAGGAGCACTTGATGGCGGGCGGACGGCGCAACTACTGGGGCTATGCGACGCTTGCCTACTGTGCCCCGCATGCCGGTTACGCCACCGCCGGCACCGGCGAGCAAGTCGCCGAGTTTCGCGCCATGACGCGGGCGCTGCATCGTGCCGGCCTCGAGGTGTGGATCGACGTCGTCTACAACCACACACCCGAAGGGGGATGGCGCGGACCGATCCTGTCGCTCAAGGGCATCGATCACCACAGCTACTACCGTCTCGACCCCGAGCGGCGGCATCGGCCGGTCGACTGGACCGGTTGCGGCAACACGCTCGATGTGCGGGAGCCCGCCGTTCGGCGCCTGATCCTCCACAGCCTGCGTTCGTGGGCGGCTCTCGGAGTGGACGGGTTTCGCTTCGACCTGGCGCCCGTCCTCGGCCGCGATCCGCTCGCCTTCGACGCCACCGCCGCGCTCTTTCGCGAGATCGCGGAGGACCCCGTGCTCTCGCGCCTGAAGATGATCGCCGAGCCCTGGGACCTCGGCCCCGACGGCTATTGCCTGGGGCGCTTCCCCGGAGACTGGCGCGAGTGGAACGACCGCTTTCGGCGCGCCACGCGGCGATTGTGGCGCGGCGAGGCGCACGGCCCGGCGCTCGCCGACCTGGCGACACGACTCGCCGGTAGCCAAGACGTGTTCGCCGAGCGCGGTCCACTCGCCAGCATCAACTACGTCACCAGCCACGACGGCTTCACGCTGCGCGACCTGGTGTCCTACGACAACAAGCACAACACGGCGAACGGCGAAGACAATCGCGATGGCACGAACGACAACCAGTCGCGCAACTGGGGCGTCGAGGGCCCGACCCACGACCCGGCCATCGTCGCGGCGCGCGATCGCGCGCGGCGGAACTTGATCACCACCCTTTTCCTCGCCCAGGGAGTTCCACTGCTCCTCCACGGCGACGAGCTCGGGCGCACGCAGCATGGCAACAACAACTCCTATTGCCAGGACAACGAGCTCACTTGGGTCGACTGGCACCAGGTCGACGAGCCGTTCTTGGCCTTCGTACGGCGCCTCAGTGCGCTGCGGCGCAGCGTGCCGGCTGTGCGCCGTGAGACCTTTTTGCGGGCCCGCAGCCCTGCATCGACCGGCGATGTCGTCTGGTTGCGCGAGGACGGACACACCATGACGGACGCCGACTGGCACGATGTCGGGCGCGGCGCCGTGGCGATGGGTCTCTTCGACCCACGTCGCAACGCCGATCCAGAGGTCGTCGTGGTCGTGCTCAACGCCAGCCACCGCCCGACGCGCTTCGACGGTTTGCCCGGCGCGCTCGGGGTCGAGCGCCTGATGTGGCGGCTCGACACCGCGCGCCCGGACGCTGACCAGGACTCGACTCGCGGCGACACTCTCCTGGTGCAGGCACGCTCGATCCAGGTGTTGACCGGCAGCCGCACCGATCGATCCCCCACCGACGGAGCCGCCTGAGGTCGGCATGGAACACTACGGCACGTCGCTGCCGGCCGCCATCGTCCAGGTCGTTCAAGACCAGGACTGCTCCTACCTGCCGGGGTTGGCGGCGCGCCTCTGCTATCGGTTGATCCCCAACTGCTCCGCCGCGCGCTACCAGGCGATGCTCGAGCGCGGTTGGCGACGCTTCGGCTGCACCTTCTTCCGCCCGGTCTGTCTCGGCTGCAGCGCCTGCCGGAGCCTGCGGGTCGACACCGACCGGTTCACCTCCAATCGCTCGATGCGGCGCACGAGGGCCAAGAATCGCGACCTTGAGGTCTTCCTCCGCCCGGCATCGGCAAGCCCGGAGCAGCTGCGCCTCTACGAGCGCTACCACCGCGACATGGCGCAGCGGAAGTCCTGGACGTACCGGCCTCTCGGCACGAGCGGATATCGCCAGACCTTCGTCGATGGACGCCGAGACTACGGCCATGAGCTGCTTTACCGGCTCGACGGACGCCTGGTCGCTGTCGCACTCGTCGACCTGCTGCCCCGCGCGCTCTCGGCGGTCTACTGCTACTACGAGCCGACGCTGCGCCACCGCGGGCTCGGCACCTTCTCCGTGCTGCGCCAGATCGAGCTCGCGCAGGAGCTCTCCATTCCCTTCGTGTACCTCGGCTTTCGCGTCGAGGGCAACGCCAGCACACGCTACAAGGGCACCTTCAAACCGCACCAGATTCTGCACGGTCGACCGGACGACGACCAGCCGCCGCTGTGGAACGAGGTGGGCTAAACTCGACCAATCGACCGCGCCTTCCGTCTGCTTTCGTCCGCGCCGACGCGCGGATCCGTCCGACGCCGGTGAGATCCGGCCTTGTCCACGCCGGAGAGACCATGGCCCGACCCGCGACTCCCGAGCCGAACGCACCCACCTCGACGGAGGTCCTCGCCGGAGGAGCCGAGCATCGCGAAGCGCTGTGGCGCGGCGCCCACACCGACCCCCATCTCTACCTCGGCGCACATGCCGCCGACGGTGGCTCGGTGGTGCGCGCGCTCCGCCCCGAGGCGCGCCAGGTCACCCTGCTGCACTGTGTTCGCCTCGACGCTCGCCCCGACGAGCGCGACGAGACGGCACCGGCGAGCCAGGTGCCGCCGAACGAGCTTCCGATGGAAGAAGTGCCGATGGAAGAAGTCGGTCCGGGACTCTTCGCGGCGTTCGTGCCAGAGGTCGAGCCGGCGCAACTGCGCTACCGGTATCGCATCGACGGCATGGACGGGACGAGTCTCGAGATCGACGACCCGTACGGCTTTCCACCGAGCCTCACAGACGAAGATCTCTACTATCTCGGCGAGGGCAAGCACCTCACGCTCTGGAACGCGCTCGGCGCGGTCGAGCGCACTCTCGACGGCGTGCGCGGCTTCGGCTTCGCGGTGTGGGCGCCGAACGCTCGGCGGGTGAGCGTCGTCGGATCGTTCTGCGACTGGGACGGGCGTCGCTATCCGATGCGCCGGCTCGGCACCTCGGGCATTTGGGAGCTGTTCATTCCGGGCCTCTCCGCCGGCGCGCTCTACAAGTTCGAGATCCTCGGGCCGTGGGGACCGCCGCGTCTCAAGGCGGATCCGGTCGGCCGCTGGTGCGAGATTCCGCCCGGCACGGCCTCGCGCACATACGCCTCGCACCACGCATGGACCGACGAAGAATGGATGAGCGCGGTGGCCGCACGCGACCCGCGCCGCGCGCCGCTGAGCGCCTACGAGGTGCACCTCGGCTCGTGGCGTCGCCGTAGCGACCTCCCGTTCAGCTATCGCGAGCTGGCGCCGCGCCTGGTCGAGCACGTCCTGGCGCTCGGCTTCGACCACCTGGAGCTGATGCCAGTCGCCGAGCATCCGTACGAAGGTTCGTGGGGCTACCAGGTCACGGGCTACTTCGCTCCCACCGCGCGCTACGGTGATCCGGACGACTTCCGCTGGTTCGTCGACTACTGCCACCGCCACGGCGTCGGCGTGATCGTCGACTGGGTGCCAGCGCACTTCGTCCGCGACGGCCACGGCCTCGGCCGCTTCGACGGCACGGCGCTCTATGAGCACGAGGATCCGCGGCGCGGCGAGCATCCCGACTGGGGCACTTACATCTTCAACTACGACCGCTGGGAGGTGCGCAACTTCCTGGTCGCCAACGCCCTCTACTGGTTCGACGAGTTCCACATCGACGGCCTGCGCGTCGACGCCGTCGCCTCGATGCTCTACCTCGACTACAGCCGCGACGAAGGCCAGTGGCTGGCCAACGAGCACGGCGGGCGCGAGAACTTCGGTGCGATCCAGATGTTGCGCGATGTGAACCGGGCGGTGCGCGACCAGTACCCCGGCCGCATGATGATCGCCGAAGAGTCGACCGCATGGCCCGGAGTCACCAAGGATCCCGACGAGGGCGGGCTCGGCTTCACGCTGAAGTGGAATATGGGCTGGATGCACGACAGCCTGAAGTACTTCGCCGTCGACCCGCTCTTCCGCTCGCATCACCAGGACCAGCTCACGTTCGCGATGATCTACGAGTACAGCGAGGCTTTCGTGAACCCGCTCTCGCACGACGAGGTGGTGCACGGCAAGGGCTCGCTCTACGGCAAGATGCCGGGCGATCCGTGGCGCAAGATGGCCAACCTGCGCTGCCTGCTCGGCTACCAGTGGACGCGGCCGGGCAAGAAGCTCCTCTTCATGGGCAGCGAGCTCGCGTCGCCGCGCGAGTGGGATCACCAGGCGGGTCTCGAATGGCACCTGCTCGACGATCCGGCGCGCCGCGGCCTCTTCGACTTCCTCGCCGCACTCGGCGCGCTCTACCAGAGCCACCCGTGTCTGTGGCAGGCGGATCACGAGCCCGACGGCTTCCGCTGGATCGCCTGCGACGACCGCGCCAGCTCAGTGCTCGCCTTCGCGCGCTTCGACCAGGCCGGCCCCCCGACGGCCGAGCTGATGGCGGACGACGAAAACGGTGAGTCGTCGACCGCGCCCCTCGTGCGCCTCGGTGAGCCGGCCGGAGACCACCTGGTGATCGTGTTGAATCTGACGCCGATGCCACGCCAGGGCTACCGGATCGGCGCGCCCGGCGGCGGGACGTACGACATCGTCCTGTGCTCGGACGACGAGTCTTTCGGCGGTAGCGGCTATCCGAGAGCGGCGAGCGTCCGCGCCGAGCCCGTCGCCGCCGACGGCCATGCCCGCTCGCTGGCGCTCGACCTCCCCCCGCTGTCGATCCTCGTACTGGCGCCCTCCGCCAGAGACTCCGACTCCGACTCCGACGAATCGTGAACCGTCCGGTGACCGCACGGGCTCCGAGCCTCCTCACTCTCGAGCGGCATCAGGTCGCCGAGCTGCGCCGCCTGGCCGAGCTCAGCTATCCGTACGAAGCCTGCGGTTTCTTGGTGGGTCGGCGGCGTGCTGCCCGGTCGACGCCGCGCGTCGACGTGCGCGAGGTGCTCCACGGCCGCAATCTGGACGCCTCAGATCGCACGAGCGCGACGCCCCGACGCCCCGATCGCTACCGGCTCGATCCGGAAGAGGTCCTCGCCGTCGATCGCACGGCACGCGCCCGGCGGCTCGAGCTGGTCGGTTTCTGGCACAGCCACCCCGATGGCCCGCCCGAGCCCTCGGCGCGCGACCTCGAGACCCTGTGGCCCGACCGCTCGTACCTGATCGTGTCGATCGACGCGCTCGGCTCGACGGCGCTGCGCTCGTTTCGCTCCACCGGGCGCGGTCTCGGCGCCGAGCCGATCGCGTTGACCTGACCTGAACGGAGCGAGCACGGTCTGCCAAACACCGTCTGCTGAGCACCGTTCGCCAAGTACCGTCAGCCGACACAGTGTCCGGTTTGCCGGCGATTCACCGTTCCTCTAGTCAGGAACAGCGACGCGCGCGCACGATGTGCCGAGTCTATCGGCCGGTCGCCCCGGGATCAGGCTCGGACCGCGACGATTTCCCTGCGCCTGAGACCTCCGATCGACGTCGGCGTTTGTCGGACGGGTGACGCCGCTCGCGATCCTTCGCACGAGGTCACTCGATGTGCCGAGCTGCGAGACACCTTCGCTCGAGACAATGTGCAGAGGCGCTGTCGCAGCGTGGCTGGATCTCGGGGATGAGCTCATGGGAATATCCCCACACTGCGATCGGAAGACCTCCAGTCCAGCGATATCCACTCTAGGAGAAGCCACCATGCCGATCACCCCGAACGATGTCCGCGAGAAAGTCAAAGAAATCATCGCCAATGCGACCGGCATCGATGCCTCGTCCATCGCAGACAATGCTCATTTCCTCGACGATCTCGATCTCGATTCCCTGTCGCTCCTCGAAATCGGTGTCGACGTCGACTACGAGTTCCGCCTCGGGGTTCCGGAAGAGCGTCTCCAATCGTTGCAGACGATTCAAGACACCGTCGACTTGGTGATGAGGGTCAAGGGTGGAGCCGCCGAGCCCGAGCTCGCAGCGGCGGCCGAACACGTCGCGTGAGGCCGCTCATGACGACACCACGGATCGTGATCACGGGTCTCGGTCTGGTCACCTCGCTCGGCACCGGCCGGACCGCGTGGCATGCCCTCCTCGAGGGTCGCTCGGGACTCTCACCGGTCGAGTCGTTCGACACCTCGAACCACTCGGTCGATCTCGGAGGCGAGATCAAAGGCTTCGACGGCGCGAGCGCCTGTCGGCGGGTCGCACCGCAGAGCGTCGGCCGTGCCGGCCGGCTGGCGATCGCCGCCGCGCGCCAGGCCGCGGACGACGCGGGGCTGATGGCGGGTGATGCGCTGGCGACGCGTTGGGCGCCGGAGCGCGTCGGGGTCGCTATGGGCACCACCTCGGGCGAGCCGGGCCACGTCGAGCGCTTCGACGATCACTGGCTCGCCGGCACGCTGGCGCGAGACGAGGGCGCGCTGGCCTGGCTCTATCCTTGCCACACGATCGCCGCGCACATCGCCGAGGAGCTCGACGCCGCGGGACCGAACGCCATGCTGCCGGCCGCCTGCGCCGCCGGCAACTACGCCATCGGCTACGCGTTCGACGCACTGCGAGAGCGTCGCGCCGACGTCATGCTCGCCGGCGGCGCCGACGCCTTTTCGCGCATCACCTACACCGGCTTCGCCCGCCTCGGCGCCATCGCCCCGGAGCGTTGCCAGCCCTTCGATCGCGGACGCCGCGGCATGGTGCCCGGCGAGGCGGCAGCGGTGCTGGTGCTCGAGCGCGAGGACGACGCGCGTCGGCGCGGCGCCGAGCCGATCGCCGAGGTCGCCGGCTACGGCCTGTCGTGCGACGCGCATCACATGACGGCCGCCCACCCCGAGGGCGATGGCGCTGCGCGCGCCATGCGGGAGGCCTTGCGCCACGCCCGCATCGACGCCGATGCAGTCCAGTATGTGAGCGCTCACGGCACCGGAACGCCGACCAACGACAAGCTCGAGACCCGGGCCGTGCGTACGGTCTTCGGACAGCGGAGAGTGCCGGTGAGCTCGGTGAAATCGATGATCGGTCACACCATGGGCGCAGCCTCGGCGGTGGAGAGCGCGGTCTGCGCCCTCGCGGTCGCCGAGGGACGGATTCCGCCGACGATCAATTTCGAGGAGCCCGACCCGGACTGCGATCTCGACTGCGTACCGAACACGGCGCGCGAGCTTCCGGTGCGCGTGGCGATGAACAACGCCTACGCCTTCGGCGGCAACAACGCGTCGGTGCTCTTTCGGCGCATCGACTGAGGAGCCACCATGAGCTCAGCGAGCCTCCGCAATCCGTCTCGCGACGGGCGGCGTCGAGTGGTGATCACCGCCGTCGGCAGCCTTTCCGCGCTCGGCGACGACGAGGCCTTCGGCCACGGCCTGGCGCAGGGCACGAGCGGCCTCGGCCCGCTCACGGCCTTCGATCTGGCGGTCGCAGCGGAGCGCGGCGCCGACGTCGCAGGCTGTCGGCAGCCACAGGCCGGCGAGGTCGATTTCGACCCGCGGCGCGACTTGGGCGCCGCCAACGTGCGGCCGATCGATCGCACCGGCCGTCTGGTCGCAGCCGCCGCTGGGCGAGCCCTGCGTGCCCGTGGCTGGTCGGCGGACGATCTCCAGGCCCTCGAGATCGGCCTGGTGCTCGGCACCATGTACGGCAGCGTCCACACGATCTCCGCCTTCGATCGCCGCGGCCTCGAGGCCGGCCCGAAGTACGTCAAGCCACTCGACTTCGCCAACAGTGTGATCAACGCCGCCGCCGGCCAGACCGCGATCTGGCACGGCCTGTGCGGCCCGAACTCGACCGTCGCGGGCGGCCTCACGGCCGGTCTCCAGGCGCTCGGCCTGGCCACCGAGCTGGTGCGCGGCGGGCGCGCCGCGGCGCTGCTCGCCGGCGGCAGCGACGAGCTCTGCCTCGAAAGCTACGTCGCCTTCGTGCAGGCCGGCCTCGTCGCCGGGACGAGCACGGGCGCGCACGGCGACGCGCCACGCGCCCTGCCGTTCGACGCACGACGCGACGGCTTCGTGCCGGCCGAGGCGGCGGCGCTCTTTTTACTCGAAGACGCCGAGGGAGCCGGCGCGCGCGGCGCCCACGTCCTGGGCGAAATCGTCGGCCACGCCTGCGTGTTCGATCCGCGGCGCGGCCGCGACCCGGAGCGCGCCGCGGCCACGCTGCGCCGCGCGATCTCCGACGCGCTGGCCGACGCCGCGCTCGACGCCTCGGCCTTGGACGACGGGGCGATCGACGTCGTTTCGAGCGGTGCCAGCGGATCGCGGGTAGTCGACTCGGCCGAAGCCCACGGCCTCGCCAAGGCGCTCGGCCGACACGCCGCCGAGATCCCGATCCTGGCGGTCAAGGCCCAGGTCGGCGAGCCGCTCGGCGCCGGCGGAGCGCTCCAGACCGCGGCACTGCTCGAGGTCTTGCGTCGCGGCGTCGTTCCGGCGATCCACGGTTTCGAGACGGCCGATTCGGGCGCTCCCGATCTGTGCCGACCCACAACCTCCCTGGAGCTGCCGCCGCGCGAAACCGTGCGCCGCGGCCTCGTCACTTCGCTCGGTCTCGACGGCCATGCCGCCGCGCTGGTGTTCGAGACCCTCGACCGTGCACCCCGACCTCGCGGAGACGCACCATGAGCCGATCGACCTTCGCTCCGGATGTCGTGATCCTCGGCGCCGGCCTCGCCGGCCTGACTCTCGCGCGCCACCTGCTGCTGCACACCGAGCGCCGCGTGCTGCTGCTCGAACGCCGTACCGAGCTCCCGCCGATGCGCCAAAAGGTCGGTGAATCGAGCGTGCAGCTCGCCGGCTACTACTTCTCGAAAGTGCTCGAGCTCGAGGAGCACCTGCTCCACGACCACTTCATGAAGTACAACCTGCGCTTCTACTGGCGCACCGGCGACGGCACCGCCTTTGAAGACTATGGAGCGGGCTCGATCCGCCCATTCTCGAACATCGCCAGCTACCAGCTCGACCGCAACGTCTTCGAGGGCGAGCTGCTACGCCTGTGCCGGGCACACGAACATAGATTCCGCTGCGTCACCGGCGTCGACGCTCTGCAAATCGACCTCGCCGACGCCCCCGACGGCGCCAGCCCGACCGACGACGCACCCGGCGAGCACCGGGCGGCGAGCACGCCAGTGCACCGGGTCACCTTCTCGGCCGGCGGCGAGGACCATGCGATCGACACCCGCTGGCTGGTCGACACCAGCGGACGGCGCCAGCTGCTGTCGAAGGCGCACGCCCTGCAGCGGCCCAGCTCGATCCGCCACGGCGCCTTCTACTGGTGGGTCGACGGCCTGGTCGACATCGAGGCTCTCACCGACCTCGACAATCGCGCGCGCCGCATGCACCCCAGCCGCCGCGCCACCGGCCACCTGCCGACCTGGCTGGCGACCAACCACTTTATGGACGAGGGGCTGTGGTTCTGGGTCATCCCGCTGCAGGGCAAGACCAGTCTCGGCCTGGTCTTCGACAAGGACGTGATCGACCATCGCGACGTCTTCTCGGTGGAGAAGGCGCAGCGCTTCGTCTGCGAACGGTTCCCGCTCTTCGCCCGCGACCTGCCGCACCGCCAGGTGCTCGACTTCGGCGGGCACCAGGATTTCTCGTTCGACTGTGTGCAGACGATTTCGAGCGCGCGCTGGGCGATGTCGGGCGAGGCGGGGCGCTTCACCGACCCGCTGTACAGCCCGGGCAGCGACCTGATCGCGATCCACAACACCCTCGTGGTCGACGCCATCGAGGCCGACTTCGCCACTGCCGGCACGCCCGAGAACGCACTCGAGCTGCGCCGCAAGTGTCAGCTCGCGGAGTCGCTGATGAAGGCCGTGTTCCAGGCCTATGTGCCGGGATACTCCACCAGCTACGACGCGCTCGGCGACCAGGAGGCGTTCACGCTGAAGTACGTCTGGGAGCTGACGATCTACTTCGCGCTCTACGTCTTCCCCTTCATCAACGACCTGTTCACCGACCGCCGCTTCGCGACCGGCTTCTTGCGCCGATTCGCCGGCCTGGGCGCCGCCAACCGTGGCGTCCAGGACGTCCTCTCGGGCTTCTTCCGCTGGAAGCAAGAGCGCGGACTGGTCGGCGCACAGCAGGCGCAGACGCCGCGCTTCGTCGACTTCTTCGAGCTCGCACCGCTACGCCGCGCCGAAGGCACGTTCTACGAGCTCGGAGTCGACGCGACGACGGCGCGGCGCATTCTCGACCGTCACCTCCACGACCTCGGCGATCTGGCACGCTTCATCGAAGCACACGTCGCCTCGGTGGTGCTCGGAGATCCGGCACTGGTGCACGATCGCCGTTTCGTCGAGGCGATCGATGTCGACGATCTGCGCTTCGACCCGGTGCGCTGGGCGGCCCGGCGCGACGCCGTGGCGGCCGTGCGCGCGACCGGCGCCACCGACGAGCCATGGCGCTGGCGCCTCGACCCCGCGGTGCTCGACCGCTTCCGGCTGATCACCGACGATCTCGAGCGCCACGCCGTGCAGCCGTCGACGGCCGAGCCCGCGCTGGCGGCGGAGGGCGCCGCATGACCCAGGATGCGATGGCGGCGTCCGACCATGCGCCGGGGCTCGAGCGCGCCTTCACGCTCGACGCGCGCGAGGGAGCCTGGGAGATCACCGACATCGACGGTGAGATCCCGTCGTTCATCCGCGGTTGCTACTACCTCAATGGTCCCGGTCGCTTCCGTCGCGAGCCCCTCGACTACCGCCACTGGCTCGACGGCGACGGCCTCGTGCGGCGCCTATGTTTCACGGGAAACACCTTGCAGATGGCGAGCCGATTCGTCCGTGGAACCAAATGGCGCGACGAAGACGACGCCGGTCGACCGCTCTACCGCGCCTTCGGCACCGCGTTCGAGGGCGACCGTTTGAAGCGTGGCCTCGGCCTCGAGTCGCCGGTGAACGTGAGCGCCTACTTGTGGCGTGATCATCTGCTGGCTTTCGGCGAGCAGGGTCTGCCCTACGAGCTCGATCCCGAGACGCTGGAGACCCGCGCCGAGCACACGTTCGGTGGACGCCTGAACGCCGTCTCGCCGCTCTCGGCGCATCCGTGCTTCGACGCCTCAAGCGGCGAGATGTTCAACTTCGGCATCTCCTTCTCACCCCGGACGCCGTCGCTCACGCTCTACCGCTTCGGCGCCGACGGCGAGCTGATCTGGCGTCGACGCCACCGCCTCGAGCGGCCGATCTCGGTGCACGACTTCCTGCTCGCCCCTCGCCACATCGTCGTCTACCTGAGCCCGCACGTGCTCGAGATCGAGCGCTTGCTCGACGGTGGAAAGAGCGTCGCTGACAGCCTCGCCTGGCGCCCCGAGCTCGGCTCGTCGCTGCTCGTCTTCGCGCGCGACACTGGCGAGCACGTGGCGACGGTGCCGGTGGGCGAGCGCTACTGCCTGCATCTCATCCACTGTTCTGAAGAGAAGACTGTTGAAGAGAATGCATCCGAAGAGGGCGGGCGGCTGGTGGTCGACGTCGTCGAGCTCGAGCGCCCGGTCTACGACCAGTACATGCCGCTGCCGGAGCTCTTCGTCGACGCGCCGCGCGGCGGCCCGCGGCGCATAGTTCTCGACACCGCGAGTTGGACCGTTGTCGAGCGCCGAGCGATCGACTTCGAATGCTGCCCCGATTTCCCCGCCGTCGACCCTCGCCTCGATCAGCAAACGTACGAGCATTTCTGGATGCTCGGCATCTCGACCGCCGGCTCGCCGGGACGCAAGTTCTTCGACACCGTCGCGCACCTGCGCTGGAGCGTGCCCGAGTCTCCGGACACTTGGCGCGCTCCGCGCGGCCACCATCTCGGCGGTGAGCCCGTCTTCCTCGGCGACCCGGACGACGATCCGCACGACCCGCGCCGCGGCTGCGTGCTCGTCCAGCGTTTCGACGCCGCCGCCGAACGCAGCGCCTACCTGCTCTTCGACGCCTTCGACATCGCCGCCGGTCCGCGCGCAACGCTGCACCTAGAGCATCCCGAACCCCTCGGCTTCCACGCCGCCTGGTACCCTGACGCCTCCACCTAGTGTCCGGTCTTGAGGAGGCACGATGGATCTCACAGAGCGCAAAGCATTGATCACCGGCGGCAGCGAGGGCATCGGCTACGCGATCGCCGAAGCCTTCGCCGCCGAGGGCATGGACGTCACCATCACCGCGCGCTCGCGCGACACGCTCGAGGCCGCCGCGCGCCGGCTCGGCGTGCATTGGCTGCAGGGCGATGTCGGCGACGAGGAGAGCGCCGAGCGCACGATGCGCGACTTCGTCGACCACCACGGCCGCATCGACGTGCTGGTGAACAACGCGGGCTTCGGCTACTTCGCGCCGCTCGTCGAGATGGACTTCGAGGCCTTCCAGAACGTCTACCGCACCAATGTCTTCGGCGCCTTCCTGATGGCGCGCGAGGCGGCGAAGCACTTCGTCGAGCAGGGCGACGGCGGCGACCTGATCAACATCTCCTCGACCGCCGGCGTCAAAGGCTTCCAGGGCGGCAGCGCCTACGCTTCGTCGAAGTTCGCGCTGCGCGGACTGACCGAATGCTGGCGCGACGAGCTGCGCCGTCACGACGTGCGTGTGATGTTGGTGAATCCGAGCGAAGTGCAGACGGACTTCGCCGGCAAGGCCGGCTACGGTCAGGAGAAGAGCGCCAAGAAGCTGCGCGCCCGCGAGATCGCGGACGCGCTGGTCGGGGCGCTGAAGCTCGACCGCCGTGGCTTCGTGCCGGAGTTCTCGGTCTTCGCCACCAACCCGTTCTGACGGCCGGGCGAGAGCCCGTCATGGGGACGGCGCGCCGGTGCCGGTGTCGCTCGACGTGCCGGAACGCCGGCCGCGCGTGCCGTCCTCCCAGGCGCTCCACACGTTGAAGCCACGCATCTGATCCGGCAAATCGGTCGACTCGACGAGCGCCTCGACCTCTTCCGCCGACTGGCGACCCCACGGTGCGTCCATCGAGGCGTAGCCCCAGATCACCGAGGCCGCGATCGCGGCGTTGAGGCGCAGCTGCTCGAGATCGACCTTGTCGAAGGTGTCGCTGCGCGCATGGTAGTTCGGCCCGTAGTTGGCCGACTCCTGGCTGGCGACCAGGTTCGCGACCCCCTCCATCATGAAGTCGTAGTTGTCGGTGCCGACGATCGGCACGTCGAGAATCGCGAACGGACCGAGTCCTTCGACCGGTGCGAGCGCCGCGCGCGTCGCCTCGGCGACCGCCGGCCGGCCACCGGTGAAGAAACCGTCGATCCGCCCACTGCCGATGTCGAACGACATCGCCACGACATGCCGGTCGAGCTCCTCCTGCCGATTGCGGACGTAGCCCCAGGAGCCGTGCAGACCCTGCTCCTCGCCGTTCCACAGGGCGAAGCGAATGGTGCGCCGCGGCGTCAGGCCGAGGCGCCGGATCTGGCGTGCGATGTCGATCAGCATGGCGACGTTGCAGCCGTTGTCGAGCGCGCCGGTACCCAGGCCCCAAGAGTCGAGGTGAGCACCGACGACGACCACCTCCTCGGGGCGCTCGGCGCCGAGAATGGTGCCGAGCGGCGACTGCGCCGTGTAAGCCGCGCCGCCCTCGATCTCGATCTCGAGCGCCAGGCGCAGCGAGTGCCCGGAACGCAGCAGGCGCAGGGCGCGCCGCGCGCCGTCGCGCTCCATCACTACCATCGGCCGCGATGTCGAGGGGCCACCCGAGGCATTGTGGCGATAGAGGACGTTGCGTGAGCGCGAGCCTTGGTACACGACGCCGGCCGCGCCGGCGGCCAGCGCGCGCCGTTCGATCTTCACCTGCGCCCGGTACTCGGCGAAGAGATCCGCGAGATCTTCGAGCAAGGGCGTTTCGACCAGCACAAAGGCGTCGCGTACCGCCTCGCCCACTCGCGCGAAGTCGTCCTCGGAGCCGAGACCGACATCGACCAGCGGTGCGGCGATGCCACCCTCCGGCGTCGGCGGCGACCACGGCATCGACGCGACGCGCGGCGCGAAGCGCAGGCTCACCGCGGCGCCCTCGGCAGTTGCTCCGGACGTACCTTCGACGCTCGCCCGCGCGGCCGTCTCGAGCCACAACGCCGGCATTTCGAAGCTCTCGAGCGAGGTCTCGACGCCGGCAGCGCGCAGCCGCTCGACGGCCCAGGCGACCGAGCGCACGTTGGCCACGGAGCCGGTCGGCCGGCCACCGATCTGGTCGGTGAGCTGGCGCAAGTCGTCCACCATCGGCGTCGAACCGAGCACCGCCGCCACCAGTCGCGACGCCTCCTCCAGCCAGGTCGAATCCTCCCCGGTCGAGTCTTGCCGGGACGCATCGGACTGCACATCCATCGTCGAGGAGTCCGCTTCGGCCGTCCCCACCGAGGACAGTCCGAGCCCGAGGGACAGAAACAGGCTCCAACACAGCCGGGGCAACGGCAGGGTCATCCACCGGGTCACGCGCATCAGCATCACTCCTCGTCGGTTGTCGAGGCGTCAGCGTATCGCACCGTCGTGCGGGTGAAACCAATGGCCGAAGAGCACGTATTGTCGATTTGTATACTATGCAGATCGACAACAAAGGCTCCCGACAGGGCCCCATTCCAACCGCGATGAGGACTCCATGAGCTCACGCTCCGACCTTCAGCAAGGCACCCTGGATCTCTTGATCCTGCGCACACTGGCCCTCGGCCCCCTCCACGGTTGGGCCATCTCGCGCCGCATCCGGCAGCTCTCGGACGATGTCCTGCAGGTGCAGCAGGGCTCGCTCTACCCGGCCCTCTATCGCCTCCGCGACCAAGGTCTCGTGCGCTCGCGCAGCGGCACCTCGGAGGAGGGGCGCCGGGTCCGCATTTATCACCTGACCGACAGCGGACAACGACGCCTCGACGAGGCGACCGAGAGCTGGCGCGCTCTCACCGCCGCGATCGACGCCGTGCTGTCGGCCACCTGAACCGTGGGGAGAACGCCATGCTTCGCGACCGATTGATCGCCTGGACCGTCCGCTTGCGCCACCTCGTCTCCCCGCACGCCGACGAGCGCGAGGTCGCCGCGGAGATGCAGTACCACCTCGACCGCGCGACTCAGGAGCACATCGACGCCGGCGTCGATCCCGCCGAGGCGCGGCGGCTGGCGCGTCTCGAGTTCGGCAGCCTCGAGAGCCACCGTGCCCACGCCCGCGAAGTGCGCTTCGGCCACGGCCTCGAGCTGTGGCTGCGCGACCTGCGTCTCGGCCTGCGCCGCATCGCACGCGCCCCCGCCTTCTCATTGCTGACTGTCCTGACGCTCGCGCTCGGGCTCGGCGCGGCAGGCGCTCTCTGGAGCTTCGCGCTGTCGGTGTGGACTCCACCGCTGCCCTACCCGGAGCCGGAGCGCGTCTGCCTGCTGCGGACCGCCTGGGCCGAGAAGCCCGACGGCGGAACCTCACCGGCGGAGCTCCTGGACTACGAGACCCAGCTCGGCCACGTGCTCGAGGCGGTGGGAGCGAGCGCCAGCGGTCGACTGACGGTGCGTGGAGCCGGCGGCGAGCGAGTATCGGCCGCCTGGGTGACGCGGGGCGTCTTCGAGGCACTCGGTGCGCCTCCCGTGCTCGGCCGCGGATTCACTGCCGACGAGGTCCGCGACGGCGCCGACGTCGCCGTACTCTCGCACCGCCTGTGGCGCGAACGCTTCGGCGCCGATCCTGAGACTCTCGGCCGTACGCTCGAGGTCGGCGGCGGGTCGTTGGAGATTGTCGGTGTGCTCGCACCGGGCGTCGACTTGCCTCACGCCGTGCTGCGCGACGAGCGCCACGACGTCTTCGTGCCGATGCCGATCGCGCAGCCTCAGACGACACGCGGCAACCACTTCTTGACGGTCGTCGCCCGTCTGCGTGAAGGCGTCGAGCTCGACACCGCACACGCCGAAGTCGCAGCTCTCGGCCGTGCGTTCACCGAGCGCTTTCCGTCCGAGTATCCGCCCGACATGCAGTTCCGCCTCGGACTCGTTCCTCTGCCGGACGAGATCCGCGGACCGATGACGGCGCCGCTGGCGATCCTCGGCCTCGTCGTGGCGCTCCTGCTCCTGATCGCGGTGACCAACGTCGTCGGCCTGCTCCTGGCGCGCCTCGAGCAGCGGCGCCACGAGCTCGCACTCACCGCCGCGCTCGGCGCGGGCCGCGCTCAGCTGCTGCGCCAGGTGGGGCTCGAGCATGCGCTGCTGGTGCTCTGTGGTGGAGTCGGCGGCGGGTTGCTCGGCGTCGCCGCGACGCTCGCGGTCCGGCCCGCGCTGCCGCCCTCGATCCGGCACCTGGTCGTGCCGCGACCGGACGCGGCGTGGGTCGTCGGGGCGCTCACCGTCGGCCTGCTGCTGCTCGTCTCGCTGCTGCCACTGGTCGCCGCGCATCGCTGGAATCTCGCGACGCGGCTGCGCGGCGTCTGGCGGGGAGCCACCGCCTCACCCCGCGGTCGCGGCGTGCGCCGTGCGCTGGTCGCCGGCCAGGTCGCCCTGTCACTGGTCCTGCTGACCGTCTCCGGGCTCCTTACGGGAAGCTTCGTGCGCCTCGCCGGCGTCGACCCGGGCTACCGAACCAGCGACCTGGCGGCGATGTCGATCGCATGGCCTCGCGGCGACGAGTCCGATCCGCTGCAGCCGATCGCCCTGCACCGCGAGCTGCTCGCGAAGGTTCGCTCGATGCCCGGTGTCCACGCCGCCGCCGGCGCCCGATTCCTCGTCCTCGACGACCGCCCGGGCGACATGAGCTTCGAGTTTGAAGGCCGGCCTGTCCCGGACGGTCGCACCATGCCGGCAGCCGACTGGCAGGTGGTCACGCCGGGCTATTTCGACGTGCTCGGCATTCCGTTGCTCGAAGGACGCGCTCTCGCGCCCGGTGACGATGAGACCGCGCTCGGCGCGATCGTCGTCGATCGTGCGTTCGCCGAACGGTTCCTGCCGGGCGAAGAGGTGGTCGGCCGGCGACTACGCTTCGGCGGCGAGGAGACCGGCCCACGGTGGGCGACGATCGTCGGGGTGGTCGGCAATGTGCGCCACGCCGCGCTCGACGAGGCGACTCGGCCGCGCGTCTACATCGCGCACGCGCAGTTTCGCAGCTGGTCCGACGGCTCCCCGATCAACCGGCTGCACCTGATCGTCGACTCGGAGCTACCGTCGTCCGCGCTGCAGTCGTCGCTGCGCGCGGCAGTCGACCGGGTGGCGCCCGGCACAGTGGCCGATCCGCTGCAGCCGATCGAGTCGCTGCGCGCCCGCACCCTGCTCATGCCGCGCCTGCTCGCGCTCTTGCCGAGCATTCTCGGCGCCGCGGCGCTCGCGCTGGCGATGATCGGCCTCTTCGCCGTCGTTCTGCAGACGGTGCTCGCCCGGCGGACGGAGATCGGCATCCGCCAAGCACTTGGAGCCAGCCGAACTGACGTGGTGCGCACGGTGTTCTGGGACGGCTTCCGCCTGGCCCTGCTTGGAGGGATCGGCGGCGGGCTCGCCAGCCTGGTGACCGTTCGAGCGGTCGAGAGTCAGCTCTACGGCACGTCGGCGTTCGATCCGGCGATCCTGGCCGGCGCCTGGGCGGTTCTGGCGTTCGCCGTCGCCTGCGCCTGCCTGCTTCCGGCACGCCGCGCGGCACGCATCGACCCGATCCAGCTCCTGCGCGCGGAGTGAGCTCGGCGAGGTCACTCCACGGCGTAGAGGTGCCAGGTGCCGACGGTCGACAGCGGCTCGAGGCGTGGGTTGGCTGCGAAGCGCTGCTGGACCTCTTCACCGCCGTGGACGAGGACGTGGCTGAAGTGCTCAAGGTCGGCCGAGCGCAGGCGCTCGGGGTGCCATTCGAGGCCGGGCGTCCAGCGCCAGGGGAGATCTTGGGTCGCCGGTGAGTAGCCCGGCATGCGCGGCTCGCGGTAGGTCACGAGACTGGTCGCCAGGTCGGCGAACGAGAAGTTGAGTGTGCCGCCTCGGAGCACCTGACCGTAGGCGAAGAGCTGGTAGAAGGGCGCCGCCTCCACCACTGCGCTGGTGCGCTGATGGTCGAGGCCCAGGAGCCTAGGCTCGTCGGGAAGCGCGGACAGCGCGTCTTCGAAGCCTGCGAGCTCGGCACGCTCGAAGACGAACCAGCCAGCACCGGTGACGACGACGAAGACACCGAGCAGCGCCACGGCGAGCAGCGCGGTCACGGAGCCGCGAGCGCCGAAAGGCGGCTCGGACGCCGGACGCAAGGGTGGCGCCGCGAGCAGCAGCAGCGCCAGGCCGGGCGCCATCCAGCGGCTATCGAAGTGGAGCACGAGCGAGTAGCGCGCCGGCAGCACGAGCGCGAACGCCACCAGCAGCGCGCCGACGGCGATCAGCATCGGGTCGACAGACTGCGCTGGTGTCTCGACCGTCTTGGCGGCGTCGGTCACCGATCGCCGCCCCAGCGCCCAGAGAGCAAATGCGGCGACCAGCCAGCTGACCACGACGATGAAGAAGACTCCCTCGAGAGGTCCGCGCAATCCGCCGAAGGCTGCGTCGACGAGCCAGGGACTTGTCGCACGCTGCCACGGAGTCGGCCCCCACACCGTGGCGGCGCCGAAGCGCGCCGGCAAGGTCGGATACCAGAGCGCCACCAGCGCGGCGATGGGGAGCAGGCTCAGGACCCGCAGCGCGACCGTGCGGAGTGCTCGCCGGCGTCTCCAGGCGTCGAGTCCGAAGGCAACGAGCGCCGGGCCGAGCCAGAGAACGTGCGCGGCATAGAGAAGCAAGGAAGTGCCCGCCAGAGCCGCGAGGCGAGCCGAGCCCGCGGGTGCCGAGTCCTCGTCGCCGGAACCGGCCGTGAGCAAGTGCAGCCACAGCGCGAAGCAGGGAAAGCCGAGCAGGAAGCCGTAGTAGCCCCAGTAGAGCGCATGGTGGAACACAAGGACGGAGGCGAGCGTCGTCGCTGCCGCCGAGCGACCGCGCGAGGCCGCCAACGCATGCAGGCCGCCGACCCAGACCAGCACGAGCACCAGCAACGCGACTCGGCCGGCGTGCTCCGGCCCGACCGCGAGCCACGAGGCTCCGAGCAGGGCGTAGGAGAGTCGGTTGGGCGCCAGCCAGTCGACACGGTACGTCGCCGCCGCGTCGCCGCCCGCCAGCACGTCACCGAGCAGGCGGACTTGCGCCACTTGCTGCGCCAGGTCGGTGCTGGGCGGGACGCGGACCAGCACGAACGGCAGGGCGACGGCGGCCAGCGACACGACCGCCAGGAGCCATCGTGCTCTGGCACCGACGGCTGGAGACTTCGCGGACGAGGGCATCGCTCGCAGTCTAGTGCACGTTTCCGGAAGTTCATCGCCTGTTGAACCGAGAACGAAAACGCCGGCTGGATGCCAGCCGGCGCAGAACGGGTCACCTGGAGACGACCCGAGCACAGAAAGCTCGGCGGATCAGGAATCCGCCGAGCCGAGGGTCACTGTGGGCAGATCTCGACGTCGTCGATGCCGGCCTCGACCAGGTCACCGTCGGCCGTCGCGTCAGCCGCGCTCAGGCGGAAGCGGACGTTCGAACCGGCGGAGACCGTCGTGGTCGCCTCGGTCCAGGCCGCGTTCACGGTGACGTCGCCGTAGCTCTGCAGCGTCGACCAGGTCGAACCACCGTCGGTCGAGATCTCCAGGCTGAAGAAATCGCCCGCGTCGTCGCCCGCGTCACGCTGGCCGTGGAAGAACCAGGCCGACACGTTCGACGCCTCGGAGACGCTGTAGACCGGCGACACGGCGACGCACGTTCCGCCGTCGATGTCGTTCGCCCCGGCGCTCGTGTTGGTCGCCGAGAAGTACGCGTTCGAGCCACTATGGGCACCGCCGACCTGTGTCGTGACGCCACCGTTGGTCTGCACCGTCGGCGTACCGACGACGAAGGCGCCGGTCGAGCACGTGGACGACGCGTCGTTCGTCCAGCCCTCGGCTCCCGACTCGAAGGTCACTGTGGTGCAGGCCGGATTCGGAGTGTCCTCGTAGATGCGCACATTCGAGAACGTGCTGTCGTTCCCGGTGCCGGCGTCGTTGTCGTTCACCAGCACCAGGTTCATCGCCGCGCCGGTGAAGTACTGACCGACAGGGATCGAGTACGTCACTGTGCCGCTCGTGTAGTTGTCGAAGTCCTGGATGCCGTAGGCCTGCGTTCCATGGACTTTGAAGATCCGGTCGGCGCTGAGGGTGTTGTCCTCGTCGAGTCCGATGCCGTGGATCTCACCCTGCGAGGTCGACGTGAAGTCGAACTCGACGACGGTGTTGGCGGTGACGGTGTAGGTGCCGACCGTGCGGCGCCAGGTGTTGTCCTGGAGCAGGATCGAGTCGCCGCCGTCCTGAATGGTGACGTTCGACGCGTTGTCCTGGTTGGAGTACGACTCGGTCGGCGTGACGTCCCAGTCGATGCAGTTGGTGCCGTTGCAGACCCCTCCGCCGGAGACCGGGTTGATCGTGACCGAGATCGAGTCGCTGTCCGACAGGCCGCCGGAATCCGTCACCGCGGCGGTGATGGTGTGGCTACCGACCGACAGAGTCGAGGTCGAGAACGACGCGCCGGAGCCGATCGCGCCGTCGAGCGACGACGTCCAGCTCAGGCTGCCGCTGATCGTGCCGTCCTCGGTATCGGTGGCGGTGCCGGTGAAGCTCACCGACGTACCCTCGTCGAAGGCCGAGCCGCTCGTCGGCGCCGTGATCGAGGCGGTCGGCGCGGTGTTCACGGTGCCCCCACCGACGGCGAAGACGAGATCGTCCGCGTCGTCGTAGTTGCCCGTGCTGCACGGCGCGGCGCTGCCCTGGTAGCGGAAGCTGGCGCGTACCGCCTGCAGGCTGCCGGCGGGCAGCGTGTACTGAGCGGTGAGCGTCTGCTCGCCACCGGCCGGCGGCGTGATCGACGTGATGTAGACCCACGACGGGCTGTTCGCGTTGGCCGCATAGTAGAGGTCGAGCGTGTCGGACGAGCCCGTGCTGTACGCCCACACCGTCGCCGCGATCTCGACCGTTGCACCCTCGGTGAAGTCGAAGCCGTCGAGCGTGCGCACGACGATGCGCTCGTTCGACTCGTCGCTCTGGTAGGAGCCCGACGTGCCGTCAGTGCAGCCGTCGAGCGTGTTCGGCTGGTTCGCCTCCGGGCCGAGGTTGGCCCGCCCCTCGAGCAGGCCGACCGAGTCACACTCGGTGCCCGCGACGGAGCACCTCGGCGCACCGAGGGCGGCGTCGAAGACCGCCGTCTGCGGACCGTTCTGGCCTTCCGGTGTGACGGTCACCGCGAGACCCGAGGTGCGGGTGAGCGAGCCGTCGGTGCCCGAGGCGTCGAAGTTGAAGGTCCCCGTCGACTGCGACAGTGCGACGTTCAGCGTCAGTGTGCTCGAGGCACTCCCGCCGGCCGGCACGGAGACCGACGACGGCGCGAAGGAGCAGCCGATGCCTGCCGGGTTGCCGGCACAGGACAGGCTCACCGAGCCCGAGTAGCCGCCGAGCGACGAGATCGTGCAGCTGGCGGAGCCACTGGCGTTCTGCGAGATCGACTGCGCCGTCGGCGAGCACGAGACGGTGAAGTCGGGCGCCGACGCCGGAGTGACCTGCGTGCACGAGGACGCGGGGCCGAAGCAGGCGTCGGACGAGCCCTTCGCGATCACGACGTAGGAGTACTCGCGGCCGTTCTGCAGGCCGGTGTCGGTGAAGGACGTGCCGGTGATGTCGGCGACCTTCGCCTTGCCGAAGTCGCAGCCGAAGACACCCTCGGTGCGGAACACCTCGTAGCGCGCGGCGCCGGAAACGGAGCTCCAGCTGAGCGACGCCGACTGGTTGCCGGCCGAGCCGTTGACCGAGGGAGCTACCGTCGGCACGCCCGAGCAGCCCGCATCCTGCACGCTCGGCGTGTTGCAGGCGATTTCCTGGTCGTTGAACGCGGCGTAGATCGCGGCCATGTGCGGCGTGCCGTCGTTCAGGTTGCCGTTGTCGTCGTCGGCCGCCAGGTAGTTCAGGTAGCCGCCCGAGCTGCCGCAGCCTCCGAACGGCGGGCCACCGGAGAACCAGGTGCCGACGTTGCCCGCACCGATGAAGGTGAGGCGGTTGACGATCTCGTGGGCGGTGTTGTTGTCGTAGTTGTAGGGCGCCTGCTGCAGCTCGCGCTTCCACAGCGACCACACTGCCTCGGAGTAGACACTGCCGACGCAGTGCACGCTGCCGCTGCAGTTGGCGTTCGACCACGAGTAGTCGTGCGGCTGGCCCGACTGGCGCTGCAGGTAGTCGATGTCGCGCACGCCGGTGCAGGTGAGGCAGGGGTCGCCGAAGCCCGAGCACGGCGTCGACCGGAAGTTGCGGCCGATGCAAGAGGAGTTGAGGCGCAGCGCGGTGTAGATGTCGGCGATGCCTTCGCCGGAGGGGCTGGCGATCGACGGGTTGGCGTCGTTGTCGTCGATACCGTGGCCCCACTCGTGGTCGAAGACGCCGGCGATCTCACCGGTGTTGGCGCAGCCGCCGCCCGAGCGGTAGAAGTTGATGGTCGACCCGTTCCAGAACGCGTTGCAAGTCGAGTTGATGTTCATGTTCGAGGTCAGGCGGTTCTGCAGCCAGCCGTTCGACGGCAGCTGCGAGCGCGCCATCTCGATCAGCTTGTTGAGCTCGTAGAAACCGGTGCGCGACGAGTGCGTGTTGCCCGAGCCGCCGAAGCCCGGCGTCGTGCAGTCGGTGCCACTCGAAGTGCCGAAATCGATGCCGCCGGACTGAGTCAGGCTGATCGAGCCGCAGTTGTCGTTCATACGCACATAGGTGCCCGAGAGGTTCGCGGTGACGCTGCCGGAGTTGCTGTAGTTGCCGCCGGTGTCGGTGGTCTCGCCGCCGACGGTCATGAACGGCATCGGCCAGCCAGGCTGTTCGACGCCATCGGGCACGATGCCGTCGTTGGTCACCGGCAGCACGCCGCCCTTGGCCTCGGCGTAGTGATTGCGATCCTCGTTGGCCAGAACCTCGCCGGTGTTGGCGTCGATCAGCACCTCCCAGCTCCCGCGGTCACCGTCGACCTCGGCCTTGATCGCCCATGCGAGGGTGTAGCGGTAGCCGGCACCGAGCTCGACCTCGCGCTCTTTCTGGCCGACGGCCATCGGCAGGAAGATGAGCTCGGGCTTGCCCCAGAAGCGCTCGATCTGGAGCGGTGACAAATAGCTCTCGGCCGCCAAGAGAGCATCGTCAGCGTCGAGCGCCCGGGCGATTCGCTTGCCGCCGCCGATCCCGGTGTCGGAACCACCGAGACCCTGGCGATCACCCCAGGTCTGCAGGCCGACGAGCACCAGGTTGCCGTGGTTGACGACGCCGGTGATGTAGCTGTTGCGCACCGGAATGCCGTCGAAGAACCGCTGGATGTAGATCTGGTAGATCGTGTCGCCGTGCGAGGTGACGCGCACAGTCGGCGAGAGCTCGGCGAGATCGAGATCGAGATCGCCCTGATTCACCGCGAGGTAGTCGAGAAACGCACCGCGCACGACCTGCTCGCGCTCGGCGGCGGTCTGCGGCACGGTGAGCGCGACATCGCTCCAGCGCAGTCGATTGCCGACACCGTCGCCTGGGACCAGCGGCGTGGCCGGCAGCAAGGTCGAGAAGCGGCCGCTGCGGCGGTCGATACGGCTCGCAGCTTCACCCGACCCGAGGCGCTGCAGGCGCTGGCGGGCGAGCGTGGCGTCGCCGTTCGGCAGCAGACCGACCTGGCGATCGAGCGCGGGGATGTCGAGATCGGCGTGGCGGAAGGCCTTCTGCTCAACAATGGAGTCCTTCGCGGGCTCAGTGACAGCGAGCAGACCGCTGGCCAAGAAGAGGCCAAACACGGCGCAGAGGAGAAGCGTGAGACGACGACACGATCGAGACATGGTACGTCCTTTCATTCGCGGGGATCGGAAAGGCAAGGCGCCGGCGCTGGACTCGGCCGGCACTCACCAGACAACCAGGACCACAGCAACCACTCTCCGTGATCGAGCAGAAACAAAGGGTCCTCAGACGCGCAGAGCGGGCGCGAGTCGTGAAGCGACTCACCCCGTCCGTCGTGGTTCGGTGGATTCAACCTTCTCTACAGCAAAGACCGCGCCAGCCCTAGGACCGTAGCGAGACCTGAATCCATGGTCGCCCGGCAGCGTCGATTCTCGAGCTTGAGAACGCACGGGTCTCAAGATCGAGAATCGGCTCCGACCCGTTCGATGGGCACGGAGACCAAGCACAGACGAAAAGGCCCTCCCCGCAGGGCCCTTCGATCCCTAGCCCCCGAACTTGATCGGGTCGCCGAGCGCGTCGAGCGAGAAGTTCGCCATGATCTGGTGGCCGTTGAAATCGAGAACACGGATGTCCTCGGTGCCCTCGAGATCCTCACCGATGTGCTCGAAGGTCTCGGCGTAGCGCGACTGCACGACGTCGAGATCGACTTGGTAGGCGATGAAGTGGTCGATGCCCTTGTAGCGCAGCTTCTGGATCAGTCGATCGTCGGTGAGCTTGGGATAGGTCGACAGAACCAGGATCGGCCCAGTTCCGGTGAAGATCAGGTAGGAGCGCATACGGGATTTCGGCATCGTCTTCCTTTCGGCGCCCGAGGGCGGAGTCGTCGCGTGTCGTGCAGGTCTGCTGCAAATTGAACCGTTCCGCGCGCGCCCTGTCAAGCGGACGCGGACGTCGCGTCCTCGGCCGCTTCCCGGGCTGCACGCCGCGTCTCGTCGAGGCGCCGCGCGAGCTCGGCACCGCCCGGCTCGGCGGCGAACGCATCGAGGTGCACGAGGTGGGAATCGTCCTCGAAAAAGCGCGCCGGGACCGGCTGATGAGCACCGTCTCGCAGGCGGAGCCGCACGACCTTGTGACGCACCGATTGGCCACCCCGCGCGTCGTCGTGCTCGTGGTAGTCGATCGCCGCCACGTCGCGCCAGGCGATGAAGGTCTCGCCACGGCGCCGCCGGCGACGAATGAGGAGACCGTCGGCGTCGACGTCGACCTGGCGCCAGGGCACGATCAGCTGCCGCAGCGAGAGCAGGCAGAGCATCGTCATCGCGACGAGCAGCACGACCGCCAGCCAGGGCACCTGGGCCGTCTCGCCGTCGGCCAGTTCACCGGCGGACAATGCCAGAGCGCGCGCCACCCAGACCCCGAGGCCGGCGGCGAGCAGGCCCGCTCCGAAGACGCCGGCGAGCGACCAGCGGCGCGGGAACACGACCGACCAGGGAGCCGGAGCGCCCATCGCCGCCGCCGAACCCTCAGCCACGCTCCACGAGGCGCTCGTAGAGTGCCTCGTAGATGCGCGCCTGGCGGCGCCAGGAAACGTCTCGTGCCATGCCGTTGCGGCGCAGGACGGCCCAGCCCTCGCGGTCGCCCCAGGCCGACAGCGCCTGACGCAGCGCCCAGGTGAACCCTGCGGAGTCGTAGTGCTCGAAGACAAAGCCGGTGCCCTGCCGGGTCGCCGGATTCCACTGCTCGACCGTGTCGGCCAGGCCGCCCGTCTTGCGCACCAGCGGCGCGGTGCCGTACTGCAGGCTGTACATCTGGTTCAGGCCACACGGCTCGAAGCGCGACGGCATGAGGAAGATGTCGGCCGCGGCTTCGATCAGGTGCGCCAGCGGCTCACTGTAGCCGCGATAGAACACCATCTTGCCCGGGAACGCCGCCTGCAGCTCGTGGAATCGCTGCTCGAGCGTTCCGGCGCCGCTGCCGAGAACAACATAGCGGACGTCGAGGTAGCGCAGCGCCTCGGCCATCGCGTCGAAGGTGAGCTCGAAGCCCTTCTGCGGCGTCAACCGTGACACCGCGCCGATCACCGGCACCTCGGGGCCCGCCTCGAAGAGTCCCATCTCGCGCAGCAGGTGCTCGCGGGCTGCCGCCTTGCCCTCCGCGACGGTGTCTATGTCGTAGGTCTGCGGGATGTGCGGGTCGACGGCCGGGTTCCACACCTCGACGTCGACGCCATTGACGATGCCGACCACCGTGCCCGAGCGCTCACGCAGCAGGCCGTCGAGCCCCTCACCGAAGGCCGGAGTCTGGATCTCGCGGGCGTAGGTACGACTCACCGTGGTGACCGCATCGGCGTAGAGAACACCCGTCTCCAGGAAGCTCAGCCAGCCGTCGCGTAGGTGCTCCTGGTGCAGCAAGCCGGCGTATTGGCCCAGGCCGAGGTTGTGCAACACCTCCGCCGGAAAGCGCCCCTGGTAGGCGATGTTGTGGATCGTCAGCACCGTCTTGGTGGCGCCGAAGAGCTGATGGTCCCAGGCGTAGAGGCTGCGCAGGTAGAGCGGCAGCAATCCCGTGTGCCAGTCGTTGGCGTGCAGAATCTGCGGCCCCCAGCCCATGCGCTGGCAACAGGCGAGAGCGGCGCGCTGCAACAAGCCGAAGCGCAGATGGTCGTCCCACTCCCCGGTGTAGAGCTTGTCGCGATCGATCAGCGCCGGGCAGCCGATGAAGTAGACGTCGGTCGAGCTGCCCGGCAGCTTGGCGGTGAAGGCCGTAAAGTGGAAGACATGCTCGCCCATCGGCACCGGCACGTGGTGCAGGAAATCGACCGCCACCGGCTCGACACCGAGGCCCTGGAAGTCGATTTGCGGGTAGAGCGGCATGAACAGGCGCACATCGTGCCCGCGGCGCCCGAGCTCCGCCGGCAGCGCCGAGGCGACGTCGGCGAGGCCTCCCGTCTTGGCGAAAGGAGCGACCTCGGAGGCGACGAAGGCGATGCGCAGAGGATGGTCGGACTGCTGCGCCGCAGTCTGCTGCGAGCTCGCCATCGCGCCCTCAGACCACCGTTCCGGCCGGCAGCCTGGCGCCCGCCGGCACCACGATCACGCCACTGCGAATCACCCACCCGTCGCCGTCGGCTTCTTCGACTCCGGCCTCGTTGAGCAGCTGGCAACCGTCGCCGATGCGCGCCCCGGTGTCGATGATGGCACGGCGGATCTTGCAGTCGTGGCCGATGCCGAGCCGGACCGCGTCCTCGGGCTGGGTGACCTGGCCGGGGCGGGTTCCCATGACGATCGTCTCCTCGAGACGAGTGCCGCTGCGCACCAGCGACCGGATGCCGATCACCGAGCGCACGATCTCGCTCCCCGAGAGAATGCTGCCCTCGGCCAGCACCGACTGCTCAATGCGGCAGTCCTGGATCTTGGTCGCGGCGAGGAAGCGCGCATGCGTGTAGATCGGGTATTCGTGGTCGTAGAGATCGAGCGGTGGGTCGGGCGAGGTGAGCTCGAGATTCGCCTCGTGAAACGCCCCGACGGTACCGATGTCGCGCCAGTAGCCGTTGTAGAGATAGGCGTACACCGCGCGCTCGCCGATCGCCGACGGGATGATCTCCTTGCCGAAATCGGTCTGACTCGCATCGGCGCCGAGCAGATCCTCGAGTACGTCGCTGCGGAAGGCGTACATGCCCATGGAGGCGAGCAGAGTGCCCGGCTCGGCCTCGACGCCGAGGGCTTCGATGGTCGCGGCATCGAGAGTCAGTCGGTCGAGATCGGCAGGGTCGGAGGGTTTCTCGACGAACTCGACGATGCGCCCCGACGCATCGATGCGCATGATGCCGAGGCCCGGGGCCTGCTCGCGTGAGACCGGCGTGACCGCGATGGTGAGCTCGGCCTCGAGGTCCCGGTGACGGGTCACGAACTCGCGCAGGCGCAGCTGGTAGAGCTGGTCGCCCGAGAGAACCAGCACATCGCGCGGCTCTTCGTCGGTGAGGCGGTCGATGTTCTGGCGCACCGCGTCCGCCGTGCCCTGGTACCACTCGCGGTTGCCGACACTCTGCTCGGCGGCGAGGATGTTGACGAAGCCGCTGCTGAAGACGTCGAATCGATAGGTCTGAGCGATATGGCGATGCAGGCTGGCGCTGTTGAACTGCGTCAGCACGTAGATGCGTTCGATTCCGGCGTGCAGGCTGTTGCTGATCGGCACGTCGATGAGCCGAAACTTGCCCGCCACCGGCACGGCGGGCTTGGCTCGATCGCGGGTCAGCGGCCAAAGGCGGGTGCCCTGGCCGCCGCCGAGAATTGCGGTCACAATGCTTTTCACGGGGACCTCGTCGATGGGAATATGAGCGACGAACGATCGGGGAAGATCGAGCGGGTTTCGGCGCCCATCTTAACCGCGCGCGGCGCACCGAACCAGGATCCGCAGCAGCATTCGTCCCTCTGCTTCACTCGCTTCGACCGCCGATCCTCTGAGGAGAGCGCATGGCCGCCACGGAATCCGATCGTCTCGTCGTCTTCGTCGCACCGTTCGTCTTCGACACCACTCTGCGCTTCGTGCGCGCGGCCGCCGCGGTACCCGGCATCGACCTGGTGTTGGTGAGCCGCGATCCGCTGAGCAAGTTCCCGAACGACCTGCGCCAGCGTCTCGGGGGTCACTGGCGGGTGGACGAATTGACGACGGACGCACTGATCACCGCCGTTCGCGGCGTCGCCGCGCGCGCCGGACGACCGGTGCACCGACTGCTCGGCACCCTCGAGCAGCTGCAGGTCCCGCTCGCCGCCGTCCGCGAGGCGCTGGGCATCGAGGGCATGGGTCCCGAGAAAGCCCAGAACTTCCGCGACAAGGCGCAGATGAAGGATCGGCTGCGCGCCGCCGGCGTGCCCTGCGCGCGCCATCGCCTGCTGCGCAGCGCCGACGACGCGCGCGACTTCGTCGCCGAAGTCGGCTACCCGCTGGTGATCAAACCACCCGCCGGCGCCGGCGCCAAGGCGACCTACCGCGTGGAGCGCGACGCCGATCTCGAGCGCGTGCTGGTCGAGCTTCCGTTCGGCCCGGCGGCGCCGTTGCTCGCCGAGGAGTTCATCCAAGGCGAGGAGTTTTCGTTCGACGGCGCCTCGATCGACGGTCGCCTGGTCTGGCACTCGATCACCCAGTACTTGCCGACGCCGCTCGAGGTGGTGCGCAACCCGTGGATCCAGTGGTGCGTGCTGCTGCCGCGCGAGGTCGACGAGGCACGCTTCGACGAGGCGCGGTCGGCGGCGGTCGAGGCACTCGACGCGCTGGGAATGGGCACCGGCGTCAGTCACCTCGAGTGGTTTCGCCGCGCCGACGGCTCGGTGGCTGTGTCGGAAGTGGGCGCGCGCCCGGGCGGCGCTCAGATCTCGAAGTTGATGTCGTACGCCCACGGCTTTGACTTCTACCGCGCCTGGGCCGGCCTGATGATCGACGGGTCCTTCGAGCCGCCGCCGCGTCGCCATGCCGCCGGCGCGGCCTTCTTGCGCGGCCAGGGACGTGGCAACGTCCGGCGCGTCCGCGGACTGCGCGAAGCGCAGAAGGTGATCGGCCATCTGGTGGTCGAGACAAACCTGCCGCGCCTCGGCCAGCCGGCGTCGAGCTCGTACGAGGGTGAAGGCTACGTGATTCTCCGCCACGAAGAAACGCGCGTCGTCGAGGATGCTCTCCGGCAGCTGATCTCCCTGATGCGCGTCGAGCTGGGCTGATCCAGTAGGATTCCGAGATGCCGACCAACGTTCTCTTCTTCTCACCCGCCTTCCCGGCCGAAATGCCATGGTTCACGCGCGGCCTGGCGCGGGTCGGCGCGCGCGTCGTCGGCCTCGCGGATCAACCGCTGCCGGCCGTGCCCGAGACCGCGCGCCACGCCATGGTCGACTATGTGCAGGTACGCAACATGTTCGACGAGCGCGAGGTGCTCGACACCGTGCGAGCCTACGCGCGACGCGTGCGCATCGACCGCGTCGAATGCCTCTGGGAGCCCGGAATGCTGCTCGCCGCGCGGCTGCGCGAGATGCTCGAGCTGCCGGGCATGACGGTCGCGGAGACCGTGCCATTCCGTGACAAGGAAGCGATGAAGGCGACGCTCGACCGTGCAGGGATCCGCACGCCCCGCCATCGCCGCGCCGCGAGCGAGGCCGAGATCCGCGCCGCTGCCGAGGAGATCGACTTTCCCCTGGTGATCAAGCCGATCGCCGGCGCCGGCTCGGCCGACACTCACCGTGTCGAGGACACCACCGAGCTCGAGCACGTGCTGCGCTCGGTACGTCACGTGCCGGAGGTGAGCGTCGAAGAATTCGTCGAAGGACGGGAGCACACGTTCGACACGATCTGCGCCGACGGCGAGATCCTCTACTCCAACGTCGCCTGGTATCGCCCACCGCCGCTCGTCGCACGCACCCAGGAGTGGATCAGCCCGCAGACGATCTCACTGCGCGAGCCGGACACCGACGCGCTCCACCCCGGAGTCGAAATGGGCCGCAAGGTGCTCGAGGCGCTCGGCTTCCGTACCGGTTTCACGCACATGGAGTGGTTCCTCACGCCCTCGGGCGAGGCCGTGTTCGGCGAGATCGGTGCGCGCCCGCCGGGCGCCCGCTCGGTCGACATCATGAACTACGCCTGCGACTTCGACGCCTTCACCGCCTGGGCCGAAGCCACGATCCACGGTACCCAGTCGCAAACCGTGGAGCGCAAGTACAACGCCGCCGTGATCTTCAAGCGCGCCCAAGGCCAGGGCCGCATCCGACGCATCGAGGGCTTGCACCGCCTGCTGCGCGATCTCGGCCCGGCAGTGCAACACGTCGACTTGCTGCCGATCGGCGCTCATCGACGCAACTGGAAGGCGACCCTGGTCTCCGACGGCTATGTGATCCTGCGTCACCAGGATCTCGAGACCTGCTGCCAGATGGCCGACCGCGTCGGCCAGGAGCTCCGCCTTTACGCCGGCTAGGAGCCAGACGCCGGCTAGAAGCCAGCCCGGGTCAAGAGTCAGACCGGCTAGAAATCAGTCCATCATACTGACGGTGTTGCCCGATCCAGAACCAGATCAAGACAGGCCCCTCTTTTCTGCACAATGCTCGCAGGTTCCGAGAGACGCGCACCGAGTAAAGGCTGTCATGCCCGAGAGCTTCTTGAAGCGAAGGCCGGGGTGGTACGGATCGGACTCGAACTTCTGAAAGGCGCGACGAGCGAGCGCCCGTTCTGTCGATTCCAGAGCTGACAGTGTGGCTCGAAAGCGTTGAGTCGTCTTCGACTGGAAATGGCTCACATCGAGCTGAGATCGAGATCGCGAGTCTCACCGCGTCGGTGCTCGACCATCGCCTCTTCGGCGAGCTCCGAGAGCAGGTCCGGGGACGCGGCGAACGAGCGTTCCCATCGATCCTCGTCGAGCTCGTCGAGAAGGCGGTCTGCAATGGCGTTCTGGCGATCGGCGGGCAGAAGCTTCAGACGTTCGACGGCTTGTTCTAGTCGCTTGGTCATCGCCCGATGTTATCCCGCCAAAGCACTGATGTCAGCGGGTACGCGCCTCGACCTCGTCGAGGATCGGCTCGGGCGCGCGCAGGCTCTTGCCGAGAACTCGCGCCAGCTCGTCGTCCTAACGTTGCTCGAGAGCGCGCGGCGACGCGTCGCCGGCATGACCGCGAGCACGCATGCACGCAGACCACTCCTGCTCGGCCGTGAGCAGACGGGGATCGTCCATCACGGCACGGCGCAGTGCCACGACCTCGTGTCTTTGCCTTTTCCACCGGCTTCAACCTTGGCGAAGGACACTCCGTCCCACCCAATCCACCATCTTGCAACACTTTGTGTCGCCCGAGCTCAGTCCTCGCGCAGCACCACCGCCGGATCGACCCGGCGGGCTCGCCGCAGCGGAACGATCGCCGCCAGGCAGGCGACCGCGAGCATGAGGATTACGACCGTGCCGAGCACGACCGGGTCTCGCGGTGGCACACCGTACAGCTGGCTGCGCACCAGCGGCACGACCATCCAGACGACCGCGAGGCCGGCACCGAGACCGGCGCCGGTGAGCACGAGCCCCTGGCCGACGACCAGCCGCAGCAGGTCGCGCGCGCCGGCCCCGAGCGCTACGCGAATCCCGATCTCGCGTCGTCGCTGTGCGACGTGGTACGCCAGGATGCCGTAGAGGCCGAGTGCCGAGAGCAGCAGCGCGACGGCGCCGAAGGCCCCGAGCAGCTGCGCCAGGAGACGATCGGCGAGCAGTGACTGCCCGACCATGCGCTCGACGGTGCGGGGACGCGCCAGCGGCACCGACGACGACAGCGCCGCCAGCTCGGCCTCGACCTGCGGCACCAGTGCCTCAGGCTGCGCCAGCGACGTCTTCAGCAGCACCGTGGCGTAGCGATGCGGCGCCTGCGCCATCGGCACGTAGAGCTCGATGCGCGACTCCTCGGCAACGCCGTAGTTCTTCACGTGATTCACCACGCCAACGACCACTGCCGGATCTTCGTCGCGGCGCCAGCCGACTCGCTTGCCGAGCGGATCCTCGCCCGGCCATGCCGTCTCGGCGAACGTGCTGTCGATCACCACGACCTGCCGCGCCTCGGCGGTGTCGCCGGCATCGAGCATGCGGCCACGCTCGAGCCGCAATCCCATCGTGGCGGCGTAGTCCGGCGCCACGCGGGTGATGTCCGCCGCCATGGCGTCGTCCTCGCTCCAGCCCTCCGGCACCACCGAGGTCTGCCAGCCGCCAAAGAGCGGCAGCGCCAGGGTCGCCGACTCGACTCCGGGCAGCGTTGCCACACGGCCCCGCAGCGCATCGTAGAAGGCGGCACGGTCCTCCGCGTCGGCGAACTCCGATTCGGAGAGCACGACATCCGCCGCCAACACGCCGCGCGGGTCGATGCCGAGGTCGGCGTCGAGCAGATTGGCAAAGGAGCGCAGGAAAAGAAACGCTCCGACGAGAAGCACCAACGCCAGCGCGACCTGCGCCGCCACCAAGAGGCTCCGCACCCGCTGTCTGGCTCCACCCTCCGACCCCTTGGCGCCCTCGCGCAGGGCGTCCACGACGTCACGGCGCAATGCCTGCGCGGCCGGCGCCAGGCCAAAGACGACGCCGGTCAGTAGCGAGACGGCGAGCGCGAAGCCGAGCACCGGCAGGTCGATCTCCGGCGTGCCGACCACCGGCAAAGCCTCGGGATCGATCCATCCGAGGAGCAGACGCAGTGCGCCGAACGCCACCGCCACGCCGACGACACCGCTCAGCAGAGCGAGCACGAAGCTTTCGACCAGTAACTGACGTACGATCTGCCAAGCCCCTGCGCCGATCGCCGAGCGCACGGCCATCTCGCGAGCCCGGCGTGCGCCGCGCGCGAGCAAGAGATTGGCGACGTTCACGCAGGCGAGCACGAGCACCAGGAGCACCGCGCCGGAGAGCACGAACAGCGCCGGCTTCACATCGCGAGTCATGCGCGCACCGAGCTGCGCGTACGAAACGCTGTGCCCCTCATTCGCGTCGGGGTACTCCGCCGCCAGCTCCGCGGCGACCCGGCGCATGTCTGCCTCGGCGGCAGCATGGTCGATTCCGGGTGCCAACCGAGCGGTGACGTACATGCCCGGATGGTTGTCGCGCCGGCCGAGGAACGGCAGATCGGTGAAGTGACCGATCGGCAGCCAAACGTCGACCCGGTCGTTCCACAGCGGGTACACCGTGCCGGGCGGCAGCACGCCGACGACTTCGTAGGGATCGCCGTCGAGCGTCAAGGTGCGGCCGATCGCCGCGTCCGACCCGCCGAGGCGGCGCTGCCAGAATCGGTGGCTGACGACGGCCACCGCACCGCGCCCCGGCTGGTCGTGCGCCGCGTCGAAGAAGCGCCCGACCTGTGGGTCGACGCGCAGCACGCCGGGGAAGAGATCGGCCGACGTCCACACGGTGGTCAGCTGCTCGGCTCGCCCATCGCCGGTGAGGTTCATCGTCTGGTAGCGATGCGGAGCGATCGCCTCGAAGCTCCGCTGACGTTCGCGCCAGTCGACGAAGTTCGGCCATGAGACCGACATCGACGGAATCTCCTCGGACCATTCGCCGAGATATGCGAGCCGGTCGCCATGTCGGAAGGGAACGGACTCGAGCAGTACCGCCTTGACGATGCTGAAGATGGCGACATTGGCGCCGATGCCGAGCGCCAGGGTGAGCACCAGGAGGATGGTGAGACCCGGCCGGGCGAGATGACGACGCGTTGCGAGCGAGAGATCGTGACGGGCGATCATGGTGTGCTCCAAAGGTGGCGATCGTGTCGGCCTGTTCAACAGAACGAAAACTCACGTCGAAGGTTCCGGTAGACGGCCGCCTCCGCGGTAGAGTCGAGCCGATGACCGCACGATTCGTCACGTTCGAAGGGCTCGACGGCAGCGGCAAGAGCACTCACCTCGCGCGCGCCGCCGAATGGCTCCGCGCGCGCGGCGACGAGGTCCTGACCACCCGGGAGCCCGGCGGCACGCCACTCGCCGACGCCATCCGCGACCTCTTTCTCGATCCGCGCTGGCAGGCGATCGACGGCCGTGTCGAGGCGCTGCTGGTCTTCGCCAGCCGACGTCAGCACCTGGTCGAGGTGATCGAGCCGACGCTGGCGCGCGGCGTGCACGTCCTGTGCGACCGCTTCACCGACTCCTCGATCGCCTACCAAGGCGTCGCGCGCGGCCTCGGCCTCGACTGGGTCCGCAAGCTCGACCAGCTGGCCACCGGCGGCCGGCGTCCCGACGCCACGCTGCTCTTCGACCTCGATCCGGCAGAAGCGCGGCGTCGCGGCCAGAAGCACGGCCGCAAAGGCTCGGGGCCCGACCGTCTCGACGCCGAGAGCCTCGCGTTCTATGAGCGCGTTCGCGCGGGGTTCCATCAGCAGGCGCACGCCGAGCCCGAGCGCTTCCACCTCGTCACGACCGAAGACGCGGTCGACGTGACCTGGGCACGGGTCGCCGAGGTCTTGGCAGAGGTCTTCGCGTGAGCCGCTTCGACGACGTGGTCGACCAAGCCCGGCGCGGCAGGCTCTACCCGTCGGTGATCCTTTACGGCACGCACCACGACGAGCGCCGTCGGTCGGCTCTCGAGCTCGCCCGTGCGCTGCTCTGCGAGCACGACGACGCCAGCGCCCGCGGCTGCGCTCCGGACTCCACCGGCGCCTGCGGCCACTGCCGACGGTTGCTGTGGCCCGAGGCCGGAGCCGAGCGATTCCACCCCGACCTTCACGTCCTCGAACGCGACCTGCGCACCTCGACGTCCGTCGCCGCCACCAAGGGCTTTCTGCGCGCGGCCTACAACGCGCCGTTCGAGGCGCGTGGGCAAGTCTTCATCGTCGACGAGGCCGACACGCTCGGTGGCGGCGCCGCCGACGCGCTGCTCAAACTGCTCGAAGAGCCGCCGCTGCGCTCACCGCGGCACTTCCTTCTCCTCGCCGCCTCGCGCCTCGATCTGCTGCCGACACTGCGCAGTCGTTCACTCACCGTCTTCCTCGGCGGCGGCGAGCCACTCACCGACGACGAAGTGGGCCCGATCGCCGATCCGCTCACCCGGGCTCTCGATTCGTTCTTCGAGGCCCCGTCGCCCCTCTGGCTGCTGGTCGCCGCGGGCGCGCTCAGCGGTGGCGCCGGCTGGGACGATCCGCGCGCGCGCCGGCCGTGGGCGCGCGGCGCCGCCGCCATTCTGCGCTACCTCGAGCATCGCGATCTGGCGACGCGGGATCGGCGTTCGCTGCTGGCGCTGGCGGAGGCCCTTCTCGACGCGCCGCGGCTGCGCCTGCGCTCGATCACTCCAGCACGCATTCTCGAGGGCCTGCTCTCCCAGCACCTCGGTCGCCGCTCGGTTGAGATCAGCCGATCGCGGCGCTAGACTGCCGAGGGCCGCCGCGGTCCGCCTTTCTTTTTCGGAGATCCCCTATGAATCCTCGTTCTCTGCTGGTGCGACGCCTGCTGACGCTGGCCACCGCGACCGCGATCGGCGCCATCGGCTGGACGCTCCTCGGCGACGCCGAAACCGCCAGCGCCGACCTCCACCTCGTGGCACCGACCGGCGCCGCGCCGAGCCCCGCACCGTCGCCCCTGCGCGCCGGAGAGGGCGTTCTCGCCACGGTCGACGGCGTGCCGCTCACCCGGCGCCAGATCGAGCGGCAGGTCGCCGACGAGCTCGATGCGCTCGACACAGAACGGCAGCGCCTGCTCGACTCCGCTCTCGAGGCGACCGTGCGCGAGACCCTTCTCGACGCCGAGGCCGAGCGTCGCGGTATCGACCGCGAAGCGCTGCTCGCCGCCGAGGTCGAAACCAGGCTCGGCGAGGTACCCGACGACGCGATCGACGCCTTCTTGCGCGAGCACGGCGCCTCCTTGAGGGACGAGGATCAGCGCCTGCGCGCGCGTCGCGCCCTGCGCTTCGAGGCCCTGGTGCGCGAGCTGAAAGCCGGCGCCACCATCGACCTACACCCGAGCGCATCGGCCGCCCCGATCTCATGACCCGTACCACTGAAGAGTACCCGTTCATCCCCCTCGACTTCGAGCGTCTGCCCGAGGACGAGATGCAGCGCCGCGCCGATGCCTTCGAGCGCCAGATGGACGCCCGCCGATCCGTGCGGGAGTTCTCCGACGAGCCCGTGCCGCGCGCGCTGATCGAGCATGCGATCCGCACCGCTTCCACCGCCCCCTCGGGCGCCCACCGCCAGCCGTGGACCTTCGTCGCGATCTCCGACGCTGCGATCAAGCGGCAGATTCGCGAGGCGGCCGAGGCCGAAGAAAAGACCTCGTACGAATCGCGCATGCCCGATGAGTGGCTCGAGGCTCTACGCCCTTTCGGCACCGACTGGCGCAAGCCCTACCTCGAGACCGTGCCGTGGATCGTCGTCGTCTTCGAAGAGCTCTACGGCTTCAACCCCGACGGCTCGAAGCGCAAGAACTACTACGTCCCACAGAGCGTCGGCCTCGCCTGCGGCCTGTTCATCGCCGCCCTCCACACCATGGGCCTGGCGACCCTCACCCACACCCCGAGCCCGATGGGATTCCTGTCCAAGATCCTCGGCCGGCCAAAGAACGAGAAGCCCTACATTCTCTTCCCCGTCGGCTACCCCGCCGAAGGCTGCGAGGTCCCCGACATCGAGCGCAAGACCCTCGACCAGGTCGCGCTCTGGGACCCCCAGCCGTAAAGAGGCTGCCCCTGGCACCCGACGACTAGCTCGCCGCTTCCGGGTGCTCTCGTCTGCTCGGTCCGTCCAACGGCGAAAGAGCTTGGGGGCTGGTGGCCTCGGCTCGGTGGGTCCCAGCAGCACGCAGGTATCGTGGCTATGCAGATCCGCTCTGCGCAGCCTCCGTCTCCCCCTCGAGCCAGGCAAGCAGCGGCTCGACACCGATGGTCATGTTGTCGGCGAGGGTCCTACAGGCGGCGTCGAGATCCTTCTCTCGCAGCTGACGGAGGATGTCACCATGCTGGGAGGTGGATGCCACCGGACTGCCGATTGCCGCCAGGAAGGCCAGCTCATACCGCCGGGTGAGGGTTCGGAGGTGACGGATGAGCGGTCGCAGGTGACGGTTGTGGCAGGCGTCGATCAGCAGCTCGTGCCACGCGTCGTCGAGCTGGATCCAGCCCACGCCAGGCGGTTCGGCTTGCAGCTTCTCGTTGAGCGATTCGAGCTCGGCGACGCGGTCGGGGTCGGGGATCCCCGATTGGCGGAGCGCCTCTGACTCGAGCAGGGCACGGAGGGGGTAGAGCTCCCGCACTTCTTCGGCCTCCAAGGGGCAGACCACAAAGCCGCGACCGGTGCGCTTGGATGTCAGACGCTCGCGGGTGAGCTCGAGGAGGGCCTCACGCAAGGGTGTACGACTGATCCCGAGCTCCGCAGCCAGGGCCTCTTCGTACATCACCTGCCCGGGAGCAAGGTCGCCGGACAGCATGCGTTCACGGAGCATCTCGACGGCCTGGTCACGGAGGTTGGCACGAACGATCTTCATGGGTGGGAAACCTCGCTCCGAGTGTTTCGTATACAGTATACGGAATGAGGTTCAAATGAAACTGTCTCCGACTGCTCGCTCTCGGCGCCTCCACGCGCTCGACGTGCTCCGCGGCGTCGCCGTTTTCGGGATTCTGGTGGTCAACGTCGAACAGATGTTTCTACCCGTGTCCTACGCCAATGATCCGGTCGTCGCGGTGCCGGGAGCCTGGGGTTCGACGTTCGCATGGTTTTTCACCGATGCCTTGTTCGAGAGCAAGTTCCTGACTCTCTTCTCGCTTCTCTTCGGCGCTGGCTTCGCGTTGCAATGGCAGCGCTCCGGACGTGGCGGCAAGGATTTCGTGCCGCGCTTCCTGCGGCGACTCGTGCTTCTGGGCGGCTTCGGTTTCGCCCATGCAGCCCTTTTCTACTCGGCCGACGTGCTCCTGATCTACGCGCTGACCGCCGTCTTGCTGATTCCCTGGCGCCGGGCACGGGCAAGAACCCTCACCATCGTCGGCGCTGTCCTTCTCGGGCTGATGATGGCATGGGGTACCGTCATCAGTGGCCCGGATGCATCCGATACGGCGGCCCGCAAGCGGAGCGCTGCCCAAGCGGTGTCTGAAGCCAGGGAACATGGAGACGTGTCGTTCCCCGAGCTGACGCTCGAGAAACCCGAACGACTCGATGTCGCCTCGTTTCCAGAGTGGGAGCTGATCGAGGAGGGACGCAAGATCCGGATTCCCGCCACGACCTATGCGCTGCCCATGCCAGCCAAACCGGCCCTCCTGATGCTCGACTCGGGCGGCAAAGAGCACAAGGCGCTGGTCGAGTTCGCGGTTCTTTCCCAGGGTCCGGTCCATGCCGCGGTCGGCGTCCGGCTGACTCACTTCGCGCGGTTGATCATGCTGATCCTGCCCCTCTACCTCGGGTGGCGGACGCTGGCCCTTTTCCTCCTGGGCACTGCCTTCGTCAAATCCGGCAGGCTGACGGCGGAGCCCACCCGATTCTGGCACCGAGCGCGCTGGATCGGCCTCGCGGTTGGAGTGCCGCTGACGCTGCTCGCCTCGGCTATCCGGCTCGTGGCCTTCGAGAGCCAGTCGATCTGGATCTATGCCGGCCACCTGCTGCACGACGCCTCGAGCCTGTTGCTCGCTGCGGGAATCGCGGGCGCCGTGTGGCTGTGGGCCTCGCCGGGCCTTCGCTCGCTGCCCCTGCGCAGCCTCGCTGCGGTGGGGCGCACCGCGCTCACCAACTACATCGGCCAGTCGGCCGTGATGAGCATCCTCGCGACCTCGTACGGCCTGGGCCTGTACGGAAGCTTGAGCCGGCTCCAGCTCCTCGGGTTGGCCCTCCTCTGCTTCGTGCTGCAGATGATCGTCAGCGTGTGGTGGCTGCAGCGCTTTCGCATCGGCCCCCTCGAGTGGATCTGGCGCTGCTTCACCTACTGGCGTCTCGTACCGCTCCGGGCCGACACCGGGTCGACGGCTGGAAACCGACCGCCGAAGGCGCTCGGCGGTGGTGCAGAGCCGGGTCGAGGGGAGATCCCGTCGAACGACGCCCCTTGAGACCGGTGGAACCGAGTCATGCCGCCTCTGAAGCGTTGAACGCACCGACGGAACGGATCGACGCGACGCTCAACAACGCAAAACGCCGCCCTGGGGCGGCGCCACGACCTGACTTGCCAAGAGTCATGATGGTGCACCCGTAGGGATTCGAACCCCAAACCTTCTGATCCGTAGTCAGATGCTCTATCCAGTTGAGCTACGGGTGCAGGGGCGAGGGGGTCGCTGCCGTTCCTCGCCGGGAGCGGGATTGTAGACCATCCTCCGGGGTGATGCAAGCCCCTCGCTCAGTCGGTATCGGAGCCTCGCGCTGCGGCGCCGAGACGTTGGCGCAGGGCGTCGTAGAGCAGGGCCGACGCGGCGGTGGCGACGTTCAGGGAGTCGACGCGGCCGCGCATCGGCAGGCCGACGAGAGCGTCGCAGCTGTCGCGCGTGCGGCGGCGTAGGCCGCTACTCTCGCCGCCGAGCACCAGGACGACCTTGCCGGTGAGATCGTGGCTCCATGGCGGGGTGCCGGCGGCGTCGGCGCCGTAAATCCAGAAGCCTTCGTCACGCAGGCGCAGGATCTCATTCGTCGAGTTGGTGATGCGCTCGACGTCGAGGTACTCGGCGGCACCTGCAGAGGTTTTGACGGCGGTGGCACCGACCGGTGCGGAGCCGCGGTCGCGCACCAGCACGCGGCCGACACCGGCCCCCTCGCAGACTCGCAGGATGGCGCCGAGGTTGCGCGGATCCTGGATGTCTTCGAGCAGCACGACCAGGTCCGGGTCGCCGCCTCCCGCGCAGGTCGCCGCGGCGCGCACGAGGGCACCGAAACCGTTATGGACGACGGTGCCCTGAACGCCACTGCCGCCGCCGGCGCGCGCGTCGAGCTTCGCGGGATCGACATTGCGCGCCCGGATGTCGTGGCGCCGGCACAGGCCCTCGATGTCGGCGCGCCGCTTGCCCTGGCGCGCGGCGATCCACACCTCGGCCACCTCGTGCGGCCGATGGCGCAGAGCTTCGCGGACCGGGTGGAAGCCGAAGACGAACGAGTCGGAGGACGAGGAGGCCATCAGATCAGATCGGTCAGCGCGCCGATCAGACCACCAGGATGTCTTTCTCTTTGTGCTCGAGCGCGACGTTGATCTCGCCGATGTACTTGTCGTGCAGCTTCTGCACCTCGTCGAAGCCGCGATGCTCGTCGTCCTGGCTGATCTCGCCGGCCTGCTCGAGCTTCTTCAGCCCGTCGTTGCCCTCACGCCGCGCCTGGCGCACACCGTTGCGGCTCTCTTCGGCGTACTTGTGAGCCACCCGCACCAGTTCCTTGCGCCGCTCTTCCGTGAGCTGTGGGATCGGGATCCGCACCACCTTGCCGTCGTTCGACGGATTGAGCCCCAGGTTGGCTTGCATGATTGCTTTCTCGATCGCACCGATCGAGCTCGGGTCGTAGGGCTGCGCGGTGATCATCGAGGCGTCGGCGACGGCCAGGTTGGTAACCTGACGCAGCGGCGTCGGCGTACCGTAGTAGTCGACCATCACATTGTCGAGAATCGACGTCGACGCGCGACCGGTGCGCAACGTCTTCATCTCGTTGTGCATGTGCTCGACGGCCTTCTTCATCATCACTTCGACGTGCTGGAAGACCTCGTTCGAATCTTTCGGATCTTGCATGGCAACTCCTTGACCGGGCTCGGGTTCGACGACGCGCGAAGTCCCTCGGGGCGCGACGGTCGATCCTCTCGCGGGCGTCGTTCGGTGTCAATCGGGAGCGCGCTCCGCGCGGGACGCCGGGAGGTAAGAGAGGATGCGGATTCTTTGTGTCGATCCCGCGTTCTCAGCAGCGATATGCTCTGTTCATCGCTGCCCCCCAAGGCCTTCCTTTTCTCGCCATCGATCTCCGGAGACTTCATGGGACGTCGCTCGACCGATCACGAGCCCTCGAGCCCCACCGTCAGCAGACGGCGTCTGCTCCAGGGTGGCCTCGCCGGCGCGGCCGCGCTCACCCTTCCGCTGTGGGCACGCAACTTCGTCGTGCGCGGCGGAGCGGCGCCCGCATTCACCGCATCGCCCGTGGCGAAGACACTCGCCGACGGCTCGACGATTCCGACCTGGCAGCTCGTCGACGCCGGCGGCTCGGGCCTCGGCGCCTTGCCTTCGGCGCTCGTCGTCGACGAGGGAGACTCGGTGTCGCTCGAGCTCACCAACGGGCTCGCCGAGAACGTCGATCTGGTCGTACCGGGCGTGACGTCAGGGCCGCCGACGTGGGTGACCCCGGGCGGCTCGCGCACCGTGACTTTTACCGCACCCACCGCCGGCACCTATCTCGCGCACGGCATCACGCCGCTCGATCCGACCGGTGAGGTCTGCCGCGCGATGGGCCTGGCGACCCCGCTCGTCGTGCGACCGCCGGGCGAGCCGAGGCGTCTCTACAGCGGCGGACCGCGCTTCGACCGCGAGTACACCCTGATGTACCAGGACTTCGACGATCGGCTCAACGCCGCGGTCGACGCAGGCGACAGCGGCAGCTACGACATGGCCAACTACGAGCCGAACTTCTTCATCGTCAACGGGCTCGGCTTTCCCGACACACTCCAGAGCGGCAGCACGCGTCTCTCGATGGTCGTGGGCGACGCCGTGGCGCTGCGCTTCTTGGTCGCCGGCCAGGTCACCTACCCGATGCACTTCCACGGTTACCATGCAGACGTGGAAGCGCGGCGCGAGGAAGGCGGCCTGTCGGCCCCCGAGACCGCGGTGCGCAGCAAAGATACGGTGCAGGTCGAGATCGGCGCTTCGGCCGACGTGATCCTGAACGTCGATCAGCCCGGCGTCTTTCCCTTGCACAGCCACTACGTACCGGCCGTCACCTTCGACGGCATCTATCTAGACCCGCATGGTGGCTCGCTTTTGATGTTGGCCGCCAACGCGTTCTTCGCCGACGGCTTCGAGTCGGGCGGCACAGGCGACTGGTCGAACACCGTCGGCTGACGCCGCCGGCCGCTCCCGTTCTTCACCGCAGCGACGACCAGAAAGCAGCGACATGAGCCCTTCGAGCCTCGTTCCTCCGGCACCGGTGCGTGGCGCCGACCCCCGCACCTACACGTCGATCGGTCCGTCCGTCGACTTCATCGTGCGCATGGACGGCGTCACCAATCTCGACGGCGGTTCCGCCATCGACACGTGGTTCTTCAAGGAGCCGGCGGCGCCCGATCCCGGCGGCTTCAACGGCGACCGTGTGCTGCCCAGCCCATTGATCGAGGGCGTCGAGGGGCAGCTCGTGCAGATCACGCTCGACTCTCCGATGCCGCACACGATTCACCTGCACGGCCTCGACGTCGACCAGGCGAACGACGGCGTCGCCTCCACCTCGGGCTACGTCGCCGACCCGGATTTCGTCGGTGGTTTCGGCCGGGTCGGCAACGCGGTGAATCTCGGCACGCCCTTCACCTACGAGTTCATCGCGCCCCACGCCGGCACCTACATCTACCATTGCCACATCGACACGGTGGTGCACCTCGAGCGCGGCATGTACGGCATCGTCGTCGTCAGACCGCCCGACGGTAGCCTCGACCGCGCATGGGCCGGCGGACCGACGTTCGACCGTGAGTACGTGTGGCACCTGCACACGTTCGACAGCTCGTGGGAGACGATCACGCGGAGCGACAATCGCACGACGCGCTATCGTCCCGATCTGTTCATGCTCAACGGCCGGAGCGGCGCCGACGTCGCCACCGACACGACGGCGTCGATCACGGCTGCGGCCGGCGAGGTCGTCCATGTGCGCGTCGCCAACTTCAGCTACGTACCGGCTCTGGTCGACTTCGGCGGCCTGACCTTCGACGTGATCGCCAGCGATGGCCGGCCGCTGGCGACCACGCTCACCGGCCAGACGCAGCAGCTGGTCGCCGCCGGCGAGCGCTACGACCTGCTGTTCACCATGCCGATGGGATTCTCCGGCAGCGCGACGATTCGCTACCGCGACCTGCGCAACCGCGCCGAGCTCGGCACCGTCTCACCGACGGTGACAGCGACCTAGTCTCGCCAGACCCGCGTCAGGCGGCGTCGTTCTCAACGAAGGAACCGACGCGCTCACCGCGCAGCACGCGCAAGATGTTGCCCTGGGTCGAGAGGTCGAAGAGCTGGATCGGGATCTGGCTCTCACGGCACAGGCTGATCGCCGCCGCGTCCATGAACTGCAGGTTTCGCTCCAGCACCTGCTGGTAGGTCACCCGCTCGAGCAACTCGGCGGCGGGATTCTTCTCCGGATCGGCGCTGTAGATGCCCGGTACCTTGGTCGCCTTGAGCAAGACGTCCGCCTTGATCTCGCTGGCGCGCAGCGCAGCGGCGCTGTCGGTAGTGAAAAACGGGCTGCCGGTTCCGGCGGCGAAGATCACGACGCGATCCTTCTCGAGATGCCGGATGGCACGGCGCCGGATGAACGTCTCGGCGACCTCCCGGATCTCGAGCGCTGTCTGCACGCGGGTGGTGACAGAACGCTTCTCGAGCGCGTCCTGCAACGCCAGAGCGTTGATCATCGTGCCCAGCATGCCCATGTAGTCACCCGTGACCCGGTCGATGCCGGCCTGGCTGGCGGCCAGGCCACGGATGATGTTGCCACCGCCGATGACGATCGCGACCTGGACACCGAGAGCCGCGGCGTCGCGCAGCTCGTCGGCGATCCGGCCGACCACGGTCTCGTCGAGCCCGAAGCTCTTCGTGCCCATCAACGCCTCGCCCGAGAGCTTCAGCAGGACACGCCGGTACACGACTCCGGTCGACTCGCGATCCTCGGCGGCAGCCACGCTCAGGCTCCCTGGACCGCGGCGGCGACCTCGGCCGCGAAGTCGTCCTGCTTGCGCTCCAGGCCTTCCCCGAGCTTGTAGCGGGTGAAGCGGCGGACCTGGATGTTCTCGCCGATCTTGGCGATCCGCTCGGAGATCATCTGCTGGACGGTCTGGTCCGGGTTCTTCACGAACGGCTGCTCGAGCAGCACGGCTTCGGCGTAGAACTTTTCCATCTTGCCGGTGACGATGCGATCGACGAGATTCTCGGGCTTGCCCTCGGCACGCACCTGCTCCTCGTAGATCTCGCGCTCGCGGGCGAGCACGTCGTCGGTCACCTCTTCGCGGCGCACGAAGCGCGGCTCGGCGGCGGCGACGTGCATCGCGATGTCACGCACGAGGCTCTGGAAGTCGTCCGTCCGAGCGACAAAGTCCGTCTCGCAGTTCACCTCGACGAGCACGCCGATCGAGCCGTTGCCATGGATGTACGAGCCAACGGCACCGTCAGCGGTGAGGCGACCGGCCTTCTTGTCAGCCGCCGCCAGGCCCTTCTTGCGCAGCAGATCGACAGCCTTGTCGATATCGCCCTCGGCCTCCTGCAGCATCTGCTTGCACTGCATCATCGGCGCGCCGGTGCGCTGGCGCAGCTCCTTCACCATCTGTGCGGTCACCTGCATGGTCTTCTCCCGGGCCGGCACGAGCCGGCTGTCTTCGTTTGAAATCTAGAGGAACGGTCGGGTGAACTGGGGGGTCGCCGCCGGGCGGCGGCGCGGCTCGCCACCCACGGGAGGGGCGATGAACCGGAAGCGAAAGGGCTCAGACGACGAAAAGGTCAGCGCCGACGAGTGCCGGGCTGACCTTTCGTGCCCAGGGCGGGCTCGGCGCGGGGCCGGAATCAGCTGGCGGTCGTCTCGGTCTCTTCATCGGGGGTGCCGGCATCGGCCTCCCCAGGTGCGTCTTCGGCGAGCTCGGCACCGGCGGCCGGCTCCTCGGCCGGAGCCGCTGCGGTTTCGAGCTCTTCGGTCGCCGCAGGGGCTTCCTCAGACGCCTCGGCGACTTCCGTCGCAGCCTCGTCCGCCACCACCGCGGCATCCGGAGCAGCCTCTGCGGGCGCAGCCTCGTCGGACGACGCGGCCTCTTCCGGCGCAGCCTCAGCAGGCGCGGCCTCGGCAGGCGCCGCGGCGGCCGGCCCCGTGGGCTCCGGCGCGTCCTTGGCGCGAATCATCTTTTCTTCCTGCAGCTTGCCCGCACCCGCCAGGTAGGCGTCGGAGATCTTGGCCGAGAAAAGGCGGATCGTGCGGATGGCGTCGTCGTTGCCCGGAATCACGAAGTCGACGAGCTCGGGATCGCAGTTCGTGTCGACGATTCCGATCACCGGAATGCCGAGCTTGTTCGCTTCCCGCACCGCGATCGCCTCGCGCTTCGGATCGACGACGAAGAGAGCGTCGGGCAGCGACGTCATGTCGCGCACGCCCTCGAGATTGCGCATCAGCTTCTGACGCTCGCGGTCGAGACGCAGCCGCTCCTTCTTGAGCAGGGGCGAGTCGCTTTCCTCGAGCTTGCTCTCGATCTCCTTGAGCCGGTCGACCGACGCGCGGATGGTGACGAAGTTGGTCAGCGTGCCGCCCAGCCAGCGGTGGGTGACGAAGTACTGACCGCTGCGCCGCGCCTCTTGCGCGATCGGCTCGGCCGCCTGGCGCTTGGTGCCGACGAAGAGGATCTTGCGATTCTCGCGACCGAGAGCGTAGACGAACTCGGCGGCACGATGGAAATGCCGGAGCGTCTTCTGCAGGTCTATGATGTAGATCCCGTTGCGCTTGCCGAAGATGAAGCGACGCATCTTCGGATTCCAGCGCCGGGTTTGATGACCGAAGTGGACCCCCGCTTCGAGGAGGTCGCGCATTCTGAGATTGACCAAGGCGAATCCTCCTGAATTCAGCGCTTGCTGAACTGGTAGCGCGCGCGGGCGCCCTTCATGCCGTACTTCTTGCGCTCCTTCTTGCGAGGATCGCGCGTGACGAATCCGGCGGCCTTCAGCTGCGGGCGCAGCGACTCGTCGTGCTCGATGAGCGCCCGCGTGATGCCGTGGCGGAGGGCGCCGGCCTGGCCGGCCATGCCGCCGCCGACGACCGACGCGTAGATGTCGACGGTCTCGACCGTCTCGGTCAGCTCGAGCGGCTGCTTGACGATCATCTTCAGCACTTCGTTGCTGAAGTAGGTGTCGAGCGTGCGCTTGTTGACGACGATCTCACCGCTGCCCGGGCGCAGGAAGACCCGCGCGGTGGCGGTCTTGCGGCGGCCGGTGCCGTATTGCTGGACTTCGCTCAAGGCTTCCTCCTCGTGGAGCTCTGTGGCTTCGACATCACAGCTGTGCCGCGGTGACGTCGAGCGGCACGGGCTGCTGCGCCTGGTGCGGATGCTCGGGGCCTGCGTAGACCTTGAGCTTGCGGAGCATCTTGCGGCCGAGAGCGTTCTTCGGCAGCATGCGCTTCACGGCGAGCTCGACCAGCCGCTGCGGCTGACGCTCGCGCAACTCGCGTGCGGTCTCGTCCTTGAGACCGCCCGGGCGTCCGCTGTGTCGGTAGTAAATCTTCTGGTCTTCTTTCTTGCCGGTGAGCACCACTTTGTCGGCGTTCACGACGACGACGAAGTCGCCGGTGTCGGCGTGCGGGGTGAAGATCGGCTTGTGCTTGCCGCGCAGCGTGCTGGCGACGACGGAGGCGATCCGGCCCAGTCGCAGCCCCGCCGCGTCCACCACCAGCCACTGCCGCTGGCTTTCGATGTCGGCGCTCTTCGGGCTATAGGTCTTGTTCATGCTCGACTTCCTGCGGGATCGAGAATTCTGTCTTTGCTCGCGGTCTGGAGGGCCACTGCCACGGGGCGGGGCTGGGTGGGAGCACCGGGCTGTGGTTCGATCGGGGTGAGGCGCCGAGCGTGGAGATCTGCGGATACGGGAGCTCGGCAGGCGCACCAAAGACCGGCCTTCGCGGCGCGAAGGGTCGCCGATGATATGCAAGGCACCAACGGCCTGTCAAGACGTCGACGGGGCGTTCGCCAACAGCTGCGGCGCGATAGTCTCCTCTCCGGGCCCAGAACCACAGACCTTGCGGCGATCCGGAGAAGCGATGGCTGAGAAACCCCTGGACGAGATCACCCCCTTCGACCCCGACGCCCGCGGTCGACGCCTCGACGGCAAGCTGACGTCGAGCCACATTCTCGCCGAGGTCGGCGAGCATGTCACCGAGTTCGTCGAGCGCGTCGGACGGCAGCCGAAGCTGGTCGCAGTGCTCGTCGGCGACGATCCGGCATCGGCCACGTACGTCGCCTCGAAAGCACGCGGCTGCGAGCGCGTCGGCATCCTGGGCGAGACCCTGCGCCTCGATGCCGAGGTGACGCACGACACCGTGGCCGACACGGTGCGCACGCTGATCGCCGACGATTCGGTCGACGGCGTGCTGGTGCAGCTGCCGCTGCCGCGCCAGGTCGACGCGAAGGCGATTCTCGATCTCGTCGACCCGGCGAAAGACGTCGACGGCTTCCATCCGGCGAGCGTCGGACGACTGTGGAGCGGGCGCCCAGCCCTGGCGCCGGCGACGCCGTCGGGCGTGATCGAGCTGTTGCATCGCTACCAGGTGCCGCTCCAGGGCCGACACGCGGTGATCGTCGGTCGCAGCAATATTGTCGGCAAGCCGATGGCGGCGCTGCTGCTGCGCGAGCACTGCACCGTGACCGTGTGTCACTCGCGGACGCGTGACCTCGAGGCGGTCTGCCGCAGCGGCGATCTCTTGATCGCGGCGGTCGGCCGCACGGCGATGATCGGGCCCGACCACGTGCGGGACGGAGCCGTGGTGATCGATGTCGGCATCAACCGCATCGAAGACTCAGAGCTCCTCGCCGAGCTCTATCCCGGTAACGAGAAGCGCCGGCGTGGCTTCGCCAAGCGGGGCTACAGCGTGGTCGGCGACGTCGACTACCACCACGCCGCGCCCAAGGCGGCGGCGATCACGCCGGTGCCGGGCGGTGTCGGCCGACTGACGGTGGCGATGGTGATCGCCAACACCCTCGCCGCAGCCCGTCGCCGCGCCGGGCTGGACTCCGAGTGACGAGCGCATCGCAGGAACCGCGCTTGCTGGTCGGCCTGACGGGCGGGCTGGCAAGCGGCAAGTCGACGGTGGCGCGCTGGCTCGACGAGGCCGGCTGCACGGTGGTCGATGCCGATCGAGTCGTCGCCGAGCTCTACGCTCCCGGCGGCGCCGGCGCGCGTGCGGTCGGTGAGCTCTTCGGCGCCGAGGTGCTCACCGAAGAGGGCGGAGTCGACCACCCGGCGCTCGCCGCCATCGTCTTCAGCGACAACGCTGCGCGCGCGCGTCTCGAGGCGGCGATCCACCCGCTCGTGCGTCGACGCTTCCGCGAGCTCGCCGAGGAGGCCGGCGGCATCGTGGTGCTCGAGGCGACGCTTCTCGTCGAAGCCGGATACCCGCCCGATTTCGATCTCGTGGTGAGCGTCGAGGCGCCCGAAGACCTGCGCCTCGAGCGCGCCGTCGAGCGTGGGCTGAGCCGTGGGCAGGCGCGCGCCCGCCTCACCGCCCAGGGCGACGGTGCACAGCGGCGCGACGGCGCCGACCGCATCGTCGACAACTCCGGTTCGCTCGACCAACTCCGTGCTGCGGTCGACGCGCTGCTCGACGATCTGCGTGGCCAGCTGGCACGGCGCGCGCACGATGCCTGAGTCGAACGATGAGTGGCGCGCAGACCGGAACCGATGACTCAGCCTGAAGTCGTCGTTGTCGGCAACGTCGGCATCGACACCAACGCGTACCTGCCCATCGACTCGTTCGACGCCGCCGATGCGGCCTCGGCGCTGGCGGCGACGCGCACCGGCGCCGAGGTCACCTTCGCCGATGTGCGCGACTGCGTCGGTCAGGCGGGCGGCTACAGCGCCCGCGGCTACGCCCGCCTCGGCCGGAGCGTCGCCTTCATCGGCCATGTCGGTGACGACTTCTCGGGGCGCCACGTGCGCGCCGAGCTCGCGGCCGATGGCGTCGACCTGCGAGGCCTCGGTACGGATCCGGCCGGCACCGCGCGCAGCGTCAACTTGATGTCGCGCGCGGGCATGCGGCGCAACGTCTACGACCCCAAAGGGCACATGCAGCTCACGGTCGATCCCGAGAGTCTACGTCCGCTCTTCGCTGGCGCGCGCCTGGCGCATGTGCACCTCGCCGACTGGGCGCGGCACGTGCTGCCTGTAATGCGCGAGGAAGGGGTGGTGCTCGCCGTCGACCTACAAGACGTCGTCGATCCCGACGACGCCTACCGCTTCGATTTCGTGCAGGCCGCCGACATCCTCTTCGCCTCGGCCGCCAACCACCCCGAGCCCGAGCCGCTGATCGAGCACTACCTGAGCGGGCGCGCCGAGCTGGTCGTGGTCGGCATGGGGGCGCGCGGCTGCGCCGTCGGCACCACCGACGGCATCCGTCGCATTCCTCCGCCCGACCTCGGTGCATGGGCCGACGACCATCCTGTCGTCGACACCAACGGCGCCGGTGACTCGCTCGCCGTCGGCCTGCTCGTCGCCCACGTGCTCGAAGGCCGCCCGCTCGACGAGCCGATCCGTCGTGGCCAGATCGCCGCTCGCTGGGCCTGCTCCCTGCGCTCCGACTCGTCGCGGCTGATCACCGCCGCCGAGCTCGATGCCTTGACCGACCCTTGACCTCGAGGGGCTGCGGAGCTCGGCGTCTACTGGCGCGTTCCATGCTAAGAACACATAGTCATCGGAGGACACACCTGCATGCCCACCAGACGATGCCTCCATCGAGCCCTCTCTGCCAGCTTCCTCGCCTGTCTCTTTGTCGGCGGCTTCGCCAGCGCCCAGACTTGCCAGTTCGAAGCGATCGGCCCGGTCACCGATTTTCCCCAGAACGCATCCATCTCGTACGACGGCAAGCGAGTCGCCTTCACCTCCGAGCGCGACCTCACCGGCAAGAACCCGGACGAGATCTGGCAAGCCTTCACGTTCACGCCCGGATCCGGAGTCGACCAACTCACCTCGTTCACGGAAAGCGGAGCTGTCGCCGCGGCCGTCTCTTATGATGGCTCTGTCGTCTATTTGGTGACCGACCTCGACCCGACGGGAGGCACTCCGGACGGCAACCGCCAACTCTATTCCATCGAGCTCGAGACCGGGACGGTGACCCAGCTGACTTCGGGCCCGGGTTTGCTCTTCATCTCCAGGCGGACTGCGGAGGACGGCCGCGTTCTCCTGACCCGCTCCGGGGCTTGGGTCATCTTCGACCCCAGCGACGGAACGTCGACACCACTCCTCGCGTTCGACGCTGGGCTGCGAGACGCGGCACCCGACTTCTCACTCTTCGCCCTCGTCTCGGCCGAATACTTCGTGCCCGGCAGCAATGCGGACGGCAGCCACGAGATCTTTCTCTTCACGCCCGACACCGGCTACGAGCAGATCACCGATGTCTCCGCCGCAACGAACAGCCTGTCATTCGACGATGTCGAGGTTTCGGCCGACGGCGACCGAATCGTGTTCCAGAGCAATCTGAATCTCACCGGCGACAACCCCGAGCTCTTGAGAGAGGCGTTCCTCTGGCGGCGCGGTGGAGGCCTCACACAGCTGACGGCCAGTACTTCGTTGACGGCGATCGACTCGTTGGCCGCCAACGACGACGTGACGGATCCGATCCTGCTCGATCACGACTTCCTGCCGGCCCCGGGTGCGTTCGACTACGGGCTCTACTTCCTGGACTCGGAGACGCGCGAAGAAACGCTCCTCTTCGGCGATCATTCGGTCTTCCCGTTCCTTTCGGGCGACGGAACGTCGTTCGTCTTCAGCTCGGCCGAGCCTTTGTTCTTCGATCCCGATCTGAGGAGCTATTTCTTTTGGGCGCGGTGCGCCGACGACCTGACACTTGCCGAGATCCCGACCCTCGACTCCATCAGTCTCGCTCTCCTCGGTCTCGCGCTCGGCCTCGCCGCGCTGACCGTCATCGCACGCCGCCGCGCAGCGCGACGATCAGCCAACCACCTTCGTGCGATCGCCGAGCACCGGATATAGTGGACACTCTGGCCGAGAGGAGTGTCGATGAGTCATCGAAGCAGCAAAGCCGACCGCGCACCTGAGACCTATTCGCTATCCGATCTTCGCCAAAACCCTCATGACCACATCGAGCGGATCGCGCAAGGAGAGATCGAGACGATCACTGATGCGGGACGTGAAGCGATGGTCGTGATGAGCCCTGAAACCTATGATGCGATGGCCTTGTCCCTGGACCGAGGCCATATGTGGGATCAGGCGATTTCGCGCATCGAGTCTGGTGACGAGGGGCAAGACGCGCGCCAGGCAATTCGCGAGGTCGCGGCGGAGCTCGGTCTCGATCTGTGATGACATACCGGGTGCGCCTGATGCCCGAAGCGAAAGCAGCCCTGCGCGAAGCGGCTCACTTCATCGCTGAACGAGATGGTCTCGGGCGGGCCGAGTCCTGGCTCGATCGTACCCTGCAATCGATCGATCGGCTCGAGTCGATGCCGAAGGCTTTTGCAATCTGGTCGGAGCGGCGAGGCCGCCCCCTCTACTCGAAGCTCATCCGTCCGTATCGAGTCTTCTACGTTGTCGACGATCAGTCGAAGTGTGTCTTCATCCTCGACCTTGTCCACACCGCGCGCGAAACACGACTCGCTCGATACCGTCGCACCTGAGCTGAACCAAGGATAGCGTCAGGTGGCGCCGAGGAAGCCACCGTCGACGACCAGGGTCTGACCGGTGACGTAGCTCGACGCGTCCGAGGCGAGATAGACGGCGGTGCCGGCGATCTCGCGCGGCAGCGCCGGACGGCCGAGCATGGCGCGGGCGTCGTAGGCGGCCCGGTAGGCGTCGTCTTCGACCAGCGCCTTGGCGAAGCGGGTGTCGACGACGCCCGGAGCGATCGCGTTGACGCGGATCCCTCGACCGCCGAGCTCCTGGGCGAGGGTCCTCGTCATCGACACGACGGCCGCCTTGGTCATGCCGTAAACGCCCATCATCGGCGACGCCGCGAGACCGAGGACGCTCGCGACGTTGAGGATCGAGCCGGCGGCGCCGCGCTCCACGAGATGCTCGGCGACGGCGCGGGCACAGGCGAAGTAGCCCTCGAGGTTGACCTCGAAGGTCTTGCGCCAGCGCCCCTCGTCGGCGGTGAACAGCGGACCGAAGTGTGGGTTGGTCGCCGCGTTGTTGACCAGCACGTCGACCTGACCGAAAGCCTCGACCGTGCCCGCGACCAGGCGCGCGACCTCCGCGGCATGGCCGGTGTGGCACGCGATCGGTAGCGCCTCACCGCCGGTGTCGCGGATCTCGGCCGCGACCTCTTCGAGGCTCTCGAGCGTGCGCGAGGCGACGACGACCCGGGCGCCGTGGGCGGCTAGCCCCTTGGCGATGGCGGCACCGATGCCGCGGCTGCCGCCGGTGACGATGGCGACCCGGCCGTCGAGGCGGAAGAGCTGGTCGTACGAGGGCTTGGCATCAGGTTCAGACACTGGCGAGACTCCAGAGAAATTCGACGACGAGGTATACGGTGAGCATCACCGCCGACCAGATGGTGATCTGCCCCACGGTCCAGGTGCGGCCGAAGAAGCCCTGCGGGCCGACTGAGGCGTCGAGTCCGGCACGCAGCCGGCGCGCGGCCGAGCCCCAGGCATCGCCGAGGCGACTCCACCCGGCCTGCACCATTGCTCCGAGACGAGCGAAGACGGCCGGCGCTGCGCGGCGATAGAGCCAGTCGACATCGAGATTGATGGCGCGCTTCTCTGCCGGGTACACGCCGAGCCAGAGCAGGACCGGGAACGCGGCGGCGGCGAAGAGCAGGAGCTGGAGCTGGGTCACCACGTGCAGCGCCGTGTACGGCACGTAGTCGACTTCGAAGGGCAGGAGGCCGTAGACCAGGCCAGGGAAGATACCGAGTGCCAGGCAGCCGGTGGCCGTCAGGCCCATCGCCAGCAGCATGTGCCAAGGCGCCTCGCGCGGACGCTGGCCCGAATCGTGGGCGAAGAAGGCGAAGTACGGAATCTTGATGCCCGAGTGCTCGAGCACGCCGGCGCTGGCGAAGAGCAGCGCCAGGAAGACCCAGGTGAGATGCTCCTCGGCCGCTGCCGAGACGATCATCGACTTGGTGACGAAGCCGCTGGTGAGCGGGAACGCCGAGATCGACACCGAGCCGACGATGCAGAACGCCGTCGTCCACGGCATGGTGCGATAGAGGCCACCGAGCTCCGTCGCCTTGGCGGTGCCGACACGGTAGATCACCGCACCGACCGCCTGGAAGAGCAGACTCTTGTAGAGGATGTGGGCGAAGGCGTGCGCGGCGGCACCGTTGAGCGCCAGCTCGGTGCCGATGCCGACACCGACGCACATGAAGCCGAGCTGGTTGTTGAGGCTGTAAGAGAGGACGCGGCGCAGGTCGTTGACGATGACAGCATAGAAGATCGGAAAGGCCGTCATCGCGACGCCCAGCGGGATCAAGAGATCGACCCCGGCGAAGGCGCGCGCCAGAGCGTAGATCGCCATCTTGGTGGTGAACGCCGAGAGGAAGACCGAGCCGGTGCTGGTCGCCTTCGGGTAGGCGTCCTGCAGCCAGTTGTGCAACAGCGGAAACGCCGCCTTGATGCCGAAGGCCCAAAAGATCAGCTGCGTCGCCAGCGACGCCTCGAAGATGTCGCCCGAGGCCAATGCGCCGAAGCTCAGAGGATTCTCCGCGTCGACCCGGCCGGCGCCGGCATCGGCAAGACGCAGCAGCACGCCGGCGAGCAACACCACGCCCGAAGTGACCTGGATCAGCAGGTAGCGCATCCCGGCTCGGAAGCACGTGCGCTCGTCGCGATCGCGGTTGCCTTCTTCGGGCGCCCAGATCAGCACGACCGACGTGATCGCCGTCAGCTCCCAGTACAGGAAGAGGGTCGCGAAATCACCGGCGAACACCGCGCCGATCGCGGCGCCGGCGTACATCATCGCCGCCGCCTGTTGGCGCCGTCCGCCCCAGCGGTCGCCGACGTGTAGGGCGAAGAGCGCGGCCACCAGAGCCGCCAGGTGGAAGACGTGTCCCCACACCAGCGCGAGACGGTCGACGCGCAGCGGCGTGAGCGTGTAGCCCAGCGCCTCGACCGTGACCACCGTGCCGACCGGCAGCGACAGCAGGTGCAGGTAGTCGAGCACCACCAACACCACCGCCGCGGCGCCCGCCGCCGTCACCCCGCTCGCCGCATGCCGCCGCCGAGGCAGCAGGAGAAGCAGCAAGCCACCGACGAACATCGGCGTTCCGGGGGGCAGGAGGCTCAGAAGGTCGTGCACGGAGTCGCTCTCAAAGGTCTTTCATCGGCCCGTCGATCGGCCGGTCGTCGCCGTAGTAGTCCTCGGGGCGCATCACCAGCCGGCGCAGCAGCTTGGCGGCGAAGACGATGAACACGAACGAAGCGAATCCGAACAGGCCATAGAAACCCGGCCAGCGCTCGAAGCCGTAGTGCGCGTGGTCGAAGGTATGCGTGGTCGCCGCGATCACGACACCGAGCACGAAGAGCGCCGCGCAGACGGCGTAGAGGCCGCGCGCGATGCGCGGCGGAATGGTCGGGTGATTGCTCATCGTGGCATCGTCCTTCTAAAGCATCCCCTCGAGCAGGCGAAGGATCGAGTCGGCACCGAAGTAGAGCGCGATGCAGCCGATGGCGGTGAGCGCCGGCGGCAGCACGCACAGCAGCGGTTCGGCACGGCCGGGCGCTTGCGCGAACTCGTCTTCCGCGGCCGGCGGCAGGAAGAACGCCTTGGCGACCACCGGCATCAGGTAGCCGAGCGCCAGCAGCGAGCTGCTCATGTAGATCAACACCGCCACCAGGCGAGAGCCGTCGGCCGCCCCTTCCGCCAACAGCCATTTCGACCAGGCGCCGCCGGTCGGCGGGATGCCGGCGACCGACAGGGAGCCGACGAAGAATGCGAGCATGGTGATCGGCATGCGCCGCCCGATGCCGTGCATCTGGCTGATCTTCTTGCGATGCGCGGCGACGTCGATGGCGCCGGCACAGAAGAACAGCGTGATCTTGCCAAAGGCGTGCATCACGATGTGCAGCGCCGCGCCGAGGACCGCGCGCGGCGCCAGCAGCGCGGCACCGAGCACGATGTACGCGAGCTGGCTGATGGTCGAGTACGCCAGACGGCGCTTGAGATTGTCCTGGTAGAGCGCGATCACCGACGCAGCGAGGAGCGTGAACGCCGCCACCGCGAGCAGCCAGTCGGCGGCGCCGGTGTCCCGCAGGAGATCGAGCCCGAACACGTAGACCACAACCTTGGTCACGGTGAAGACGCCCGCCTTCACTACCGCCACGGCGTGCAGCAGCGCGCTCACCGGGGTCGGCGCCACCATCGCCGCCGGCAGCCACCGGTGGAAGGGCATCAGCGCGGCCTTCGCCGCACCGAACGCATAGAGCGCGAGCAGCGGCGCCAGCAGACCGCGCGGCGCCTCGCCGAGGATGCCGCCGGCGCGGAAGTCGAGCGTGCCGGCGACGCTGTAGGTCCACGCCATGGCGAGGAGCAAGAAGCCGATCGACGTCGACATTAAGACACCGAGGTAGACGCGGCCGGCCCGCTGCGCGTCGGCCGTGCCATGGTGAGTCACCAGCGGGTAAGTCGACAGTGTGATCAGCTCGTAGAAGACGAAGAGCGTGAAGACGTTGGCCGCGAATGCGACGCCGAGCGCACCGAAAATGGCGGCGGCGAAGCAGAGGAAGAAGCGCGTCTGGTGGCCTTCGTGGTGACCGCGCAAGTAGCCGACGGCGTAGAGCGAGGTGACGATCCACAACCCCGAGGCGACGAGCGCGAAGAGCAAACCGAGCGGCTCGACGCGAAATGCCAAGGCCAGCCCGGGCAGCACCTCGACCAGCTCGAGCGTCGGTCGCTCGCCGGCGGCGACCGCCGGGTAGAGGCCGCGCAGCACGGCCAGGAAGACGCCCGTCCCGCCGACCAGGTTCAAACCGTCGCGCAGGTTCGGCCAGCGTCCGGTGGCAACGAGCAAAACGCCCACCACCAGCGGGCCGAGCAGGCCGACGGCGATCGCGGTCTCAGGCGTGAGGCCACTCAAGGCGACGCTCCGACGACAGTCGCCGAGTCCACGGGCAACGGCCCCTCGATCAGCAGCTCCGCGGCATGGACGGCGACACCGACCGTGTCTTCGGTGAAGATCCCGAAGTAGACCGTCGCCACGATCAAGAACGCGGCGGGCAGCAGCAGACCGAGTGGCGCCTCGCGAATGGTGCGAGGGCTCGGGCCGGCGCGGAAGTACAGCGTCTCCACCACCTTCCACACGTAGGCCAGCGACAGCAGCGAGCTGACCAGGATCAGAAAGGCGATGAGCCCGCGCCCCTGTTCGAGCGCGGCGCGCACCAGGTACCACTTGCTGACGAAGCCGACGGTGAGCGGCACGCCGATCAGGCTGCAACCGCCGACGACGAAGAGGCCGGCGGTCCACGGCATGCAGCGGCCCAGGCCGGCGAAGTCGTCGAGGCGCGTGCCGCCGACGCGGAGCGCGATGCAGGCGAGCACGAGAAAGAGACCACTCTTCATCAGCGCGTGGTTGAACAGGTGGACGATCCCGCCGGTGAGCCCGGTCGACGAGGCGAGCGCCAGGCCGAGCACCATGTAGCCGATCTGCGCCAGGCTCGAATAGGCGAGCAGGCGCTTGACGTCGGGCTCGTAGATCGCCAGCACCGAGCCGAGGAACATCGACACCAGGGCGAGCGGCAGCAGCACGTCGTCGAGGTGCAGCCGCTCGAAGGCGACCTCGGTGCCGAAGACGCGATAGACGAAGCGCACCAGCACGTAATAGGCGACCTTGGTGGCGGTGGCGGCGAGAAACGCGGTCACCACCGACGGCGCGAAGGTGTAGGCGTTGGGCAGCCAGGCGCCGAGCGGCAGCAGCGCCAGCTTGATCGTCGTGCCGACGACGATGCACGCGAGGGCGACGAGCACCGTGCGGCTATCCTCGAGCCCGACCAAACGCTGCGACAGGTCGTGCAGGTTGAGTGTTCCCGTGGCGGCGTAGAGCAGACCGACTCCGAGCAGGATGAAGGTGCCACCGGTCGTGCCCATCATCAGGTAGCGGAACGCCGACGTGAGAGCACGGCGCGAGCGCCCGAGCGCCACCAGGGCGTAGGCCGAGAGCGACGAGATCTCGAGGAACACGAAGACGTTGAAGGCGTCGCCGGCGCTGGCCATGCCGAGCAGGCCGGTCATGCACAAGAGGAACGTGCCGTACGCAAGGTAGTGGCGGCCGTGCGGCACTTCTTGGTTGAAGCTGCGCGGCGCCGCCGTGAGCACCACGGCCGAGACACCGCTGACGATGAAGAGCACCCAGGCGTTCACCGGCTCGACGCGCAGCTCGATGCCCCACGGCGGCGGCCAGCCGCCGACCGCATACGACAGTGTCCCCGTCTCGAGCACCAGCTCGAGCAGCGCCAGCGCGAGCACGAAAGTGCACCAGGTGACCGCGGTCGCGATCGCCCAGGCGAAGCGACGGTGACGCACGAGCACGCACAGCGGCGCGGTGATCATCGGCAAGATGACCAGCAGGATCGGAAGCTGCTGAACTACCGGCTCGCCGAGCCATGCGAGAAGATCGTTCACGCGCTCGCCTCGTCTTCGCGTTGACCGACCTCGTTCTCGATGTCGCGGATCTCGTCTTCCTCGAGCGTGCCGTACTCCTCGTGAATGCGCACCACCAGCGCCAACGCCAGCGCCGTCGTCGCCAGGCCGACGACGATCGCCGTCAGCATCAACACGTGCGGCAGCGGATTCGAGTACACCGCGTCGGGCGCGTCGTCGATCAGGATCGGGACCGTGCCCCCGCGCACCTTGCCGAGCGTGATGTAGAGCATGATCACCGACACCTGGAAGAGCATCAGACCGAGCACTTTCTTCACCAGATTGGGCTTCGCCATCACGACATAGAGCCCGGTCATCATGAGCACGATCACCGCCCAGTAGTTGAACAGGCCCGGAGAGACGTCGGTGAGCATGGCGGTCAGGCCTCGCGGCTCGGCCGGCGCAGCCCGCGCGCGGCGAAGAGGAGGAAGAGACCGAGCATCACCGCGGCGACGGTGATGCCGACCCCGAGCTCGATGAGGATGATGCCGAGGTGCTGACCGTGGCTCGGAACCTCGGCCAAGACGTCGTAGTCGAGGAAATTGCCGCCACGCAGAATCGACACCACACCGACCGAGCCATAGAGCAACACGCCCCCGGCGATAGCGGCCTCGATCACGTCGGAGGGAAAGGCGCGGCGGGTGCGCTCGAGACCGAAGACGAGGCCGTAGAGCACGACTCCAGCGGCGAAGATGACGCCCGCCTGGAAGCCGCCGCCCGGTCCGTAGTCGCCGTGGAACTGGACATAGAGACCGAAGAGCATGATCGCCGGAATCAACGGCCGCACGCTCATCCGCAGGATCCGATTGCGCATCTCGGGCACCTGCTGCTGGCCGCGCTGCACCTGCTCTCGCAGAGCGCGCAGTCCACTCGACACGACGGGCTCTGTGCTCTCCTCCTCGCCATCTTCGCGGCGACGGTTCGAGAGCAGTAAGAGCACGCCGAGCGCGGCCGTGAACACCACGGTCGCTTCGCCGAAGGTGTCGTAGCCTCGGTATGACGCGAGCACCGCGGTGACGATGTTCGGAATGCCGATCTCGCGCGGCGTCTCGTCGAGAAAACGCGGCGTCATGTAGGTGTGCGCCGGCGCGTCGGGATCACCGTACTCGGGCAAGTCGAGAGTGCCCCACACGAGCAACGCACCGGTGGCTGTGACCACCAGTAGCGGCACCATGCGAGGCCCAGGACGGTCGCGCTCGTTCTTGTGAGTGAGGCCGAGGGTGGCGAGGAAGAGCACGGTCGAGATGCCGGCACCGACCGCGGCTTCGGTGAAGGCGACATCCGCGGCGTCCATCACCATGAAGAGCCCGGCCGAAAGGAGGCTGAAGAGGCTGCCGAGCATCGCGGCGGCGAAGAGATCGCGCGTGCGTACGATGCCGATCGCCGTCACCAGCAGAAAGCCGAAGAGGAGCACGTCCATGAACGCGGTCACGGCGCCTCCTCTCCCTGGTCCCGAGCGGCGACGTTTCGGCCGCGTTGGTAGGCGCCGGGCTCGACCCCTCCCTTGAAGGCCGACTTGGCGAGCGCATGGGTCGAGAGCGGGCCGGTGAGCACAAGGAAGAGGAAGATCAACACCAGCTTGATGATCGGCTCGATCTGGCCTTCGGCCCGCAGCACCAGGCCGGCGAGGATCAGTCCCGGACCGAGGGTCTCGTTGACGCCGGCGGCGTGAACGCGGGTATAAAAGGTCGGCATGCGCAGAATGGCGACGCCTCCACCGGCGATCACCAGCGCTCCCGCGCCGAGCAACAGCCACGAGACGACCTCGAGCACCACGGCCCAGCTCATCCGGCCTCCGCCGTACCGCGCGCCGCCTCGGCCTCGAGCCCGTCGTGCATCGGAGGCTCGGTGCGCGCAGTCGCGCGGTCCAGAGCTCTCAGGTCGCCGTAGTGGGTGAAGCGCAACACGGCGATGGTGCCGATGAAGTTCATCAGCGCATAGACCAGCGCCAGATCGAGGAAGTCAGGGCGCCCCTCGAGAAAGCCGAGCACTGCGATCATCAGCACTGTCTTGGTGCCGAAGGAATTGATCACGAGGATGCGGTCGAAGATCATCTTCGCCGTCAGCGCCCGGTAGATCAGGAGCGCCATGCACAGCAGGATGCCGATCATCGCCACCGACACCATCAGCTGCCCTCCACTCGGCACACCCGTCGATCCATCTCTCCCTCGCGCAGCTCCGCTTCCCCCTCGGGGGAAAGCGCATGGACGGTGATGGTGTCGGCGTCGATGTCCGAATCGAGGCTGGTGGTGCCGGGCGTCAGGGTGATCGAGTTGGCATATGAGACGAGCCCGAAATCACTCCGCTGGCTACCCTCGATCGTGATCGTCCGCGGATCGACGTCGGGATCACGCGCCAGACCCCGGCGCAGCACGTCGACGCTCGAGAGAACGACCTGCAGGGCGAGCCAGGGCAAGTACGCGAACAAGCGATGCAGCCAGTGGAACGGCATCGACTCGAGATCCACCAGCCCCATGCGCCAGGCGAGAGCGACCACCAGCGCCACCGACGCGGTCCCAAACCCTAGCAGGAGCGGGTGATGGAACGAATAGTGGCCTGAGAGCAGCAGCCAAAGGGCGGCCAGCAACAGGAAGAGGAAGAACGCCGCCGCCCCTTCGGCCCGTCGCGTCGTCATCGGCGATTCCTTGGTCGGGTCGAGCACGAGAGCCGGGATCATAGCAGAGCCCGAGGGCCCGATCGCGGCTCACTTGGACGTCGGCTCAGCGGGTCAGCCACCAGAGCTGCGGCCGGAAGAGCATGCCGGCATGCGCCGTGCGGATGCGCCCTTCGGGATCGACGATCACCGTCGTCGGAAGACTCGACACACCGTACGCCGCCACCGTCGCGTCGTCGGCGCGTAGAACCGGATAGTCGATGCCGAGCTCACGGCGCGACACGCGCAACTCCTCGAGGGTACCGTCGACCGCCAGACCGAGCACGGCGATCTCCGGATTGTTGCGGGCAAAGCGCGAGAACGAAGGAATCTCGGTCCGGCACGGCGGGCACCACTCGGCCCAGAAATTCAGCACCACCGTGCGCCCGCGCAGGTCGTCGAGCCGCACGCTCGAACCGTCGAGCGCGGTCAGCTCGAAACCGGGCGCGACCTCGGGCAACGTCGGCGCGCGGAGACGACCGACGAGCGTCAGCGCGATCGCCGCGAGCCCGACGATGAGCATCGCCTCGAGCAGCCAGCGACGCACCGTGCGGAGGCGGCTCGGCGAATCCTTCGTCGGTGGAGTCGGTGGTTCGCTCATCAGCCCATTCTACGAGGCTCTCGACCTCGAGGATGGGTGGTAGCCTTCTTCGATGGCCAAAACTCGCCAGTCTGTCGAAGCATCCTGAAAGCGGGAGCGCTCGCGATGTCTCGGACGCGCTTCGCCGTCGCCACGTTCCAGCGAGTCTTCGACACGACGCCGCTGCAGGACGTCGTGTCGCTCGAAGCGCTGATCGGCGGGCTGACGCGGTTCATCGTCAAGCCGAAGACGCAGGCTTCAGTGGCACGGGTCGAGCGGCAGATCGACGCCGCGCTGCGCACGATCACGGCCGGTGAGACGCGCGCCGGCGCGGCCTGGTCGGCGCTCGAGCGAGCGCGCGCGGAGGCCGCGGCGAGGGGCGACGACCCACGGAGGGGAATCGACGAGGCCGCGGCTCACCTGCGGGCCGAGGCGCGGGCAGCGCCGAAGCGCGATCTGCGGCTGTGGTCGCCGACGCTCTATGTCGACGTGGCCGAGCGACGCAGCGAAGATGTCATCCACCTCTCGTGCCTGGTGCTCGACTACGACAGCGGCCTGTCGCCGGACGACGCGTCGGCCGCCTGGTCGGACTACTTCCACGTCCTCCACAGCACCTGGTCGCACACCCGGGATCATCCGAAGTACCGTCTCGTGTTGCCGCTGGCGCGGCCGGTGCGGACCGCCGACTGGCGCACAGTCTACGACTGGGCCGAGGCGCGGGCGGGTGGCTCGATCGACCCATCGAAGAAAGGCGCCGCCACGACCTTCGCCCTGCCCGCCGTCGCCGACGCGGAGCTGCCGCGTCTGGCGCGCACCAGCTCGGGACCGCTGCTCGACGTCCACCTCGAGGGCCTCGCCGACATGCCGGCGGAACCCCCGCCGGCGGTCCCGGCGCCGGCCGAGCCAAACCACTTCACGGTCCCGATTCCCGGCCATCCGACGGTCGAGGGTGAGCCCGAGACGACGGCCCAGGCGGCGTCTGCGAGACCAGGACAGTCCGCCGAGACGACTGCACCGGCGCCGAGCCCCGCGAGACGACCCGCCGACGCGAGCAAGAGCGAGACACACGACGCGAGCGACGACGACTGGTCATTCGACCTGTTCTGACGCCGCTTCAGTCGATCACTTGCGAACGATTTCCGTCCCGCCGCCCTGAGCGTCGCGCAGCTCGTAGCCGAGGGCGCTGAGACCGTCGCGAATGCGGTCGGCGGTGGCGAAGTCTTTCGCCGCGCGGGCCTGACCGCGCAGATCGGCCAGCAGCTCGAGCAGGCCGTCTTCGGCGTCGCTGGCACCAGCGCCTCCGACCTGCTCGGTGCGCAAACCGAGGGTCTGCACCAGGCTGCGCAAGGTCGCGCGGGCCGCTCGCCGGTCGGCCGGCGCGGCACCCTGCAGCTCGCGGTTGCAGTAGGTGACGAGCTCGTCAACGGCCGCGAGGCCGACGGCGGTGTTGAAGTCGTCGTCCATGCCCTTCTCGAACGCCGCGCGCGCCGACGCCATCGCCTCGAGCACGGTCTCCGACGGCTCGCCCTCGTCGTCCGGCACCAAGCGCTCCAGCCCGTCGCCGAGCATCGCGGCGACGGCGTAGATCTTGTCCACCCTCGCCGCGGCCGCGTCGAGCTGCTCGGGAACGACGCTGAGCGGCGAGCGATAGTGGCTCTGCAACATCACCATGCGAATGGCGAGCGGATCGTAGCCGCCCTCGGGCCAGATCATCTCGCGCAGCCACTTCACGTTGCCGAGCGACTTCGACATCTTCTCGCCGTCGAGATCGACGAAGGCGTTGTGCACCCAATACTTGACCGACGCGGTGCCGGCGAGCTCGGCGCAGTAGCCGCAATCGTTCTGCGCCGCCTCGTTCTCATGGTGTGGGAAGAGCAGATCCTTGCCGCCACCGTGAATATCGAACGGCATGCCGAGATAGCGCTTGGAGATCGCCGAGCATTCGAGGTGCCATCCCGGACGGCCATAGCCCCACGGCGACGGCCAGCCAGGCAGTGAGTCGGCCGCCGAGCGCCACGCCTCGGGGTCGTTGGTCGCCACTTTCCAGAGCACGAAATCGCCCGGGTTCTTCTTGACGCTCTGGCGCTTGGCGTCGAGCCGCCCCGAACGCCCGGCTTCCTGGTCCTCGGCTCGGCGCCCCGACAGACCGCCGTAGCCGTCGAACGAGGCGACGTCGAAATACACATCGCCGTCGGCGGCGACATAGCCGTTGCCGGCGTCGAGCAAGCGCTCGACCAGGTCGATCATCTCCGGCACCGTGTCGGTCGCGCGCGGACGGGCATCGGGCGGACGGTTGCCGAGCGCCGCGGTCAGTCGCGCGTACTCTTCCATGTAGTACGCGGTGAGCTCGCGCCAGTCGCGCTTCTCGTCGAGCGCGCGCTGGATGATCTTGTCGTCGACATCGGTGAAATTCGCTACCCAGCGCACCGTGAACCCGCGGTACTCGAGATAGCGGCGGATCATGTCGGGCACGATGGCGGCGCGCGCATGGCCGAGATGAACGCTGTCGTAGACCGTCGGCCCGCAGTAGTACATGCCCACCTGGCGACCTTCGGTGTCGAAGGGCTCGAACTCGACTTTCTGGCGGCTGCGGGAATCGTAGATCTTGAGCATCGGGGTCTCGGCGGCGGTCGTCTCGGAATCTCTGTCTCGTGGATCGCGAAGGCTAGCACGATCGGTCGGCCGCGACGGCTCGACGAAAGCGCAGGGGATACACTCAAGCCGATGCGCTCCGGATCGACTCGCCGACCCCGTCACTGCCACCGCCTCGCGACGCCGTGGCGCCTCGCACTCGCCCTCTGCCTCGCCGCCCTGTGCAGCGGCTGCCTCGGCACCGAGCCCGCGCCCGATCTCTCCCAGCTCTACGACCGCGCCGCCAGCCACCACGGCCCCGAACGCAACCCGGTGGTGGTGATTCCCGGCGTGCTCGGCACCCGGCTGCGCCACCAGCCGAGCGACGAGCTGGTGTGGGGCGCCTTCTTCGGCGGCTCTCTGGTCGATGTCGACGACGCCGAGGGAGCCCACATGATCGCGCTGCCGATGCGCCCGGAGACGCCGCTCGTCGAGCTGCGCGACGACGTCGTCCCGAGCGGAGTGCTCGACACGTTGAAAATCCGCTTGATCGGCCTGCCGTTCGACCTCGAGGCCTACGTGCGTATTCTCACCACGCTCGGCATCGGCGGCTATCGCGACGAGCAGCTGGCGGGCAGCATCGACTACGGCGACGGCCACTTCACGTGCTTCCAGTTCGAGTACGACTGGCGCCGCGACAACGTCGAGACCGCCCGCGCTCTGCACGACTTTCTGCTCGAGAAGCGAGACCTCGTCGCGCGCGAGATCCACGAACGCTTCGGTGTCGAGACTCCGCAGGTCAAGTTCGACGTCATCGCGCACTCGATGGGGAGCCTGCCGCTGCGCTATCTCCTCCGCTACGGACCGGACGACCTGCCCGACGACGGCAGCGAACCGGTGCTCGACTGGCAGGGCGCCGAGCTGATCGAGCGCGCCATTCTGGTGGCTCCGCCCAACCTCGGCGCCGTCGATTCGCAGATCTACCTCGCGCAGGGACGCCGATTCGCCGTCGTCGGACCCAACTACCCGGCGCCGCTCCTCGGCACCTACCCGGCGCTCTATCAGCTCTTGCCGCGCCCGCGCCATCGGGCCATTCTCGACCGCGACGGCGCGCCGATCGACGTCTACGATCCGGAAGCCTGGCAGCGCCACGGCTGGGGCCTCGCGGCATCCGACGCCGACGAGACGCTGGAGAAGCTCCTGCCGACGGTCGATACCCCGGAGACTCGGCAGCGCATCGCACTCGACCACCTCGAGAAGTCGCTCAACCGGGCGCGCCGCTTCGCCGCAGCCCTCGACCGCCCGGCCTCGCCGCCCGAGGGCCTCGGCATTCATCTCTTCGCGGGCGACGCCGAGCCGACCGCGCGCGTCGCGCAGCTCGCCGCGCGCGGCCGGCTACGGATCGTCGAGCACGACTGGGGGGACGAGCAAGTGCTGCGCTCCAGCGCGCTGGCCGACGAGCGCATGGACGGCCGGTGGACTCCCTCCGTGCGCACGCCGATCGGATGGTCCCACGTGTCCTTCTTCTTCCAGGACCACCTCGGCATCACCCGCGACCCCAACTTCGCCGACAATCTTCTCTTTCTGCTGCTTGAGAGCCCGCGCGGCGCCGTCGGCGAGTGACGCAGGAGGCTCCCCATGGCCAGGCTCAGCTTCACCACCAATCTCCGTCGTCACCTCGACTCCGCGTCCGCGGACGGCCTGGTGATCGAAGGCACGACGGTGCGCCAGATCCTCGACCGCCTGCTCGCCGCGCAGCCGGCGCTGCGTCGCCACCTCGTCGATCCCGACGGACGGCTGTGGAGCCACATCACGCTTTTCGTCGGCGACACGATGCTCACCGACCGCGTCGAGCTCTCCGATCCGGTCGGTGACGCCGACGAGATTCACGTCATGCAGTCGCTTTCGGGCGGCTGAGCGCACGAAGCCCGAACCGCGACGCGCTCACTCCTCCGTCTGCTCGAGCTCGATCAGCTCCGCGACGGCGCCGGTGGCGAGCTCGACGCGCAGAGGCACGCCGAGGCGCGGGTGGAGCCAGAAGGTCTCCGTACCGCCAGCGCGGGTTACGGCGAAGCGCGGTGACGGCACGCGTCGCCCGTCGTAGTCGAAGGGAATCACCTCCGACGCCGAGACGACGAGCTGTTCGAGCCGGCCGGGCGCGGTACCGGTTACGGCCAGCACCGGCCGCACCGGCTCGCTCGACGGACGCGACAAGACGAGGCCGCGCGACGCCAGCGAAGGCAGCGAGAAGGCCGCGCGTGCAGGTAGCGCGAGCCGGTGCCGCACGATCCCGGTGCTGTCGCCGCGCACCCACGCCCGCAGAGTGTCGTCGCGGCGCGACAGCCGGCTGCGCGCATGCTCGTCGCCGTGGCTCTCCGTGATCTCTGCGAAGGTGGTGACGCCGCGCGCATCGAGTGTCTGCCAGAGCTCGAGCCGACGCAGACCGTGGCGCGAGGTCGCGTGCAGACGTCGGCCGCCGTCCTCGGTGGTGAAGAGAACGAAGCTCTCGTTGCCGATGTCGCGCCCCTCCGCATCGACGACGCGGTAGAGACCTCGGGCGACGCGACGATCCTCGGCGCGGAACCGTTCGTCCGCGGGCGGAGGGTCGCCGGCGAGTATCGACACCACGTCGGCCTCCAGGCTGGCGCCGCGCGGCGTCTCGACGACGCGGCCGATCTCGCCGCCCCGCTGCTCGACGATCACCGTCGGCACGTTGGTCAGCGCGCGCCGACGGATCGGCTCGAGAGGCTCGTCGAAACCGCCGGAGAGCGCCACCAGCTCGATGTCGAGCGGTGCGCCGCGCTCCTGTGCCCGCCGCACCGCCTCGAGCAGTGGCGGCACGCCGCGCCGGCTGTCGCCGCACCAGGTGCCGAAATAGATCACCAGGCGCGCCGGCTCGTCGATTGACGCCAGCGCGTCGACCACCGCGGGGTCGACCGGCACCGTCGTCGAACGCTCGTGCCACGACGGCATGCGCAGCCACAGCGCATCGACGCCGAGCGGTCCGATCGGTTCGTCGTGCGGCGCGACCAGGAGGGTGGCATCGCCGCCGTGCACGAGCCAGCCACCCGCGGCGCGCTGCGCGGGCGTGATCGGCTCGCCGTCTCGCCCCGGATCGAGGACCGACGCGGTCGAGGCGACGAGGTTGCCGTCCTCGCCGCGAGAGAGGGTCCAGCGCTCGGCCGACACCGTCGACGCGGTACCGCTCGCCTCGTCGATCAACCAGGCATGCGGCGCTTCGGGCAGCACGATCACCAGCCGCTCCAGCTCGTCGTCGTCGAGACGGAGCACCCGCGCATCCGGGCGTGGCGCAGTGTCGACGAAGACGTCGACCGTGCGCTCGGTCCAAGTCGACTCGGCGTCGGTCGCCGCGCCCTCCGCCGCACCGACGGCCGGCACGCTCGAGCCGACGAGGAGGAGACATGCCGCGATCGCGGCCCGAGGAATACGGCGAGTTGTCGTCGAACGGGCGGTCGACGGTCGGACGGTCGAATGCATGGCGGCCTCGCGAAGGTTTGTCGTGGGTCGATTCACGAGCGTACCCGCGCCGCGGACCGAGCGCGCCGCCGACGCACGATTTTTACCGCCCTCTTCCACCCATAAGCTGTCGAGTACATTCGACATCTTGCCATCTGTCGATCATGTCCGACACTCTTAGGTTTGTCGATCGTAATCGACACCTTTGTTCATGTCGACTATACTCGACGCCATGTCGGACCTCGACATTCTGGATATCGCTGCTACCTGGAGCTTCTGGCACGGAGACGTGCCAGCGTCCGTGCCGCGAGACGTCGATCTGCCCCACGAGTTGCGCGACTCGTTGTGCCTCGTCGTCCAAGGTGTTCGCCGCTGTGGCAAGTCAACCCTTCTGCAGCAGCTGATCGAACGCTATCGCCTCGACCCGCGGTCCTGCGCGTTCTTGAACTTCGAGGATCCACGGCTTTCCGCGGCGCAGACCCACACCACCTTGGACAAGCTCGTCGATCGGTTTCGCAGAAGGCACGACGAAGCCCACGGCGGAGACCGGACGCTCTATTTCTTTCTCGACGAGATCCAGGGAGTCGAGGGCTGGCAGCGCTGGCTTCGGGCTCAGCTTGATCGCCCTCGCGGGAACGTCTTCGTGATCACGGGATCGAACGCCAAGCTTCTCTCGGGGGAGCTCTCCTCGGTGCTCTCGGGACGCCACCTCACCGTAGAGCTGTTTCCCTTCGACCTGGCCGAGAGACGGCGGAAGGACCCCGGCGTAGGCCTTGAAGACTACCTGGCGGGCGGAGGCTTTCCGGAGCCGCTCACCATGGTCGACGGCGATCGGCTGAGGCGGCAGTACTTCCACGACATCGTCGAGCGCGACATCCGCGAGCGCATCGGCGCGCGCTCGAGCGCTGCGATCAGGCAGATCGTGAAAATGGTCTACGAGTCGGCCGGCTCCGAGATGAGCTTACGGCGTTTGGCCGGCGCCAGTGGCATCGCCGTCGACACCGCCGGCAGCTACTTGGAGGCGTGCGAGGCGGCCTACTTGCTCTTCGGTTGTCCGTACTTCTCCTTCTCGGAACGCAAGCGCGCGAGCCGCAACAAGAAGTACTACCCGATCGATACCGCGCTACGGCAGGTGGTGATCACCCGTGGCGGCGCCGATCGCGGCAAGGCCCTCGAGTGCGCCACCTACCTGGCGCTGCGGCGGCGGCACCGCGACGTCTATTACTGGCGAGAAGAAGGCGAAGTCGACTTCGTGGTCGACACCGAGCGCGGCATCGTTCCGGTCCAGGTCTCCTGGTCCGAGCCCCACGAGCGTCACCAGCGGGCGCTCGAGAGCTTCTATGAAAGTCATCCGCAGGCTGAAGAGGCCGTCTTCGTCACCGCAGACAGCTTCGAGCATGCGCTCGCGGCGCTCGACGGCGCCTGAGCCTGGGCGCGACGGCTCGCATCCTTCGCGCCGACGCTACTGCTGGAAGACGGGAGAGGCCGCGGCCGGATCGTCGCCGAACGCGTCGACCGCCTCCGCCTCGTCGTGGTGCACACGGAAGAGTGGCAGGAGGCGGCTCATCTCGAGCACCCGCCGCACCTGGCCGTGCAAGTTGAGCAGCCGCACCTGGCAGCCGAAGCGCTCGGCGAGACGGTGGCTGTCGGCGAGCTCGCCGATACCCGCGCTGTCGATCCGCTTGACGTTCGCCATGTCGATCAGAACCTTGCGCCAGCCGTCGGCGACGATCGCGTTCATCGCGTCGCGCAGCACGACATCGCCGACCCCGGCGACCAGGCGGCCGTCGAGCTCGAGCACCAGAACATCTTCAATCTCACGGACATCGACATGCATCATCGGGCGGATCTCTCCGAGAATCGGGCGCAGGCGCGCGTCGCAACGCGGCGATCGAGCTGAGCGAGGGCTGGAATCATAGCATGTCGAGCAGTTCTTCCACGGTGAGCGAGCAGCCTCGAAGCTGCGCTCCCGGCGCCCGTCCGAGCAGACGAAACGATCCCGACGGCTCGACCACGACCAGGTCCTCGGCGAGCACGTGGAGCGCCGAGCCGACGTTGGCGAGGTCGAGAATCGCCGCCAGGCCGGGGGTTCCCGGCGCCACCTCGTCGAGGCTTTCCGGGTCGACGGCGCGGACGCGCATCCACGGCGGCGGCACGAAACGATCCGGGTCGCCGCCGTGCAGGGCTCGCGTGTAGACGTGCCCGGTGAGCTCGGTCATGCCGTACTCGCGCACGACGTGCGCGGCCGGCACGCCGAGGCACGTCGCGATCAGCCGCCGCAGCTCGTCGCGCGACAGCTCGCGCCGCCGCCCCTTGAAGCCCCCGGTCTCGAAGACGGTCGACCCCTCCGGCAGGGGCGGTGCCGAGGCAGGCCGCGCGTCCAGCCACTGCGCCAGCGCGAAGGCCGTTGCGAGCACGGTCGCGGGCCGGCCATCGGCGGCGCGTGCAGCGGTAAAGCGCTCGGCCGCCTCGACGTCGACTCCGCTGGCGCCAAAGGCCGTGCACGCCGGGTCGCCGTGGCGCTCGAGAATGTGCTCGACCATGAACGACAGGCTCGAGTCGGGCGCCTGGGCGCGGGGCGGCACCAGCGCCAGCAGCGGCCGACGCGGCGCGGGCTCGCCGTCGCTCCAGCCGCCGGGCAGACAGGCGTCTGCGAAAGTGGCGTCGATCACGTGACGATAGAGGTCCGGAAACGGATGGTGGTGCACGCTACGGTGCGCGGCGCCCTGGGTCGTGCCGCTCGAGCGGAAGATCTCGCGCGCCGGCGCCGCCGCCAGGCGCAGACTGCGAAAGGCGGCGACCGGCACCGGCGGCACCGCGCGCCAGCCGTCGCTTGCGACCGTGTCGACCTCGACACCGCGCGCGTCGCACAGCCGGGCATACGGCTCGATGTCCGTGCGCTGCAGACGGAACACTCCGAGCACCAGGCGCTCGAACCGTTCCGTCGTCGAGGCCGGCTCTCCGGCCGTTCCAGAGTCCGACCCGGCGCGCGCGGCGTCGACAAATCGAGCCACTCGCATCGCCAGTCTCTCGGCGGACGGCGGCGACCCCAGAGCATCGGCCGAGCGAGACGAAGAGCGCGTCATGAGCGGATTCTGCCACGGGCCGCGCGCGGGTCGGGATGATACGCTCCGGCGCATTCCTTTCTCGACGATCCGACGCGGATGGAGAGCGCGACGACGATGGCACGACGACCTTCGAACCCGGCCAAAGGCCAGAGCGGCGGCTCTTCCCTCGGCTTCGGACTGATCCTCTTCGGCTTGATCGCGCTGCTGATTCTGCTCGTCGCCGGCAGCGCGTACGTCGTCACCCTAAAAGAGGGTCGCAGCGCCGCGGTCCGCAGCGTCGCCGAAGACCTCGGCGGCACCCAGGCGGTGCAGACAGCGCTCCAGCAGCAGCGCTACGAGCGCCTGTTCATCACCTCGAAGCTCTTCGCCACCGACCAGCTGCTCACGTCGTACCTCGCCGAAGCGGCGCAGGCGCGGGACGAGGACACGATGCTCGACACGGTCGAGGAATACCAGAACCAGCTCGGCTTCGATCTCGCGATCATCCTCGATCGCAACGGTATCGCGCTGACCAGCACCGACCGGCGCGGTCAGGGCAGCGACATGTCGTCGAATCCGCTCGTCGCCGTCGCGCTTGAAGAGAGCAAATCGTCCGGCGTCCTGCAGCACAACGGCCAGCTCTACCACGCTCTCTGTGTACCGCTGGTGCGGCAGTTCGAGCTCGTCGGCTATATCGTGATCGCTTACGCGGTGAACAGCGGGCTGGCGCAGCAGGTGAAGCGCACCGGCCGCGCGGAGACCACATTCCTGGCCGCCACCGGCACCGGCCCTGAGGTCGCCGCCTCGACTCTCGGCGAGAGCGCGGCACAAACCCTGGTCATGGCGCTGCGCAGCCGCGGCGACGTGCTGAACCGCGTCATCTCGCGCGGCGAGACCGCCAACGAGGTCGAGCTCGAGCTCGGCGGCACGCCGTGGCGCGCCTCACTGGCGCCGCTGCGCGATGCCGCCGGGGGCTCGGTGGGCGCCGTCGTCGCGCTCGCCTCGCTCGAGCAGGAGCTGGCCTCCTACGGCGCCATCCGCTGGATGCTGCTGGTGGCGAGCGCGGCATCGCTGGTCGCCGGCGCCTTGCTCGCCTTTGGACTCTCGGGGCGCATGCGCAAGCCGATGCGCGCCGTCGCCGACGCCGCCGAGCAGGGCGCGCTCGGCAACTACGAGATCGCCGTGCCGACACCGCCGGGAGACGCCGGCCGCGTCGGCCGCGCGCTGCGCGACGTCTTCGCGCTGGTGCGCGAGCGCCAGGCCGCCGAGTTCGTCACCAGCCGCATCGCGCGCCTGTTGCCCGAACCGGCGCGCAGCGTCACCCGCACCAAGCCGGCGGCCGCCGAGGCTGCGCTGGTCGCCATCGACCTGCGCCGCTTCGCCAACCCCAAGATCGGCTACGACCCGGAAGAAAACCTCAACCGCTTCGCGCGCGACATCCAGCGCATCAGCGCCTCGGCGGGCTCCCAGAAGGGCAAGGTACAGAACGTCTTCGGCCACCGCGTGCTGGTGAGCTTCGAAGGCGAGAACCACGCGTTCCGTGCGCTCACCGCGGCGGCCGAGATCCTGCTGACCCTGTCGGAGCGCGAGAACGTCTTCGACGAGCCGAACCCGCCCGTGGTGGCGATGACGGTCGGCAACCTGGTCACCGGCTCGGTCACCTGGGGCTCGCAGCCGTCGCCGGCCGTCGCCGGCCTGCCGCTGCAGATTCTCGAGAGCCTGCTGCGCGAGGCGGAGCCCGGCGCCATTTACTTCTCGCGCCCGGTGTGGGACGTGCTCGGCCGCACCTTCACCGACGCCGGTGCCGAGGTCAAAGCGCAGCGCGGCATCCTCAGCCCGCAGCCGCTCTACCTGATTTCGGGCGAGGCCGCGGGCAAGGTCACCGGCGCACAGGCGATGTCCGAAACCACCACGGGATTCGCCGGCGAGGGCCGGTCGCTCTCGGACATGCGCCCAGGTGTGACTCTCGGCAGCCGCTTCGACATCCTCGCCGAGCTCGGCGCGGGCCGCATGGGCATCGTGTTCAAGGCGCAGGACCGCGACGCCATGGACCTGGTGACGCTCAAACTGCTGCGACCCGAGGTCGTGCAGGACACCTCGCAGTTCGAACGCCTGAAGCGCGCGGTGGCCAAAGCGCGCACGATCCGCCATCCGAACGTGCTCGGCGTGAACGATTTCGGCGAGGCCGAGCGGATTCCGTACATCGCCACCGAGTTCGCCCGCGGTATGACGCTCGCGTTCATGCTCGAGCAGGCGAAGCAGCTGCCGCTGGTCGCGGGGGTGCGTCTGGCGCGCCAGATGGCCTGGGGGCTCGCGGCGGCCCACGGGCAGCAGCTGATGCACGGCAGCCTGAAGCCGGAGAACATCCTGGTCGAAGGCGGCGGCACCGTGAAGCTCCTCGACTTCGGCCTCACCGTGCCGGTGCGCGTCGGCGCCGCGGTACCGAGCCCGGGATTCCTCGCGCCGGAGCAGCTCGAGGGCCACGAGCCCGACTCGAGAGCCGACTTCTACAGCTGGGGCGCCGTGGTCTACTGCATGCTCACCGGCCAGCTGCCGTTCGCCGGCTCGAGCGTCGACGAGATTCGCAACGCCATCGTCACCCAGGATCCGCAGCCGATCTCGGCGCAGGTCGGCGACTGCCCGCCGGCGCTCGAAGAGCTGGTGCTCAAGTGCCTCGGCAAGAAGCCCGAGCAGCGCTTCGAGTCGGCCGACGCCCTGGTCGAGGCGCTCGATCGAGTCGTGGTCTGAGCGCCGATCGCGCGACGCGCGAAGGATCGTCGGCCGTCGTGGGTTGCACCCCTGAGAGACGACGATCCGGTGACGACTCCACCCCTCGATACGACTCCCGGCGACCCCGATCGCGGCCTGCTCGAGCGCGTCGCGGACGGCGACGAGGCGAGCTTCGCCCGCCTCGTCGAGCGCCATCAAGGGCGCCTGCTGCGCCTCTGCCGCCGCATGCTGCGCCACGACGGCGAGGCGGAAGAGGCCGTGCAAGACGTCTTTCTCAAGGCCTACCGCAAGGCCGGATCGTTCCACCCGCGCGCCCGTGTCTCGACCTGGCTCTACCGAATCGCCGTGAACCACTGCCTCAACATCTTGCGTCGGCAAAGCATCGTCCGCTTCTTGTCCTTCGGCGACTCGTCGTCCGGAGAGCGCACCCAACCCGACGGCGCGAGCGGCGAGCCGTCGCCGCTCGACCCGGCGGACGATGCTCCGGACCCGGCGCGCCGGCTCCACGACCGCCGACGACTGCGCGCCCTCGGCCACGCGCTGGAGACCCTGCCGCCGGCGCAGCGCGCCGCCGTCGTGCTGGTGCGCTTCGAGGGGCTGTCGTACCGCGATGCAGCGGCAGCGGCCGGCATCAGCCCGAAGGCGCTCGAGAGCCGCCTGATCCGCGCCCTGCGCACCCTGGCCGCCGCCGACGCCGACTGGAGAGACTGATGAACGCATGCGCCGACGAATCCAGGAGATCGACATGAGCCACGATCGACCTGCCGACACCGGAACACAGCGCCCCGGCGACCGAGTGACCCGAGACGACGAACGGCTGCTCGTGCGGGCACTGAGCGGCGAGCTCGGGGGGGACCGCACGCAGGCCCTGGAGCGTCGACTCGGGAGCGAGCCCGCGCTCGCCGCCGCCCACCGACGTCTCAGCACCACCTGGCGTGGCCTTGACGCCCTTGACGAGGACACCGCCACTCCGCTCGACCTGCGCGATCCAGTGTTGGCGCGGCTTCACGCCGAACGCGACCTCATGAGCTGGTCGACGGCGCCGGCCTGGGCGCGCGTCGCCGCGTCGGCCGCTCTCCTCTCCGGCGCCGCGCTCGGCTGGCTGGCCGCACCGCACATCGCCCCGCCGGGTCCGCTCGCGCCGCCGGACGCCGCGGTCGACCTCGTCGAGAGGTCGTTCGAGGTGCCGTTCGAGGTGTCGTTCGGAATGCTCGATGACTCGGGCGCTGCCGACGCCAGCTGGGCCGACGCCAGCTGGGCCGAAGCGCTTTGGCTCGCGGTCGAGGACGAGTCGATGGCGCTCGACCGCCTCTTCGAGCCCGAGCCCGGGGCCCGAGGCGACGACGCGCCCGAGCCCCGGGAGGCGACACCATGAAGCGCTGGTGGCTGGTGGTGGCTCTGCTCCTGTCGGTCGGTCTCAACGTCGGCCTGCTCGCCGGCCGGATCGCTGGGGAGCTCGACAGGCGGGTCGATGGACAGGTCGACGAGTCGGGCTGGATGACAGAATCGGAAGACCCGATCCCGGCAGACCCGATACCGGCAGACCCGATTCTCGACGACGTCGACCCTCGCACCGCGGACGCGAGCGGCCTGCCCGCTGAGTCCGCGGACGGCGCGACCACCGCACCGGGACCGAGCGGCGAGGAACCGAACGTCGAGCAGACCTCGCACGAGAGTCCGCGGGCCGACACCCTGCCGCCGCCGCTCGAGCGTCGCCTGCAGCGGCTGGTGACCCGCATGGCCGACGATCTCCGCCTCGAGGGCGCCCAGCGCGCGCGCTTCGAAGAGATCCAGATGCGGTTCTTCCGTCGCTCGGTCGCCGCCCGCTTCGACGGCAGGAGGCTGGATCGCCGACTGCGGCGCGAACTCGGCTCGGCCCATCCCGAGCGCCGGCGCGCCGAGCTCCTGTTCGAGCGGACGATCACGCGCCAGGCAGAAGTCGAATCCGCCTTCCTCGACGCCTATTTCGAGACCCACGCGCTGCTCGACGCCGAGCGCTTCGACCGCTACCGACGGATCCTCGTGCGGATGCGCCGCATGCGCGACGAGATCGGCCGCCGACTCGACGCTTCTCGCCGCCCCCCATCTGCGGTAGAAAGCGAGAATGCGGCCGAACGCGGGCCGTAGGAGGCGAGGGCCCCGCCGGCGCGGGGCCCTCCGAGGAAGAGGACTCGCAGACTCCTACGGCCGGCACCCGCGCCACGTCCATTGCGCGACTCCGACGCCCCACGTCGACGCACCCACATCTAAAGACCTCCTCGATGAATCCCTTGCGCATCGCCCTGCTCGGTAGCCGCGGCATCCCCGCACGCTACGGCGGCTACGAGACCTTGATGGAAGAGCTCGCGCCGCGTCTCGTCGCTCGCGGCCACGACGTGACGGTCTACTGCCGCGCGCAGTACACACGCCCCGAGGAGAGTCCATATCGGGGCGTTGTGCTCCAGGTGCTGCCGACGCTGAGCACCAAGCACCTCGACACTCCGGTGCACACCTTGCTCTCCGCCCTCCACGTGCTCGCGCGGCGCCTGCGCGGCGCGCGCCACGACGCCGCCTTGGTGGTCAACTCGGCGAATGCGCTCTTCCTTCCGCTGCTGCGCCTCGCCGGCGTGCCGACGGCGCTCCACGTCGACGGCATCGAAAAGCGGCGCGCCAAGTGGGGACGCGTCGGGCGGACGGTCTACGCGCTCTCGGAACGCCTCGCCTGCCGCCTTCCCGACGTCCTCGTCACCGACGCCGACGTGATCCAGCGGCACTACCAGGCACGCTACGGTGCCGACTCGCGGATGATCACCTACGGCGTCGAGCCAACGCCGCCGGGGCGCGAGGAGGTGCTCGATGCGCTTGGCCTCGAGCCCGGACGGTACCTGCTCTACGTGAGTCGCTTCGAGCCCGAGAACAACCCGCACCGCGTGGTCGACGCCTATCGCGCCGTCGGCGGCGATCTACCGCTGGTGATGGTGGGCGACGCGCCGTATGCCGACGACTTCATCGCCGGCGTGCGCGCCGCGGCCGACGACCGGGTCCGCTTCCCCGGAGCGATCTACGGCGACGGCTATCGCGAGCTGCAGAGCCACGCTCTGGCCTACATCCACGCCACCGACGTCGGCGGTACCCATCCGGCCCTGGTCGAAGCGATGGGCTACGGCAACTGCCCGCTGGTCAACGACACGCCCGAGAATCGCGAGGTCGCCGGGGACGAGGCGCTCTACTTCCGCGCCGACACACCGTCGACCCTCGCGCACGCGATCGAGCGCGTGCTCCTCGACCGCGCCGACGCCGCCCGGCGCGGCGCGGCGGCGCGATCCCGAGCCGAGGCGCGCTTCTCGTGGCGCCGCGTGACCGACGCCTACGAAGAGCTGTTCACCGACCTCGCCCGCGGTTCGCGGCGGCAGAGCGGGCGAGCCCGAGTGTGACAGAGGAAGGCCTCATCGCGTATGATGCTACGAGAGCATCACATTGGAAGGCCCGTTGCATATGATCCGCGACACTCGGATACAATCGACTACGGTCGGAAGTCCTCATCAACGATCGGCCTCGGCCCCCGCGTGGCGGGTGCCCGACGCCTTGTCTCGTCTCCGTCGGCTATGCTGAAAGAGCAATCACGCCTGCTCGCAGCGAGCATCTTCATGCTCGATCTTCTGCTCGTCTGCGCGGCGTTCTACCTCGCCTTCATCTGCCGGGCCCACGTGCTGCCGGCGCTCTTTCCCGACGTCTTCACCACCGCCTTCTATCCCTTCGCGGCCTATGCGCCGCTGCTTCTACCGGTGGTGGTGATCTGGGGTCTGCTGCTCCTCGCCAACGACTCCTACCGCTCGCATCGCACCGTGCCATTGGTCGACGAGGCGAAGGCGGTTCTGCGCGTCTGCGCCACCGGGCTGGCGATCCTGGCGCTGGTGATCTACGCCCTGCGCCTTGACAGCAGCCTGCTCGGCGGCGACAAGTTCAGCCGCCTGTGGATCCTGCTGGTCGGCGTCTGGACCTGTCTGCTGCTGCTCACCGAGAAGCTCGCCCTGCGTACCCTGTCGCGCTACGTGCGATTCCGCGGCTACAACTACCGTACGGTGCTCATCGTCGGCACCAGCCCGGGCGCGCTCGACCTCGCGGACTCGATCCGCCAGCACCGCTACTGGGGCTTTCGCATCGTCGGCTTCGTCGCCCATCGGCAGGTTCCGAAGGTCTTCCCACCGCAGTACCCGATTCTCGGCACGCTCGATCAGATCCTCGAGATCGTCGAGAAGACCGTCGTCGACGACGTGCTCTTCTGCGTCAGCCGGCGCGACCTCGACCGGATGGAAGACCTTTTCCTGGCGCTCCACGAGCAAGGCATCCGCACGCGCTTCGCGCTCAACCTCTTCCCGCACGTGAAGACCAAGACACGCCTCGAAGAGCTCGACGGCGTGCCTATGCTCACGTTCTCCACGGCGCCCGAGCGCCCACTGCCGCTGGCGCTCAAGCGCGGCATGGACATCGCGCTCTCGCTGCTGTTGATGGCGCTCTCGCTGCCGGTGATCCTCACCGTGGCCCTGGCGATCAAGCTCACCGAAGGCGGTGAAGTCTTTTATCGCCAGACGCGGTGCGGCCTCAACGGACGACGCTTCACGCTCTACAAGATCCGGACGATGGTGCAGGACGCGCACGAGCGGCGCGACGAGCTGGAGCACTTGAACGAGATGTCGGGCCCGGTCTTCAAGCTGAGCCGGGACCCACGGGTCACCCTGCTCGGCCGTCTGCTGCGGCGCTTCAGCCTGGACGAGCTGCCGCAGTTGTGGAACGTGCTGCGCGGCGATATGAGCCTGGTCGGCCCGCGCCCGCCCATCCCCGAGGAGGTCGCCCGCTACCAGCGCTGGCAGCGCCGGCGGCTGTCGATGAAGCCGGGGCTCACCTGCCTGTGGCAGGTCAGCGGACGCAACCAGCTCGATTTCGACCGCTGGATGGAGCTCGACCTCGAGTACATCGACAGCTGGTCGCCGTGGCTCGACCTCAAGATCCTGCTCAAAACCGTGCCCGCCGTGCTCAGCGGACGCGGCGCCTCCTGATCAAACCGCCTCGAGCTGCTCCTCAAGCCGCTGGCGCATTTCGAGGTCGGCGTAGATGCCGGGCCGCGCGACCAGCTCGTCGTGCGTGCCGACCGCTTCGATGCGGCCGCGGTCGAGCACCAGGACGCGGTCGCACAGACGCGCCGCCGCGATGCGATGCGACGCCAAGAGAACGGTGCGGCCGGGGAACACAGTGCGGAGATTGCGCAGGATCGTTTCTTCGGTCTGCGCGTCGACCGCCGAGAGGCAGTCGTCGAGAAGCAGGATCTGCGGCGCCACGAGCAGGGCGCGGGCGAGCGCGACGCGCTGCTTCTGACCGCCCGACAGGGTGATTCCGCGCTCGCCGACCACCGTGTCGAGCCCCTGCGGGAATCCGGCGAGGTCGAGATCGAGCCCGGCCAGCGTCGCCGCCCGCTCGACCTCCTCGAGCGAAGCGTCGGGACGCCCGAAGGCAATGTTCTCGCGCACCGTGGCCGAGAAGAGGAAGGTCTCTTGCGGCACCATCGCGATGGCGTCGCGCAGCGTGCGCAGCGGCAGGCGGTGGACATCGAGGCCATCGACGAAGAGCGTGCCCTCCGGCGGGTCGACCAGGCGCGGGACGAGCGAGAGCAAGGTCGACTTGCCGGAGCCGGTGCGTCCGACGATGGCCACCGTTTCCCCGGCGGCGAGATCGAGGTCGAGGCCGTGGAGCGCCGGCTCGAGCTCCTCGCGGTAGCGGAACGTGAGGCCGCGCAGCGAGATCGCACCATCGATGTGCGCGGGCCGTTCGAGCGGCTCGCGGTCGCGGATCGCCGGCTCGATCGTCAGCACCCGTTGCAGGCGCCCCATCGACGCCGCCGCGCGCTGTGCCAGGTTGATCACCCAGCCGATCGCGATCATCGGCCACACCAACTTGCCGAGGAAGAGCTGGAAGGTAACGAACTGGCCGACGGTGATGGTGCCGCGCACCATCAGCACGCCGCCGTAGCCGAGCACCGCCGCGAAGCCCATGCCGATGGTCGCCTGGATCAGCGGATGGAAGGCGGCGTTCCACAGGATCAAGCGACGATTGCGCTCGACGTACTCGGTGTTCAGCGCACCGAAGGCGCGGCGCTCCGGCTCCTCTTGCGCGTAGGCACGTACCACCCGCAGGCCGGCTAGGTTCTCCTGCACCTTCGACGACAGGTCCGAGAACTGATCTTGCACCTTCTCGAAGTAGACGTGGATCTTCTCGCCGAAGACCTTGGTGACGACCGCCACCAGCGGCAGCGAGCAGAGCGCGACCAGAGTGAGACGGCCGTGGATCTGCACCATGAAGAAGAGCGCACCCACCGACACGAAGAGCGTGTTGGCGGAGTACATGATCGCGGGACCGCAGATCATGCGCACGGCCTGGATGTCGTTGGTCGCACGCGCCATCAGGTCGCCGGTCGGGTGCTCGTGGAAGAAGCGCTGGTGCATGCGCTGCAGGTGCGCATGGAAATCGTTGCGCAGGTCGTACTCGATGCGCCGGCTCAGCGACACCAGGATCAGGCGCTGCGAGAACTGGAACAGCCCCTGCACCAGCGTGACGCCGACGAGCAGCCCGCCGTAGGTCAAGAGCGTGCTCTGCGTCACCTGCTCGCGCACCGCGTCGATCGCGCCACCGACGATTTGTGGCGTGATCAAGCCAAGGGTCGCGGTACACAGAATGCACGCCACGCCGCCGAGCAGGCGCCCGCGATAGGGACGAAAATATGGCAGCAGGGCGCGCAGCTTCTCCATCGCCGGCAGCGTATCATCGGGCCGACGGGCACCTCGTGATGCAGGGCTCGCGGTCGAGAACGCTCAGGCCTCGCCGCGGGCACGGCGCAAGGCGTCGCGGGCGCTCAGTTCGCCCGAGGGAGAACCGTCGAGGCCGGCCGGCAGCAGCTCGACCGCGCGCTCGAGGTGAGGCATCGCCTCCTCTGTGCGGCCGAGGTCGAGCAGAAGCAGGCCGACAAGGAGGTGCGAGTGGCCGGTCAACGGACCGTGGTCTCCCACGGTGTCGAGTGCGTGCCGCAGCACTTCGCGGGCACGCAGGAGAGCGGCAGGGCGGCGACCCAGGGCCCGCTCGACGGCAATCCCGACATGCTCGAAACGGAGCCAGTCGATCGTCTCGAGCGAGCCGAGGGCATCCTGAGGCGCCGAGCGGATCAGGGTCTCGGCCGCCTCGAAACGACCGCGGCGCAGCGCGAGGGTAGCCTCGAGCGTGAGCTTGCGGATTTGCGCGATCGGGTAGTCCTCGGGCTCGAGCGCCCGCGCCTCGGCGAGCCGGGCGGCGACGGCCTCGAGGTCGCCGTCCGCGAGCGCGAAGCGTGCCAGGTGGAGGCGATTGAAGAACCAGGAACGGGGCTTTGCGACCCCCTCGGCCGGGGGCAGCCGTCCGAGCAGCCTGTCGAGCAACCGGTCCGCGATCGCGCGGCGGCCGCGAGCACGCTCGACGCGCACCGCGAGGAGGAGCCCGTCGAAGACGATGTCTTCGTTGGCCGCGTACCGACGCTCGGTCTCGCCCAGAACCTCATCGGTCAGCGCCGACGCCTCGACGAGCCGGCCGAGGTTCAGGGCCACTTGTGCCGACCACATCAGGGCCGGCACCAGGTGGGGATGGCCTCCCTCGCGCCGCATGCGGGCGACCGACTGCTCGAAGAATTCCGCGGCACGCCCATAGTGGCCCTGGCGCGCCGCCAGCGCTCCGAGGTTGTAGTAGCTGGCGATCAACTCGGGATGATCGTCGCCGAGGAGCTGGCTCCGCGCCTCCAGAATCTCGAGCATCGAGGCCTCGGCGGCGCCCCAGTCCCCGCTGTCGAAGAGCACCGCCGCGAGCGCCTCGCGCGCCAGGATCGTCCGCGGATCGTGTGCGCCGCGCCGCGCGCTCGAGCGCTGTACGGCGCGCTCGGTCACGGCGCGGGCCTCGTCCCACCGGAGCCCGTGGCGGTAAATCGCACCGAGCTCGAGAAGGGTTCGGTCGACCAGCGCGGGATCGGTCGGCCGCAGAGCCTCGAGGCGCGCGAGCGTCGCCGTCAACGAGGACTCGGCGACGCCGAATCGATGCGACAGGCGGTCGACGTGCGCCAGCTGGAGTTGCGCCGCCTGGCGTTCGAGCGCTGTCGCTGGTTCGTCCTCGGGAAGCAAGGCGAGCGCCTGCTCGGCTACGGCACGAGACTGCTCGAGGCGGCCGGAGCCTGCTTCGATCTCGGCTAGCAACGTGAGCAGTCGAGCACGCCGCGGCGCATCGGGCGCCAGCTCGCGCTCCTGCACCGCGAGCGCCCGCTCCAGCAGATCGCGCGCCGAAGGCCGGTGTCCGAGGTTTGCGTAGATCTCACCCAGCACGCCGAGGATCTCGACTTCGAGGTCCGGCTCGTCGACGAGCTCTCGCTCGAGGCGATCGACCCCTCGGTCGAGCATCTGGCGTGCGGTTACCGGTCGTTCATCGCTGGTGAACGGGTCGAAGCCCTCGAAGAGGTTCTTCAAGTAGTCGGTGATGGCCTCGGCACGCAGCTGGGCGCGACGGGTCTCCCGCTGCTCCACGACCAGGGCGCAGATGAAGACCAGGGCGACGACGAGAACCGCGGCGAGCACGGAGAGTGCCAAGCGATGGCGGCGCACGAAGCGGCCACTCCGGTAGCGCAGCGTTCCGCGCCGGGCCGCCACCGGCAGCGCGGTGCGGTGCCGCTCGACGTCTTCGGCGAGCGCGGCCACGGACTCGTAGCGCGCCGCGGGGTCCTTGCGCATCGCGCGCGCAATGATGGCGTCGAGATCGCCCTGGAGACGCCGACGCCGCGCGGCCGGCGCCACCCGGCTGGGACGCGCCGGCTCCTGTTCGCAGACCGCGCGCGTCACCGCCGCCAGCTCGCCTCCGGCGTCGGCGAACGGATGGCGGCCGGCGAGCAGCTCGTAGAGCAGCACACCGAGGGCGAAGACATCGGCCGCGGTGGTGATCGATCGTCCTTGGATCTGCTCCGGGCTCGCATACGTCGGAGTCATCGCACGCAGCGGATAGGTGGTAGCCCGGTCGCCGGCCCCTGGGACCAGTTTCGCAGTTCCGAAGTCGAGCAGCCGAGGCGCTCCGTCCGCAGCGACCAGGATGTTGCTCGGCTTGAGATCGCGGTGGATCACCAGATTTCGATGTGCGAAGCGCACGACCTCGCACACCGCTTCGAAGAGCCGAAGGATCTCCTCGACGTGGAGCGCGTGACGCCGCACGTACTCGTCGATGGCGACTCCTTCGACATAGTCCATCACCAAGTACGGTCGGCCGTCGTCCGCGGCGCCGCCGTCGAGCAGGTGAGCGATCCGCGGGTGGTCGAGCTGCGCCAGGATCTGCCGCTCGCGTCGAAAGAGCTCGAGAAGCTCGTCGGTGTCCATACCGCGCTTGATCAGCTTGAGCGCGACCTGCTGGCGATAATGGCCATCGCACCGCTCCGCGAGGTAGACCACGCCCATTCCGCCACGGCCGACCGGACGTACGATGCGATAGCTGCCGACGACTGTCCCCGGCAGGATGTCTGCGTCATCCATGAGCAGCTCGAGGGCCTCGTCGGCGAGCGAGCCGTCGAGCCAGATCCCTGTGGATGCGTCGGCGGCGAGCAACGCCTCGATTTCAGACCGCAAGTCCGGATCGTCGCCGCAGGCGGCGTCGAGATACGCCGCACGACGGTCCGCCGGCCGCTCCCGCGCCTGCTGGAAGACCTCGTCCATGCGCCGCCACTCGGTATCTGCCGCCATTGTGTCCCTCCGTCGGGCTGCTCCCAGCGTATCGGCCGATCCTCGCCCGGGGAGCGCGAAACGGCCTCTCAAACCGGCCTCTCGACCCAGGCTCGCGGTGCCGAGAGGCCGCTCGGGCGACGATCAGGGCAGTCCGTCCCCGCCACAGAAGACCTCGACCTCGAGCAAGATGGGCGAGCCGAAAAGCCCGGTTCCCTGCTTGTGCATCTGCCAATCGGAGAGCCACGAGCCAGCGGTCGACGGCCCTTCGAACCAACGGGCGAAGGACACCGTCTCTTGAGGTGCGACGGTGACGCCACCGGGGAACGGCATCGCGTCGGTGCCGGCCAGCGGATCGATACCGCCCAGCGCCTTCAGGCTGTAGCCCGCGGCCTGGCTCCACGTCGTCGTACCGATGTTCTGCACCCGAACCTGCGCCCACACTCTTTGCCCGCATTCGAGTGAGGGCGGCAAGTCGCTATCGTAGTAGGCACCGTCATCGGTGCCACCGCCGCTTCCGTCGGTGCACGTGACCTCGACATCCTTGCGGATCTCGGGACCGAACCAGGCGACGCCCTCGCGTACCATCTTCCAGTCGGTCTCGTACCAGCCAGGGAATCCGGGCGCTGTGAGCGAGAGAGGGAATGTGTGGCTCTGCCCCGGGCCGACGGCGACGCCGCTCGGCAGCTGGACACGGGTGCCACCGACAAAGGGGTCGGTGCCACCGACCGCCCCGAGCTTGTAGCCGCCGGCGCGAGTCCAGGTGGTGTTGCCGATGTTCTCGACGGTGATCGTCGCGCTCACGGTGCCGCAGCCAAGGCTCGATGGCAGAGTGTCACCGAGTCGGCGCGCGGCGTCGGTGTCACCCCCGCCACCGCCGCCACCGCCGCCACCGCCCGAGCAGTCGACGACGACATCGGACAGTGCGGTCGCCCCGAACTCGCTCCAGCCCTGGTGGAACATGCGCCAGTCGCTGCGATAGGTGCCGCTCGCGGTCGGCGCCGTGAGCGCCAGCGCAAAGGTGTGTTCCTGTCCGGGCGCCACCGTCGCCGAGCCAAGGCCGATGTAGAGGACGTTCGACAGCGGATCGGATCCCCCGACGGCGCCCAGGCGATAGCCGCCCGCGGCCGACCAGGTGCTGGATCCGGTGTTGCGCAGGGTGATCGTCGCGCTCGCTCCGGCGCCGCAGCCCAGACTCGTGGGCAGAGTGTCCCCGACCAAGACCGAGTTGTCGTCGGGACCGCCTCCCGAGCAGCTGACGGCGACGCTGCCCGAGGCGGTGGCGCCGAACGCGGTGCCACTGCGGGCCATGCGCCATGACGAGGTATAAGAACCGGCTGCCGAGGGCGCGCGCAGCGGAATCGAGAACGTGACACTCTGCCCCGGGCCAACCGGCTCGACGGGAGGAATCGACAGGGTGGTGGCCAGCGGATCGCTGCCGCCCACCGCCTCGAGCGCATAGCCGTCGGCCGCGATCCAGGACGAAGTACCGGTGTTGCGCATCGTCACCGTCGCGCTCCCGGTCTGGTCGCAATCGAGCGACGATGGGAAGGTCACCGCATCGACTGCCGCGTTGTCCGTCGTGGTCGTGCAGGTGACCGAGACCTGCCGGATCACCGACCCTCCGAAGCTGCCGCTGCCGTACTGGAACATGCGCCAGTCAGAAGTGTAGAGCCCGGGCGTCGTCGGCGCATCCAGAGGGATCGTGAAACTCACGGTCTGCTGCGGCGCCACGGTGACGCCGCCGGGGATCGGGAACGACGGCCCGGTCGCCAGGGGATCGGAGCTGCCGAGCGCGAAGAGCTGGTAGCCGGCCGCCGCGGTCCACGAGTCGGTGCCGATGTTGCGCATCGTCACCGTCGCCGTCGCCTGCTGTCCGCAGCCTAGGGTCGACGGGAACGACACCGACTCCACCATGGCGTCGTTGGCGACGCCGGGATTGTCGAACGTCAGCTCGACATTGCGCATGCCCAGCAACGTGCCCTCGCCGCGGTCGGCGACGACGGTGAGCGTGTGGGCACCGTTGGAGTACGCCGTCGTGTCGAGCTCCGCGGTGAATGTGCTCGCGGCGCGGCAGTCGGGTGTCGGCCATTCCGAGCACGTTCTGCCATCGACCTGGTTGATCACCACGCGCTCGAGCGGCGCCGGCGCACCGTCGATCAGGGCGCGGATCCGCGTCACGCCATCGGCGTCGTCGCGCGCCACGCCCTCGAGCTCGAGGACGCCCGACCAGGTCGCCTGGGAGTCATTGCGCAGGAACACCATGGCGCCTCGATCCGGAGCGCTAGCTACCTTGACCGGCGCGGACAGCGCCTCTGCCGCCTCGATGAACGTCGGAGGAAACTCCGGATCGCATGTGTCTTCGAAGTAGAAGACGTCCTGCGGCTCGAGCCGAGGAGTGCCGACCGAGTCTCGGACCTCGATCTCTCCTTCGCCGATCCACTTCCACTGACCGACGCAGTCCCCATCGCAGCCATGGTAGAGATCGCACCAGTACTCGGGCCCGACCGTGCAACCAACCGATGCGACCATGTCGGTCCGGGCCTCGAACCAGTTCGGGAACGGCACACTGCACCGCATACCGCTCCCCTGATCGCGCAGCGCCAGCCACACCCAATATCCATCCGGAATCCGCGTCTCGAAGTAGACGGGAATGCCGACACCGAAGACGGGCATTTGCTCGACCGCGACCGGGGTCACCCGATCGGGCTCGGAATAGACCTTCATTTCGATCAGAATGGTGCCATCGCCGGGAACTCCATTCCACGTTTCAGCATCGATGTCGATGCCAACTCGGTGCTCACGATCGCAGCTCCCGCCGTCGCAACCGCAATCGATCTCGAGCACGACGAAGGGCTCGGTCGTATCCGGAATCACGCCAGTGGAGCTGATCTGGCAGCGTTCGGGGCCCGTCTCTACTCGCAGCTCCCGCGCCTCGTATCCTGGATAGCCGAAGGCCGGCCGGTTGAGCGCCGGATCGCGCAGACCGACGATCTGCGTGCCACCTCCTTGAGTACCGTGCGCGTTCACGGTGACCATGAATTCTGCGTCGTCGAAGTCGTAGGTCGGAGTGAGCACAGCCGAAGCCTTGACTTGCTCACCAGCCTCGAGCCCTCGCACGCGAGCACGGATTCGCACCTTGGGGCACGCATTGAGCTGGTTTTGGCACGTGCAATCGTAGCTCTCGACGATGTCCGACTCCTGGAAGAGTGTGGGACCCGATCCCGGCAGTTTCTGGCAGGTCCGGAAATCGTACGTCTGCGCACCCGGTGAAGCGACGCGAACGTTCTGGGTCTCGAGCACATCCCCCTGCTTGCAGGTCAGGACTTCGGTCAATCGTTCATTGAGGCCGATCTTGCCCTCGCTCGTCGCACGAATCCAGCCTCCGGGTGTTCGGCACAGAGCCGAGTACATCGCCTCTTCACCCGACTCCAAGCCGCTGACCTGCATCCAGTACTTTCGATCTTCGAGCACGTCTTCGCAGAATGCTTGGTACTGGTTCTCGAAGAGATTGCAGTAGCACACGGAGGCTTCGAGAGCGCAAGCGTTCAGCGCGATCCGAGGATCTGCAGCCATTCCTTCGATACAGTCACTGAGTCCGCCGAGGCCGGGGACATTGCCGCTCGAGACACAAGCAACGAGACACGCTTGCTGAAAGCCCGGGGGCAGTAAGGCACAGCCACAGCGAAAGAACGCCTTGACGATGCCGATGACGCAGGATCGGACCAACCCCAGATACTGACTCTGTACCTGTGCGGTGCAACCGCAGTATGAAACTGCACACGAGTCCGTGGAGGTCCGACAGTCCCCTCCATCGAGTACCGGTGGAATGACGAGATCGGGGTTGAACGGGCTCGTCGCCGGTTCGAGCAAGACGCGAAGTGTCTCACTCTCCATCAGCGCCGAGTCCAGCGTGATCTCGTGGGATTGGATTTCGAGCGCGACCTGCTGCATCCCTTCATGTTCGAAGACAATCAGCGCTCCGGTGACGAAGTCGGCTGTCGTCGCCAGATCCCCTTGAATCGACGCCGCGGTGTGGAAAACCTGGGCGTCGATCGGCCCCGAGTCAGTCTCGATCGTCGTCGACGCAACATAGATGCGAGCTTCGAGGTACTCGAGCAAGTCCCCGAAGAAGATCTCGTCGTGCGCCAGCAGGGCGGCCACCGCCCACCTCTGTCTCCCCGGATCGAGCGGCAATCCGCTCGAGTCTGGGGGCTCATTAGAGAGGAGAATCGTCGAGCCGGCACTGCGCGGCTGTCCGAAATGGCGAATCCAGAGCTCATCGACTCCTTCAGTCAGCTCCGGGTCCAAGACCTGCGAAGGTGCGCTCGCTGCGCACAGTGAAAGAGCGAGGACGATGGCCAGGATCAGGACCTGTGTCCTGGGGTTTCGTGCACGAAGGGTCGACCGTCTCATAGCGTCTCCTTGACCGGCGGCAGCCAGCCGCCGCGAAATAGGGGTCGTGAGGTCTCTCACCCCTTCGAAGCGACACTTCGCGACGAGTTCGGTCAGTAAATCTCAGTCCGCACGAGACTTGATCCCTCTGGACTCACGAAGGAGAGCCGAACTCGCGCAGTAGCCAGGCTCGGGCGAGGCGCCAGTCGCGCACGACGGTGACCTGGGAAATGTCGAGCACTTCGGCTACTTCGTCGAGAGTCAAGCCGCCGAAGAAGCGCATCTGGACGACCTGCGCTTTGCGCGGATCCCTCGCGTCGAGACGCTTGAGCACTTGGTCGAGCGCGAGCAGATCGACCGTGGGCGCTTCGAACCCGGCGACCCGGGCCGGATCGAGGTCGACGTGCACCGCGCCGGAGCCGCGGCGCTGACGTCCACGGGTCCGCGCATGGTCGATCAGTACCCGGCGCATCACCAGCGCCGCGACGGCGAAAAAGTGCGCCCGGCTTCGCCAGCTCGGCCGTTCGGCGTTGAGCAGGCGCACGTAGGCTTCGTGCACCAGCGCAGTTGGCTGCAGCGTGTGGTCGGAGCGCTCGGCGCGAAGGCGGCTACGCGCCAGGCGACGCAGCTCCTCGTAGACGAGCGGCATCAAGTCGTCGAGGGCGCTGTCTTCGCCGTACCGCCAGCGCTGCAGCAGTTCAGTGATCGGACCCATCGGGGGCGTAGGACCAGATGATCGCTTATTCATCGATGCCTATGGACAACTCGGCGAGCCTCCCCATGCCGTTACGGCATAGTCTAGCGCGTCGGTTTCTCGTCCTCACCGCGACGGACTATGCTCACCGCTCGGACCATTGCGCGACCAAAAGAGGAGAGCCTGATGCACGAGAGCAACCCCGTCGTCGGGGTGATCATGGGCAGCACGTCGGACTGGCCGACGATGCGCGCCGCCGCCGAGATGCTCGAGCAGTTCGGCGTGCCGCATCGCTGCGATGTAGTGTCGGCGCACCGCACGCCGGCGTGGATGACCGAGTACGCCGAACGCGCCGAGGAGAGCGGCCTGCGCGTGATCATCGCCGGTGCCGGAGGCGCCGCGCATCTGCCCGGAATGGTGGCCTCGATGACGGTGCTGCCGGTGCTCGGTGTGCCGGTGAAGAGCCGCATGCTACACGGCGTCGACTCGCTGCTCTCGATCGTCCAGATGCCCGGCGGTGTTCCGGTGGCGACGCTCGCCATCGGCACCGCGGGCGCCAAGAACGCGGCGCTCCTGGCCGTTCGGATTTTGGGGGTCGAGCGCCCGGACCTGCGCCGGGCGCTGCACGACTTCCACCGCGAGCAGGCGGCGTCGGTGCGCGCCGCAACCCTGCCGCCGGAGACGACCACGTGACCGCGCCGATCCTGCCCGGATCGACTCTCGGCGTGCTCGGCGGCGGCCAGCTCGGCCGCATGTTCGCGCTGGCCGCGCGGCGCCTCGGCTACCGCGTCCAAGTGCTGGTCCCGGACCACGACACCCCCACCGGCCAGGTCGCCGACCGCGAGGTGCGCGCCGCCTACGAAGACCTCGACGCAGTGGCCGACTTTGCCCGTGGAGTTGACGTGGTGACGTTCGAGTTCGAGAACGTTCCGGCAGCAACCACCGGTACCGCAGCCCGCTACGCGCCGGTGCGCCCCGACGGCGCGCTGCTGCACACCACCCAGAACCGACTGCGCGAAAAGAAGCGGCTCGAAGCTGCCGGCTTTCCGGTGGCACCGCATCGCGCGGTGCGCTCACTCGACGACCTGCACGCGGCGGTCGAAGCGGTCGGCACTCCAGCCGTGCTCAAGACCGCGTCGTGGGGTTATGACGGCAAGGGGCAGCGTATTCTGCACGCGGCGCGCGACGCCGCGGCGGCCTGGCACGAGCTCGCCACCAGCGAGGCGGTTCTCGAAGCGTTCGTCGACTTCGAGCGCGAAGTGAGCGTGGTGGCGACGCGCGGCACCGACGGCGCGGTCGCCTGCTTCGATCTTTTCGACAACAACCACCGGAACCACATTCTCGACGTGACCCTCGCCCCAGCCGACGTGCCTCCGGCGGTGCGTCGGCGCGCGCTCGAGCTGGCGCGCGGTATCGTCGACTCGTTCGGCGTCATCGGCGTGCTCTGCGTCGAGATGTTCCTGGACCACGACGGCGAGCTGACCGTGAATGAGCTGGCGCCGCGTCCGCACAACTCGGGCCACTTGACGCTCGACGCCTGCGCCAGCGATCAGTTCGAGCAGCAAGTGCGCGCCGTCTGCGGGCTGCCGCTCGGCGACCCGCGCCTGCATCGACCGGCTGCGATGGCCAATCTGCTCGGCGATCTCTGGCAAGGCGGCGCGACGCCGCCTTGGGACGCGGCCCTCTCCGACTCGGCCGTGAAGCTACACCTCTACGGCAAGCGCCAGCCGCAGCCTGGGCGCAAGATGGGTCATCTCACAGCGCTCGGCGACTCACTCGACGAGGCGCGGCGCCGAGTGCTCGCGGCGCGCGGCCAGTTGATGCAGCACGACTCCAAACGCGAGCAGGGTGCGAACTGATCACTGAACGTACTCCTGCCGACAGCCAGAGCCGAGTCGCACGGATCGCGCTCTGTCTCGCATTCGAATCGCCTACCACGGAGGACTGATGGCCAGCTCTCGCAACATTCCCACCCTCGACCGCGGCATTCTCTCGGAAGGCCACCAGGAAGCCCGCCTGCAAATCATCGAGATGCTCAAGAAAGCATACTGGATGGAAATCGAGACCGTGATGAGCTACATCACAAACTCGATCAACCCAGACGGCCTACGCGGTCAAGAAGTGATCGAAGCGCTCCAGGCCGACATCCAGGAAGAGCTCAACCACGCGCAGGAATTCGCCCGCCGCATCAAGGAGCTCTGGGGCGTCGTCCCCGGCTCGCTCGAGTTCAAGGCCGAGCAAATCTACCTGCAGCCGCCCTCGACCCAGATCGACATCGTGCACGTAATCAAAGGCGTGATCGCCGCCGAGCGCGGCGCGATCGAGTTCTACAACAAGATCATCGAAGCCTGCGACGGGGTCGACTTCGTAACCCAAGACATGGTGATCAGCGTCCTGCGCGACGAAGAATCCCACCTCCGTCTCTTCGAGGGCTTCCTGCGCGAGTTCGAGGCCAAAGGCCTCGCCTGACCGCCCAGCGAGCCCTTGCCATTCTTCCGCAGGGCTTGAATCCCTGTCTCACGTGAGGCCGAGGTTCAACCTCGGGGCCTACGCCGCCGCCGGCTCGGCCGGCGGCCGGCGTCGCCACCCGCCCGCGGGCCGCAGCCCAAGCAGGGTCATGTACGCGTAGCCCTGCAAGAAGAGCCACAGAAACGGCAGCGACCACCACATTTCCTGCTGCACGGCAAGCACGAAGCACACGGCGAAGTACACCGCCAGCGCCGCCTCGAGGTAGAAGCTCGCCGCCTTGCCCAGCGCGTAGGCCTTGCCCGCCCAGCCGTCGGCTCGGTCCGCTTCCAGGCGGAACTTCGGCGTCCTGTGGAACACGCCGCCGTCGTGCACGAGGCCGGAGAGCACGGCCCGCGAATTGTTGACGGCCAGGCCGATGCCCAAAGCCATCAGCGCCGGCAGCTGCCACAGCGTGCGCCACCACGGCGCCCGCCTACTCTGGCTGGCGGCGAAGAAGATCAACACCGAGACCGTGGCGGCGAAGAAGAGCGGCAAGTCGACGGCGAGCAGGAGCCAGCTGTCGTCGCCGCGGCGCAGCCACATCGCCGGGAAGATCAGCGCCGAGAGCAGCAGCATCAGCAGATAGCTGCCGTTCGCCGTCAGGTGCACCATCGCCTCGAGCTTGGCACGCCACGGCAGCCGCGAGCGCAGCACCGCGCCGAGCAGCTTGCGCCCGCTCTGGATCGAGCCCTTGGCCCAGCGGTGCTGCTGGCTCTTGAAGGCGTTGACTTCGGCCGGCAACTCCGCCGGCACGACCACATCCGGCAAGAAGACGAAGCGCCAGCCGGCGAGCTGAGCTCGATACGACAGATCGAGGTCCTCGGTGAGCGTGTCGTGCTGCCAACCGCCGGCGTCGTCGATCGCGCGACGACGCCAAACCCCGGCCGTCCCGTTGAAGTTGAAGAGGCAGCCGCTGACGTGGCGCGCCGCATGCTCGATCACGAAATGCGCGTCGAGCAGAATCGCCTGCACGCGCGTGAGGAGCGAATAGTCGCGATTGAGGTGGCCCCAACGCGCCTGCGCCATACCCACCGAAGGATCGTCGAAGGTGGGTACGACCTGGCGCAGGAACTCCGGCTGCGGTACGAAATCGGCGTCGAACACGGCGAGCAGCTCGCCGCGCGCCTGGCGAAGACCCTCGGCCAGCGCGCCGGCCTTGAATCCGCTGCGCTCCGCGCGCCGGACATGGTGGATGTCGACCCCGGCGGCGCGCTGTGCGGCGACGCGTGCAGCCACCAGCGCGGCGGTGTCGTCGTCCGAGTCGTCGAGCACTTGGATCTCGAGCCGATCGGCCGGATAATCGAGCGCGCACACGGCGTCGATCAGGCGCTCGGCAACATAGCGCTCGTTGTAGATCGGGAGCTGCACGGTCACCGTCGGCCAGGCGCGCGGCGTCTCCGCGGCGGGCGACTCGGCCCCCGCCGGGCGGGTGCGACAACGCCGCCACCAGGTCCAGGTCAACGCCAGGCGGTGCAGGCCGTAGAGCGCCAGAACCCCGAGGACCAGGAAATAGAGTGCCAGCACCGATGTCGCCATCCACTCGCTCAACATCGGCGACTCCCGAGCCGTCGCGCGGCCGGCTCGCCATGCTGGCGGCGCCGCTGCTGCTCTGCCACCTCGCCCTGGTCGCCGTTGGTTCGCCGGGCGACGCACCTCTGCGCGCGGTGTCGATTCTCCTGCTGGCCTTCGCTGCTCATGCCTTCGTGCTCCCTCGCCTCGGCGCCTCGCGCGACCTGGTCGCACTGCTCGCGGTCGCCGCCGTGCTGCGGGTTGTCTTGTTGCCTCTGCCGCCGACGCTGTCGGACGACGTCTTGCGCTACCGGTGGGACGGCCGGGTCGTGACGGCCGGCCACGACCCCTACCGGCTGGCCCCCGAGGCGGTCGAGCTCGAACCACTGCGCGACGAGCTCTGGCTCATCATGCCGCACAAGGAGGTGCCGACGGTCTATCCGCCGGTCGCTCTCGGGGTGTTCGCCGCCGTCTCGTCGCTGCCGGGTTCCCTGCTCGGGCTGAAGATTGTACTCGCTGCGGCCGATTGGGCCGCCTGCTGGCTGCTGATGCTCGTGGCACGCAGGCTCGGCCATGCGCCCGGGCGCGCCGTCGCCTATGCCTGGAGCCCGCTGCCGTGCCTCGAAACTGCCGGCATGGGCCACGTCGACGCGCTGGTGGTGCTCTTCTCGGTGGCCGCCGTGCTGCTCTTGGCGCGGCGCGCGCCCGCCGCCGGCATCGCCGCCGCGGCCGCAGTCGCCTCGAAGCTGGTGCCGTTGCTCTGGCTGCCGGCGTGGCTGCGCCATGCACCACGCCGCCTCGCCTTCGCCACCACCGCCGCGCTTTGCACTGCGCTCTTCCTCGCCCCGATGGTGGTGCCGTCGGCCGGGCCGCCGCCCGGCCTGGTGACCTTCGGCGTCTCGTGGGAGTTCAACGGCCCACTCTACGAGCCGCTGTGGCGCGGCCTCGACGCCGTCGACGCGGCGCCGACGGTCAAACGCGGGCTCGATCGACTGAAGGAGTGGAGCGGGCAACACGAGGCGCTGAACCGCGTGTATCCCTTCGTGTATCCGCAGCTGCTGGCGAAGCTGCTGCTCGCCGCCGGTTTCGGCCTCGGCATGCTGTGGCTGCTTCTGCGCCGACGCAGCGAGCACACCGCGGACGACGATGGAGCACTCTCCGCCGAACGCGACGCGGCGATCACGGCCGAAGCGATCGCCGACACCGGCCGGACGGCGACGCTGCTGCTGCTCGCCATGGCCACCGTGTACCCCTGGTACCTGCTCTGGGTGCTGCCTTGGGCGGCGCTGGCTCACCACCGCGCCTGGCTGGTGGTCGCGGCCACCTCGGTGCTGTCGTATCTGCCGCAACATCTCGACGGACTCGAACTCTTTCCCTGGGTCTGGCTCGTGGTTTGGGCGCCGCTGCTGCTCTTCGCGCCGGTCTCCCGCTGGCGACCGCGGATCGGATCTCTCGGCGGGGGCGCACCGGCGTGACGACTCTTCGCCTTGTCTTGGCCTACGACGGATCACGCTATGCCGGCTGGCAGCGCCAGAGCAACGCGCTGGCGATTCAGCAGGTGGTCGAAGACGCGCTCTCGGATTTGCTCGACGGACGGATCGTGGTCCACGGCGCCGGGCGCACCGACGCGGGCGTGCATGCGCTGGCCCAGGTGGCGCACCTCGAGAGCGTCGACGCGCGCCGCGCGCTGCCGCTCAAGGCCCTGGTGCACGGCACCAACCATCGCTTGCCACCCGATATACGCGTGCGGGCGGCGCAGCGGATGGCCGATGGCTTTCATGCGCGCAAGAGCACGGCGGGAAAGACCTACGTCTACCGCCTGTGGCCCGGACGCGTGGTGCCACCGACCTGGGCACCGACGTGCGTCGCGCAGCCGCGGCCGCTCGACTTCGCCGCGCTGCGCACGGCGGCGCGAAGCTTGGCCGGGCGGCACGATTTTTCGGCGTTCGCGCTCGCCGGCGGCAGTCACCGCTCGGCGGTGAGGCGCCTCTTCGCGGTCACGGTCGACACCGAGGGTGAACAGATCGTGCTGCGGTTCGCCGGCGAGGGGTTTCTGCGCGGCATGGTGCGTAGCCTGATCGGTACCCTGCTGGAGGTGGGCAGCGGCGACCGCCCACCGGGCGACATCGTCCGCCTGCTCGCGCCGGGCACGACCCGAGACGACGCCGGCCCCACCGCGCCGGCCCACGGTCTCTGCCTCGAGCACGTGGTGTACCCCGCACGCTGGCAACCGCTCGACGGCTATCGCGCCTGAGGGCAGTCTGCCCTGTGGTAACTTCTGCCATCATGACCGGCCGGAAACCCGACCTGGCAGGCCTGGCCAAGCCCGGCTCGCCGGAAGAGCTGTGGCTGCATCGACTCGACCTCGCCAGGTTGCCCCGCCATGTGGCGATCATCATGGACGGCAACGGGCGCTGGGCGCGTCAACGCAGGCGTCCGCGTGTCCAGGGTCATCGCGCCGGCGTCGACTCGGTCCGCGATACGGTCGAATCGGCGGCGCGCCTCGGCATCGAGACCCTGACCCTCTACGCCTTCTCGACCGAGAACTGGCAGCGCCCTCGCCACGAGGTGTGGACGCTGATGAACCTGCTGCGTGAGTTCCTGCGCAAGGACCTCCAGACGCTGCTCGACAACGACGTTCGCCTGCGCGTACTCGGTCGGCGCGACCGCCTCGAACCCGCGCTGCTGCGTGAGCTCGATCGCGCCGTCGAGGCCTCCGCCCGCTGCGAGCGGATGACTCTGAACGTCGCCCTGAACTACTCCGGCCGGGCCGAGATCGTCGACGCCTGCCGCCGCATCGTCGGCGACTGGGCGCACGGTAAGGCGGTCGAGATCGACGAGGCGACGATCGACCGCTATCTCTACACCGCCGGGCAGAGCGACCCGGACCTCCTGATCCGTACGTCGGGCGAGCTCCGCATCAGCAACTTCTTGCTCTGGCAGCTCGCCTACACCGAGATCTACGTCACCGACACGATGTGGCCCGACTTCCGGCGCGCCCACCTGCTGCAGGCTCTGTGCGACTACCAGCAGCGTGACCGGCGCTTCGGCCGTGTCGACGAGGACGATCGACCACTGCGCGCGGGGCGCGAGTCGGCTTCTTGACGGTGTCGACCGTCGATCGCGAACCCACCGCATCCGGCCGCAGCGGCTCGGGCGTCGGCACCCGCGTGGCGACCGGTCTATTCGCCGGTTTCGGTGCGGTGGTGCTCACCTTCTGGGTGCCCGCCACGCCGGCGTTCGCGGTTTGGATGGTGATCCATCTGTGGGCCGCGGTCGAGTTCGTGCGCATGGCGCGGCGCCAGCTGCCAACGGCGCCACTGCGCGGTCTCTACCTGTGGATCCCACTCGCCGGCATCGGCGGCTTCACGCTGCTGCAGGCCGACCGCGACCTTCCCGCGCTCGGAGTCGTGTTGCTCGGCTTCGGGCTGGTCGTCCTCGGCGCCTGGAGCACGCTGGCCGCTCGCGGTGCAGCGGTCGAAGCTCTCGGCTCTGCCGCGGTGATCGCCTTCGCGGTGCCGTACTTCGCCGCGCCGGCGCTGTGCATCTACCTGCTGCAGCAGCGTGATCCGTTCCTGGTGTTGCTGCTCTTCTTGATCGTCGGCATCGGCGATTCGGCGGCCTACTTCGTCGGCCGCGCGATCGGCCGCCGCAAGCTGGCGCCCAACGTGTCGCCGAACAAGACGTGGGAAGGCTCGATCGGCGGACTGCTCTTCGCCGGCGGCGCCGCCGCCGTCTGGGCCTGGCTGCGCCTCGGCCGGGTGCCGCTCGAGCTGGTGGTGATCTGCGCGGCGACCGCGATCGCCGCGCAGATCGGCGATCTCGTCGAGTCGCTGTTCAAGCGCGGAGCCGGGGTCAAGGATTCGTCGCACGTCTTGCCCGGGCACGGCGGCTTCTACGACCGTCTCGACGCCACCCTTTTCGCCGCGCCGACGCTGGTCGCCTGCCTCTGGCTGGTCGGCTTCGAGATCGTGCTGCCGGGCTAGCGCCGCATCTCGCGCTTCAGCCAGGCGCGCGCGCGCGTCCAGGTGCGCTGCACGGTGCGCAGCGACATGTCGAGCGCATCGGAGGTTTCTTGCTCGGTCATGCCGGCGAAGAACCGGCACTCGACCACCTTCACCATCCGTTCGTCGACCTGGCGCAAAGCCTCCAGCGCCTCGTCGAGCTCGAGGATGGTGCGCGCCTGACGGTCGGCGACTAGCCCCTCGTCGAGTGTTTCGCCGCGCTCCCCGCCGCCGCGTTTTTGGGCGTTTCGGCGGCGCGCGTGGTCGACGATGATCTGACGCATCGCGTGAGCGCAGATGGCGAAGAAATGCTTGCGGTCCTGCCAGCGCGCGGTGCGCTGGTCGACCATCTTGAGATACGCCTCGTGCACCAGGCCGGTGGTGTTGAGCGTTTCGCCGAAGCGCATACGGCCGAGCTGGCGCCGAGCGATACGGCGCAGCTCGTCGTAGACCACGGCCATCAGATCGTCGAACGCCTGCCCCTCACCGTCGGCGTATTGACGAAGGATCCGCGTCACCTGACCGGTCAGGTCGCCGTGCGCGGCCTCCGGATCCTCGTCTTGCCTCTGGCTGGTCGCATCGTCCGCGCTCATTCCAGGCTCCCGACCCTTCCGTTGCGTCACGCTCGCCGCATCTCGTCCCGCGGAGAGGAAACGGTATGATGCGACGCAGTATACTGCGCGATCGCGGCCTTCCCCCGTCGCGCTCCGCCTCGACCGCCCGCCCGACCACCCCCGTCCGGACTCCCATCGTTGCTGCTCAACGTCTTCGCTTTCCTCATCGCCCTCGGCGTCATCGTCACCATCCACGAGCTGGGCCACCATCTCGCCGCTAAAGCCTTCGGCATCCGCGTCGACGTGTTTTCCGTGGGGTTCGGGCAGCGCGTCTGGGGCTTCGTCCATGCCGGCACCGACTACCGCATTTCGGCAGTGCCCTTGGGCGGCTACGTGCGCATGGGTGGCGACATGCTCGACGAGGTCACCGGCGCCGACGACGAGCTCTTGTCCAAACCGCGCTGGCAGCGCATCCTCGTCTACCTCGCCGGCCCGTTGATGAACGTCGCGCTGGCGGTGCTCTTGATCGCCCTCGCCTTCATGCACGGCATCGAGATCCAAAGCCTGCAAGACGCCGCGCCAGTCGTCGGCCGAGTGATCGAAGGCGGCGCAGGTGAGGCGGCACAGCTCCAGGTCGGCGATCGCATCGTCGCGATCGACGACGAATCCGTCAAGAACTGGGAAGATGTCAACTTCGTCTTCAGCACGTCGCCCGAAAAGGCGCTCCAGGTGCGCGTGCTGCGCGACGGTGCGGAGCGAACGGTCGAGCTCGTACCGGAGCTAGTGAAGCCGCAGGGCTTCGGCGACTCCGGTCTCGTGCCACAGGTCCAGGTGCACTTACTCCAGGTGGTCGAAGGCGGCGCCGCCGACCGCGCCGGTCTGCGCGCCGGCGATGCCGTGCTCGCGATCGACGGAGAGCGCGTGATGACCGACCAGGACGTGGTCAACGCGCTCCAGTCCCGCGCCGGCGAGGAGCTCGAAATCGAGGTTCGTCGCGAGGGCGAGGTGATCACCCTACGCGCCACGCCGGACGACGTCGACGGCGTCGGCATGCTGAACGTCTACCTCGGCTACTACCGCAAGCTCCCGCCCCTCGAGGCGTTTGGAGCCAGCGTCACCTACAACATCGAGACACTCGAGAAGATCGGCCAGATGCTGGGCAAGCTCTTCACCCGCGAGGTCGCCGCCAAGAGCGTCCTCTCGGGGCCGATCGAGATCGGACGCATGAGCGGCCAGGCCCTGCGCGCCGGGCCGAAGTACCTCGTCTTCCTGATGGGCTTCCTGAGCCTCAGCATCGGCGTGATGAATCTGCTGCCGATTCCGGTGCTCGACGGAGGCCACATCGCGATCCTGCTGGTCGAAAGCGGCCTGCGCCGCGATCTGTCGCGGCGGATCAAGGACCGCGTGCTGCAGGCGGGCTTCCTTTTTCTGGTGCTGCTGATGACGACCGTCATCTTCTTCGACCTGTCGAAGAACTTGCCGCGTCTGCTCGGCGGCTCCTGACGCCCGGACGACCTGGGACGACGACCCTGGTATCCTGATGACGATGTGGCGACGTCTGCTCCGCGGGTTCGGCTGTCTCGGGTATCTCACCGTGCTCGGGACCCTGTTCGGCATCGTCTCGTACATCGCGTTCAGCCTCTTCGTCCGCGGCGGCGTGACCGCGACTCCTGATCTCTACGGCATGGAAGAAACCGATGCCGCGTCACTGCTCGCCGACCAGGGGCTCGACGTCGATTGGGCCGACGAGCCTCGCTACGACGAGAACGTCCCGAAAGGCCATGTGATGGACCAAGACCCGAGCCCGGGGGTCTACGTCAAGCGCGAGAAGGCGGTCGTCCTCACGCTGTCGCGCGGACCGCGGCGCATCGCGGTGCCCGCACTCGCCGGTCAAGCGGTGCAGGCGGCGCAGGTTTCGCTCGCCGCCGCCGGCCTGACCCTGGGACGCACCTACGACGTCTATGCCGAGAGCGGCCTTCTGGGCGTCGTCGTCGACCAGGCTCCGGCACCTGGCGAGCTGGTCGAAGTCGATGCGCCGGTCGATCTTTTCCTGTCGATCGACGCTACCGGCGAGGTCTACATCATGCCGGATCTGGTCAAGCGCTCCTACGACTCGGTGCGCGGCTTCTTCGAGGCGCGCGGCTTCCGCATCGGCCGGGTCGGCTATCAAACCTACGACGGAGTCGAGCCCGGGACGGTGTTGCGTCAGTTCCCGGTCGCCGGCCACCCGCTGCGGCGCGGCGACGTGATTTCGCTCGATGTCGTCGCACCCCTGGCGACCGACGAGGCCGAGAGCCCCGAGCCGACGGTGGACGATCGACGGACCGCCGGCGCGACGGAGGCGACACCGTGAAGCTCGCCCCGTCGATTCTCTCCGCCGACCTCACCGAGCTCGGCGCCGCGCTCGACGCCTGCGAGCAGGGCGGCGCCGACTTCATCCATTTCGACGTGATGGACGGGCACTTCGTGCCCAACCTCACCTTCGGCGTGCCGGTGCTCGCCGCCACCGCGCGCCGCACGCGCCTGCCGATCGATGTGCACCTGATGGTCGAACGGCCGGACCGTCTGCTCGACGCGTACCTCGCGGCCGGTGCGTCTTGGATCACGGTGCACTGGGAAGCGACGACGCATCTCGATCGGGTGCTGTCGCAGATCCGCGACAGTGGCGCGCGTGCAGGCGTCGCGTTGAATCCCACGACGCCAGTCGAAGCCCTGATCGACACCCTCGACGCACTCAACCATGTGCTGCTGATGTCGGTGAACCCGGGCTTCAGCGGCCAGAGCTTCATTCCCCGCACCCTCGACAAGGCACGGCGTTTGCGTACGATGATCGACGAACGCGGCCTCGACGTGACGTTGGAGATCGACGGCGGGGTCGACGAGAACAACATCGATCGAGTGGTCGCCGCGGGAATCGAGGTCTGTGTCGCCGGCTCGGCCGTCTTCGCCCAGGATGATCCGGTCGCCGCGATGCGTCGCCTGCGCGCGCGGGCCACCCGATGACCGCCGACTGAACGATGATCGCCGACTGACCATCGACCGGCGCCTCCGCACGAGCTACCGAGAGAGCCTCATGAGTCCACACATCAGCCGACAGAATCCGACGCACCCGTCCGCTCGATCGACCACTCGGGTCGTCCGCCATCTCGGCATCTTGCTCGTCAGCCTGACGCTCGCCGGTCTCCTCGGCGGCTGCGGCGGACCGAAGGAAGACCCGATCCTCCGCCTGTCGTCGGACGAGGCGCTGGACCTCGGCAAGTCGTACATGACCGACGAAAAGTGGGTCAAGGCGCGGCGCCACCTGATCCACGCGTTCGAGGTCGAGCCGAACTCGCGCCAGGGGCGCGAGGCCTTGCTGCTGGCCGCCGACGCGTACTACCAGCAGGGCGGAATCGACAACTACATCAAGTGCGAGGCCAAGTACCGCGACTTCCTGAACCGCTTCCCGACCAGCGAGCGGGCCGACTACGCGCAGTTCAAGGTCGCCGACTGCCTGGCATCGCGCACCGAGCGGCCCGATCGCGACCAGAGCGTGACTGAGGCCGGCCTCGCCGCCTTCGAAGAGCTTCTGCGCCTGTATCCGACGAGCGAGCACGTACCGCAGGCGCGGCAGCGGATCCGCGAGCTCACCGACCAGCTGGCAGCGCACGAGCTGGTGATCGGCACGTTCTACACCCGCTTCGGGAAGCGCGGCATCTGCCAGGGTGCGGTGAGTCGCCTCGAGCACCTGCGCGACACCTATCCTCAGTTCTCGCGGATGGATGAAGGCCTCTACCAGCTCGCGGTGGCGTACAGCATGTGCCGACGGCCGGTCGAAGCGCTCGAATCGCTGGCCACGCTGCGCCGGCGCTATCCGGACAGCGAGCGGCTCGAGGATGCTCTCGACCTCGAGTCAGAGATCGCCGAGAGCCTGCCCGACGACGCGACGGGCGTCGCCGAGGCCGTCACCGGCGCCGAAGCCGCCACGGAGTCGAACGAAGCCGGAACGGACGAGGCCGAGACGACGGGCTCGGAGGAGCGGTGAACCCCCGAGGGCGTGGTCGTCGTCGGCGGCTCGTTCCGTGGAGCGCCTGCCTGCTGCTGAGCGTCGCGCTCGGCGGCTGCACCTCGCTCGGTGGTAGTCAAGACAGCCAAAGCGCCGAGATCGCCCGCCTGCAGCGTGAGAACCTGGAGCTCCGCCGCGAGCTCACGATGCGCACGGTCGAAGAGCAGCGACTACGCCAGCGACTCGCCGACCTCGAGGCGGGAACGGGCGGCGTGACGCCTTCGGCACCCGCCACGCTCCCCGCAGCCGAGCCCACCGCGGCGCGGGAGTCAGCCTCGCAGAACGCCGATCGACCGGTCGACTTCGGCGGCGCCGTGGACGAAGTCGACCTCGAGCCTCCGCCGATTCAGCGCGCCGAGGCACCGGCCAACAGTATTCCCGGGGACAGTACTCCCGAGGGCAGAGCGCCCACCGGCAGTGCGCCCACCGGCAGTGAGCCCACCGACAGCGCATCGGCCGCCTCGCCGCAGCAGCTCTACGACGAAGGGTACGCGCTCTTCCACCAGAAGCGCTACGCCGAAGCCGAGACGGCCTTTCGCCGCTTCCTCGAGCTCGCGCCGACCTCGGAGCTCGCCGACAACGCCCTCTTCTGGATCGGCGAGTGCCGCTATGCGCGCGGCGACCTGGTGACCGCGCTCGAAGCGTTCGGCAGCGTCGTCGATCGCTATCCGTCGGGCAACAAAGTCGCGGATGCGATGCTCAAAGCCGGCAAGTGCCTGGAGCAGCTCGGCCGAGTGAACGATGCGATCGAGACGTACGAAGAAGTCGGGCGCCTCTTCCCCGGCAGCGCCGCATCGTTCACGGCGAGCGAGCGACTGGACTCCCTCCGCGCTCCCGGGCGCTGACGGCCGACCCCCTAAGTCCCGATAAAGAAAGCCGTTCCGCCTTGACACTCGGACGGTGACGAGATACCTTGGCGTTCTGACGTCGGATGGAAGTATAGTCAACTCTCTATGGGCATGCGCGGCCCCTGCTCTGGGACTCCCCACGAGCCGGTCGCGGACGACGAACCCGCCCGATCCGGCCGAAACGCAGAGGTAGACCACGATGAGCGGACCGCGCGTCAGAGCCAGCATCACCGTCCTGAGCCTTCTGGCCAGCTTCCTCGTTCTCACGGCGCATGCCGACTCGCCTCCGCGAGATCTGCGCCTCGAAGGAGACCACTGGACGGCCTGGGATCCCCCGACGCCGCCAGAAGGTGCGAACGTCTACGTGATCCAGAGCGGCGATACGCTGTGGGCGATCGCCGGAGAGATGCTGGGCGATCCCTACTTGTGGCCGCAGATCTGGGAGCTGAACCAGTACATCCTCGACGCACACTGGATCTACCCCGGCGATCCGCTGGTGGTTGACGGTGCCGGCGCCGCGGTCGTCGGCGATGCCGGAGTCGCGGGAGCACCTCTCGGAGAAGTCGGTGAGCCCGGCGAGATGGTGGCCGAGGGCGCGCTCGACGACCCGTTCGCCTCCGCGCTCGAGACCGACGAGGGCGAAGAGGGGTTCGACCCCGCGTTCACCGCTCCCGGAATGAGCAATGAACCGGTTCCGCTTGGATCCGAATCGGACATCTACTGCAGCGGCTTCGTCGGTGAGCTCGAGGAAGAGTTCCCGTACACCATCGCCGCCTCCGAGTACGACTTCCTCCATCCGAGCCTCGACCCCTACCGCGACTCCGAGGTCGGCGGCCTCTACGGCAAGGCGGACTCTCAGAAGTACGGTCTGTCGACCGGTGACATCGTGTACCTCGACGGTGGCCGCGCCGACGGCCTGTCGGCCGGCGAGGCGTTGACGGTCATCCGCCGCGACGAGCGCATCGTGCATCCACGAACCGGAGACGTGCAAGGGCGGCTCTATCGCTACCTCGGCCGTGTCCGCGTGCTGACGGTGCAGGAGGACTCTGCGATCGCCGAGATCGTGAAGACCTGCGACCCGATCACCGTCGGTTCAGAGCTTCGCCTCTTCGAGCCCGAGCCGCTGCCGCTGCGCAAGCGCTCGGCGATGCGGCCGGTGAACCTGCCGCCGCGCGCCGAAGAGCTCGAGGGTGCGCCGATGATCATCGCCACGCTCGACAAGATCGTCACCCTTGGCCGCGGCTACCTGGTGTTCATCGACCAGGGAGAGTCGCAGGACATCCTTCCGGGCGATGTCTTCACGATTTATCGGCCGAACCGAGAGGGGTTCCCACCGATCGTTCTCGGTGAGATCGGCATCCTCTCGGTGACCGACAACTCGGCGCTCGGCAACATCCTCGAGTCGCGCTACACCGTCCACGTCGGCGACTCGATCCTGATCAAGTGATCAGCGTTCGGATGGTCTGAAGGGCTACCGGCTGTGGTAGCCTGAGCCTTCGCCTCGAACATTCTTTGCGGGTCGGCGACGTCGGTCGCTTGTGCCCGCCTGGCCAGGATTGCACCCGATGGATCGAGAGACCGACCGACTCGACGAGTCGCAGAATTCGTCGACTCCTCCCCTTGCGCGCGCCCAACACAACTTGAACGCTCAGCTTCATCGCCTGGTCGGCGAGCTCGTCGATCGAGGTGTCACATTGGCACAGGCGCGCCAAGAATTCGAGCGCCAGTTCATTTCCGCGTCGATTCGCTCGAGCAACGGCAACCTCTGCCGCTCGGCCCGGCGCCTCGGTGTCCATCGCAACACGCTGCGCAACAAAGTTGCCCGCTTGGGCATCGAGGTCGACGCGCTCGACGGCAAGAGCACCCCGAAATCCTCCGTTTCTCGGGGCCAGGGCCAGCCGCGACGCTGACTGCTCGTTGCGCTGTTACCACGCCGGCGGGTCCCATCAGTCCTCGTCGGGCGATGCGAGCGGACTCTCGATTCGGACCTATCCTCGACTCTGGCACGTGCTCTGCATTAGAGTGGTGCCAACGATGAGGGGCCCGTGCGGGCCCCTCGTCGCGTTTCGCCTCGGCGAGCCTCCCCTTCCTTGCTCGCTCTCCAGGTGTCGAACCCGCGCTCGGTAGACACGGCCGCACACTGAATCCCGCCGTCGTCCGCTCCGCAACGGGCCTCCTCCCCGACACCGCTTCCTTCCTTCGCTCCTTCGCCATCGGACCGTCTCGCCCACGACAGACGGACGAACGCATGCCGCGGCGACGCCTCGGCCCTGCCCCGCATCACCGTTCAAGAGGTCAGACCATGACGACACGAGACACTCGCGTGCCTGCCCTGGTCTTCAGCATATTCCTCCTCGCCGTGCTCGCTCCGCTGAGCGCGGTTTCCGAGGAGAGCAGCTACGAGCTACCGCCCGAAGCCATCAACCACGAGCTGATGGCCGATGTCGGCTCCTGGATCAGCGAATCGCCGCGCGACCTGCGGCGCTCGATGCGCGACCGCGCGGAGAGCTTCCAGGTCTTTCTGAGCTATCACGACGAATCCGCGCGAATCCGTGCACTCGACGGCGTCCCCTATGGCGCCGCGATCGGACGTGCCGCCACCCGGCACGGCGTCGACCCCTTGCTCCTCGCCTCGATCGCCGAGGTCGAATCGCGCTTCAACCCTCGAGCCGTTTCCCACCGGGGCGCCGTCGGACTGGTGCAGGTGCTGCCGAGCACGGCCCGCCTGGCAGCCGATCGACTTTTCGACCCGGAGGTGAATCTGGACCGCGGCGGCGCCTACTTGCGCTATCTCCTCGAGCGCTTCGGCGGCGACCTCGAGCTCGCTCTCGCGGGCTACAACGCCGGCCCGAACGCCGTACGGCGTCATGGTGGCGTGCCGCCGTACCGTGAGACGCGGACCTACGTACGCCGGGTGCTCGAGATCTACGTCGAGCATCATCGCGAGCTTTGGCGCTCGAGCGACGCGGCGTCACTGCTCAGCGTCTGATCGCGGCTCGGCTCGGCCTGAAGCCGAGCCGTCCCTCTCCGCCCGGGGCGGATCAGGCGGCGTCGTCGGGTCGCTTGGCCTCGCCCTCGTCCTGATCCGACTCGCCGTCACCGATCGAGCGGTCCGGGCTCTTCAGGCCGCGCCTGAAGTTGCTGATGCCTTCACCCAGCCCGCGCCCCAGCTGGGGCAGGCGGGACGAGCCGAAGAGCACGACGATGATGAGAAAGATGATGACGAGCTCTGTTGCACCGAGCATGTTCGATCTCCTTGAGAGCCACGATCATCCGTCGGGAAGCGGCTCGCACCGGCAGTCTAGCAGACCGGCCCCGCACCGTACGCCGCGGTTTGACTTCGCCAGGAGGGGCGGGATAGGTTCTTGACGCCATGTCGGATTCGATCCAGGACATTCTCGAAGAGCTCGGACGTGCGGTGGCCGGTGCCATGAGCGGCGCCGATCCGGTCCACGATGTCGTGCAGCGTTTGCGGCGCCACGGATACCAGTTCGAGCTCTTGCTCGATCTGCGGGCGACGCCGGATGAGACCGTCTTGGCCCGCCTCGGAGCCGGCGCTCTGCATCTGGCCGCGACAGCACAGTCGGAGAACGCGGCGCAGCCGGAAGATACAGCGCAACCCGACGTCACCGAGGCGCAGACCGCGGAGCCGAGTACCGGAGAAGCGTCCGAGCGCGCCGCCGACGGGCAGCCGCCGAGAGCGGTAGGTTCGCGCCGGACACCGACTCGCACAGAAACGCCCTCCGCGTCGACCGAGCCGCCACGCTTCACGCTGGACGCAGCGGATGCCGCCTTCTTGCGCCAGATCGGCATCGACCCGAGCCGGACGGGCCGACGACGGCGTCGCTGACCGGTCCGCACACCGGTGCCCACAGCGTAATGTCACAGGCCGAGGTGTCGCAGACTGGAGGGTCGCAGACCGAGGCGCCTCGGACGGTGGCGGACGATCGGCTCAGCTTGCTCGGTCTTTCGCGCGCGCGTCTCGGCGAAGTCCTCGCACTACACCTGGATCGCGCTTTCCGCGTCGATCAGGTCTACCGCGCGCTGTACGAGCAGAAGGTCGCGAGTCTCGACGAGATCACGACGCTGAGCAAGGAGCTGCGCGCCCGCCTGGCGGAGCATTTCGTGGTCGACACGCCAGAGGTCGAGAGCGAGCACGAATCGGCCGACGGAACCGTGAAGTACCTCTTCCGCCTGCGCGACGGCGCGACCATCGAGGCCGTGGACATTCCGGACGGCGAGCGCCGAACGCTCTGTGTGTCGTCGCAGGCCGGCTGCGCCCTGGCGTGTCGTTTCTGCGTCACCGGCTTTTGGGGCGCCGGCCGCAATCTCGAGGCCGGCGAGATCATCGCCCAGGTGCATGCAGCCGAGCGGCGTCCTCGCCCCGAGACCCACGGGTTGAACCTGGTGTTCATGGGCATGGGCGAACCCCTGCTCAACCTGGAGAACCTGCGAGATGCGCTCGAGATCTTGATGGAGCGAATCTCCTGGCGACGGATCACTCTGTCGACCGCGGGGATCGTGCCGGGGCTCGAGGCGCTCGCGACCTGGCCGCGGCGCCCACGGCTGGCGATCTCGCTCCACGCCGCCGACGACCCGCTGCGCGACGAGCTGATGCCGATCAACCGCAAGTATCCGCTGCGCGAGCTGATGGCCGCGCTCGCCGCCGTACCGCTGGCGCCGAAGGAGCGGATCACGTTCGAGTACATCTTGATCGACGGGGTCAACGATGCGCCCGAGCAGGCCGAGGCACTCGCGGCTCTCTTGCCGGCCGAGCGCTCGAAGGTGAATCTGATCCCGCTCAACCCCGATCCGGTGCTCGGCGACCTCGCACGACCGAGCGCGACGCGGGTCGACGCGTTTCGCGATCGTCTGCGGTCGCGAGGACTGCTCGCCACGGTGCGCCGCCAGCGGGGTGACGACGTCTCCGCCGCGTGCGGTCAGCTGCGGGCGCCCTCTCGGGCACCGCGCGGCTTTCGGCGCTCGAATCTGAGCCTCTGAGCTGTCGCTTCCGGGGCCTCGACGGCGGCGTCACGCGCGCCAAACGAGGCTCCAGTTGCGCCCGGCCGCCGCGCCGTCGCGGCGGTAGCTGTGCAGGAGTTCGGGCTCGCCGAGGGTGCACAGCTCGAGCACGCGGATCTCGGCGACGCCGGCCGACGCGATCTGCCGGCGCGCGACCCGCTGGAGATCGGCACAGGCTCGTCCCCGCGGGCCGTCGCGCAGCACATCCGGCCCACCCACCGCGGCCAGGCGGCTGGCGACGTCGTCACCGACTTCGTAGACGCGCCCACTGATGGCCGGGCCGATCCACGCGCGGGTCGTCGCCGGATCGAAGCGCTCGAGCGCTTTGCCCACGATGCCCGCGACAAGACCACGCCAACCGGCGTGCACCGCACCGACGCGCTCGTCGTCGGCGAGCAGGACCGGCACACAATCCGCCGTCACCACGGCCAGCGCCAACCCGCGCCGTCGGGTGACCAGCGCATCGCCGCGTCCGTTGGCCCCCGGTCGCGCGTCGAGCACGGTCGCCGAATGGACCTGCTCCAGGTAGGCCGCCTCGACTCCGGGCGGAAGGAACGGCGACACGGTGTCCGCACGGTCACCGTGGACCGGAGCACCGCGGCCGACGAAGAGACCCGTGACATCCTCGAGGCCCTCGAACGAGACGCGGCGATGAAGGGCGAGCGCGGCCATTTCCGGCCATCGTACAGGATAGACTCGGGCCGTGAAGCGGATCGAATGCCTCGTCTCGACGCGACAGGCCGCCACGGGCCGGGCGCGGATCGAAGGGCCGGCGCGACGCCGGGTGGAACGAGCTGTGACGAGACCGGGATCGGCCGTCCGGTGATCGAGCTGCACGGCGTCACCAAGCGGTACCCGGGGGGGCAAGTCGGGCTCGACGACGTCACGCTGACGATCGATCGCGGCCAGCTGGTCTTCCTCACCGGCCCCTCGGGAGCCGGCAAAACGACCTTCCTCAAGCTGATCTACCGCGAGGAGATGGCGACCGACGGCTCGATCCTGGTCAACGGTCGCAACGTCTCCTCGCTGCCAGCGAAAAAGATCCCCTTTCTGCGGCGAACGATCGGCGTCGTCTTTCAGAGCTTCCGGCTGATTCCACGGAAGACCGTGTTCGAGAATGTCGCGTACCTGCCGCGCATTCTCGGCTTCGAGGCGAAAGAGCAGAAGCGGCTGGCGTACGAGACGCTGCGCCGCGTCGGCCTCGCTCACCGGATGAACGCCTTTCCGATGCAGCTCTCGGGCGGCGAGCAGCAGCGTGTGGCCATCGCGCGAGCATTGATCAATCGGCCCGAGATCCTGCTCGCCGACGAGCCGACCGGAAATCTCGATCCTCTGCTGTCGGAAGACATCCTGCGCCTCTTTCTCGAGATCAACCTGCAGGGTACGACGGTCGTCTTCGCCACACACGACCGCGGATTGATCGAGCGTGTCGGCCGGCGGGTGCTGACGCTCGAGGCCGGCCGACTGGTCGACGACCGAATGCTCGAAGGGCAGCTCTTGCCCCATTCCGCGGGGCCGCCGAGCCCTCCGGACGACACCGACCCGGTCGATCGTTCCGCGACCTCGAGCGAGTCCGTGGCCTCGGGCGGGAACCCGGTCGAGGTGGACGAAGGCCGCTCCGCACAATGACGCTTCTCCAGGCTCTGCTCTACTTCACCCGCGAAGCCGCGCTCAATCTCGTGCGTGGTTGGAAGGTGAGCCTGCTCGCCATCTTCACGATCGCGGTCAGTCTCTTTCTCACCGGTGTGTTTCTCATCGTCGGTACCAATCTCGAGACGCTGGTCGAAGAATGGCGTGGAGAGAGCAAGATCGTGATTTACCTCGAGCCGGGCATGGACGAGGTCGGCGAGCGCATCGCCGATCAGCTCGGACCGCAGCCATGGGCGCGCGAGATCGAGCAGATCGCCCCCAGCGTGGCGGCGGAGCGATTCCGCCGCGCCTTCCCGAGTCTCGCGGACCTGCTCGAGGGCTGGGGCGACGAGCCACTGCCAGCGTCGCTCGAGATCACGGTCGACTGGCAGCGAGTGACCGGTGACCAGCTGCAACAAGACCTCGATCGAATCCGCGAGGACCCTGCGGTGACCATGGTCGACGACGACCGCGACTGGCTGCGTCAGCTCGAAACCGCCGTGCTTCTTCTGCGCGGTCTGACCATGGTCGTCGGTGGCGTCCTCCTGGTGACGGCGATCTTCACCATCTCCAGCGTGATTCGGCTCACTGCGTATCTCTATGAAGACGAGATCGCGGTCATGCGCTTGGTCGGTGCGACCGAGTTCTTCATCCGCGGTCCGTTCTACCTCGAGGGACTGCTGCAGGGGCTCGCCGGGGGCGCGGTCGCGGTCAGCCTGTTGGCCACCGGCTACGGCGCGATGCGCGCACGAGTCGCGACCGCGTTGGGCGACCTGCTGACGCGAGACTTCCTCGACCTGCCCCAGCTCGTCGGCCTGGTCGCCTTGGGCGGTCTCGCGGGCCTGGTCGGCGCAGTCGCCTCTCTCCGTCGCGAAGCGCTGGGCCAAACGGCCGAAGAGCGCGCCGGCTGGGTCGCCCCCTGACGGCGCGCGATCGACGTCTCACGGATACCCCCCAAAACACGACGAGGGGCCCTCGGGCCCCTCGTGTGACAGCGCGTCGACCGCGCCGCCGCCGTTCGTTCCAATCGTCGTCGACGACCGGAGCCGGCGACTCAGCGGCCGCCGCCGCCTTCCTCGAGCTTCTTCAGCTCTTCCTCGAGGCGCTCCGCTTCTTCCTGCATCGCGCGGATCTGCTCGTTCTCGGCCTCGACCTGCTGGTTGTAGCGCGCGGTCTCTTCGTTCTTCTTCACTCGCGCCACACCGCTGGAATCGCCGGCATTCTGATACGCCTGAATCGACTCGGCGTAGGCCTTCTGCTTCTCGAAGGTGTATCCGAGCTGCTTCCAGACCTTCTGCTGATCGCTCGCGCTCGCGAGCTCGAGCGCCTTGCGCAGCGGCGCCTCGGCCTTCTCGAAGATTCCGGCACTGGTATAGGCCTGGCCCGTATAGTACGCCGCGAGCCAATCGCGCGGACTCTTCTTCATCGCCTCCTCGCCGGTCGCCGCGGCCTCGGCGTATTGACCGGCGCCGAGCTGAGCGGAGAGCTGGAGCATCAGATTCTCGGCGCTGCCGTTGCCGGCGACGACTCCGGCGGCGAGCTCGGCGGCCTTGAGGTACGAGGTCTTCTTCACGGTCTTGTCACGCGTCGTCCGCGCCTTCTTGATCAGCGCCTGCGCGTACGCCTTCTTCTTGTCGAGGTCGCTGGCGTCGGCGCGGACCGCACGGTCGAGAGCGAGAATGGCCGCTTCGGTATCACCGGCCCTCAGCGCCACGACGCCGTACTTGAACTGCACGTCCGAGTTGTTCGGCTCGAGCTTCGCGAGCTTGGAGAGATCGGCCGCGGCGGCGTCGGTGTTGCCGGCGCGCAGGAGCGCGTCGCCACGAATCTGGTAGAAGCCGGATCGCTGATTCGCCGGCATGCTCGACGGATCCACGGAGTTGAGGATCTTCGCGGCTTCGGCGTACCGCTTGTTGGTGTAGTAGGCACGACCGAGCTCCGACTTGACGCTCGCTTCGTTCGGATTCAGGTCATAGGCACGGCGCAAGTGCTCTAGCGCGGCGTCCCTCTGCTTGAGGCGCTGGAGGGTGAGGGCGAGCATGTAGTGACCCTGCCACCCCTCGGGGGCCTGGTCCACGAGCTCCTTGAACTCGGCCTGTGCGGTCTGGAAATCGCCCTTCTTGAAGGCGGCGACACCCTCTTCCCAGGCTGCGGTGGCAGGAAGAGCGAGAAGACTCAGAACAACGGAAAGCACGACGGCTCTGCGCATGGTACGACTCCTTTTCTTCAGCTCCCCGCGGTGTAGAGTCGGATGAATGCCCATCGGGACGGGGGAGTCTGAGGTAGCGACCGCTCGGTCAGCCGCTCAACTGTTGATTGACACGCTCGAGGAAGACCCGTGATTGGTTGGGTCCGAGGGCGGAAGAGACGACTTGCTCGATGGACCGGATCATGTCGAGGACGGCGTCGAAGCCACGCCCCGACTCCATCTCGGTCTGTGCTCGACGAGTTGTGGTGTCGAGGTCGGCAAGCTTCTCCGCGTCGTTGCCGAGAAGCGCCCGAGCATGCTCGAAGATCCCTTGAGCGGCCTGCAGAAGCTCCGGCGGCGTCATCTTGCGAAGACGCTCCGCCTGGAGTTGACCCAGCCCCTCGCGGAGCTCGATTAAGCCGGCCGTCACGAGACCGTAGAGCACTTTGCAGGCCTCGAAGGCGCTGATGCCGAGCACTGTGGAGAGCTCGTCGATCGAACGCCGCTCATCGATCTTGCAAATCACTTGCCACTCTTGCGGCGTGAAGGAGACCGAGGTGTTCGAATAGGCGGTGAAGACTGGAATCAACCGCGTGGACGGAATCCGCTTCGACAAGACCTGCCACTCGTCGATGCGGCGCGCCGCCTCCATCAAGAGATTGGTGTTCGACTTCCTGATGGTCCGCGCGTCGGTCTCGACCCCCGGATTGAAGACGAAGTCACCCTCTTGCCAGATGGCCAGCTCGTAGACGGCATCCTCGCCCGCGAGGCTGCCGACGACCGAGTGCACGATCTCACCGTCGCGAAGGAAGATCTCCCCGCGTTGCTCGGCGGTTTGAAGCACGAAGACTCCCGTCTTACCCGACACCGAAACCAGCTGGATGATGTCGGGAAGCGGGAGCTCTTTGAGAGAGCCCTGAAAGGCCATTGCGGAGCGTGGCTCCTAGCTCACTGGAGCTGGAAGTTCACCGTGAGGTTGTAGTACACGTCGACCGGTTTGCCATTGAGCGTCGCCGGCGAGAACTGCCACTTCTTGATTGCCTTCACGGCCTCTTCGCTGAGGCCCATCGGCAGGCCCTTGAGCACCTTGACGTTGGTCACGTTGCCCTGCTTGTCGATGATCGCCTGAACGATCACGACGCCCTGGATCCGTGCCTTACGAGCGATCTCCGTGTACTGCGGCTGCGGCGCGGCGAGCTTCTCGGGCTTGGTCACGTCGCCACCGACGTGAATCGGGCCGGTGGGCTCGGGCACGACGGGAGGTGCATCGGGAATTCCGAAGACGATGTCATCGACATCCGGCAGATCGACTTCCGGCTCGGGCTCGTCGAGGCGGATGGGCTCCGGCTCGTCGGGCGTCGGGTCGGGAATCGGAACCTTCTTGGACTTCGGCTTGGGAATTTCCTGTTTCTGCTTCGGCGGAGGCGGCTTGAACTTCACCTGCTGCACTACGTAGACCTTCTTCTGCTTCTCCTTCTGCGGCGGCTCGGCACGCATCTCGGGGAAGGTGATGATCAGAAGAATTGCGTGGAAGACGGCCGCCGCGATCAAGCCGATCTTCATCGCGCGGCTGTCTTCCTTCTCTTCCATCAGGAAGGTGGTGTAGGCGCCACCCGCGTAGTCGATCTGCTGACTCGACTCTTTCACGGGCTTCTTCGGGGCTTTTGTCTCGTTCGCCATCGTGCGCCTCAGAACCAGAAGGACTCGATCTCGCGCCGGGTCGGGATCGAGATGTTGATGTTCTTGCCTTCTTCCCAGTCTTCCTCAGGGAAGTTCTCCGGCAGCTCGCTGCGCTCGACAAGCCCTCGGCCTTCGATGATCTTCGCCCGCCGGAGCTGATCGAAGACCGAGACCATGTAGCCGTACGGAGCGGTCTCTTCCGGCTGGATGATCACCGGCTTCTTCGGATTCCGGTCGAGCTTCGGCTTGAGGTACTCGATCACCTCGTCGAGCTGCTTCGGCTGCTCGTCGACCATCAGCTGGCCATCAGGGTTGATCCTGATCAGCACCGACTCTTCCTTCTCGATCACCGGCGGCGTGTCGTCCTCCTCGGGCAGCGAGAAGTCGAGACCGCGGGTCGCGGCGAAGGTCGTCGTGACCATGAAGTAGATGATGAGCAGGAATGCAATGTCCGCCATCGACGAGGTGGGAATCTCGTCGTCCGGCTTGTGTTGTCTCAGCTTCATGCGTGCCTCCCTTGGGGGCGAGGAAAGGACCTCGGCGTGTCAGCCGAGGCCCTCGTCGTCGACTGTCTTCTGCTCCGAAAGGAGGTAGATCAGCTTCACCTTCGCGCGCTTCAGCGAGTCGATGATGCGATCGATGTCGCGGTACTGCGCGTTGGAGTCGGCCTTCAAGACCACCGGGCGGTCGGGGAAGGTCTGCACCAGATTCGCCGCGAAGCTGTCGACGTCCTCGACACCCTGCACCAACACGCTGGTCGCTTCACCATCGGTGACTCGCACCTGCCCCTGGTCGGTGACCGAGATGTACGCCGCGATCTTCGGAACTTCGAAGCGCAGCTCCGTCTTCGGCAACACCACCTGCGTCTTGTCCTTCTCGAAGGTGATGGTCACCATGAAGAAGACGATGAGCAGGAAGGCGATGTCCGCCATCGATGCGGTCGGGATGACCGGCTCTTGCGTGTGACGTGCTTTCAGGCGCATGGGCTCACTTCTTCGCCGCAGCGGCTCCCGCGGCGGATCCGGCGGTGTCGGCGGTGATGCCGCTCCGCTCCATTTCGCCGAAGGTCTCGAGCAGCATGTTGGTCGAGGTCTCGATGTCGCGCACCGACTTGTTGATGCTGTTCATGAAGAAGTTGTAGGCGATCTGCACCGGGATGGCGACGAGCAGGCCGCCGGCGGTGGTGATCAGGGCCTCGGAGATACCCGCGGCGACGGCGCCCGGGTTGGAGAGACCCTGCTCGGCGAGCGCCTCGAACGACTTGATCATGCCGCTGACGGTGCCGAAGAAGCCCAGGAGCGGGGCGACGTTGGCCACCGTGGCGAGGATCACCAGGCGCTTCTCGAGACGCGCCATCTCGTGCAGAGCGGCGGTTTCGATCGTCTTTTCAATGTCCTCTTTCGGCTGACCGTACTTCAGAAGGCCAGCTTTCATGATCGAGGCGAGGGGGCCGCGATACTGCTCGCAGATCTTGATCGCGTCGCGGAGCGACTTGTTGACGATCAGAGCCTTGCGCAGCTTCGCGAGGAACTCGTTGACGTTGATCTTCGCCTTGCGCAGGACGAACATGCGCTCGATGATGACCGCAAGAGCGAGGATGGAGGCTCCCAGAAGGACCCACATCACCCAGCCGCCCTTGAACATCAATTCCATGAAGGTACCGCCAATGTCCGGCACTGATCTTCCTCCTTACGCGTTCATTGGACCCGCCGACCGCGAGTCTGGTTCCCGAAATCTCGTGACAAATCAATCTGCTGCGAATTCGGTCTTCTGCAATCGAGGCCGAAGCCTGGTCGTCGGCCGGCGTGTCGAGCACACGACCCCGCGCTGCGTCCCGCAGGCGACGTCGCGTGTAGGCGCCCTCGGCAGGCGTCTCGGAGTTTTCGCCCGGTCTTCGTCGGTGACGATCCCACCGGACCTGTGAAGTCGGTCGGCGTGCGATCGTACCACAGGGCCCGGACTCGGTCAAGGCACCTTCCGGTCGCGACATCGCTCGTGTTTTCAGAGAGTTAGGGCAAGCGAGAGGGCCTCTTCGTGACCCCCGCGGCGCGGCTCAGACCATCGACCCGTAGACGTTGACCGAAGCAGATCGCAACGCCCAGCGCGTCGCTGGCGTCGGCGCTCAGCTCAACGTCTCCGAGACCGAGGATCAGACGCACCATGCGCTCGACTTGGCGCTTGTCCGCCCGTCCACTGCCAGTGACAGCCGTCTTGACTTCGGCCGGAGCGTACTCGTGGATCTCGATCTCCGCAAGTGCGAGCGTGGCGAGCAGGACGCCCCGCGCCTGGGCGAGGACGATCAGCGAGCGTGCGTTGACGCCCCGGAAAAGGGATTCGAGCACCGCGACGTCGGGCTGCTCGGCTTCGATGAGCGCTCGCAGACCGTCGGCGAGTATGGCGAGGCGGGCCGGGAGCGGGCCGTCTCCGAGCGACAGCCGCCCGTGGCGGAGCGCCCGCATGCGCGACCCTTCGCGCAACACGAGGCCGTACCCGGTGTGACGGCTGCCCGGATCGAGGCCGAGCACGCGCAGCGGCCGACGCCCGGGGCGCGAAGGCGTCTTTGCGGCCGCCGTCACTTCGACCGCCGCCTCGTCAGCCGGCGACCCGTCAGCCGGCGATCCATCAGCCCGAGTACGCCTCGAGCAGGGCGTCGTCCGCCTCGAAGTTTGCCCACACATTCTGCACGTCGTCGAGATCCTCCATCGCCTCGACCAGGCGCAGCACTTGCGGCAACTTGTCCTCGTCGAGCTCGACGGACGTCGTCGGGATCATCGCCAGCTGACCTTCGGCCGCCACGTCGCGGGTCGCCAGCTCTTCCTTGATCTCGAGGTAGCGCCCGGGGTCGGTGAAGATCTCGAAGGCGCCTTTGTCGGTCGAGATGTCCTCGACCTCGAGCTCGAGCGCCAGTTCCATCAAGTCCTCTTCACCCATCGTCTCGGGGTCAACCTGGAAATAGCCCTGGCGATTGAAGAGATACGCCACACTGCCGTCTTGCCCCAGGTTGCCGCCGTGCTTGCTGAACAAGTGCCGCACCTCGGACACCGTGCGATTGCGATTGTCGGTCATCGTCTCGACCAGCATCGCCACGCCGCCCGGGCCGTAACCCTCGTAGGTCACCTCTTCGAGTATCTGACCCTCGATCTCGCCCGTCCCCTTCTTGATGGCGCGATCGATGGTGTCGTTCGGGCAGTTGTTGTTCTTACACTCTTGGATGGCGGCGCGCAGACGTGGGTTGCCGTCGGGATCACCGCCGGCCTCCCGTGCGGCGACTGTCACCTCGCGCAGCAGGCGGGTGAAGAGCTTGCCGCGCTTGGCGTCTTGCGCTCCTTTCCGACGTTTGATGTTCGCCCATTTGCTATGACCGGCCATGTCTCGATCTCCTGTGGCGTCGCGGCGGCGACAGTACGGTACACTTGCGCGGAAATTGGACCGCGCGAAACCTGAACTCTACAAGAAGTCCGGCCCGGACCAGAATCCTGCAGCGATGCGACCAGCGCACGATCACCCGAATCGAAGAACCCTGCGGCCGGTGGCGGAGCGGGCCCGGAGACTACACTCCCTGCGGGCAGAGAGCACGAGGCGATGTCGGTGATTCTCTTGGTTGAACAGGATGCGGCGTATGCGAACCGGATCGCCGGCTCGCTGCGCTCGTCGGGCTTCGAGGTCGAAGTCGTCGCCGGGCGTGCCAGCGCCCTGGCGAGCGTCGCCGAGCGGCAGCCTTCGCTGGTGGTGGTGAGCGGCACGCTGCCCGGCTCGCGCGAGCTGCTCGCGCGCTTCGCGGCACGGCGCGGAGGCCCCGGCAGCATCGTCATCCTGCCCGTGACTCTGGCCACGGAGAGCCGACCCGAGGACTACGAGGCGGACGATATCTTGCCCAAGCCGTTCTCGGACCAGGATCTGCTCGAGGTGGTGGCGCGCCGCCTGCGCGCCCAGACCGCGGGATCCACGGCCGATCTCGGGGGTCAGCTGACATCGGCCGACATCTTCGGCGATGTTCTCGCCGAGGTGGAGGCCGAGGCGAGTCGAAGCGAGGTTCCGAAGCGCACCGAGCCGCCACGGCTTGAGCCGACGCCGCCGACACCGCCGGCGGCCGAGGCACGCCGACCGACCAAGCCGAAGCCAGCCAGCGATCACGCCGACATCGACCGCAAGCTGGAAGAGACGCTCTCCGGCGTGATGCCCGAGCTGCTGCGCGACACCGCACGACGCAAGCCGAAGCGCAAGCCGATCGCGCCGAGTGTGGACGAGATCGATCACTTGCTCGACAAGACGCTTTCGTCGCTCGAGCTGCCGTCCCGGCCACGGCGCCCTCGTCCTCCCGCCGAGCCGACTGCACAGAAACCGGCTGCGGCACCGTCTTCTCCACCGGCACCATCTCCTCCTGCAGCATCGGCATCTCCCACTGCGTCGACTCCTGCGCCGACGCCTCCGGCGGCACCGACACCGACGGCCGATTCAGCGTCGCCGAGCCCGCCGGCGGCGCCCGCCTTCGAAGCCCCGTCGTTCGAGGCGCCATCCTTCGACAGCCCGCCCTTCGAGACGCCGTCGTTCGAGACACCGTCGTTCGACACCCCTGCCGCCCAGGCTCCGCCGGCGGCACCGACCCGCGTTCCCTCGTTCGACCCGATCGCCACCGAGCCGATCTCGCTCAACTCGCTCGCGGACTCTCTCGACGCCGCGTCTCCGCCGCTCGAACCCGAGCCGCCGCAGACTCCACCTCCCGATCTCTTGGGGTCTCCGCCGGCGGCGCCGAGCGCACCGACTGCCTCGCCGCGTCTCGGAGAAACGCCTCCGCCGTCCGCCGAGTTCGACGCTGACAGCACGTCGCACGACGATTTCGTCTCCGCGTTCGCGTTCGAACCACCACCTCGGCTCGACGACGCGCCGCTGCCGCCGCCTGCGGAGCATCAGGAGCCGGAGCCGGAACCCGGCACGGGGACCGACGGACTGCGGGAAACACTCGACGGCGTGCTGCAGATTCGCGGTGACGCCGACGAACCGAGCCCGACGGGCGATGGTCGACCGTTCGGCGACTATCGGCTGCTCGAGCGGGTCGCCATCGGCGGCATGGCCGAAGTGTGGCGCGCCCGGCGACGCGGGGTCGAGGGCTTCCAGAAGACGGTGGCGATCAAGAAGATCCTGTCGCATCTCACGGGTAGCTCCGACTTCGTCACCATGTTCATCGACGAAGCAAAACTCGCCGCCCAGCTCTCGCACGCGCACATCATCCAGATCTACGACCTCGGCAAGGTCGACGACGACTTCTTCATCGCCATGGAGTACGTCGAGGGTAAAGACTTGCGGTCGATTCTGTCGCAGGCGAAGACGCAGGGGCAGTCGGTGCCGATCGGTCTCGGCCTGCTCACCATCGCCGCCGTCGCGCGGGCTCTCGACTACGCGCACCGCAAGCGCGACTTCGAACATCGCGAGCTCGGCCTGGTGCACCGCGACGTCTCGCCGCAGAACGTCCTGATCGGCTACGAAGGCGAGATCAAGCTCTGCGACTTCGGCATTGTGAAAGCCGTCGCCAAGGCCTCGACGACCCAGATGGGAGCGTTGAAGGGCAAGCTCCAGTACATGTCGCCCGAGCAGGCGTGGGGCAAAGAGGTCGACGCGCGTTCCGACATCTTCTCCCTCGGCTCGGTCTTCTTCGAGCTGCTGACCGGCGAGAAGCTCTTCCAGGGCGACAGCGAGATCGGCGTGCTCGACGCGGTCCGCGACTGCCGGGTGCGCTCGGTGCGCGAGCTCAACCCCGAGATCCCCGAGGCGGTGGAGCAGATCGTCTTCAAGGCGCTGGCCAAGGATCCCGACGAGCGGTACCAGACCGCGGGCGCGCTCGAGGGCGACATCAACGAGCTCCTCGAGCGCGAGAAGCCGACGCCGAGCCAGCGGGATCTCGCGCGCTTCATGCACGAGCTGTTCCCCGTCGACCCACCGGCGAGCGACGCGGCCGCTGCGAGCCTGCCGGCACCGACCGAGCCGACCAGCGGCCCTGTAGCGACCGAGTCGGCCGTGGCCGAGGTCGGCGTGGCTCCGCCGAGTGTCCCGGCCGGAGCTCCGGCCCCGGCTCCGGCCGAAGCCGGAACCGGCTCGAAGCTGCCTTGGATCGCCGCCGCGCTGGTTCTGCTCCTGGCGCTCGCCGCGCTCGGCTGGTTCTTCCTCGCGCCCGGAACCGAGGCGCCGTCGGAGAGCGCGCCCGCGACCAGCATCGGAACCGGTGCGACCGGGGATGACGCCTCGGCAGCCGCTGAGCCCGGCTCCACCGGCGATGCTCAGGCCCCGGATGAGGTCGGCACCACCGACGGCTCGGCGCCGGCCGGTCCGGGTGCCGGCGACTCTGCGACGGACGACCCGAGCGGTGGTGACTCCGCAGCAGCCCAGTCCCCGACGACCGGGGCCTCGGCCTCTGAACCCACAGCGGCCGGACCCGCCGCCTCCAGCCCCACAGCGGCCGAGTCCGGAGCGGACTTCGCGGCGGCGGATGCGGCGGGAGAGACCGACAGCGGAGATCCGATCCAGCGACTGATCGACGAAGAGCTCGAGTCGCAGCGCCAGAGACTGGAGCAAGACTTCGAGGCCGAGCGGCGGCGCATCGAGGCGGAGATCGAGCGCGTGCGGCGCGAAGGACAGGACGCGGGCGACGGCGGCTGATCCCGCGTCGACTGGACCCGGCTTGCGGGAACCTGCGGGCGCCGAGTATCCTCGGCGGGTTTCGCACGCCGATTCGGCGCCCCGTTCGCGGGTGCGCCCGGACCCTCCGCGGGCTCCCGCCCGCCTCCGGATGGAAGGAAGACGATGTCCCTGAATGAGCAACAGCGGAGCTTCTACGAGAACACCCTTTCGGTCACCCGGAACGAGATCGAGGATCTCGATCGCCAGATCGAAGACGAGCTCGCCAAGGTGAAGGATCGCCTGGCCGAGCTGCAGAACGCCAAGAAGGCGGCACGCGCGATGTACGACGCGGCCTGCATGCGCCTCGGAGTCCCGAACGAGCTCGAGGACGACGACGAGGGCGACGACGAGGCCTGAGCCGTCCTTCGGTGGACCGCAGCCTCGATCGCTCGCTCTCGTTCCTCGCCCTCGCGTTCAACAGTCTCGCAGGAGGCGTCTCGTGCCCTGGTTCAGGAAGAAAAAGCAGCCGAAGCCGGTGCGCGACGAGCGCAGCCCTGTGCCCGAGGGGCTCTGGGCCAAGTGCCCGGATTGCAAGGAGGTCCTTTACTCCAAGGACCTCGAAGAGCAGGCCCAGATCTGCGTCAACTGCGGTCATCACTTCCGCATCGACGTCGACCAGCGCATCGCGCTGCTGCTCGATGAGGGCTGGGACGAGCTCTTCCCCGGCATCGCGCCGACCGATCCACTGCAATTCAAGGACACCAAGACCTATCGGGATCGCCTGCGCCAGTACCAGCGCAAACTGGGCGTGAATGACGCAGCCTATGTGCTCGCCGGCTCGATCGAGGGTCTGCCGATGATCGCCGCGGTGATGAACTACCGATTCATGGGCGGCTCGATGGGGTCCGTGGTGGGCGAGAAAGTGACCCTGGCGGCCGAGGAGGCGATCCGCCGCCGCCTGCCGCTGATCGTCGTGTCGGCCTCCGGCGGTGCGCGCATGCAGGAAGGCATCCTCTCGCTGATGCAGATGGCCAAGATCTCGGCCGCGCTGAACGAGCTGCGCCATGCTCGCCTGCCGTTCATTTCCGTGCTCACCGACCCGACCACCGGCGGCGTCACGGCGTCGTTCGCGATGCTCGGCGACCTCAACATCGCCGAGCCGGGAGCGCTGATCGGCTTCGCCGGACCGCGCGTGATCGAGCAAACGATTCGCCAGCAGCTGCCCGAGGGCTTTCAGCGCGCCGAGTTCTTGCTCGAAAAGGGCTTTCTCGACATGGTGGTCCCGCGACCCGAGCTCAAGAAGACACTCGCCCGCGCGCTGCGCCACCTGACGGACTCTGTGGGTCAGGTCGCGCGAACCGCCTGACCCACGGCGTCGCCGAGACACAGCCTTTGAGCTCCAGCCCGGGTTCGGACGCACCTCGCTCTGCGGTTCTTCTCGATCGACTCGAGCATTTCGGAGTCAAGCTCGGCCTCGAACGAATTCGCCGGCTGCTCACGGAGCTCGGCAACCCCCAGCTCCAGACTCCACTGGTGCTGGTCGGCGGCACCAACGGCAAAGGGTCGACCTCGGCGCTCATCGCGTCGATGGCGCGGGCCGCCGGCTACCGAGTCGGCACGTTCGCTTCGCCGCACCTCGAGAGCCTCCGCGAGCGAATCGGCATCGACGGACGCGCGATCGACGACGAGACGCTCGCCGACTGCCTGGAACGGATTCTGGCCCCTGCGGCCACCGCCCGCGCCGAACCTCCGACCTTCTTCGAGGCGATGACTCTCTCGGCCTTCTTGCACTACCGTGACGCCGAAGCCGACCTGGCGGTGATGGAGGTCGGTCTCGGCGGCCGGCTCGACGCGACCAACGTCGGCGAGCCGCTAGTGTCGGCCGTCGTGTCGATCGGCTTCGACCACCAAAAGCAGCTGGGAAACACGCTCGCCGCCATCGCCGGTGAGAAAGCGGCGATCGCTCGGCCGGCCCGGCCGCTCGTCACCTGGGCCGAGACCGACGAGGTGCGGGGCGCCTTCACCCACCATGCCGCACGCCTCGGCGCGCGGCTGGTGCGCGTCGACGCCACGACTCGCCTACTCGACACGTCGAATCGATCGTCCGACGACGCCTGGGCGACCCGCCAGCGCTTTCACCTCGAAACGCCGCGCGCGGCGTACGACCTCGAGATCGCTATGCCGGGCGCCCATCAGCGCCGCAACGCGGCGGTGGCGACAGCCGTGGCCGAAGAGCTGGCGCTCTCGGGTTTCGAGGCCATCGACCGTGAGGCCATCGAGCGGGGCGCCGCCGCCTGCTACTGGCCGGGGCGACTCGAATGGGTCGAGCTCCCCGACGGGCGCCGTCTGCTCCTCGACGTCGGCCACAATGCGGCCGGCGCCGCAGCGGTCGCCGACTACGTCGCCCGCGGCACGGCCGGCGACGAGCGGACCGTCGACCTGCTCTTTGGCGCCGTCGGCGACAAGGCGATCGAGAAGATGCTGCCGACCCTGGCCGCCCGCGCCCAACGGGTCACCCTGACGCGGCCCGAGAGCTCGCGGGCGGGCGACCCCCACGACTGGCTGCCGATGCTCGAGCCGGGAACCGACGTCCGCGTCGTCGTCGATCCGTCGGACGCCCTCGAGCAGGCGCTGGCTCAGCTCGAGCCGAGGAGGGCGCTCGTCGTCACGGGCTCGATCTTCCTGGTCGGCGCGCTCCGTCGCCGGCTGCGGGAGCGATTCGGCGTTCCCGCGGCAACGACCTGACGTCGATCAATCGAGAGACTCGTAGAGCGGGAAGCGGCCGGCGAGCTCGGCGACGCGGGCACGGACGGCGGCGAGGGCGGCTTCGTCGTCGACCGCGCCGAGCGCTTCGGCGATCAGGTCGCCGACCTCGTCCATCGCGGCCTCGTCCATGCCGCGGCTGGTGAGCGCCGGCGTGCCGAGCCGAACACCCGAGGCGACGAGCGGCGGCTCGGGGTCGAAGGGAATCGTGTTCTTGTTGGCCGTGATCGCCGCGGTCTCGAGCGCCTTCTCGGCGACTTTTCCGGTAAGCCCCTTCGAACCGACGTCGACGAGGAAGACGTGGTTGTCCGTGCCGCCCGAGACGATGCGGAAGCCGTGGCCGGCGAGGCGCTCGGCGAGACGGCTGGCATTGGCGACGACCTGGCGCTGATCGGCGCGAAACCCGTCGGACGCCGCCTCATGGAAGGCCACCGCCTTGGCGGCGACGATGTGCATCAACGGACCGCCCTGAATGCCGGGGAAGAGCGCTTTGTTGATCGCCTTCGCGTGCTTCTTGCGGCACAGGATGAGGCCCGAGCGCGGGCCGCGCAGGGTCTTGTGCGTGGTCGTGGTCACGACGTCGCAGTGCGGCACGGGCGATGGGTGCACGCCGGCGGCGACCAGCCCGGCGATGTGCGCGATGTCGGCCATGAGCAGCGCGCCGCAGGCGTCGGCGATCGCGCGGAAGCGCTCGAAATCGATGATGCGGCTGTAGGCGCTGGCGCCGCAGATCAGCAGCTTCGGCTTGGCCTCGACGGCGAGTCGCTCGACCTCGTCGTAGTCGATGCGCTCGGTGTCACGATCGACGCCGTAGCTCACGACCTGGAAGTCGCGGCCCGAGTACGACAGCGGGTGACCATGCGTGAGATGACCGCCGCTCGAGAGGTCCATGCCCATCAGTGTGTCGCCGGGCTGGAGGAAGGCGAAATACACCGCCATGTTGGCCGAAGTGCCCGAATGCGGCTGGACGTTGGCGTGCTCGGCGCCGAATAGAGCCTTGGCGCGGTCGCGTGCCAGCTGCTCGACCTCGTCGACCACCTCACAGCCGCCGTAGTAGCGACGGCGAGGATAGCCCTCGGCGTACTTGTTGGTGAGCACGCTGCCGGCGGCCTCGAGCACGGCCTCGCTGACGAAGTTCTCGGAGGCGATGAGCTCCAGGCCCTCGGCCTGGCGCCGGCGCTCGCGCGAGATCAACTCATGGACGATCGGATCGGTCGAGGCGACAGAGGTATAGGACGGCATCGTCTTCTTCTCGGTGGTGGAATGAATCTTGACGCGATCAGGTGGGCTCGATCTTGCCGACGCGGCGCGCATGGCGCCCGCCCTCGAACGACGTGGCGAGAAACACGTCGACGATCTCCTCGGCGACGCCCTGGCCCACGATGCGCGCTCCGAGTGCGACGACATTGGCGTCGTTGTGCGCCCGCGCCATGCGCGCGCCATAGAGCTCGCTGACCATCGCGCAGCGCACGCCGGCTACCTTGCCGGCGGCTATGCCGATGCCGAGACCCGACCCGCAGACCACGACGCCGCGGTCGACGTCGCCCGACGCCACGCGCTCACCGACCGCGCGGCCAAACTCCGGGTAGTCGACGCTGGCGCCCGAGTCGGTCCCGAGATCCTCGACCTCGTGGCCGACCGCACGCAGACGCTCCACGAGATGATTCTTCAGCTCGAAGCCGGCATGGTCGGCGCCGATCGCGATTTTCATCGTCTCACTCCGGGAGAGCCGCGTCGCAGCCGGGAGGCCGCGGCGAGTCGGTCAGATCGGCAGGTTGCCGTGCTTCTTGGGCGGGATGCTGGCACGCTTGGCGCCGAGCTGGCGCAGCGCACGGATCAACGTGCCTCGCGTCGTGCGCGGCTGGATGATGGCGTCGATGAAGCCTCGTTCGGCCGCGATGTAGGGATTGGAGAACTTCTCGCGATACTCGGCGACCTTGCGCGCGCGGATCTCGGCCCGCTCGTCTTCACTCGCCGCGGCACCGAGCTCTCGGCGGTACAGGATGTTGACCGCACCCTCCGGCCCCATGACCGCGATCTCGGCCGTGGGAAACGCGAAGTTCGCATCGGTGCGCAGGTGCTTCGACGCCATCACGCAGTAGGCGCCGCCGTACGACTTGCGCGTGATCACAGTGATCTTGGGCACGGTCGCCTCGGCGAAGGCGTAGAGCAGCTTGGCTCCGTGCTTGATGATGCCGCCGAACTCCTGCTGCACGCCCGGGAGAAAGCCGGGAACGTCCTCGAACGTGATCAGCGGGATGTTGAAGGCGTCGCAGAACCGGACGAAGCGCGCGCCTTTCACCGACGCGTCGATGTCGAGCACGCCCGCGAGGAATGCCGGCTGGTTGGCGACGATGCCGACGCTCTGGTTGCCGAGCCGCGCGAAGCCGACGACGATGTTGCGCGCGTAGTCGCTCTGCACTTCGAGAAACCGCCCGTCGTCGACCACGGCGCCGATCAGCGTCTTGATGTCGTAGGGCCGGTCGGGATCCTCCGGCACCAGCGTGTCGAGCGACGGCTCCTCGCGGGACGGATCGTCCTCACTGGTGCCGAGCGGCGGATCGCCGAGGTTGTTCGACGGCAGGTAGGAGAGCAGGTCGCGGATTCTCGCCAGGCAGGCGGCGTCGTCGGGGGCGGTGAAATGCGTCACGCCGCTCTTCGTCGCATGGGTGCGCGCGCCGCCGAGCTCTTCCTTCGTGACCTCTTCGTGAGTCACTGTCTTGATCACGTCGGGGCCGGTGATGAACATGTAGCTTGTCGACTCGACCATCAGGATGAAGTCGGTGATCGCGGGCGAGTACACGGCGCCACCGGCACACGGTCCCATGATCGCGCTGATCTGCGGCACCACGCCCGAGGCCAGCGTGTTGCGCAGGAAGATGTCGGCGTAGCCACCGAGTGAGGCGACACCCTCCTGGATGCGCGCGCCGCCCGAGTCGTTGAGACCGACGACCGGTGCACCGTTCTCCACCGCGAGATCCATCACCTTGCAGATCTTGCGCGCGTTGGTCTCGGACAAGGAGCCACCGAAGACGGTGAAATCTTGCGCGAAGACGTAGATCAGGCGACCGTCGATCGTGCCGTGGCCGCAGACCACACCGTCGCCCGGGATGCGCTGCTCTTCCATCCCGAAGTCGGTGCAACGATGGACCACGAGGGCGTCGATCTCGACGAACGAGCCGGGGTCGAGCAGGAGGTCGATGCGTTCGCGAGCGGTGAGCTTGCCGGCATCGTGCTGCTTCGCGATGCGCGCTTCGCCGCCGCCACGCGTCGAGGCGTCGAGGCGGCGCTGCAGCTCGTCCATGGGTGTCTCGTCGGCGGGCGAGGCGGTGTCTTGGGCTTGGCTCATGCTGGGCGCATTGTACCGACTCGGCGCCATCCTGTCGCCCGCCGACATAGAATCCCGGGTCCGCCCTCCGAGGCCTTTCGAGAACCTCGGACCGACGACCGGACGAGGAGCCCCGTGCCGTTTTCCTCCATCGATGCACCCGGCGTGCTGCGCGCCCTTTCGCAGGTGGCCGAACGCGACGACGACCTGGCGGACGTGTACTTCGAGCGCCGCGAAGAGATCGCGCTGCCGACCGTCGACGCCGCCGGCCCGGGCCTGCAGGTGTGGCGCGAGGAGGGTCTCGCCGTGCGTCTGCTGCGTGAGGGCCGGACGTGGCTCGCCGGCCGCGACGGCATCGGCCCCGACGAGCTCGGCGACGCGCTGCGACGCGTCGCGCGGGCCATGCCGCGCGCGGCGTATCCGCGCCCGGCGGTGTCCGCGACACGCTGGCGAGAGCCTCCGGCGGCGCCCGAGCTGGTCGAGCTCGCTCCCCATGTGCGTCGCCATCTGGCCGAGCGCGAGGTGCCCGGCGACGTGCGCTGGACCTTGCGTCGTCACCAGCGCTGGGTGAAGGTGATCGGCAACGCCGTCACCTCGGCGACCGAGCACGAGCGCTTCTACAGTGTGGTGGCGAGCACTCCCTGGGGCCGCTGGGGCAGCCTGACGACGGCGCTCGACGAAGCCTTCGCCACCGCAGCCGCTGACGCGCTCGAGCAGCAGTGGCGGGCGCGCGATGCGGAGCCGAGCGGCGCGACCTGGACCGGACCGTGCGTGCTCGGCCCGTCGGCCGCGGCCGTCCTGCTGCACGAAGCCGTGGCCCATGCTCTCGAGGCCGACCACCTGGCCCGTGGCGGGGATCCCGAGGCGGCGATCGGCCTCCGCATGGGTAGCGAGCTGCTCGACGTCTTCGACGATCCGGGCGCGGCGCCCGCCTCGGTGCGGCGCGGCGCCGACGACGAGGGATTTCCGACGCGAAAACGCCATCTCCTGCGCGCGGGGACCGTGACCGAGCCGCTCGCCGACGCGACCTGGGCCCGACGGCTCGACGCCCTGAGCGCCGGCGCGGGACGGCGTGGCGATCGGCACCATCCGCCCGGGCCGCGCAGTCATCACCTGGTGCTCATTCCCGGCGCGGACGACGACGACGGCCTGTTCGCCGCCGCCGACGGCGGTCTCTACTTTCCCGACGTGGCGCGTGGACGCCTCGAGCCGCTGAGCGGCGAGCTCACGCTGCGCTTCGACGTCGGCTTTCGGATCGAGGACGGCGCGCCGGGACGCCCCTTCGGACCGTGTGCGCTGCGCGGCCACGTGGCCGAGATTCTCGGCGCGGTGAGCGCGGTGGGCGCGGCGACGCGACCCGCCGGCGCCGGCTGGTGCGCCAAGGACGGCGCCAAGTTGCCGGTGTGGGCGACGGCGGCCCCTCTGCTCCTCGAGCAGCAGACGGTGGTGCCGTAATGGTCGACGACCGCCTGCGCGACGTTCTCGAAACCTTGCTCGACAGCGGCTTCGGCGAGGTCGAGGTCTTCCACAAGACCGGCCGGTCGCGCCTTCATCGCTGGTCGAGCGCGGAAGGCGAGGTGTCGTCGCTGCGCCGCGAAGAAGGTTGGGCGGTGCGAGCCGGCGACCGGCGACGCTCCTTCTTCTACGCCGCCGCGGGCGCTCCGAGCGCGGACGTCGCCTGGCCCGACGCCGACGGCCAGGGACTGCGTTTGCCGTCGCCGCGCCCGATCGCCCCCTGGACGCCGCCGGCCGATCTCGAAGCGACGCTGGTCGGCGAGACCGAAGCGCGCGCGCTCTTCGACGCGGTCGACCGGGAGCTCGGTGACGAGCTGCCCGGGGCACGCCTGGTGCGGGGCTGGCTCGAGGACGGCTCGAGCCGCCAGGAGATTGTCTCGAGCCGCGAGATCGCGGCCGGCGCCCGTCACCGGGCCGCGTCCCTGGTGCTGGAAGCACGCGGGCCGCGACGCGGCCGGGGCGGCCGAATGCTGGCGACGGTCGAGCGCGACGCTCGTCGGTTCTCTCCCCGCACTCTGGCGCGCCGCATGGTCGACCGCCTGCTTGTCGCCGAGCGCGGCCAGGCGCCGCGCCGCGACCGCGGCGAGATGCTCCTCGCTCCCGAGCTGATGGCCGGGCTGCTCGCCGCTCTGCGGCCGCTGTGGATCGGCACGCGCGCCGCCGAGCGCGCCGCGGCGCTCGCCGACCGCTCCGGGCGCCTCGGCTCGCGTGCGTTCAGCCTGCTCGACGACGGCCGGCTGCGCGGCGGCCTGCTCGCCGCGCCCTGCGACGGTGAGGGCCTTCCCACGCGCGAGGTCGTGCTGGTCGACGATGGGGTCTTTCGCCAGCCGCTGATTCGCTGGCCCGAGGCTTCGGCGCGGCAGCGCGGCACCGGCTGCAGCCGGCGCGCCAGTTGGCGCGACCTGCCGGCACTGGGTCCGAGCCACCTCTACCTCCGTCCCGAACCGGGCCACGCCGTCGGCGAGATGCTGGCCGAGATCTCCCGCGGCTACTATCTGCTCGCGCTCGACGGCGCACCACACCTCGACACCGCCGGCGAACGCTTCAGCGCCCCGGTATCGGGCTTCGCTCTCGACTCCGGACGGGCCACCGGCGCCGTCGCGGGTTGTTGGCTCTGCGGCTCGGTCGCGGCGCTGCTCCACGGTGTCGTGGCGGTCGCCCGCGACCTCACCTTCACTCCGCTCGCCGGGGGCATGGTCGGAGCCCCAACGACGCTGGTGCGCGGCCTCGAGCTCCGCGACCGGCCCTGACAGCCGATCGCCTCAACAAGTTGTCGGCGGAAGCAGGTCTGGACTAGCGCGTGGGAGTGGGCGTCTCGAGCCGGAGCTCGAGGCTCGCCGAGCTGTTGCGGCCGATGCCGCCCCGGCTCGCCGGCGTCCGCGACGAGGTCGAGCCGGTCGCGGCGCCACGACGCAAACCCTCGCCTCGCACGGGCTCTTCGTTCACCGAATCGCCGGCCGCGGCGCCGCGACGCTGCGGCGGCACGTAGACCGGCGGTCTCCGCTGCTCGGTCTCGGCACCCCGCGGCTGCACCCGGCGCGGATCGTCTTGCGGGGCGACCGTTCGGCTCGGGGGCTGCGGCACGCCACCGACCGCGATTCCGGTGACCCCACCGCGCGTCCGAGGCGCCTCGTCCTCGCCGACTCCGCGCACCGAGCCGGGGCGGTCGGCGCGCCGCACTTCACGCAGGCTGCCGGCGGTATCCTCGCCGTCGCCGGAATCGAAGCGGGCGCCGCCCCGCACCGTGGAGCCACCGACCGGAGCCTCGGATCGACGCGCGTCCATCGCGTCGGCCGACGGCTCGCGCTCAGCCCACGGGTCCTCGGCTGACTCTTCCATCAAGGGCTCGTCCCGGTCGAGCATCAGCTCGCGAATCCGCCCCGCGTCGGCGTATTGGCGCGGCGTGCGTGCCGACGGCGCGGTGTTGAGCTTGGCCGAGCGCAACAGCGCCTGGGTGAAGAGGTCGTTGTCGATGATGTCCGGGTTGACCTCGGCGAAGGTGAGGCTGGTGTCGAGGGCGAACGCCTGAGCGTAGGCCTGCACTGCCTTGCGCTCGTCTCCGCGATGATGATGCAGGGTGCCCAGCTGGTAGTGCGCCCAGGCATACGCTGGGTCGAGCTCGAGCATGGCGCGGTAGACGGTTTCGGCTTCGCTGGGCCGTTCGGTTTGCTGCAGCAGCAGACCGAGATTGAACCAGGCATCGACGTACTCGGTGTCGAGCTCAGTGGCGCGCCGGTAGGCGGTTTCGGCACCGTTCACGTCGTCGGCGAGCAGCAGCAGGTTGCCGAGGTCGTTGTGCAGGGCGGCATCGGCCGGCTGCTCGGCGACCAGGCGCATCTGCTCGCGCAGCACATCGCCGAGATTGGGTGGCGCAGCGCCGAGCGATGCGGTGAGAGCGAGCAGCAGAATCCACGGGATGTGCTTGGTCAACGAAGTCTCCTCGTCGCCGGTCAGCGCTTGACCGGCCGTGCCTTGAGCTTGGTCTTGCCGTCCTCGACCGAGACGCGGAAGTGAATGTCCTCACACCCGGTCTTGGAACGAATCGCGTCCGTCTGACGCTGCAGGTAGCTGCGGAAGCGCTCGAGATCCATCGACGGATTGCCGGCGCCGTTCCGGAGGTAGAGCCCTTTGTAGAGCACCTCGACGGCATTCGGATCACCGCGCCGTCCGTAGACGACGCCTTCGTGCGGATCGGGCGCCGCCGGCTCTGCGACGACGCGCCGCGCGCCACCTTCTTCCCGCTCGCGCAGCCTGCGCTTGTAGAGATCGAGCTGGCTGTTGAAGCGAGCCTCGAGCGAATTGACCCGGAAGTTCTCCGCCACCGACAGCTTCTGCTCGCCGCGCAGCCGCCGAAAGGAGGCGGCGATGCGCTCACGCAGCTCCTCCGGCGGCAGATGCAGGTCGCCGGCGAGGAAGCGCGCCGCGTCGATCCGGAACTGCTCGACCTCGCGCGCCAGAGCGTCGAGCTGCGCGCCGCTCCGCGGGCCCGTCTCACGGCTCCTGTCGTTTGTCCGGCTCGGTTTGCGCATCGCTTCCGTTCTGAGACAATCTGGGGATGGGTACCGACCCGACGATCGATCGGCGACGGCGCCTGCCGGCGATCGGCCAGCTGCTGGACGATCCGACCTTGCGGGACGCTATCGAATTATACGGAAGGGATCTGGTACGGGTCCAAGCACGGCGACGCGTCGACTCGCTGCGCGCGGCGCTCGACCTGCCGAACGGCGCCGACTTCGACGCCCGACTCGCCGAGCTGCCGCGGCGCATCGCAGACGACCTGGCCGCCGGACCCACCGGACCGCTGCGACGCGTGATCAACGCCACCGGCATTTTCCTGCACACCAATCTCGGCCGCGCCCCGCTGCCCGCAGAAGTGATCCACGAGGTCACGCCTCTGCTCGGCGGTGCCTGCGACCTGGAGGTCGACCTCGCCACCGGCCGACGCGACGAGCGCAACCGGCGCGCCGCCGCCCTCCTGCAGGCCGCGACCGGCGCCGAAGCGGCGCTCGTCACCAACAACAACGCCGCAGCGCTGGTGGTGGCACTCGCCGCACTGGCGCGAGATCGCGAGGTGATCGTGTCGCGCGGCGAGCTGGTGGAGATCGGCGGCTCGTTCCGCATTCCGGAGATCCTCGAGGCCGCCGGGGCGCACCTGGTCGAGGTCGGCACCACCAACCGCACGCGCGCCGCCGACTACCACCGCGCGATCGGTGACGAGACCGCTCTGCTGCTGAAGGTGCATCCGAGCAACTTCAAGATCCGTGGCTTCACCGCCGACGCGTCGGCGGCCGAGCTGGCCGAGGTCGCCCGCGCGAGTGGCGTGCCACTGCTGGTCGACGAGGGCAGCGGCCTGCTGCGCCGCAGCGCGCTGCCGCAGCTGCGCGACCACGAGAGCCTCGAGCAGCTCGTCGACGTGGGCTGCGATCTCGTCTGCGGCTCCGGGGACAAGCTGCTGGGCGGGCCGCAGGCGGGCCTCCTGGTCGGCCGCGCTGCCCTCGTCGAGCGCTGCCGCCGGCATCCGCTCTACCGCGCCGTGCGCCCCGACCGCTTCACCTTCGCGACGCTCGAGGCGGTGCTCCGGCGGCACCTCGCGGGCGGATCGATGCCGCTGGCGCGTATGACGCCCGACCCAGACGCCCATGCGGCCCGCCTCGCCGCGCTCGCCGAGGCGCTCGGCGCCGAGGTGATCGGCGCCGAGGGCTACCTCGGCGGCGGGGCGGCGCCCGACGAGAGCTTGCCGGGCCGGGCGCTGGCGCTCGACTGTGGTTCCGGAGGTGATCCCGGTGATGGGCTCGATGGTGGCCGGGAACTGCTCGAGACGCTCCGCCGGGGCGAGGTCACCGACCCGGAGGCACCGCCTCCGGTCGTCGGCTACTTGCACGACGGTCGCCTGATTCTCGATCTTCGCACCGTCGCCCCGGACGACGACCACGACCTGGTCCGGGCCGTCGAGCGGGCCCGCGCGCGCTGCCGCCGATCGGCGCCCGTGGCGCGATCGTAGCCATGGCACACCGGCTGCTGATCGTCGAGGACCGCGACTCGCTGCGACGGCTATTGGAGCGCGCGCTGCGCGGCGAAGGCTACGACGTGGTGAGCGTCGCCACAGAGGCCGACGGAGTGGCGTCGGCGACCGAGCCCTTCGCTCTCGCGCTTACAGATCTCCAGTTGCCCGACGGCAACGGGCTCGAGGTCGTGCGCGCCTTCACCCGCCACCAGCCGCGCACGCCGGTCGTCGTTCTCACCGCCTTCGGCTCGGTGACCACCGCGGTCGACGCGATGAAAGCCGGCGCAACCGACTTCCTCGAGAAGCCGCTCGAGCTCGACGACCTCTTCGCCCTGGTCGGCTCCCTGGTCGGAGAGCACGAGGAAGAGCCCGAGCGCTTCGAGGCCGGCGGCGACGCCCCGGCGATCATCGGGCGGCATCCGCGTCTGAAAGCCGCGCTGCGACTTCTCGAGAAGGTCGCCCCCACGGAGACCACGGTGCTGGTCACCGGCCCCAGCGGCACCGGCAAGGAGCTCTTCGCGCAGGCTCTCCATTCCTGCTCGAAGCGTCGCCAGGGCCCTTTCGTCGCCGTCAACTGCGCCGCCATTCCCGACGCGCTGATGGAGAACGAGCTCTTCGGGCACGAGAAGGGAGCCTTCACCGGCGCCGATCGGCGCCAGCTCGGCCGCTTCGAGCAGGCCGAGGGCGGGACGCTCTTCCTCGACGAGATCGGCGAGCTGAAGCTCGAGGTCCAGGCCAAAGTCCTGCGCGTTCTCGAAGCCAAGACGTTCGAGCGCGTGGGCGGCGGCCGTCCCCGGCGCGCCGACGTGCGGATCGTCGCGGCGACGAATCGCGACCTGCACGCGATGGTGCGCGACGGCACCTTCCGACAAGATCTTCTCTACCGGCTCGATGTCTTTCCGATCGCCCTGCCGACCCTCGCCGAGCGGCGCAGCGACGTACCGGCTCTCTGTCGGCACCTGGCGACCCAAATCGCCGAGCGGCTGGGACTCGAGCGGCCGAGCCTGTCGCCCGACGTGCTCGATCGTCTCCAGGCCGAGGACTGGCCTGGGAACGTGCGCCAGCTGGCGAATCTGCTCGAGCGCGCGCTGATTCTCGCCGACGACGGCCAGGTACGCCTCGAGGACCTCGAGGTGCTCCTCGGCGCGGCGCGGGCCACTCCCGACGACGCCGAGGCGCTGCGCCACGCCCTACGGCAGACCGACGGCGACAAGCAGCGCGCGGCGGAGATCCTCGGTGTCAGCTACCGCACCCTCCAGCGACGGGTGCGCGAGCACGACCTCGAAGGGTACCCGCGCTACCGCCGCTGAGCTCGCCGCCGACGGTCGCCGCTGACGGTCGCCGGCGACGGTCGGGTCAGGGATCGTCGCCGGAGCCGCTCGAGCCGTCGTCGCCCGACGCCGCAGCGCCGGCCGCGGCATCGTCCAGCGAGGTGATCGTCTGGCGGACCTGGCCCGAGGCGTCGTCGATCACCTTGATGCCGTCGGCGTCGGCCGCCAGCCCGACCGATTCGAGGCTGAAGGTCGGCGTACCGTCGACATCGTCGACATTCGGGTAGACCGCACGAAAGGTCGTGCTTCCTCCGGGCTCGAGCGCCGACAAGCGCAAGAAGGCCTGCGCCTGATGCTCGTTGCCACCGAAGTCCTCGATCTCCACCTGGAGCACGATCCCGCCGCGCACGGCGGCGCTGCGATTGCTCAGCGTGCCGCGAATCTCGACCCCGAAGCCGTCGCGCGTCGACGTCTTCTCCCAGCTGTCGACCACCAGCGGCTCGGCGATGTCTCCCGTCGAGGTCGACGAAGAGACCGCCTCGAGGCCGGTGTCTTCGTCGACGGGCAGAGCCCGCGGGATGTCCTTGTCGGTGAGCACCAAGACCGGCTCGGGCTTCGGCGCCGGCGGCGCCTCCGCTCGCACCTCGTCGTCCGCCGACGGCTGAGGTGCGCTCGCCGCCTCGCTGGCCTCGAGGTCGACCTCGCTCGCTCGCAGCACCGAGAGAGTCCCGTTGGGCAAGTCGAAGAGGACTTTGTTGCCCTCGACCCGCCACGGCCCCTTGGTTTCCACGCGCGAGCCGTCGCGCATGACCAGCCAGTCGGCCCCGGCCGCACTCGCCCAGAGGGCAAGGCAGCCGAGGACGACGAGCAGCGCACGCAACGTCCGCATCAGCTCCTCCAGTCGCCCGGGCAGGCGACCAGCGGGATCTGCGCGTAGACGTTGAGGCTGGTGTCCGAGTTGAGCGCCGACACCATCAGGTTGAAGGCGTCGTTGACCGTGCAGTTCGACGGCAGGCGCTCGAGGATCCGCTGGCGCAAGGCCTCGATCACCGCCGCGTCGACCGTGCGGTCTTCGGTCGCTTCGCGCACGATGTTGTTGCCGTCGTTCGCCGGCGGCGGCGGGTTCTTGGTCACGGTCTGGTCGGTGTGGATCGCCGTGGTGAAGTCGTCGATCGTCGTGCAGCGTCCGCGACCGCAGCCGGTACCGCAGGTGTCACCGCCCGAGCCGTCACCGTCGTCGGTACCGTCTCCTCCACCGCCGGTGCCGCCGGTGCCTCCGCCGGCCCCGCCGGTGCAAAGATCGTCGTCCGAGACCAGCGGCTCACCGGTCTCGATGTCGACCACGAAGCGGAAGGTGGTTCCGGTGCGGGCACAGAGCCCTCCGGTCGCGCCGGCCCCGGGCTCCGACGGTTCGAAGACCGTGAAGATCAGGATGCCGACGAGGAGGAACGGCTCGGCCGTGGCCTTGGTTCCGATCGGCAGGGTCATCACCCAGCCCGGACGCGGATAGTCGGCGGTCGGCAGGTCGAGGAGCGGATTCGACGGCGGCGTCGGCGAGATGTCGTCGCGCAGCTGGTCGAAGTTGAAGACGTACTGCTCGCTCGGCGTCACCGGGATCGCTCCGACGGACGCCTGCGCAGCGTTGAAGTCCTCGTCGACCATGACGATGAAGTACGACGGAGCGTTCAGCTCGGACCACAGATCCTGTCGGTGGCCGACCCCGAAGGCGAGGCCGCGCTGGCCACGCTCGGGAATGAAGAACGCCGTCGGCGAGTAGTAGAGCGGCGAGTCGATCTTGTAGATCGGGAACGGATCCCAGGCCTCGTCGGTGATCCTCCGCACGGTTCGGAAGGTCTCTCCGATCGGCGGCGTGTAGTCGATGATGTCGCTGACCGGGATCTGGTGATCCATGATCGACGGCACGTCGCCCGCAGAGGTCAGGGTCGTCAGATCGACCTTGTAGACATAGCCGGCGGTCGTGCCGACATAGATCGTGTCGAGCACGCCGTCGTCGTCCACGTCGACCGCCGTCGGCTTCGCCGCGACCGAACCTTCGACCTGTCGCTTGTAGAGCGCCTCACCGGTCTCCAGGTCGATCATGTAGAGGAAGGTGCCCCGCTGCGGCGGCAGCCCCCCAACGGTCGGATCGATTCCGCCGCCGATGATCGCCACCCAGCGGGTGCTGACGTCGTCGGCCGAGCCGCCGGCCGGGTCGGTGTAGTCGCAGGCCGAGCCGATGCACACCGGAACCTGCCCGATCACCGCTTGCGACCAGGTCTGACCGAGGTCCGGAATGCCGTTCTGCACCGACGGTGCGGAGAGGTAGCCCCCGTCGTGGATCAGGTCGGCGTTGAGATCGATCGGGATCCGCTCCTCGTCGAGGAAGTACTCAGCGCCGTTGATGTTGATCGTGTCGGCGAAGACCCACATCTGGGCCGGGAACGGCATCGACTCACCGGACATCGTGTCGCACGCCGAGTTCGTATTCTGGCGACCACTCGACGACATGTCGATCGACAGGCAGCCCGGGAGGAACCCGGTCTCCGCCGGCAAGTACGGATCGAAGGCTGTCGCCCCACGACCCGAGCGATCGGCATCGGTCTCGAGCGGGTCCGGGTAGGTGATGTCGAGCGCGAAGTACGCGCTGACGAATCCCGGAGTGTCGACCGACTGCTCGAAGACGTCGCCGCCCTCGCGCATGCTGCCGATCACGATCGAGCGCCACTCGCGGTCCTCGGCCACAGGCGTGCCGACCGGGTCGATGAAGGCGTCGCCCAAGGTCAGCGAGCCGTCGAGCGAGTAGATGTGCTGGGTGTCGAGCGCCTGGTCACGCACCGCCGGCATGGCGTAGCGCGGCATGTAGGAGAAGAGCTCCTTGCCGGTGCCGTCGGTGAAGACTTCGATCGGCGAGCTGCCGGCGGCCGACGAGGTCGCCGTGGTGTAGCGCCCGGCGTCGAAGAAGTGCATCTGCCCGTCGTTGTTCGCCGTCGCCAGCATGCGGCGACGCCACACGTTGCGCAGAACGAACTCCTGGTAGCCGCGATCCGACGTGGTCACGCCGGTCGGGAAGAAGCAGTTGTTCGGCTGCCCCGCCGGCGGCGGTGTGCCGCACAGGTTGCGCTGGTAGAAGTTGAAGTCGTTGGGGCTGTTGAGCACCACCGGGTTGGCGTGGAAGATGTCACCGAGCACGTAGCGGCACGGCGCGGTCGTCGTCCGTCCGTCGCAACCCACCGGCACACCCTCGTCGTTGAGGATCTCTTCCTCCTTGAGGCGCAGCGTCTCGCCGACGATCTTCTGCAGCGTCAGGTCCTTCTGGACCTCACTGGAGAGCACGCCCGGGACGAAACTGTCGGCGTTGACGAACTCCGGCGGGAAGAACGCCTCGAAGAGGTCGGTGCGATCGAACGCCGCGCCGCTGTAGGTCGAGTTCCGCGTCGGCGGCTCGAGCAGGCGGAGCGGGCCCGGACGGACGCGCGACGGGTTCTCCTGGCCGTAGAGCACGCGCCGTGTGGTGTCGGTGAAGCCGAAATTGTAGTCCGGAGGCGTCGCCTGCACCATCGTTTCCGACGGCGCCTGCGAGATCAGCTTCTCGCCGACATCGTAGAGATGGCAGGCCGATTGACGGCCGGCGTTGCACGGGCGATCGACGTCCGGCTCGTTGTCGTCGGTGAGCGGCAGCGGCTGCCGGAACACGTCGACGCGTCCGGGCCAGACCGAGGCGCCCGGCACCGGCGTGAAGCTCGACAGGTAGATCTTGTCCGCCGCGGTGCTCTGCACCGCCGGAATCGATGCCGAGGCGAAGGCGCGCGACTCGGCGCGCACCTGGATCAGGATGTCGCGCAGAGCCTGGACCAGCTCGTCCTTGTTGCGCGGCAGAATCGGCTCGCCCGTGCCGCCGTTCGACGCCATGCAGGTGAGCGCGTCGCCACCGCCCGGCAGCCCGAAGCCGACGACGAAGGTCCTCACCTGGTGATCCTCGAGGAGCGTGCGCGCCGCGGCGCAAGCCGCCGACTGGCCGTCACAGGTCTCGTCACCGTCGGTGAGCAGCAGCACGTACTTCTGGCGACAGGCCCAGTCGCCGTCATACGCCTGGCCGTAGAGCTTCCACTCGCTGTACCAGGAACGGAAGTTGTTCAGCGACGCGGCGAGCGGCGTCGAGCCGAAGGACACCAGCGGGCGAACCCGCTCGTCGCGCAGCCGCAGCTTGCGGCGGCTGAAGGTCGGCTGGTCTCCCGAGAGCACGAAATCCTGGAAGTACGTCGCGACGCGGAAATCGGGATCCGCCGCGCTCGCCAGCACGGTGTTCGGTGCCAGTCGCTCCCGGATCAGCTCGTTGTTGGTGTCGTCCCAGTCGGGCGGCACGAAGTCACCCGCGTCGAAGACGTCCGACCGTGTGCCGAGCGCCGTGCCGTCGGGCGCGAACGCTCCGCGCGGGTCGAACGAGGTCGGGAACTTGTACGTGTAGCCCCACCACGCATCGTCGTCCGACGCCGAGGTGAAGGGGCCGTAGTCGGAGTTGTTGTCGTCCCAGTCGTTGTTCTCTTCGAGGCCTTCGCAAGTACGCTGGGCCTGCACACCACTGTGGCGGTCGAAATAGCCTTCACCCGGGGCGAACGGCATGCGGCCGATGCGGTTGTTCCAGGTCGCGTACTCGCTGACCACGTCGAAGTAGATGACCCGGTTCGCCGCGAGGTTCTGTCGACTGCTGCAATCCGCGTTGAGGCAGCGGCGCACGTCCATCCACATGCCGATCGTCGAGTCGCCGTAGTCGTAGTTGTTGCCGCCTTCGTCGCGCAGATCCTCGAAGTCGAAGCGGTAGACCTGGTCGTCTGTGTCGCGGACGTAGATGTGGGTCTGGAACTCTTCGCCGTAACGGCCGAGCTTGGGCACGCGCATGGCGCGCTCCATTTCCCAAATGTCGTTGTAGTCGGCCGGGAACTCGGCGCGGCAGCCGATCCGTGTGTCGTCGTAGCGACGGTCGTCGGTGTCGTAGCCGGTGTTGACACAGTCGATCTCGGCGTCACCGGCGTCCGGATAGTCGCCGTCTCCCGTCTGGCCGTCGCCGAAGATCACGCGCGCATCGGGCGGCGGGAACTGGCCACCGGCGAGCGGCCAGGTGTTCTGCGGATCACCGTCCGGCTGGCGGTCGCGCAGGCGGTACATCCAGTGCTTGAAGCGCACGCGTCCGTTGTCTTGCTCGAAGGTACCGAAGCCAAAGTGCACGTCCGGCGTCTCGCGCAGCACCTCGTAGAGCGCCTGCTTCGCCTGGAAGAACTTGGAGCTCGGATCGTCGGCGCTGAGCGGGGAGCGACAGTCGCCGAGCGGGCAGAGGCGCTGCTCGCAGCGGTAGCCGGTCTGCAGGCAAGTCGGGCTGGTCGGCGGCGGCAGCATCCAGAAGCGCAGCGCGTCGGCCTCGACGCGGCCGCTGCCGTCGGCGGTGAAGGTGATGCTGGCGCCGGTGCCGGCGTCGAACTCGAAGGTTCCCAGGTACGCCCACGTCCAGGCGGTCTGGTTCTTCTCCATGTCGACCTCGAACTCCACGGTGCCGTTGCGGTGCTCGAGCTCGAGCATCACGTCCTCGTCCATCACGCCCTGGTCGCGCCAGTAGCCGTAGACGTGCCAGGTGCCCGCCTGCGGCAAGTTCGGCGTGAAGGTCACCGAGCCGGTGTCGCCGAACTCGGCCTGGTACGACGTACCGTCGTAGCCTCCCGAGTTCTGGACGAAGTCACCGGTGGCGACGACGCCCGAGTCTTCGTTGTCGATGATGTACTCGATCGGCGTCGTCGCGGTCGCGTCCTCGGCGTACTCGATGCAGCCAAGGTCGGGGCAGACCTGGGCGCAGGTCGCGGAGCCCATCGGGCACTCGCTGGTGCAGACGCCGTCCCAGGGATCGATGTCGAGCGTCGCGTCTTCCTCGCTGCAGGGCGGCGTCCAATGCATGGACCCCGAGGTGTCGAGGATGATGGTCACGTACGGCTCGCTGCTCGACGTGCGGAGCAGATCGCGGTCGTCGGCGACCGCCGCCGCCGCGAGAAGTAGCGCGAGCACGCCGACGACGATTCGCGGGCGGTGGGTGGAGATGGTGCGGAACATTGTGATCGTCTCCCTCTGCACGAGCGGATTATCTGAAGAAGCCGCTGGTCGCTTCGATCGCTGCACTGGTCACGTGGCTGCCCTGGCCGAGGTCGGTGACGGCGATGCTGGTGCCCCAGGTGCTGCCCGCATCGACGGCGTCGGCCAGCTCGTCGCCGCAGTTGCCGCCGGCACCGCTACCGCGGAAATCGACGGTGCTGGCGTCACGGCCCTGCTTCGACGCGTTGGCCGCGTCGACCGCCGGGGGCTGATTGGTCGGGCCGAAAAAGAAGCCCACCATCTGGTACTGGCTGGTCGCCAGCAGCGTGACGTCGTCGCAACCTTCGGGCGGCACCAGCTCGTCGCCGGGCCAGCCGAGGCGCATCGTGCGGAAGGCGCCGGTGATGTAGGCGCCGTAGAACTTGCGCGACCCCTCGCCTTCCGAGCTGTACGGCAGCTCGTCGTAGAGCACCGGATAGAAGCCGGCGTTGCGCATCTCGTAGCCGAGGTGGGTGGAACCCGCGGTGCCCGAACCACCGCCGGCTGACTGTTCTTCAACGGGGTTCTCGTCCCACGACGAGGACATGAAGAGCGTGCGGCTATCGAAGCTGTTGGTGATCGCGAGCTGGGCGATGGCGGCCGACAGCGCCGACTCGCTGACCTCGGTGGTCTCGCCGAGCACGCGCTCGGTGCTGCCGAGAATCATCTCGGTCTCGGTGACCAGCACCAGCGAGAGACCGATGACGGTCAGAATCGCGAGCACCATCAGGGCGAGGAGCAGCGACGAGCCGCGCTGCCGCGACAACAGGTGGGTCTTGTGCATCACTGTAGGTCCTTCGGGTCGACTGTCCACTGGCGAGCCCGTCGCCGGAAGCGCAGGTCGTCGTTGAGGCTGTAGGTTTCTCCATCGATGGTGATCGTGCCCGCCAGATCGGCGTCTTCGAGATCACCGAGCAGCGGCGCCTCGTAGCGATGATCAGGGCGCCGCGCCTGGGCGACCAGGGTCATGCGCAGGTAGGCGAGAGGCATGCGCTCCCACCAGCGCGTGGCGGTGGCGCCGGGCGAGTTGACCCCGGTGGCGAGATCGCCCGCATCGTTGAAGAGCAGCTCGTCTTGGTCGTCGCCGGTGTCGAGAATCTCGCTGTCCCGATTGGCATCGAGCGCGGCGACCACCTGGAAGCTGAGGATGTTCTCGACCAGGTCGATCTGGTCGATCAGGATGTCCGTCCCGGGCACGAACTCGGCTCTGGACAGAACAGGCGTGAGGCGCGACGTCGGATCGTTCGGGACCTGCCACTCGGCGCGCACGAAGTAGCGGAACTCGTCGAGCATCGCGAGCGAGCCGATGTCGCGCGGCACCGGTGCCGTGGCCACCGGCGCACCCGAGGGCAGGTTGAACGTCGGCACGCCGGAGTAGTTGCCGAGCTTGTTGCCGAGAGTCATCAGGCCGTTGGCGAGGGCGACCTCGACGTTGCCGGCGGGGTTGTGGGTCAGGCCGATCGAGATGCACTGACTGCCGGGGACGTTGGCCACCGCGACCGTACAGGCCGCCGGGACCGTGTTCGTCGTCGCCGGATTGAGCTCCATGACGACGTAGTTGTCGGGATTCAGGAGATCGCGGCCGATGAAGGAGAGCGGTCGGTTGGCCAGGATCGCCTCGTCGACGCGGGCGACCAGCGGACCGGTGGGCCACAGGCGATCTCCGACCGTGTCCGGAATCTCCACCACCATGTTGGCCGAGACCGGCACCGAGTCGAGCAGGTAGTATGCCGGCGTGGTCAGCGAGCCGCGCACGATGAGCACGTCTGAGTTCGGCATGACCCAGGCACGGTTGGCGTCCGTGCCGGTCTGGGGCATGCGTGTGTCGGTCGGGACGTTGCTCTGGATCTCGAGCGCGAAGCCGTTCGGGAACGCTCCCTCGATCGCATACGTGAACGGCGAAATGCGCGATTCCGGATCGCGGTCGAGCCAGCGTACGGGCAGGCCGCCGGCTCCCGCCATCCGCACCATGCGCGTGATCTCTTCTTGCGCCACGCGCAGGGACTGCTGCACTTCGGCGACCTCGGTCTGCACGCGGGCGATGCGGCTCGAGCTGGTGAACAGCTCGACCAGCGCCGCCATGATCAACGACAGGATCAAGATCGCGACGAGGAGCTCGACCAGCGAGAAGCCGCGGCGTCCGGAACGCCGCGTCGGCAGAGACGATCGAAGCGCGCCCGGCATCAGAAAACCCGCACTCTCGAGACCGCCATCTCTTTGTATCGCTTCACCGGGCCGCCGATCGGGCTGCCGTCGGCGCCCTGCTGAGTCGACTCGACCTCGATCTCGATGCGCACGAGATTGTTGAACTCGGACTGCGCCTGGGCGACCGGAATCGGATCGTCGAAGAGCTGCGGATGGCCGACGGTCTCGAAGGTGGCGCCGCCGGTGTCGGCGCCGACGCTGACGATGCCGGGCATCACGTCGGCGATCGGGTGGAAGAAGATGCGGGTCGACCGTTGCCAGGTGCCCAGACCCGTGGCCGGATCTCCGTCCGCCACCCACTCCTCGTCGCCGATCGTCTGGTCGTTGCCAGTGATCGGGTCGCGCGCGCCCGTGTGCAAGACCGTGAACGGGATCTCGAGGAACATCGAGTCGCTGGCGACCGCCTCTTGGTCTCCGAGGTGGAGATCGCTCAGCGACGAGAAACTCATGCTCTCGTTGCCGCTACGCAAGATCGTGATCAGGTCGCTCGAGTCGCCGCCGGAGACGTTGTTCTGGATCGCGCGCATGAAGAGCGGCAGGATGCCGACGGCGACGATCAGGATCAGAAACGTCGAGAAGATCAGCTCGACGAGCGAGAAGCCGCGCGCGCCACGGCGTGCTCGGAGCCGATGTTGGTCGTTCGATGGCAGGGTCATACGAAGCTCCTCGCGATGCGTCATCAGTACCATTCCCAGAGCGCTTCGGTCGTGCCGTCGGAGAATCTCTGTTCGAAGAAGCCGGCGCTGCCGGTCGGGCTGTCGGATGAGGTGAGCCACTTGCGCACTACCGGCTTGCCGGCACGGGTGACGTAGGCCAGCTCGAAGGCGTTGCGCGGCGCGGCGTCGCCGCCGATGTTCCGATTGTCGGAGATGCGGATCGCGCCGACATCGACGACTGTTCCGTTCTGCCGGATGGTCAGCTCGCCGCCCGGGAAGGTGAAGCCTCTCTCGCCCATCCGGTCGGCGGCCAGAGGGCCGCGGAGAGTGATCCCGAGCCGACGGCTGACCAAGAGCTGGAAGCGCTCCTCGCGGGTGCCGTCCGGCCGCTGGAGGCTGGCGATCAGCCACTGCTGTGAGATGCCGTTGGGATTCTCCGCGGTGACCGGTGCGTCGCGCTCTTCTTCGACCGTGATCACGACCGGAAGAGACGCACGGATCGCCTCTTGCCGCGCCCTGGACAGGAAGGTCCCCGTCTCCTGGGTCGCGTTCTCGAGACGAATCCGCGGCAGCTCGCGGACATAGGCGCTGAAGGCGAAGGTCACCATGACGCCGAGCACCAGCATCACGACCATCGTCTCGAGCATGCTAAATGCTCGGCGCGCACGCGTGGATCGGCTTGTCGACAGACGAACGGCAACTGGAAGTCTCATGGCGATCTCCTTCATCAGCAAGAGTGGTGCCATCGTGTCGTCTCCTCGCATTGTGACGGTGAACTGGGACCCGAGACCGAGTCCGCGGCCCGGCGCGCGGGTCTCTCGGCGCCTCGTGCACCGGGCACCTGTTACGATTGGTAGCAGATCTGCCAGCGTCCTGTAAATCCTCAATCTTCGGCTCGGCGGGCCGACTTGGGCGGGAGCTCGAGCCGCGCCACGCTGCCCCCTCCGGGGCGAGGCTCGAGCGTCAGCGAGCCGCCGTGGAGCGCGGCGACGCGCCGTGCGATCGCGAGCCCGAGCCCGGTGCCTTCCACCCGGCCGGAGACGAAGGGGTCGAAGACTTTGTCGGCCAGCTCCGCCGGCACGCCGCCCCCCCGGTCGAGCACCTCGACCCGCACCGGATCGTCGCTCGCGAGACGCAGCTCGATCGCCGTGGCGTCCGTGCTTTCCGGCTCGTCCGCCGCCGCGCCTTCGCGCGTCGCCTGGACCGCGTTGGTCACCAGGTTCTGGAGCACCCGCTCGAGCAGCTGGTGATCCCCCGCCACGGCGACCGGCGTCTCGGGAGCCGAGACGCGGATCATCGCCCCGTGGTGCACGGGGTCCGCCGCGACACGGTGCAAGAGAGCGACCAGGTCGACCTCGGACAGACGGACGCTGCCGGGGCGGGCGAAGCTGAGGAAGTCGTCGACCACGCGCTGCAAGTGGGAGACCTCGTGACGCAAATCGGCGAGGCTCTCCTCCCGCTCCGAGGCCGGCGCGCGTTCCAGCAGCGTCAGGTGGCCGACCAGGCTCGCCAGGCTGTTGCGCATCTCGTGCGCGATGCCCGCGGTGAGCTCGCCGAGACGGGCGAGGCTCTCGGCCAGGCTGCGCTCTGCCTGCCGGCGCTGCATGTCGGTGAGATCGGCGAAGAGGACGAGAAAGCCGTGCGGAGCCGTGTTGCCCTGCGGGTCCTCGCGACGCAGGGGATGCACGGTGAGACCGAGCTCGCGGCGTCCACTCGCGGCCTCGATGCCGAGCTCGGCACGCTGCAGCGACTCGCCGCCGGAGATCGTCGCGCGCAGTGCCGCGGCCAGCTCGTCGTGGGGCGCGAGCGCCGCCTCGAGCGGTGTCGACGGCGCCGGCGGCTCGATCTCGAGGATCGCCGTGCCGCGCGCGTTCACCGCCAGCACGCGCCCGCGGTCGTCGCACAGCACGACCCCGCTCTCGAGCTGCGATCCGAGGGTGGAGCCGAGGGCGACCAGCGGATCGGCCGACACCGAGGCGAGCACGTCGAGCGCGCGCTCGACCGTCTGCACCACCGAGCCGAGCTCGTCGTCGCTCGCGGCGTCGACACCCAGACGACGCGCGCGCTCGAGCACCCGGTCGATCGGCAACAAGCGACGGCGCACGAAGATCAACACCAAGACCAGCACGCCGAAATCGACGCCGAGTACCAGCGGCGTCAGCAGGCTCAGGCTGCGCTCGCGACTGCGCAGCACGCCTGCCGGCAGCTCGACCCGCACCTCCAGCTGCTCCCCGCGCCGACGAAAGGCAGCGTGCGCGCGCACGACGTCGGCCGCCGGCTCGGTCGTCAGCACCGACACCGGTCCGCTCGAGACGAGCACGCGCCCGCGCGCGTCGAGCACGGCGAGGCCGAGCGGTAGATCGTCAAGCAGTCGCACCGCGCCCGCGAGGCTGCCAGGCTCGGAGGCCAGCCGGATGCTCAGGCGCCGCGCCATGCTCTGCGCTTCGGAGCGCCGTCCCTCGAGCAGCAGGTCGACGGCGCTACGGTACGAGAAGAGGGTGAAGGTGGAGAGGACCGCGAGCAGCAGGATCGCCGCCGGCACCAAGCTCGACATCTCGCGGCGGCGGGTCATGACGCGCGCCGGCGTCTTGGACACGCCACTCATCGGACGCCGCCCGCCAGCCTCATGACCGCGCCTTCACAGCGACCCCATCGACACGATCCGCGGGTCGAGCACGAGCAGGGCGAGCCCGGCGATTCCCAAAAAGGTGCCGAACGGCAGCGCCTCGGCACGACGCGGCCGGCGCCGAATCCCACCGACGAGCCACTGCCAGCCGGCGACCCCAAGTCCGAGCGCGCAGGCCCCGGCGAGCACGATCAGCAGGCCGCGCCAGCCGAACGCTACGCCGAGTGCGCCGAGAAACGCGACGTCACCGTCGGCCAGCCCGTCGACCCCGTGCACCAAGCGCCACGCCGACGACGCCACCAGCGCGAGGCCGACGCCCAGGCAGAGGCCGGCGAGGGCGGATCGGGGCGTCGCCCAGCTCAGGCCGGGCACCAACAGAGCCAGCGCCGCCGCGGGCACGGTGAGCTCATAGGGCAGGATGCGCGCGTCGAGATCGACCAGCGCCAAGACGACGAGCAGCGTGGTCCACAGCCAGGCGACGGGCAGCGACACCGAGAGTCCGTAGCGCCACCAGCAGGCGGCGAAGAGCAGTCCCGTCGCCAGCTCGACCGCCGGGTAGCGCCAGGAGATCGCGCCCCGGCAGTCACGGCAACGGCCGCGCAGCAGCAGCCAGCCGACCACCGGCAGGTTGTGCCACGGCCGAATCGGCAGCCGGCAGCGCGGACAGCGCGAGCGCGGCGCGACCACCGAACGCCGCTGCGGCAGGCGGTGCGCGACGACGTTGAGAAAGCTGCCGATCGCCGCGCCGAAGACTACCGCCCACAGGGCGCCGTAGACGAAGAGGTCCGAACGGACCTCGATCCAGTCGTGCGGGCTCATCGTCCGAGCCTAGCCCAAACGCCGACTCGAAACGCCGGCACAAACGCAACGAGCGCCCCGAAGGGCGCTCGTTTGGATCCGGCGGTGAGGCCGGATCGGCGATGGGGCTAGATCAGCCCGGCCACTTCACGAAGTAGCCGTCCGCCCACATGATCGACTGGTCGTAGTCGGTCGCGATGAACGGACCGACGGGCAGCTCGGCGGCCGCGAAGCAGGTCTCCGGAGTCGTCGGGTCCGGCTGGCGACCGTTCGAGCAGACGAAGAGCACGTTCGCAGCGAGCAGGTTCGGGTTGGTGGTGCCACCGTTGAGGGCGTACTCCATCTCACCGTCCCAACCATCGAACTGCGGGACTTCCTGCATGTAGAAGAAGGTATTCGTCGGATGCAGGTAGTTGTACACCTGAGCGTACGTGATCGACGTGTGCTGCTGGGTGTCGTACACCTTCGGAGCACCGGCGGACGCAGCGCCGACCTGGTCGGTCAGCCAGGACATCCAGGACGTACCCACGTTGCGGATGTCGGAGACGGTGCGCTTCTGCTTCGCCTTCTGCAGCGCATCGAGCAGGTTGGGGATGAGGATCGCGGCGATGATGCCGATGATGGCGACCACGATGAGCAGCTCGATGAGGGTGAAGCCCCGAGCACGGTTGCGGTTGATCATGAACAAACTCCTTCTGCCAAGTCTCACGGGATTATTCCACGGCAAGCCCCACCAAATGCACACGCCGTGCCAGGTCACCGAACGACGTTCGGACCTGGCTTCAGGCCGTGTTCAGCCGACTCGGGCGGGGTTCGAGCGGGTCGGCAGCAACAATCCGCGACAGCCCGGGGGCCGCCGAGCGACAGAAAGTGTCACTCGCCAGAGCCCTCGGACGACGCCACGACCAGATCGCGCACCACGCTCTCGTAGAGCGCGACACCCTCGACGAAGATGGGCAGGGCGATGCGCTCGTTCGGCCCCATGAAGCTCATCGCCTCGGACACCGGGAAGCGGAATGGCGCGAAGCCGAAGCTCGTGATGCCGTACGACCGGAAGTAGCGCGCGTCGGTGGCGATGTAAGGCACGAAGATCGGACCGTGCGTGGCGAACGGGAAGCGCGCTTCGAGCTGGCGATCGATCGTCTGCATCACCGGGTGATCGAGCGGGCTGGGCTCGTGGATCGGCGGATGCGTCGCTTCCACGGTGTACGTGAAGCCGTCGAGGCGACCGGCCAGTAGGAGCGGCCACCAGTCCTCGAGCGCGTCTCCGGGGAATAGCTGCACGATCACGTGCACCTGGTAGCCCCCGCCACCGACGGCCGGCAGCACCGGGCCGACCGAGAGACTGCGTCGCATGGTGTCGTCGAGACGCCGCGGGATCACCGTGGCGTCGACGTCGCGCGGGTAGCTGCGCAGCCGGTCGAGCAGAACGTCCGGCTCGGCCAGGAGCTCGCGGGCTTCCGCGCGGTCGCGGCTCGAGGCGTAGGCCTGCAGGAAGTCCGCGAGAGTGGGCGTGACGGCACGCTCCGAACGCACGGTGCGCAGCTCGTCGGCCAGGTCCTCGAGCCGCTGTCGATCGGCGTCGCAGATCCAGAGGTCGACATAGCGCTTCTGGGCGAACTCGGTCCCCCAGTACTTGATGTCCTCGAGCTCCAGCGCTTCGACCGCGCCACCCTCGGTGAGCACGGCCCACAGCCCCTCGTCGCCGGACCACTCGGGGTGGAGGCGGAGCAGACGCCGTGTGCCGAGCCAGCTGTCGATCTCCTCGTCGCCGGTGGCCAGGAACATCAGCGAGCGGCGCAGCGGCACCTGCTCGCGCGCCAGGGAAAGGAACGCCATCAGCTGCGCGACGCCGATGCTTTTCATGTCGAAGACGCCGCGGCCGATGATGTAGGGCGACTCGATGGCGCCGCCGAAGGGCGGCGTGCGCCACAGCTCGGGCTCGTCGATCGGCTCGACGTCCATGTGGTGGTGGAGCACCAGGGGCCGCGGATCGACTCCCTCGAGGGTCGCCCAGAGATTGGCGTTGCGCGGACCGAGTCGTTCGAGATGGATCTCGTCGACCCCCGCGTCGCGCAGCAGACGCGCGAGCAGCTCGGCGGCCTCGATCTCGCTGCCGGTCTCGTGGGTGGTGTCGATCTGCAGGTACGCCTGCAGCACCCGCACCGCCTCGTGCTCGAGCCAGTCGATCTGCGACCACGGAGAGGCCGGCGCCGACTCGTCAGTCTGACGATCGAGAACGACAAAGGCCACCCCCGCGAGCACGACCGGCACCAAGTACAACGCGAGGCGCGCGAGACCCTTGTGGCGGTGGACGAGCGGTCGCGACATGGCGCGCGGATGTTAGCATCGCGGCGCCTCCAGGGCTTCCTCATGAGCATCCCTCGCATTCCGGTCGGCCTCGCCTGCGGCGCGACCCTGCTCTATCTCGGCGCCGCACTCTATGTTCTCGGCGCGCCCGGATTCCCCCTCGACGACGCCTGGATCCACCTGCGCTTTGCCCGCGCCCTGGCGCTCGGCGACGGCTTGACCTACGACCCGGCGGGCGCTGTGTGGGTCGGCGGCTCGACCGCACCGCTGTGGACAGCTCTGCTCGCGCTCGGCTTCGTCCTGCCCGGCCGCCCGGTGCTGGTCGTCTCGCTACTGCTCGGCCTCGTCTCGTTTCTCGCCCTGGTCGTCGCCGTCGATCGTTTCGCGCGCGCTCTCGGTCTGTCGGCGGGCTGGGCGGGGGTCGCCGCCGGCCTGGTCGCGGGCTGCCACTGGCTCGTGTGGTCGGCGCTCTCGGGCATGGAAATCGCGCTCTTCACCGCGCTCGCCGTCGCCGGGCTGGCGGCGCATGCCCAAGAGCGCCGCGGCGACCACGTGCCGCGCGCTCCGGCTCTGCTCGCGCTCTCCTGCCTGGCGCGGCCCGAGGGTGTGCTGCCCTTGATGGCGGTGCTCGCCGACCGCTGGATCGAGCTCCACGCCGGACGTCCACGGCCACGGCGTGATCCACGAGCTCTGGTCGCCGCCGGCTCGGCGCTCGCTCTCGGGTTGCCGACTCTGCTCGTCTACCGCCTGCTCGGCGGCTCGTGGTTGCCGACCACGTTCGCCGCGAAGACCGGCGACGGCTTCGATCTCGTGCCGTCGCTCGGCTACCTGCAGCTGGTCGGCGGTCTCTTGCTCGGCGCCGCGCCGCTGCTGGCGCCGCTCGCGCTGGTCGGCCTCGGCCGGCTCGTTCGCCTCCCCCAGGGGCGTCCGCTGGCGGCCTGGCTGCTCGGCCAGCCGCTCGCCTATGCCCTGCTCGCAACGCCCGGAGCACCCCCTCCGATGGGCAACTTCGGCCGCTACCACTTCCCGCTCCTGCCGCTGCTGCTGCTCGCCGCCGTCGTCGGCCTCGAGCGCCTGCTGCGCGGTGCCCGGCGCCCGGTGGTGCTGGCGGTGGTGGGCCTGGTCGCCCTGCCGCAGGCCGCGCTGCTCGCCGTCGGACCGCCGCGCTACACCCAGACCGTCGCCAACGTACAGGATTCGGACGTCCGCGCAGCGTGCTGGCTGCGCGAGAATCTGCCTCCGGAGGCGGTGCTCGGCGTCCAGGACATCGGCGCCGTCGGCTACTTCGCGCCCCACCGACTCGTCGACCTCGCCGGCATCGTGACGCCCGAGGTCGTGCCGGTGCTGCTCGGCACCGATCCCGAGGCTCCAGCGGACGGCGCGACCAACGAGCGCTACTGGGAGGAGCGGCTGGTCGACTTCCTGGCCGAGCGTGAGGTCGACTATCTCGTCGTCTTCGCCGAGTCGTACCCGGCGCTCGCCGCCTCGCCGTCATTCCGCCGCATCGCCCGTTTCGATGTCGAGGACAACGTGACGATGGCGGGCTCCACGTTGCTGGTGCTCGCCACACCCTGGTCGCGCCATCCGCCGCACGCCTCGCCGTCAGCGAATCCACGGCCTGCGAACCCACAGCCCGCGAACACACAGCCTGCGAACACACAGCCTGCGAACACACAGCCTGCGAACACACAGCGCCCGGACGCGCGATGATCCACCTCGTCGGCCATGCTCTCGGCCTGGCGATCCTGGCCCTGCTGATCGCGGCGCCCGGGCGCGCGCTGGCATCACGTCTCGGGCCGCTGCCGCCGTCGCTGCACCTCGCCGCCGTGGCCTGCTGCGGGCTCGCGACCTGGACGGTCTTTCTCTTCACGCTCGCAGCGTCGAGCCTGCTGCACCCACCGGTGCTCGCCGCCTGCGCCATCGCGCTGACGCTCTGCGCCGCTCTGCCGTCCGGCCGCGCGCAGCAGCCGACGCCGCGCGTCTCACGCCGCGACCCGACGCTGCCGCTCGTCGTCGCCCTCCTGCTCGCCCCGTCGGCCCTGCTGGCGGCGAACCCCACCGTGTCGTGGGACGCCGCGGTGTACCACCTCGCGCTGCCGCGCCTCGAGCTCACGAGCGGCGCCTTCGCCGCGCCACCGATGCTGGTCTACGCGCACTGGCCGCGCGGCGTCGAGCTCCTCTACACCCTGGCGCTCTGGCTCGGCGACATCGCCCTCGGCGGTAGCCACATCGTCGCCAAGCTGACGCACTGGGGCTTCGGCCTGCTGACCGTGCTGACGCTGGCGCGGGCAGGCTCGACGCGCCACTCGTCCGAGCACAGCGCGCGGTCGACCCTCGGCTGGCTCGCGGCCGGCCTCTTCGTGCTCAACGGCGTCGTGCTTTTCGAGCTACAGGTCGCCTACATCGATGTCGCGATGGCCTTCTTCGCGCTCGTCACCTTCCTCGCCGCCTGCACGGCCGCCGACGCGGCGACGAGGCGCCGACGCGACGCCGCCCTGCTCCTCGCCGGGCTCGGCGCCGCCCTGCTGACCGGCGCCAAGCTCACCGGCTTCGTCGTCGCCGGCTGCATGCTGCTGCCGCTCGCGCCGAGCCTGCTCGCCGAGGCCTCGCGGCGTGGCGCGCTCGCAGCACTGCGGCCATTGCTCGCCCGCGTCGTGCTCCCGGTCGTCGCGGTCGCGGGCGCCTGGGCGGCCAAGGCCTGGTGGAGCACCGGCAATCCGGTCTATCCCCTCCTCTACGGCCTCTTCGGCGGCACCGACTGGAGCGCCGACCTGTCGCGTCGCCTCACCGCCTGGCAGCGAGGCATCGGCATGGGCCGCGAGCCGCTCGACTACCTGCTCCTGCCGTGGCGCGTCGTGGTCGACGGCGACCCGGGCTATGACCGCTTCGACGGTCGGCTGAGCCTCGCCTGGCTGGTCGCGCTGCCGGCGGCGCTTTGGACTGTGGTTCGAGCGCGGTTGGCGGCGCACCGACCGGCTTCCGATCCGCTGGTCGGCCGCGCGCTGGCGGCGAGCGGGGCCTACTTCGTGTTCTGGGCGGCGAGCGCGCAGCAGATGCGCTTTCTGATCCCGGTCCTACCGCTGCTCGCGCTTGCCGGCGCCGCCGGGCTGGTCGCTCTCGGGCGACATCTGAGCCTGCGCCGCTCCGACCTCCGGCGCCTCGGTCCGTCGCTCGCGGCGCTCGGCCTGCTCGTCGTCTTCGTCACCGAGCATCGTGCGCTGGCGGCGAGCGGAGCCCGCCACCTGGCGCTCTACCTGAGCCGGCCGGTGGCGGCGACGGCGACGCGTCCGCCGGTCTTCGAGGTCGCCGCGACGCTGCCCGAGAATGCGCGTCTGCTGCTTCTCGGCACCAATCAGATCTTCTACAGCCCGCGCCCATCGGTGGCCGACAGCTTCTTCGAGGCGTCGCAGATCGCCGACTGGCTGGGCGACGCCGAAAACCCTCGCGCGGTCGCGGCACGGCTCGCCGAGCGCGGGCTGACGCATGTCGTGTGGACCGCGGGCGCCGAGACCATCTACCCACGGCACCTGGTGACTCTGCTCGGCGACGCTCGCTTTGCCCGGCCGCTGTGGCGCGACGGCCGGCACATGCTGCTCGCGCTCGAGCCGATCGGTCCTCTGCCCGTCGGAGGCACACGGTGAGCGCAGCGCACCACGAGAGGCCCACCGCGCTCTCGGCACAAGTCGCCGGGGTGCCGCGGCGACACGCCGAGCTCGCCGTCGGCACGTTCTGCGCCCTGGTCGTCGTGCTCTTCGGCCTGTCGGCTCTCGATCGCTACAACATCACCTGGGACGAAGCCCTCGGCGACCTCTTCTTCGGCGAGCGCTACCTTTTCTTTTTCGCCACGCTCGACACGACGTACCTCGACTTCGGGGCCGAAGCCTTCGAGCCGCCGCGCGATCCGGACCTCGGCGTCTCACCCTTTCGCGGCCGGCCGTGGGAGTACTACCCGGTGGCCAACACGCTGGCGGCGGCGAGCGCGGAGCTCTTCGGCCGGCAGCTCGGATGGGTCGACGTGTTCGACGGATTCCACCTGCTGAACCTGGCGCTGGCGGCGCTGCTGATCGTCGTCATGGTGCGCGTCGTCGCACGCCGATGGGGCCTCGCCGCCGGCGCGGCGTCGGTCGGTCTGCTCTTCGGCGCGCCGCGCATCGTCGCGCACATGATGGCGAACATCAAAGACTTCCCGCTGATGGTGTTCTTCGCCCTCACCGCCTTCGCCTTCGTGCACGCGTTCGAACGCGGCTCGGTGCGCGGCCTGCTCGGTGCCGGTGTGCTGCTCGGACTCACCCTTGGTACCAAGGCCAATGCACTCTTCTTCCCGCTGCTGCCCGCCCTCGTCCTGCTCTTCGGCGGCGTGCCACCGGCCTGGCGCGGGCGGGTCCGCACGCTGCTCGCCGCGCTGGTCGGCGCCGGCGCGGTGTCGCTGGTGGTGCTCTTCGCCGTCTGGCCCTACCTCTGGCTCGACCCACTCGGTCACGCGCTCGAGCATATTCGCTACATCGCCTTCCGCAAGGACGCGACCCGCCCCGAGAGCTTCGCGCCCGCGCTGGCGATGATCCTGTGGACGACGCCGCCCAGCCTGCTCGTCGCCTGGGCGGTGGGTCTCGTTCCCGCGATCCGGGCCGCGCGGCGCGGCGACCGCCTGGCGCTCGCCGCGCTGGTCTGGCCGCTGGCGGTGATGTCGCGCTACGCCCTGCCCCAAGCGGTGAATTTCGACGGGGTGCGCCACTTCCTCGAGATTTTCCCGGCCCTCGCCGTCGTCGGCGGCCTCGGTGTCGCCTGGGTCTGCGCGGGCCTGGTGCGGATCTTGAGAGAACGCCTACCGAAGGCGCGCGTGCAAGCCGTCGTCGCGACTCTCGTCCTCGCGCCGTGCGCCTGGGCAGTTTTGGCGACCCACCCGTTCCAGCTCTGCTACTGGAACGGCCTGGTCGGCGGCTACGGCGGTGCGCGCGCGGCCGGCCTGCCCCAGGCGTCGGACTACTGGGGCGCCAGCTATCGCCTCGGCCTCGAGTGGCTCGACGAGCATGCCGCGCCGAACGCGGCGCTGGTAGTGCCGGTGGTCGAGCACGCGGTGCGCCTGGTGGCGCCGGAGCGGCTGCGTGGCGACCTGCAGCTCCTGCCGATCACCACGCCGTTCTCACCCCGCATCGCGCCCGAGCGCCTGGCGAAGACTCTCGAGCTAGCGCGCACCCGTCCACTCTACGTGATGATGGTCGACCGTCGGGACTGGCGCAACGTGCTGATGGAGGACGTGCTCGCGCGTCTCGAGCCCGAGGTCGAGTGGCGTCTCGACGGAGCGCAGGTGCTGGCGATCTACCGCTATCACCCGCCGCCCCTGCCGTCCCCGGCGGTGCGTCAGCCGTAGACGATCCAGAGCACCACCACGCCCCAGAGCACGACGTTCACCACTGAGGGCACGTCGGTGAGGATCGCCTCGGTGGGATTGCGCGGATCGTGGCGCTGGTAGGTCAGATAGAGATAGCGAAAGATGCCGAAGAGCACCAGTGGCACGGTGTAGACCAGCGCCTCGCCGCCGAAGCGCTCCACGGTGTCGTCATCGACGGTGTAGAGCGCGTACGAAACGACGGTCGACGCGGTGACCACGTTGATCATCTGGTCGAGAAACGTCTCGCTGTAGTGGCTGAGCACCGCCCGATGCCCCGCGGCGTCGTCCGCCAGCAGCACCAGCTCGTAGCGGCGCTTGGAGAAGATCAAGAAGAGGGCGAGGAAGATGGTGCACAGGAGAAGCCACGGCGACACCGCGACCCCGACCGCCAGGCCGCCGGCGATCACGCGTAGCACGTATCCGCTCGAGACGGCCATCACGTCGAGGATCACGAAGTGCTTGAGCCCGCTCGAGTACGCGATGTTGATCGCCAGGTAGAGCACGAGAACGGCGGCGAACTGCCAGCTCAAAACGAAGGACACGGCGGCGGCGGCGAGCGCCAGGACGACCGCCGCGGCAGTCGCCGTCGACACCGGCAGAGCGCCCGACGCGATCGGCCGATGCTGCTTCAGCGGGTGCAGGCGATCTTCCTCTCGATCCCGGAGGTCGTTGATCAAATACACCGCCGACGCGGCGGCACAGAACGCGCCGAACGCGAGCAAGGCGCGCAGCAGCAGTGACGGATCGTCGAGGCGCTCCGCAAAGACCAGCGGTGCGAGCACGAAGACGTTCTTGACCCACTGCGTGGGCCGCAGGGCGCGGACGAGAGGAAGGACCATGGAGCGCGTAGTATAAGCCGTCATGGCCTTTCGCCGCCTCTTCGTTTTGCCGACCCTGCTGCTCTTGCTCGCGGTGGTCGCGCCGCTCGTCACCGGCGTCGAAACGCTCTACTACCGCGATGTGCTGTCGACCCACTTTCCGCTCAAGGCGGCGCAGGCCCTGTTGCTCGAGACCAAACTCGACAGCGGGCTCGACGAGGCGACACTCTTGCCCCTCGTCGACCCGTATCGGGCCGGCCAAGCGCTGCTCGGCAACCCGAACGCGCTGGTGCTCTACCCGACCAGCCTGCTGCTCCTGGTCGCCGACGCGTTGTGGACGCTGAACGCGCATTTCTGGCTGCACCTGCTGATCGCGCCCTGGGCCGGATACTGGCTCGGCCGCGCCTGGGGCTTCGGTCGACCTGGAGCCTGGACCGTCGGTGTCGCCTATGCATCGAGCGGCTTCTTTCTCTCCCTCTTCAACCTGTTCAACATGATCGCCGGCGCGGCGCTGGCGCCGGCCTTCATCGCCGCCACGCTCGACGCCACGCGCTCCGAACCCGCGGCTTCCCACGCTGCGCGGCGCCGACGTTGGGTGCTCGTCGTCGGGCTCTGGGCGCTGGTGGTGCTCGGCGGCGACCCGACCCTGGCGGTCGCCACCGCGGCCCTGGCGGCCAGCGCCATGGTGGCGCGCGACGCCGGCTCAGTGCCGGTGCAAGCGATTCTCCGTCGTCTCGGCGTGCTGCTCGCCGCCGGTGTCGGCGGACTGCTCGTGGCGGCGCCGCAGATCGTCGAGCTGGCGCGCATTCTGCCGCGCAGCGCGCGCGGCTACTGGCGCCTCGACGCCGGATCGATCCTGGTCCAGAGCCTGCACCCGCTGAGCCTGCTCGAACAGCTCTCGCCGCTGCTTTTCGGCGCGGTCGAGGCGGGCTACTGGGGCATGAGCCTGCACCAGGGCAACGAGCCGCTCCTCGCCTCTCTGCACCCCGGCTGGGCGGTGCTGGCCCTCGCCGTCGCCGGCTGGCCGACGGCGAGCCGGCGGCTGCGTCTGTGGGCCGCCGCGTGGATCGGCGTCGGCCTGTTCTTCGCTCTCGGCGTCTACAACCCCCTGGCGCCGTACCTGCTCGACCTTCCCGGCGCCTCGCTGCTGCGTTACCCGGTGCGACTGTGGAGTGTGGTGGCGCTGGCGCTGGCGGTTCTCGCCGGTGCCGGTCTCGACGCGCTGATGCGCGGCGCCGGGCACCGTCGCTATCGCGCGGTCCTCTCCGTCGCTCTCCTCGGCGCCGTCCTGGCGCTCGCCGGCCTGGTCCTCCCCGGTGCGCCGACGATCCGGGGGCTGCGAAGTCTGGCGCCCGAGCGCCTGGTGCCCGAGCTGCTCGCCGTCGAGGCCTTCCGCTGGAGCCTGTCGTGGGCTCTGCTCGGCCTGCTCTGCGTCGTGCTTTGGGCGCTCTCGGCCCGCTGGCGGCGCGCGCCCGCGCTGGCCGCGAGCGCGACGCTGATTTGCCACCTCGGGACGCAGCTCGTCTTCCTCGGCTCCCTGCTCGACACCGACGCCGCGGCGCCGTATCGCCGGCCGCCCGAGGTGCTGGCGCAGATTCCGGCCGGCGCACTGATCGTCCACAGCGCATCGCAGAGCCTCTTCGGCGGCCCGTCGCTGCCGGGGCTCGACGTCGAGGAGCGCAGCCTGATCCCGAGCGTTCGCCAGCGTCACCGCGAAGCGACGCCGTTTTTCGGCATCGGCTGGGGACGACGCTACGCTCTCGCGACGACTCCCGAGGGCCTCGACTCGTTCTTCACGGTGGCGATGCGCAGCAGCATGGCCCGCGCCGAGGACGCGCAGCGGGTGCGACTGCTGCAGGCCTCGGGCGTCGACGTTCTGATCGTGCCGCGACCTGTTGTGCACGACTCCCTGCACGAGCTGACGACGATTCCGGGCACCTCGCCGGGCGCTTCGCTGTCGTTCGTCTATCGGGTCGACGGCTCACCGCCGCCGTACGCTCTGATCGAGACGGTCCGCGCCGCGCCGAACATGTCGGTCGGTGCCGAGATCCTCGCTTCGGCCGAGTTCGACCCGCTGCGGGAGGTGCTCCTGCCGAGCGACGACGCACCGAGTGATCGCACGCCCTTCGAGGACTCGACGCTGCCCGCGGGTTGGTCGGTGCGTGGCCTCGACGCGCCGACCGTCGACGTGCTGCACGACGCGCCCGAGCGGGTGGAGCTCGACGTGGAGGCACCGCGCGGCGGCGTGCTGGTCGCCACGGAGCGCGCCTGGCTGCCGGTGTGGCGCGCCCGGGTCGACGACGAAGACTCCAAGGTCGTGGTCGCCAACCTTCATCGCCTCGCGGTCGTCGTGCCGCCGGGCAGCCACCGGGTCGCGCTCTGGGTCGACCGGCGACCGACCCGCGCCGCCGTCGCCGTCTCCCTGCTCACCCTGCTCGGCCTCGCGCTGCTCTGTCTGCGGCGGCCAAACCGGACCGCCTGACGGCTCGACGATGCCCGAGCGCTCACGCCCCAGGGTCTCGCCGACTCGCTTTCGCCTGCTCTTCGTCGCGCCGACGATGCTGATGCTGGTCGTGCTGGTGGCGCCGCTGATCGGCGGCGGCGAAACGCTTTACTTTCGCGACGTGCTGTCGAGTCACTGGCCGCTCAAGGCGGCGCAGGGTCAGCTACTCGCGGAGGGATCGATGCTGCCGCTGGTCGACCCCTACCGCGCCGGCCAGCCGCTGCTCGGCAATCCGAACGCACTCGTGCTCTACCCCACGAGTCTGCTGCTGCTGGTCGCCGATCCGCTGTGGGTGCTGAACGCTCACATCTGGCTGCACGTGCTGCTAGCACCATGGGCCGCCTTCTGGCTCGGCCGCGCCTGGGGACTCGGCCGCCCCGCCGCCTGGGCGGTGGGCGTCGCCTACGGCGGCGGCGGCTTCCTGCTCTCGACCGCCAATCTCTTCAACATGGTAGCCGGCGCGGCGCTGACGCCCGCTTTCGTCGCCGCCTGCCTCGGTGCGGCGCGCACCCAGACGCCGCGACAGCGCACGGCCGCATGGTCGCTCGCCGCTCTGCTCTGGGCTCTCCTGCTGCTGGCCGGCGACCCGACCCTGGCCGCCGCGGCCTTCGCGCTCGGTGCAACGGCGGTGGTCGCGCGTGCCCTCGGTTCCAGGGACCGCGGGACCGACGGCGAGCGCGCCCCCGGATCGCTCCGGGAGACGCTGTACGGCCTGGCGCTGGCCACCGTCGGCGGGCTCCTGGTCGCCGCGCCGCTGATCGTCGAGACGCTGCGCATCTTGCCGCGCTCACGGCGCGGCTACTGGCGCTTCGACCCCGAGTCGATCCTGACTCAGAGCTGGCATCCGGCGACTCTGCTCGAACAGCTCACGCCTCTGCTATTCGGCGGTCCACTCGCCGGTGCCTGGGGTACCGCGCTGCACGGCGGGCACGAGCCGCTGATCCTGTCGCTGCACCTCGGCTGGGCGGTGTTGGCACTGGTGGTGGTGAGCGTGGGCCACGGCGGCCTCGCCGCGCGCTGGGCCTGGGGCTGGACGGCGCTCGGACTCTGCTTCGCCCTCGGCGCCCACAATCCGCTCGTGCCGCCGCTGCTCGAGCTGCCCGGCGCCTCGCTGCTGCGCTATCCGATTCGGCTGTGGAGCCTGCCGGCGCTGGCTCTCGCGCTGCTCGCCGGCATCGGCCTCGAGCGCCTGCTGCGGGGAGCACCGGGGGCGCTCGTCCGGCTGCGCGCGGTGCTCGGCGCAGGCTTCGCGCTGATCGCCCTGGCGCTGGTCGGGCTGGTGCTGCCGGGGGCGCCTTCGGCACGAACGCCGGCGTGGCTGCTGCGGCCATGGCTGCCGACGATCGACGACGAGCTGAGCGGCTCGTTGCTCGCCGCCGAGGCCTACCGCTGGAGCGTGACGTGGCTGCTGCTCGCCCTCGGGCTGGCGGCGCTGCTCGCCACCTCGCTCCTCTGGCGGCGTCGTCCGCTCGTCGCGGCAGCGCTACTGCTCGCCCTGCACTTCGGCTCTCAGCTCGTGCTCCTCGGGCCACTGCTCGACCACGACGACGCCGCGCCATATCGCCAGCCCCCGGGCCTGCTCTCGGCGCTGCCGGCCGGACCGCTGATCGCGCACGACGACGCGCTCGGCGTCTTCGGGACACGGCAGCGTCCGACGCTCGACCCGGAAGACCGTGATCTCGGCGCGGTGACGCGCGTGCGCCTCGAGCGCGCGCCGCACAGCCTGGGGATCGCCCACGGCCGCCGCTACGCCTTCGCGGCGACGCCCGAAGGCCTCGACTCGTTCTTCACCAGCGCGCTCGCCGACGCGCTCGCGGTGGCTCCCGACGACGCCGGCCGGCTGCAGATGCTGCGCGGCTCGGGCGTCGACCTGCTGGTGACGTCTCGACCGTTCGACGAGCCGCTGCTCGAAGAACCTTCGCTCGGGGACCAGGGCCTCGAGCTGGTCGACAGTGTGCAGCCGAACGAGCCGCGCGCGGCGGTCTACGGCGCCTCGCCGTCGTGGATTTACCGCCTCGGCGGCTCGCCGCCGCCCTACGTGCTCGCACGGCGCGTGGTCCCGGCGCCGACGATGAACGAGGGCGTCTTGCGCCTCGCCGCGCCGTCGTTCGATCCGCGCAGTGAGGTGGTGCTGTCGGCCGCCGACGCGCGAGCGGTCGACGGCACGGTGCCCGGTGATTCGCAGAGCGGCTCAGGAGACGGAGAGGTCCTCGTGCGCCACGAAACGCCCGAACGGGTCGAGCTCGAAGTGACCAGTCCCGGCGGCGGCGTGCTCGTGGCCTCGGAGCGCGCCTGGCTGGCGCTGTGGCGCGCCCGCGTCGACGACACCGAAGCCGACGTGCTGGTCGCCAACATGCACCGGATCGGCGTCGCCGTGCCCGCCGGCACGCACCGCGTGACGCTCTGGGTCGATCGGCGACCGACCCGGGTCGCCGTCACCGCGTCGCTGCTCGCGCTCGCGACGCTGCTTGCGCTCGCGGTGCGTGGCCGTGCGCCGCGGCGGATGAGAGACTCGACGTGATGCGACGCTCGACTCCGCGGCCAGCGCTCCCGATTCCCGGCCCGGCGGTCGCCGCACTCGCCGTCTTCGTGACCCATGCGGCGATCGCGCTCACGGTGCCGCTGCCCGGCCAGTTCGGCAAGTACAGCCTGGCCGGACGCCAGCTGCTCGACGGAGATCTCTCCGCTGAGCGGCAGATGGATTTCAGCCCGCTCTACCTGCTGCTCCACGCCGCGCTCCAGGCCGTCACGCCGGCTGCTTCCGTGGTGCTCGAGTGGCTGCAGGTCGGCCTCGTCGCGCTCGCCTTCGGCGGGCTCTACGCACTCCTCGCGCGGCGCTTCGGTGGCCGTCTCGCCGCCCTCGCCGTCGCCGTCCTCGCCATCGACCGCCATGTCCTCGTCTACGAGCGCCTGCTCGAGCCGGAACCGCTGCTGCTGGCGCTCACGGTCGGCCTGCTGGTGGCGCTCGACGCCGCGGCGCATGCAGGCGACGAGCGACACAGTCGGCGCTTCGTGACGGTCGCCGGCCTCGCCGGAGCCCTGGCCCTCGCGACGCGTCCGACGCTGCTGCCGCTACTCGCCCTGGTGCCTTGCGCGCTCGCCCTGCAGCTGCTCGACGACCGCGCCGAGGACGCTCGGGACGGGCGCCTCGCCTGGCACCGGCTGCGCGAGGCGACGACGCTACGGACCCTGGCGGCGCGCAGTCTGCTCTTCGCCGCACCGATCGTCCTGGTCTTCGGCCTGCTGGCGCTGCGAGCGGCCGACCTCACCGGATCGGCGCGCACCCCGGTGATGAACCCCGGCACCGTGTTCTTCGAAGGCAACAACGCCACCAGCCGCGGCACGAGCGCGATCTACCCACCGCTGGTGCTGCAGCTGGTGCGCCACGGCGGCGACGACGAGCCCGACGTGGCGCACCAGCTCTACCGCCGAGTGGCGCGCGCCGCGAGCGGCGAGGAGCTGACGATCCCCGACGTCAACGCGTACTGGAGTGGGCTGGCGACCCGCCAGCTGCGCGCCGCGCCGCACGGGCTCGTCGGAGGTCTCGTCGCTGGTGGTCTCGAGAAGCTGCGGCGCGCCGTCCACGGATTTCGCTGGCACGATGTGCCGACCGCCTGGCGCTACGACGCACGCTTGGGCGTCCCGGCCGTGCCGTGGGCGATCATCTCGGCGCTCTTCCTCGTCGGCCTGCTGGTCGAAGCGCGCCGCTGGCCGCACGCCCTGCTCTTCTACGCCCTCGCCGCGTCGCAGATGGCGGTGATGATCGTGTTCTACGTGTCGGCGCGGCAGCGCTTCGCCCTGCTGCCCGCGGTCGCCTACTTCGGCGTCGCCGCGCTCGCAGCGCTCGGCGAGCGACGCCGCCGCGTTCTCCTGCTCGTGCTGGTCGCCGCGCTGGCGCTGGTCGCCACCCTGCCGGACGACGCGATGGTCGACGAGCTCTACCTGCGCGCCGGCCACGTCGCCATCGCGCCGCGGCTCGACGCCCTGCGCGCCGCGACCGCGGGCAGCCGCATCGCCGAGCACCAGGACGAGACGCTCGAGGCACTCGCCACCGCGCCATGGTGGCTCGACTGGATGAACCCTGCCTACTTCCCGCGCGACGACGGTTCTCTTGAGGCCCGTCTCGCCGAGCGTCTGCTCGACGAGCTGCCACCGCCCGGCGCGACCTTCGCGGCGCCGGCGCGCTTCGACGCCGCCACCCTGCTGCTGCGCACCGGCCGCCTGGACGCCGCGGAGACCCTGCTCGACGAGCTTCTCGCCGTCGACTACCGCGCCTACCGCGGCGGGCGCGAGACCTCGGAGCCGCGCGTGCTGAAAGCGCGCCTGCTCGCCGCCCGTGGCGACCACGACGGCGCGCGCGAGGAGCTCGGTCACGTACTCGAGACGACGCCCGACGAGCCGTTCGCGCTCGCCGACCTCGCCGCCCTCGGCGGCATGACGCCCCGCGGCGACGACCCCTCGGCCCGCCTGGTCGACGCCTGGGGCGCGGTCGACGCTCGCTTCGTGCTCGGTGAAGCCTTCTTGCGCCACGAGGACGCGGCGAACACCGACGCCGCCGTCGAGGTCTACACCTGGCTGATCGAGCGTCTGCCGGACCTCCAGGAGGCACACCTGGGTCTCGCCGCGGCTCTGGCGCGCCGCGGCGAGGACGACCGGGCGATGCGCCACCTCGTGGCGGCGAATCGCATTCGCGTCGAACCGCTGCGTCATGCCGACGAGCTCGGCGCGCTCGCTCGGCGCTGGGCCGCGGCGGACGACCGCACCCCGGCGCGGCTGCTGCTCGCCGCCCGCGTGTTGCATCAACTCGGGCAGTTCGGCGACGCGCGATCACTGCTCGACGCGACCGCCTGGCCGCCGGAGCTCGAGGAGAAGGTCGAAGCGCTGAGGGAGCGAGTCCGGCCGATCGGCTGACGCCGATTTTACGCTGCCCGAGGCTCTACCGACGCTGCGCCTTCTTCGCCGAGCGCACGGCGCGTCCGACTCTGGACGAGAGCTGCTGCTCAATGCTCCGGCCGCCGCCGGACGCCAAGTGCGTGATCTCGCCGTTGGGCGCCACCACGAGGTACGTCGGGAAGGTTCGCACCGCGAAGAGATTCCTCGTCAGATTCGAGCGCTCGTCCCAGACCTGGGGCCAGGTCATCTGGTGCTCGGCGACGAAGGAACGCACGGTTTGCTCCGCGGCATCGTTGCTGATGCTGAGCAGAACGAACGGATCGTCCTCGTGGCGCTTGGCGATGCGCCGGAGCGACGGGATCGCGGCGACACACGGCGCGCACCATGTACCCCAGAAATCGATCAAGACCACCTTGCCCTCGAGATCCTCGGTGGTGATGAACTCGCCGTCGAGGGTGACGACTTCGAACGCCGGAAGAAACGTGCCGCGACTGCGCTCCGGGCTCTCGAGGTACTCCTTCGCCTTGGCGGCGAACTGGCCCTCGGGATCGAGCTCGAGGTAGATCCGCATCTGCTCGAGACCTTCGGCGTCCTTCTCGAGCCGCAGCAAGACCATGCCCAGGTTGTAGTAGGTGTTCGGCGCATCGCTCAGCTCGCGGGCATGCTCGAAGGCGGCGGCAGCGGCTCGCAGCCCGTCCTCCTTGGCGTTGCCGTTGGCATAGTGCGCGAGCCCGAGAACGTTCTGCGCCGAGGCCTCGTCGACGGTGCCGCGCAGCAGCTCGATCGCTTCGCTCGCCCGCTCGCGGGCGTTCTTGAACGCTCCCATGGCGTTGAAGGCGCGCGCCTGGCCGAGGAGACACTCGCCGCAGGGGCTCTCCTCGGCTTCGTCGGCCGCGCGATACTTCCGCAACGCCTCGCGCGGGTCGTTCTGGAGTAGGTGGTTCTCCCCCTCGAGCATCAGCAGGCTCCGATCCGATGCGGCGACGAAGGAAGCGCAGAGCGCGAGCAGGACGGCGACCGGGATCAGAGGCTGACGCAACATGGTGATCCTCCCGTGTCAACTTCCCCGCAGGAGTCCGGTGATCGGGCGCCGAGCCGCAGCGATGGCGGGTGGCAGGCCGCCGACGATGCCGGTGGCGAGCGCGACCAGCAAGCCCGAGATCAAGACGGCAGGGGTGGTGGTGAGCTGGAACGTGATTTCACTGAAACTAATGAAATTGGTGGTTCCGGCAGAGATTCCGTTGAGCGGAAGAGCAAGGATACACCCGACAATCCCTCCGAGCAAACCGAGAAAGGCTGCTTCGAGCAGGAAGGCGAGAAGAATGGCCGGTCGGCGGAAGCCCAGCGCGCGCAGAGTGCCGATCTCTCGCCCGCGGCGCTCGATCGCCGCGTACATCGTGTTGGCGGCGGCGAAGCAGGCACCGAAGCCCATGAGCACCGCCAGCAAGGTGCCGAGGATTCTGAACTGCATCGTGTTGGCCGAGGTCTGCTCGGCGTAGTACTGCGTCTCCGGCTGCGCGACGACCCGCCAGCGCTGGTCGGATTCGACCTGCCGTTCGAGCTCGGCCATCGCGGCCGCCGACGAGGTGCGCAGCCGCATCGACGACACCGCGTTCTCGCGCCGGAACGTGTTGCCGACATCCTCGAGCGCGCCCCAGATCTCGGCCTCGGCGTTGCCGCCACCGGCCTCGAAGATCCCGACGACGCGGAAGTCGAGCAGGCCGATCCTCACCTCTTCGCCCAGGCGCAGTCCGCGGAAGCGCTGGGCCAGATCGCTCCCGACGATGATCTCGCCGGTACCGGACACGAAGTCGCGTCCTTCGACGATCTCGAGGTCCGGCCGCACGGTCTGCGCCATCGGCCCGACGCCGCGAACGGTGACATTCGACTCGCTGCCGTCCTCGCGCTCGAAGATCTGCACCACGATCATCTCGCCCGACGCCAACGGCCGATCGTCGGCCGTTCGCTCGACCCCGGGCATGGCGGCGATGCCCCGCGCCGTGGCGAGGTCGAACGCGCTCTCGGTCTCACTGCGCGCCCCGTCGCGCAGCACCAGCAGGTTGGCCGGGTCGCCGCTGGCGGCGAACGCCTCCGAGATGCCGGCGGCGAGCGACGACACACCGATGAAGACGAGCACGACGAATGCGATCGACAGCACGGTCATCGCCGTCGTCGTGCGGCGCTGGAAGAGGCTCCGCAGGTTGTAGCGAATCGGTACGCCCATCAGCCGACTCTCCGCAGTCCGTCGACGATGTCGATGCGCGCCGCGCCGAGCGCCGGCGCCAGGCCCGAGAGTAGGCCGACGCCGGCCCCGATGGCGAGCGCCAGGCCGAGCGCGGCCGGCGACGCTTCGAGGGCGGCGAAGGCCGGGAAGACCTCGCCCATCCCCTCGCGCAGGCCGCCGATCGCCAGAACCGCCAGACCGACGCCGCAGACCGCACCGAAGACTCCGACCGCCACCGCCTCGGCGAGCACCAGGCCGGTGACCTGGCCGCGGCGGAAGCCGAGGGTGCGCAGCACCGCCACTTCGCGCGTGCGGTCGCGCGCCGCCATCGCCATGGTGTTGGCGGTGATGAAGAGGATCGAGATCACGATCGCCAGACCGATCGACCCGATCAGCAGGCGCAGGTTGCCGAGCATTTCGAGGAAGGAGAGGGCGAACGCCTCTTCGGTTTCGGCGCGCACCGGGGCGTCCGAGCTCTCGAACATGGCTTCCGCGCCGCGCACCACCGCCGGCACGCTCTCGGGCGCGTCGAGCAGCAGCCAGTAGGTACCGACTCGACCGGGATTGCCGAGGGATTCCTCGAGGTACCGACGATGGAAGAAGAGCTGCCGCTCCTGCGTCTCGAGGTCAGGGTGCGTGAAGATGCCGCGCAGCGTGAGCTCGAGATCGACCGGGTAGATGTCACCCTGGATGGTGATCCGTTCACCGATCGCCCAGTCGTACTTCTCCGCCAGCGCCCGGCCAGCGATGAAGCCCGACCGATCTTGCGTCCACGCTTCGCGCTCGGCCTCGGGCAGCGAGTACTCGCCGAACACGTCGAAGAGCGTGGCGGGATCCGAGGCGAAGCGCGGGAAGAAGTTCTCCGGTCGCTGGTCGATGTAGACCCCGCCGAACCAGCTCAACGGCGTCACCGCGTCGACATGGTCGAGACGAGTGAGGCGGCCGCCGAACGCCTCGGGGAGATCGAAGGTCAGCGACACCGCATGGCGGACGACGACCCGGTTCGCCACCGTACCCTCGGTGCTCTCGATGGCCTGCACGAGGGCGACGAGCACGGCGAGCACGAAGAGCGCCAGGGCGACACTTGCGACGGTGAGCAGCGTGCGCAGCTTGTTGCGCGTGAGATTGCGCCAGGCAAGCCTGATCATGACGCCACCTCGCTCGCTCGCTGTCCGCCGTGGCCGTCGGCGACCAGGCGCCCCTTGTGCAGGCGTACGATGCGGCCGGCGCGCTGCGCCGCCACCGGATCGTGGGTGACCATGATGATGGTCTTGCCGAACTCGCGGTTGAGCTGCTGCAGCAGATCGAGAATCTCGCCTGCGCTCTCGACGTCGAGATCACCGGTCGGCTCGTCGGCGAGCAGCAGCGTCGGGTCGGTGACGATGGCGCGCGCGATCGCCACGCGCTGTTCTTGACCGCCCGAGAGCTGCCGCGGAAAATGGTCGAGGCGGTCGGCAAGGCCGACGACGTCGAGCGCGGTCAGCGCTTTCTGCCGTCGCGAGGCTTTGCGCAGGCGGGTGAGCGTGAGCGGCAGCTCGACGTTCTCCTGCGCCGTGAGCACCGGCATCAGATTGTAGAACTGGAAGATGAAGCCGATGTGGCGCTGGCGCCAACGCGCCAGGGCGCTCTCGCCGAGGCGCGCGATGTCGGTGCCGCCGACTTCGATTCGCCCGGCGCTCGGCTGATCGATTCCGGCGAGCAGATTCAGCAGCGTCGACTTGCCGGAGCCCGAAGGCCCCATCAGAGCGACGAACTCGCCCGGCTGCACCGCGAGGTCGAGGTCGTCGAGCACCTCGACGGCGAATCGATCCCGCGTGTACGACTTCGACAGGCTTTCGATGCGCACGATCGGCGCGTCCGCGGCGGGCGCCGCCCCGGTCGAAGTCGTCGTCTCGGCTGGCGTCGCATCGCTCATGTCGGCTCCTGGCTGGCTTGTCCGTGGGGGCTGGGCTGGGTCCGTGAGTTCTTCGGGCTCGCTGCCGCGTCCTAGTCTCTACGCCGGACCTGCGCTCCGTCTTCGAGCTCCAGGTCACCGGGCAGGACGACCGTCTCACCCACCGAGAGACCGTCGAGCACGACACGTTCCTGGCCGGCGACCTCACCGAGGGTCACGGCGCGGCGTCGGACGATGTCGCCCTCGAGCACGAAGACCGCGTCGCCGCCGCTCGCCTCGCTGGCGGCGCCGGAGAGCACCGCCGCGGTCGGCACATACAGCGTCGGCGCGGCGTCGACCTCGCGCTCCGCCGCCTCCGCCTCGAGGAAGGTGACGGTGCAGCTCATGTCGGGCACCAGGCGCTCGTCGCGGTCGTCGATCGCGACCTTCACCTCGACGACGGCGCGCTGACGATCGGCCGTGGGCACGATCTGGCGCAGGCGCCCCTGGTACACGTGACCGGGCACGGCATCGACCTCGATCGCCGCCGGCTGGCCGCGGTCGAGACGCGCGATATAGCTCTCGTTGATGTCGGCTTCGACCTCGAGTGAGGCCGGGTCGGCGATGCGCACGATGGCGCCCGTCGACTGCTGCGAGGTGAAGCCGCCGGGGGCGACCATCTCGCCGACCTCGACATTCTTCTCGATGATCACGCCGCCGATCGGCGACACGATGCGCGTGTACTCGAGCTGCGCGCGCGCCGACTCGATGCGCGCCTGCGCCGCCTCGACCAGCGCCTCGGCGGCGGCCAGGCGCGTGGTGGCGTCGTCGAGATTCGCCTGTGCGCTGACACCCGACTCGACCAGCCGCTGCTGCCGCCGCACGGCGCGCTCTGCGTCGAGCCGCTCGGCGCGCCGTTCGAGCAGCGTCGCCTCGGTCTCGGCGACCGCCGCCTCGAGGTCGGCGCTGTCGAGCACGGCGATCAGATCGCCCGTCGTCACCCGGTCGCCCTCCTCGACCGGCAGCTCGAGCACGCGGCCGATGATCTTCGAGCCGACGGCGGCGCGCTGCCGAGCGTAGGTGTAGCCGGTGGCGGTGAGCACAGTCGACTCCTGGCGCGGCGTCACCTGGCGCACGGTCGCCGTCTCGACGGCCGGCAGCAGAAACGGCAGCGGAACATAGAGCCAGACGACGACCGCGGCCGCGGCCAGGAGGAGCAGGCCGAGGATCCAGCCGAGGCGCCCGAAGCGCGGCCGTTCCTCGAGCTCTTCCGGGTCCATGCGCAGCACCGAGAGGTCGGGGCGCTTGCGTTCACTGGTCATTCGATACCTCCGAAGCAATCCGCATGCGCGACCGAGCCGTAGTGCTGGATGGTGGCAGCGAAGGCTCGCGTGAGCCTTCCACGCAGTCTCCGATTCTCCTCCTGACCCGCCGTCGGCCTCTCCCCAACGGCGGGTTTTTTCTCGCCCCCGGCGCCCGACCTCGCGTCGAGCACCGGACGGGAATGCTCGGGAGCGGACTCAGAGGAGCTGGCGCAGCACGTACTGCAGGATGCCTCCATGGCGATAGTACTGCGCTTCCTGCGGCGTATCGAGCCGCACGCGCGCCTGGAATCGGGTTTCGCCGTCGCCCCCCTGCGCCACGACGTCGAGCGTCCGGCCGCTCTCGAACGGGCCGTCGAAGAGCGTGCTCAGGCCCCCGATGTCGAAAGTCTCTTCGCCGCTGAGACCGAGGCTCTCGGCGTTCTGGCCGTCGGCGAACTCGAGCGGCAGGACGCCCATGCCGATCAGGTTCGAGCGATGAATGCGCTCGTAGCTGGCGGCGATCACGGCACGCACACCGAGCAACAGCGTGCCCTTGGCGGCCCAGTCGCGCGACGAGCCAGTGCCGTACTCCGTGCCGGCGAGGACGATCAGCGGCGTGCCCTCTTTTTGATATTGCATCGCCGCGTCGTAGATCGGCACTACGTCGGTGTCGGGCAGGTGCCGCGTGTAGCCGCCCTCGACCCCCGGCACCAGCTTGTTGCGCAGCCGCACGTTGGCGAAGGTGCCGCGCATCATCACCTCGTGGTTGCCACGCCGCGAGCCGTAGGAGTTGAAGTCCTTCGGCGCCACGCCGTTCTCGACGAGGTACTCGCCCGCTGGGCTCTTCAGCTTGATCGCGCCGGCCGGAGAGATGTGGTCGGTGGTCACCGAGTCGCCGAGCAGGGCGAGCACGCGCGCGCCCTCGATGTCGGCCGGAGTCGCCGGCTCGCGCGGCATGTCGACGAAGAACGGCGGCTGGCGCACGTAGGTCGAGTCGTCGGCCCAGGCGAAGGTGTTGCCCTCCGGGGTCGGCAGCTCGCGCCACTGCTCGGGCCCGGTGAAGACGTCCGCGTACTCGCTCTCGAACATGTCGGCCTTGAGCGCCGAACGCACGGTCGACTCGATCTCGTCGCGGCTCGGCCACAGGTCACGCAAGTAGACCGGCTCGCCGTCGCCGTCGTGACCGAGCGGATCGTTGTAGATGTCGACGTCGATGCGCCCGGCGAGCGCGTAGGCGACCACCAGCGGCGGCGACGCCAGGTAGTTGGCGCGCACGTCGGGGCTGATGCGACCCTCGAAATTTCGGTTGCCCGAGAGCACCGACACGGCGACCAGACCGTTGTCCTGGATCGACTTCGAGATCGCCGGCGGCAACGGACCACTGTTGCCGATGCACGTGGTGCAACCGTAGCCGACGACATTGAAGCGCAGCGCCTCGAGATCGTCCATCAGGCCCGACTCCTCGAGGTACCGGGTGACCACCTTGGAACCCGGAGCCAGGCTGGTCTTCACCCACGGCTGCGTGTCGAGACCACGCTCCAGCGCCTTGCGCGCGAGCAGGCCCGCGGCAACCATCACCGACGGGTTGGAGGTGTTGGTGCAGCTGGTGATCGCGCCGATCACGACCGAGCCGTGGTCGAGCTCGAACTCTTCGCCCTCGACCGCGGCCCGCGTCGCCGCCGGCGCTTCGGCGACGGCGACTCCACCGGCGTCGGACGACGCGCCCGAGATCACGTTCAGCGGCGAGGCGCCGCCCACGGTCGACGGGCCGCCACCACCGGCCGGCTTGAGACCGTCGAGCTGGTCGAGGAAGCTGCGGTGCACTTCGCTGAGGTCGATGCGATCCTGCGGCCGCTTCGGACCGGCCAGGCTCGGCTCCACGGTCGAGAGATCGAGCTCGAGGGTGTCCGAGTACGTCGCCTCGGGCGATTCCGCGGTGTGGAACAGATTCTGCTCCTTCATGTAGGCCTCGACCAGCGCCACCTGCTCGGCCGAGCGGCCGGTGAAGCGCAGGTAGTCGAGGCTCACCGCGTCGACCGGGAAGATGCCGCAGGTGGCGCCGTACTCAGGCGCCATGTTGCTGATCGTCGCGCGGTCGGCGAGCGGCAGGCGCGAGAGACCCGGGCCGAAGAACTCGACGAACTTGCCGACCACACCGTGGGCGCGCAGCATCTGGGTCACGCGCAGCACCAGGTCGGTGGCGGTCGCGCCCTCCGCGAGCTCGCCCACCAGGCGGAAGCCGACGACCTGCGGGATCAGCATCGAGATCGGCTGACCGAGCATCGCGGCCTCGGCCTCGATGCCGCCGACGCCCCAGCCGAGCACGCCGATGCCGTTGATCATCGTCGTGTGCGAGTCGGTGCCGACCAGGGTGTCGGGATAGGCAAAGGGCTCGTCGCCGCCTTTGGGATCCGCCATCACGACGCGCGCCAGGTACTCGAGATTCACCTGATGCACGATGCCGGTAGCCGGCGGCACCACCTTGAAGTTCTCGAACGCACCCTGCCCCCAGCGCAGGAAGGCGTAGCGCTCATGATTCCGCTCGAATTCTTTCTCAGCGTTGATCAACAGCGCCGCTTCGCTGCCGTACTCGTCGACCTGCACCGAGTGATCGATCACCAGCTCGGCGGGCTGCAGCGGATTGATCGCATCGGCGTTGCCGCCCATCGACACCATCGCGTCGCGCATCGCCGCGAGATCGACCACGGCCGGCACGCCGGTGAAGTCTTGGAGCAGCACACGCGCCGGCATGAAGGCGATCTCTTGGCTCGGTGTCGCCTGCGGATCCCAAGCGGCGACCGCCTCGATGTCGGCGGCTGGAACGTCGGCATCGTTCTCACGCCGCAGTAGGTTTTCGAGCAGAATGCGGGTGGCGAAGGGAAGGCGCTGAAGACTGCCGAAACCAGGCTGGCCGTCGAGGGCCGCGAGGCTGGCGATTCGGACGGTGCGGTCGCCGACCTGGAGTCGCCTCAGAGTCGAAAAACTGTCTTTCATCAATACCTCGCGTCGCTTGAATTGAGGTTCAAGGAAATGAAGGACCCGAGCGATGAGGTCGGTGGGCTCGGGAGGAGATCTTAGCGCAAGCGCGGGCCGACTGCAGGGCCCGAGCAGGCATGCCGCGAAGCGGCGGAAGAATGAGCTAAGATCGCTCCATGGCCGCCGCCACCGAGCTCCAAACCCCCGTCTTCCTGCTCGCCATGCCGCAGGTCGACGATGTCTTCTTCAAGAAGAGTGTCGTCCTCCTCGTGCGTCACGACGAGGAGGAGGGCAGCCTCGGTTTCATCGTCAACCGGCCGACCGAGCTCCGTGTGGCGGAGATTCTCGAAGACAACGAGATTCCGTGGCAGGGAGAGGGCGAGGGGCCCCACGCATTCTTCGGCGGCCCGGTGAACCCCGAAATCGGCACCCTGCTCTATTTGGCCTCCGGCGCCTCGGCGTCCGGCCTCCCGGTCTCGGAAGACGAGGTTTCGGAAGACAGGGATTCGGAAGACGAGGTCTCGGAAGACAGAGTCTCGAAGGACGGCGTGTCCGAAGATGAGCGATCCGAACACGCAGTGCCCGGAGGACTCGAGTCCGGCGACGCGGGCGACGACCTCCTGCCGGGCGTGGTGGCGAGCCAAAGCCTGAACGATCTCGAGACCCTGGCGCGCGACTCCGAGGGTGGATTCCGCCTCTACCTCGGCTACGCGGGGTGGGGCGTCGGCCAGCTCGAGCAGGAGATCCTGCGCAACGACTGGCTCATCGCACCGGTCGACCATGAGCTGATTTTCGCCGACGACACCGACGCGGTGTGGCGTCGCGCGGTCGAATCGGTCGGCATCGAGCCCGACACGCTGCCCGCCTGGACGCAGGGATCCGAGCCGGTCGCCAATTGATTCGACCGAGCCGACGACTGGAGGAGACGAGCGCGTGAGCGAGGAATCGATCGTGAGAACTGCCGTCGTCACCGGCGGCAGCGCCGGCATCGGCGCCGCCACCGTCCGCCGGCTCGCCGCGGCCGGATTCCGAGTCGTCACCGGCGCACGCCGCGTCGACCGCCTGCGCGCACAGACCGCCGAGCTCGACGGCGTCACCGCCCTGTCTCTCGACGTCACGGACCCGACCAGCGTCACGGACTTCGTCGACGCCGCCAGCCTCGACTCGCTGAACCTGTTGGTCAACAACGCCGGCGGGGCGCTCGGTCTCGACTCGATCGAAGACGCGCGCGAGGACTTGTGGCGCACGATGTACGAGACCAACGTGCTCGGCACCCTGCGCCTGACTCGGGCCTTTTTGCCCGCGCTGCTCGCCTCGGGCGACGGCCACGTGGTCAACGTCGGCTCGATCGCCGGGTTCGAGACCTACCCCGGCGGCGCCGGCTACACCGCCGCCAAGCACGCCGAGCGCGCGCTCACGCTGACGCTGCGCAAGGAGCTGCTCGGCCGCCCGGTGCGGGTCACCGACATCGCCCCCGGCCTGGTCGACACCGAGTTCTCGACCGTGCGCTTCGAGGGCGACGCGGAGCGCGCGCGCAAGGTTTATGCCGGCATGCAGCCGCTGGTCGCCGACGACATCGCCGACTGCATCGTTTGGGCGACGACACGGCCCGCGCATGTCAACATCGACGAGCTCGTCGTGCGGCCGCGTGACCAGGCCGCCGCCACTCTGGTGCATCGCCGCGACGACGCGAGCTGAAACCCCGCGACGCCCTGCCGCGCGAGAAGGAGACCGCCGATGGACGCCCAACGCCTGAAAGAGGCCTACCAGCGCCTCGAAGCTCTCGACGACCGCCTGACCTACAAGATCCGCCCGCGGCAGAGCTTCACCCAGGCGAGCCCGGAACAGCTGAACGCTCAGCTCACCGACCTGGCGAACTACACGCTCGAGCTGAAGGACATCCTGCGCGAGTTCATGCTCGCGTTCGCCCGCCGAAAGCAGAGCGGCCCGCCGCCGACCGCCTGACAGCGCGCCGAGCCGCAAGGTCTTCGAGCCACAGGTCTTCGAGCCGCGCGTCTTCGAGCGACAGGTCTTCGAGCGACAGGCTCTCTTCGAGCCAAGCCGTCTATTCGAGCCACTCTTCGATCAGCGTCGCCATCATCTCGAAGTCGACCAGGAAGGTGTCGTGGCCGACGTGACTCGAGATCGGCCGCCAGACGCTGCGCTTCTCCGCTGTGATCAGCGCATGATGCAGCCATTCCTGCTCGTCGATCGGGATCAGGCGATCTTCGTCGACGCCGACGATCATGAACTGTGCGTCGACCGGCGCCAGAGCGTCTTCGCGGCTCGGAAAGCCGCGCCAGACGTCGAACAAATCCATCGCCAACGACAGTGTGAGGTAGGCGTTGGCGTCGTACGCCGCGACGATCTTCTGCCCCTGGTGGCGCAGGTAGGACTGCACGTCGAAGGTGACGCCGCCGAGCGACGGTGATTCGATCGGCTGCCAGCGAAAGCGCTGGTTGAACTCTTCGCGAGAGCGATAGACCACCATGCCGAGCTCGCGCGCCAGCGCCACGCCGGCGGCCGGCCCGGCGCCCTCGTAGTCGCCGCCGGCCCAGGCCGGGTCGAGCATCACCGCCCGCCGGCCGAGGTGCCGGATCGCCGCGGTGTAGGGGCGCGTGCGGTCGGTGCCCGACGCCGCCCACACCCGCCGCACTCGCCGCGGGTGGCGCACGGCCAGCTCGAGCACCTCCATGGCGCCGAGGGAGCCACCGAGCGCGCCGTGCACGGTGTCGATGGCGAGATGATCGAGCAGACGCACCTGCGCCTCGACCAGGTCTCCGACTGTGACCACCGGAAAGCGCGAGCGGTACGGCGCTCCGGTCGTCGGGTCGATCGAGGTCGGCCCGGTACTGCCGTACGAGCCGCCGAGAAGCGAGGTGCAGAGGACGAAGTACTCGTCGGTGTCGATCGCTTGGTGCGGCCCGATCAGCCCCTCCCACCAGCCGGGCGACGGGTCACCGTCGTGGGACGCGGCATGTGAATGCCCCGAGAACGCCGGGCAAATCAGGATCACGTTGTCCTTCGCCGCCGACAGTCGCCCCCACGTCTCGTACGCGATCTCGAGGCGCGGCAGCGTGCCCCCCATCTCGAGCTCGAGGGGAGTGTCGTCGCGGAACATGCGGGCGCCGATCGGTGCGCTCATAACGGCTGAATCCTATCGTCGGGCTCGCCCCGCCAGCCACTCACCGGCGGCGGCGGGGACGGTGCTCGGGGGTGGCGGTGAGGGGGTCCTCGGGCCAGGCGTGCTTGGGGTAGCGGCCGGCGAGCTCTTTGCGCACCTGAGGGTAGACACGGCGCCAGAAGCTCGGCAGGTCGCGCGTGACCTGTTGCGGACGTTGGTTGGGAGCGAGAAGGTGAAGCAGCACGGGAACGCGTCCGCCGGCCACGCTCGGGGTCTCGTCGAGCCCGTAGAGCTCCTGGATGCGGACGGAGAGCACCGGCGGCGCGCCCGGCTCGGTGTCGTCGTAGCGCAGGCGGATGCGACTACCGGTCGGCACTTCGAGGCGCTCAGGAGCGAGACGCTCGAGGGCATCGAGCTGGCGGTGGCCGAGGCTGCCGCGCAGGATGTCGAACAGCGGCGCGCGGCGCAGGTCGTCGAACGAACGACGGCCGGCGGCCAAGACCGGCAGAAGCGTCCGCAGGGCCTCGTCGTCGAAGGTCGGCAGCTCGAGCTCCGGGCGCCAGGCGGCGAGGCTACGCAGCCGCCCGAGAAAGCTCGCGATCTTGGGCTCGTCGAGCGGCAAGGCGGAGGCCAGGTCGCCCGCGGCGGCGTCGACGAGCACCGCCGCGGCGGCGTCGGCGCCGGGGTCGACGTCGACCTCGTCGAGGACCAGGTCGCGGTAAAGCCGACGACGACGGCCGACGGCGCGGCGGCGCGCGGGGTCGAAAACGGCGACTTCGTCCGTGTCGGTCGGCAGCCACGACTCGTCGATCGCCGACGCCTGGCGCACGAGCGATTCGGCGCCGCCCTCGCCGGGCCGACCGCCCCCGCGCCGGCCGGCGGCGAGCTCGACGGCGACGAAGAGCGGCGCGGCCTGCACCGAGCTCATGGTCGCCAGCCGCACGCCGCGCCCGCCGACCATGACCGCGCGGCGCGAGCCGACATCGCGCCGCAGGCAGACGCGATCAGGATAGGCGGCGAGCAGGGCACGGCGCAGACGCGTCCCGGGCTCGGCCTCGGGCTCGGCTGTGGGTCCGGAATCGGCCGATCGATCGCTCGCCGCCTCGGGGTGATCGCCTGCCGCGGCGAGCCGGGACGCGACCGACTCGATCTGGCGCGCCGCGCGCAGCACCCAGCGCGCGCGCCCGGGCTCGACCGGGCCGAGCGCGGTCTCGCCGTAGCCGGAGGCGTCGAAGCGAGCCAGGGCCTCGACGCGGTCGACGATGTCGGAGTCGGTGGTCGTCGCAGCGATCACCGGACGGCGTCCGACCGGGCGGAACACGACGTCGCGCTCGGCGATCAGCGCCGCCGCCAGGACCGCGCCAGTGCCGGCGTCGAGACGGCGCCCTTCGACCACCAGGCGCGCCAAGCGTGGGTGCAGCGGCAGCCGTGCCAGTTGCCGGCCGAGCGGCGTCAAATGACCACTCTCGACGGCCCCGAGATCCTCGAGCAGCCGACGCGTACGCTCGAGCGAGGCTTGGTCCGGCGCTTCGAAAAAAGGAAAGCTCTCGGGCGCGCGCTCGCCCCAGGCATAGAGCTGCAGCAGGCTGCCGGCGAGATCGACACGCAGGATTTCGGGCGTTTCGCGCGCCGGCAGGCTGCGCTCGTCGTGCTCGGTCCACAGCCGGAGGCAGCGACCCGGCGCCTGGCGCCCGGCGCGGCCGGTGCGCTGCTCGGCGGACGCCCGGCTGACGCGGCCGAGCTCGAGGCGATCGAGCCCGAGGCCGGGATCGAAGTGCAGGCGCCGCACGAGGCCGCTGTCGACGACGTGGCGCACGCCGTCGACCGTGACCGAGGTCTCGGCGACATTGGTCGCGAGCACGACCCTGCGGCGCGCCGACGGGCGCAGCACGGCGTCCTGGCGCTCGGGGGGGAGGTCGCCATAGAGCTCCTGGAGCGCGACGCCGGTCTCGCGCGCCACCGGCTCGAGGAACTCCTTCGAGCGGCGGATCTCGCCGACACCGGGCAGGAAGACCAGGACGTCGCCCTCGGTGCTCTCGGCGAGCAGGCGCTCGACAGCGCCGCGCACGAGCGTCGGCACCCCCCGCGCGTCGGCCTGCGCCAGGTGCTCGACCTCGACCGGGAAGAGGCGCCCCGGGCTGTCGATCGCCGCGCACTCGTCGGCACCACCGAGGAAGTGCACGATCGGCGACGCATCGAGCGTCGCCGAGAGCACGACCAGCCGCAGCCCGGGCCGGACGTCGCGCTGCACCCGGCGGCACATGGCGAGCGCCAGGTCGGCGTCGAGGCTGCGCTCGTGGAACTCGTCGAAGAGCACGGCAGCGACACCATCGAGAAACGGGTCGCGCTGCAAACGCTGCACGAGCACTCCCTCGGTGACGACCAGAATGCGGGTCCGCCGCGACGCTTTACGCTCGAAGCGCACTTGGTAGCCGACCTCCTCCCCGAGCGTCCAGCCACGCTCGGCGGCGATGCGTCGCGCCGCCGCGCGCGCCGCCACCCGCCGCGGTTCGAGCATCACGATCGTGCCGCCAGGCTCGGCGTCTCCGAGGGGGCCAGTCTCCAGGCGACCAGTCTCGAGATGACCCGTCTCGAGATGACCAGCATCGAGCGCGTCGAGCAGCGCCGGCGGCACGCGAGTCGTCTTGCCGGCCCCGGTGTCTGCGCGTAGGACGAGATTCGGTCGACTCGCGAGCGCCTCGACCAGGCGTGGCAACAGCGCGTCGATCGGCAACTCGAGCTTTGGCCGCTTCGTCTTCATCGGCTCAAGCCGGCACGGAGCGTGGCTATACTGCGCACATGGTGCACAAGGACCGCGCCATCGCTCTCACAGTCGAATCTGAGATTCGCAGCGCACACACCCTGCCGTCGTCCGCGTACTGTGACGACGCGCTCTACCGGCGCCAGGTCGAGCGCATCTTCGCCCGCTCCTGGCAGTTCCTCGGTGACGTCGACCTGCTCGCCAAGACGCCCGGAACGGTCCACCCGCTGACTCTGCTGCCGGGCTCGCTCGACGAGCCGCTGGTCGTCACCCGCGACGCCGACGACGCGCTGCACGTGCTGTCGAACGTCTGCACGCACCGTGCGATGCTGGTGTGCGAGCATCCGGGGCGCGCGCGGCACCTGCGCTGCCGGTACCACGGACGACGCTTCGACCTCGACGGCCGCTTTCGCCACATGCCCGAGTTCGACGACGTCGAAGACTTTCCGTCGCCAGCCGACAATCTGCCCCGGCTCGCGCACGCGACCTGGGGTCGCTTTCTCTTCGCCGCCGTCGATCCCGCGATCTCGTTCGAAGACTGGCTCGGCCCGGTGCGTGCGCGTCTTCCGTGGCTGCCCTTCGATCGACTGACATTCGACCCGGCGCGCTCGCGCGACTACCTGGTGCAGGCGCATTGGGCGCTCTACTGCGACAACTATCTCGAAGGATTCCACATCCCCTTCGTCCACTCCGGCCTCGACGCGGTGCTCGACTACGGCGCCTACGAGGTCGAGCTCGAGCCCTGGGCGAGCCTCCAGCTCGGCGTCGCAGCGGACGGCGGCGACGCGACGTTCGACCTGCCGGCCTCGAGCCCCGACGCCGGACGCGACATCGCCGCGTACTACTACTTCCTCTTCCCCAACCTGATGCTCAACGTCTACCCGTGGGGCGTCTCGATTAACCTCGTGGAGCCGCTCGGGCCCGCGCGCACCAAGGTGCGCTTCCTCACCTGGGTCTCCGAGCCGTCGTTGCTCGACCAGGGCGCCGGCGCCGGGCTCGACCGGGTCGAGCGCGAAGACGAAGAGGTGGTCGAGGGCGTGCAGCGCGGCGTCCGCTCGCGCTTCTACGACCGCGGGCGCTACGCGCCGCGTCGCGAGCCGGCGGTGCATCATTTCCATCGCCTGCTCGCCGACGCGCTGGCCTGAGGCCCACGGCGCCACCGCCTCGGCAAACACTGTCCGCTCGCGCGGGTCACCGGGCTCAGGTCGGCGGACCGCCGAGCCGTCCTTTCGATAGGTAACGCTCGGCGGTGTCTGGAAAGATGGTGACGATCCGCCGGCCGGCGCCGAGCCGGCGCGCCACGCCGAGCGCGGCGAAGGCATTGGCGCCCGACGAGCCGCCGACCAGCAGGCCCTCGGCGGCCGCCAGGGTCTTGGCCGTGGTGAAGGAGTCGTCGTCGTGCACCATGATCACCTCGTCCATGCAATCCTGCGCCAGGACGTCCGGGATGAACGACGTGCCGATGCCCTCGACCTCGTGCGGTCCCGGCTCGCCGCCCTGGAGCACGGAGCCGTTGGTTTCGACCGCAATGCAGAGGATCGACGGGTCCTTCTCTTTCAGGAATCGCGCGACGCCCGAAAACGTGCCGCCGGTGCCGACGCCGATTACCGCCGCGTCGATCCTTCCTTCGAGCTGCTGCCAGATCTCCTCGGCGGTCGTCCGCTGGTGGAACTCCGGGTTGCCGGGGTTCTCGAACTGCAGCGGCACGCAGGAGCCCGGCAGCTCGTCGCACAGCTCCTTGGCGCGGGCGATCGCACCCTGCATCATCTTTTCCTTCGGCGTGCGCACGACGGTGGCGCCCAGCGCCTCCATTAGCTTCACCTTCTCGAGCGCGTAGCCCTCGGGGACGACGAGAATCACCGTGTAGCCGCGTTGCCGGCCGACCAGCGCCAGGCCGATGCCGGTGTTGCCGGCCGTCGGCTCGATGATCGTGCCCCCCGGCTCGAGCGTGCCATGCTCCTCGGCCCACAGGATCATTCCGAGACCGGCCCGATCCTTGATCGAGCCGCCGGGATTGAACCACTCGAGCTTGGCGAAAAGGCTCGCGCGCGCGCCCGGCGCGAAGCGCAGCAGCTCGATCATCGGCGTGCCGCCGATCAGATCGAGCACCGAGGTGACGACCGGCGGCGCGGAGCAGCGCGATCCGTCGAAGGTTCGTTCGGTGTCGATATCGGTGTCGCTGTGCGGAGGGCTCTCAGTGACGCTCATGGCGCCTTCATTCTAGCCGCGCGACGACGACGCGCCGATGCCGACGCTGTGGCAGAACCGAGGCACGTGGCGCTGTCGCCCCGCGGTGTCAGAGCATGCCGAGCTCGAGGCGGGCGGCCTCGCTCATCATCGACGGGTTCCACGGCGGATCCCAGACCAGATCGACCTGGGCCGTTTCGACGCCGTCGACGCCCTGCACTTTCATCTCGACCTCGCCGGGGAGGCTGCCGGCGACCGGGCAGGCCGGCGAGGTGAGTGTCATGCGCACGAGCGCCTTGTCGCCCTCGACCATGGCGATGTCGTAGATCAGGCCGAGCTCGTAGATATTGACCGGGATCTCAGGGTCGTAGATGGTGCGAATCGCTTCCACGATGCGGTCCTCGATCGACGGCGCGCCGTCCTTCGAGACCGTCGGCGGCGCGACCAGGGTGGTGGTGGGGAGGTCGGGAGTGTCGGCCATCGGCTCAGTCTCCTTTGAGGGTGCTCGACGCTTCGGTGTTGGGCGTTTCGGTGCTCGGCGTTTCGGTGCTCACGGGCTCGGGCGCTTCGGCGAGGGCGGCCTCGAATGTGTGCCAGGCGAGAGTGGCGCACTTGACCCGGATCGGGATGTCGCGCACGCCGGCGAGCGCCGCGAGCTTGCCGAGGTCGTGGTCGCCGACCTCGTCGTCGCCACGCACCATGCGCCGAAAGTGCGTGGAGATCTCGCGTGCCTCGGCGAGGCTCTTGCCCTTGAGCGCTTCGGTCATCAATGACGCGGCGGCCATCGAGATCGCGCAGCCGGCGCCGCGAAAGGTAGCGCGCTGCACGGTGTCGTCCTCGATGTCGAGGAAGACCTCGACCCGATCACCACACAGCGGATTGTGCCCGGTCGCATGGCGCGCGCCCTCGAGCGCCTCGAGATTACGCGGCGTGCGGTAGTGGTCGAGAATGATTTCTTGGTAGAGGGACTTCAGCTCGTCGGACACGAATCGGCACCTCGAGAGTCGTCACGCGAGGCCGAAGGTCTCGGCGACTCGCCGCAGACCGTGGACCAAGCGGTCGACCTCGTCGAACGTATTGTAGAAGGCGAACGAGGCACGTGCCGTCGCCGGCAGGCCGTAGCGCTCCATCACCGGCTGAGCGCAGTGGTGGCCGGCGCGGATGGCGACGCCCTCGAAGTCGAGAATGGTGCCGATGTCGTGCGGGTGGACGCCGAACGTGGCGCCGGCCGGCTCCGTGCGCCTTTTGTCTTCGACGACGAAGGAGACGACCGCGGCCTTGTGATCCGCCGTGCCGACGATGCGCACCCAGGGGAGCGCCTCGAGCGCTTCGGTGGCGCGCGCGAGCAGCGCCGCCTCGTGAGCCGCGACGGCGTCGAGCCCGACGCCGTCGAGATAGTCGAGCGCCGCGCCGAGGCCGATCGCACCGACGATGTGCGGCGTACCGGCCTCGAAACGATGCGGTGGCACGTGAAACTCCGTGCCGCTGAAGGAGACGGAGGTGATCATCTCGCCGCCGCCCTGCCACGGCGGCATCGCCGCGAGCAGCTCGCCACGGCCCCAGAGCACGCCGATACCGGTCGGACCGAAGACCTTGTGACCGGAAAAGGTGTAGAAGTCGCAGCCGATCTCCTGCACGTCGATCGCGCCGTGCGGCGCCGCCTGGGCGCCGTCGAGGAGGGTCGGCACGCCGCGCTTTCGCGCCAACGCACACAGCTCGCGCACCGGGTTCACCGTGCCAAGCGCGTTCGAGACGTGGACCAGGGACACCATCTTCACCCGCGGTCCGAGGAGGTCGCGGTAGGCGTCGAGGTCGAGCTCTCCGCGATCGTCGATCGGCACCACCTTGAGCTCGGCTCCGGCCTGCGCACAGACGAGCTGCCACGGCACGATGTTCGAGTGGTGCTCCATCTGCGAAACGAGCACTTCGTCGCCCGGCTCGAGACGCGGCAGCACGAACGAGTAGGCGACGAGATTGATCGCCTCGGTGGCGCCGCGCACGAAGATGCAGTCCTCGGCGCGCGCGGCCCCGAGGAAGGACCGGACCCGCTCACGCGCCGCCTCATAGGCGTCGGTGGCGCGCTGCGACAGCGTGTGGACGCCGCGATGGACGTTCGAGTAGTGGCGCGAGTAGGCCACCTCGACGGCGTCGAGCACGGGGCGCGGCTTGTGCGCCGACGCGGCGTTGTCGAGATAGACCAGCGGATGGCCGTGCACCTCCTGGTGCAGGGCCGGAAAGTCGCGCCGGATCGACTCGACGTCGAGGGCGGGCGCCGCGGACCGCGTCGAGGATTGCGCAGGGGTTTGCACTGTCATTTCAGCAGTGTCAGTCAAGGAAGCGTCATCAAGAAAGCAAACGACGCGCCGTAGGGCGCGTCGGGGTCGGGGTCTTACGATCCGGTCAGACGGCTTGGCGCACCACGTCGCCTTTCGGCAGGCGGGTAAAGAGGAACTCTTCGAGGTCCTTGCGCACGGTGTCGAGGCGGATCTCGTCGAGCACCTCGCCGGCGAAGGCGTAGGTCAGCAGACTCGACGCCGCCTCGCGGCCGATGCCGCGCGAGCGCAGGTAGAAGAGCGCCTCCTCGTCGAGCTGCCCGGTGGTCGAGCCGTGGGTGCAGCGGACGTCGTCGGCGAAGATCTCGAGCTGCGGATTCGAGTGCGCGATCGCTCCGTCCGAGAGCAACAGGTGCTGACTCGACTGCTTGGCGTCGGTCTTCTGCGCGTCCTCGTGCACCATGATGCGGCCGTTGAACACGGCGCGCGACCGATCCTCGAGAATGCCCTTGAAGAGCTCATAGCTGTTGCAGTGCGGCACCGCGTGGTCGACCCGCATGTGGTGGTCGACCAGCTGGGTGCCCCGCGACAGGTAGAGGCCGTTCAGCGTGCAGTGGATGCCTTCGCCACCGAGGTAGGCCTGAATGTCGTTGCGCACGATGGCGCCACCGTGGTTGACCGAGTGGGTGAAAAACTCGGCGTCGCGCTCGAGCTGGATCTTCAGGGTGCCGAGGTGGAAGCCGTCGAGCCCCTCTTCGCCCAGCCGATAGTGGTCTATGGTCGAGTTCGCACCACCGACGATCTCGGTCACCGGACAGGTGAGATAGACATCGCCCTTGAACCCGGCGTAGCTCTCGACCAAGGTGAGCTCGGCGCTCTCCCCGGCGACGATCAAGTTGCGCGGGTAGCTGACCGTCGGCCGATCGCCGGCGGTGGCGACGAAGAGGAAGTGCAGCACGCGGTCGAGACGCACATTCTTCGGCACGTAGACGAAGGCACCGTCCTCGATGTGGGCACTGTTGAGCGCCACGAAGGGCTGCTCCGCGTCGGCGTGACGCCCGAGATGCTCGGCGACCAGCTCGGGATGGGACTCGAGCGCGTCGGCCAGGCTGCCGGCAACGACTCCCTCGGGGAGAGCCTCCGGCTGCGACAGCTCGGGCATGTAGCGCCCGTTGACGAAGACCAGGTCGACGGTGTCGGGAATCAGGAACGGCGCCAAGTCCTGCGCGCCCCGGCCGTGCAGACTGCCCGGAGAGTGCGCGAACTCGGTGCGCGCGATCGGCGCGATGTTGGTGAAACGCCACTCCTCGTCTCGCTTCGACGGGAAGCCGACCGTGGCGAATCGGTCGCGGCCGGCACGGCGTAGCGCCGCGACGGACTCGGGATGAGCGCTCAGGCCGGCCGCGAAGGCCTCGTGGTCGGCGAGCAGCTGCGGCAGCTCGGCGACGGCGGTCTTCTCGACAGTTGAGGTCTCGACAGTTGAGGTCTCGATAGTCGCGGTCTCGACAGCGGTTGTCATCGCTCGCTCCTCACGCCGGGACAGCGGCGACCGCCGCCTCGTTCGGGCTCGAGCGGAACTCCTGCTCGAGCGCACCATAGCCCCTCTCTTCAAGCTCTTCGGCGAGCTCGGGGCCGCCCGAGCGGACGATCTTGCCATCGAGCAACACATGCACGTGGTCTGGGCGGATGTACTCGAGCAGACGCTGGTAGTGCGTGATCACGAGGAACGAACGCTTCGCGCCGCGCATCGCGTTGACGCCATCGGCGACGACTCGCAGCGCGTCGATGTCGAGCCCCGAGTCGGTCTCGTCGAGCACCGCCAGCTTGGGATCGAGGACCGCCATGTGGAAGATCTCGTTGCGCTTCTTCTCGCCGCCCGAAAAGCCGTGGTTCACCGGCCGCTGCAGCAGCTTCTCGTCCATCTCGACGAGCTTCATCTTCTCGCGCGCCAGCTTGAGAAACTCGACAGCATCCATCTCTTCCTCTCCGCGATGCTCGCGAATGGCGTTGAGCGCCGCCTTCAGGAAGTAGGTGTTCGACACGCCGGGGATCTCGACCGGGTACTGGAAGGCGAGGAAGATGCCCTCGCGCGCCCGGTCTTCGGGCTCGAGCTCGAGCAGGTCCTGGCTCTCGTACTCGATCGAGCCTTCGGTCACTTCGTACTCTTCACGCCCGGCGAGCACCTGGGCGAGGGTGCTCTTGCCCGAGCCGTTGGGTCCCATGATGGCGTGGACTTCACCGGCGGCGATCTCGAGGTCGAGACCACGCAAGATCTCGTGGCCGTCGATGCCGACGTGCAGGTTCTGAATCTTCAACATCTGGTCTATCTCCGTCGAGAGAGTTCGATCTGGATTCTGCGAATTCGGGGATTCTGCGAGTTCGGAAGCGACGCGGCGGTCGGATCAGCCGACTCTCGGGTCAACCCACACTGCCTTCGAGGCTGATTTCGAGCAGCTTCTGCGCCTCGACAGCAAACTCCATCGGCAGCTCGCGAAAGACTTCTTTGCAGAAGCCGTTGACGATCATCGACACCGCATCCTCCTCGTCGATGCCACGCGACGCGCAGTAGAAGAGCTGGTCCTCGCCGATCTTCGAAGTTGTCGCCTCGTGCTCCATCTTGGCGCTCGAGTTCTGGACGTCGATGTACGGGAAGGTGTGGGCTCCACACTCGGAGCCGATGAGCATCGAGTCGCACTGCGAGAAGTTGCGCGCGTCGTCGGCCCCTTTGAGAATCTTCACCTGGCCGCGGTAGGTGTTCTGGCTCTTGCCGGCCGAGATGCCCTTGGAAATGATCGTCGAGCGCGTGTTCTTGCCAACGTGGATCATCTTGGTGCCGGTATCGGCCTGCTGGTAGTTGTTGGTCATCGCGACCGAGTAGAACTCGCCGATCGAATCGTCACCCTTGAGGATGCAGCTCGGATACTTCCAGGTGATCGCCGAGCCGGTCTCGACCTGCGTCCACGAGATCTTCGACGCCCGCCCGGCACACAGTCCGCGCTTGGTGACGAAGTTGTAGATGCCGCCCTTGCCCTCTTTGTCGCCGGGGTACCAATTCTGCACCGTCGAGTATTTGATCTGCGCACCGGAGTGCGCGTAGAGCTCGACCACGGCGGCATGGAGCTGGTTCTCGTCGCGCATCGGCGCCGTGCAGCCCTCGAGGTAACTGACGTAGGAGTCGTCTTCGGCGACGATCAGCGTACGCTCGAACTGGCCGGTGTTCATCGCGTTGATGCGGAAGTAGGTCGAGAGCTCCATCGGGCAGCGTACGCCCTTCGGCACGTAGACGAACGAGCCGTCCGAGAAGACCGCCGAGTTCAGGGCAGCGTAGAAGTTGTCGCTCGGCGGCACCACCGAGCCGAGGTACTTCTGCACCAGCTCGGAATGCTCCTTCACCGCCTCCGAAAAGGAGAGGAAGATGACCCCCATCTCCTTCAGCTTGTCCTTGAAGGTAGTGGCGACGGACACGCTGTCGAAGACCGCGTCGACCGCCACCCCGGCGAGCATCTCTTGCTCACGCAGCGGAATGCCGAGCTTCTCGTAGGTGGCGAGCAGCTCCGGATCCACCTCGTCGAGACTCTTCGGCCGATCGGCGTCCGACTTCGGCGCCGCGTAGTAGGAGATGTCCTGAAAGTCGATCGGCGGGTAGTGAACGTTCGGCCAGGTCGGCTCGGTCATCGCCCGCCACTGTCGGAACGCCTTGAGGCGCCACTCGAGGAGCCACTCCGGCTCCTCTTTCTTGGCCGAGATGAGGCGGACGACGTTCTCGTCGAGCCCCTTCGGGATGACCTCTTGCTCGATGTCGGTGACGAAACCGTACTTGTAGTCCTGGCGCGCCAGGGTTTCAATCGTCTGAGTGCTGGTGCTCATGGCGTCTCCGTAGACTGCGGAACGTGCGATTCGAGGCCGTCGTGTTGTGACGAGTCGAGGGTGGCGGCCAGGCTGGAGCGGAAGTCTTCGGTCCGGCGGAGCTCGTCGGCCCGGCGGCTGGTGAGCTGGACCAGCCGAGGCGTCGACGTCGCCGGGACCGGGGCCTCGGCGAGAAGGTCGGCGAGGGACACGCTGTCGAGCGCGTTGCGAATGACCACGTTGATGGCCTGCCAGCCGGCGCGCAGCCTACAGCCGGCTTCCTGGCTGCATTCGCCCGGCGATTCATCGACGCAGTCGGTGAAGGCGATCGGACCGTCGAGGACTTCGATCATTCGCGCGACCGACAGCTCTCGGGGCGTGACCGCAAGCGAGTACCCACCCTTCGCGCCGCGATGCGAGTCGAGCAGGTCGGCGCGGGTGAGGATCTTGAGAATCTTCGCCACCGTCGGCTGCGGGAGCCCCGACTCGTCGGCGAGTCCCGACGCGGCGTGACGGCGATCGGGATGTTGGGCCAGGTAGGCGAGGAGGACGATGCCGTAGTCGGCTTGCTTGGTGAGTCTCAGCATGAGGGGCTTTCGAAGGGCAGGACGGTATGGTACGTTCGAAAGTTCCGGCACAAGCCGGGGCGATCGAAAGAGTACCTTTTTTGTCCTCTTTCGTCAACCCTTCCACTCTGTCGGCTCGTTCCCCGATCCGTAGAGCACTTTCTCGGCGAGCCGACTGCTCGGCGACTTCCTTCTCTCGCCCACTCGCGCTCCTCAGAGGCGTTCATATTCGAACGCGTCGTCCCGAGATCGGACAGACGCATGGCGTGCCGCGACACGAGACTGGGAGCTCGCTCGCTGGCACACCCATTGCTTCAGTTCCTGTCATGCTCCACGACCTGCGATTCGCCTTGCGCTCTCTCCGCCGTCGTCCGGGCTTCACCGCCTCGGTCGTCGCAACGCTCGCACTCGGACTCGGCGCCAATGCCGCGCTCTTCAGTCTCGTCGACGCGGTCATGCTGCGCTCGCTGCCCTATCCCGACGCGGAGCGGCTGGTGTCGCTCTTCGAAACTGTGAGCCGCGACGATGCCACCGAACGGCGCACGCTCTCCTACCCCGATTTCGAGGCGGTGCGCGACGACGTCGCAGCCCTCGAGGCGGTTGCCGCATCGGCCGGCACTTCGTTCGTAGTCGACGGTGGCGAGCGCGCCGAACGCAGGCGCGGCGAGCGCGTGACCCGACAGTACTTCGCGGTTCTTGGGATCACACCCTTGCGGGGCGGCGGGTTCACCGGCGACGGCGGCGGGCAGGTCGTCATCGGGCACGCCTTCTGGCGCTCGAGCTTCGGTGGTGCTGAGAACATCGTCGGCCGCTCTCTGCGCATCGACGGCGAAGCCCACACAGTGGTCGGGGTCATGCCGCCACACTTCGGCGGTGTGAGGGACGACCGCGAGCTGTGGACTGCGCTCGAGGCTCTCCCCGAAGCGACAAGGGAGCGCGACAACCGGTTTCTCGATGTCGTCGCCCGACGGACACCGGGCGCCGATCTGGAGTTGGTGAACGAACAGCTCGCAACCGTCTTCGCCCGGCTCGAAGTCGAGTTCCCGGACACTCACACAGGCTACTCGGCCGCCGCCACGACCCTGCACGACGAGCTCGTCGGAGACTTGCGGGGGCCGGTACGCCTGCTGCTCTGCGCGGTCGGACTGCTGCTCCTGATCGCCTGCGTCAATGTCGCCAACCTACTCTTGGTCCACCGGATCCAGCAACGCCGCCAGGCCGCGGTGCGCCTGGCACTCGGGGCCGGGCCGAGCGACCTCGTGCGCTGGAACGTGATCGAAGTCTTGGTGCTCGCCCTGGCCAGCGGCGTACTCGGCCTGCTATGCGCAACCTGGGGCCTCTCCGCTCTGGTTCGGCTCGCCCCAGCCGATCTGCCCGCCTTCGCGGCGATTACGATCAACCGGCAGGTGGTGGCCTTCTCCCTGGTCTTGGCGACGGTTGTCGCAGCGGTGTTGGGATTCGCCACCGCGCTCCAGGTCCGCCGTGGCACGGCACCAACGCTCCTCCGCCAGGGCGCAGCGACGATCGACGGCCCGCGTCACGGGGTGCACCGGCTGCTCCTCGGCAGCGAGGTGGCTCTGGCGCTCGTCGTGGTGATCGGCGCTTTGTCCATGCTCCGCGGCTGGCATGCCTTCACCCATATCGATCCCGGTTTCGAGGCCCGGTCGGCGATCGTCCAGCTCACCCTGCCCGGCGACACGGCGTCGCGCGACGGAGAGGACGAGGCCACCCGCCAGGCAGCGCTGCAGCGCCAGCTTCTCGATGCGATGGCCTCGACTCCGGGAAGCACGAAGGCCGCGCTGGCGAGCGACAGTCCGCTCGCCGGCGGCTACTCTGCCACCGTGGTGAGTCGGGAAGGCGGCGAGCCGCGGCCTGGTGAGCCCTACGGCGGTGCCCACCGCACCTATGTGCACGCCGTTTCGGCGGGATACTTCGACGCGCTCGGAATCCCACGACTGCAAGGCGACGGATTCGGCGGCACCACGGCGGACTCGCCGGCGGTGGCGATCGTGTCGAGAGCCCTCGCCGACCGTCTGTGGCCGGCATCGAATCCTGTCGGCCTTCGTTTCAAGCTGGGACCACCGCAGGCCGCGCCGAGCGCTCTCGAGTCGGCGGCAGGCTCGACCGCGGGTGAGCCCGACTGGATTCGCGTCATCGGTGTCGTCGACGAAGTTCGGCACCGCAGCCTGGTCCCCGCTCCGGAGCGTATCGCCGAGGACCCGGACCTCTATCTTCCGCTCGCGCAGTGGCCTCGGCGCAGCCTGTCGGGCATCGTGCGTGTTGCGCAGGGGGATGGCGCGACTCTTCTGCCCACCCTGCGGGAGCGGCTCGAAGCCGTGCGCGCCGACATGCCCGTCTATGGTCTGCGCACTCTGGCCGACGACCTCTCGATGCAAACCGCACGCTACCGCTTCGGAACCGTGTTGATGAGCACCTTCGCCTCCCTTTCGCTGCTCCTCGCGGCTCTCGGCATCTACGCCGTGATGGCCTATCGCGTCAGCGAGCAAGCACGAGAGATCGGTCTCCGAATGGCGCTGGGAGCCACCCGCGCGAACGTGATGCGCCTCTCGGTGCGCGACGGCCTGCACGCCACGGCGATCGGCTTGGTGGTGGGAGCTGTCCTGACCTTCGCCGTGCGCAGCCTGGTTGCGGGTGAAGACCTCTTGCCGCTGGGCCTTGCTCTCGACCCATCGGTGATCGGCATGGCGCTCCTCGCCCTCGGCCTGGTGGCGCTCGCTGCTTGCGCTCTTCCCGCTCATCGCGCCAGCCGGGTCGATCCGCTGGGGGCGCTGCGCCAAGACTGACTGGCATGTGCACGCGTCAGGCGTCGAGCACGTCCCGTACTTTGCGCGCCAAGACCTCTGGCGAGAACGGCTTGGCGAGGAACGCCGCCTGCTGCTGAGTGAGCAGCTTCACGCCGTTGTGGCTGTCGGTGTAGCCCGACATGAAGAGGATCCTGAGATCGGCGAAGCGCTGCTTCAGATCCTCGGCCAGAGCGAGGCCGCTACGTCCCGGCATCACGACGTCGGTAAGCAGGAGATCGGGCGGACTGTCGCGCTCGTCGCAAATCGCTTCGGCCGCCTGCGCATTGCGTGCCGCCAGCACGTCGTAGCCCTGGAGCTCGAGGATCTGGCGCACGAGCGCACGCACCGAGGTCTCATCTTCGACCAGCAGCACCGTCTCGCTGCCGCGCGGCAGTGGTTGATCGGCCGACAGCTGCAAATCGGGCAGACTCGCCGTGGCCTGACTCTGTAGCGGGAAGAAGAGCAGGAAAGTCGTTCCCTCGCCCTCCGAGCTCTCGACCTCGATGTAGCCGCCCGCCTGTTTGACGATGCCGTAGACGATCGCCAGCCCGAGCCCGGTGTTGTGGCCCTTGCCCTTGGTGGTGAAGAAGGGCTCGAAGGCATGCTCCCGCACCTTCTGCTCCATTCCCGAACCGGTGTCGGCGACGCGCAGCAAGACGTACTCGCCGGCCACCGGGAGTCTCGGTAGGTCGCCGGCCTCGGCGGGCATGCGGACACGCCGTGTCTCGAGCTCGAGCGAGCCGCCGTCGGGCATCGCGTCGCGCGCGTTGACGGCGAGATTCAGGATGATCTGCTCGATCTGACCCTGGTCGGCGATGATCCGGGGCAAGTCGGAGCCGAGCCGCGTGTCGAGGCGAATGTCCTCGCCGATCACCCGCTGGAGCAGCTTCTCCATATCGTAGACGCACTGATTGAGGTCGATGCGCCGTGGCGACACGGTCTGGTGTCGCGACAGCGTGAGCAGGCGGCGGGTGAGGTCGGTGGCGCGCTTGCCCGCCTTGCGAATCTCCTCGACCGCCTGGCGCTGTGCATCGTCGTCACTCATCCGCGCCAGGGCCAGCTCGGCGTAGCCGTTGATCGCGGTCAGCAGGTTGTTGAAGTCGTGCGCGACGCCACCGGCGAGGCGACCGACGGCTTCCATCTTCTGCGACTGGCGCAGCTGCTCCTGCAGGCGAATCTGCTCGGTGGTGTCGCGCAGAACGCCGCGAAAGCCGATCACTTCGCCCTCGGTGTCGCGAATCGCGGTCGCCGTCTCCTGGACGCGGATGCGCCGCCCCTGCTTGGTGCGCAGCTCGTGCTCGTAGCCGTCGACGAAGCCCTGGGCCAGGAACACCGCCTCCGCGCGCTTGCGATCTTCGGAATTCCAGTAGAGGTCGCGCGCGATGTCGAGCTCGAGCATCTCCTCTTTCGAGTCGTAGCCGAAGAGCTCGACCGCCGCCGGATTCACGTCGACCAGCCGCCCTTCGAGGGTACCGATGCAGATCGCGTCGCGCGAGCTCTCGAAGAGCTCGCGATAGCGCTGCTCTTCCTCGGCCAGCGCCGCGAGCGCGCGGTGGCGCGCGGTGACATCGCGCGCGTCGAGCACGATCCCTTCAGCGCCGTCGCCCTCGGGCCGACGGGTCTGTGAGTCGAGGTAGACCCAGTGGCCGTCGGCGTCGCGAAAGCGGATCTCCGCGCTGTCGGCGCCGGCGAGTACCTCGTGGAGCGAGGCGTGGTCGTCCGGATGCACCAACTCGTCGAGCCTTTGCCCCTGGAGCGCGTCGGGGGCATGGCCGAGCACCGCGTGGGTTGCCGGATTGACATAGATCCACCGGCCGTCGTCCGACACGATGGCCAGAATGTCCGACGAGTGCTCGACGAGTGCGCGAAAGCGGGCGTCCTGCAGCTGCATACTCAAACTCCGGCGGGCAGGGGAGGGACTTGGACTGTCGTCAAAGGACCGGGGACTCCGCGTCGTGCGATGGAGCGCCCGATGCTCGCTCGGGGCCGGCCGCCGTGGCGGCGGAGGTCGCTGCAGCGGGTGCCACCGGCAGTCGCGAGCCGGGGTTGGCGGCGATCAGCTGCGCCATCCAGCGCAGGTCCTCGGTGTTCTCGAGCGCGATGCGCAGGATCATGGTCAGGGGTACCGAGAGCAGCATGCCGACCGGCCCCCACAACCAGCCCCAGAAGATCAAGGAAAGGAAGACGACCAGGGTCGAGATCCCGAGGCGCCGGCCCATCAGCTGCGGCTCGATCACATTGCCGAGCGTGAGATTCACGACCAGGTAGCCGAGCACGACGAGGAGCGCCGTCCCGGGGCCGAGGTCGACGAGCGCCAAGATCACCGCCGGAATCGCGGCGATGATCGAGCCGATGCTCGGGATGTAGTTCAGCGCGAAGGCGATCAAGGCCCAGAGGAGCGGGAAGTTCACGCCCAAGAGCCAGACCCAGATCCCCACCAACAACGCGGTGATCAAGCTGATCAGGGTCTTGTACCCAAGGTAGCGCTGCACCTGGAGCTTCATGTTCGCCAGGCGCGCGAGATCGTCCTGCGTCCAGCCGAACGCGATCTCGAGGCGACGCGGCAGCCCTGCCGCTTCGAGCAGCAGGAAGATCATCGACAGGATCACCAGCAGCCCCATGGTGAGTAAGGAGGCGATCGAGCGCACGGTGCTCGACACGAAGTCGACCACGTCGCCGAGGGCGATAAAACCGACCTGCTCTTCGTCCGGGGCGAGCGGCCCCCCGGTGACCGACGACACCGAGCCCGACGGCACGGTGCCCGGCGGCACCGGCAAAGGAGTCGGCTCCTCCTGCAGCCAGTCGAACTGCGAGGTGTCGATGCCGCGGTCCTCGAGCCAGTCGAGGGTCGCTCGCGCCTGGACCTCGATGCGTTCCTGGTAGAGCGGCAGCGACTCGGCGAAGGCACGCACCGAGCCACCGACCAGGATGAGAGCCAGCGCCAGCACGGCGACGTTGGCGAACACGGTGATCGCGACCGCCAGCGCTCTCGGCACACGGCAACGCATCAACCACCCGAGAAGTGGCGAGCTGAGCACCGAGAGGAAGATCGCGACGAGCAGGGGCAGCGCGATCGGCCGAATCTCCCGCAGGCCGGCGATCACGATGACCAGGCTGGCGGTGACCAGCAGGACCCGGGCTCCACGGTTCTGTTTGTCGAATCTGCGCATGATCGGCGAGGACATCCGACGACATCCGCCGCCAATCTAGCACTTTTCGCCGCGACCGGCTGCGCATTTCGCCCCCTTCTCGGCGCCAGGTCCCGACCGCTTCGGTGTCAACGCTGACGAGGCGCACTCCGAGACTCAGTCGAGATCCCAGGGCCGCGGCGGCGGTTGGCCGTCGTCCTCTTCTTCGACCCGCTCGAGGGCGCGTCGAAACTTCTCCTCCATCACCCGGTCCCGGTCGTCCAGGCCCCGCAACTGCTGCTCGAAGATCCGCTCGGCGCTCCGTTTGCCTTCATCGACCCGCGCCAAGAGGCTGTCGAAGTCGGCCGGCTCGGCGCGCGCCGTCGCGCGATGGGACAGCACTTCGCCCGACGCAACGTCGATCTCGAGCGCGGCACCGCAGTCCGGGCATCGCACCGTCAGCGGGGGGTCTGGGGAGCGGCTCACGGCGACAGTGTATCGTGTCGCAAAGGCCGCGTCAGCGCAGATCATGGCGATGCGCGGGAACCGCGACCGTCGGCTCCAGGTCCAATCGATTTCATCGCGGTCGCCGAAGCTGGTAGGCTTTCGGTTTCATAGAGCACAGCCGCGGCCCGCCTGCACCGGCATCGAGATCGAGCCACGAGCCTCCCGATTCCCGGCTCGCCTCGCCGCCGCGGTTCGCCGACGATCCGTCTTCATGGTGCTGAATCGAGAGAGGTCCGACGCATGCAACGATTCGAGCGATCCCTTCTGCCCCTGGCAGCCGTGTGCCTCGCGGCTCTGACGCTGCTCGGCTGCCCCCCGGAGAACGTGAAGATCGCCGCCGTCCTGCCGCTGTCCGGCGATGCGGCCGGATATGGAGAGTCGGTTCGCCGCGGCATCGAGCTGGCGTACGAAGAGGTCCAGAAGAGCGAGACGCAGCAAACCTCCCTGCAGATCGAGTACGTCGACACCGAGAGCGATCCAGGCAAGGCCGCAGCGGTGCTGCGCGATCAGTTCAGGGGCGGCTCGTTGGCGGCCCTCGGCGGCGTCACTTCGGGTGAGGCGAAAGAAATGATCGCGGTCGTCGACGATCTCGATCGCATTCTGCTCTCGCCGTCGGCGTCGAGCCCCGAGCTCACCGGCATCTCGCGCAACTTCTACCGTATCTGGCCATCCGACTTCACCGCCGCGAGCAAGATGGCGTCGGCCGCCTCCGAGCTGCTCAAGGTCCAATCCGTCGTGGTGATCGGCGAGCAGCAGCCCTACGCCAAAGGCATCCAGAGCGTCTTTGCCCCGGCCTTCGAGAGCTTCGGCGGCGAGGTTCTCGACACGCTCGAGTTCCCGCCCAACACCACCGAGGTCGCCGGCTTGGTGGAGCGCGCGATCTCCTTCTCCCCCGACGCCGTCTATCTGGCCGGCTACGCGCCGTCGATCGGCGCGCTGATCGAGGAGCTGCGGGCCCAGAGCTTCGAGGGTAAAATCCTCACCACCAGCGCCTTCGCCACGGCCGCGGCGATCGCCGAGGTCGGCCCGGAAGCGTCAGGCGTCTTCCTCACCCAGACCGTGTTCGAGCACGACAGCGACTACGCCCACATCCAGAAGTTCGTCAAAGCGTACGAAGAGAAGCACGGCGAGAACCCGGACATCTACGCCGCGCACGGCTACGACGCGATGAAGGTGCTGGCCGCGGCGGTGAACAATCGCCCGGCGCTGCCCAGCGAGGTCAAGAAAGGCCTGCGCGACAGCATCAAGGAGTTCCCAGGAGTCACCGGCAGCATCCAGTTCGACGAGAAGGGTGATGTGCGCAAGTTCCCGCGCCTGTACATCATCAGCGAAGACCTGCTCCTCCTCGACTACAACGAGCAGGTGCAGGAGATGAAAGAGCGTATGCGCGAAAAGCAGGAAGAGATCCGGCGCCGCCTCGAGCGCCTGCGCAAGGAAGCGCAGCAGGTCGGCTGACCCGCGAGCGCTCTCGACCGGCGGCCCGGCCCGCCACACCGCGGGAGGCGGCCGAGCCGTCTCCCGCGATTCGTTTCCCGCGATTCATTGCGACCCTCCGTTCGCTCCCCGCCGATTTCCAGCGCCCCGCCACCATGCCGCGCCTCCTCCGCCACCTCCTGCGCTTTCGCGGTCTGCTCCTGACGCTCACCCAGCGCGAGCTCAAAGCCCGTTACCGCGGCTCCACGCTCGGTTTCTTCTGGTCGTTGGTCAACCCTCTCGCGCTGATCGTCGTCTACGCCTTCGTCTTCAGCACGATCTTCGCGCCGCGCGACCGCTTCGTCGTCGACTACGGTCCTTACGGCCTGTTTCTCGCCTGCGGCGTGATTCCGTGGATCTGGCTCCAAACGGCCTGGGTCGAGGGCACATCGTCGCTCACCGCCAACTCCGGCCTGATCCGCAAAGCCGCATTTCCCGCCGAGCTGCTGCCGATCGTCTCGGTGCTGGCGAACCTCGTCCACCTGGTGCTGGCGCTGCCGATTCTCTACGCCGCCTTCGGCGTCGCGCACCTGCTCGGCGTCCACGTCAGCTTTGGCTGGCCGGCTCTCCTGGCCCCCGTGGTGATGTTGCTGCAGCTGCCGCTGGTCGCCGGCCTGGCCCTCGGCTTCGCCGCTCTCCACGTTCACTTCAAGGACGTGCGCGACATTCTCGGCAATCTCCTGACCCTGCTCTTCTTCTTGACGCCGATCCTCTACACGATCGAGACGCTACGTCCCTTTCCGCCGATCTACTACGCGGTGAAGCTCAATCCGCTGACGCCGTTCCTCGAGGGCTACCAGGCCACGTTGTTCTACGGCAGAGTACCGGACCTCGCGACTTGGGGAATGATGCTGTTCGTGTCGGCCGTGGTGTGGGCGCTCGGCGCCTGGATCTTCGACCGGCTCGCTGAAACGCTCGGAGAGGCAGTATGAGCGCCGGCCGTCCCGCGGTTCGCGCACGCAGGCTGAGCAAGCTGTATCGCCGGCATGCCGCCGGACATCAGCTGCGGACGCTGAAAAGCGCTCTCCTCGACCGCACACTGGTCGGCGGGCTGTCGGCGTCCGAGTCGATCCCGGCGGTCGAGAACGTGTCGTTCGAGGTCGCCCCGGGCGAGGCGATCGGCCTGATCGGCTCGAACGGCTCGGGCAAGTCGACCCTGCTCAAGCTCGCCGCCGGCATCCTGCGCCCGACATCCGGGTCGATCGAGGTCGACGGCCGAGTCGCCGCGCTGATCGAGCTCGGTGCCGGCTTCCACCCCGAGATCTCGGGGCGCGAGAACATTTTCATCAACGGCGCCGTCCTCGGGCTGTCGAAGCGCGAGATCGAGAGCCGCTACGACGCCATCGTCGAGTTCTCGGGCCTCGGTACGTTCATCGAAGAACCGGTCAAGAACTACTCGTCGGGCATGTATGTCCGGCTCGGCTTCTCGGTCGCCATCCACACGGATCCCGACGTGCTGATGGTCGACGAGGTGCTCTCGGTGGGCGACGAGGCGTTCGCGCACAAATGCCTGCGACGCATCCAGGAGCTCCTCGGTCGCGGCAAGACACTAGTGCTGGTGAGCCACTCGCTCCAGCTGATCGAGGAGGTCTGTGATCGCGCGCTGTGGCTGGAGAAGGGAACCTTGCGCCTCGACGGCCATCCACGCCGCGTGGTCGACGCGTATCGCCAGGCGGTGGCCGACGCCGAGAGCGACGAGCATCGCCGAGCGCTCGAGGCGCGCGAAGCGCTGGAGGCCGAGGCGCCGACAGAGCCGGTGGAGGAGCCGGACGACAGCGCCCCCGAGACGCTGCGCTGGGGCAGCCGCGAAGCCGAGATCGCGCAGGCGCGCCTGCTCGTCGACGGTGCGGAGACCTACCACGTGCCGAGCGGCGCCGACGTCACGATCGAGCTCGACGTCGAGGTTCACGAACCGCTCGACGACTTCGTCTTCGGCGTCGCGGTGTCGACACCGCGCGGCGTCGAGATCTGGGGCACCAACACTGATCTCGCCGACTACACCCCGCGGCGCCTCGAGCCCGGCCGCGTGCGCGTCGCCGTGCGCTGCCCGCACCTGCGCCTCGCACCGGGCGAGTATCTCCTCGACCTGGCCGTCCACACGCGCGACGGAACGCCCTACGACTACCGCCGCCAGCTGATCGCCTTCACCGTCACCGCCGAGGCACGCGGAGTCGGCCTCTACTTTCCCGAGCACTCCTGGCGCTTCGACCCTCGCATCCTCTGGAAGAACACCCCCGAGAGCTAGCCGCCGGCTCGCCGACACGTCGCAAGGAGGCCCCGATGGCCGATCCCAGACCGCAGAAAAGTCCGCGCATCAACATCAAGATCAGCGACGAAGAGCTCAAGGGTCGATATGCGAATCTGGTGCGCATCAGTCACACCCGCGAAGAGTTCATCCTCGACTTCATCAACTTCGTGCCGCCTCAGGGTGCCGTCACCTCTCGCCTGATGATGAGCCCGGGGCACATCAAGCGCCTGATCCGCGCCCTCGCCGACAATCTCGCGCTCTACGAAAAGCAGCACGGCGACGTCGCCGAAGCCCAGGACCCGCTCGGCGGCCCCGACGAGCCAAAGATCAACTGATCGACCGGAGGTTGGGATGACCTTCGTCAGCACGCGCGACCCGCGGGGTCGCAGGTACGGCCTCGGTGAGGCGCTGAGGCTCGGTCCAGCGCCAGATGGTGGTCTCTTCGTACCCGAGCGCCTCGAGCCGCTCGCGGACGACGTCTGGCGTCGTCTGCACGATCTCTCGCTGCCCGAGATCGGCGACATCGTGCTCACGGCCCTCCTCGGAGACACGGTCGGCGAAGCCGACGGTGCCGAGATCGACCGTGCGACGCTGCGGCGGCTCGCCGCCGAGGCGCTCGACTTCCCGATCCCGCTGCGCCGCCTCGGGCCACGCCATGGCCTGCTCGAGCTTTTTCACGGGCCGACTCTCGCCTTCAAGGACGTCGGCGCGCGCTTTCTGGCGCGCCTGCTCGCGGCCACCCGCGGCGGCGACGAAGGGATCGAGACGGACGCGACGACGGTGCTGGTCGCCACGTCGGGCGACACCGGCGGTGCGGTGGCGCAGGCGTTCTTCGGCGTCGACGGGGTCGAGGTCGTGATCCTCTACCCCCACGGCAAGGTGAGCCCGCTGCAGGAACGCCAGCTGGCGACGCTGGGCGGCAACGTGCGCGCCTTCGCCGTCGACGGCGCGTTCGACGACTGCCAGAGCCTGGTGCGCCAGGCCTTTACCGATCGCGAGCTGGCGACGCGACTCGGGCTCACGTCGGCAAACTCGATCAACGTCGGCCGTCTCTTGCCGCAAGCGATCTACTACGTGCACGCGGCGGCGCAGCTCACGCCGGGCGAAACGCCGCTCTTCGTCGTCCCGAGCGGCAACTTCGGCAACCTCACCGCCGGCCTGTTCGCCCGTCGCCTCGGCCTCGACGCACGCTTCGTCGCCGCCACCAACATCAACGACGTCGTGCCGGAGTACCTCGCCTCGGGTCTCTATGAGCCGCGGCCTTCGGTGCGCACCATCTCCAACGCGATGGATGTCGGCGCACCGAGCAACTTCGAGCGGATCCGCTGGCTCTACGACGACGATCTCGACGCGCTGCGCGCCGACGTCTCGGGGTTCCGCGCCGACGACGACCAGACCCGGGACACGATCGCCGCCGTCGCCGCCGAGCACGGCGAGGTGCTCGATCCCCACACCGCCGTCGGCTGGCTGGCGCTCGAGGACCGCTTCGCGCGCGAGGCGCCGGCCGAGGGCACCGTCGGCGTCGTATTGGCGACGGCGCATGCCTCGAAGTTCGGCGAGACTGTCGAGCCGGTGCTCGGACGTCCGATCGAGATCCCGCGTCGTCTCGCCCGCCACCTCGAGAAGCCGCTGCGCAGCGAGCGTCTCGACCCGTCGCTCGACGCCTTGCGCTTGGCGCTCGGGGCCTGAAGCTAGACCTCCGGGGCCCGACGACTCAGCGGCCGAGACGCTCGACCGCGGTGTCGGGCGTGAGGCTGAGCAGCGCCGGCAAGAGGAAGAGATCGCCGACCACAGCGAGACCGATGCCGATCGCCGCCAGACTGCCGAAATGCGCGATCGGCGCGAAGTCGGAGAGTGCGCAAACCCCGAAGCCTGCGCTCAGGATCACCCCGGTGAGCAGGTAGGCAGGCGCGGTGGCACCGAGCGTGCGGGACACTGCCTCGTACGCTCCGCAATCGGGCGCCAGCTTGCGGAAGTGGCCGAGCGTGTGGACCGTGTCGTCGACCGCCAGGCCGAGCACCACCGAGGCGACCATCACCGTCGCGATGTCGAGCGGCAGATCGGCCCAACCCATCACCCCGAGCACCCCGAGCACCGGCCAAAGATTCGGCGCCAGCGCGAGCAAGGCGAGGCGGGTGCTCGGCAGGAGCAGGCGCAGCACCACGGCGATCACCCCCAACGTGAGCGCCAGCGACAAGGCAAGCGTCGAGATCAGGTGACGCTGCGCTTCGAGCAGCAGCGGATACTCGCCCGTGAGCTCGATCGTCGCCTCGGGGAACCGCCTCTCGGCGGCGTCGCGCACGCGAGCCAGGATCTCTTCGAGCCGCTCCGAGCCGGTGGTCTCGACGAAGGCCGTGACACGCGCCACCTGGCGGTCGGGTCCGAGGAACGCTGCCAGTGCCTCGCGTCCCTGGACGTCGTCTTCGAGTCCGGCGAGCACCATCTGCAGGCGCATCGTGGCGTTGACCGGCGTCGTCGGCACCAGGCGCGCCGCGTCGCGCAGCAGCGTTCCGGCGCTCACCGCCCCGTAGACTCCCGGCTCGTGCTCGAGGTCGGCCGCCAGGTCGGCGAGGCGATCGACCTCGAACGCCGATCGGAAGAGCGGCGCCGAATCGTCGTCCGGCCGCATTCGCACCAGCACCTCGACGGCAGCGGCTCCGATCTCCGCGGTCTCGAGGCGCTCGATGCCGAGGCGCAGCGGGTGCGCCGTGTCGAGGTAGCGCAGCGCGTTCGACTCGATGCGAATCTGCGGCAACCCGGCGAGTGCGACGACACCGAGGAGGACCGCAGCGCCCAGAACCAGCCGACGGTGATGCGCCGCCCAACGGCCCCAGGCGCGGCCCCAGGTGCCGACTCGATGCTCGAAGGCGTTGCCGTCGGCCGCGGGCTCGCGCGGATGCGGCTGGCGTGCGGCGAAGAGCGCGAGAAGCGGCGGCAAGACGCAGAACGCGGTGACGGTGAGCAAGAGAAGTCCGGCCGCAGCCCACAACCCGAGCGAGCGGACGGGAACCACCGGGCTGATCGCCAGCGACGCGAAACCGACCGCCGTCGTGATCCCGGTCCACAGCACCGACCAGCCCTTCTCGCGGTAGGTGGCGATGATCCGCGCCGGGCGTCCCCGATCCTTCTGCGCCAGCTGACGGAATCGCAGCACGAGATGCAGCGCGGTCGCGAGCGCGATCACGAAGAGCACCGGCGGCAGAATCGCCAGCACCAGATTGAGCCGAACCCCCGCGTAGCCCATCGGCCCAAGCACGAGGAGCTGGCTCAGGCCGACGAAGAGGAGCGGCGGGACCAGGTCGCCGAGATCGCGCACCGTCACCCACAAGATCAACACTGTGAACAGGGCGAGCAGCGGAAAGAACACGCGGTCGATCTCGCGCGCCGAGCGATCGAGCGCCTGGTTGAGAGCCGGCAGGCCGACGACGGTCGTTTCGAGCGCCAGCCCGGCGGGCGGCCGCGCGAGCTCCGTCAGCGCGGCGAGCACGTCGTCGAGCGCCTTCGGCTCGAGATCGGCGGCGATCTGGACGAGCACTGTGGCGACTGCCCAATCGGCGCCGATCCACCCCGTGCCCCGGTCGAGCGGATTGCTCGCCGCGGCACCGCGGAAAGCCTCGACGTCGCGCGGGGGCCAGCCGACGCGCCGATAGTGGCCGGCCAATCCCGACGCGCGCTCGACCCCGTCGACCGCTGCGGCCTCCTCCTCGACCTCACCGAGCCAGCGCAGACCGTCGGGAGTCCACAGGTCGGCCCCCTCGACCACGAGGCGCAGCGACGCGTCGGAGCCGAAGAGATCGGTCATCTCGCGGTAGGTCTCGAGCGCCGATGAGCCGCTGATGAAGAAGATCTTGGGCGAGTTGTCGCTCTCGAGACGCAGCAAACCTGGCAGCAGGACGATGGCCAGGAGGCCGAGCAGCGCGAGAACGGACCGACGCCGACGCAGCAGGCGCCGCAAGAGGCCCGTCATGCGTCAGACCGCCATCCGCTGCTCGAACGCGGCGCGATGCGCAACTCGCCCGGCGCGCACGACGGCCGCGACCGGATTGGCGCCGAGCCGATAGGCCAGCTCTTCGAGCTCCGGCCCGTCGACCAGCACCAGATCGGCGATCCGGCCCTCGGTGATGCGACCGACCTCGCCGGCCAGGCCGAGCACCGCGGCGGCGTTGGCGGTCACGGCCACCAGGGCCTCGTCGATGGACAGGCCGAGGCGAAAGACGCCGAGCTGGACGATGAACGGAATCGAGACCGTGTGCGACGAGCCGGGATTGCAGTCGGTGGCGAGCACGAAGGGGACGTTGGCCTCGATCAGCCGGCGCGCCGGCACCGCCTCGTCCTTGCGCAGGAAAAACGCCACCCCCGGCAGGCCGACGGCGGCGACACCCGTGGCGGCCATCGCCGCAATGCCCGCCTCGCTCACCGCCACCAGGTGATCGGCCGACGCCGCGCCGAGCTCGGCGGCGAGCTCGGCACCGCCCGAATCGACGAACTCGTCGGCGTGCAGCCGCGGCACGAGTCCGTGGCGACGCCCGGACTCGAGCACGCGGCGGGATTGCTCGACGTCGAAGACCCCGCGCTCGCAGAAGACGTCGCAGAAGCGCGCGAGCCCCTCCTCGGCGATCGCCGGGACCACCTCGTCGACGATGAGGTCGACCCAGCGGTCGCGGTCGTCTCGGTGCTCGGGCGGAAACTCGTGCGCCGCGAGTAGGGTCGGCAACACGCGCACGGCATGCGACGACGCGGCGCGGCGCACCGCGCGCAGCTGCTTCGCCTCGTGCTCGAGTGAGAGACCGTAGCCGCTCTTCACTTCGGCCGTCGTCGTGCCGTGTGCCAGCATCGCGTCGAGCCGACGCTCGACGTTCGCGGCCAAGAGATCCTCCTCGGCCGCCCGCGTCGCCGCCACCGTCGAGAGGATCCCACCGCCGGCCGCCGCGATCTCCTGGTAGCTCTCGCCCCCGAGCCGACGCATCAGCTCGTCGGCCCGTCGCCCGGCCCACGGCAGATGCGTGTGGCAGTCGACAAAGCCTGGGATCAGGGTCCGGCCGCGGCCGTCGAGCGCCACCGCGGTGCCGGCCGCGACCTCGGCGTCGAGCGCCGGAAACCGGCGACGACGCTCATCACCCGAGCCGACAAAGGCGATGCGCCCTTCGCGGCACACGACGTCGACCCCGCGCAGCCGTTCGACCGCACCCTGCGCGGCCCCGGTCGAGAAGCCCTCGCCCGCGGGGCTCGCCAGCTCCGAAAGATCGTGAATCAGAAGGTCCGGTGTCGTCTCGCTCATGGTGCGCCGAGACTAGCTCAAACTCGGTGCCAGGGTCGGGAGAAGGCGACGGGGTCCGGAGAAGCCGTCCGCTCCGGCTACGCGTCGAGGCCGACGCGGCGGCGGGCTTCGGCGCGGACCTCGGTGTGGAGCCAAGACTCGACGGTGGACCAATCGAGCTCGATCTCGAGGCGAGGCAGGGGCTCGCCGTAGGCCTGCTCGGCGTCGGCCAGGCCCTTGAGCGCCTGGAGCGGAAAGTCGCGGACATGGCCGAACTTTTCAGGCGCGCGATCGAGCAGCTCGGCCAAGGGCAGGCGCCGGGTCAGCAGATAGAGGTCGACCAGGTCACGGCGGCCGACGCGGCTGGCGGCAGCACCGAGCTTCATGAGGCCGAGGTCGACGGCCGAGGCGACGGCCCAGCCGGCGTAGTCTTCCTCGGGGTCGATGAGCGGATACGGGTAGTAGTAGACGCGCACGGCCGGACCGAAGAGCTCGCCCTCGCCGCGCGCCGAGTCCTCGGCCGGCCAGCGCAGGTCGAGGTAGCCGTTGCGCGCGGTCTCGACACGGACGCCGGGCTCGACGGCGAGGATGTCTTCGAGCAGGTCGCGCCGTTGCGGGCTGCCGAGGCGATTGACGCCCATCAGATCGAGAGCGCCGACACGGCGATGGCCGAGGTAGAGCGAGAGCGCCGCCGAGCCGGCGAGATAGAGATCATGCGACCACGAGCGCTCGGCGAGGCGCTCGAGAATGTGCCGACTCGCCGGGGCGATGAGATCGTGCGCGGGTTCGAGACAGGTCATCGACTCGGCGAGCCTCCGCTCATCCGCTCAAACGTCCCAGATCTCGGCGCCGAGCACCGGCGGTTCTGGCACCGTGGTCCCCAAGGCCAGCGCCCAGAAGGCGCGGCTGCGCCGGCTCAGTCGACGGCCGCCGTGACGCTCGAACCACGCGCGGGCCGTGGCTTCGTCGACGTGCTCCCGCAGCAGCCAGGCCAACTCGTCGCCTTCGCCCGCCTCGAGCAGGCGTTCGATCACGAAGTCGCGCGCATCAGGCGCCTCGAGGTCAGTCGGCTCGTAGCCGTCGAAGAGACGACGGACCTTCGCCGGCAACGTCGCCATCAGCCGGTGCGCGCCTCGGGGCGTCGCGGCATCGTGCGAACGATGGCGTTCGAGCGCTCGTCGTCCATGTCGGCCGCGAGAATTCGGCTGAAGAGGTCGAGCGAGTTGCGCAGCTTCAGCTGCATGTCGCGGCGCGCCGTGCGCAGCTCGTTGAGCTTTCCCTCGATCTTGTTCGCCTGTTCGATCGCCTGCGTGATGATGTTGTCGGCCGTCACCTGCGCCTCGCGCAGCAGTACGTCGGCCTCGCGCCGCGCGTTGTCGGTGATGTCTTTCGACAACTTCTGCGCGTGCAGGACCGTCTCCTGCAGCTCGGCCTCGCGTCGGCGCGAGTCGTCGACAGCGCGGCGGAGATCGCGCTTCTCGTGCTCGAGGCGCGCGATGTCGCCGAGGCGCTGGGTCAGCTCTTCGGACACCAGGTCGAGGAAACGTTCGACCTCCTCGGGGTCGTAGCCGCGCATCTTGCGCTGGAACTCGGCCTTGCGAATCTCGAGCGGCGTCAGAGTGGGTGTCGTCGACATGGTGGCTCCTCGCGGTGCGGCATCGCGCGTCCGGGACTCGGACGAACGACCTCGCGCGGCGGCGTCCGCTGGCGAAAGGACATCGAGACTACCACGAATCGCGGCCCGACCGCCTGCAAGTGCCGATCAGCGCAGGCGTTCAGCTCGGGCGCGGACCGAAAAGATCGGTTCCGACGCGGACGTCGGTGGCACCCTCGTCGATCGCGACCTCGAAGTCGTGGCTCATGCCCATCGACAGGCGACCTTCGAATCCGCGCCATTCGGGCCAGGTACCGGCCCGGTCGCGCAGTCGAGCGAGCTCGCGGAACCAGCGACGGGCATCCTCGGGGTCGTTCTCGTAGGGCGGAATCGTCATCAGCCCGACGATCTCGAGCCCTTCGAGCGCGATGAGCGGCCGGACGGCGCGCTCAAAGCCGTCGCCGGGCGGAAAGCCGTGCTTGGCTTCCTCCTCGCCGACATTCACCTGGACGAAGACACGGAGCCGGCGGCCGAGCGAGGCCGCCTCGCGATCGAGCCGGCGAGCCACCTTGGCTCGGTCGACGGAATGGAACGAGTGGAATAGAGGCGCCGCCGTCTTGACCTTGTTGGACTGCAGCGGACCGATGAAGTGCCACTCGAGGCCGTCACCAAGATGTGGGATCTTGTCCGCTGCCTCCTGCACGCGACTCTCGCCGAACACCGTGTGGCCGTACTCGATCGCCGCCCGCAAGCGCTCGAGCGGCTGGCGCTTGCTGACCGCCACCAGCGACACCGAGCTCGCCGAGCGGCCGGCACGAGCACAGGCCGCTTCGATCCGTTCCTGCACTGCCTCGAAGCGCCGCGCGATGTCGCCCGCGAGACTCGTCGCTTCCGTCCTCGTCACCTCAGGCATCGTCCTCGGGCACGACAAAGAGAATCCGCTTGCACGAGTCACAGGCGTGGATCGCTCCACCGCGAATCTCGACCACGATCTGCGGCCGAACGTTGAAGCTGCAGGCCGAGCAATGCCAGATGCGAGCGCCGCGGCCGTCGAGAATGCGAATCTCCGACATCGGCGTGCCCCGCGTCTTCTCGTCGAGCCGATCGAAGTGCCGCACCAGCTGCGGCGTCAGCTCGGCGCGCGTCGCTTCGAGCCGGGCCTCGAGCTCAGTGGCGGTTTTCTCGACCGACGGCTTCTCGGCCTCCCACTTCTGCAGCTCCTTCTGGTAGCGGGAGTCGAGGTCGGCGAATCCCGCACGCTGCTCGTCGAGCTTGGCCTGCGCCTCGTCGGTGTCGGCCATCGCCGTGATCGCCACCTCTTCCTGCTGCTTGATCTCGGCCTTCGTGGTGTCGATCTCTTTGAGCAATGCACCGTATTCGCGCTGATTCGTCACCTGGCTGATCTGCGCCTGGAAGCGCTTCAGCTTCTCCTGCGCGTCACTCACTTTCGTCTCGGCATCGCGCCGAGCCTTTTCGGCCTCTTCGACGCGCTCGGCTTCTGCGTCGATTTCTGCCTGGCGCGCGCTGTGCTCAGCGTGCAAGTCCGACATCCAATCCGGGATGTCGTCGAGGCGCGCGCGCGCGGCTCGGTAGTCTCGAAGGGTCTCGTTCAAGACGAGAAGGGTCTCGAGATGGGACATGCGGTCTCCGTGACGTGGGCGGAAAGCTGACGAGTCGGGAGGGAACGACACGTGGTGGGTCCACCTGGGTTCGAACCAGGGACCAACCGGTTATGAGCCGGCCGCTCTAACCGCTGAGCTATGGACCCGACGGCTTGTCGTGAGGCTCTTCGGAGGGCTGAGTATATCCGTTTGGCGGCCTGAGAGCCGAACGCCGGCGAGCCTCTTCCGGAGTCTGTCCGTTGCTCGCCGCACGCCGCCAACGCTCCTGCAGCGCCTGCGCGAGCTCGGCCTGGAGAGCCGGGTCGTCGACCGTTTCGACTCCCCCCTCGGCTCGCCAGCGCTCGAGGCGCTGGCCGATGCCGAGCGGACCTTCGAAGGGCGGCGTGTGGCGGAACGCGCGGCGCAGACGCTCGAAGATCCGCGCCGGCGACTCGCCGAGTGCGAGCGTCTCACCGGCTCGCGCACGCACCGCCGGCCAGTACTCCGCCTCGGCTGGCGCGAAGCGCGCCTCGCGCAGTAGCTGCGCGGAGCCGGCGTCCGGCGAGGCCCCCGCAACGACGAGCGCGAAAGTGTTCACGCCGTCGCGCAGGTAGAGCGACGACAAGATCGGCGTGTCGTCGACGCGGGTGAGCGGCGCAAGGTGCGCCGGCGAAGGCGTCGCGCCCGCGGCCTCGACCAGCGTCGACGCCACGCGCTGACGCGCCACCGGCAGACCGGCAGGCAGGCCGAGCGACGGCGCGCCGTCCGGGAGATCGACGATCAACGGCACCTCGATCGCAGCGCGGCCGAGGTTCCAGCCGTAGAGCGACTGGCCATGCTCCCCGAGCTCGAGGCCGTGCAGCGCGGTGACCACCACCAGAGCACGATGGCGCCAGCCGCTCCGCTCGAGGGCCGCGAACAGCTGCTCCAGCCGCCGGTCGACCACCGCCACCTCGTGGCGCCACAGGGCCTCGGTGGCCCGGTGCAGCATCTCGTCGAGCGCCACCTCCGGGTCGCTCGACGGGAAGAGCTCGAGCAGATCGACGCGCGACCGCGGTGGTTCGGGCAGCGTGGGGATGTCACCCCGCCGGTCGCGCAACGGAAAGCCGACCGCCGCGAGATGAATCCACAGCAGGCGCGGCGCATCGTCGACCCGGGCGAGCTGGGCGACGGCGCCGCGACTGTCCTCCGACGCGTCGACGACATCGAACCCGGCGAGAAGCCCATACCGCGCGAGGCCGCTCGACGCCGGCAGGTGGGCCTCGGTGAAGTACCCGAGGGCTCCGAGCTCTTGGGCGAGGGTCGGCGCACCGAGGGGATCCCGCAGATCGTCGAATGCGAGCACCCCGTGCACCCAGGGGTCGACCCCGGTCAACAAGGTCGCGGCCGACACCACCGGCGAGCTCGACGGTGCCACCGCCCGCCCAGACCAGTCGGCCCCCTGCGCGAAGCCGCGGAGCGCCGGCATGTGCTCGACATCGGCGGGTCGCAAGGCACCCAGACTGATCAGGACGATCGGCCCACCGGACCGTTCCGACAGGCCATCAGGCGCCGAGTCGGCGTCCCGGCAAGCGACGCTGGCCGTGAGCAGGACGCCGAGGAGCACGAGGTGGGCGAGACTCCGCAACGTCCCCCGGGCCTCACATGCCGAGCAGCTTCTCGTCGCCGCCCGCCAGACGTTGGACCAGCTCTTGGTAGAAGTAATCTTCTTGGTCGGAGAGGCGCGGATCGATCCGTTCTTCGTACATCTGGCGCGAGCGGTCGATGTCATCCTTGAGGCGCTCGTAGATATTGCCTGTGCGTCGCCCTTCCTCGATCACTTCCTCGTTGTAGAGCTTGATCTCGGACACCAAGAGACGCGCCAGCCTTCGCGCCTCGTCGTGCAGCGCGTCCTCACCCTCGCTGCGCGCCGCTGCTGCAGCCGGTTGCGACGCAGCAAAGGCGAGGCCCGGCCCCTGCAGATCGTCGGGCGGCTTGACCTCCGTCGACCCGGTCGAATCGGTGGGTTGCGGCGGCGGCGGAGCGGGCTCCGCGACCGGCGGGCTCGGAGCCGCCGGGGGCGGCGGCTCGGCGAAGCTGCTCGGGTACGAGGTCGGGCTGGGCGCCGACGGCTCGGGCGCCGGCGGCTCGGGAGCAACCGGCGGCTCGGGGGCAGGCAGCGGCTCGGGTGCGGCCACCGGCTCGGGAGCGGCCACCGGCTCGAACGCGACCGGCGGCGGAACCGCGGGCGACGGCGTGCTGATCAACGTCGGCTCTTCGCTGTCGAGGTCGATCGAATCGGGGCTGCCGGGCGCCGCCTCGGCCAGGTCTCCCTGGCGTGCCTGCTCCTGGATCTGGGCGACATCGAGTCGAACGGTGCGCTGTCCCACCTGCGGATCGAAGTCGGCCGTCGAACGCGCGGGGTCGGGCTCGTCGTCTTCCAGCTCCCAGATGTTGGTGTCTTCGAGCTCGGGCTCCGGGACCTGTTCTTCGGCGATCTCGTCGAAGCTCGGCGGCGCCGCGTCGGAGTCGTACGCGAAGTCGTCTTCGGACTCCTCGGCGTCGTCGATCTCGAGATCGGGCACCTCGGGCGGCGCCGCGGCGGCGAGGTTTTGCGCGTCGCCGAGCGGATCCCACGGCGACGCTTCGTCCTCGGGGAAATCGTCCGCGGCGGCCGCGGGTTCCGGCACCTCGACGGTGGGCTCTTCGAGGCCGAGAGCCGGGCTGGTCGCATCGCCGTCGAACTCCTCTTTGACCTCCGGCGCCTCGGCCGAAGCGTCCTCGAGCTCGAACGGGGTGTCGGCGTCGTCGAGCGCGGCGTCCGCGACCGGCTCGAGCGTCGGCGCCTCGTCGAAGGTGTCGGCTTCGAAGGCGGGCTCATCGGCAGGCTGCGCCTCGAAGGACGGCTCTTCGAGCGCGGGTTCCTCGAGCGCGGGCTCTTCGAAGGTGGGCTCTTCGAATGAAGGCTCGGCCTCGACTTCGAAGACATCGTCGGCGGAGGCTTCCTCCGCGGAGAATGCGTCGGCGGAGACCCCGGCATCGGAGACGTCCGCCGCAACGACCTCGTCTGGGGATTGGTCCGTCGGGGCCTCGAGCACGGGCTCTGCGACCGGCTCGGCCGCGAGCTCCGGGGCGGGCTCGGCGACGGCGCCCAGATCGTCGTCGGTCGCAGAGTCCTCGATCACAGGATCCGCCGTGGCGGCCGCGAGGATCTCGTCGGCCTCGGCGTCACCGGCAGCGACTTCACCGGCTGCGACTTCACCGGGGATGGCTTCGGCCGACACGTCGGGGGCCGGCGCGGCGACTTCGTGCGCCTCGTCGGCGACGTCTTCAGCTTCGTCGTGCGCGGCGGCGGGAGCGGTCGCCGCTGCCGCAGCTGCCACGGCCGCGGCTGCAGACAGCGCGGCGGCGGACGACGAGGCGTCGGCCGGGGCCGTCGCTCCGGCCATCAGCAGGGCGGGCGACGTGCCGGGGCTGACCGCCGAGGTCTCGAGCGCCTGCGTCGCCGCGTAGGTCGCCAGCTGCAGCCCCTTGACGCCGAGCGGCGCGTCTTCGTCGCTCGAGCGCTCCGCGTAGAGCGCGCCAGCGACAGCACCGCGGACGACAAAGGGCACGAGCACTGCGGCATCGGCCGCGACGAGATCGAGGCGACGCGCGAGCTCTTGGCGCGCCGCCTCGCCGAGCACGACGACGCCGTGGCCGAGCGAGGCCCACGGCCCGTCGCCGGGCAGCTCGACACCGGCGAGGCTGTCGCGCTCGCCGAAGCCACGGCTCGCCCAAGCCCTGGCATGGCCGTCGCGCAGCAAGAAGAACGCCGTCCGGCTGGCGAAACGACGCGCCTCCTCGACCAGCGCGGTGAGAATCGCGATTTGCGTCGTCTCGCCGTCGATGCGACGCATCGCGTCGAGCGCCTGATCGATCGCGCGGTGCTCGGCGGTGACCTCGGCGGCGACATCGGCGAGGTCGTCGGCTTCGAGGAACGACGACGGCAGCTCGCTGGCATGCTCGTCGATCCAGCGCAACACGTCGTCGCTGGCCTGGCGCATGCGCTCGCCAATCTGCTCGTGGAGACCGCGGACGACGTCTTCGACCCGCGTGGAGATCTTGCGCTCCAGCTTCTGCAACCGATCGGTGAGCTGGGTCGTTGGCTGGGTCGACTCCGACATCTTCGATCTACCTCCGGCATTTCCGGCGTTGGGGCAGCGCTGGGCCAACGCTGCTCTCCTGACACGGGGCTCTGCTCTGACACGAGGCCGAGGCTCCGATTATTCCCACTGCGCGAGGTGGTGTCAAGGAAGCCTGAGGGCGTTCAACGCCTTGTCGGACGGGGGTTTATGCAAGCTCTGACCGCGGCGGCGGCAGGGCGCGCTCGCGGTTGTCGGGCCAGGGGCCGTATGGTACCGTCCTGGTTTCGACTTCACCCAAGACTCTCCGGAGGTTCCGAATGCGAGCGAAAGACATCCTCGCGCTGGTGCTCGCCACGGCTGTCGCTCTCGCCCTGGTCGCCTGCCAGCCGTCCGAAGAAGCAGAGGAAGCCCCTGGCGCCGAGCAGCTGGCGTTCATCGACGCGAACGAACCGGTGCTCGCGGAAAAGCGCGCCCAGCTCGACTCCCTGCGCGCCGAGCTCAAGACCTTCGGCGACGCCGAGCCGAGCGACGCGGAACCGGCGGAGGGCGAAGAGCCGCCGCCGACCCGCGAAGAGCTCGAAGCACAGGTCGCCGAGCTCGAGGGCGAGATCGAAGACCTCGGTGGTCAGTTCTACACGGCGGTCGTCGACTTCCTCAACTCGCAGGAGATTCTCGAGGGCGCCGAGCTGACCCCCGGCCAGCGCCGCGTCTTCGACCTCAAGGCGCAGGAAGACATCCTGGTGGCCGACGAGTACATCGTCCGAGGCGGCGATTGGGGACGCGCGATCGAGATCTACGAGAGCGCTCTGCTCGCCGACCCGACCAACGAGGCGCTGCTCGCCGCCAAGGCCACGGCCGAAGAGATGCGCTTCATGAACGAGGAGCGGTTCAGCCAGGTCGAGAAGGGCATGACGCAGGACGCCGTCCGCGACCTCCTCGGCACCGTGAAGCCTTCGAACATCCGCGATTTCGAAGAGCGCAACCGCATCGGCTGGTTCTACCGCAAGGAAGATCGCGGCGCGGCGGGCGTCTACTTCAAGCCCAAGACGCAGGGCGGCGAAGAGATCTGGGTCGTCGAAGTCGCCGACTACGACGCGGTCCCGTCGCCGACCGAGGGCGGCGACGGCGAGATCTGAGCCGGCCGGCTCGACCCCATCGCCCGCTCGATCACGGCGTCGTCCGCGCTCTGTCGCGGCGGCGCCGTTTTCCTACTCGGCTTTCGTCTCCGCCCGCCGGCCTCCCGCAGCAATCCTTCTCCCAGCGCGCCGTCGGCCGGCGCCTTGACATCGGCACCCGTGTATGCGATCCTCTGCGACCGCCGTGCGCCTGGACGGGCGATGGGACTGTAACTGCCCCAACGCTCTGCAAAATCCGGCCTCGGTCCGGCCCGAGGCACCCAGGCAAAGCTCGCTGTTCCTTAGACCATCGCAATCGCGGCGAGCCGGCGAACGAATCATCGACGAACTCAACGGCCGATCGACCGGAGACGGTCCACTCGCGCCGCGCCCATCTTCAACAATCCTCAGAACCGAGAGACAAGGACTGCCGATGCCAGTTGTTCACGTGCGCGACGAAGAGAGCTTCGAGAATGCTCTCCGTCGCTTCAAGCGCAAGTGTGAGAAGGCCGGCGTTCTGACCGAGCTGAAGAAGCGGCAGCACTTCGAGAAGCCTTCCGTGAAGCGGAAGCGGAAGGCGATGCAGGCGCGCAAGAAGATGATGCGCAAGCTTGCCGAAGAGCGCCGACTCGGCTTGGCCTGAAGCGGCCGCGATCGCGTCGACTCGACGCGTCGCGCCCTCGGGCAGTCGCGCCTCGCGCGGCGGTCAGGAACGGACATCACCATCTGACGCCCGATTGCACACCTTCCGGACGTCGATCCGGCACCGCGGGAGCCTCTGAGCTCCCGCGTTTCGCGTTGGTGGAAGGAGGACCCATGGATCTCCAGCCTGCAATCGACGACGCCGTCCCTTCCTCGGCGTCCGCCCCGCTCGCGGCGACCGTGTCCGCGGCGACAGAGAGCGCCCTCGAGTTCCCCGCGCTGCGTGCGCTCATCGCGGCGGCGACCGCGTCCGATCTCGGCGCCGAGCAGGCCGAGGCGCTGCGCCCCTTCGACGACCTGGAGGCGCTCGAGACCCGGCGCCGGCGCTATGACGAGGCGCGTCGCCTGATCGCCGCGCGCCCTTTGGTGCCCTCACCGGAGCGCCCGCTGCGACCGATCCTGCGCTCGCTCGCCGGGTCGCTCCACGACCTCGACGGTCGCGCGATCGTCGAGGTCGGAGCCCTGCTCGATGCGACCACCGGCGCGATCGAGCGCGTGCGCGCCGCCGACCCCGCCTGCGAGGCTCTCGCCGAGCGCGTCGAGCCGCTGGCCGACCTCGACGACCTGCGGCGCCACATCCGCCGCACCTTCGATGGCCGAGGCGAGATTCGCGAGGACGCCACGCCGCGCCTCGCCGCGCTGCGCGGAAAGATCCGATCGAGCCGCCAGGTGATCTACGACCAGCTCGGCAAGCTGGTCGAGGAGCACAAAGACCATCTCTCCGAGGACACCATCCCGATGCGCGGTGGTCGGATGGTGTTGATGTTGCAATCCGGCGCCAAAGGACGCGTGCAGGGCCTCGTCCACGGCCGCTCAGCGACCGGCCGCAGCTTCTACTTCGAGCCGCTCGAGGCGGTCGACGCCAACAACGACCTGCAGCAGGCGGTGGAAGACGAGGAGGCCGAGAAGCGGCGCATCTTGGCCGACACCGTGGAGCGCCTGCGCACCGCCAGCGACGACCTGCTCGACCATGCCGACCTGCTCGGCGAGCTCGACCTGCTCCAGGCGTCGGTGCGCTTCGCCGAGCGCGCGGAGGGCCGGCTGGCGGAGCTCTCGGAGCGCCACGACCTGCGCCTGGTCGGCGCGCGCCATCCGCTGCTCGACCCGCGCCTCGGGCCGCTGCGTCGCAGCGCGCTCGGGACGCCCGGCCATGTCGGCGACGTCGTGCCGCTCGACCTCTCGCTCGACGCCGAGGGGCGGGCGCTGGTGCTCACCGGCCCCAACGCCGGCGGCAAGACCGTCACGCTGAAAACGCTCGGCCTGCTCGTACTCGCCCACCAATGCGGGCTGCCGGTGCCGGTGGCCCAGGGCACACGGCTGCCCTTCTTCGACGCCGTGGTCGCAACGGTCGGCGACGACCAAGACCTGCTCACCGACCGCTCGACCTTCAGCGGGCGCCTGCTGAGGCTGCGCGAAGCCTGGGAAGCGGCCGGGCCCGACGCGCTGATCTTGCTCGACGAGCTCGGCTCCGGCACCGACCCCGAAGAAGGCGCGGCGCTGTCGACTGCGCTGCTCGAGGGCCTGCTCGACAGCCGCGCGCTGGTGCTGATCACCACCCACCTGTCGCAGGTCGCCGCGTCCGCGCTCGAAGCCGACGGCGCCTTCTGCGCCGCCATGCAGTTCGACGCCTCGAGCGGCGAGCCGACCTATCGCATGATGCCCGGTCCGCCGGGCGGCAGCGAGGCGCTCGCGCTCGCGCACCGCCTCGGCCTTCCGACGCGCTGGCTCGAGCGCGCCGAGGAGCTCTTGGGCAGCGAGCATCGTCAGCTGCGACGCATGCTCGCCGAGCTCGAGCGCCATCGCCAGGACGCCGTCGACACGCGTCGAACGCTGGAGTCCGAGCTCGCCGACGCCGAAACCCTCCGCCGGCGCCTGGCCGAGCGCGAGTCCGAGCTGCGCGCCGAGAAGGACTCGCTCGGCAAGACGATGCGCCGGCGGCTCGACGCGTTCCGCCAAGAGACGCGGCAAGCGCTGCGCAAGGAGGTCGAGCGCCTGCGCGCCGAGGCCGCCGCAGGACGCACCACCAAGGGGCTCGCGACGAAGGCCGAGCAGCGGCTCTTCGAGTCGGCGCCGGTGTTCACTCCGCCGGCGCCGGTCGAGGAAGGGCCGGTCGAAGTCGGCGCGACGGTACGCCACCGCGGCCTCGGCTGGACCGGCACGCTCGAGAAGCTCGAGCGCGGGCGGGCGCAGGTCTCGGTCGGCGGCAAGCTGCTGGTGTGCAAAGAGAAGGACTTGGTCGGCGCGGCCGGCGGAGACGACGGTACGGGCGACTTGGCGCGTAGCCCGTTCTCCAAAGCGTTGTCCAAGACGGCGGCTCGACGCGCCGCGGCGATCGGCGCGCGCAGCCGGGGGGCGCGCCCCGACCTGTTGCACGATGCGCCGGCGCGCGAGCTCAACCTGATCGGCCAGCGCGTCGAGCCCGCGCTGGTCGAGCTCGACCGCTACCTCGATCGCGCTCTGATGGCGTCGCTCGCCAGCATCCGCATCGTCCACGGCCACGGCACCGGCCGGCTGCGGGACGCGGTGCGCGCTCACCTCGACAGCCATCCCGCGGTGGCCGGTCAGCGCGCCGGCAAGCGCACCGAGGGCGGCGACGGAGCGACCGTGGTGGAGCTGGCAGTTTAGATGGCGGTGCGCCTCACACCCGACGTGGTGCAGGCGGTGCGCGACGCCGTCGACGTGGTCGACATCGCCTCCGAGCTCACCTCGCTCAAGCGTCGCGGTCGCAAGTACCAGGGCCTGTGCCCGTTCCACAAAGAAAAGACGCCGTCCTTCCACGTCGACCCGGACCTCGGCCTCTACCACTGCTTCGGCTGCGGCGTCGGCGGCGACGCGATCGATCTCTTCATGCGCGGCTCGGGCGACGACTTCCCGGGCGCCGTCGAGGCGCTGGCGCAACGCTACGCGATCCCGCTCGAATACGCCGCCGACGGCGCCCAGGCGCGCCAGCGCCGGGATGTCGCCGCCGCGCTCGAAAGCGCCGAGCAGTTTTTCCGCCGCGCCCTGCGCCAGGCACCGGGGCCGCGTGCCTACCTCGACCGCCGCCAGGTATCGAGCGAGCTGACCGACGGCTTCGCGCTCGGCTTCGCGCCCGACGAGTGGCATGCGCTGCACCAGTCGCTCGGCCGCACGATCGACGACTCGGTGCTGCTCGACGCCGGCCTGCTCGGACGCAGCGAGAAGAGTGGCCGGCTCTACGACCGCTTCCGCAATCGGCTGATCTTTCCGATCCACGCCGCCTCGGGCAAGCTGGTCGGCTTCGGTGGACGCACCCTTGGTGACGACCGCGCCAAGTACATCAACACCGCCGAGACCGCGGCCTTCCGCAAGGGCGAGCTGCTCTACGGCCTGCACCGCGCCAAGCGCACACTCCGCGACACCGGTCGCGCGGTGCTCGCCGAGGGTTACATGGACGTGATCGGCCTCGCCGCCTGTGGCCTCGACGGCGCCGTCGCCGGCATGGGCACCGCGCTCACCGCCGAGCAGGCGAAGCTACTGGCGCGCTACAGCGACGAGGTGGTGCTCGCTTACGACGGCGACGAGGCCGGCCTGGCGGCGGCCCGCAAGGCGCTGCCGCTGCTGCTCGCCGCCGGGCTCTCGGTGCGCCGCGCGTCGTTCCCGGCCGGTCACGACCCCGACTCGCTGCGTCTCGAGCACGGTCCGGACGCGGTGGTCGAGCGCATCGAAGACGCTGAGGATGCACTGTGGCTCGAGATCGAGCACCTTTCCGGTGACGGTCGCCTCGAGCCACACGAGCAGTCACGCGCTGCCGGCGCCGTGCGAGAGCTGCTGGCGCCGATGCGCGACGCCGTGCGCCGCGCCGCCTACGGACGCCGCGCGGCCCAACGCCTCGGAGTCCCCGAGGGCGCCGTGCTCAGTCGCCAAGGTGCGGAGCTCTACGGCCGCGCGGTGACCCGCTCGCGCACCGACGTCCGGACCGAGGAAGAGAAGGCGATCGCCCTTCTCCTCGGCGCTCGAGACGCCGTCGAACATGCCGCGCCACCGCCGCCGGAGCGCCTCCCACCAGAAGAAATCTTCCTCGATGCAGAATGTCGGAATATTTATGCCGCGTTCTGCGCTATGTACCGAAGCGGGCGGTCCATCCCCGCCCCAGACTCAGTCATTTCCCATCTCGCCGACCAAGGACTCGCCGTCGACCGAGCAGCAGCGATCCTGCTGCAGGACTCGACCCCGGACGAGACGACGGCGACCCTCCAAGACACTCTCGGAATGCTGGAAACGCGCTGGCGCAAGCGCCGGCTGACCGAGATCCGACAAGAGATCCGCCGCGCCGAGCATGACGGCGATCTCTCCCGCCTCAACGAGCTACTCGAAGAAAAGACTCTCCTGAGCCGGCATCTCCACCCGACGATGACCGGCCGCTTATGGTGAGACGGCCCCGCATCGGCGAGACCGAGACCCGAAGGAAGGCAGGAACCATTGGCAGTCACGAAAACCGCCGCCATTGAAGACCGCTACAGCTCCGTCAAGCAGCTGATCGAGCTCGGGCAGGACAAGACCTACCTGCTCTTTGACGAGATTCTCGAGATGCTGCCCGAAGAGATCGTCAGCGTCTCCGAAGAGCTGGACGAGGTCCATGCCCGCCTGGGCGAGCTCGAGATCGACGTCATCAGCCGTCCCGAGCGGTACCAGAATCGCGAAGACGACGCCGCTCCGGGCGGAGAGTTCGACAAGAAGGACGACGAGGGCCAGGAGTACGTCCTCACCGAGCAAGAGAAGACCAACGACCCGGTGCGCATGTACCTGCGCGAGATGGGCACCGTGCCGCTGCTCGACCGCGAGGGCGAGGTCGAGATCGCTCAGCGGATCGAGAACGGCGAGTGGATGATCTACGAGGCGCTGTGCTCGAATCCGGTGGTGCTCAAGGAGCTGCTGCGCCTGAACGAGATGGCGCAGAAGGACAAGAAGCTGCTCAAAGAGGTCGTCAACGCCGACCCGGACCAGCTGCTCGACGCCAAGGCGCAGGAGCGGATCAAGAAGAACCTCTCCACCTTCGAGCGCATCGGTGCGCAGGATCGGGAGATCCGCTCGCTCGCCGAACAGCAGGCCGGCCTCGCCACCGACGATGCGAAGTACCAGGAGATCGAGCGCGAGGTCGACCGCCTGATGGCGAAGATTTCGAAGGACATCCGTTCGATCGACTTCAACGTCCAGACGCGCAACCAGCTGGTCGAGCTGCTGCGCGACATCCACCGCGAGTTCTCGCGCCTGAAGAACGACATCCGCCGCGCCACCCGCGCCTCCGAAAAGGAGAAGAACGAAGAGCTGCGGGCCCTGCAGCAGCGCCGGATCGAGAAGTACCAGGAGAAGCTGGGCGAGCTCGAGGGGCGCTACGGCACGTCGTACGAAGAGGTGTCGAAGACGATCGGCAAGATCCGCAAGGGCGAGGCCGAGTGCGAGCGCGCCAAGGAGCAGCTGATCGTCGCCAACCTGCGTCTCGTGGTGTCGATCGCGAAGAAGTACACCAACCGCGGTCTGCAGTTCCTCGACCTGATCCAGGAAGGCAACATCGGCCTGATGAAGGCGGTCGAGAAGTTCGAGTACCGCCGTGGCTACAAGTTCTCGACCTACGCCACCTGGTGGATTCGCCAGGCGATCACCCGAGCCATCGCCGACCAGGCGCGCACGATCCGCATCCCGGTGCACATGATCGAGACGATCAACAAGCTCACCCGCACCAGCCGCTCGCTGGTGCAGGAGCTCGGCCGCGAGCCGACCGCCGAGGAGATTGGCGAGCGCATGGACCTCTCGGCCTCCAAGGTGCGCAAGATCATGAAGATCGCCCAGGAGCCGATCTCCCTCGAGACGCCGATCGGCGAAGAGGAAGACTCGCATCTCGGCGATTTCATCGAGGACAAGAACGCGGTGTCACCGATCGAGGCCGTGGTCGACTCCAACCTGCGTGACTCGACCTCGGGCGTGCTCAAGTCGCTCACCCCGCGCGAGGAGCTGGTGCTGCGCATGCGCTTCGGCGTCGGCGAGGGCTCGGAGCACACGCTCGAAGAGGTCGGCCGCTCGTTCAACGTGACGCGCGAGCGCATTCGTCAGATCGAGTCGAAGGCGCTGCGGAAGCTGCGCCACCCGAGTCGCGCGACGCGCCTGCGCGCCTTCCTCGAGACCTGATCGCGGACGCTTTCAGCACATTCGATCGATCGACGGGCGAGCCGCAGGGCTCGTCCGTCGTCGTTTCCGGCCCACCGACGGATCGACTCGGGCTCAGGTCTCGCGGGAAGCCCGGAGCGGCAGACGTCGTCCGTACGTCGCCTGTCGCCAGATCCACTCGAGCGGCCCGAAGGCGAAGCCCCGCGACCACCACCAGCGGGCGAAGAGCATCTCGAGGCCGTACAGAGCGAGCGCGATGGCGACGGCGACCGCCGCTCCGACCTTCAGGAAGTAGCCCAGCCCGACGCCGTAGAAGACGACCAGGCACAATAGGCTCTGCGCGACATAGAGACTCAGGGTCATGCGGCCGACATCGGCGACGGCACGCAAGACCCGCGCGGCGCCGTGGTGGTACAGCCAGACCAGACCGGCGGCGTAGAAGAAGCAGAGCATTGGGACGGTGAGGTACTGGACGACGGTCATCCACAGCCCGGCGACCGACGGCGGGTAATAGACGTCGCTCTGCATCCCGCGCGCGAAGGCGAAGTTACCGCCGAGGCCGAGGACACCGGCACCGAGAATCCAGCGTCCCGAGAGCGCCTTCGGCTCGGTCGCGAGCCGGTCGAGCCAACCGCTGCGGACGATGAACACGCCGATCAGGAACATACCGAGAATGTCCGGCCAGTAGAGATTGGCGACCACCATCGTCCACCAGAAGACCAGGAAGGCCAGGTTGCCCTTGATCAGGCCGACGACGTCATCGCCCGCCCAGCCGTTCATCCACAAGCCGAAGAGATTCGGCTCGCCGGTCCACTCCGCGGCGAGCTGAAAGGCATGAGGCGGCGGCGGATCGAGCGAAAGGCTCGCGGCATAGAGAGGAATCGGCAGCAGGTAGACAAGCACCGCCACGATCGCGATGACGCGAGGCGAGGCGCGGTGAAACGGCACGATGAGCAAACTGAGCACGGCGTAAACGACAAGGATGTCACCGCCCCAGAGCAGGATGCCGTGGGCCAGGCCGAGGAGCAGCAGGATCGCCTGGCGGCGCAGGAAGAGCGGCACGAAGGCGACACCGCGCACCGCCGCACGCCGCGCCATGATGCCGAACCCGAGGCCGAACATCAATGAGAAGAGAGACAGCCCCTTGTTCTCGACCAGCATCCGGCGGAGGAAACGCACGATCTCGTCGAGTCCATAGGTCGACAGCTCGGCCGCACGCGCGCCAAGAAAATCAGAGCCACTGTAGATGAAGACGTTGAAGGTGAAGATGAGGAGCAGGGCGAAGCCGCGCAACGCGTCGAGCACCTCGATCCGTTCTCCGGCGGCGACCGGTCCCACCGCCGCATCGTGCCCACGACTCAAGGCGCCGCCTCCGCGGCCAGCATCGGGCTGTCTCCCGCAGCCAGCACGAGGTGCACATTGCCGAACGGATCGACGACAGCCAGGTGCTCGATGAACGTGGCGACACCGGCCGAGGGACGGAGGGTGGCGCCCTTCGCCGCGAGCTCACGGCGAGTCTGCTCGAGATCGTCGACCGCAAACACGAGATTCACCTGCGCCTGGTCGGCCTGCCGATCGACCGCCTCCTGAGCGCTCTCGTGGAGGACGACCTGCAACGGGCCCGCCGGCACGAACGGGATGACCGGCGGGTAATACTCCTCGGAGTAGACGCGGAAGCCCAGCACGCCCTCGTAGAACGCTCGCGCGTCGGCCATGGTGGGCACGGTGACACTCAGGTTGAACACCGTCGGCTTCGGGAGCTTTTCGCTTCGCTGCGTCAGCTCGAGCAGATGCACGATGTTGCCCGCAGGGTCTTCGATCGGCATGTTTGGTCCGATGGCGGCCTGGCGCGGCTCCTCGGCCAGCACTCGCACGCCACGATCCACGAGCCGGTCCAGGTGCTCGTCCAGGTTCGCGACCTCGATGTTCAGGTGCGCCTTGCTCGAGCGTGGATACTCGAGCCCCGCCTGCTCGTCGACCTCGACCAGCCATACGGTCAAGGAACCATTGGCGAGCTCCGCACGCCGAGTCCCCGGCGAGCCGATCACCTCGTGGGTCGGAGAGAACCCCAGGTCGTCGCGATAGAAAGCGGACGATGCTTCGAAGTCCGAGACCCGGACGACGACGCCCACGATTGTGGGCGACGCCTGCTTCATCGATCCCTCCGAGCGATCGGGTTGCGCCTCGGCGGCCCAAGACTGCCAGGGCCAGAGAACCCCGACTGCGAGCACGACGGCTACGAGCACGACGGCTGAGGGAACGACGATTGAGGGAACGAGGCGTAGAGACGGGCACGAGACCAGGGCACCGCGTTGCGTCACGATTGACCTCCAAGGGTCAGCAGAAAAATCGTAACTACGGAGTCTAAAGGAACACTCCGTCTCGCCGCAACACCTTAGGGTTCCCCAAGATGTTCGGGTGCGACACTCGTTCCGTACTCAAAACGGCACGACTCCGCCGAGCCTCCACGCCGCGAGCAGGTGGAGCTCGACGATCCGCCGTCGCGGCACGTTCGAAGGACTCGCCGCGGATCGAGCGCAGACTCAGCCGCCGCCGAAGAGACCTCTCAGCGGGTTGCCGCCCTCGTTGTCGTTGGCCGCGCCAGACAGCAGGTCGACTTCGGTGAATTCCGCCGGCACGCGGAAGATTTTCCCGTCGATCGAGGTCTCTTCGATGCGCGTCACCTCGGTGACTGTGCGCGTCTCCGTTCCTCGGCCTTTCTGATTGGCCGTCGTGCTGACGACCACCGACTTGAGCGGCACGCCGCCCTCGACCTTGTCCATTTCGGCGGACAGCACCTTGTCGAGCCCGCTGTCGCCGGTGGTACGCAGGCCCTTGCGAAGCCAGGCGAAGAAACCGGGTTGATCGAGGCCTTGAGCGAGCCACATCTCCTGTACGGAGTCGGTCTTCATGACCCGCGTCATGCCCATGACCTTCATCGTCATGTCGTAGCGGGTGCGGGTCTTCACGTAGCGTGTCGAATGGCCGAGGAGCGAGCCACCGTCCGACTCGTCGAGCACCTCGACCTCGGGATCGCTGAACTGCATCTCGAACAGGCCGCCGGTGCTCTCGAGCACGCTCATCATGGCGGCGAGATCGTAGCGCGAGTAGGTCTTCTCTTGCGGATCGACGAGGAAGAGCGTGCGGCCACCGTCCTCGGTGACCAGGTACGAGCCTGCGCCGACCTGGGGCATCTCGGAGGCGACGAACTCCACGCGGCTCTTCTCGCCGTCGACCCAACCCTTGACCTGGTTCGACCCTTGCCCGTTGTCGACGGTGGTGGTCGCTTCGTAGTACATGCCGGCCGACGCGGGAAGCGCGCACAGGAGGAGAAGGATGAAGCTGATCGCGACTTGACGTCTCATGCGATTCCTCGAGGTTCGTGATGGGAGAGGGGCCGTCGCAGCGGCATCGCGGTGCCGCGAGGGCCGCGCATCGACCGATCCGAATGGATAGTGTACCGCGCCGCACGGTGGTACGATCCGGCCCGATGTCGACCTCGAAGCTTCGCAAAGTCCTGATCGCCAACCGCGGAGAGATCGCCGTTCGCGTCCTGCGCGGCCTGCACGAGCGCGGTATCCGCAGCGCGGTGGTCTACTCCGACGCCGACCGTGCGGCCCTGCCGGTCCTGCTCGCCGACGAGGCCTATCGCATCGGCCCCGCGCCGTCGGCCGAAAGCTACCTGCGCGCCGAAGCGATCGTCGATCTGGCGCTCGAGATCGGCGCCGACGCGATTCATCCCGGCTACGGCTTCCTGTCCGAGAACGCAGAGTTCGCCCGCCTATGCGAGGACAAAGGCGTGCACTTCATCGGCCCGCCGTCGGCGGCGATCGCCGCCATGGGCTCGAAGATCGAGAGCCGCCGGCTGATGATCGACGCCGGTGTGCCGGTGGTGCCGGGCGGGCGCGATCCGCTGCCCGACGCCGAGGCGGCGGAGGCTTTCGCCGCCGAGATCGGCTACCCGGTGATGCTCAAGGCCTCGGCCGGCGGCGGTGGCAAGGGCATGCGGCGGGTCGACGATCCGGCGAAGCTCGCCGCCGCCTTCCGCGAGGCACGCGCCGAGGCCGAGGCGGCATTCGGCGACGGCGCGGTCTACGTCGAGAAATTCGTCGACGAGCCGCGCCATATCGAAATCCAGATCCTCGGCGACCACCACGGCAAGGTGGTGTCGCTCTGCGAGCGCGAATGCTCGCTGCAGCGGCGCAACCAGAAAGTGCTCGAGGAGGCACCGTCGCCGGTGGTCGACGCCGACATGCGCCGCCGCATGAGCGAGGCCGCGGTGCGCGCCGCCGAGGCCGTGGGCTACGCCAACGCCGGCACGGTCGAGTTCCTGGTCGACAGCAACCTCGACTTCTACTTCCTCGAGATGAACACGCGCCTGCAGGTCGAACATCCGGTGACCGAGGCGATCACCGGGATCGACCTGGTGCAGGCCCAGCTGCACGTCGCCGAGGGGGGTCACCTCGGACCCGAGTTCGACGACCTGACGCCCCGCGGCCACGCCATCGAGGTTCGCCTCTACGCCGAGGACCCGTTCCGCGGCTTCGCGCCATCGCCCGGGCGCCTCGACGTGCTGCGCTGGCCCGACGGCCCCGGCGTGCGAGTCGACGCCGGCGTCTACGAGGGCGCCGAGATCCCGATCCATTACGACCCGATGATCGCCAAGCTGATCGTCGAGGCCGCCACCCGCGAGCTGGCGATCGACCGACTGCGCCGTGCCCTGCGCGAGATGCGCATCGAGGGCATCGCCACGTCGTCTCCACTCTTCGAGCGCATTCTCGACGACGAGGACTTCCGCGCCGGTCGCCTCGACATCACAATGCTCGAGCGCAACCTCGACGACGGCACCTGGATGCCGGAGACCTCGGCCCCGGGTGACCTGCCGCTGGTCGCCGCCGCGATCGCGCACGCCGACCGTTTGGCGCAGCGCGCGGCCAAGATTCCCGGCGTGTCGGGCACGGCACGCTCCCACCGCAGCGCCTGGCAAGACGCCGGACGGCGCGAGGCGGTTTCTGGAGGCAGGCTGTGGAACTGATCGTACGCAGCGGAGAGCGCGAAGAGGACGTTTCGGTCGAGCGTCTGAACGACGGCACGTACCGCGTCGAGCTCGGCGACACCACCTACGAGCTCGACGTCGCCACGGCCGGCGACATTCTGAGCCTGCGCGAGGCCGACGGGCGACAGCACGAGATCGTGGTGCGTCGCAACGGCCGCAGCGACCGCGCCGCGTACAGCGTGTCGAGCCGGCGCGGCATCCATGTCGTCGAAGTGATGGACCCACTCGCGCGGCTGGCCGAATCGGCGCAGGGTGACAGCGGCTCGCGGCGCGTCGAGGCGATGATGCCGGGGCGGGTCGTCGACGTGCTGGTGGCCGAGGGCGACACGGTGGAGAGCGGCCAGGGAATCGTGGTGATCGAGGCGATGAAGATGAAGAACGAGATCCCGTCCGAGTCGAGCGGCACGGTGGTGAAGATCTTCGTCGAGGTGGGGCAGAACGTCGAGGGCGGCGACCCGCTCTTCGAGATCGGCGACGACTGATCGCCCGCGTCCGGCGCCACCACGCGCGGGTCGAGGCGAGCTGCTAGCATCGTTTCATCTTGCTGCGCTTTCTCGGCTTCGCCTTCCCCACGCTGCTTCTCCTACTCGCCTTCTTCGGTGTCGCGATCGAGGCGCTGGATCTCGAGCCGCGCCAGGGCGCGGTGATCCGCCTCGCCGTTCTCGACCTGCCGAGCGTCGCGCCGAGTGTGGTGCTCGCCGCCTGGGTGATGGAGGCCTGCGGACTGATCGCTCTCTTCCTCGTCACCCAGGGACGGCTCGGCGCCTGGTGGCTCGATGGCCTCGCCGCGGGCTGGCTGGCCTGGGTTTTCCGTGGCCCCGTCAGCGTGGTCACCATCGTCGTCGCCACCCGACAGCCCCAAGACGCCTGGTGGCAGATCGCCTTCGGCTGGTGGCTGCTCTACAGTCTGTGCGGTCTGACGCTGGCGGTGCTCGCGCGCAGTCTCGCGACGACTCCGCCGCCGACCGACGACGCCTCTGACCCCGAACCCGACTCGCGGCGCGTCGACGCCGCGCCGGAGACGTCGTGACCCCGGAGACGTCGTGAAATCGGAGACCCTGTGAACATTGCAGCCGTAGGCCGCGCCTTCCCGCGCCACTACTACGACCAGGACACGCTCCTCGAGCATCTCGAAGCCGTCTGGAACGCCGAGCACCACAATCCCGAGCGGCTGCGGCGGCTGCATCGCAACGTGCTCGTGGCAGGGCGCCACCTGGCGCTGCCGCTCGAGACCTACCGCGCGCTCGACGGCTGGGGCGAGGCCAACGACGCCTGGATCCACGTCGCGCAGGAGATCGGAGCGCAGGCCCTGGTCGACGGCCTCGAGCGTGCCGGTCTAGAGCTCGACGCCGTCGATGCGTTGTTCACCGTGACCGTGACCGGGGTCACGACCCCGTCGCTCGACGCGCGGCTGATGAACCGCCTGCCGCTGCGCCACGACATGAAGCGTATCCCGATCTTCGGCCTTGGCTGTGTCGCCGGCGCCGCCGGCATCGCGCGCGCCGCCGACTACGTCCGCGCCTTCCCAGACCAGGTCGCCGTTCTCCTCTCCGTCGAGCTCTGCTCGCTCACCATCCAGCGAGAAGACTTGACGATTCCGAACCTCATCGCCACCGGCCTTTTCGGCGACGGCGCGGCAGCCGTCGTTCTGTGTGGCCGCGATGTCGAGACGGTGCCCGCCGCCAACGACAGCGAGGGCGACTTGCCGCGCATCGTCGCCACGCGCTCGGTGTTCTATCCCGAGACCGAGAACGTGATGGGCTGGCACATCTCCGAACGCGGCTTCCGCGTCATTCTCTCGGCCGAGCTGCCGCAGATGGTCTTCGACCACCTGCGCGGCGACGTCGACTCTTTCCTCGCCGAGCACGGCCTGACGCGCTCCGACATCGCGACCTGGATCGCCCATCCCGGAGGACCGAAGGTGCTCATGGCCATGCAGGAGGCCCTGGAGCTGCCCGATGGTGCGCTCGACGTCACCTGGCGTAGCTTGCGCGAGGTCGGCAACCTTTCCTCGACCTCGGTCCTGCTAGTGCTGCGCGACACGCTCGAGGCCCATCGCCCGCCGCCCGGATCGTGGGCGCTGTTGCTGGCGATGGGCCCCGGCTTCTGCTCCGAGCTGGTGCTGCTGCGCTTCTGAACGAGCGGCCTCAGCCGTCGACCATTCTCATCGACGCCTCGGGATAGCGCGCACCGGCCGCCTCACCGAGCGCGTCGAGCGCCGCGACCTCATCGGCCGAGAGCGCCACTGCGCTCGACGCCGCGTTCTCGTCGATGCGCTCCGGCTTGGTCGTGCCGGGGATCGGCACTACATCGCTGCCGCGACCGAGCAACCAGGCGAGGGCGAGCTGTGCCGGCGTGCATTCCTTCTCCGCGGCGAGCGCCTCGACCCGGTCGATCAGCTCGATGTTCCTCTCCAGGTTCTCCCCTTGGAAGCGTGGCGACGTGCGCCGGTAGTCGTCCGCCGCGAGATCGTCGAGCGACCGAATCTGGCCACCGAGAAAGCCTCGGCCGAGTGGACTGTAGGCCACCAGCGAAACGCCGAGCCCGCGGCAAGCGGCGAGGATCTCGGTCTCGACATGACGGGTGAAGAGCGAGTACTCGGTCTGCAGAGCGGTGATCGGATGGACGGCGTGGGCGCGGCGCACGGTGGCCGCCGCCGCCTCCGACAGCCCGAGGCGCCGCACCTTGCCTGCCGCCACCAGCTCGGCCATGGCGCCGACCGTCTCTTCGATCGGCACTTCCGGATCGACGCGATGTTGATAGTAGAGGTCGATGTGGTCGATCCCGAGGCGCTGCAGGCTGGCGTCGCAGGCGCGGCGGACGTAGTCGGGGCTGCCGTCGACGCCGGCGAAACTGCCGTCGTCGCCGCGCACGATGCCGAACTTGGTGGCCAGCACGACCTCGTCGCGCCGCTCCTTCAGCACCTTCGACAGCAAACGCTCGTTGGCGCCGCTGCCGTACATGTCGGCCGTGTCCCAGAAGCTCACGCCACGCTCGAGCGCATGGTGGAGGGTGTCGAGGGAACGCGCCTCGTCGGTCTGACCGTAGAACTCGGACATGCCCATGCAGCCGAGGCCGAGGGCCGAGACGTCGAGGCTGTGATCGCCGGATCCCAGTGTGCGTTGGTGCATCATGTCTCCGCTGTCGGTGGATTGTGCGTGGAATGGGGCTCGAGCCGTGCGGCCCGACGCTGGAATCAGGCTACCCGGCATCCGTCAGGCGCCGGTAGCCGCGACCTCCCGGCTTCTTGCCTATTCCTGCGCGATCTGCCAGAGTCGGCGCCGCGATGACGCCGATCGCATCTCCATCCGTCGACCGAGATCATCCGCCGACCACGTCGCTCGCGGAGCTGGTCGCGCGCCTGGCGCCCCGGCCCGGAAGTCACTCCACGCCCTGGGACGGTCTTCTCTGCCACCACTCGGCCGGTCCGACGGCGCCACGCCCTGTGGTCTACACGCCGAGTCTTTGTGTCGTCGCCCAGGGCGCGAAGCAAGGCCTGCTCGGTGACCGGCTCTATCGCTACGATCCGCTGCATTACCTGGTGATCGGCGCGCCGATGCCGCTGCGTGCGGAGATCGTCGACGCGAGCCCGGAACGACCCTTCCTCTCGTGCTCCCTGTCGCTCGACGTCGCCGTGATCCACGAGCTGCTGGTGGAGATCGAGGCCCACCGGCACGATGAACCCCGCGGCACGTCACCGGCCGAGATGGCCTGGGACGCCGACGGACCGCCGCTGCGCATCTCACGTCTCGACGGCACGGTGGCCGATGCGCTCGAGCGCTTTCTCGCCGCCCTGCTCGAGCCGGTCGACCGCCAGGTGCTGGCACCGGCCGCCTATCGGGAGCTCATCTACCTGCTCCTCGGCCGCGAGCAAGGAGACCTGATTCGCCTGGCGGCGCAGCGCGCCGGCGGTCAGCGTGCGCGCGGCGTGGCGCGTGCGCTGCGCTATCTGCACGAGAATCTGGGCAACAGCCTCGACGTGCCGACGGTGGCACGTGCCGCCGGCATGAGCCCATCGTCGCTGCACCACGCCTTCAAAGATGCGACGACCTACTCGCCGATCCAGTATCTGAAGCAGATCCGCCTGCACGAAGCGCGGCGCCTGATGCTCGATTCCGGCCGGCAGGCCGCCGAAGCGGCACTCGACGTCGGTTATGCGAGTCCCTCGCAATTCAGCCGCGAGTTCAAGCGCCTCTTCGGCGAGCCACCGGGCCGCTACGTGCGCCGCTGGTCAGGCGGCTGAGGCCGCGGCGGGCGATCGTCGCGCGAGTCGACGTCGGTGCTAGCCTAGGCGTGTGCTCGATAGCCGCCATCTCTTCCTGCTTCTGATCCTCGCCGTCGTCGCCGAACGGCTCGGCGAGTTGGTGCTCGCGCAGCGCAACAGCCGCCGCCTGGTCGCGCGTGGAGGCTATGCGGTGGGTGACGAGCACTTCCCGTTCATGGTGCTCCTGCACACGGCCCTGCTCATCGCCGCGCCGCTCGAGGTCTACCTGCTCGGGCGCACCTTTCTGCCCTGGCTCGGCGTTCCGGCGCTGGTCGTGCTCGCCGGCACGATGGCACTGCGCTACTGGGCGATCGCGACCCTCGGCGACCGTTGGACGACGCGGGTCTTCGTCGTTCCGGACGAGCCCCCGGTCACCGGCGGACCGTATCGCTGGCTGCGTCACCCGAACTATCTCGCCGTCGTCTTCGAAGTCGCCGCGCTGCCCTTGGTCCATACCGCCTGGCTCACCGCTCTCATCGGCTCGACGCTGAACGCCTGGCTCCTGCACACGCGCATTCGAGTCGAAGAGAACGCTCTCGACGAGACTTCAACCTACCGCGCCACGCTCGGGGCTCGACCGCGCTGGCTCCCCTTCAAGCCTCGCTGAACCACCCCAGGACGACTCGACGATGACAACTCCAGACTCCACGTCCCCGCCCCCTGCCCACGACGACGAACCGGTGCTCGACGTGCTCCGCCGCCTGGCCGAGAAGGAGCTGAGCTACGACGGGCCACTCGAGCGCGAGCAACGGTTGGTGGAAGACCTGCGGCTCGACTCGATCCGGCTGTTGACCCTGGCCCTGGCGGTCGAAGACCACTTCCGCATCTGTCTCGACGAAGCCGACGAGGAGCGCCTGGTGACGGTCGGCGACCTGGTCGATACGATCGAGACCAAGCGCGCGGAGTCCGCGGACGCCGATGGGTGAGTCGACGCTGCTCGACTTGCTCGCGCGCGCCGCCGCGCTCGAGCAGGCCGACGCATCCCTGGAGGCGCCGAGCGGACTCCGCTTCGTCGACCGCGCCGAGCGCGAACGCTTCCACACCTGGGGCTCGCTGCGGACGGCGGCACTGCGCGTCGCCGGCAGTCTCCGGCGACTCGGCGTGGAGCGCGGAGAGCGTGTGGCGCTCGTCTACCCGACCGGCATCGACTTCTTCCACGCCTTCTTCGGCGTCCTGGCCGCTGGCGCCGTTCCGGTGCCGCTCTATCCGCCAGTGCGCTTCGGGCGCCTCGACGAGTACCACTTGCGCACCGCGAGCATGCTGCGCGCGGCATCGGCCCGGCTCGTGCTCGCCGACGGACGCATTCGCAGCCTGCTCGGTGAAACGATCGCCGCCGCGCGGCCGCGCCTCGGCTGTCGAACGCTGAGCGCGCTGCCGAGCGTTCCTCCGACGGACGACGATCCGGACTCCGGCGAGCCGATCCGGGCCGACGACTTGGCCCTGGTGCAGTTCTCCTCCGGCACCACCGTCGACCCGAAGCCGGTCGCTCTTTCGCATCGCGCGGTGCTGGCGCAGGTGCGGGCGCTCAACGGCTTCTGGCCCGACGACAGCCCCGTCCGCCACAGCGGTGTCAGCTGGCTGCCGCTGTACCACGACATGGGACTGATCGGCTGCGTCTTTCCGGCGCTCGAGATCCCGACGGTGCTCACCTTGCTGGGGCCCGAGGTCTTCGTCACACGGCCGGCGCTCTGGCTGCGCGCCATCGCCCGCCACCGCGCCACCGTCTCCGTGGCGCCGAACTTCGCCTACGGCCTCTGCGTCGACCGGATCCGCGACGACGAGCTCGACGGCGTCGATCTCTCGTGTTGGCGCGTGGCGCTGAACGGCGCCGAGCCGGTGTCGCCGCGCGTGCTGCGCGCGTTCCAGGAGCGCTTCGCGGCCTGGAGCCTCCGCCCGGAGGCGCTCACCCCGGTCTACGGGCTGTCCGAAGCAACCCTCGCGGTCACGTTCTCCGACTTGGAGACCCCGTTTCGCACCACCCGCTTCGATCGCGATCTCTTGGCGCAAGGCCGCGCGCGGGTGGCCGGCGACGGCGTCGAGCTGGTCTCGGTCGGCCGGCCGCTGCCCGACACCGAGCTCGAGATCCGAGACGACGCGCTCCATCCCCTGCCCGAGAGCCGCATCGGCCGCCTCTGGGTGCGTGGTCCGTCGTTGATGGAGGGATACCTCGACCGCGCGGACGCCACGGCGCGAGCACTCGTCGACGGCTGGCTCGACACCGGCGACCGCGGCTTTCTGAGCGGCGGCGAGCTCTTCCTGACCGGCCGCGCCAAAGACATCGTGATCCTGCGCGGGCGCAACTACCTGCCGGCCGACATCGAGCACGCACTCGACGGCGTCGACGGAGTGCGCACCGGCTGCGTCGTCGCGGTGAGCCACCTGCCCGAAGGCGGCCGGAACGAAGAGCTGCTGCTCTTCGTCGAGACGCGGCACGACCTCGATGACGCGACGCGGTCGTCGCTGCCGCGGCGCTGCGCCGACGCGGTCCTCGGATCGGTCGGCCTCGAGCCCGACCGGGTCGTGCCGCTGGCACCGGGCACCCTACCGCGCACATCGTCCGGAAAGCTGCGCCGCAGCGAGGCGCTGCGACGCTGGCTCGAGGGTCGTCTCGAGCCGCCTCGCCGGGTGACTCCTTGGTTCCTCGCCGGCGCCTGGCTCCGTTCTTTCGGCGGATTCCTTCGCGCGCGGCTCGGGCTGCGGAGCGCGGCGTGAGCCGGATCGGCTCCAGACCTCCGGACACCGACGTTCTGGTGGTCGGCGGCGGCCCGGCGGGGCTCACCGCGGCCCTGGCGCTCCGTTCGCAGGGTCTCTCGTGTCGTGTGCTCGACCGGCGCCATCCCTCGCTCGATAAGCCGTGCGGCGAAGGCCTGATGCCCGACGGCGTCGCTCGCCTCGAGGCGCTGGGGGTGACACTGCCGGCGGGTGTCGGCCACGCGTTCCACGGCATCCGCTACCTCGATGGCGACGTGGTCGCCGAGGGTCGCTTTCCGGGAGTCGTCGGCCTCGGAGTGCGGCGCACGGCGCTTCACCAGGCGCTGCTCGACCGTGTCCAGACCGTCGGCATCGAGGTGCGCTGGGGTGCTCGCGTCGACCATCTGGACGATGCGGACGGTGAGTCGGTGGGACTTCGGGTCGGCGACGAGGTTCTCCGCGCTCGGCTAGTGGTCGGCGCCGACGGCCTCCGCTCCCGCGTCCGGTCCTGGGCAGGGCTCGACAGCCATCGTCCCCAGGCGACGAGACATCGCCGCTTCGGCGTCCGTCGGCATTTCCGCACGGCGCCGAGAGGCAGCTCCAACGACACCGGCGACGGACTCCACTGCGTCGAAGTCCACTGCGTCGAAGTCCACTGCGTCGAAGTCCACTGGGCCGAGGGCTGCGAGGCATACGTGACGCCGGTTGCGGACGACGAGATCGGCGTCGCGATGCTGTGGAGCACGGCGCGCATCGACGGACGCGTCGGTTTCGACACGCTCCTGGCGCGCTTTCCCCGCCTCGCCGACCGCCTCGCCGGCGCCGAGCAGACGTCTCGCGACCGCGGCTGCGGACCGCTCCTGCAGCGAGCGCGCGGCGTGGCGCGCGGCCGCGTCGCCCTCGTCGGCGACGCGTCGGGCTACGTCGACGCGATCACGGGTGAAGGGCTGACACTCGCCTTCCACCATGCCGAGGCGCTGGCCCGACACTATGCTCCGGCCCTGCGCGATGAATCCACGGCGCGCCTCGCCGCGGCCGGCCGCGCCTACGCCCGTGAGCATGCGCGCATCGGCCGCCTGCCGTGGACGCTCACCCGTCTGCTCCTGGCGCTCGAGCGGCGGCCGGCGCTGCGTCGCCGCGCCGTGCGCGCGCGCGCCGCCCAGCCTTCCGTCTTCGAGCGCTTCCTCGCCGTTCACGTCGGCGCGCGCCCAGCGCGTCATCTCGGTCCCGGCGCACCGCGCCTGCTCTGGGGGCTGCTCGGAGCGGACGGCGGCTGACCGCTCACTCCGTCCAGGAGATCAGCCAGCGCGCCGGATGCCCGGCCGTGCCCGCCCGCAGCACCTTCACCCGCGGGTCGGCGGCGCCGGCGAGCTCGAGCATCACGCGCAGGTAGCCACCCTTGAGGCGACAGAAGTGCTCGTGGGCGAACGAATAGTCCCACACCAGAACCTGGGAGCGCCCCTCGCCCTGGAAGCCGACGTCGACGCGCCCGGTGTCGTGGTAGAGCGACCACAGCCGCGGCAGGCGCTGCAGTGTCGCCCACGGATTGTTGCGCTGCACCATCGCGGCGTAGATTCCGGAGAGGTCGCCGCGGGCGCTGGTCGCGCCCATCCAGTCCCAGGCGTCGCGCACCGCTTTGGGCGCGAAATGGGCGAGCGCTCGGAGCAGGCCGTAGTAGTCCTCTTCCGGGTACCAGCTGGCGACCAGCAGCCGGTCGTCGAGGTAGTGGCGCAGGCCCTCGGGCAGCAGCGGCTCGGCGTGGTCGCGCCGCTGGCGCAGCGCCGAGACCACACTCTGCAACCCCGTTCCCTTGATCTTCGGCCCGTCGTGCGGCCCGCTGGACGTCATCAGGCTCTCCGGTCGTCTGGCGTCGATGTTATCCGCCAGCTACCCTTTGGGGTGGGTCTCGGACCGGCGCCAATCAGCCTGTCGTCCGCTCGTTACTCGGCTCGCGTCACCTCTTCGCCCAGCTCGTCGCCCAACTCGAGATGGCGCGTGCAGGCCGCCTGCGCCGTCCAGGGTGGTGCCAGCACCGTGAACCGCTCGTGCCCGGCGCGCAGCCGGACCAGCTCGGTGATGCCGCTGCGCAGGATGTAGCGTCCGCGGTAGCTGTCGGGGCGCTCTTCGATGCAGACAATCTCGCCCTCTTCGACAGGCAGCACGAGCTCGTCAGCGAGCTCCTGTCGCGTCGCCACGAGCAGGTCGCCGGCTCGGTCCCACTCCACCTCGATCCGCCACAAACGCACCGCATGCAGGGTCGCCCACCCACCGAGCACAACGACACCGCCGGCGAACAACGCCGCACGGAGGCGTCGCTGTGGCAACCACGGTTGGACCAGGTCAGGGAGAGCGCGCAGCGACCACAACCACCCTCCGATCAGGGCCAGGGCGAGCGCCGCGCTGGGGCCGTAGTAGTAGCGATCGGCACCAATGCCCGCGAGCCGAAGAAGCACCGGCACCTGGCTCTCGACGTCGGCGACCGCGGTGATCGCGACGGTCGGCAGGAGCCCGAGGACCATCCACAACAGGGCGAAGAGCAGAGCTCGCTGCCGGCGCACGAGCGCCACAGCGACGCACGCCGCGACGACCAACAGCACGACGACGACCTGCCAGGGCACGATCGCGACCTTGCCGAAGACCACGAGTCGACCGATCGCCTGCCCGAGGCGCATCAGCCAGGCGAGCGGACCGAGCTCGAGGAGGGTGAGGTCGGTGCGGATCGCGCCGCCGGACAGGTACCAGCGCAGCCAGCCGAGCACGATCGCGCTCGAGCCTGCGACCATGGCCGCCGCGAGCGCGAGGTGTCGCCCGCGCAACACCGACGGTGCGCGCAGTGCGTGGACCGCGACCAAGAGCATCAGCTCGCCGGGGAGAACCGCCGCCGATTCCTTGCTCGCCAACGCGGCCAGAGTGAGGACGGCCGCGAGTGGTGCCGCCAAGACGACACGGAGGAGAGACGGTCTGGCGAGCTGAAGGCAGCCGGCGAGCCAGCAGAGCGCAGCGAGCCGCAGGGCGACGATCAGGCCGTCGGTGACGGCCGAGTACCAGTAGAGCACCTCATGGTTGAGGGAATGCACCATGAAGAGCGCCGCGACGCCGAGCGCCGCAGTGCGCGCGCTCGGCGAGAGCTCAGCCGAGGACGAGTCGTCGGGCGAAGACTCGGGCCAGAGACTGAGCAGCCGAAGGCAGAGCAGACAGAGGAGAACCGTGTTCAAGAGATGCAACACCGCGAGGAACGCGCGGTAGATCCAGGGCTCGAAGCCGCCGACGTGGACCAGGACGTACGACAAGACCCAGATGGCCGGTCGCGAGAACCAGTCGGGCGGCATCTCGTCGAAGACCTCACCGATATCGTCGACGACGGCGCCGCGGTAGACGAAGACCCAGTCGTCCGACACCAAATGATTGTCGAGCGCTGGCAGCAGCAGCCCGAGCGCGAGCACCGCGACGACTCCGGTGAGGGCGAGGACTTGGTGACTTCGGGCCATGGGGAGCCGATGTTACGCTGCCCGCATGGAGCCAGCCACCGAATCGTCCATCACGGAGCCCGGCCGGCGCCTGGCCGCGATCGCCGACGAGCTGTCGAGGTCCCTGCGCGCGATGACGTTCTCGGCGCCGGTGGCGCACGTCTACAACCCGCTCGACTACGCCCGGACCGTGCATCATCGCTACCTCGAGCGCTTCGGACGTTTCGAGCCCGAGGTGCTGCTGCTGGGCATGAACCCCGGGCCGTGGGGCATGGCGCAAACCGGCGTGCCGTTCGGCGCAATCACGCCGGTGCGCGACTGGCTAGGCCTCGATGGACCGGTCGGGCGACCCGACGACGAGCATCCGAAGCGCCCCGTCGAGGGCTTCGCGACGGCGCGTGACGAAGTGAGCGGAACGCGCCTCTGGGGCTGGGCTCGAGAGCGCTTCGGGACCCCGGAGCGCTTCTTCGCCCGCTTCTTCGTCTACAACTACTGTCCGCTTCTCTTTCTCGAGGCGGGCGCGCGCAACGTGACCCCCGACAAGCTCAAGAAGAGCGAGCGCGACGCCTTGCTGCCCCCCTGTGACGACGCCCTGCGCCGCAGCGTCCGCGCGCTCGGCGTCCGCCGGGTCCTCGGCGTCGGGACCTGGGCCGAGAAACGGGCCCGCGCGGCGCTCGATGGCGCGACGGACCTCGACGTCGCAATCGGCCGCATCCTGCATCCGAGCCCGGCGAGCCCGGCGGCCAACCGCGGCTGGGCCGAGCAGGCCGAGCGCGAGCTCCGCGCCCAGGGCATCGACCTGCCCGACTGATCGCTCCGGTCGCCGTTCTCAAGACGCCGAGCTCAGGACACGCCAAACTCAAGGAGATACGGGCGCCGCGTCGGAATCGGCGGCGCGGGCCCGGCGCTGTCCCTCGGCGACATCGACCCGGGCGAGCAAAAGCGCGCCGACGATGAAGAAGACGATCACCGAGAGCACGGCCTGCTGCACCGAGCCGGTGAACTCGATCACCAGGCCGAACACGAGCGGCCCGAAGATGCCCGCGACCTTGGCGAAGATCGAGAAGAAGCCGAAGAACTCCGACGCCTTGTGCTTGGGCACCATCGAGCCGAAGAGCGAGCGCGACAGGCCCTGCGTGCCGCCCTGGACGACGGCGATCAGCGCCGCCATCAGGTAGAACTGCGTCAGCGTCTCCATCAGGTAGCCGACGATGCTGATCACGGCGTAGATCCCGAGACCAAGGAGCACCGCGTTCTTGGTGCCGATCTTCGGACCGAGCCAGCCGAAGAGGAAGGCGAAGGGGATGCCGACGAACTGGATTAGAAGAATGACGACGATGATCGCCGTCTCGGGAAACTCCTTGGTCGCGGCGTAGATCGCGCCCATGCGAATGATCGTGCCGATGCCCTCGTTGTAGATCATGTAGGCGACCAACATGCGAAACGCATGGCGATAGTCGCCGCGTAGCTCACCGAGCGTCTCGCGCAATCGCACGACGGCCGCACCGACCGCGGCGCCGACACCTGCCGCGGCGTCGCTCTCGTCCGACTCGAGCTCGCGCGGCGGCTCGGGCACGCGCAGCAGCACCGGCAGCGAGAAGAGCGCCCACCACAGGCCGACCGAGAGGAAGGCGAGGCGTGTCGGCAGCGTGCCCGCCTCGAGGCCGAACGTCGCCGGGCTCTGGATCACCCACAGATTGCCGATCAGCAACAGGCCGCTGCCGAGATAGCCGATGGCGTAGCCGGCGGTCGACACGCGATCGAGCTCGGCGTCCGAGCGCGCCAGGTGGGGCAGCAACGAGTCGTAGAAGACGAAGCTGAGGAAGATCGAGAGGTTGCCGATACCGAAGAGGACGAGAGCCGGCACCCAGTCACCGCTCTCGACCCAGAAAAGGCCCGCGCTGGCCGCCGAACCGAGCGCGACGAAGACGGCGAGGAGCCGTTTGCGAATCGCCAGGTAGTCGCCAACCGCGCCGAGCAGCGGCGAGCACAAAGCGACCAGCGCCAGCGAGCCCGTGGTGGCGTAGCTCAGCCACTTGGTGGCGGTGGCGCCGTCGAGGCCTGCACCGCCCGCCGCGACCTTCTCGTAGTAGATCGGAAAGACCGCCGTGATCACGACCAGGACGAAGGCGGAATTGGCCCAGTCGTACATCGCCCAGGCTCGCAGCTCGGGGCGATGCAGACCCAGACGTTCGAGCACTCTCACGATGCGGCTCTCCTCTCGGCGCGTCGGGCGGATGGAGCGACATCGTACCGCGGCGGCACGGTCGGCCGGCAGGGCTCAGCCGAAGGCCAGGCCCAGGAACCACTGGACGATCTCGACCACGACCCAGCCGCCGACGAGCAGCGAGCCGACGAGCAGTACGAGGAGCAACCACGCCCACCACGTGATGCGCGCCTCGATGTGCGGCGTGACGTCGACAGTGTAGCCGTACTCCCAGGTCATCACGTGGCGCCCGGCGGCGCTGTGGAGGAGATAGAGAACATAGCCGCCGAAGAGCGAGCCGAACGGAACGTTGAGCAGATTGAGCACCGCGAGCAGCGTCGCCGCACTATTCGCCTCGTTATCGAGGCGCCGAAGACAGTCGCCGATCCACCACGAGAGATAGCCCACCAATCCCGCCGCGAAGGCGTAGACGATGAAGCCGAAAGCCCCGGCGCCGTAGCGATTGCCGAGGCCGAACATCGCAGCCGCCGCGATCAACAGAGAGATCACGGCCGAGGCCAGAATCAGGCCGCCGCAGACCTGGTAGAGCATGCCGACCGATCGAATCGCCGACTCGTGGCTCAGGTACCGCCGGCGCTCGGCCTCGGCGAGCTGATCCGGCGTCGGCTCGAGCTCCGGCTTGGGAGCGGGTGGAATGGGAGGCGGAGCCACGGCGGGCGACGCCGGGATCGGCGGCACGGGCGAATCGAGCGGTGCAGTCACGAAGATCTCCTCGCACAACGGACGATACGGCCGGCGGCATGCCGACCCCCACGACGACCGCGAGATTTCGGGCCCTTTATGATCAACGCTCGCGTGTCGCGTCGCGCAGCAGGCGTCCGAGCACGAGCAGGAGCGCCAGCGCGGCGACTCCGAGGGCGAGCGGCAGCCAACGGTTCGCCACCGCGGTCGTCGGCTCGGCCTCGACGGCGACCCGAAGCGGCGTCGCCGGCCATGCGAGCACTGGCCCTCGCAGGAGTGTCTCGAGGTCGTAAACCGGGGCCTTCGGGCGATCGAGCACGAGAAGCTCGGGCGCGGCTCCGGGCCACACGAATCGCAGCTCGAGAGCCGCGTGCCAGAGCGCGAGGGTGATCTTGTCGAGCGGCGCGTCGTCGCCGTCGTCGATCTCGAGCCGCAGCACGCCGGGCTCGGCGGCGAGGCGACGCGCGACCCGATCGAGCTCGAGCGGCAGCAGGCACGGCGGCGACGCGGCGGCGCAGCGCCACTCACGCCAGCCGTCGAGGACGGCCAGACGCGCATCGACTCCTGGCCGACCCGGCCGCTCGAAGACCAGCCGCACTCGACGCGCGAACGGTCCGCGGGCGGTCACGGCGAACATGCCGTGCCAAGGCTCCGAATCGGCACCGGCCTCGAAGGTCGCGAGCTCGACCGCGCTAAGCCCGTCGGTGGACACTTCGCCCAGGCCAGTCTGCGGCACCGCCTCGCGACTCCAGACGAGGCTCGGGCGATCGAGCCGCCGCGCGACGAATGGCACCTGGCGCCCCTGGTGGGTGAGGCGCAAACGGTCCGCGGTAAGTGCCGACGGGTCGCTGAGCGCGGACGCGTCGAGACGAAGGCTCATCAGGCCCTCGGCCGCCGCGCCCGGAAGGACCACCTCGCCGAGGCGTCGAGCGTCGGTCGGACCATCGCCGCCCGGCGCCGTGAGCCGTGCGGGAAGGGGCGGCCAGGGGCCGAGAACCGGAGCCGCGGCCGTGGCCCGGCGCGGCGTGACGTCCGCGGCCGGCGCATCGCCACCGCGCGCGCTCGGCGGCGGCGTGGCGAAGGCCCAAGCGAGGCGGTACGGCGACCGGTCGGCACGTGCGGTGAAGACGAGATCGAGCGCGGCGCGGCGCAAGGTCGCCGTCGCCAGCTCGGCGCCCCAAAGATCGAGGCGCAGGGTCGCACCGCCGGTGCGCGGCTCACCGAACTCCTCGAGCTGGATCGGCAAACGCAGAGTCGTCGACGCACTGGCCTCGTCCTCTCCTGGCGCGCGGCTGCCCTCGGCGAGCACTCGCCAGCGTCCTTCGACCGCCCGCGACAATCGATACCCCAGGGGACCACGGACGTCGCTGAGCTCGAGATCGAGCCGCCGCGCCAGGTGCGCCGGAGCCGGCAGCTCGAGCATGCGGCTCGATCCGTTCACCGTCTCGAGCGCTTCCGCATCGAGCTGCAGCGCGCCGCGCTCGTCGCCGAGCGTGCTGACCGTCAGCTGCTCGAGAACCGGAAGACCGGCTGCGCGCGGCCAGCGCAGGCGCAGCGAGCCGGCCTCGGTGGGCGGATAGTCGATCGCCAGGCGCTGAAGGCCGCCACGGTCGCCGAGGCGAAACAGGTCGGCGACCGCCAGCGGGCGCCAGGTCACACCATCGTCCGACGCCTCGAGAGCGACCTCGCGCGCCACCGTGTCCTTCTCCACCGCGAACACCAGGCGCGTGTGACGCGGTGGCGACGCGCCGAGCGAGAGGGTGACCAGCCAGCCGTCGGTCGTTTCATCGACCGCCTCGATACGCGCCGTTCGTCGGCTGGCGTCGGCGTCTGCCGGCAGCAGGCGATGGGCGACGGCCTCGCCGCCGGCGTCGAAGAGCGAGAGGTCGACGCCCGAGAAGGCGAGAGCTTCGCCGTCGAGTCGCACCGCGGTCCAGCCGTCCTCGTCGACGGCGAGCGCCTGACTGCCGCGCTCGGCATGGGCCGCGGCGGCGCTCAAAGCCCAAGCGAGGATCGGCACGAGCACGCGGAGGACGCCCCTGCGCACGACGGAGCGGCGGCGACTAGTCGAGCACATCATGGGGTCTCTCGGGAGGCGGCGTCCGTGTCGTTGGTATCGTTGGTGTCGTCAGCTGCCGCCGTGCGAAACACCAGGCGCTGGTAGAGGTAGGCCAGGCCGATCAGGCTGAGGCCGAGACCGACCAGCGAGAGGACACGGTAGAAGCCCCCGAGGCTGCCGGTATCGACCAGGAAGACCTTGCCAACGGCGAGCAAGAGCACCGCCAGGGAGGCCCAGCGGACGAGGCGCCCGCCGCGCGTCGCGCCGGCGACGGCGAGCACCGTACCGAAGAACACCCAGGCGAACGAGATCGCCCAGCTTTCGACGATCGCGCCGTTCGGGGGGCCGACCTCGAGCTGCGGGCCGCGGAAGAGATGCAGGGTCTCGAGCGTGACGTAGAGGAATGCTCCGACCAGCGCCGCCAGGCGGAGGAGGGCCGGCAGACGGCGGGAGCCGCGAGCGGCCAATCCCTGCGCCAGCCAGAGGGCGAGCGCCGCCGGCACGGCGAAGGTCCACGCGAGCCGGTCGACGAGGATCCAGGTGCCGACCGTCGCGCCCGACCACAGCGGGTTGAGTGGAAGCATCGGCAGCGCCCAGGCGAGGAGTCCGAGCCCCCCCAGAGCGCGGGCACCGTAGCGTGCCGCCGGCTCCGGCCAGCGGTCGGCGAGGCGCAGCACCAGAGCGGCGAGGGCCAACAGGGCGACGACGTAGCTGCCCATCTCGGCGACCAGGGGCTCGCCGCCGGAGACGAACAGAGCGAGCTGGCCCGGATGGAAGACTTGCCGAATCTGCAACAAGACGAAGACCGTCGTCAGGCCGAGCAGCAGCCAGCCGAGCCCGTCGGCCAGGCGCCGGGACGCGGCGTCGTACAGGGCCTGCGCTGCATCGCGCGGAGCCTCGAGCGACGCGTCACGCCGCACGAGGAGCACCAGCGCCGCCGCTACGGCGGCGATCGGAACACCGTAGCCGTAGAGCAGCCAGTTGACGAGCGGACGCATGCCGATCGGGTAGTCGAGCACCATCGGATTGAGCAACAGGCGGACGCCGACGACGGCCACTAGCAGCCAGGCGAACGCGACGAGCGCGCGGAGGCGCAGGCGCTGGGCGAGCCACACGACGACCAGGATCTGCACCGCCCAGGCCACCGACAGCCAGGCCCGCTCCAGCTCGAGCGCCGCGGCGAGGGCGACCAACGTGGTGACTCCCACCGTGAGCGCGGCCATCGGCGCGCCGGCACCGACCTCACCGGCGCCACGCCGTCGCGCCACCGGCACGACGAGCAGTGTCAGCAGACCCGCGACACCGAGGCACACGACGCCCCACGGAACCCGCGCGAAGCCGAGGCTCTCGTGCTGCAGAGCCGGCAGCAGGATCGCCGCCACGGCCGAGACCGCGCTCAGCGACGCCCAGGCACCGGCATGACGACTGCCATGGTGGGCGATGTAGGCACCGCCGACGAGCAGCACGGCGAAGAGCGCGTCGACGACCAGCCAACGGGTCGGATCGAGCGTTTCCGCCGCCGACATCCAGCCGGCGAGCACTGTGAACACCCAGCCCGCGGCGAGCCAGGCGAGCCCGTGCGTGAATCTGCCACCGCCGGCCAGGTCGCCGCCGGCAGGAGAAGGCTTGGCCTCGTCTCCGTCGGTCGTCTCGCCGCTCGCCTCACCGAGCCGCGCGACGGCCAGTGCGGCGGCGACCAAGAGAGCGAGGAAGGCCCACTCGGCGTTGCCGAAGCCGCCGCGATGCGCCAACGTCCCTGCCGCGAGCAGGGCGCCGGCCACCGCGGCGGCGCCGATCAGGCCGTCGAAGGGACCGCGCCACGCGTCGCGGCCCCGCGGACGGACGATGAACGCGGCGACAGCGGCGAGCAGGAAGACGCCGACGATCGGCGTGTGCTCGTCGGCATAGGGCCCGCCGAGCCAGGCGAAGACCCAGGCCAAGGCTCCGACCAGGCTGGCAGCGCCGAGCCAGCCCCACCGACGTCGGCGTGCCACCGCCACCAGCGCCACCAGGAGGAGCGCGAGGTAGGCGAAGAGGGCTCCCGGGCTGGGCGTTTCGGTCGACACCAGGGCCGGCGTCGCGAAGCCGCCGACGAGTCCGACGACGGCGACCACCGCGCCTTGCCGCAGCGCCAAACCGAGCGCGACGCCCGTAGTGAGCGCCAGGAGCGCGAAGCCGAGCCACGCCGGCACCAGCGCGTAGAGCCCGTACGCCGCGTAGAACGCGGCGTAGAGCGCCGCGACCCCGGCCGCGGCGAGCCCTTGCGCCACCGTGGCGCTCGAGCGCCGCAGCAGCTCGCCGCCGACCAACAGCGCGGCGCCGAAGAGCGCGCCCAGGGTGACCCGCACCGGCGGCGAGATCCAGCCGCGCTCGAACGACAGCTTCACCATGTACGCGCCGGCGAGCGCCAGGGCGATTGCACCGATCCACACCGGCAGCCGCGTCCACAGCGTCTCCTCGAGCCCGGCGAAGCGCTCGGCCAGCGGCTTGCGCGGCGGCCGAGCAGGCGGCGACGGTGGTGCGGGCTGCTCCTGGACCGGTGGTGTTGGGGGCGGCGACGCCGCTCGCGCCGGCGATGTCTTCGGCAGCGGCTGTTCTACCCGCACCTCGTCGGGAGCGGCCAGAGTCTCGGAAACGGCAGGAGTCTCAGGAACGGCGGGAACGGCCGGGGCCTCAGGTTCCGGCGCGGCGGACGGCGCGGTGGCCGGAGCCGGCGCGCGCGCGACGACAGGCCGCTCCGCGCCGGGCCCCAGACCTTCGTCGAGGCGCCGCCGAAGCGCCTCGAGGACCAGGCCCTGCTCGTCGAGCCGCTGCGTCAGCGCCTTCTGCCGGCGGTAGAGCACCGCCAAGACGACGACCAGCAGCGTCGGCACCGCGACGAGCAGCGAGCAGCCAAAAAAGACCCAGATTTCGTCGTTCATGGCACGGTCGAGCGCCCTTCCCGCCGGTGTACGTGTCGAATCGTGGAGACCGGCAGTCTATCCGCTGCCGTCGGCGTCAAGAATTCATCGCCCACACGATCAGGCCGATGAAGCCGAGGACGAGCGCGCCGAGAACGAGCCAGACCGCGAGCGATGTCCGATAGCGGATCTCAGGAGTGCGGTCGCGGATCGCGCGGTACTCGGCGGTGAAGATCCGCTTTCCTTTCTCGCTGTGCAGCAGGTAGAGGATGTAGGCCGAGATCAGGGTACCGATCGGAATCCCGATCAGTCCGATCGCGGCGAGGACCGTCGCCGGCACGCGACTCCGCTCCTCGAGCTTGCGCAGCGAGCTGCCGAGCCAGAAGACAAAGGCGCTGAAGGCACCGGCGAAGAGTGCCATGCCGCCCATCACCGCCGCCATGGCGACCTCCCCACCGTCGACCAGCGCACCCAGCGCGGCGAAGAGGAAGATCACGGAGTAGAGCCCGGTGGCGAGACCGTTGAGATAGTACAGAAGGCCGATCGAGCGCACGCTCGCCTCGTGACGAACGTGCTCGCGGCGAATCGCTTCAGCCTCGGCCTGCGAGTGCGAAACACCCCGCGGCGCGCCCTCCATCGAGACGCTGGGAGGCGCATACGGATTGCTCGGCGCGGCCGGCGGAGCATAGGGATTGGCGGGCGGGCTGGTGGGCTGGGTCGAAGGGTCCATCGGGGTCTCCAGGAGAGTTCAAGGGCATCAGAGCTGACCGGCACGCTTGATCTCGAGGTAACGCGAGACCAGGGCCAGCGGTAAGTCTTGGGGCTCCTCGTCGAGCACGAAGGCACCGGTGCTACGCACACGTTCGTGCGCCAGGCGACGGGCCTCGAGGTAGCCGTGAGCCGCCGCCACCTCGAGCGCGGCGTCGAGATCGACCATCGGCTGGTCGCGCAGGCGGCCGAGCGCCAGCTCGCGGGTCGACGCGACGAGCACCAGATGACGACGACGGAGCGAGACGAGCGCCGGCAGCAGCTCGTCGGTGTCCTCGTCGCGCAAGTTGGTCACCAAGAGCACGAGAGCGCGGCGGCGCTGGCGCTGCATCAGGCGCCCGGCGGCGGCGGCGAAGTCGGGCGACTCGGTCGAGGTCTGCAGGTCGTGCAGGGCGTCGAGCACGCGATTCACCGCCGCCCGGCCGCGTTCGGGCGGCAGCCAGCGCTCCTCGCCGGCGAAGCTCTGAAAGCCGACGGCGTCGCCTTGGCGTACGGCGACGTAGGCGAGCAGCAGCGCGGCGTTGAGCACATGGTCGAAATGCGTGAGGTCGCCCTCCTGTGCGTGCATGCGCCGGCCGCAGTCGAGCAGCAGCACCACCTGCTGGTTGCGCTCCTCCTGGTACTGCCGCGAAATCAGCCGGCTGCGCCGCGCCGTCGCCTTCCAGTCAACCTGGCGCAGGCTGTCGCCGGCGCGGTAGTCGCGCAGCTCTTGGAACTCGAGCCCCTCGCCGCGCTGTCGCTGCAGGTGGATCCCGAGACGCGCCATCGTCTCGTGCAAACCGGCCAGCCCCTGGGTGAGAATCGGCCGAAAGTTCGGCAGCACGCGGACCGTTTCGGCGGCTCCCAACCACAGACGGCGGCGGACGAGATCTCCCGGCGCATGGCGCCAGACCTCGATCGGACCGAACCCGGCCTCACCACGCCGCCGCGGCCGCAGGCGGTAGGCGAGGTCGACGCCGCCCTCCGCGTCGAGCTCCAAGCGCGCCGGCTGGCCGTCGATCTCGGCGTGCGCAGGGGCGTGGTCGAAGACTTCGAGGCGCAGCCGATGGCGGTCTTCGGAGACGAAGCGCAGACGCACCTCGGTCCATTCGCCGAGCGGCAAGGCCGGCGGCACGTGGCGCGTGACCTTGAGCCGCGGCGCCGGCCAGACGATCGCCGTCGCCCACACCAGCGCCACCGCCAACCCCACGCCCGCGGCCTGCCATAGCGGGACCGCCGCCGGCCAGGCCAACGCCGCGAGTGCGAGCACCGACCAGGCGACGAGCAGACGCAGCGCCCCGACGCCGGGACTCAAGGGCACGGCGAGCCCGCGGCGGTCACTGGCGCGGCGCCTCGACGTCGTCGAGCAGCGCCGTGAGCACCTGGTCGGCGGTCTCACCACTCATCTCGAGCTCCGGCGCCACTTGCACGCGGTGGCGCAGCACCGGCAGCGCCGCGCGCTTGACGTCGTCCGGGAGCACGAAATCACGCCCCTCGAGCAGCGCGAAGGCGCGCGCCGTACGCACCAGGGCGATGGCGCCGCGCGGGCCGGTGCCGAGGCGCAGGCCGCCCCACGACCGCGTGCGCCGCACCACGCGCACGGCGTAGTCGAGAATGCGCTCGTCGGCCGTGAGTCCTCCGGCGACGGACTGTAGCTGGAGGACGTCCGGCGGGGTCATCGTCTGCTGCACCGCATCGACATCGAGCCGGTCGGCCGTCTGTCCGGCGGTGACCCGGGCGACGATCGCGACCTCTTCGGCGACGGTGGGCGGGTACTCGATCAGCACCTTGACCAGGAAGCGGTCGAGCTGCGCCTCGGGCAGCGGGTAGGTGCCCTCGTGCTCGAGCGGATTCTGCGTCGCCAGCACCATGAACGGCCCGGGCAGACGGAACGATTGGCCTTCGATCGACACCTGTTGCTCCTGCATCACCTCGAGCAAGGCCGCCTGCGTCTTGGCCGGCGCGCGGTTGATCTCGTCGGCGAGCAGGAGATTGGTGAACGCCGGCCCCTTGCGGATACGGAACTCGCCGGTCTCCGGTCGATACACCGAGTGTCCGGTGACATCGCTCGGCATCAGGTCGGGCGTGAACTGGATGCGCGCGAACTCGCCGCCGAAGGCGCGCGAAAGCGAGAGCGCGATCAGCGTCTTGCCGACACCCGGAACTCCTTCGAGCAACACGTGCCCACCGGCGATCAGAGCGGCGAGCACCTGGCTCACGACTTCGTCCTGGCCGACGACGGCGCGGCCGATCTGTTCGCGCAGCGCGCGCACCGACGCGAGCGCCCATTGCGAGGCGGCCGAGGTCTGCGCCGGATTCGCCTGGGCGGGAGCGGGCGGCGGGCCGGGAGGTGGAGGCGGCTGGGGCGCCGCGGGCTGGTCGGTCATCACGCTCTCCTCAAGATCTCGAGGGTCCGAAGAACACGGAACAGCTTTGGGGAGGACATCTCGCCGCGCGCGGCGAAGGCTTCGTGCACCGCGCGCGGCGTGAGCCGAGTCGATTCCAAGCGCCCGCCTGCGCGGACCTCCGCCTGCAGGCGCTCGACCAGCCGATGGTCGGACGAGCGATCGTCTTCTGAAGAGGCGCCGGCGGCGCGATGATTGGATCGTCGGACCGCGTCGCGCACCGGCTCGATCAACGAATCGGCGGCGCCGACACGCAGCAGGTAGGACCCGACGGCGCGCACATGCTCCTCGAGATGGCGACGATCACGCGTCGCCGGCGGCTCGAGCGGGCCGATGCGGCGGGCCAGGAAGAGCAGCGCGGCGACCGTGAGCGCAGCCAGCGACCAGGCGAGGAGCTCGAACCGAGCGCCGAGCAGTGCACCCAGAGACGGCAGTGCGTCGCGGTAGACGATCCATACGCCCGTCGGGGCGTCGGGGAAGGCCACGGCATGCCAGGCGACCAGCGGGTGGTCTTCATCCTCGAGCGCCTCGTTCTGGAGAAACACGCCGTCGGAGACCACGGTGACGGCACCCTGGCCGACCGACACGGTGAGCAGCCACGCGGCGTCGTCCGGACCGTCGGAGCGCAGCACCGACGCGTCGTCGGACGTGGGGTTCCACCAAAGCTTCGGCCAGGTCGGCCGCGCATGGGCGAACCGCGAGCGGCTGTCGGCGTCGTCGTCGTCGGCCACAGTCTCGTCGAAGCGTTCGATCTCGAGCTCCGCGAGCAGCGGGTCGTCGTCGACCGGCACCACCAGCAGGTGGCCGCCGGCCCGGGCCCAGCCGAGCAACCGCTGCGTCGCCCGCGCCCCGGGATCGCGCGTCGGCGCGGCGAGCATCAGCGTGTGGTCGCTCGGCGGCAACGCGCGCAGCTGCGTCAGGCTGCGGGCGGGAACACCGAGCTCGTCGAGCGTCTCCTGCAGCAGGTAGTAGGGATTCACCGCCGCCTCACCGCGCAGTGGACGGGTCTCGGTGTCCTCGACGCGCTCGAAGGCGAGCACGAAGAGCAGCGCCACGCAAACGACCACCAGGAGGCCGAGCACGATCGGCTTCGAGGGGCGTCGCAGCCTCATGCCGCGGCGTCCATCGACGACCCGTCCACGTCGAAGCGCGAGCGCCAGCCGGTCCAGAGATCGCGCGCCGCGGTCTCGGAAGGAGCCCGATGGGCGTAGGCGGCCGACTGCCAGGCCCCGGTCAGGGCGGTGAAGTACTCGGCGCGCGCCGCGGGCAAGTGTCGACGCGCGACCCGGACGCAATCGGCCTCGGTGAAGCTCGAGCGCAGCGTCGCCCCCTCCGCCACCAGGCGCGCCAGCGCGGCGCGGTAGAGCAAGGCGAGCGCTTCGACCCGCTGCCCGGTGGACCACAAGGCCTCGGCCTCCTTGGCGACATCGTCGGGCAGCGTTTCGGCCCGCAGGTCGAGGCCGAAGAGCCGATCGGGCGTGTCGTCCGCCCGCGGCGTCGATCGCGTCCAGCTCGGCACGTTGCGCACCGCCCAAACGACCAGCGCCAGCAGGGCGCCGCCGAGCAGCACCCACAGAAGGACTTCGAGCACTTGCGCCACGCCGCCGAAGAACCCACCGAGCCAGCCCTGACGCGGAATCCTTCGCCTACCGCTCGCCGCGTCCTCGTCGCTTTCCTCGTCGTCGTCCGAGCGCAGGCGCCATCGCTTGGTGGTCACCTCGCGCTGTAGCTCCGGCCGGGCGAGCACCGCATCGAGCGCGGCGTGCGGGTCGCTCGGCGGCTCGGTCCAACCCTCCTCGACCCAACCCTCCTCGGTCGTGGACGACGACTCATCAGCATGAATCGGTGGCGCGAGACCCGCGAAGCCGACGAGACCGACGAGCTGCAGTGCCACCAGCACGAGGGCCGCGCGGCTGCTCGCGCGTAGCCTCCGCGCCGTGCGGCGTAGCGCGATCTCGAGATCCCAGCCCTCGAGGCGGGTCCGTTGCGCCAGGTAGAGCGCGAAGCCCGAGGCGACGTGCAGCGGATCGACCACCAGGATCACCAGCACCACCATCGAGTAGACGAGATCGTAGACGATCGGCGGCTGCGCGCCGGCGAAGAGCCGATCATAGAACTGCTCCCAGTCGACGCCGAGCCAGCTGGGCACGAGAAAGCTGGTGAGCGCGACCAACGACACGAGCAAGCTGAGCACCAGGCCGGCAAAGAAGACGGACGACCACGACGAAGCCTCGATGCCGTGGCGGGAGAGCACGGCGACCCGGCGACGTCGCACCGAGCCCTCGAGTCCCTCGAGCAGGTTGACCGGTAGCGCCGCCGTGCGCGACGGGTTGAGCCGCCGGATGAAGATCTCGGGCAGCGCGCGGCGCAGCTGATCGGGCAAGGCGCGCAGCGACTCGCGCAGGCTCGGCCGCGAACCGAATACGGCGCGGCTCAGGACGAAGAGCGGCATCGTTTCGGCGAGCGGCAACAGCCACCAGAAGAGGAACACGCCCCAGCCGCCGAGCAGAACGGCGAGCAGAATCCCGACCGGCGCCGCCACCGCCAGCCAGGCACCGTAGACCGTGGGCCACCAGGCGCGCACCAGCACGAAGCCGAGATCGACGGCCTCCCAGCCCTTGCGCGGGCGCAGACGCACGCTCAGGCGTTCAAGATCCATGGCGCCCGATTCCCGGCCCGTCAACGACCGGTCCGCGGCCGGCCCGCCACAGATAGAGGCCGACACCAATCCACGCGACCAGGCCGACCAGCACCTTGCCCGTGAACGGCACCCAGGCCGTCGACGACCAAAACGCCTCGACGAAGGCGGCGACGAGAAGCAGTGCGGCGGCGCCGCCGAGCAGCTGCAGGCACTCGGGGGCCGCACGACGCAGCGCCTCGGCGCGCGGCACCCGACGCGGCGCCACGACCGCGGCACCGAGGTGGAGGCCGGCGACGCCCGCGATCACGATCGCCGTGAGCTCGAACGCACCGTGCGCGATGACGAACCCGAGCAGATTGTCGGCGGTGCCAACGTGGGTGAGATGCGCGAAGACCGCGCCCAGCAGCAGGCCGTTGAAGAGAACGATGAAGAGCGTGCCGATGCCGGCGAAGATGCCGGCGGCGAAGGTGCGGAAGGCGATGCTGACGTTGTTGTAGATGTAGAAGCCGAACATCTGCAGATCGGCCGCCGAGCCGCGCTCTTCGTCCGGCGCCTGGTGGTACATCTCTTCGAACATCGCCACCTGTTCGGCGTCGAGCACGGCGTAGATGGCGTCGGGATCCTCGAGAATCAAAACCCCCGAGGCGACGCCAGCGCCGTAGAACAGCAGACTGACCAGCCAGAACGAGGCCGCGTGACGCCGCAGGGTGCGTGGAAAACCCTCGACCAGAAAGCGCAGCACGGCATCGAGCGAGCGACGGCGCTGACGATAGAGACGATGGTAGCCGCGCAGCGCGATGCGATTCAGCCGGCTCTCGAGCGCCGCGCCGTAGTGACGTTGGCGCACGATGGCGAGGTGATGGCAACAGCGACGATAGAGCGCAGGCAGCTCGCCGAGCTCGCTCTCGAGGTGCACCGACTGCCACGAGAGACCGCTCTCGAGGCGCTCGAGCAGCTCTTCGGTCCGCGTCCACACCGCTTCGTGGCGGGCGATGAAGGTCTCGCGGTTCACGTTGCGTTGCCCTGCCGGCCGATCAGCCAGTTGGCCATGCCGACGAGACGCGCCACCGCTTCAGTGCCGCGCGCGCCGGCGAGTGGGCCCGAGGCTTCGGCGAGCTCGGCCGCACGCGCCTCGTTCCACTCTCCCTGCCGCTCGGCGAAGTCGACGACGGCGCGCTGCTCCGCCGGGTCGAGAGCCACCGGCGGCACGACCGGCGGCGCCTCCGGCACGTGCGCTCCCGGCGGCTCGACCTCGCGGTGGATCACCAGCGTGCCGGCAGCCAGGTCGCCGAGGCGCTGGAAGTCGCGGCTGAGGATCATCGACACCAGGCCGGCACCGAACGCCGCGGGCAGAAAGTCGGCGACGCGCAGGAAGTTGCGCACGATCGACGACACGAGGTCGATCGGCGTGCCATCGTCGTTCACCACCTGCAGCCCGATCATCTTCTTGCCGGGCGTCGAGCCGTCGCTCAGCAACTCGAAGGCGACGAAGTAGAACCAGGTGACGACGAAGAGCGAGAGGAAGAGCAGTGCCTCACCGACGCTGCCGAGCAGCGCCAGCGCCAGCGCCAGCGCCAGCTGGAGAAAGCTCATCAAGAGCACGTCGATCAGCCAGGCGAAGGCGCGCGCCGGCGGGCCCGCGACGCGCAGCGACAGCGTCACTCCTTCCGGCGTCGCACGCCGCCGCTCCGTGTCGAGCCTCATCGGACCTCCCCGAGACGTGAAGTCCGAGTGTACAGCATCTCCCGACGGATCCGTCTCGCGGCGATCGAGAGGGAAGGCAAAAAGCGCGCGGCGTCCAGTAAAGCCCGGTGTCAGGACTCCGCGCGCGGTCGAAGGCTCCTCAGGAGCAGGGCAGCTGAGTATTGTGCCAGGAGTTGCCCGAGCGACACTCCCAGAAGGTGTTGGTCATGCCGCAGACGCGGAAGCCGACATGGGTCATGTGGCCCGGAATGCGCCGACCGTTCTTGTAGCGCCCGTCGTTGCACGTCGCCCACTGGTTGCACGAGCCGACGCCTCCGACCCTGTCCCAGTAACCGCCGGACGAGTTCCACTTGCACTCCCACAGCTCGTTCGACACGCCGCAGACGCGGAAGCCGCACGCGGTGTCGGTCACCGGGACCGAGTAGCCCTTGACGTTGATGCCCTGCAGACAGCTACAGGCATTGCCACTCGTGCACGAGGTGCTCTCGACGCCCTGGAGCGCGGAGTGTGGATTCACCGAGCCCGAGTAGTAGTTGCCGGCGTAGGTCGAATAGTGGAGATGCGGCTGCGTCACCGCTGCATTGCCGGTGTTGCCCAGCGTGCCGAGACGAGTCCCGGCCAGAATGCGCGAGCCGACCCAGCCGGCGAGCGCCGGGTCGATCGAGTCGAGGTGAGCGTAGTAGTGGGTGTAGCCACAGTCGTCGACGATGTAGACGACGTTGCCGCCGGTACCGTTCCAGAACTCGGAGCCGAGCGTGCCCGACTGCGCCGCCACGATCGGCGTGCCGCGTGCGCCCCACAGGTCGAGACCATAGTGCGGATCGTCTCCCCAGTTCCGGTAGTCGCTGTTGCTGTTGGCGGTGCCGCAGGTCCACGACCACCAGTAGTTGTCCCATCCCTGGTTGTGCGGACCTGCGATCGGGTAGCGCTCGAAGATCGGGCCACACTTGGTGGGAATCGCCGGCGCGCTCTTGTCGTGATCGGGCGGGCCGACGTCGGGACGATTCTTGTACCAATCGAACAGATCGTCGACCGGCGGCTGGCTGCCGTCTCCGGGATTGACACTCCAATCCGCGGCGACCGCGGGCATGGCGAGCAAGATCAGGAACAAATGTGAGACGAGTACCTTTTTCATGGCGACTCCTGGCGTCGAACGTTCAACAAACGTGAGCGACCGGTGGTCGCACACGCAAGGGGGGCTTGACTAGATCGGCGAGAAGTCGATTGGAAACACCTCGTGCACAGCGACCCGCGACGGATCGGATATGCTCCCGCTTCCCCATATGCTTCACTTGTAATATGCTACTGGCGCTTAAACTCACCACTGCGGAGGCCGCCATGCGCCCCAAACCCCACCCGACGCCGCGTGCGCGTCGTGACGCGCTCGTGTTCGCCCTCGTTCTCGCCGTCGCCGGCCTGATCTCGCCGCCGGCATCGGCCGAGCCCTGCAGTCTCGACGCGGTACCCGCGGCGACCTTGCTGCTGCCGTACTTCGAGGTCGATCTCGGCGCCGACGACTGTGTGACGACACTCTTCTCGGTGAACAACGCGTCCGCCGCGCCGACCGTCGCGCACGTCACGCTCTGGACCGATTTCTCGGTGCCGACGATCGATTTCGACATCTTTCTCACCGGCTACGACGTCGCCACCGTCAACCTGCGCGACGTCTTCCTGCGCGGCGTGCTGCCGCGCACCGCCGATCAGTCGCGGGACCCCGACGACACGATCAGCCCGGCCGGCATGCCGGGCTGGGACGGCGACATCCCGAACTGCGATCCGATCCTGCCGTTCGACAATCCGGCGGTGAACGCGACACTCCTCGATCGTCTGCAGAACGGTCACACCGGACGACCGACGTCCTTCGACGGCGGTCTGTGCCTGGGCTGGAACCACGGCGACAACCTGGCCCGCGGATACCTGACGATCGACGACGTCAACAACTGCAATCTGCTCTTCCCGGGCAGCTCGGGCTACTTCGCCGACGGCGGCACCGCCACCGCCTCGAACGACAATCAGCTGTGGGGGGATTTCTTCGTCGTCGATCCGGCGGCCGGCTTCGCCCAGGGCATGCCACTCGTTCACCTCGAGGCCTACGACACCTTCGAGCCGGGCGACTACACCTTCTACGGGCGCTATGTGAACGGCACCGCCACCGACGATCGAGAGCCACTGTCCGGCGCCTGGGCGGCGCGGTACCTGAATGTCTCGGCCTTCGCCGGCGGTACCGATCTGCTGGTGTGGCGCGACTCGAAGACTGACCTGTCGACCGCTTCGGGCGTCGTCTGCGGCGACGCGCCGCCTTGGTTCCCGCTGCCCGAGCGGCAGGTGATCGCGTTCGACGAGCAGGAGAACCCGGCCGAGCTCTGCATCCCCGATCCGACGATCTCGCCGCCGCCACCGGACCCGGCCTGCCTGCCGCTCGAGACCCAGCGGGTCGGACTGCTGGCGCCGATACCGGGCGCGCCGGGCGAGCCGATGACGCCGCCCTTCGCCGCCGGCTGGCTGCTGCTCGATCTCGGCCACACCGGCAACGGCCTCTTCGGCGAGTCGGCGCAATCGTGGGTGGCGAGCCTGCACAACGCCGACGGGCTGTTCAGCGTCGGCCTGTCGGCGCTGTCGCTCACCAGCGCCTGCGACGCGCCCCTGACGCCGCTCTTCGACTAGCCAGTGGGCCGTCGCGGGTCGATCAGCGCCGCGGCGGCGGCACCGCCAAGACCTTGAGCCGCTGCGGCGCGACGCTCAGCCGCAGCGGTAGATCGACCGGCAACACGTCGCCGTCGACCTGCAGGCCGACCGGACAGGGACCGACCAGCTCGACCTCGCGCACGCGGTGGATCTCGACATCGCCACGCCGCTCGTGGCGACCCAGCGCGACGGCACTCGCAAAACCGACGGTGCTCCAGCGGCTTCGCCCGCGAAAGAGCACCAGATCGAGCTCTCCGTCGAGCACCTCGGCGCGCGGCGCCAGGCGGATCGGTCCACCGAAGAACGGGATGTTGCACAACGAAAAGAATCCGACGCGCTCGCGGCGACCGTCGAATCGGAGCTCGATCTCGGGATAGTCGAAGCGCCACCAGTGCCCGAGTCCCGAGAGACCGACGGCGGCGACTCCGAGACGTCGTTTCCACAGGCTGCTCTGGTGTGCCATCACCTGCGCATCGAGGCCGCACGACGCCATCATCAGGAAAGGAATGTCGCCGGCCAGGCCGACATCCATTTCTCTCACCTCGGCCTTTGCATAGGCGCGCGCCGCCGGCAGCGGCCGGCGCGGCACGCCGAGCTCGTAGGTGAGGACATTCGCCGTGCCGGCGGCCAGCGGCGCCAGCGCCACGTCGCTGCCGAGCAGGCCCGCGGCGACCTCGCGCAGGGTGCCGTCGCCGCCCACCGCGAACACCACCTCGAGATCACCGCGCTCGACGAGGTCGATGGCCAGGTGGGTGGCGTCGCCGGGCGCCGAGGTCGGCATCGGCTCGACGTCGTACCCGGAGCGCCGAAGCTCGGTCTCGAGCGACGCCAGCAACCGCTGGCCAGCCTGCCGGCCAGAGGCCGGGTTGTAGATCAAGGCGGAGCGTCGCAGTGGCATCGTGGGTTCCGAGGCTGAGTCTTCCCGAGCCTGTCCTGAATCGGTGTTTGGCCGGCGAGGGATCGACGGGAAGGTGTTGGCTGGAGACTGAGCTCGAGAGACGTCTGGAGGAAGGGAAGTCTAGAAAAGCGTCGGATGGCTGCCGGCTGGCGGCGCCAGGCCGAGGTGTCGATAGGCACGCGCAGTGGCGACCCGGCCGCGCGGGGTGCGCTGCACGAATCCTTCTTGAATGAGGTACGGCTCGTAGAGGTCCTCGAGCGTGCCGCGATCTTCTCCGACGGCCGCGGCGAGCGCCTGGATGCCGGCCGGGCCCCCGCCGTACTGCTCGATCAAGGTGCCGAGGATTTTGCGGTCGACATCGTCGAAGCCGTGCTCGTCGACCTCGAGCAACGCCAGCGCACGGTGCGCCGTGTCGCGATCGATGCGCCCCTCGGCCTCCACCTGCGCGAAGTCGCGCACGCGGCGCAGCAGCCGGTTGGCGATGCGCGGCGTGCCGCGGCTGCGGCGCGCCATCTCGTGCGCCCCCTCGGCGTCGATCTCGATCTCGAGCAGGCGCGCCGAGCGGCGCAGGATGGTCGCCAGCTCGTCGGGACTGTAGAAGTCGAGCCGGTGGACGATGCCGAAGCGAGCATGCAGCGGCTTGGTGATCAGGCCAGCACGCGTGGTGGCGCCGACCAAGGTGAAGCGCGGCAGCGGAATCTCCATCGTGCGCGCCGCCGGCCCCTGACCGATCACCAGGTCGAGCTTGAAGTCCTCGACCGCTGGGTAGAGGATCTCCTCGACGGTGGGTCCGAGGCGATGGATCTCGTCGATGAAGAGCACCTCGCCGGCCTCGAGATTGGTGAGGATCGCCGCCAGGTCACCCGCCTTCTCGAGCACCGGCCCCGAGGTGACGCGCAGCGACGTTCCCATCTCCTGCGCCACGATGTGCGCTAGCGTCGTCTTGCCCAGCCCGGGCGGCCCGAAGAGCAGAACGTGGTCGAGGCACTCCTTGCGCTCGAGCGCGGCCCGAATCGCCACCCGCAGGTTGTCAATCACCCGCCCCTGCCCGACGTACTCCTCGAGCCGCGTCGGCCGCAGCGACGGCTCGAAGCCGAGCTCCTCCTCCATCGGCGCCCCGCTGAGCAAGCGCGCATCGTCGTGCCCCGTCGTCATCACCCGCGCATCATATCGATCTCGCCGCCGCGACAAGGGTTAGGGGTGAATCAACCATCGTGCCCTCTGCACCTGGGATTGCGCGACCTCGTCGTCGATTCATCGGCCGCCTCGGTCCCGCGTGCTACCCCGGGCCCAAAGGCCAAGCCGGGCCTGTTAGGGGCCGAGCAAACCATGAAGTCGCGCGACGAGACGCCCTCAGCGCGGGGAGAGGAGCTTGAGGGCCTGGCGTAGGCGGTCGGCGAGCGGGGCGTCGGGGTGGTCGGCGGCGACGCGGGTGACGGCGCGTTCGGCGGCGGCGCGCTTGTAGCCGAGGCCGAGGAGGGCTTCGACCAGGTCACCGTCATCATTCGCCGGGGTCGCGGCCGCGGCCGGAGCGATGGCGAGGTCGGCGACGGTGTCCTTCAGCTCGAGGACCATGCGCTCGGCGGTCTTCTTGCCGACGCCGGGAATCGAGACCAGGCGCCGCGCATCGCCCCGCGCGATGGCGTCGGCGAGGTCGTGCGGCGGCATGCCCGAGAGGATCGTCTGGGCGAGCTTCGGGCCGATGCCCGAGACGGCGACCAGGCGCAGGAAGAGCTCGCGCTCGCCGCGAGTCCAGAAGCCGAAGAGCTGGATCGCGTCCTCGCGCACATGGGTGTGCACGTGCAGCGTGAGCTCGGCCGCGGTGTCCTCAGCCTCGTCGACGCCTCGATCCGGCGCGGCGCGGTGGCTCGCTTGCTCGACCTCGGCGAACGTGGCGACCGAAACGTGAAGCTCGTAGCCGACGCCGCCGACGTCGAGCAATACGAGGCCCGGCCGGGCCTCGAGCACCCGGCCGCGCAGGCGTCCGATCATCAGGCCGCCTGCTGAAGGTCGTAGCGCTCCTCGAGCTGACTGTCGTACTTCGGCGCCAGCTCGAGCCGGCGCTGCTGGATGAGCGAGCGCAGGAGGTTGGCGAGTCGCTCGTTCGCTTCCTGCTCGCGCAGCTCGTCGCGGCGCTCGTCGAGCTCGGCCATGTCGGCCGTCTGACGGCTCACGACATCGAAGAGCACGGCGCCGTCGGCGACTTGAATCGTCTCGGAGAGCTGCCCTTCCTCGAGCCCGAGCGCGGAGTCGATCACTTCGCGCTCCCGGCCGAGGCCGGCGATCGTGCCAAAGCGGCCGAACTCCTCGCTGGTCGAGACCTCGAGCCCGAAGTCCGACACCACCTGCTCGAAGTCTTCACCGGCCCCGATGCGATCACGAGCCTGCGCCAGACGCTGCACCGCCATCTCTTTGCGCTTCTCGGACTCGACGGCGGTCCGCACCTCGTCGACCACCTCGTCGAGCGTCGGCACCCGCGGCTCGTTCACCGAGTCGAGGTGCAGGATCGCCCAGCCGCGCGGCAGCTTCACCGGGTTGGAGATCGCCGACGCCTCGAGGCCGAAGGCGATGTCGATGAACTCCTCGACGCGACCGATGCCGGGCACGATGTCGGTGCGGCCGAAAGGCTCGGTAGTGGCGAAACTGAGGTACTCCTCTTCGCCCGCCAGCGCCTCGAGCTGCTCCTTGGTCGTGACCTGCTCCTCGGCGATGCGCGTCGACAGCTCACGCGCCTTCGCCTCGGCAAGCTCCTCGACCTGCTCCCCGACGAGACGCGAGTTAATCAGGCGCTGCACCTCGTCGAACGGACGGAGGCCGCCCTCGCGGTGATCGAGCACCTCGATCAGGTGCGCGCCGTACTGTGTCTCCACGGGACCGACCAGGGCGCCCTTCTCGGCACCGAACGCGGCCTCTTCGAACGGCTCCACCATCTGACCCCGACCGAAGAAGCCGAGGCTCCCACCGCGCTGCGCCGAGCCCTCGTCTTCCGACAGCTCGCGCGCCAGCTGAGCGAAGTCTTCACCGCCCTCGATGCGCGCCTTGATCGCCTCGAGCTCGGCGACCGGGTCGCGGCCCTCGCGCGACTGGATCAAGATGTGCCGCGCGTTGACCTGCTCCTCGCGCGTGAACTCATCCGGGTTCTCGTCGAAATAGGCGCGCAGCTCGGCCTCGGGAATCTCGACCTGTTGGCGCAGTCGCCCTCGATCGACCAGGAGGTAGTCGACGATGCGTTGCTCGGGCAGCTCGTAGATCGCGGAGTTGTCCGCGTAGTAGGCCTCGAGCTCGTCGCCGGTGATCGCCGGCGTACCTTCAACCTCCGCAGTCGACAGCTTGACGAAGCGGATCGACGCCTTCTCCGTCTGCTCGCGATAGGCGCGCTCGACGTCGTCGGGCGACACATAGCTCACGTGGCGCAGCACGTTGTTCAGCTTGCCGAGCAGCACGTCTTCGCGCACCATGTCGGTGAACACCTGCTCCGGCAGGCGTTGCTGGCGCAGGATTCTCTGCACCTGGTCACGACCGACGAAGCCATCGGCGTCGCTAAACGCCTCGATCACCGCCGCCTGGACCTCTTCATCGGTGGCGCGCAGACCCATGCGCTGCGCCTCGAGCAACAGGATGCGGCGATCGATCAGCTGGTTCAGCGCCTGCTTGGTGAGACCAAACTGCTCGGCCATCTCCGGATCCCAGTTCTCACCGAACATCTGCCGGTAGCGATTCTCGAGGTTGCGGACCTCACGACGGAAATCGGCGTAGGTGATGGTCTCCGAGCCAACCGTCGCCGCGACATCGTCGTCGTTGCCACCGATCGGCTGGATCGTGCCGAAGTCGAAGAAAAGCGTGACGATGAACGCGAAAACGATGATCCAGAGGACCCAATGCAGGTATTTCAGCTGGTCGCGGAGCCATTTGAGCGCCATGGCGCGATTCTCCTCGGTCGGACCCGGTCGGGCCGCGGCGGCGAGCCTTGCCGCGCCGCGTCTGTGCTATCTTTCAGGATCCGCCGTGTGATCGCGTCTGGCGTCTGGCGAGAGCGCTCGCGGACCCTGCAGGGTGTGGTGTACGGTCGATTCTTGCTTCGCTTCAGAGACGGTTCGGGAATTCTGTGACGTCGGTCGATTCGGTGGACGAGACTGGTGGTTGACAAGACTTCGAGGCAGAAAGTCGATCGCGACTGGTACAGCGTCTCCGTCGAGTCGATGCGGCGGACGCTCGTCCTGCTGGTCTCGGTCGTCGCGCTGATCGGCGCCGCTTTCGCGTACCAGCACTGGGAGCATGTGCGGTTGGGCGAAGAGGCCGAGCGCGAAATCGAGAAGGCCACCGAGCTGACCCGTCAATTCGAGGACCGAGCCGACTATGCGCAGATTCGGCGCGAGTTCTACGGTGCCTGGGAAGATCTGGCGGCGGCGCGCGAAGCCCTCGCCGACGAACGTTTCGGCGACGCGCTGACGCGCGGAAGGCGTAGTCTACTCGAATTCGAGCGCGTCCTGCAGCGCGACGAGGGTGAGATCGAGAACCGCGGCCGATTCCTCAGCGTCAGCGGCAATGTCGAGTACCGGCGCGGCGAGCGCGGCGCCTGGAAGCGGGCGCGCTACGAGGACGTCATCTATTTCGGCGACTGGGTGAAGACCTCGGCCGCCGGTTCCGCCCGTATCCTCTTTCCCGACGGCTCGGAGTTCACCCTGCGCTCGAACACGATGGTGCACCTGATCTCGCGCACCAACCGCTTCGGCCGGAGCGAGAAGGTCGCTGAGCTGCCGTTCGGCTGGGTCGAGCTGACCACCGACGACACGGCGAGCACGGTGCGCACCCCGCGCTCGCAGGCCGAGGTGCGCCAGGGATCGGCCGCCCTGGTGGCCTTCGACCGCGAGCGCAACACGGCGCGCGTGGCGGCGTTCGGCGGCTCGGTCGAAGTGACCGCCGAGAACGGCCAGCAGCAAGTGCTCGGAGCGCTCCAACAAGTGGTGCAGGTCGGCGATCTGCTGTCGGCGCCGACGGCTCTGCCGAATCGCCCACGCCCACTGTCGCCGTCGGACGAACGGACCGTGGCACTTTCCGCCGCCGAGCTCCGCCTGAGCTGGCGGCCGGTCGACGGCGCCGCCACCTACCACCTGCAGATCTCGCGCACGCCGCTCTTCGCCTCGACGATCATCGACGACACCGGCCGGACTTCGAGCTCCGCGCGGGTCGGACTGCGCGGCGAAGGCGTCTTCTACTGGCAGGTCGCCGCGGTCGACGCTCAAGGGCTGCGCGGACCATGGAGCGTTCCGCGATCGTTCCAGGTCGCACAGCCCCAGCGTGGCGACGACGACACGCCGCCGCCGCTGCGCGTCGAGGACGTGCAGAGCTACGGCCGGCTCACCATCGTCAACGGACGCACCGAGCCCGGCGCCACCGTCACCGTCGACGAGCAGGCCGCACAGGTCGCGCCCGACGGCTCGTTCAGCATCACCCTGCAGATGGATCGTGAGGGTTTCGGCTTTGTCGAGATCGTCGCGACCGACGCGGCCGGCAACACCAGCCAAGAGCAGCGCCGCGTCTTCGTCGATACGTCGTACTGAGTCTCGATCATCGTGTCCTTCCCATCGAGCCGACACTCCGCGCCGGCTCGCCGCATCGCCTCCAACCCGGTCTCGCCGCATCGACCGTCGCGGACCGCGAACAGGCTTCGCCGCATCGCGGCGGTGGCCTCGCCGCAAGGGATCCGCTAGCATCCGCGCGGCGACGCGAGCCACCCCCAGGGCCTCGTCCAGAGCGCCCGACGTCGCCCCGCCCCACCGAGCGCAGCTCGGCGCCTCTCGAGGAGCATCATGCCCGTCCCTTCGTTTCTGCGTTACTTCTCCGACGATCTGGCGATCGACCTCGGAACCGCCAACACCCTGGTCTTCACACGCACCGGCGGCATCGTCGTGCGCGAGCCCTCGGTCGTCGTCATCAACAAGATCACCAACAAGATCGAAGCCGTCGGCAACGAAGCCAAAGAGATGCTCGGCCGCACGCCGGGCAACATCGAATCGGTGCGCCCGATGAAGGACGGCGTGATCGCCGACTTCGAGATCACCGAGCAGATGCTCAAGTACTTCATCTCGAAGGCGCACGGCGGCCGGCGCTGGGTGCGCCCACGCATCGTGATCGGGGTGCCGTCGGAGATCACGCCGGTGGAAAAGCGCGCCGTGCGCGACTCGGCCGAGCAGGCCGGCGCGTCGGAGGTGTACCTGGTCGAGCAGGCGATGATGGCGGCGATCGGTGCCGGTCTGCCGATCACCGAGCCGTCGGGCAACATGATCGTGGACATCGGTGGCGGGACCACGGACATCGCCGTGATCTCGCTCGCCGGCGCGGTCTACAGCCGCTCGCTGAAGATCGCCGGCAACGAGCTCGACGAGGCGATCATCAACTACCTCAAGCGTCGGCACAATCTGCTGATCGGCGAGCGCACCGCCGAGCGCATCAAGATCGAGCTCGGCTCGGCCTTCCCGCTGAAAGACGAGCTGACGATGGAGATCAAGGGGCGCGACCTGGTGGAGGGCGTGCCCAAGACGCTCGCGATCAGCGACTCGGAGGTGCGCGAGGCGCTGGCCGAGCCGATCTCTCAGGTCGTCGACTCGGTGCGCCAGGCGCTCGAGCGCACGCCGCCGGAGCTCTCCGCGGACATCATGGACAAGGGCATCGTCCTCTCCGGAGGCGGCGCGTTGATCCGCAATCTCGATCAGCGCCTGCGCGAGGAGACCGGCCTGCCCGTCGTCCAGGCCGACGATCCTCTGTGCTCGGTGGTGCTCGGCACCGGCCGGGTGATCGAGGACATGGACCTGCTGCGCAAGGTCTCGCTCCGCTGAGCCTGCCGTGACCGGCCGCTGGCCCCACGTCGTCGTCGTCCTGCTCTTGGTGGGGCACCTCGTCGTGCTCTCGCTGCGTGCGCGCGGCGGCCCGCTCGAACAGACACTGGTCGGCACCATGGCACCGGTGGCGCAGGCGGCGAGCCGCGGCACCCAGCAAGTCGACGCCTTCTTCGATTCGCTGCGCCTGGCCGGCGCGCTGCGCGAGGAGAATCTCGAGCTGCGCACCGCGGTCGACTCTATGCGCGCCGAGCTGGTGCGGCTGCACGGCGTCGAAGAAGAGCTCCAGCGCCTGGCGCGGCTCAGCGGCTACCAGCGACCCGGCGCCGACGCCTTCGTCGCCGACGTCGTCTTCGCCGATCCGGACACCTGGTTGCGCACGCTGATCGTCTACAGCGCGCTCGAGACGCCGCGCCACAACCAGCCCGTGGTCACCGACCGCGGCCTGGTCGGTCGCGTCGCGGTGGCGTCGGGGTCCTACGCCAAGGTGCTGCTGATCACCGACCGCGCGGCGTCGGCGAGCGCCATGGTGCGACGGACCCGCCGCCAGGGCATCATCCAGGGCGAGGGAGCCGATCGTCTCCTGCTCACCAAGATGCCGGTGCAGAGCGACGTGCGGGCGGGCGACGAGGTCGTGACCGCCGGTCTCGACGGGATCTTTCCGCGCGGTGTGCCGATCGGCACCGTGGTGTCCGTGCAGCCGACCCAGGGTCTCTTCCTGCGCATCGTGGTCGAGCCGGCCGTCGACTTCGGCATCTTGGAAAAGGTCTACATCCTGAGCTCCGAGCCGCTCCCCGAGTCGGTGCGGCGCGATCTGGTCGACGAGGGAGACGGGCGTGGCCCAGATCGCTAGGTATCTCGCCGGCCTGTGCCTCGCGGCGGTGGTGCACGTGCTCGGCCTGCGCCTGTCGAGCGGCTTTTTCTCGATCGTCGACCCGTTCCTGATTCTCACCGTGGTCCACAGCTTGCGCCACGGCCCGGCCTGGAGCGCTGTCGGCGGCAGCGTCGCGGGGCTCACCGAGGACGCTCTCACCGGCGGACTCTACGGCCTTTTCGGCTTCGCCAACACGCTGGTGGCTTACGTGTCGGCGCAGGTGCAGGGCCGCTTCGTGGTGCAACAGCCGCTCCAGGTGGCTCTGCTGTGCGCGCTCGCCGCCGCTCTGCAGGTGGTCACGCTCTCACTGCTGCAGTTCGCGATGGTCGCCCACGGCGAGTTGCCGAGCGCCGCCGCGACGGCGGCGAAGATGGTCACGACCGGCCTCGCCGGGAGCGGCCTCTGGATGCTCACCAACCGCGTGCGCGCCAGCATCTCCCGCCGTCGCCTGGAGCGGAGCCGGCGACTGCGCATCGATCTCTGAGACAATACGAACCATGCAATTGCGCCGCTATCGCGCCGAGCTCGCCCACCGTGTCGATGTGCTCGCCCGCTGCGTCCAGATCGCGTTGATCCTGGTCGCGACCGGCTACTGGAGCGTGCAGGTGGCGAACGGTGCCTACTACCGCGGACTGGCCGAGCACAACCGCCTGCGCAAAGTCTCGATCGAGCCCTCACGCGGGCTGATCCTCGACCGCACTGGACGCCCGCTGGTGGAGAACGTGCCGAGCTACTCGCTGCAGCTCGACCGGAGCCGCGCCGCCGACCTCGACGCCTCGCTCGCCTTCGCCTCGACGGTGCTCGAACGGCCGGTCGGCGAACTGCATGCGGTGCTCGAGGAGCATGCCGGGACGCCGCGCTTCAAGCCGGTGCCACTGGCGCAGCAGCTGAGCCTCGAGCAGATCGCGCGCATCTCGGCGCAACACCTCGAGTACCCAGACCTCGAGATCGTCACCGAGCAGCTGCGTCTCTATCGCTACGGCCCACAGACGGCCCATGTCCTCGGCTACCTTGGCGAAGCATCGCCGCAGGATCTGACGCTGCCCGGCTCGCCGTACCGTCCCGGCGACGCGGTCGGCAAGAAGGGGATTGAGCGCCTGTACGAGACGACGCTGCGCGGCCGGCGCGGCGAGCAGGTGGTGGTGGTTGACAGCCGCGGTCAGACGATCGACGAGCTCGACCAGGTGGCGGCGACAGCCGGAGCGGATCTCGCGTTGACCCTCGATCTCGAGCTTCAGCAGGAGGCCGCGCGCCTGCTCGACGAGAAAGTCGGCGCCATCGTCGCAATCGACCCGCGCGACGGCGCGGTGCGCGCGCTGGTCTCGTCTCCGTCGTTCGACCCGAACCAGTTCGCCCGCGGTCTGCGCGCAGACGACTGGAAAGCTCTGATGCAGAACCCGGATCACCCGCTGCAGAATCGCGCGATCCAGAATACCTATCCGCCCGCTTCGGTGTTCAAGATCGTGATGGCCCTTGCCGGTCTCGAAGAAGGCGCGATCGACCCTCAAGAACGCGTCTTCTGCCGCGGCTGGTCGAAGATCTACGGCCATCGCTATCGGTGCGGCAAAGCGTCGGGGCACGGCTGGGTCGACCTCGAAGAAGCGGTTCGCGGCTCGTGCAACGTCTATTTCCACCAGCTCGGCCAGCGGCTCGGCGTCGACACCATCGCCGAGTACTCCAAGCGGCTCGGCCTCGGCGAAACCACCGGCATCGACCTGGTCGGCGAGAAGCGCGGTCTTGTCCCGTCGACGCGCTGGAGCCTCGAGCGGCGCAAGATGCCGTGGTACCCCGGCGAGACGATCTCGGTGGCGACTGGCCAGGGACCGATTCTGGTGACGCCGCTGCAGGCGGCTCGCCTGCTCGGCGCGGTGGCCACCGGCAGATTGGTGTCGCCGCGCCTGCAGCGCGACGTGCCGCCGCGGCCGAGCCGTCCCGTCGACCTGCACGAAGCGCACCTCGAGCGCATCCGGCGGGCGCTTTCCAGCGTGGTGAACCACGAGCGCGGCACCGGCGGTGCGGCGCGCGTCGACGGGCTCGAGATCGCCGGCAAGACGGGCACCGCCCAGGTCGTGCGCCAGGAAACCTGGATCAAGAACGACGAGCTGGCCGCCGATCAACGCGACCACGCCTGGTTCGCCTCGTACGCCACGGTCGACGCGCCGGAGCTGGTCGTCGTCGTCTTCGTCGAGCACGGTGGTGGCGGCTCCAGTGGCGCGGCGCCGCTCGCCAAGGCACTCTATGAGACCTCTCTCCGGATCGATCTCACGCATCGTTCCGCGGTCTGACGACCCGTCTCCGCTCCGGCGGCTGGGTAACGTCAACTGGATGCCGCTGGGCGCCGCCCTGGCGCTGGCGATGATCGGCATCGCCACCGTGCACAGCGCCACCGCCGAGCTCGGCGGCGGCTTTGCGCAGCGTCAGGCGGTCTGGGTGCTGGTGGGACTGCTGGCGATGGCGGTCGCGTTCCGCCTCGACTACCGCAAGCTGATCGACCTGGCGCCGGTCTTCTACCTGATCGGCCTCGCCCTGCTTCTGCTGGTCTTGGTGATCGGTCACGAGCGCGGCGGCGCGCGCAGCTGGCTCTCGCTCGGGCCGTTCGGCGGCCAGCCCTCGGAGCTCGCCAAGCTCGCCACGGCGCTGCTGCTCGCCCGCTCCCTGTCGCGCGTCAACCGCACACACGTCGAGCTGCCCGACATCCTGCGCGCCGGCGCCATCGTCGGCGTGCCGATGCTGCTGATCGTGCTCGAGCGCGACATGGGCAGCGCGGCGATGTTTCTGCCGATGCTCGCCGGCGCACTGCTGGTGGCCGGCGTGCGCCTGCGTCTGCTCGTGATCGGCGCGCTCCTCGGCCTGGTGTTCGCCGGCGGTATGTGGGAGTTCGGCATGCGCGAGTACCAGCGCACGCGCGTGCTCTCGTTCTTGCAGCCCGACAAGGATCCGCTGGGCGCCGGCTACCAGGTGCGCCAGTCGAAAATCGCCGTCGGATCCGGCCAGTGGACGGGGCGCGGCTACGGCCAGGGAACGCAAAGCCAGCTGCGTTTCCTGCCCGAACGTCACACCGACTTCATTATGGCGGTGCTGGCTGAAGAGTGGGGATTCTTCGGTGTCTTGGCCGTGCTCGGGCTCTATGGCCTCTTTATCACCTCGGCGGCACGCATCGCCGCGCGCAGCCGCGACCGAGGCGGCATCTTATTGGTGGTCGCGCTCGTCTCGTTGATCGCGTTTCACGGTCTGTACAACACGGCGATGGTGGTCGGGCTGGTGCCGATCACTGGCATTCCCCTGCCGTTCCTGTCCTACGGCGGCTCGTTCACTCTCGCCTCGTCGATCGTTGTCGGCCTGGTGCTGAACGTGGACTATCGACGGTACGTGAATCGATGAATCCTCGCGCTCCGGGCCGATATGATGCGGTTCCGAGATCGGCCGGAGGGCGCGCGTGACCAAGAAAATGCTGGTGGAGAGCGATCCGCACGAGACGCGGGTCGCGATCCTCGAAGACGATCGGCTGACGGAGCTCTTTATCGAGCGCAACCACCAGCTCGGCATCGTCGGCAACGTGTACAAGGGGCGCGTCAGCCGCGTGCTGCCCGGCATGCAGGCTGCCTTCGTCGACATCGGCCTGGACCGTGACGCCTTTCTCTATGTCAGTGAGGTGATGGAGGCGAATGTCGACGGCGAGGGGGTCGAACCGCCGACGCTCGACGCCGCGGGCGAGCCTCTCCAGGAACGCCTGGGGCTGGTCGGGGACGATCCGATTGGGCGTGATGAGGAGCCGAGCATCGACGACTTGCTCAAGCGGGGCCAAGAGATCGTCGTCCAGGTGCTGAAGGATGCGATGCCCAACAAGGGAGCCCGCGTCAGCACGCAGATCACCCTCCCCGGCCGCTCGCTGGTGCTCCTGCCCGACGTGCCGCACCTTGGCGTCTCGCGACGAATCGACGACGAAGACGAGCGGGCCCGCCTGCGCGAGCTGCTGGCGGAACTCAGCCCCGAGGGCACCGGGCTGATCGTCCGCACCGCAGGAGCTCATGCTGAGATCGATGAGCTACAGTCGGACCTCGACTTCCTCGAGCGCCTGTGGCGGCGCATCCAGGAGCGTGCGGCGAAGGTCTCGGCGCCGACGCTGCTGCACCGCGATCTCGACCTGGCGCTGCGCGTTGTGCGCGACTCGCTGTCGGAAGAGTTCTCGGTGATCTGGGTCGACGGCGAAGAGCTCTACGAGCGCATCGTCGAGTTCGTCGACGAGGCGCAGCCCGAGCTGGTCTCACGCGTCAAACTCTTCCAGCAGGACCGCGCGCTGATGGATCAGTTCGAGATCGACGCCGAGATCGAGGCGGCGCTGAAGACCAAGGTCTGGCTGAAATCGGGTGGCCACATCGTGATCCACCCGACCGAGGCGCTGGTGGCGATCGACGTCAACACCGGGCGCTATGTCGGCCATCACAACCTCGAAGACACGGTGCTCACCACCAATCTCGAGGCGGTGCAGGAGATCGTGCGCCAGATCCGCCTGCGCAACCTGGGCGGCATCATCGTCATCGACCTGATCGACATGCTCGAGGAGGAGCATCGGCGCGAGGTCTTCGAGGCGCTCGAGCGCGAGCTGGCCAAGGATCGCGCCAAGAACAAGGTGCTCAACATCTCGGAGTTCGGCCTGGTCGAGCTCACGCGCAAGCGCACGCGACCGAGCCTCGAGCGGCTGCTCACCCAGAGCTGCCCGTACTGCCGCGGCGGCGGACGCATCAAGTCGCTGTCGACGATCTCGCTCGAGCTGCGGCGCCAGATCCTGCGCCAGCGCGCACGCTACAGCGGCAGCCAGGTGCTGCTGCGCGTCCATCCCGACATCGCCACCGTGCTGCAGCGCGAGGAGCGGTCGATCCTGCTCGAGCTCGAGCGTGAGCTGCGTGCCGAGATCCTGCTGCAGAGCGACCCCGAGCTGCACCACGAACGCTTCGACATCCTCGAGGTCTGACCATGTCGGAGGGCCCCCTGGCAGCGGGCGGCACGTGGCCGCGGCGACGCTTCGAGCTCGACGGCTGGTGGGGCGAAGTATCGTCGACGCTCGCGCCGTCCTCTCCCGAGGACCGCGCACTCCTCCACAGGATCGAGCGCTTGGTCGACCCCTCGCATGCGGTCGAGACGGTGCATTGGGGCCGCAACTACCTCTATCGGACGGAGATCGACACCGCGGCGGGAGACCCGGTCGGCGTGGTGGTGAAGCAGTTCCGCAACCAGGGCACGAAACGACGCGTCGAGCGCCGCCTCAAGGGCTCGAAAGCCGAGCGTAGCTGGCGCCGGGCGCTCGACTTCGTCGACGCGGGGGTCACGACGGCCGAGCCCGTGGCCTGGATCGAATCGACGGCGGTGGACGGACCGTCGTTCTTCGTCACCCGCCATCTCGCGGACACCGTCGAAGCGCGGTACATCTTTCGGGCACTGGCCGACGATCGCCTCGCTGAGGCCTTTCCGCACCTCGACCGGGAGGCCTTTCTCGACGCCATCGGCGAGGCGCTGCGGCGGATGCACGCCGCCGGTCTCTTCCACCGCGACCTTTCGATCGGCAACCTGCTGCTGCCGCAGGGCATCGAGCGTCCCACGGCCGACGACGTCGCGGTGATCGATCTCAACCGCGCGCGGCGGCGTCGAGCGGTCGGCCTGCACGAGCGCCACCGCGACCTCTGCCGCCTCACTTTGGTCCATACGAGCGATCGGCGGCGCTTTCTTCGCGCCTATTGGGGACGAGGACCGAGCGCTCTGCACTGGCTGCTCTACCTCGCGTATCACTATGGATTCTACGGCCGGCTGGCGGCGAAGAAGGCGGTGCGCGCACCGTTTCGAGCACTCGCCACGGCGCTCAAGCCTCGCCGGGCGCATGTCCACATCCCTCAAGCGCCGGAAGGCGCTTCGGCGCGCGACAAGATCGTCTGGGACCATCTCTCGGATCAGCCGCACCAGCATGCTGGTCGCCTCGAGAAGCTCCGCGTGCGCCTCGCCGACTTGCCGAGCCATTTGCACACGGCGGCGATCATCGCCCGCGCCGCGCCGCGGGTCGCGCAGCGCCACCGCGCGCTCACGCGCCGCGCCTTCGCCCGTCCGCGGCCGTGGCAGGGAGCCGGCGTCTGTGTCCGTCCCTTGCCCGAAGCGATCCCCGGCGGTACGGAGATCGTGCGGAACGCGGTGCGCGACCTCGGAGTGCGTCATGTCCTGCTGCGTCTTCATCCATGGCAGGAGGAGCACGACGCGGAGGAAGAGCTGGCGCGCGCGCTGCGGGCCGACGGCCACGAGCTGATCTTCGCGCTGCCCCAGACGCGCGAGCTGGTGCGCGACCGCGCTCTCTGGCGTCGCCGCATCGAGCATCTGGCGACACGCTTCGCGGCTCATGGCGACACGTTTCAGGTCGGCCAGGCGATCAACCGCAGCAAGTGGGGCATCTGGCGCGCGAGTGAGTACCTCGACCTCGCCCACGATGCGGTGACGATCCTGCACCGCGAAGGCCTGCGCGCCATCGGTCCGGCGGTGATCGACTTCGAGCCCTACGCCACGCTCGGCATCTTGCACCACCCGCGCTGCCCGCGCTTCGACGCCGCGGCGAGCCTGCTCTACGTCGACCGTCGCGGCGCCCCCGAGAATCCTCAGCTCGGCTTCGACACCGTCGGCAAGGCGGCGCTGGTGCGCGCGATCGCCGAAACCTCGAACGCGGTGCGCGAGGGCGGTGGCTCGTGGATCACCGAGGTGAACTGGCCGCTCTGGGAGGGCCCGCACTCGCCCGCGGGCAAAGACGTATCGGTGGACGAGGAGCAGCAAGCCGACTATCTGGTGCGCTACTTCGTGCTGGCGCTCACCAGCGGCATGGCCGAGCGTGTCTATTGGTGGCAGCTGGTGGCGCGCGGCTACGGACTGATCGCGCCGCGCGACGCCGCGGGCGACGCGCACGGTCTGCGTCGTCGCCCGGCGTTCCAGGCGATGGCGACAATGAGCCGCGAGCTCGACGGAGCGCGCTTTCTGCGGCGCCTCGAGACGCCCGACGGCGCCTGGCTGCTGCTCTTCGGCGCGGCCGACGGCGGCGAGCTGGCGGTCGGCTGGTCGCTCCGCTCGTCCGCGAACGCCACGGCGGCCGAGTCCACGGCGGCCGAGTCCACGGCGGCCGAGTCCACGGCGGCCGAGTCCACGGTAGCTGGCCGCCTGCCGTGGATCGCGCGCCGGGTCGTCGACCGCGACGGCGCGGAGCTCGAGACACCGGCGAGCGCATCAGTCGAGCTGGCGCCCGGCGTCCGCTATTTCCGCCTGTGACTTTTCCTCTTTGACGTCGAATTTGGACTCTGAGGGAGGGTTTCGCACAAATTGTGCGAAGAATTCGAACTTCTACTCCCCGCCCCCTATCCTCTCCGCAGTGAGAACGTTGGTCGCCTCGCGATGACAGCATTTTACGGTGGCTGCGGGAGCTGAAGCCCGGCAGCGGCGACAACTTCCCGCAATAACCTTCAGGAGAGGACATCACATCATGCTTGCTGGACACATGCAGCGTATTTTGGAGACGGCGGCCACAGAGTCGCTCGAGCGAATTCGCCGGGATCAGGCCGGCGCTCCGCAGCGGCTCAAGCCCTTGCTCGCCTACATCGAGGAGAATCTCTTCGATCCGAGCCTCGACGTGAATCAGCTGAAGCGCAACTGCGGCGTGCGCGACAACTCCGTGCCGATCCAGTTCCACTCCGCCGTCGGTCGCCCGCCGCACGGGTACATCGAGGATCGGCGCATGGAGACGGCCTGCCGCCTGCTCGGTGAGTCGAACCTCAAGATCTGGCAGATCGCCGAGCTGCTCGGCTACTCGAGCATCCAGGTGTTCAGCCGCGCGTTCTCCCGCTGGTCGGGACAGCGTCCGACGGCCTACCGCAAGAAGGCGCGTCAGCGTACCGAGACCGAGGCCGCCCCGGTGCTCGAAGAGAGCCTGACCGCGCGCACCGAGAAGCTGCGCCGCGCGCTCGCCGGCGAGCTCGCCGTCGAAGAAGCGAACGACCTGATCACGCAGCTGCGCCAGATGTACCCCGAGCCGGACTCGCCGAACGGCGGCATCGCGCACGGCCTTCCGAGCCGCTCGGCGGCGGTGAGCCATGTCGAGTCGGGCGCCAGCCTCGCCGGCGCCGAAGACGAAGCCGACGTCTGGGAGACCAAGACCCAGCTCGAGATCCTGCTCCACGGCGACGACCTCGACGAAGAGCAGCAGGACGAGGTGTGGACGATCCTCCAGCGCCACTCGTGGCGCGAGCAGAGCTCGCTGCTCCGCGACCTGCGCGTCACCTCGCCGGCCCTCTTCCACCTGCTGCGCATGCGCAGTCGCCTGGTCGGCCGCGACGATCCGCGCCGCGGTGTCCAGGTCGCCGACCTGGCGCTCAAGAGCCTCGACATCATCGACACGACCGCTCTCGACCGCGAAGAGCTCGCCATCCTCAAGGCGCAGGGCTGGGCCTGGCTCGGCTCGGCGCGCACCTTGGCAGGTGACCTGCGCGGCGCCGAGCAGGCGTTCGCCACCGCCGACCGCTTTCTCGACCTCGGCGGCGACGACCCGTCGATCCGCGCCGATGTCGCCCTGTTCAAGGCGCCGCTGGTCCGCTCGCAGGGCCACTTCGACCAGGCGATGGAGCTGATCGACGAGGCCGAGCGCCTGTACGCCGAGGCCGGCGCCGACATGCAGACCTCGCTCCTAGTCGCCCGCGCCACCGTACGCTACGAAGAGGGTGAGGCCGAGCAGTCGATCGAGTTCCTCGAGAAGGCGCTCGAGACCGTCGACGAGGGGACCGACGGCTACCTCCGCCTGTCGCTCTACCACAACCTGGTCACCTGCTACGCCGAGACCGGTCGTTACAGCCAGGCTCTCGAGCTGCTGCCGACCGCGCGCAAGCTGTCCGCCGAGCACGGTCGCGGCTACAACCGTGTGCGCCTGCGCTGGCTCGAGGGGCTGATCCTCCGCGGACGCGGCCAGTTCGACCAGGCCGAGGCTGCGCTGCTCGAGGCACGGGAAGCGTTCGCCCGCTACGAAACGCCGCTCATCGCCTGCCTGGTGAGCCTCGATCTCGCCGCTCTCTTCCTGCGCCAGGGTCGCTGGAAGGAGCTGGCCCGCCTCAGCGGCTCGCTGGTGCCGATGTTCAGCGCGCTCGAGGCCCATCGTGAGGTCCTGGTGTCGCTGAAGATGTTCCAGAAGGCCGTCGAAGAGAACACTCTCTCGTCGGTGGTGATCGAGCAGGCACGCCGGACGATCCAGCAGTCGCAGAAAGGTCTGCAGCGCGCCTGACGCGCCGCGCATCGACCACGAGAAAGGGCGTCTCCTGCGGGAGACGCCCTTTTTTCTTTCGTTCCCCTCGGGCCGACCGCACTGACGCCGCGGGGAACCCGGGTCCGCGACCGACGATCAGCCGCCGCCGGACCCCGAATCGTTTTCGTCTTCGTTGCCGGTCGGCTCGATGATGACGCTGATCGAGTCCACGACAATGTCGATGATGGTCTCGACCACTCCCCCTTCGTCGCTGTCGTCACCGGCCCAGGAGGTGGGCACAAGGAAGCCGATCAAAAAGCAGGTGGCAAGGCTCAGCGCAAGCAGTCGACGGTAGCATTTCGTCATGAATCCACTCCTTCGGATCACGGTCTGGTCGCCACGAGCTCGACGCCGAGCCGCAGCGAAAGTGCATGAGATCGTCGCATTTTCGCAGAATCAGACTAGAAGTAAAGTCTTAGTGTTCAGGAAAATGGCTCCCTGCCCCTAAAGCCTCTTGTTGCCGGGATTTACGCCGCATGCCCGGATTCACCGAAGCTCGCTCGCCGGCTCAATCGATGTACCCAAGCGCCCGAAGCTGCTCGAGATCCTCTTCGTCGAGAGACGGCGGCGGCAGCTCGTCCGAAGCGGCGAGACCGCGCTGCACGGCCTCGAGCCACGTCTGCAGAGCGTCCTCGGCCTCGGTGTTCGCAGCGGATTGGCCACGCAGCTCGCCGGGATCGTCCCCGAGCTCGAAGCGCCGAAGCGTTTGGTCGCGGAGATCGAGCACCACTTTCTCGTCGCCGCCCACGCGCGCCACGGCGAGCAGGCCCTGGCGCCGCGCACGCTCGTTGCCCCGGCGCTGCACCGCGCCCTTGTGCGCCTGGTGCCAGGTGACCCGGTCCGCCGGCGCCGCGGCCTCGCCGCGCAGCATCGGCGACCAATCGTGGCCACGCAACGCATCAGGCACATCGAGGCCCAAGAGCCCGAGGATCGTCGGCGTCAGATCGAGGCTCGAGGCCGGCGTGTCGAGCACTGCTGGGCGCAGGCGACCGTGCCAGGTCAGCCCCATCGGCACGCGCAGCCCCGGATCGAAGAGGTTGCGACCGTGGCCCCAGTAGTCGTGCTCGCCGAGACTCTCGCCGTGGTCGGAGACGAAGATCACCAGAAGCTCGTCGCGCGGCACCAGGGTCTGCAGATCGGAGAGCAGTGAGCCGATCGCACGGTCGACAAAGGCGACCTCGGTGTCGTAGCGATCGGAGTCGTCCTGCGGATCGAGACGACCGAGTCGGGGCGCCAGGTCGTCCCAGTAGCGGTAGGGCTCGTGCGGCTCGACGTAGTGCACCCAGAGGAAAAACGGCCAGCGCCGTTCCGCCCCGATGTGCTCGCGTGCCCACTCCAGCGCCTCGCGATTCAAATCGTCGGCCGTCGCCTCGGAGTAGAAGAGACCGAGCCAGCGCTTGCGGCTGAAGACTTCGGAGTAGTCGTCGAAATGATCGCCCAGGCGCACCATCTCGTCGCGGAGCGTCCAGTTGCCGACGAAGGCGCCGGTCCGATAGCCGCGCGCGGCCAGCATGCGTGGCAGCGACGGCAACCCCGGGCGCACGCCGAGACCGTTACGGCTGGCGCCGTGCTCGTGCGGATGCAGCGACGTCAGGATCGACGCCATCGACGGCGCGGTCAGCGGCTCGACGACGCGCGCCTGGTCGAACCGTACGCCGGCACCGAGCAGCGCATCGATCGCCGGACTCGTCGGCCGGGCGTAGCCGTGCAGCGACAGGCGGTCGTAGCGCAGCGTGTCGACGCTGAGCAGGACGATGTCGGGAAAGCGCCGCGTTCCCTCGTCGCGGGCTCCGGCGATCGGTGACTCGGCGCCGGCGAAAGCGGCAGAGGCAGCGAGCAGTCCGGCGAACAGCGCGACGACTCGTCGCCACAGGATCCACCGCGTGCGAACGATCGTCGCGGGCCGGCGGACTGTCGTGGGATTCGAGGTCGCTGAGAGGATCAAAACTCGAAACCCCCGCGCGGGCGGGGGTCGTCGTCGACGCGAAGAATGGCTCCTCGGGAGGGACTCGAACCCCCAACCAATCGGTTAACAGCCGATTGCTCTACCATTGAGCTACCGAGGATCTGTCGTTCGTGGCGTCCCGTCGCCGGTGTTCGCGCGATGCGCTCCACGACCGGCATTGCCGGGTCGCAGATTTTAGGCGAGCTCAGGAGCGGCGTCAAGGTCTTCGACCGACGCTCTCTTCGGCCGATGAGCGCTGCCCGGCCTACCCCATGCGCAGGAAGTGCCAGCGCAAGTCGCGTGGAAAGGAGGCGAAGACCTCTGGGTGCACTCGGTGATCGAATTCGCGCAGCACCGACGCGACCGACTGCCCACGGGCGACCCGCTCGATCGCATCGGCCGCATCGCTGCCGGCACGGCTGATGTACGTCTGCCAGATCGCCTGGCGGGGCGGCATGGTGCCGAGCGTGACGTTGGGCATGGCGGCAACGCCTTTCTTGAGCACAGCGATCTTGCGTTTCAGCGACTTCTCGTCGTCCATCGACTCGCGTTGCCACGGCGTGTACGGCTTCGGGATCAAGATATTGCAGCCGAGGTGGATCTTGCCGATCACGCCGGTCGCGGCGGCATGCTCGAGCATGATCTCGCGGCAGGCGGCCCCGAGGTCGAGGATCGCCTGGACGTCGTCCATTGTCTCGTCCGGCAGACCGATGATGAAGTAGAGCTTCAGCTGGGTCATGCCGGAGGCGAAGATCAACCGGACCTTGTCGAGCAGCAGCTCGTTGGTGATCGGCTTGTTCATGGCGAATCGCATGCGATCGCTGCCGGTCTCCGGCGCCAGCGTGATCGAGCGTGCGCCCGACGCGTGGAGCGGCTCGAGAACCTCGGGCTTCACCGCGGGGATACGGATCGACGACACCGAGGAGCGGAATCCGGCGTCGTAGGCCTCTGTGAGAATGCGGGCGATCTCGGGGTGGTCACCGACCGCCGTGGCGACGAAACCGACCTGGTCGGTGACCGGACGCGCTCGTTCGAGCGACTCGAGGATGAAGTCGGTGGGATGCCAGCGGAACTTGCCCATACCGAAGGTCGCCCAGCAATAGCGGCACTTCTCCGGGCAGCCGCGCGACATTTCGATCAGGAACTTCTCCGAGAACTCGGTCTTCGGCGTCACGATGCAACTGGTCGGGAGGTACCCGGGCGCCCGCATCTGCTCGAGCGAGATCTCCAGCTTGCGCAGCTTCGGCAGCTCGCTTCGCTGCGACGAGCGGCCCTCCGGATCGTGCCGCGACGGCACGTAGAATCCCGGCGTCGCGGCGAGCTGATCGAGCAACGCGTCGCGATCCGCGATCTCGGCGAGCAGCGGCAGCATCGCCGGCAGCAGGTTCTCGGCCGCGCCGAGTGCGAAGACGTCGATCAGCTCGGCCATCGGCAGCGGATTGATCGCCGCGCACGAGCCGCCCATCACCACCAGCGGGTGCCAAACGTCACGCTCGCGCCGTCGGAGAGGAATCCGGGCCCGATCGAGCATCTGCAGGAGGTGGACGTAGTCTTCCTCGAACGACACGGAAAAGGCGACACAGCCGAACTCGTTGAGCGGCCGATCGTGCTCCACCGACAGCGGCATGCCGTGGTCTCGACGCTCAAAACCATTGGTGAAAAAGCGCTCACAGGTCCAGCCGGGTGTCTCCTGCACCAGCTCGTAGACGCGCTGGAAGCCGAGACTCGACATGCCGACCTCGTACCGGTTGGCGTAGGCGAGCGCCAGACGGTGGGTGTCGTGCACCTTGAACGGACGCACCGCGCGCTCGGCGGCGCGGTATGGAGCCCAGTCGTGGCGGCTCGGCTTCTTGCGGGATCGTGCCATCGACACTACAACCGCGAACGAGCTCTCGGCATTCCCAGGGGCTCTACCATCGAGAGCTCTACCATCGAAAGCTCATGCCACACCGTGGGGTCGGGACAGACCTCAGAGAGTCGGATATGGTTTGAAGATGCCCGAAATCGCGCCCCCTCCTGAGCCATCCCTCGTTCACCCGGTCCCCGGCACTGCGACCTCATTCGCTCCGGCGTCGGTGTCGAATCTCGCCTGCGGCTTCGACGTCCTCGGCTTCGCCGTCGAAGGCCTGGGCGACCGTGTCACGGCGTCGCTGCGCGAGGCTCCGGGCGTCGAGATCGAGGAGATCCACGGCGACGGTGGCCGGCTGCCGCGCGATGCCGCCCTCAACACCGCCGGGGTCGCCGCGCGGCGGCTGCTCGAGCTCGCCGGTATCGAGGATCGCGGCGTCACACTGCGCCTCGACAAGGGGCTCCCGCTGGGCAGCGGGCTCGGCTCGAGCGCGGCAAGCGCCGTCGCCGGCGCCCACGCCGCCGCCGCGGCGCTCGGGCTCGACGCCGACCGCGAGTTGCTCCTACGCTGTGCCCTCGCCGGCGAGCAGATCGCCTGCAACGCCGCCCATCCCGACAACGCCGCGCCCTGTCTCTGGGGCGGGCTGGTGCTGGCACGTTCGGTCGATCCGCTCGACCTGGTGTCGCTGCCGGTGCCGTCGGGGCTCGCCTGTGCCCTGGTCCGGCCGCATGTCGAAGTCGCGACGCGCTCGGCGCGCGCTGCCCTCGGCGACGGCGTGAAGCTGGTGGCCGCGGTGCGTCAGTGGGCGAACCTCGGCGCGTTCGTGCATGCTCTGCACACCGGCGATCTCGAGCTGCTCGGACGGTCCCTCGAGGACCATGTCGCCGAGCCGCTGCGCGCGCCGCTGGTTCCCGGCTTCGGCGCTGCCTGTGCCGCCGCGCGCGGCGCCGGCGCTCTCGGCGCATCGCTCTCGGGCTCGGGCCCCACGATCTTCGCGCTCTGCGCCGATCGGCCGACGGCCGAACGGGTCGCGGACGCGATGTTCGAGGCCCTCGCCGCACTGGAGATCACGGCCGACCGCATGGTGACCGCGGTCGACGCGCCGGGGGTCCGCACGGTCGACGACCCGGGCTGAGACACGATCGGCCCGTCGTCTCGCGCTCGAGCGACGTTGCCGGCTCGAACCACAGGGCCGCCGACCCCGTGAGCCGGGACCGGCGGCCGAATAGAGGGCCAATGGCGTCGAGCGATCAGCGCCGCCAGACCTCGCGCATGGGGTCATAGTCGAGCACTGCCACCTTGCCCGAGCGCGAGGTGACGCGCACCACCGACAGGTGCCGCCGACCATCGGTCAGGTAGACCGACCCAGGCGTCGCCGTCCCGCGGGGCGAGAACGACGCCAGATCCGAACGATTGAAGCGGATTGGATCGTCGAGACGGTCGAGCCGTTTCGACGAGCCCGGCGCGTAGGGCGCCGGTCCGGGCGGGAATCCGAAGCGGGCGACGCGCCCGAGATGGCCGAGACGCCGTGGCGGCACCTCGATCGGGTCGATGCCGGCGTCGATGTCGTCGTTGCGCACCCCGTCGCCATCGCCGTCGCGGTAGAGGGTCAGCGTCACATGCTCACCCTCGGTGCGAAACTTCACCGCCACACGGCGTTGGCTGCGAATCGCGCGCATGCGCGCCGTGCGCATCGCGCCGGCGACCTCACCAGCCGCCATCCGGACCCCGAGCGAGCCGGACCAAGTGGTGAGTGGAGGCAGCGCGAGAACGAGCAAGAGGGCGAGCACGGCGACCACCCAGAGGAGCTCGAGGAGGGTGAAGGCCGCGCGGCCGACTCGGTGTCGGCCGACGAGCCGCGGACTGGACACGAGGATCTCCGGTCGGGAGACCGGCGGGGAGGCCGCTGCCTCCCCGCGCGGTCTCAGCCCCGACCGCGCTCGTCGCCGTTGGCGGGCGCTTCATCGCGCGGCTCGAGGTCGCTTTGCCGGACCTTGCGAGTCAAGGTCGACTCACCTTCGGTGCTGACGAACGGCTCGAGCATCTCGAACGTCTTTTCGCCGATGCCGCGCACCAGGATCAGATCTTCGGTCGCTTCGAACTTGCCGTTCTCCTCGCGGAAGGTGAGGATTCGCTGCGCCAGCGCCGGGCCGACCCGCGGCAGCAGCTTGAGCTCCGCCTCGTCCGCGGTGTTGATGTTCACCTGCCCGAGATCGGCGGCGAAGGCTGGAGCGACGGCGAGAGCGCAAGCGACAAGGAGCACTGCGGCGACGAGATCGCGAAGCAGAGAGGTGCGCAGGCTACGGAGGGAAGAGGTTTCACAGGACATGGTGACATCCTTTCGGTCTGGGTCTGGTTCGTTGGACGAGCCGTCGTGCGACTCGGACTGGCAGCGATCACCGATCCGCTCAAGCGGCGAATCGACATGAGCCGCGCGGTGCGCGGCTCCCCTCGGTCGAATCTCGCGGGGTGCGCCTCCTTTCCTGGTTGAGTGATGCCCACCCCTATTCCAAGAACTCTGCCAAGGTCTCAAGATATCTATAAGTTATTTGAAATCAATAACTTAAAAGAATCTATCGATTCCAAACCAAGGCCAGGCTGTCCAAAGATTCTGCGCCTGACGGGGCGCGCGGCGCCCTCGGCGAGGAAATAGTGCTAGGTTTCAGGCCCGATGCGCCGCCTCGGCGGTGTCAAACCATTGCGACAAGGCGCAGAATCGCTTGCAGGGGAGTCGACGTGAGCGCAGACACGGCCGAGAGAAAGCGGAGCCTCTTCCGCGAATACTTCGAAGCGCTGCTCATCGCCGGGATCTTTCTCGGTTTCACCAACACGTTCGTGGTGAAGACCTTCTACATTCCGAGCGGTTCGATGAAAGAGACTCTGCTGATCGGCGATCATCTCTTCGTCAATCGGTTCATCTACGGCTTGTCGCCGACAGCGGTCGAACGCACTGTGATGCCGGTTCGCGAGATCCGTCGCGGCGATATCGTGATCTTCCGATCGCCGGAGTCGCCGACCACAGATCTCGTCAAGCGCTGCATCGGTCTGCCCGGAGACCGTATTCGTATGGAGCGCAAAACGCTCTACGTGAATGGTGAGGAGGTCGACGACAGCGCGTTCACTCAGCACACCGACGAGCGCGTCTTCTCCGACCAGCCGAGTCCGTTCTACGGCGCCCAGGTGCGCAAGCGCGACAACATCTCCGAGTTCACCGTGCCGGAGGGTGAGTTCTTCTTCCTCGGCGACAATCGCGACGAGAGCTACGACTCGCGCTTCTGGGGAACCGTGCCGCGCCATTACCTGAAAGGGCGGGCGCTGATGATCTACTGGTCCTACGAGGGGGAGACACCGGACGGTGAATGGCACGGCTGGGGGCAGAAGCTCGGCCAGCTGGCGCGCACCGCCGGGAGTTTCTTCAGCGAAACGCGCTGGGACCGCACCTTCCACCTGGTGCGCTGACCGCGACTCGACCACCATGGCTGGCGATTTGGTGCGCGCGGCTCTGATCGGGTCGATTCTCGCGCTCTTCGTCCAGACCTTCCTGGTCCAGCCGTACGCCATCGTCTCCCGGTCGATGATGCCGACCCTGTTGCCGGGCGACTACGTCTTGGTGAATCGATTCGTCTTCGCCGGCGACGATCGCGCCTGGCTGCCGACGCGGGCGATCGCGCGCGGCGATCTGGTGCTCTTTCGCGGCGCGCTCGGTCACGGACGCTATGTCAAACGCTGCGTCGCACGCGGCGGCGACCTGGTGGCCATACGCGACGATCGCACCGTGCTCAATCACCTCGAGGTCGACGCGGAGCGGGCGTGGATTCGGCGAAGCGGCGGTGTGCGCAGCGTGCGATGCCCGGCCGACACCCCCCCGCTTCGACTCTTGATGGACGAGCTCTACTGCCTCGGTGACCACCGTGACCACTCGGTGGACTCCCGTCACATCGGTCCGATCGAGCGGCAGCGCGTGCTCGGAGAGCCGTTCCTGATCTACTGGTCGACTGCGGCCGATTCATCGGGAACGACCTTCGGCTCGGCCTCCGAGACGACGTTCGAAAAGATTGGCGACACCGAACGACACGATCAGAGCTTGCCCTGGGCTAGAATGCTCGATGAAACGAAAAACCGACTAGCGCGGACGCGCTGGGATCGCGTGTTGCAGCCCCTGCAGCCGAATGAGCTCTGAGGAGAGAGGGAATGCGTCGACGATTCGCACGAGGCGAAGGTAAAGCGGGATGCATCTTTTGGATGCTGCTCTTGATGGTCGCGGCATTCGGAGCCTACAAATTCGTTCCGATCCAGATCCAGAAAGCGCAGCTCAAGGATTACATTAACGAGCTTGTCTTGCACAACGGCTATCGGCAGGACGACTGGCTCAAGGGTCAGATCAAAGGCCGGGCAGCGGATCTCAGGCTTCCAGTGAAGCCTCAAGACATCAAGATCAGCCGCCGCAACAAGGGAGTCTTCGTCGAGGTCCAGTTCACGACGGTCGTCGATCTGATCTTCACCGACTACGTGTGGAACCACACGCTCGAGGTCGATCGAGAGATCTTCAGCGTCTAGTGAGCTCGTCCGCGTCGGCGTCCGCCGGCCCGCCCCATCGGTCCTCGGGGCGCGATCGCATGGTCGTGCCCCCGTCGCGTCTCTCCTTCCTGGCCGTCCTGGCGGCCGGCGCCGCGCCGGGTTTGCTCGCCGGCACACAGGTGGCGGGCCTGCTCTTCTTCCTCAACCCGCACCTGCCCTTCGTCCCGGTGACCGTCGCGCGGGGCGTCGTCTTCTACGCCCTCCTGCTCGGCATCGTCAGCCTGCTCGTTCATGCGCCGTTGACGCGCGGACGCGCCCGCCGGCTGCGCGCCTGGCTCCCAGTATCGACCACGGCCGTGCTCGCCTCGGCCGGCGTCGGTTTCTGGGCCCACGCGTACTACTTCAACTTCTTCCTACCTCCCGGAATCAACAAGCGCCTGCTGAAAGCCGCGATCTGGCTCAGTCTCGCGGCCTTGATCGGCTTCTATACGGTGCTGATCCACCGACTCCGTGAGCGGCCTTATGGTCGACGGAGCCTGATTCTCTTCGGCCTGCTGGCCGTGGCGTCGATCTACGTCGTCGTCGAGCGGCGCGAGGCCTTTCGGCCGCGGGTCGAGCCGTCGCCGCGGCCGACCACCTTTCAGGCCTCGGGACGGCCGATGCTCTGCGTGGTCGGCATCGACGCCGCCACGCTGGATGCGATCCTGCCGCTCGCCGAGCGCGGCATGCTGCCCTTCTTCGACCGCATTCGGAGGGAAGGGGCACGAGCTCGTCTCGAGACTCTCGAACCGATGCGGCGACGGCCCCTGTGGCTCACCCTGACGACCGGCAAGTACCCCTACGAGCATCGCATCGTCGGCGATTCGACATACGACGCGCCGTTCCTCGCCGGGCCCTCGCAGCGCCTCCATCTCCTGCCGCTCAGCCTCTCGTTCGCGCGTTGGGGCACTCTCGGCCCGCCCCGCCCGGTTACCGCGCGCGACCTCCGCGCGCTCAACCTGTGGCAGATTCTCGACCGCGTCGGCAGCAGCACGGCCGTCGTCGGCTGGCCGTCGACGACGCCCCAAAACGCCGGCGGAGTGCTCGTTCCACACGACTTCTTCACCGAGGCCGTCACCGATCCGGCGGAGGCGCAGATCGCGCCGGCGGCGCTCGCCGAGCGCGCCAAACTCTTCCGCACCGCGCCGGAAGAGCTCGATCCCGACGAAGTTTCGCGGTTCGGAGAGACGCCGGAGGCCGAAGTGCTCGAGGCGCTCGCCGGAGACCGCTGGCGAGAAGACCTGAGCTTCTTCCTGGTCGACCGGGAGCAGCAGGTCGACGCGCTCTTCGTCCTGCTTCCCGGCCTGCGCGACATTTCGAAGAGCTCGTTCGGTGGCTTCTCCGCAGTGCAGTTTCGGGGTAGCCAGGACGAGGACGCGGTGCGCGCCAGCCGCCGCGTCGCCGCCTACTATCGGCATCTCGACGATTTCCTCGCAATGCTGTGGAACAAGATGCCTTCGCCGCGCCTGCTCGTCGTCGCCTCGAGTTACGGAGTGCGTGAGCCCAACGACCTGGTCCGGGTGCTCGGGATGGGCGACTCGGTCCGCGGCTCGTTCATCGGCCGGCCCGAGGGTGTTCTCACGCTGCTCGGAGACGGCGTCCGCCAAGGCGCCGCCGTGCGCGAGGCGCGCCTGGTGGATGTCGTGCCGACCGTCCTCTACGGCCTCGGCTACCCGATCGCCCGAGATCTCGAGGGCGCGGTGCTCACCGAGGTTTTCGACACGAGCTTTCTCGCCAGCCGGCCGCTGGCCTTCGTCCCGTCGTACGAGACGTTCCAGCCGCAGCTCCTCGCGGCGCCCTGACTCGTGGGCGGGCGGTGGGCCGCCACCGGGGGGGGGGGGGTGAAAACAGCCGCGCCGCGACCCGCCGGCGGGG
>JBCCVZ010000006.1:0-388452 GCA_039194425.1 Acidobacteriota bacterium | reverse complement strand
GAGACGCCGTAGATCGTGGGGAACCCTGCGTCCGCGCCCGTGCGCACCCCTCCGAGCTCGTTCCTCGATGAATCGTTGGGCGAGTGCTTCCATGGTGACCTCCGTCGTCGTGAACGGTCACCTTGTCGCAGAGCGGGCGGCGTGGCTAGACGGGCCAGGGCGAGGACTTACCATCTAGTTCGACGACCGGAAGCTTAGACGGTTCTTTGCTCGAGCCGCTGAGTCGCATCTTACCGGTTGCTCGCCCTCGCATCGCGTGGCGTCAAGACAGCGAGCAGGTGGGTTCGCAGGAACGGAACCGCCGCCAGCACGTCGGCGAATCGGTGGCTGAGGGGGGCGACGAGGCGGGCGATCGGTGGGGCGAGGGAGACGGACTGGATCGGGCCGACGAGGCGGGGGAAGAGATGACGCAGGGTGCGGCGGCCGACTCGGCGGACTCGGGGGTTGCGCGGATTGTCGACCCGGAAGTCGTACCAGAGCAGGGCGCCGGCGGGGGCCAGGACGCGCTCGATCTCGGCGGCGATGGCGCGGCGTGTGTCGTCGTCGAGGATCGAGGTGAAGACGGTGGAGACGACGACCAGGCGGAAGGTGGCGTTGGGCCAGGGCAGGGCGCGGGCGTCGCCGACGCGCAAGTCGGCGCCGGGTAGTGCTTCATGGGCGACGGCGGCGCGATCCGGGTCGATCTCGATGCCGTGCAGATCAGCGCTGCGTAGACCCCAGGAGAGGAGGTCGCCGAGCCAGCCGATCCGACCGTAGCCGATCTCGAGACAAGCGTCGCCGGGGCGCGGGAAGCGGTCAACGCGGCGGAGCAGGCGTGCGGCGACGCGGCGACGCTCCTCGCGGAGCAGAATCTCGGTCGGCTGCCATGGGGCGTGCCGCGGATCGCTCATCGAGCCCGCCCCTCGACCAGCTCGCGGAAGAGCGCTTCGTAGCGGTCGACGCGACGCGTCCAAGTCTTCTCGCCCAGCGCGCGCCGACGCGCCTCCTCGCCGAGCGTGTGGCGACGGTCCTCGTCGCTGAGCAGGGCACCGACGACCTCGGCGACGGCGTGGGAATCGTCGGGCGGCACGATCGCTCCCGTCGCTCCGCCGTCGACCGCTTCAACCAGGCCCGACGCGCCGGCGACGACCGACGGGGTGCCGCAGAGCGCGGCCTCGACGACGGCAATGCCGTAGCCCTCGAAGTCACCGTCGGCCGTGCTGCGGCTGGTCATGACGAAGAGGTCGGCGACGGCGAGCGCCAGGCGCACCTCGTCGTCGGGAAGCACTCCGGGGCAGCGCAGCCGATCGCCGACACTGAGCTCCGCGGCCTGCGCCTCGAGCTGCGGACGCAGCGTCGGCAAGCCGATCGCCAGGTAGATCACATCGTGGCGCGCGGCGAGCGCCGGCAGCGCGGCAACGACGAGATCTTGGCCTTTGCGCCGACTGAGATGGCCGACGGTGACCAGCAGGCGCGACGAGCCGAGGCCGTGACGACGACGAAATGCGTCGGCCTCGACGGTGTCGGCGAGCGGCGCGAAGCGCTCCTCGTCGGCGCCGTTCGGAATCACCTCCAGCCGCGCCGTCACGCCCGTGCGCTCGGCGGCACCGCGCGTGTGCTCGCTAACACAGACCACCGCGTTGGCACGCGAGAAGGCGCGGCGGCTGATGCGTCCTCTGAGGCTCCGCGGTGCCCCGAGCTCGATGCCGTGGCCGATGGCGAGCCACGGTGGCGGCGACAGCCGCTCGGTGAGCGACAGCAACGCCGTGAGCCAGACCATGCGCTCGCCGCTCGCGACGACGAGGTCGGGCGTGAACGACCGCAGGCGACGCCGCAGCATCGCGAGGCGTGCCAGGGCTGTCGCCGCGGACCCCGCCGCACCCGGCAGGCTCGATCGACCGAGGCGAACGACGTCGAACGGCTGGCGCTCGGTCCAAGAGGCGATCTCGGCATCGTCGGCGTAGTCTTGGGCCGCCACCACGTCGACGACGTGGCCACGCCGGACGAGCTGGCCGGCCAGCGCGGCGGCGTGGCTGCCGATACCACCGGGCCCCGGCGGCAACTCGCTCGCGACAATCAAGATGCGCACGGCGTGAGGATACCGCGCGGCGATACGATCTGCCGATGCACGATTCGCAGAGGCGCCATGCTGCCGTATCGAACCCGAGCCAAGAGCTTCGACAGGTCGCGCGCGCTCTCGAGGGGTCGTTCGCCGACCTCGTGGAGCTGGCGCATGCGGACGCGGCGAGCAACGACGCCGAAGGGACGTCGCGGCGCCAGCGCGTGCCGGCGCAGCTCCTGGCACGCGCCCGCGCGCACGGCCTCGACCAACGTCGCGACCTGGCGCCGGCGATCGATGCCTGGCGCCGGCAGACACGAGCAGCGGCGGCGACACATCTCGTGCTCGACGCGACGACCGTGCTTGTCGGTCGGGCGCTGGGACGTGCCGGGATCGACTGGCTGCCGCTCAAGGGCGTCGACCTGGTGCGGCGTGGCGTCTACGACGGCGCCGAGCAGCGGCCCTGCGGCGACCTCGACCTGCTCATCCCAGGCGACGCGCTGGAGGCGGCGCGAGAGGCGCTGGAGGCGGCGGGATGCGTCGGGCTCGCGTCCGGGCCGCGCGCGGCACGCTATCTGCGCGACGAGGGCTACGCCTGGCAGGCCCGTGCGCCGACCGGCTCGCTGGTCGAGCTGCACTGGCGCCTCTGGGGATCGGCGCCGGCGGCGCTGGCCGACCACCTGGTCGACGCGTCGCGTCCGGCTCCCGAGCTCGGGCCCACCGCGCGACAGGCGACGACGGTCCATGCCTGGCTGATCGCCGCGTTCCATCTCTGGCTCGATCCACCGCCGCGCGCCGTCGGACGCTTTCTCGACCTCGTGCAAGTCGCCGACACTACTGCAGACGACGACAGCCTCGGCGACGCGGCGTTCCGCGAGCGGTTGATTGCCGAGACCGAGGCGCTCGGCCTGCAGCTGCCGGCCTGCCTCGCCGCCGGCGTCGCCGCCGACCTCTTCGAGACCGCGCGGCCGACGCACACCGCGATCCTCGACGCGCTCGGCGCCTCGCTGCGCGGACCCGAGCGTCTGCTTTTCGCGGCGCATCAGGGGATCCGCGCCGCCGATCTGCCGACCGGCGCCCTCGCGGCTGCACGCCTCACCGCCGGCAGGGGATCGCGCCACGGCGCCCGCGCCGTCGGACGACGGCTGTGGCCACACCCCGGAATCGTCGAAGACGCCACCCGCTCCGACGCGTCAAGCCCCTGGCCACTGAGGCGGCTGCACTTCCAGGCGCGGCTCGTCGGCGCCGCTCTCCGACGCTTCGGCGAGCTCGTCACCTCGCGCCTTGGCGCGTTTGCTAGATTCCGCGAATGACCGAGCCGGTACCGTTTTTTCGCCCCGACCTCGAGCAGGCGGAGATCGACGAGGTCGTCGCCACGCTGCGCTCAGGCTGGCTGACGACCGGGCCCCGCACGGCGGCCTTCGAGCAAGCCTTCGCCGAAGCGGTCGGCGCGCGCCACGCGGTGGCGTTGTCGTCGTGCACCGCCGCGCTCCACCTGGCGACCGTGTGCCTCGACTTGGCGCCCGGCCAGCTCGTGCTGGTGCCGACGATGACCTTCGCGGCCACCGCCGAGGTCATACGGTACGCCGGCGCCGTGCCGGTGCTGGTGGACTGCGACTCCGAGACGCTGAATCTCGACCTCGACGATGCCGAGCGCAAGCTGACGGCGCTGCGCACGGGCACGGCGGCGACGGACCGGCTCCCCGCGTCGATCGACCGCGAGGCGCCGGTCGTCGGCATCGTGCCGGTCCACGTCGCCGGACGCATGCTCGATCTCGACGCGCTCGACGCCTTCGCCGCCCGCCACGATCTCTGGCGGGTCGAAGACGCCGCCCACGCCTTCCCCGCGGCGCGCCGCGTGGACCGTGAACGGACGGGCGGGGCGGCTCGCGAGACGACGAACGACGAGGCGAGCTGGCGACGCTGCGGAGAGAACACTGCCGAGGTCACTTGCTTCTCGTTCTACGCCAACAAGACCATCACCACCGGCGAGGGCGGCATGGCCGTGACCGACGACGCCGAGCGAGCGGCGCGCATCCGCTCGCTGTCGCTGCACGGCCTGTCGAAAGACGCCTGGGGTCGCTACACGGCCAAGGGGGCATGGGACTATCGCATCGTCGCGCCGGGCTACAAGTACAACCTCACCGACATCGCCGCCGCGCTCGGCCTGCACCAGCTCCGGCGCGCCGAGACGATGCGGCGTCGCCGCGAGGAGATCGCCACGCTCTACGCCGAGCGGCTGGCCGACATCGACGAGATCGAGCTGCCGCCGGTGGGCGCGGACCATCGCCTCGCCGCCGTCCAGCACGCCTGGCACCTGTTCCAGATCAAACTCCGGCCGGAGGCGCTCGCGATCGACCGCGACGCCTTTCTCGATGGCCTGCGGGAGCGTGGCATCGGCACGTCGGTGCACTGGCGCCCACTCCACCTGCATCCCTACTGGAGCGAGACCTTCGGCTGGCTCCCCGAGCACCTGCCCACGGCATCGGCGGTGTGGCGGCAGACGATCAGCCTGCCTCTCTTCCCGACGATGCGCAGGGACGAGATCGACCGCGTGGTCGACGCCGTGCGCGATCTCTGCCGACAACATCGACGATCGGGCCGCCGCGCCCCGAGGCCGGTCGAGGTTTGACCGCGATGTCCGACGCGATCTCACCGACCGAGAGGCCGCGGGGCCTTCCCCGTGCGCTCGAGGTGCTGCTCGCGCTGCTCGCGCTGCTCGCCGCGTCGCCGGTCCTGGCGCTCGCCGCCTGGGCCATCCTGCGCGACGGCGACGCGGGCGAACCGGTACTCTTCCGGCAAACTCGCATCGGCCGCGACGGCAAGCCGTTCACGCTGCTCAAGTTGCGCACGATGTCGCGCGCCGCCGGCAGCTCGGTAACCGCCGGCGGCGATCCTCGGGTCACCCGTATCGGGCACTGGCTGCGTCGGCTCAAGCTCGACGAGCTGCCGCAGCTGTGGAACGTCGTCCGCGGCGATCTCGCCCTGATCGGCCCAAGACCCGAGGTGCCGCGTTTCGTCGACCGCGACGACCCGGCATGGCGCGAAGTGCTGAGCCTGCGTCCCGGCCTCGCCGATGCCGCGACGCTGCGACTGCGTGACGAGGAGAGCGTCCTTGCGCGCGCCGTCGGTGCCGGCCTGGGCGCTCCCGACGTGGTGTATCGGCGGATCCTCTTGCCGTGGAAGCTCGATGTGTCGCGCGAGTACTTGCGACTGCGTAGCCCGCGCACCGACTGGCTGCTGTTGTTGGCGATCGCGGTCTCGATCGTCCGTCCGCCGTCGCCACCGAGCCTCGAGGAGCTCCAGTGCTCGGCCCGCGACTGACCTCGCGCCTTCGGCGCCTTGGCCAGGGCCTGGTCTTGCTCGCGGCATCGACTCTTGTGGCTCTGGTCCTGGGTGAGGCGGCGGCACGTTCCGTGCTCGACGTGCGTCCGTTCCGCTACGTGGCCGACGCCGACTCCCCACGCCACTGGAATCTCGATCACCCGACGCGCGGCTACGCTCTCACCCCCGGATGGCACGGCCGTCTCGAAGCCACCGAGTACGCCGTACGAGTCGAGATCGATCCACAGGGCCTTCGCTCGACGCCGGATGCGCCCGTCGACGGACTGCAGCCCGGTGCGAGCACCGTGCGGATTCTCGCCGCCGGCGACTCGTTCGTGTTCGGCGTCGGCCTCGAGCCGGACGAAACCCTGCCGGCACGGCTCGCACACCACCTCGCAGCGGCTGGGGTCGATGCCGAGGTGTCGAACCTGGGCGTTCCCGGCTACGCGCTGCAGCCGACGATCTTGCATCTCGAAGAATGGCTCGACGAAGCAACCGATGCGATCGTGCTCTTCCTCTATGTCGGCAGCCGCGCCTCGGGAGCGAACGATGTCACCGGCGCGGTGGAGTTCGCGCGCGCGATGGAGGATCCGAATCCCGACGCCGGTGCGGTCGACGACGCACCCACCGCCAACGACAGCGCTCCTACGGCGACTCGTCGCCTCTCCGCGCGCCCCGCCGCGAAGGCGACCAAGACCTGGCTCGCTCGGCGCTCGGCGCTCTACAACGCGGTGCTCGTCGCGATCGGGCCGCGGCTCCGCGCCTGGCGGCACGGCGCGACGGCCGGTCAGACGGGAGAGGCGGCCGTCTTCGAGCAGGGCTGGACGCTGACCGACCTCTGGCTGGAGCGGCTTGCGCGCACCGCGAAGGACGTGCCGATCGTTCTCGTGCTGGTTCCCGAGCTGCCCGATCTGCTGCGCGATGTCGACCAGCCGGCACGGCGCCTCGAGGCGCTAGCCGCGCGTCATGCCGCCGCGTACGTCGACGGCGCCGCCGTGCTCGACGGTCCCGGCGTGTCGGCTCTCTACTATCCTCTCGACGGCCATTTGCGTCCCGCCGGTGCCGAGCGCCTGGCGGCGGCCGTGGCGCCTGTGCTGACCCATGCGCTCGACGCGAGAGCCTCTCGCTCTGACACCGCGAGCTCCGAAACGACGAGCTCCGAAACGACGAGGACGACGTCTTGAGCGGGCGCTTCAGCCTGTTGTCCCGCCTTCGGCACATGGCGGCGCGTGGTCATCGGGCAGTGGTCCGCGTCGCGCCGCCGCTCGAGGCTCTCTACCGCGTCGCCTACCGCCGCTTGTGGCCACTCTACCGCCGCCTCGCCGTCGCCGCCCTACCCAAAGGCGAGACGACGGCCGCCGTCGAGATCGCCACCATCGACGGGGCGACTGAGCGCCTGCATCTGCTGGTCGATGCCTCCCAAACGCTGGGGCGGGACCTCCTGGTGCACGGCGTCTTCGAGCCCGAAGAAACGCGCCTGGTCCTCGAGCTGCTGCGGCCGGGCGACGTCTTCGTCGATGTCGGCGCGAACATCGGCTACTTCAGCGTCCTGGCGGCGCGGCGCGTCGGCACCACGGGAGCAGTACTGGCGATCGAGCCCGAGCCGCGCAATCTCGCCTTGCTGCGACGCAATCTCGAGCGTCATGCCCTGGGTGAGACCGTCACGGTCGCTCCCGTGGCGGTCGGGGAACATCCCGGAACGGCTCGCTTCGAGGTCCCGTCCGAGCGCACCGACGCACGCCTGGCCGGGGATCAGACGGCCAGCTCCGAGATCAGCACCACCAAGACGACCTTCGACGTCGAAGTGACGACTCTTGACGACCTGGTCGGCACGCTGACGGAACGCACAGGCGCTCCACCCGCACTGGTCAAGATCGACATCCAGGGCGGCGAGGCCCGCTGCCTTGAGGGCTTTGCGCGCACCCTCGCCGACCCGACGCCGCCTCCTCTTCTGCTCGAGCTGTGGCCGTTCGGGCTGGAACGCGACGGCCGGAGCACGGCGCGCGAGCTCTTCGACAGGCTGCACGAGCACTATGGACTGCACGCCTATCGTCTGGCGTCGGCCGACCCGGCCGAGCGCGGACGCGTCGAAGTGACCTCGTTCGACGAGATCGAGCCCCTATGTCGCGGCGCCTGGTACGCGTCGGTCAACCTTCTGTTCAGTCGGCGCGCGTTGCCCACAGACTCGTGATGCACGAAAGCTCGCTGAGCCTGACAGCACGCCTGCGTCGACACACTATGCACGCCCTCGATCGTCTCCGCCTCGGTGGACTGGCGCGCGAGCTTCGCGGCGCAGTGGTCCGCGGATTGCGACCGTCACGCGCCAGCCGACTGCGTCGCTACCGCCGCGAAGGCGGCTGGCCGTGGACAGAAGGCTACGCACAGCACAAGCAAGACCTGATCGTCTCGGCGCTCGACAGTGCCGCGCTCGACGCGTTCGGCAACGGCGAGACTCCCGCCGGCTGGGGTCTCGGCGTCGACGAGCGGTGCGTCGAGATTCCCTGGCTCTTCGCCCGCCTGCGGGCTCTCGCCGGCACCGACTGCGACCGTCCGGCGCGCATACTCGACGCCGGCTCGGCGCTCAACTACGAAGCCTTCGTCGCGCGGCCGCCGCTCGCGGCTGCCGATCTCCACATCGCGACCCTGGCGCCCGAGCCGAACTGCTACTGGCGGCGCGGCATCTCGTACCTCTTCGCCGACCTGCGTCGACTGCCCGTCGGCGACGGCTGGTACGACGTCGTGGCCAGTGTGTCGACGCTCGAGCATGTCGGCTTCTCGAACCGCGACTACGGTGTCGTCGCCGAGCACGAGGCCGGCGAGGCCGCCGTCGCGATCGCCGAGCTGATGCGGGTGCTGCGGCCGGGCGGTCGGCTGTTGGTCACCGTCCCCTTCGGCCTGCCCCATCGCTTCGCGACCCAGTGTGTGTTCGACCGCGACGCGCTCGACGCCCTCTCGGCGGCGGTCGGTGACGCGCCACGGCGAGTCACCTTTTTCCGCTACGACGACGCCGGCTGGCGCGGCGCGCACGAGGCCGAAGCGGCGACGGCGGAGTTCGTCCCCTGGATCGCCCTGCCGGCCGCGGAACGCCGGCGCACTCCGCCGCCCCGCACGGCCGACCGGGCCGCCGCGGCGCGCGCGGTCGCCTGCCTCGAGTGGCGGCGGCCGGAACGCTGAGCATCAGCGCTCCAGCAGGCGTTGGAGCGACTCCGCCGCCCGCTCGACCGCGAGCTCGGGAGTCGCCTCTGCGCGCCACCGTGCCTGCGCCGCCGCGGCCAGACGCTGGCGCGCCTCGGCATCGTCGAGCAGCGTGAGCAGCGCCGTAGCCAGTTCGTCGGGCGACTCGGCCAGCACCAAGTCGCGGCCCGAGACCGCGTCGAGCCCCTCGGCGCCGACCGGCGTCGACACCACGGGCACGCCGTGCGCCCAAGCGTCGAGAATCTTGATGCGTGTTCCGCTGCCGACGAGCAGAGGGCAGACGAAGACGGTCGCGGCGCGCCACAGCGGTTCGAGATCTTCGACGAAGCCGAGCACCTCGACTCCTGGCTGGCGGTATTCGTCACCCGGCCGCGCCCAGTCCGGCCACCGCCCGACCACCTGCAGCCGCGCCGACGGTCTCTGCTCTCGGACGCGCGGCCACACCGAATCGAGGAAGAAGGACAGACCGCTCCGGTTGGCGTGGTAGCCCATGGCACCGACGAAGAGGATGCGGTCTCCTCGGGCAGAGGCTGCGCTCTCAAAGACAGGGTCTTCGGGAGGCTCGGGAGCCGGTGGCGCGGGCACAAAGTTCGGCACCACCTCGACCCTCGAGCGGCGCGATGCTGAGCGGATCAAGCGCTCGCGGTCGAGCTCGCTGCACACCCAGACCCTGTCCGCGCCCGCCAGCAACCTTAGCTCCAGCCGCCGCGCAGCGGCGGCCCGGAGAGCGTGCAGCGGCAGCGTCAAACCGCGGCGCACCCTCTGGCGCAGGCCCGGCCGACGGGATGGACCGAGCTCGACCTGCCGCGTTCCCGACTGCGTCCACAAGAGGTCGAAAGCGTCGAGCACCAGGGGTGCCGCCGGGCGCGCCCCGCCGAGGCGTGCATAGGTAGCCGGATGGGACACGACGATGGCATCCGCACCGTGCGTGACTGCGGCGGCGTCGAGCACCGTCGCGACCCGGCGAGTAAAGCCGCTGGGGCGGCCCGGGTGCCACGACGGACGCAGGGACGCGCGACCGCGAGGCCGCGCCGGGACGGCCGCGAGCTCGGCACCGAGCACGGCCTCCGGGGTTCGCTCGACGATGTCGAAGTGGGCGGCGAGTCCCACGATCAGACCGCCGACGCGGACGCCGGCGCCGCTCGCCGCATCGTAGTCCCGCCGAATCCAGAGCAGGCGCCGAGGCACGCGCGGGCTCAGCTCCCCGCGGCCTCTTCGACTTCGTCAGCCGCGTCCTCAGTCGAACCCTCGACCGCGTCAACGGTCTCCCCGATCTCATCGACGAGACCCTCGACGTCGGCCATCTCGACCACGCCGCAGGCGAGGCGCCCGCCGGCAGCGCCGGTCGGCTGCGACTCGAGGTCGTCCTCGCCCTCGTGCAGGATCACGCCCCTGCCAACGACATAGCCGGGCGCCGCGGGATCGAGGCTGAGCATCGTCGAGTCGAGCTCCAGGCTGCCGGTGCCATCGTCCTCGATCTCGAGATTGCCCAGGTCTCCGGCATGCCGCGGATCGGAATCGGGTCCGGCGTGCGGCGCCTCGGTGGGGTTGAAGTGTCCGCCGGTCGACGTGAAGTCGGCGGCGCTGCAGTCGCCGATCTCGTGCACGTGGAAGCCATGGACGCCGGCACCGCTGGGACCCGACACGTCGGCCCGCACGGTGACGAAGCCGTCGCCCTGCGCGGGGTGACCGTGCCGGCGATGTCGGATCCTTCGCGCGGCTGCAAAGTGGCGACGGCGACCGTCGGCGTGCCCGGCTCTTCGGCAGGCTCTTCGACGACGGTCTCGTCAGCCGACGGCGGAGAAACGTCTTCGGTCTCTTCGGTCGCCTGCTGGCAGCCGGTGAGCAGCACCAGCGACGCGACGATCATCCACCCGAACGGGATGAGCTTCTTCATCGATCTCCTCCGGGGCTCCCGGCACGGCGACGCCGGATCACTGCGCTGCGGGAGCGAAAGTTCGCCCGGATCTTATCCGAGGCCGGTGCCTGCCGCGCCGCCCAGCCAGCACTATCGGGCCCGCAGCCTCCCGCCGATGGTACGATCAGGCCATGTCGAGCGCCCTCACGACACCTCGTCTGGCACGGATGGGACGATCGAGTCGTCTGCCCAAGCCCCTGCGCTGGACCTACGACGACTATTGCCTGTTGCCTGAAGATGGCCGTCGGCACGAAATCCTCGGAGGCGAGCACGTCGTGTCCCCAGCTCCACGCCCCGTGCATCAGATCGTTCTGACCCAGCTGATCGTCCTTCTCCACACGACCAAGGGTTTCGCCGGCCGACTGATGCCCGCGCCAGTCGATGTCGTACTCAGTGAGCACGACGTCGTCCAGCCCGACCTCGTCTGGCTATCGGCCGAGCGACTCGACCGCCTCACCGAGAAGAATCTCCAGGGTGCGCCGGACCTGGTGGTCGAGATCCTGTCGCCGAGTACGCGACGGGTCGACGAGAAACTGAAACGCCGCCTCTACGCGCGCCACGACGTCCGCGAGTACTGGCTGATCGACCCGGATCTCTTCACTGTGCGCATCTTCGGCCGCGCCGACGACTCCACCGACGGTCCCTTTCGACTCGTTCGCGAGCTCGATGCCGAAGAAGGTGACCGGCTGGCCTCGGCACTCTTCCCGACACTCGACGTCGAGGTCGCGAGCCTCTTCGACTAGCTCGCGCACTCGGCGGCGCCGCGCTCTGGCATCACGCGGCGCGGCGCTCGAAGCCGCGGCGCGAGGCGACGAGCGCACGGCGGGCCGCCACGTCGAACGCCGCGCTGTGCCACGCCCGCGCCAGGCCCCAAGCCTGGGTGCCGAAGAGCACCAGCGCGGCGAGCAGTGAGGCCGGTCCTGGTCTCTGTAGGTCGGCCCAGGGACCGAGCGATACGGCGCCGAGGAGGCCGGAGTGCAGGGCGAAAAGCACGATCCACGCGAGGTGACGGACGACTCGTCGGATGCTCGACCAGTGGCCCAACCGGTAGAGCGTCAGCGTGAGCATCCAAACAGCGGCGGCGGGGATCCAGTCAGCGACGGCACCGGCGCCGGCCAGCGAGCCGAGGCCGAGCAGGGCGAGCCAGCCGATCGCACGATCGGCGCGTAGGTGATGCGGCTCGGGGACCACGACGCGGCAGTCGTCGGTGCACCGCCGCTCGCGCTGTCGACGCTGCCGAGCGCCGAGCCACAGCGCCGCGCCGAGCAGGCCGACAACGCCGATCCGCGTCGTCCAGGCGGCGATCACCAGCTCGCGACCCTCGGGCCAGGCGTCGGCGAAGGCGAAGACGGCGCCATCGCCGAAGCGCGGCAGCTGGTCGGTGGCGAAGTCAATGACGGGTCCACGGCCGTAGGTCGCCAGCGCGGCGGCGATGCACACTGTGATGCCGAGCATGGTCGCGCCGACTGCGGGCCAGCGCCGAGACCCCACCAGGAGCGCCACCAACACCACAGGAAACGGCTCGACGACCACAGCCGCCGCGAGCAGCGCGCCCCCGAGCATCGTCCGCCGCCGGTCGAACGCGAGCATCGCGCCGACGGCGAGCACCAGCACGCCACCGTGTGCGTCTATCCGCATCGAATGCAGCACTGGAAACGCCGACAGCACCAGAGGCACGGCGGCAGCGGCGAGGCGCCCGGGGCGACCGCCGATCCAAACGGCCAGCCACAGCGCGACGGCGAGAAAACCGGTCGCCTGCAACGCCAACGCTGGCACGAACAGCCCGTGCGCCGAGGACCGGGACGGATCGGCGGCCCAGGTGGCGAAGCGCGCCAGCTGAATGACGGCGAAAAGGGCGGTGAGGGTCCAGACCAGGGCTCGCCGGCGCCGCAACGCGAACGCGGCGTCGATCCACGGCGGCAGGTGTCGCCAGGCGAAGCCGGCCGCTCCGCCGACGAGTCCTCCGAGCGTCGCGAGGACGGCGAGCGGCTGCGCGGCAGGCGCCAGGCCCGGGTGGGAGAGGGTGACGACGAGGCCGGCGAGACTCCCCGTGGTGGCAGCCACCAGGGCGGCGACTCGCGCTCCACGCGACGCCGCGACCGAAGCGGCCCAGGCGACGGCGAGGGCGCTGAGGGTCAGAAAGACGGCGGAACCCGGTGCCGTGTGCACCGACGAGCCGCTGGTACCGCGAAGCTCGAGAGCGTCGAGCGCCTGCGCCCAGAGCGGCGCCAGAGCGAGCGCACCCGCGGCGGTGACCAGCAGACGGCCGACCGATCGTCGGCGCTTCGGCGATTCGGCCGCCGCGGCATGAAGGGTCCGGGAGTGACTCATGAGAACCTCCCCGCGCCGTGGTCGGCGACGCGGTGATGTCGGGACGACGTGAGCTGTCGGGCTGAGGTGAACTGCGAGCGGGTGCGATCGAGCGCACCCAACGATGAAGAATCACGTCGAGGGCGACGCCGCGGACGCGAGTCGCTCCCCAAGAGACGACGCCGGGACGCGGGCCACCGTCTCACCCGGCATCGTTTGCGCGTACGTCGCCGCGCCGTCGAGCCCGCCACCGTCTGCTACCATCCGGCGGGTGAAGAACATTCATCGCGTCGCTTTTTTCGGAACCCACGAGTTGGCCGCCCCCGCTCTCGACGTCCTCACTGAGCTCGGACTGAAGCCAGAGATCATCGTCACCCGACCGGAGGCGGGTCTGGCCGAGCCGGAGGAAGAGATCCGGCTGCCGGCACGCGCCACACCGCAAACTCATCCGGTTCGAGACTGGGCCGAGGAGCACGGCGTCCGCCGAGTCACCTCGCGGCGCGGCAAAGAAGAGCGGGTCCAGAAACCGATCGCCGAGCTGAAGCCCGATTTGATCGTCGACGCCGACTACGGCCGCCCGGTGCCCCCGGAGCTACTGGCACACGCTGCGCGCGGCGGCCTCGGGCTGCACGCGAGCAAGCTGCCGAAGTACCGCGGCGAGCATGCGATTCGCGCCGCTCTGTCAGAAGGTGCGAAGAAAACGGGCGTCACCGTCTACCGCATCGACGAGGAGCCGTGGGCCGGACCGATTCTCCTGCAGGAAGAGATCGAGATCGGCGATACCGAGACCTACGGCGAGCTGCTGCCGCGCATGGTCGAGATCGGCACCGAGCTCTTCAGGCAGGGCCTTCAGAAGGTCGACCGCGCGAAGAATCCGGCGACTCGCAAGCAGAACGAGCGCTCGGCGACCAACACCCAGCGCATGGACCGCCGTCACTGCAAGGCGCCATGGTCGATGGACGCCGACGGCGTCTACAACCGTCTGCGCGCCCATTCACCGTCCGGCCTTCTCGCCTTTTTCAAGTACCGGCCGATTCGCATCGTGTCGGGCAAACCGCTGGGCTGGGAGAAGGGACCCGACGGCGTCACCGGCACCTACCTCGGCATGCGTCAGGGCCGGCTGGCGATTCTCTGCGGCAACGCCACGGTGTTCGGGATCGATCGCCTCTACCGTCCCGGCGACGACCCGATGTCTGCTTCAGATTTTGCCTACAAGGAAGAGCTTTCGGTCGGTGATCGATTCGTGTAACATGGGTTAAACCTTTCGCCTAGATCGACCGGCGACCGCGCGATCGATCGGTTCGAGGGGAGCCCATGTCACATCACAGTCGACCCGTCCGCCGCTGCAGAGCTCTGCGCGTCACCGCTCGCTGCGAGACCGGTGTAGTCGTCGCCGTCTTGCTCGCGACGCTGCTCGCGCTCGCAGGACCGAGCCACGCCGCCGACTTTCCCGAGATCACCGCGGCCGAGAAGGCTTTCGGCCAGGAAGGGGATGCCGTGCCCGCGGTCGTCCTCTTCGACAAAGCCGAGCTGCGCTTCGGGAACCCGGCGCTCGAGTCCTGGTCGGAGCTCGAGGTCTGGAAGCGAACGAAAGTGCTCACCGAAGAGGGCGTGAGCATGGTGAGCGACATCGCGATCCCGCACGGCAAGCGCATGCGGATGATGCGCTTCGAGGCGCGCACGGTCTTGCCCGACGGTACGGTGATCCCGGTCGGCGACGACGCCGTGTTCCGCGAACAAGTATCGCGAGCGTCGCGTTCCTATGTGACCAAGATCGCCATGCCCTCGGTGCAGGTCGGCGCCATCCTCGACGTCCACGTCGTCTTCACCTGGCCCGACATCTTCTATCTTTCGCCTTGGTACTTCGACAACGACGTGCCGACGATGCGCTCCGAGTTCACCTACCACAAGCCCGACAGCCTTGCGGTGCGCCTGTGGTCGCTCGAGACGGCGGGGATCCCGATTCAGCGCAAGGAAACGCGCACCGTCCACGGCAAGGCGACGACTGCCTGGATGGAGCGCATCCCGGCCCTCCCCAAGGAGCCGTTCTCCTTTCCCGCGAGCGATCTCGCCAACCGCTTCATGGTGATTCCGCACGCCTTCGAGTCGAGCGGCCGCACGTACCCGATCTTCGAATCGTGGGAGCTGGTGTCGGACCTGGTCGAGGACGCCTACAAGAGATTCCTGCGCGCACGCGAGGTCAAGAAGCGCGGACAGCAGTTGGCGGCGAGCGGGACGGCACGCGAGCGCGCCGAGACGCTGTTTCGTTTCGTGCGCGACGAGATCCGAACCGACATCGACGGCGCAACGCTCGGCCCGCGCGACGGAGTCGACGCCGAAGACGTTCTCGCCGCGGGCTTCGGCACACCGGCCGAGAAGTCGCTCGTGCTCGTCACGCTGCTCGACGGCGTCAAGATCGACGCCCGCCCGGCCTGGGCGGCGAATCGCCTCGACGGCCGCATCGACGCCAACGTGCCGAACCCATCGTGGTTCGACTGGCCGCTCGTGGCCGTCGAGCTCGACGGCGCAACCGTCTTCCTGGACCCGTCCGATCCGGGCCTCGCCTTCGGTCAGATCGCACCACATTTCGAGGGCATGCCGGTGCTGCTGATCGACGACCGCGACGCCGAGCTGGTCGAGGTCCCGTTCTCGACCGCCGACGCCAACCGTCGCGACGCGACGGTCGACCTCACCCTCGACGACGAAGGGCGACTGGTCGGCACCGGCCGCCTCGAGCTGCGCGGCGCTCGGGCCTGGGCCGAGATCGACGGCGACGACGAGGGGCTCGCCGAGCGCTGGCGCGATGAGCTCCTCGAAGACTGGCCGGGCTTCGATGTCGAAGACCTCACGGTGACCCCCGAGCCCGACGCACAGCGCCTGCTCGTCGAGTACGCGCTCCGCCAGCGCGACGAGGACGTGCTCGGCGACGAGTCCAGCCTGGCGCCGTCACGTCCGCTGCGCCACGGGCAGCCCTTCACGCTGCCGCCGAAACAGCGCTTGACACCGGTACAGTTCCTGCACGCGGCGCGCGACGAGGTGACGACGACGCTGCGCTGGCCGGAGGGTTGGAGCGTCGAGGTCGTTCCACGTGCGGCCGACAACGCCAGCGACGCGGGCCGCTTCGTCGCACGCTGCGAGGTCGACGAGGCACAGCGCCAGGCCGTCTGCCACCGCACCTTCGAACGCCTGCAGGCCGAGTACCTCGGTCAGCAGCAGTACACGCTCTTGCAGTCGATCTACGAGACGGCAGCGGCGGTCGACGCGGAGCCGCTCGTTCTGGTGGCGCCGTGACGCAGGGTCTGTGGACTACAGGTCTGTGGGCCACAGGTCTGTGGACCACCGGTCTGCGGACCACAGATCTGCAGACCACAGATCTGCGGACCACAGGCTTACGGATTGCGGCCCTGCAGCTCGGTCTGCAGATCTGCTTGGCCCCTCTGAGCCTGGTCTCCTTGGGCCCGGGCCACCTCACCCCGTCGGCGCACGCCGCCGTGGTCGACGAACGGCAAGAGATCGAGATCTTCGCCGACCACGTGATCGAGCAGCGCCGCCTCGTCGTCGAGATCGAAGACGCCGACGACGTCGAAGCCTGGCGCCGGGTGCCGGTGCTGGTCGACGAGCATCGACACCTCGAGGTCGCCGAGGGAGTCGTCGTCTTGCCGGACGGCGCCCGCGACCGAATCGGACGCCGCGACCGCGACGAGTCACAGGTCACCGCCGCCGGAATGCTGCACCTCTCGCAGCGCGTCATCTGGCTCGAGGCCGACGAGTTGGTAACCGGCGCGCGCCTCGAGATCGACCTCGAGATCGTCGATCGCCCGTACTATCCGAGCGATGTCCTGCCGCTCGGCCTCGAAGACGACGACGTCACGCTCGAGGTGACTGTGCGCGCGGCGCCGGAGATCGAGAACTGGCGCTGGCGCCTCGACGGCGACCCGACCGGTCTCGAGGTCGAGGCCACGGAGCAAGTCGTCACCGTCCGCGGCCGGCTCGACGGCACCGGCGCCGACGAGCCGGCCCTCGCGGTCTCGCGCAAGCCGCGCCTGCGCTGGGCCTGGCGCCGCGGCGCCGCATGGTCGCAGGTCGCCCGCTGGTACGGCGGAGTGATCCACGGTCTCCCACGCGACGACGCCGCGGTGCGCGCCCTCGCCGGCAGCCTTACCACCGCCGACGCCGCGCCGCGCCAACGCCTCGACGACCTGGTCGCCTTCGTGCGCGACCAGGTGCGGTACGTCGCGGTCGAGGTCGGCATCGGCGGCTACCGTCCGAGCCCGCCGCACGAAACGCTCGAGCGACGCTGGGGCGACTGCAAGGACAAGAGCTTCCTTCTCCTCGACCTCCTGCGCGCTGTCGGCATCGACGCGCTGCCGGTGCTCGCCCGCCTCGACGATGCGCGCCCGGTCGACCCGAGCTGGCCCGACGCCCTGCAGTTCAACCACCTGATCGTCGCGGTTCCGGTCGACGGCCCGGTACCCGTCGAGACCACGCCCAATGACCCTGTGGCGGGCGGCTTCCTCTTCGTCGACCCGACCCAGACGCTCGGCGGCGCCGACTACCTGCATACCCTGCTCCACGGCAGTCACGGACTGATCGTCCGCGGCGACGGCGGCGAGCTGGTGCGCCTGCCGGTCCAGCCGCAGCTCGACGCCCGCCGGCTCGAGATCGAGCTTACCGTCGACACCGACGGCCAGGCGACCGGCGACGCCGCGATCCACCTGCGCGGCGACGCGGCGGTGCCCTGGCTGCTGCGTGCGCGCAACGCGCCGCGCGCCGAGGTCGACGACGCGGTGCGCGGCCTGCTGCAGTCCGAGCTGCCGGGATATCGGCTCGGCGCGGTCGCCTGGCGAGCCCACGATCCGGCCGACTCGAGCGACTCCGGCCTAGTGAGCTCGACCGGAGCCGAGCCGACGGCGACGCCGGAGACCCACGGGGTGCCGACCGCGATCCTGCAGGCGCGGATCGACGGCACGGTCGGCGGCGGCACCTGGAATCTACCGACCGGACTCCGCCTGACGCCGACGACCCGGGAGCTCGACGAGGTGATCGCGCTCGGCGACGAGGCGATGGCGACCTGGTCGCCGCGCAGCGTCGACACCGTCGTGAAGCTACACATGCCTCCAGGAAGCTGCCCTCCTCGTCCGCGCGACGACGCCTCCGAGGGCGCCGCCGGACGCTGGCGCCAGGAGGTGTCGAGCCACGACGCGGCCGACGGCCCGGTCGTCACGGTCCGCCGCGGCGGGGTGATCACTTCGCCGTGGCATGCCGGAGACAGGCTCGCGGACCTGCGCGCGATGTCGATCGAAGAACAGCGCGCTCAACGCCGCCGTCTGCGCGCCGTCTGCCCCTGAGTCACCGTCTGCCCCTAGGCCGCCATCTGCCCCTGTCGTCAGTGCTCAGCGCTCGCCGCGATGCGCCTCGATCGGCGTCGCCGGCGGGGGCGAGGGCGGCATCGGTGCGCGGAACCAGCAGCTCTGGCCCGCGGTTTCGCTGACCTCGACACCGAGGCGGGTGATCTGACGCGCGTCGACGGTGTCGACCAGCTCGCGCCAGAGCATCATCGCCAGGGCCTCGATCGAGGTGTTGCGCAGCGGCAGCAGCAGAACGTCTTCGGCCGGCAGGCGGTAGTGCTTGCCGCTGAAGTGGATGTCGACCGACGTACCGTCGGTCTCGATCGATAGGTGCGGGCTGTGCTGCGGAATCAGGGTCAAGCTGTCGAGACGCGCGCAGGCGGCCCGCACGGCGCGCTTGACGTCGACGAAGCTGGCCAGCAGCTCTTCGTCGTCGAGATGCTCCCCCGTGAGCTCGACCGCGACATGGTAGTTGTGGCCGTGCATCATCTCCGCGACGTCGGGTCCGAAGAGAGTGAAGTGGCCGCACGAGAACTTGAAGTCTTCTTTCGCCAGCAGCAGCGTGTAGACGCCGCCCTCGATCGCGGGAGTCGACGGGTGGAATTCGCTCATGGTGCTTCCTCGTTCGCCCGCAGCTGCACGACGGATTCGAGATGGCCGGTTTGCGGAAAGAGGTCGAGCAGCGCGATGTGCTCGATGGTGTAGCGCCGTCCCAGCTGCTTGAGGTCGCGCGCCAAGGTCGACGCCTCGCACGACACGTACGTGATGCGCTCCGGGCGGCGGGTCACCAGCAGATGACGCACCTTCGCCGACAGACCGCCGCGCGGAGGGTCGACGACGACGCGGGCTGTGGCCGGTTCGAGGTTCTCTTCGAGCCAGCGCTCGACGGACACGTTGGCGACCTCGACCCCGTCGAGGTCGTGGGCCTCGAGATTCTTGCGCGCGTAGCGGGTGGCGATGCGGTCGGTCTCGACCGCGACGACGCGGCCGTAGCGACGGGCCAAAGGCAGGCTGAAGAGACCGACACCGGCATAGAGATCGACCGCCGTGCCCTCGGCGTCGGCGAAGTCGCCGAGCACGCGGCGCACCAGCTCGGGCAACTGGCCGCGATGGCCCTGGAAGAAGCTGCGCGCATCGAAGCGGTAGGTGAAGTGGCCGACCGGCGTGTCGACCCCCAGGCTGATCTCACCCTGCGGCAGGCCGTCGAGCGGCGGCGACGCGGTGATCGCACCGTCGTCGCCAGCGGCGAGATCGACCCGCGCATGGTGGCTGTCGCGCACCAGGCGCGGCAGCTGCGGCAGCAATGCGTCGAGCTCGGGCACCAGGATCGGACATTGCTCGATCGCGACCAGGTCGTGGCTGCCGCGCGCGAAGTACCCGACCTCGCGCCCGCGCTCGGTGGTGGCGACATGAATCTGGGTCCGCAGCCGATAGCCGAAGGGTGCACCGGGCACGACCTCGACCGCTCCCTCGAGGTCGCGGGTGTCGATGCGGCCGATGCGGCGCAGAGTCTCCGCCACCGCCTCGACCTTGGCGCGCAGCTGCGCTTCGTCGGTGAGGTGCTGGAGGTCGCAGCCGCCGCAGCGCGCGAACACCGGGCACGGCGGCTCACGCCGGCCCGGGCCGGGCTCGAGCACCTCGAGAATCTCGCCGCGCGCGTACTTCGTCTGGCGATCGACGACCTTGACGTAGAGCCGGTCTCCCGGCGCCGCGCGCGGCACGAAGACGGGGATGCCGTCGATCCGGCCGAGGCCGTCGCCGCCGAAGACCAGCTTGTCGATCGTCAGCTCGCTCTCGACGACTTCGGTGAGCACCCTCGGCGCCTCGCGCCGTGCGCGCTCAGGACGCGGCGCCCCGTGCGGCCGACGCTCCCCGCCCCGCGGACCTTCGAAGCGTCCGCCCCTGGGACCGTCACGGCGAGGACCGTCTCGGCGCGGGCCATCTCGGCGTGGGCCGCCCGGTCGGGGACCACCCCGGCGGGGATCGTCTCGGCGCGGGCCGCCCGGTCGTGGACCACCCCGGCGGGCATCGTCCCGGCGAGGACCTCGCCACGATTCGGCGCGGTGCTCTCCCTCGGGGCGTTGCGGGCGAGGACCACGGCCTGCGCGACGCGGGCGTTCCGAGCGCTCGTCCGGATCTTGCGACGTCGTCCCCTGCACCTCGTCGGCCGGCTCCGTGGGCGTGGGCGACGGTTCGGCGACCGAGTCGATCGCCGGCCCGCTCGCCCAGCCCCAGCGAGGACGCCGCGGCGCTGTGCCGCCGCCGTCGCCGGATGCTTCGCCGCTCCCTCCACCGGCCTCCTCGGCCGGATCGGTCGGAGGCTGTGTGGGCGGCGTCGTCTCAGTGTCGTCGTCGTGCATCGTGCTCGAGCGGTCGTACGAGCGCCCGGCGGCTTGCCGGACGCATACCGTCAGATCTCGTGATAGACCCAGCGGCGGACCGGGTCGAGGCGCTTCGACACCGTCTGCCAGTCGGGATCGATCAACCAAAGGGTCGCCGCCACCGACGAGATCAGCGAGTTGCCATCCTGCGGGGTGAAGCAGAACCCATAGATCTCGCGATTGTGACGCACCGCGAGCGTCGGATCGACCACCACCGTCTGCGACAGGATGCGGCCGTAGTAGCCGTGATCCCGCCCGAAGCTGAAGATCAGGTTGGCGTGGCGCTTCTCGGTGATCGCCACGCGCACGTTGGCCTGAAAGCGACGGCGCACCTCGTCGAGGTCCATGTCGCGCGTCAGGCGCAGGTTGAACCACAGCGAGTGCATGTACTGCGTGTTGAGCTTCACCGCGCTCGAGAAGAGATTGAGATCGAGACCGAGCGTCTGGAACACGCGGTGCGCGTCGTAGGCATGGTGGGTACCGAACGCGGGGTCATCGTGCTTGCCGACCGACGGCGCGGGGATGAAGCTGTCGGTCTGCGTGATGTCGTTGGCGCGCCGCATGCACACGAAGGTGCCGCCGTCGAGACAGTAGGAGTCGTCGTCCTCGCGCGTCAGGGTCTTGATCAGCGTGGTGATGTTGTGCGTGTTGCAGGAGACGATCTGGACGAACCGATCCTCGCCCGGAATCAGCGAACTCTCGTTGATGCCACGCGCATACGGCTTGCCGAAGCCGGCCTCGCTGCCCTGCGCCAGGAACCCCTTCGGCCCGCTGAGCTTGCTGTAGACCTCTTCCTTGCGCCGGTTGCCGACCGGTGTGCAGTCGACAACCACGGTGGCCCGCTCGAGCGCTTCCTGAGCGGTGAACGACACCTTGTGACCGAGGGCCTCGAAATCATCCTTGCGCTCGGGATCGGTGACCAGCTTGGCGCCGCGTGACATCAGGTGCGCGATGCGGGCCCGCTCTGTGGCGATCGGCGTACGCTTGTGGAAGGTGACCTCGTCGACGCCGAGGCGCTCGGAAAAGTCGGTAAAGAGACCGATCAGCGGCTCGCCGATGGTTCCGGTGCCGACGATGTGGATGATGTTGGACATTGCGGACCTCCGCCAGAGGGCTGAGAAATGAACGATCGGGGTGAGTCGGGAGGGGCCGACGTCGGGCGGGCGACATCGGCGGGAGGGGCATGCGCGAGGCGGGATGCGGTGCGAATGCCAGGGCTGTGACCCTAGCAGATTCGACCCTGCCGACGGACGGGGCGCGTCGCCGAAAACTCAGCTCTCGGGCGCGCCGTGCCGGGCGCCCGCGTGCACCTCACCGCCGTGCCACGACGGATCCCGGCGGGCGAACTCGTCGAGCTCCGCCGGCACCTCGAGCAGCGTTCGGCTGAGCGACGGATCGCCCGAGCACGGCGGAGACTCGCATTCGTAGACATACTCGTTCCACGCGTCGTCGAGCGCACGGAAGGCGACGATCGTCTGATATTCACCGCAGCGCCCACATTTCACCGAGAAGTTGCGGATGTTCACCGGCGAAGCCTCCCGGTGGCCCTGAACAGGCGACGTCTCGGAGGTGTCTGGAGCGGTGGAGGGCGAGGCGCCATGGCCAGTCGAGGGCGCGCTGTCGACGCGGCGAGTCGAGTTCGGCATCGTCGACATCTTACAGCGGTCGGTCGTCGATGCCGACGCGCAGCGCCATTCATCGAAAGATTGCTATACTTCACCCGTGCTGTGTGCTCTCGCCCTCCTGCTGCTGCTCGTCGCCGCCCCCACCGCCGCCGCGCCCGTGCCGAGCCCGGCCGCCGCCGCGGACGGTGAACGCGCCGCCGACCTGGCGTCCAGTCTCGACGCCGACGAGCCGATGCTCACCTTTGGTGAGTCCGCCGACGTCACGTGGGTCTTGGTGCCGGCCAGCGTCCGTGGACCGGGCGGATTCGTTGGCGATCTCGAGGCCGACGAGTTCCGGCTCTTCGTCGACGACCGGCCGGTGCCGATCGAGAGCGTCGACTCGAGCACTACGGCGCCGCTGGCGCTGGTCTTTCTGCAGGATCTCTCGGGCAGCATGGCGAACGCCGGCAAGCTCGACGCGGGACGCGCGGCGCTGCGCCGGCTGCTGTCCCATGCGCAGGACCACGACCGCTTCGCCGTCGCCACGTTCGCCGGCGGCACCATGGCGGTCGACGTGCCGTTCACTGCCGACCGCGGCGTCGTCCGCGAGGCGCTCGCCCGCTGGCAGGCGTACGGCACCACGTCGCTCCACGACGCGATCGCCTGGGTGCCCGAGCTGCAGCTCGACGCGCGCTCCGGACGCGCCGCCGCCGTCGTCGTCACCGACGGCGTCGACAACGCCAGTGTGCTCTCGCCCGACACCGTCCGCTCCATGGTCGAGCATGCCGAGGTGCCGGTCTTCGTGCTGGCGCTGAGCGGCAGCCTGCTCGCCTCCGCATCCGCCGTCGAGGCGCCGCCACGTAGCGCGGACGCCGTCGACGACGACACGGCGCGCTACGCCGAGGTGCTGCGCCGCCTCGCCGAGGCGACCAACGGGCGCTACTTCGACATTCGGACCCGCGCCGAGCTGCGCGCCGCCGGCGATGCGGTGCTCGACGCGCTGCGCTCTCAATACACTCTCGGTTTCCTCGTCTCGGGCCGCGGGCCCGAGACTTACCATCGCCTGCGCGTCGACGTCGCGCGCCGAGGCGTCGACGTGGTCCACCGCCAGGGCTATGTCGGCGCCGCGCCGTGAGCGATCGCGGGCCTCACCAGAGACTGGAGCTCCAGACATGACATCCCATCTCCCGAACCGTGCCGGCCGCCTCCCCCACCCGACCGCCCGCCATCGCCTCGTCGTGCTCGTCGCGCTCGGCGGCCTGGCGGCGAGCGGCTGCGTCACCGAGAAGAAGATGCAGACCTACGTCGAAGACCGGGTCACCCCGGTCGAGACCCGGGTCGACGGCGTCGAAAGCCAGGTCGAAGCCAATCAGACTCGCATCGACGAGCAGCAGGAGCAGCTCGCAGACGTCTCGGAGACTGCGCGCGAAGCCTATGAGCGCGCGGTCGAGGCTGGCAAGCTGGCCGAGGGCAAGCTGCTCTACGAGCGCACCCTGTCGGACGCCGACGTGCGCTTCGGCCTCGAGAGCTCGAGCCTGTCGGACGGCGCCCATGGCGCCCTCGACGCCTTCGCCGCAGAGCTCAAGCAGCAGGGCGTGCCGGTCTACATCGAGATCCAGGGCCACACCGACTCGACCGGCTCGGACGACTACAACATGGAGCTCGGCCAGCAGCGGGCCGACGCCGTACGCCAGTACCTCAACCGCGAGCATGCGCTGCCGCTGCACCGCATGAACGTCGTCTCCTACGGTGAGTCGAAGCCGGTGGCCGACAACACGGACCGCGAAGGACGAGGGCAGAACCGCCGCGTGGTGCTCGTCGTCCTGCAGTGACCGCCGGTCGGCCGTCACTACCGCTCGGCCTTCCAGCGAGCTCGGACCGCGACGGGGCGGGGCTTGCCGCCGCGCGCAGTGAGCCGAGCACTCGAGACGAGCCGGCGCGACCGACACGCGCCGGCCGTCGGCGGTGCTAGCATCCGCGGCATGGCGACGGGCCCCACGACGACCCCGACCGACCGACCGCCGGCACGCGCCGGCGACGCGCCGCGGCTCGCCGACGACACCTGCCCGCACTGCCATGGCCGCGGCTGGCGCGTCGAGCGGGACGGCGGCGCTGGGCGCGCCGTGCCCTGCGTCTGCCGGCGCCGTCGACGCCTCGAGCTGAACCTCGAGCGCTCGAGGATTCCCGCCCACTATCGGCGCTGCCGGCTGAGCAACTTCATGGTCAGCGGAGGGCCCGAGGCGTCGGCGCGCCTGACCCGCGCCAAGAGCCTCGCCCAGCGCTACGTCAAGACGTTCTACGACGCCGAGGCGCGCGAGTTCCGTCGCTCCGGCCTGCTCTTCATCGGCCCGCCGGGCACCGGCAAGACGCACCTGGCCGTCGCCGTTCTGCAGGAGCTGATCGAGCGATATGCCCTGCGCGGGCGATTCGTCGACTTCACGCGCCTGCTCTACGAGATCCAGTCGACCTTCGGCGCCGACGTACAGCAGACGCGCGCCGATTTGCTCGAGCCGGTGATCCGCGCCGAGGTCCTGGTGCTCGACGAGCTGGGCGCGCAGAAACCCACCGAGTGGGCGATGGACAACCTCTACTTGATCATCAACTCGCGGTACACCGAGGGGCGAACGACCCTCTTCACCACCAACTACCAGCTCGAACGCGAGAAGGTGCGCGCGACCCGCGTCCGCGGCACCGCCTCGGGACGCATCGAGTCCGACGAGCCCGAGCGCGGGCCCAAGCGCGAGACCCTGCTCGCCAGCCGGCTCAGCGCCTCGCTCGTGTCGCGGCTCTACGAGATGGCGCAGCCAGTGGTGCTCGCCGCCGCCGACTACCGGCGCGAGGTGAAGCAGACCCAACATCGGCTCGGCGGCTGATGCGAGATCCCAAGCCGACGCACCGTACGGCGCCGACGGTGCGGCGCCGATCGACTCTGCGCACCCCTCTCACTCGCCTCCTCGCCCTCGCGCTGCCGCTCACCTGCCTGCCGCTGGCCTGCACCAGCACGGTCTCGACGCAGGACGCGAGCGAGCCCACTCCACCGCGGGTGGTGCGGGTCGCCGAACCGTCGCAGCCATCGCCGCCGCCGGCACCGACCCGCGCCGCGTCGGCTCCGGGGGCGCTGCTCGCGGACGCGACCCTGGCGGTCGAACCGCTCGCCGCGTCAGCAGACTCGACAGCATCCCCGGCGACCCGAGGCACGACAGGGACAACGACGGAGCCGCCACGCGCCGCGTCGAGCGCCCCGGCGCCCGGGGTGCAACCGGCGGCGACGAATGGCCTCCAAGATGCCGCCACCTCGCGCTACGACGGCCCGCTGCTGCTGCGCGTCGGACTCGACACCGATCTCGCGGCGGTCGACCTGCCGTGCTGTGAGACCGGCTACCAGCTGGCGGTCGACGGCGGCGCCGTCCCCCTCGACCAGCCGATGCGCGTCGAGCCGGCGGCCTCGATCGGCGGTGCGTCGGTGTGGCGGCTGCAGGTCGCGGCACTCAAGGACGAACGCCAGGCCCAAGGGCTCGCTCAACGCCTCGAGAGCGCCACCGACCTGGAGGCCGATGCAGTCTTCGACGCCGGTACCGACCTCTACCGCGTGCGCGTCGGTCGCTTCGCGCTGCGCGACGCCGCCGACGCCGCGCGCGGCGCACTCGAGGTCCATGGCGTCGCCGCAGCCTTCCTGGTCAGCGAGGGCGCCGGCCTGCGCGACCCGGCCTTCATCGTGCACCGTGGCGAACGCCGCGCGCGAGTCGCCGGGCGCTGGCTCGAGGTCGTTCCACGGCCCGCCTCCGCGGCGGACGATGAGAGCTCGAGCGGCTCGCGGGACACCGCCTTCCGCTACGACGGCACCCTCTTCCGCGGGCGCCTGCTCGTCTACCTCAATGACCGCGGCCGGCTCAATGTGATCAACGAGCTGCCGCTCGAGCAGTACCTGCGCGGCGTGGTCCCGAAAGAGATGGGGCCCGAGCTCTACAACGAGCTCGAGGCACTGAAGGCCCAGGCCGTCGCCGCCCGCACCTACACGGTACGCAACCTCGATCAGTTCGCCGACGAAGGCTACGACCTCTGCTCGACGCCGCGCTGCCAGGTCTACGGCGGCCGCTCGGTCGAGCATCCGCTGTCGGACCGAGCGATCGCCGAAACCGCCGGACAGGTCGTTCTCTTCGACGGCGGTCCCGCCGAGACCCTGTACAGCGCGACCTGCGGCGGCCACACGGAGAACGTCGAGGTGGTGTTCCCGCTCAAAACAGGCGCCTACCTGCGCGGCGTGCCCTGCCTCGAGGCCGGCGTCACCAGCCTCGGAGGCGGCGCTCGCGGCGACGCTCCGCTCGAGAGCGCGCTGATGCACCGCCTGCTGCCACCCACCGCCGGTCCACCGGCCGCGGTGCTCTCGGCGCGCCTCGAGCACCTCGCGCTACGCGCCGGTCTGAGCGTGCCGCGCGATCGCCTCCGATCGCTGGAGCGCGGTGAAGTGCTGCGCTACGTCGCGTCGATATTCGACCTCGCGCTCGATCGTCGCCTGACCTCGCCCGAGAACCGCCTCGTCCGTCTGCTCGGCGCGCCGCCGGCGGGCTGGGGCCCGCGCGAAATCCAGTTCGCAACGGCGCTGCATACGAGCGGCCTGGCGGCGCCGCCCGACGACGCCGAGCTCCGCGCCGACCAGGCCGAGATGCTGCTCCACCACCTGGCGCTCTATCTCGGCGTCGTCGAGCGCCTCGACGGTCACTTCCTCCAGGCCGTGTCGGGCGTGCTGCGCCTGCGCCGCGGCGGCGAGCACCTGGAGGTGCCGCTGCCCGACCGCGTGCTCACCTACCGTCGGCGCGGCGATGCGATGATCGCCGGCGAGCTCGACCTGATGGCCGGCGATCCGCTCGACGTCTACCGCAGCGGCGGACAGATCGTTGCGTTGGTCCACCCGGTCGACGCGCCGGTGGTAACGCTCGGCGCCAAGCATGCACCACGCCAGTCGTGGACGCGCTGGAAAAGCGACCGCGCGCTGCGCGCCCAGGTCGAAGAGCGCTACCCCGGCTTCGGCTTCGAGCGCTTCGAGATCCTCGAGCGCGGCGTCTCGGGCCGCGTCGGTCGACTCGCGCTCCACGGAACGGGGGGACGGCGGCTCACCGTCGAGGGGCTTGCGATCCGCTGGACCCTCGACCTGCCCGACACCCTGTTCTGGGCCGAGCGACGCGCTGGCCGCGGCGGCGAGCCCGGCTGGTTCTTCCGCGGCCGCGGGTGGGGCCACGGGGTCGGCATGAGCCAGGCCGGCGCCTTCGGAATGGCACGCCGCGGCGCCGCCTACCGCGACATTCTCGAGCACTACTACACCGGCGTCGAGCTCGGCGTCTTGCGCCCTCTCCGTCCGCGTCCGCGCCCCGACGCCGTGCACTCGGCGCTTTGACGGTCCGTGCTCGAAAGGGTCCGTGATCTAATCGGCGCATGACGAGCGACACAGTGTTGACGCGGCCGCTGGCCCAGTACATCGACCACACCCTGCTCAAGCCCGAGGCGCCGGCGGAGGCGTACGACACGCTCCTGGTCGAGGCGCTGCGCCACGAGTTCGCCAGCGTCTGTGTGCCGCCGGCCTACGTGCGCCGCGCCGCGGTGGCGTTGCGCGGCTCCGAGGTCGACGTGTGCACCGTGATCTCCTTTCCGTTCGGATATGTCGACCCAGAAGTGCGCATCTTCGAGAGCGCGCGCGCGATCGAAGCCGGTGCCGACGAGCTCGATACGGTGCTCAACATCTCGTGGTTGAAGAGCGGACGCCACGAAGAGGTACTCGCCGACCTCGCGGCGTGGGTCGAGGCGGTGCATGGCGAGCGCGACGACGTGGTCACCAAGGTGATCATCGAGACTGTTCTGCTCAGCGACGACGAAAAGCGCGCGGCCACCGAGCTGGTGGCGCGCAGCGGCGCCGACTTCGTCAAGACGTCGACCGGCTTCGCCGGCGGCGGCGCCACAGTCGACGACGTCGCGCTGCTCGCCGAAGTCGCCGGCGACAGCCTACGGGTCAAGGCGTCCGGCGGAATCCGCGACCGCGACGACGCCCTGGCGATGATCCGCGCCGGTGCCGACCGCCTCGGCGCCTCGTCCGGCGTCGCCATCGTCACGGCCTGAGCGACGGCGGCGCGGAACCCAGAGCATGCGCAGAGCCCTGCCGATCGCGCTCCTGGTGGCGCTCACCGCCATCGGCTGCCGTAGCACCGACCCCGCGCCATTCGATGCCTTCACCCTCGGCACTCGCGCCCTGCGCGACAGCGCCGACGTGCAGGCGCGGAGTGATCTCGAAGCGGCGCGGGCGACGTTTCTCGACCAGGTCGAACGCGGTGAGGTCGAGCCCTTCGTGTTGGGGCTCGAGTTCCCTGGGCCGACCCCGTTCGACGCCGCGCTGACCGTGCCGTCGGATCCAGACGGTCAGGAGATCGAGCCGCTCTACCTCCAGCTCGAGCGCTTTCGCGGGGCGCTCTGGACGCTGAACCAGGCTCTGGTCGACTACGCCGAGCTGCTGGCGACCCTGGCCGGCTCGTCGACGCCCCGCGCCGAGAGCGACTCACTCGCCGCCGACCAGTTCGACACCCTGGCGGTCGAGCTCAACGCCGCCTTGGCGCAGGCGACACCCGCCCTGCGCCTCGACGCCCCACGTCAGCGGCTGGCGCTGATCAGCGGCACCGCCACCGCGCTCTTCCGCCAGGCGATCGAGTCGCGCCGACGGCACCATCTCGAGGCGGCGATCCGCGAAGTCCAGCCTGCAATCGAGGACGTCGGCGCGCACCTGCAGACGTCGACCGAGCTTCTGGCGGGCGGCGTGCAGACGCAATACCAGCGATCCTTCCGAGCGCTCCTCACCGACCCCGCGCTCGATCGCCGGTCGCGCGCCGAAGCGATCGTGGCGCTCAACGACCGCACGCGCTCGACCCTCAGGACGCTCGCCTTGCTCGACGCCGGCTACGCCGAGCTTCCCGCGGCCCACGCCGAGCTCGCCGCCGCCGCGTCGACTCGTCCCACCGGCACCGCCGCCGCCGACGACTTCGCGCGCCGCGCGACGCAGCTGCGGCAGACCGTCGACCGCCTCGCCACCCAGGAGTCGCCATGACGATCGAGCGCGAGCTGGAGCTGATCCACCAGCTGATCCGCCAGTCGGGCAAGCTGATCGAGGTCGAGATGCGGGCCCGCATCGCCGGCGAGAATGAGCTCGCCGACGAAGTCGCCACGCGCTTCGAGCGTCTGCAGCGCGAGATCGACCGTCTGCGCGGACGCGCCGCCGACGGCTGGATCGACCGCGCCGAGGACCTTCACGAGGATCTGCGCGCTGCCAACGCCACGGTGCAGCGACGGATTCGCCAGATCCGCGACGGTGTCGACGTCGCGCGCGATGTGACCGCCGTGATCGCTGCCGTCGACGACGTGCTCGCCCTGCTCGGCGGCGAATGATTCTTTTTCGTCTCCCTGCATCCAAAGCAGAGCACTCGGCGAAACCTCGATCAAGTCTCCAGGGCGGACCAGATCCGCCGTTTTTTTTGCCTATACGATGGGCACATGACTCTCACCGAGCTTCCTCCGCTGCAGGTCAGCGACCGCTTTCGTCCACTCGGCCGCCAGCTGCTCTCTCTCCTCGAGTCGCTCGATGACGAAGCCTGGCATGCGCCAACGGTGTGTTCCTCATGGACCGTGCGCGACCTCGTGGCGCATCTGGTCGACACGGGCTATCGGCGGCTCTCCACCGCACGCGACGGCATGCGACCCCCGCCCCCCGCGACACCGATCGAGTCCTACGCCGACCTGTTGAGCCTCCTCGATACCCTCAACAGGGAGTGGGTCGACGCGGCGCGACGGCTGAGCCCCCGCATCGTCCTCGAGTTGATCCGCGACCAAGAGCCGCGCTTTTGCGACTGGGTCGAAACCGCCGACCTGGACGGCGACTGGGCCTTCCCGGTGGCCTGGGCGGGCGACGAGCGTCCCGAGCCCTGGTTCGACATCGCACGCGAGCTCACCGAGCGCTGGCTGCATCAGCAGCAAATCCGGCTCGCCGTCGGCGCCCCGGCACTCGACGATCCGTGGACCTCACGCCCGATCTTCGACACCTTCGCACACGCGTTGCCCCACACCTACCGCGCGGTCGACGCCGCCGAGGGTCGCCGGCTCGAGCTGCGCATCGAAGGTCGCGAGCTCTACGCGTATCGCCTGCTGCGCGGCCAGGGCACCTGGCACCTCGGCCTCGGTGAGACGACTCCGTGGGCTTCCGCCGACGCCCGCGTGGTGATGCCCGAACGCTTCGCCTGGCGCCTCTTCACAAGCCGTCGAGTCGGCCGCGAGGCGGCCGAGAACGAGCCGGCGGTCCGCGTCGAGGGCGACGAGCGGCTCGCGGCGCCGCTCTTCGACTCCATCGCCGTCATGGCCTAGGCGTACCCGAGGCGGGTTGTCGGAGGCATCGCGAATCCAGTCGTCCGGTGCAGGCGACGAGAGCGACCAGACATGTCCAACAACCACCGTGCTGCGCACCGCGCCAACGACGGCTCCGACGCGCTCTTCAGCGACAGCTTCGAGGCCGGCGACATGCGCCGCCGGGCCGGCTCCTGGAGCGAGTGACTCCGGCGGGCCGTCTGCCTCAGCCCGTCGCCAGGCCGTGGCCACCGAGCGGCGTGGTGACAGTGCGCTGGCCGAAGCCAGCGATCAGCGGCCGCCCCTCGGCGATCGCCGCCTGCACGGACTCGAGCTGCAGCGACGCCTGGTGCGCCGCCTCGCTCTCCCAGACCTCAGTGATCCACAGCACGTTCTCGTCGTCGCCGTCGAGCGCGATGACGTAGCTCAGGCAGCCCGGCATGTCGCGGGTGCCGTCGAGCAGGATGCGGGCGAGCTTCTCGCGCTCTCCTGGCACGGCGTTCATCTGGCCGATCAGTCCGTACATCGTCGGTCCTCCGTCCGCCGCACCGCTCCCGGCGCCCGAGACCGCGGTACCGCCGAAAAGAACGGCGGTACGCACCATCAAGTCGCGGCGTGTCAGCATGGGTACAGAATCTACCAGGGATCGGCTGTCGGCCACCGCCCCCACCCGGAGCCGCTGACCCGTCGAGAAACCGAGATCCTCAAGCTGCTCGCCCAGGGACTGACCAGGCGACACTCTGCGCCCTACGCGACGACTTGCTTGACGACGCTCGACGAGCGCCTCGGCCTGGCCTGAGGCCCGCCGCTCAGAGCACCCTACGCGAGCACCCATCAGCAGACTTGCGAGTTCGGCCCCAACGAAAAATACGCAATTCTGCTGATGTGTGCGTGCAAACACAAAAATAGGCTTTGTTTGCCCTTGGGGCACCAAGCCCACAGCAAACACTTGAGTTGATCTGAGAGGAAGAGAATGATGAGCACACGTCGCACCCTGAACTCCACCCTTCGAGCTTCCCTCCTGCGTGCCTCCACCTTGCGCACCGTCACGCTCGGCACCCTGGTCGCGCTGGCGCCGGTCTCCATGGCGAGCGAGCCGACGAGCTTCAGCGATCTGCAGGTCACCGGCCCCCTCTCAATCGCAAACAAGATCACTGTGGCGCCAAATCGCGCACTGGCGCCGACCACCAAGGCCGCTTCAAGCTATTTCTCGGACCGCTCGAGCTTCGAGACCGCAGCGCCCGGCTTGCCGCTCGAAGACTTCTCCAGCGCCACCGTGTCGCCGGGCGACGTTGTCGATTGTGGCAATCCCGTTACCCAGGGCAATCCATGCTTCGGCCCCGGCGGCCTCGCCGACGGCCTGAGCATCACCACGGACAACGGGAACATCGTCGCCCTCGGCACCGGCATTTTCGGCAACACGACCCCGATGATGGCCGCCGACCTCTTCGCTTCCGTGACCATCCTCGAGTTCACCCACACCGATGTCTACGCCGTCGGCCTGAACCTGGCCACCGCCGGCGGCCCCGAGAATCTGCAGATCACGATCGAGGATATCTTCGGAGCGCCCCTCGACCTCACCGAGACTCCCTCTGGGCCCACGCTGTCCTTTTGGGGCGTCGTCTCCGAGGCTCCGATCGGCCGCATCATCTTGAGATCGCCGAGCGGCGCGGGTGAAGTCGTCGACGAAGTGCAATTCGGCACCCCGGGCTGTGCGGCCACGACCTACGATTTCGAGGACGGAACCATCGATCCCGCCTGGACCCTCGTCGGCGTCGGCCACACCAACCAGGAGTCCGTGGAGATCGTCGACGACGGCGGCAACCTCGAGTTGGCCCTGACCTCCGACGGCGCCTCCGCCTACTACGGCGTCGACAATGCCGGCTTCCTCTACCAAGAACTGACCGGCGACTTCCGCATCGAGACGACGCTCGATTCGACCACCATGACCACCGGCAAGGAATGGCGCAAGGCTGGACTGATGGCGCGCGCCAGCCTCGACCACTTCGACATCCGCCTGCTCGCCATGCTCGCCCCGGTCCAGGAGCGCCTGCAATTCGTCGCCCGCGAGGTCTACGGTGGCGTCGGCAACGTCAAGGTCGCCACCGAAGTGCTCGGCGCTCCGAGCGCCGTTTGCCTAGCCATCGAGCGTAGCGGCCAGGTCCTGACGGTCGAATACTCACTCGACGACGGCACCACCTGGATTCAGCCGCCCACCGGCCTCGGTGGCTCGATCGAGATCCTGGCCCTGCCCCCGACGCTCTACGTTGGCCTCGCCATGGTGTCGAACAACGTCTCCGTGACCTCGACGGCGCTCTTTGACGACGTGTCGATCTGCCCGGAGCCCTGATCGTCGGAGCCCTCATCGTCGGAACCTAGTCTTCAGTTCCATCGATCGTCAGAAAAAAGGGCCCTGGCTTCCTTGCGAAGCTAGGGCCTTTGATCTCTCAAGAGTGTGGGCTCCTGGTCAAGGCCCCATGGCTCGCTCGGTTCGATTGGCCGGCGAAGAATACGTAGTAGAAACCTGGCTTGGCCCGGCCTTCGGTCGAGCGTCGGGCCAAGCCAACCCTTCGAAGAGATCACAAGGCGCCACCCGGTCCCGAAGTCACCCGGTAAGGTCGGGGGCCGCGAGCAGAAGTCTAGAGCTTCGCACTCGTCGCTGACCGGGATCGAGCAACTACCGGCCGTCGTCGGCGCGCTACGGCACGCTCGCCGACCAGGCGCCGAGGTCGCCGGATTCGAAGCCGTCGCCGAAGAGCGTCCACAGGCGCGTCGCCAGGTAGGCCGAGGTGCCGACGTCGCGGGTCGGCTGCAGGGCGTCGACGGTGAGCAGGCGGGCGGTGTCGTTGGCGACGTCGATCGACCAGGCGACGCGGCCCGCGCGTTCGGCGACGCCGACCACAGACGTGTTCTGCGTGCCGCCGGGCGCGGTGAACACGGTCCACACCTCGCGCGCTAGAAAGTCCGGGTCGACCGCGAGCAGGAAGGCCTCGCCGCTTTGGTACGGGCCGACCGGTTGACCGGCGATGCGCTGCTGATCGCGCTCCTGGATGCTGGCGAAGGCGCGCCCACCGACGAAGACCCGCCCCGACGCGTCGGCCATGATCGCCGCCGGCACGACGGTGTTGCCGTTGCCGCTCGACAGGCGGGCGAGCAGCAGCTGAAGCTTGAGCACGTCTCCGGTCGCCGGCTCGAAGCGACCGAAGACCGTGATCGCGAACGAGCCGCTGATGCCGGCCGTATTGCTGAACGGGTCGTACGACACCAGTTCGTCGGACGGCAGACGGCGGTCGATGACCAGCGGATCGAAGCGGAAGGTAGTGTTGCCGCCGTCGGTGCGCCCGGCGAAGTAGAGGAAGTCGTCGGCGCCGAAGGCGACGCGCACGCCGCGGCAGTCGGCGAGGCTGTTGTCCTGTGCGGCGACCTGGTCGGCCGTCCAGTCGTAGGCGCGCCAGAGCTGCGTCGTCAAGGTCGGGTCGAAGGCGCGCACGAAGGGCACCTGCACCGGTGTGCCGCCGCTCGTGGTGCGGTTGTTGAAGCCGGTGACCACGACTCTCTGGCCATCCGGTGCGACGGTGACGTCGGCCACCACCGAGTCCCCGAAGCTGCGCGTGCCGCGCAGGCCGCCGGCTCCGTCGAGAACGCGCACCGTGCGCCCGGCGGTGAGCACCGCCACCGAGAGCGCCGTGCCGTCGCCGCCGGTGGCGACGCGCACGGCGTCGGGCAGCGGATCGTGCCAGGCGACCGTACCGAGGTCGGCGGCGAGCAACACCAGACCGAGACCCTGGGCGGCGACCGCCACCCGCCCGTCGGCGGCGAGGTCTAGATCGACCAGCGCATCGCCGAGGCGCACTGTCTGCAGCACCTGGCGGCCGGAAGCGTCGAGCCGCGTCAGGGCGCCGTCGCCGCCGCCCAGCAGATCGGTCGAGGCGACTCCTCCCGGATCGTGCCCCGGCAGTCGCGCGGCGACCAGCAGGGTGCCGTCGGCAGCGACCGCGGCGCCTCCCGCGGCGTCGTCGAGCGCGCCGCCGAGATAGGTCGCCGCGGACACCGGCAGGTCGTCGACCCGTGCGGCGTCGCCCGGCGACGCGCCGAGCGCCAGCGCCAGCAGCGCGACGCAGGCCGAGATGCGAATCGGCCTACTCCCAGGCCTCGATCGCCGCGACAGTGAACGCACCGTCGGGCAGCATCACCTCGTCGCCCTTCGTCTTGCCGAGAAGCGACTGCGCAAGGTCGGACTCGTTCGACAGCACGCCCTGGTCGGGGTCGCTCTCCCACGGCCCGAGAATCGTATAGACCTGCGTCCCGTTCTCGCCGTCGAAGGTGACCCGCGTGCCGATCACGATCTCCTCGCCGGTCACGTTCTTCGCGTCGATCGGCCGCACGCGAGAGAGATCCTCGTTCAGATTCGTCGCACGCGCCGAGAGGTACTCGTGACGGCGGCGGGCGGCGTGGTACTCGAAGTTCTCGCGCAGGTCGCCGAGCTCGCGCGCGGACTCGATGGCGGCGCGGTTCTCGGGAATCTCTTCCTCGGCCAGCTGCTTGAGCTCGGCGCGCTTGGCGCGGATCTGCGCCTGAGTCGCGTAGAGCGGCTGCTCGGTGTCCTTGTCGAGGTTCGGGAAGCGGAGCCGGATGGCGTTCGACAACGGCTGCCGATGGTAGTCCTCGAGCGCCGGCGACTTCTTCACCGTGTCGAGAGCGGCGCTCGCCTGGTCCTCGGTGAGATGGTCGAGCAGGCGCGGCAGCGTGCCGCCCGACTCAAGCAGGGGCGCCAGGCGGGCGGCGCGGTAGGGCGCGAACTCGTCGGCTGTGATGGCGAAGAGCAGCTGGTTCATCAGCCGCACCGGATTGCGCTCGAGCCACGCCGGACGCTCGGCCGCACGCTCCACCAGCCATGTGAACGTCGCGGGCGCCTTGCGCGGCTGAGAGACCAGCTGATCGAAGAGCTGGTCGAAGAGCTCGCCGTGCGCCTCGAGCAGCGGCTCGACGAGCTTGTCGATCGAGCGCGCGTCGGTCTCGAGCCACAGCGCCTGGACGTAGACCTCCGGCCAATTGTCGCGCTGCGTGCGCACGACTTCGTAGAGGCGCTCGCGCGCGATGCGGTCTTCGATGCCCGAGATCACGGCGCGCAGGTCTTCGTGCGTCGACGCGAGCGAATGCGGCGACCAGTCGACCGACGAGTCGGCCGGCACGTCGGCGCGCTCGAGAGCGACCCAGATCTCCGCTGCCAGGCCCGGCTTCTTCGCCCGATCGTGCGCCGCGCGCCGCGCCAGCGTGTCGGCCATGCGGCGGCGCAGCGACTCGTCGCGCTCGCCCTCGCGGCGCAGCATCTCGATCTGGCGCTGAGGCGCCGCCTTCTCGAAGGCCTGCCAAACGGCGTCCTGGGCGTCTTCCGACGATTCGACCCAGATGTAGGCGCGCTTGTTCTTCGGATCGTTGAGTACTTGCGGGTGCTTGCGCGCCGCGGCCCACCAGCGGCTCCAGCGCGACGGCGACACGATGCCCTCGAGGATCTGCTTGACCTCGGTCGACAGCAGCGGCCGGTTCTCACACTGCAGCACCAGGCGCAGCAGCTCGCTCGGATCGTCGTCGCGCAACGCTTCGAGCTCTTCCGGACGCTCCAGCTTGCGCCGCAGGATGTGGTCCGGCGCCAGTGGCTCGAGGATCTTCGCCGCACCGCCGAATCCGACGCGCAGCTCGAGGCCATTGTCGAACTTGACCAGGAAGTTCTCGAGCGCCAGGTTGACCTCTTCGATGCGCGCGGCCCCTTTGTCTTTCATCGTGACGATGGTGCCGACCTCGAAGGCCATCAAACCTTCGAGGCGCTCCACCTTCTGCCACGTCTTGCGCAAGTCGTCCTTGCCCTTGCCGAGGCCGATCTTGTCCGCCAGGTGCTCCCAGCTGTCGCGCGCGGCGTAGAGCCCGCTCATCGACGCGACGATGGCGTCGTGCAGCTCGGGCGGCTTGAAGAACGTGTGGCCCTTGCGCCGCAGCAGCTCGAGGCGAGGGCCCCAAATCTGCCGCTCCTCGAGCTCGTCGTCGAGCGTCTGGAGCAGGATGGAGGCCATGTCTTTGTCGACCTCGGCGAGTCGCTCGCCAACGGCGACGAAGACTTCGACATCTTCTGGCGCGGAGTCGACCCGCGCCAGCCATTCGTTCTCGATCGCCGCCAGGTCGTTGGCGTCGAGCAGTTGACGGAAATCCTCGGGGACGGCGTCGCGGGTCGTGGTCTTCGAGCTCATCGATCTCGCTGTGGGCGGTGGCGGGTGGGCGCGGCATCGAATCGTGCCGAACGGAGCGGGCGTGGCGATCGTCGCGAGCCAAGGGTGACGTGGCGGCGATGCCGAAGAAACGAGACGCCGCGGTCGGTGACGTCGCGGCTGGTGACGTCGCGGCGGTTCATCGCGGCAGTGGCGTAGAGTACAGGAAATGACCGCGTCATCCCAGCGACCCGAGGCGGCGGCGGGCGACTCCGACCCGCCTCGACGCGAGCACTCGCGTCGCCGCGGGGCGGGGGTGCCGCCCGAAGTCGCGGCGCGTCTGCGCCGAGCGCCCGCGCTCGAGCTGCGCCAGCTGGTGCGCGATCACTTGACGAGGTTCAGCCTCGTCGACCTGCGGCAGACTCTGCTGAACCCCTTCGTCGACGGACCGATTCTCGATGAGCTGGCCGGACACCGCGAGCTGACGGCGAGCCGCGAAGCGCGCGCCGCGCTCGCTCGCCATCGCCGGACTTCGCAAGCGACCGCGATGCGCCTGGTGCCGACTCTCTTCTGGCGTGAGCTCGCCGACATCACACTCGACACTCGCATTCGGCCGCCGGTGCGCCGGGTCGCCGAGAAATACCTCCTGCAGCGCCTGCCCCAGCTGGCGATCGGCGAACGCATCGCGCTGGCGCGCCGCTCGGCGCCGCGCACCGCGGCCGAGCTGGTGCGCGATCCGGACGCGCGCGTCGTCGCCGCGGTGCTCGGCAACCCGCGCCTGCGCGAAGGCGACGTTCTCGACGCCGCGGCGAGCCGGGAGACACCGGCTCGATTGCTCGACGTGATCGCTCGCGACCCACGCTTCGGACGCCGCTACGGCGTGCGTGTGGCGCTCTGCCGCAACCCGAGCGCTCCATTCCGCGTGCTCTTCGACCTCCTGCCGACCCTGCGCCACGGCGACCTCGAATCGGTGACCGCGGTGGCCGATCACGCGGCTCTCGTGCGCGGGCGTGCCGAGCAGCTTCTCGAGGCGCGGCACCGCCACCGCGCGGGGGCTCGATCCCGCGCTACAATTGAGAGATAATCGAGATCCGCGATGATCGACGGCGTCCGCACCGGCCTGCGGCGTCGACGGGGCTTCGCTACCGAACGCTCCGTTCCGGCAGGCCCGAGCAGCCGTTCCCACCGATGGCGAGACGACGAAAGCGAAAAACCTCCCCTGACGACTCGCCCCCGACGGCCGACGAGCGGCCGACCGCGGGCAGTGCGTCCGCCGAGCAGGACGAGCGCGAGGCTTTCGGCCCGTGGCTGCGCAGACAGCGCGAGGGCCGCGAGATCGAGCTGCGCGAGATCGCCGAGGCGAGCAAGATCAGCCTGCGATACCTGCAGGCGCTCGAGCAGGGGCAGTTCGAGGTTCTTCCGGCGCCGGTCTTCACCAAAGGCTTCTTGCGGCAGTACGCACGCTACATCGGCCTCGATCCGGAAGAGGTGATCAACGCCTACCTGGCGGCTCGGCAGTTCCAGGACGACGTCGAGGAGCCGCGCTTCGACCCGCCGGCGCGCGGTCGCAGCCGCGGCGCGCGCAATCTGCGCTACCTGCTCGTCGTGCTGGTGGTCGCGGCGCTGCTGCTGGGGATCGTCTGGCTGCTCGGCGTGCTGCGTGGACAATCCACCACGGCGGCCGACGGCGACGCGGCGCGCGTCGACTCCGCGGCAGGCGTCGGCGCGAGCGACACGGCGCGGCGGGAACCGAGCGGCCCCACGCGCAGCACGACCGTACCGGCCGGCGACACGACAACGCTCGCGGCGTCGGTGCCCGGCGGTGACAGGTCCCTCGGTGACAGGTCCCTGAGTGACGAGGCTCTCGGCAGCGACCTCACGGCGACGCAAGACGGCCCCGGCAATGCGGCCTCGAGCACCGCCGACACCGGCAGCGCCGACGCCAGCACCGTCGCCGCCGGATTGACCGCGCCGCTGCGCATCGTGCTCGACTTTCGCTCCGATTGCTGGATCGAAGCCAACCTCGACGGTGAGCGGCGGCTCGCCGAGCTGCACATCCAGGGCGAGTCCCTGCGCCTCGACGCCAGCCGCTGGATCGAGCTCAAGGTGGGCGACCACAACGCGGTGCGCGTTCTGGTGAACGGTGACCCCTTCGATCTCGCGGCCCTCGGAGACGGCCGGGGCGCCGTCCGCGCTGTCCGCATCGACGCGCCGGCGACCGACGCGCCGGAGGGCGCGACGCGGTGAGCGAGCAAGCCAGCGCTCTGCTCGAGAAGATCCTCTCGGGCGAGAATCGCAACCTCCAGGTGCTCGCGGCACAGGGCTTGGTGCCGCTGCCGCCCGAAGAGCTGATCCCGATCCAGGTCGCGCTCGTCGGCAGTCCCGACGGCGAGATTTCCGGCCATGCGCGCCAGACCCTGGCGCAGGTCGACACCGGGATCGCCGTCAACTTCATCCAGCGCCAGGCGGGTGAGGCCGAGCTCCTCTACTTTGGCGCCCAGGGTGCGAGCTCCACCGTGGTCGAAGCCGTGCTGCGACGCCAGGACGTGCCGCGCGGTGTGCTCCTGGAGCTTGCCGCAGGGCTCAGCGGCGAGCTGCAAGAGATCCTGATCCTGCGCCAGGATGCGATCCTCGACGAGCCGAAGATTCTCGTCGAGCTGGAAGGGAATCCGCAGCTCACCAACTATGTTCGGCGCCGCATCTGGGAGTATCGCGAGCACCTGCTGCCGCGCGACAAGGTGCCGCCGAAGAAGGCCGAAGAGATCGTCGCCGAGGCCGACGCGCTGACCGACGAGGCAATGCAAGAAGCGGTCGCCGAGGTCAAGGAGAAGACCGGCGAAGCCGACGACGACGCCGTGATCGACGATCGCACCGGACTCTCCGAGGTGCAGATTCGTCAGCTCCCGGTGCCGATGCGGGTCAAGCTGGCGCGCAACGCCGACAAGCAAACGCGCATGGTGCTCGTTCGCGACGCGAACTCGACCGTCGCCGTCACCGTGATGACGGCGAACTCGATTCCCGACTCGGAGGTCGAGCAGATCGCCAACAACCGCTCGGTGCACGAGGACGCACTCGCCGAGATTCCGAAGAAGCGCGAGTGGATCCGCAAGTACTCGATCGCGCGTGCGCTGGTGAAGAATCCGAAGACGCGCCAGCCGATCGCCATGAAGCTGGTGCCGCGAATGACAGTGCGCGACTTGCGCGAGCTGGCGAAAGACAAGAACATCCCCGACGGAGTCCGCACCATGGCACTCCGGCTCTACCAAACCAAGAGGTAATCCCTCGTGAGCGGATCGTCGCTCAACAAAGACTTCTATTCTGTGCTCGGGGTTGCCCGAGACGCTTCGCCGAAAGCGATCAAGCAGCGCTTTCGTGAGCTCGCACGTGAGCGCCATCCCGATCGCTTCACCGGCGAGGAGAAGGCCCGTGCCGAGCGCGATTTCCAGGACATCACCGAGGCGTTCAACGTGCTCACCGACCCGGTGCGTCGGCGCCAGGTCGACCTCGCGCTGGCGCGCCCGGCCGAGGCGAAGCACGACCCGGCCGACATCACGCGGGTCTACCTGAACCGCGGAATCCGCGCCTACAAGCAGGGCAACTTCATCGATGCGGCGAACAACTTCGATCGCGCGACGCAGAACGACCCGAGAAACGCCCAGGCCTGGCACCACCTGACTCTCACCTGCATGAAAGAGACGCGCTGGCTGCCGCGGGCCCAGGAGGCGATCGAGCGCGCCTGCGAGCTGCGCCCCGAGCATGTCCCCTACCTGAAGTTGGCCGGTCGCGTGTTCGCCGAGAGCAAGATGACGGCGAAGGCGCGGCAGTATTACAATCAGGCGTTGAAAGTCGGCGGACAAGACACAGGGATTCGACGAGCCCTCGAACAGCTCGGTGGGGCTCGCCATGGTGGCGCGTCCGGCCCCGGCGACTCGGCACACGAAACATCGGCCCGCGGCACGCAACGGCGTACTGCGGAGTCGAAGGAGCCGGAGAACGAGAAGTCCGGCAGCCTGTTCAGGAAGATCTGGTGATGATCAGGATCGAGGCGTACGGCTCGACAGATGTCGGTCTTCTTCGGACCGTCAACGAAGACTATTTCGACATCAGCGACCGTCACCAGGTCTATGTCGTCGCCGACGGCATGGGCGGCCACAATCACGGCGAGGTGGCCTCCCAGATCGCGGTCGAGACGATTCTCGATTTCATCGCCGAGTCCCAGGAAACGGACGGCACGCTGCCGATCGGCTACGACGCCAGCCTGCGCCGCCACTCGAACCAGCTCAAACACTCGATCCGGCTGGCGCACGATGAGGTGTTGAACGCGATTCGCCGCGACACGTCACTCGTCGGCATGGGCACGACGGTCGTCGGCGCGATCCACAACGGCGACACGCTGACCATCGCGCACGTCGGCGACAGCCGCGGCTATCGTCTGCGCGACGGTCATCTCGAGCTCCTGACGCAGGATCACACCTGGGTCAACGAACAGGTGGTGGCGGGATACCTGTCCGAAGAGCAGGCCAAGTCGCATCCGCTGAAGAACGTGATCACTCGGGCCCTCGGCGGCGACACCGACGTGATGGTGGACGTGCTCGAAACGCGCACCTGCGCCGATGACCTTTTCCTCCTCTGCTCCGACGGGCTGACGGCGATGCTCAGCGACCAGGAGATTCACCAGCGCCTGGTCGCCAGCGACTCGCTCGAGGCGATCTGCAAACGGCTGATCGCCGACGCCAACGCCCGCGGCGGGTTCGACAACGTCACCGTCGTTCTGCTGCGCGTGCTCGACGACGAGGACTTGACCCTCGTGCACCATCCGGCGCGCAACGAGCGGTCCGAGAGCCTGGACGGCGACTCGACGCAGACCCTGCACGGCTAGCGGGCAAGCACGAGGCAGAGCCGATCAGCCGACGCGCCGCGCCGGCACGCCGACGAGCAAGCTGTCGCCCGGATCGTCGGCCACCACCACCGCGCCGCCCCCGGTGCGCAGATCGTCACCCAGGCGTACGTGGTCGATCACGACCGTGCCGATGCCGAGAAACGAGCGACGCCCGACCTCGACGCAGCCGGCGAGCTGGACGCCGGGGGCGAGAAAGCTGTGTGCACCGATCGTCGAGTCGTGCGCCACGACGCAGCCGAGATTGAGCAGCACATTGGGCTCCAGCGTGACCCCGGCATCGACGATGCAGCCGGGGTAGAGCACGCTCCCCGGGCCGATGCGGGCCGCCGGATCGACGATGCACGAGGGATGCACCAAGGTGGCGAACGGCAGGCCCTCGACCTCCAGCTCGTCGAACAGGCGCTCGCGTGCCGCGAGGTGCCGATAGCCGATACCGAGCAGGGCGGCGTCGAATCGGCCGGCGTGCGCATCCTCCGTCGACCGCGCCAGCGGCCCGACGACGGGCAATCCGTCGACCTCGGTGCGCCGAGCATCGGGCGCATCTGGATCGGTGGCGAGCGTGTCGTCGTAGAAACAGGTCGGGGTGAAGCCGCCCGTCGCACGCGCATGGTGCGCCAGCTGGCGGCCGAGGTCGCCCGCGCCGAGGATCGCCAGCCGCGTCGCCTTGCGGGTCGTCACCACGTCAGCGCACCGCGCGCGTCCGCTCGTCGGGCGGCGCGCCGAGATTGATCCGCCGCATCACGGTATAGACCGGGCGCGCCTTGGACTCGGTGTAGAGACGCCCGACGTAGCTGCCGATGATGCCGAGCAGAATGATCTGGATCGAGCCCATCAAGAGCACGGCGAGCATGGTGGAGGTCCAGCCGAGCAAACCGATACCGAAGACGAGCTTGCGCACGAAGAGGTAGACACCGTAGAGCAACGACAGCGCCAGGAACACCAGCCCGCAACCGGTAGTCAACTGCAGCGGCCGATCGGAGAAGGCGAGGATGGCGTCGACGGCGAGGCGAATGCGCCGTTTGAAGGTGAACTTCGAGGTGCCGGCGAAGCGCTCGCGGTGCTCGATGCGCAGCGTCGTCCGCGGCATGCCGATCGACATCTGCAGCCCCTCGATGAAACGGACGCGCTCGCGGTAGCGCAGCAGCTCGGCGCCGAAGCGGTGGCTGAAGAGACGCATCACCGCCAGGTTCGACGGCACGCGCAGGCCCGTGAGACCGTTCAAGATCGACCAGAAGAGGCGTGAGAACAGGCGGGTCGTCCACGGATCCCGGCGGTCTTCACGCAGACCGAGAACCAGGTCGAAGCCACCGTCCTCGGCCGTGCGGTAGAAATCGAGAATGCGATCCGGAGGGTCTTGCAGATCGGGATCCATGGTCAGGATCCAGCGCCCGCGCGCGTGGGCGACCCCGGCGGTGACGGCCGCCGGCTTGCCATGGTTGCGCGACAGCACGACGAGCTTGAGGCGCGAATCGTCGGCGGCATGATGCGCCACCTTCTCGACCGTGCGGTCTTGACTGCCATCGTCGACGAAGACCACCTCGTAGCGCAGCGGGCGCCCGCCGACCTCCCGACCATCGAGCTCCTCTCGGATGCGCCGGATGCACTCGTCGATACACTCTTCCTCGAAGTAGAGCGCGATCACCAGCGACAGGTCGACGGCAACGGCACCGTCCGATGTCTCGAGAGTCTGCACGGGGCGCTAAGATATCGCACCATGCGGGTCGTGATCTTGCAGTCGAACTATTTGCCGTGGAAAGGCTACTTCGACCTCGTCCATGAAGCCGACCGCTTCGTGTTCTACGACGACGTGCAGTACACCAAGAACGACTGGCGCAATCGCAACCGGCTCTACGGCGCCAACGGCCTGTTCTGGCTCACGGTCCCGGTTCCGAAGGGGCCGCGCGACCGGCAGATTCGCGAGGTCGAGCTGGCGGATGACCGCTGGCAGCTGAAGCATTACCGAGCGTTGACGACGACCTACGGCGCCGCGCCCTTCTTCGAGCAGCTCGAGCCCCTGCTGCGCGAGACCTACTTCGACCGCCGCTGGCACCGCCTGATCGACGTCGATCGGCACTTGGTGCGCGCGATCGCCCGACGCCTCGGCAGCCGCACCGAGTTCTACGACTCCCACGACCTGCTCGACGGCGTCGTCGACGACCGCATCGAGCGCCTGCTCGTCCAGCTTCGGCGGCTCGACGCCACCGAGTACCTCAGCGGACCGGCGGCCCGCGCCTATCTCGAGGGCTCCGAGCATCGCTTCGGCGACGAGGGCATTCGCCTCACCTTCAAGCGCTACGACGACTACCCGGCGTACCCGCAGCGTCGCGAGCCGTTCGAGCCGGGCGTTTCGATCGTCGACCTCTTGGCCCACGTCGGGTTCGACGAGGCGCCCTGGTACATCTGGGGCCACCGCGACGCCGCCTCGCCTCGCCCCGCAAGCTGAGCCGTTCTCGATCCCTCGGTCGACCGGCTCAGGCGGCGATCAGACGCGGCGCGGGCGTCGCGGCACCGGCGCGCAGCGCGCGGGCGAGGCCGGCGTTGCCGAGGTGATGCTCGAGCACGTCGGCGAGGACCGCCTCGCGATCGACGGTCGGGCGCACGCCGCCGTTCGACAGGCTGCCGAGACCCGGCCAGCCGCCGTGCAGGCCGCCCTCGACGCCGCCACCGAGGACCAACATCGGCGCCGCATGGCCGAGATGCGTCCGGCCGGCGGTGGTCTCGGCGAGACTACGCCCGGCCTCGCTCTCGACCACGACCACCAGGCGATCGAGGCGGCCGCGGCGGGAGGCGTCGAGCCACAGGGCGTGGAGAGCGTCGGCGAGCTCGGTGACCCGAGCGGCGAAGCCGTCGGGCGCCGCCCAGCCCGGCATGTCGATCGCGGCGACGCGGAGACCGAGTCCCTCGCGGTCGGCGGCGGCGACGGCTGCCAGGCGCCGGCCGAGGATGGTGTCGGGATAGGAACCCAGCTCGTGCTCGCCGGCGCGCAGCCAGGCCGCGATCTCGACCGCGGCAGCGGTTTGGCGACCGAGCTCGTCCTCGCCCTGGAGCGCGGCGACCGCATCGCGGGTGATCTCGTCGAGATCGGCACCGAGGTCGGCGATCGACTCGGCGTGCAGCGCGCCCGTCGAGGCGTCGAAGCTCACGGCGTCGCGGCCGAGGGCGAGCGCTGGCAGAAAGACTTCGTCGTGCCGCTCGGGCGCAGTGAGGAGGTGACGCGTCAACCAGCCCTCGTCGTCCCCGGCGAAGGCGCGCAGCGCGCCGGCCGCATCGCGCGGCGGATGCGGTGCGCCAACCGCCGGCAGCACCGCCAGGTCGCCGGCGGTCCAGGGCTCGAGCAGCGGACCCGCGGCGGCATGCAGGCCGAGGTCGGCGTCGAGCGCGAGAAGCTCACGCGCGGCGACGGCGAGCGTCGGGCGCGCTGCCTCGTAGGCGGCGCGATCGGCGCCCCGTCGCGGCACGACGAGCGACAGCCCGTCGAGGCCACCCCGCAAGTGGACGTGCACGAAGAGCGCCGCGTCGGACCCGCCGTCGGCGGCGAAGGCGAGGCGGGGGCCGGCGGCGGCGGCGGTCAGCGCGGCGGCGCCCTGCAAGAAGGCGCGGCGGCTGGTGCGGGGCGAAACGGGAATCCGGGTCATCGAAAAGCTCCCTCGCGTCAGCGGGTGTGGAGGGCGGGCGAGGTCCAGAGCGCGGCGACGACGTCGGCGAGCCGCTTGCGAGTTCCCGCCGCACCGAGAGCGAGGAGGGAGCGGCGGGCCTCGTCGTCGACCACGCGGCCGAGCAGGCGCCGCGACCAGCCGTCAACGATGGCACCGATGCTCGGCGGCCCGGCGACCACCGCGGCGGCGTCGACCAGGGGCCGCCCAACGGTCGACTCGACCGTCATCAGCCAGGTCCCGAAGCCCCATCCGGCAGCGCGCGAGCGAGTCGTGCCCCAAATCCGTGGCCGTGCGGCGCGCAGCGGCGCCGCGGCGTCGGCGAGCACCGGCTGCCCCAGCGCCTCGAGCCGAACGACGAGCGCGTCGGCGGCGCTCTCGACCAGCCGCGCCATGTCGACCTCGAACAGCCGCAGCGCGGTGATCGCGACATCGAGCGGCGGCAGAGGCGCCCGCCCGGGCGCGACAAACGCCGGATCGAGGGCCAGTGCACGCACCCCGTCGGCGAGGCTGGCGTCGGCGAGCGCATCCTCGGCGACCGCCAGCAGACGCGGATCGGCGCTGCCGACGAGCTGCATCACGAGCTGTCGCGGCAGCTGGGCGCGCGCCGCGGCGACCCGGTCGGCCGGCAGTTCGGCGGCGAGTAGGTCGCCGAGCGGTCTCGCCAGGGCGGCGCGCAGTCGGGCGTCGCGCGCAGCGAACCGCGCCGGCGCTAGGGGGCGCCATGCGGCGACGAGCTCGTGGAGCATCGCGACCAGGCGTTCGACCAGAGGACGGTCGGTGTGCACCCGGCGGGCCAACACACGAAGCTCGGCGCGCCGCCGCACGCCGAAAGAGCCGGCGGCGAGCACCGCGTCGACCCGGGCGACGGCCTGCTCCGCCGCCGGATCACTTGCCGCCGGGTTTCCGAGCTGGCGCTCCAGCCAGGCGGCGATGCGTGTCTCGGAATCGTGGCCGCCGGCCTCGAAGCGCTCGATCTCGTCCGCCCTGGCTCCCCAGCCGAGCCGCGACACGACCCGGCGGGCTGCTGCGTCCTCGGACGTCGCGGCGACTCCCGACGCGCTCTTGTCGTCGTCGCGGTCGTCGCCTTGCATCTTGGCCTTCGGCCGCGTCGGACGGAGAGTCTCGTACGGAGGAACGAAAGGCCCCGAGGACCGCTCGCGCCGCGACCAGATCGAAGTCGCGGCGGCAAGTGGTGCAGCGAGGAGCGGTGATGCGAGGCCGACCAATAGTCCGGCACCCAACGCCCGACGGCTTGGATTCCCAGGCTCATCGCCCAGGCGCTGCGGCGAGTCGATCTCGCTCGTCATGTCGAATCCCTTCTGCCTCGGGGGCGGCAGGATCAAGGGGGTAGGGGAAAATCTAATAATAGCCGACTCCACTGAGAATCTGCAACCTTGAAGCGAGGATCTACGACCCACAGACAAGACGGCGAACTCGGTGCAGTTGGCCTAAGAGTGACAGACGTCTAGTCCGTTCGTACGCGGCCTGGGCCGAACCGGTTCATCACGGGGACGACTCGTCGATCCTCGCCAACGCCGACCAGGAGTCGCCGGCCCCGACGGAGTCCTGCGGCACCTGCTGGTACGCCGCGTCGGCGAGCAGACGGAGGCCGATCGTCTCAGCGATCTTGCCGACGACGACGTAATCGCCGGCAGACGGCGCGGCCGGGTCGGCGCGCACGATCGCCTCGTCGAGCAGCGCGCGTGCCCGCAGCGGGCGCCGCGCGACCGCGTGAACCGCCGCGGCGGCGCGTAGAAGCTCCGGGGCCCGCCGCCAGGCCCGGGCGAGCGCCTCGTCGGCGCGTGCGGCCAGCTCGTCCGGCGGATGCTCGCCCGCCGCAGCGACCAGCGCGCGGAGATCACGCGCGGCGACGCCGGCCGCCGAACCGTCCGGCGTCGTCGCCGGCGTCCGCAGCGCCTCGTCGGCACGCCGGGCGGCCGTGATGACGCTCTCTCCCGACCAGGGCGCGTCGTCGTCGGCCGCGGCGTCCGCCGGCCGCGCGTCGAGCCGCCGTGCCTCGGCCTGGAGCGTCGCCGCCGCCGCGCCGCTCCGGTCGAGCGGCCAGGCGAGAAGCGCCGCCACCACCCGCAAGCGCGCCGCCGGCAATCGGTCCGGCTCGTCGATCGCCCGCCACACGCGCAGGACGTCGTGGTCGGCGTCGTGCGCGGCGAGCTCCTCGGCCGCCCATGCCAGCCACTGGCGCGCACCGAGCAGGTCGCCCTGCTGCAGCCGCTCTTGCGCCTCGAGCCCCAGGGCCGCCGGCGACGAGCCGGCGGCGACGACCTTCGGCACCTGGTCGAACAAGGTGAGGAAGAGACGCCCTTCCGCCGCCGTGCGCGGGGTCACGCGATACCCGAGGTGCGGCGCGCCGTCGAGCTCGGGGTCGAGGGCAAGCAGGGCGAGATCGATGCGCACCAGGGCCGGCAAGGGCGCGCCGAGCACCGTCTCGAGGGACGCCGCGGCTTCGTCGGCGACTGGCTCGAGCACGCGCCGCAGCGGCTCGAGCGACCCCTGGTCGACACCCGCCAAAAGCCGCGGATGCAGCCAGCGCCCGAGCTCGCCGCGGCTGGCACCGCGCCGCAGGAGGTCGGCGAGCAGCCCCGCTACCGGCGTTCGCGGATCGTCGGCCAGGCCTTCGAGGCCCTCGTGCCGACGCAGGGCGGCGAGCAGGGTGCGGAGCGACGATGGAGCCGCCGTCGCCGGAACCACGGCCGCCGCCTCGGCATAGCGCCGCGTCGCGAGAAGCTCCGCCAGCAGCTCGGTCCCGAGCGCGGCGTCGGCCGTTGCCGAGGCCGCGCCCCCCGGACCGGCGGCTTGGCGCAGCGCGGCGGCGAGCACCGGGTCCTCGACCAGCGCCGCGAGGTCGAGCGCTTCGCGGTCGCGGCCGAGACGCAGCAAGAGGCGCGCTTCGGCGGCGGCCGCGGCCGCCGAGCCGAGATCACGGCGCGCGGCGCGCAGGGTAGCGAGCGCTTCGTCGATCTGCTCGCCATCGTACGCCCGAGCACCGACCGCGCCGATCTCGAGCGCGGCGAGCTGGGCGCGCGCCAGCTCGAGCCGATGGCTCTCCGCCTCCGGCTCGAGGCGTACCGCCTCGCGCAGCGCTGCACGCGCGCCCTCGAGATCGGCTCCCGGGCCGGCCCATACGCCCCCGACGCCGCACAGCAGCGACTCGCCCAGCACCGCGTACGCCGGCGCCCACGACGGCGCCAGGTCGACCGCCAGCTCGGCCTGGCGGCGCGCCTCGTCGACCTGTCCGGCGCGCAGTAGCCCACGGGCCAGGCGCAGGCGACGAACCGGTCGATCGGGCCCGGCGCGCACGGCGTCGAGCAGACCGAGGATCGCCCGGTCGGCGCGCGCGCCGTCGAACTCGTCGAGCGCCTCGACGCGGAAGCGCAGCTCTAGCGGTGGCCGATCGAGCAGCTGCCGGACGGCACCGACCATGGTCTCGAGCTGGCTCGCTGTGAGCAAGCGCTGACCGACGTCGAGCTCGAGCTCGGCGATCAGCGCACCGGTTTCGTCGAGCGACACCGACTGCCGGAAGCGACCGGGGCCGAGCGCCACGATCTCGTCCCGCGGCGCGGCGAGCTCGGCGCGGAAGCCGGGCGGCGGCGTCACCCGGTAGACCCAGCGATTGACGAACGGCTCGTGAAAGACGAACTCCTCGCGCCGCTCCGCCGGCGGTGCGAAGAAGACCGGCGGCAGCCGCCGCGCGATCTCGGCTACCGGCACCTCGACCACAGCCGTGTCGATCCGGGTCGTGGCACGCTCGCTGTCGAGAATCTCGAGTCGCAGGCGGAAGGGCTCGTCGAGCGCACGCGGCGGGCTCTCGTCGAGCGCACCGATGTCGGCCGCGCGATGGAAGGTCTGCGCGTAGGCGCGGTACCCACGCCGGCGCTCGGCCAGCTCGAGCCCAGCGGTGACGCCGCGCTGTGTGCGCGCCGCCGACCCGCGGTAGATGCTGGTCTCGACCAGCCGCCCCGGTCCGAAGTCGGCGAGCTCGACGAGCCGCTGCTCGAGCGCGAGGTTGTCTTCGGGCCGCGAGGTCGGCGTGCGCTCGAGCTCGTCCGGAGCGGCGTCACCCGCGGCGGCGACGAGCACGAAACGCCCCTGGGCGCGCAGCGGCAGCGAGCCGACCGCGGCGAATGGATGGCTCGGGTCGATCCACAGCGCCGTCCCGTCGCCCGGGTCGACCCACACCAGGGCATGCTGGAAGCCGCCCAGGCCCGGAAGCCGGGGCTCGACGTCGCGCCCGAAGCCCGCATGGATCCACGCCAGATGCGCCGTGACGCCGACGCGCCGCAGGCCGGCGACGGCCACCGTCGCCAGGCCGAGAGAGTCGCCCCGGCCTCGCGCCAAAACGGTGTCGGGCGGCGGCGGCGCAGGCTCGGTGGCGAGCACGTCGAGGCCGTCGTAGCGCACTGCCGCTCGCACCGCGGCGACGACCGCGCGCGCCGCCTCGCGCGGCGACGCGCCGGCGAGGTCGGCGGCGGTCGGCAGGCCGGGCAGGCGGGCGCCCGCGAGCGCCGCGTCGAGGCGCACCGCCTCGGCCGACGCGACGTGCGCCCAGCTCCAGCCGGTGGAAAACGCCACGTGCGGGTAGAGCGGCCGATGCGCCGGCACGCCCTCTTCGGCCGGCGGCGCGGCGGCGATGTCGCGCGCCACGAAGTGCAGGCGCACCGTGTCGTCGCCGACCTCGCGCCGCGGAGCCAGCCCCGGCGCTCTGCGTACGCCATAGCGCAGCGGCAGGCGGAGCGGCGCCTCGAGCGTCAACCGAGCATGGCGCACCGGCACTCGCTTCACCAGATAGTGCCGAGCGAAGAGACCGGCGGCGAAGGTGGCGCGATGGTCACGGATCTCCACCGTCTCCTCGACAATCGCGCCGACGCCGAGGCCGTCGAGCCGTGCTTCGACCAGGCGACGATCGCCTTCGCGACCTTCCTCGTCCTCGGGTGCGTGGCGACGGGAAAGACGCGCCGGATCGAGCACATACTCGCGCCCCGCCGCGTCGACAACCCGCGCGCGCAACGTCGGCGGCTCCTGCGCCCAGGGCGACCAGCGCGCCTGCACGACTCCCCAGTCGGCGAGCGCCCCCGATTCGAGAATGCGGTAGACCCAGTGACGGCGGTACAGCGCGCGACCGTCGGCCGTGAAGCGGTAGGTGACGTCTTCGAAGAGCACCACCACCGGCGCGGTCGGTCCCGGGGACACCGGCGCCAGCGCGTCGGCCGCCGCGACGAGCGCCGTCGGCTCGGCGACGAAGGCACCGGCCAGCCACGGCGCGCTCTCGGGCGACGACGCGGCGATGGACCGCGGTGAGGATGCCGCCTGGGCGCGCGCCGCGGTCGCGCCGAGCACCGCCAGCGTGGCGACGCACAGCCCGAGCGCGACAGCGCGCTGCACGCTCACTCGTCTCGATCCCCCATGGACGCTCCGCGTTCGACGACGTGCAGTCGGTCGAGCGCCAGCGTATCGACGTCGAGAGCCTGCCGCTCTCCGTCGGGCCAGTGGATCTCGAGCGCCTCGAGACGCGGCGCGGCGCCGAGGCCAAAGGTGACCGCGAGCTCCGACGCCGACTGGTAGCTGCGCGCCGGCATCACCTGCCGACGTTGCTCCTGCACCCCGCGATCGCCGTCGATTCCGGTGGAGCGCAGGGTGACCCAGGCGCCGATCGCGTCACGGTTCGGCGAGCCCGGATCGACCAGGCGCAGACGCAGCCAGCGGTGCGGCGTCGCCAGCTCGGCTTGGGCCGCCGGCACAAAGTCATTGCGCAACAGCAGCGGAGCCCGCCCGACCTGGGTCACGACGACGTCGAGATCACCGTCACCGTCCATGTCGGCGAAGGCGCTGCCGCGACCGACCACCGGCGTCGCCAAATCGCCGATCGCCTCGTGCGACAGCTCGACGAACGTCGATCGACCCGCGTCGCCCGCATTCCAAAAAAGCTGCGCCGCCTGCTCGTAGCTCTGGCTCGGATCGACCACCGAGATCTCGTTCTCGAGGTGGCCGTTGGTCTCGAGCAAGTCGAGACGACCGTCGAGGTCGACGTCGAGCCAGAGCATGCCGAAGGTGAGCAGCGTCCGGCTCGGCGCTCCGACCCCCTCGGAGATCGCCTCATCGGCGAACAGCGAGGCGTCGCCCTGGGCGACGTAGAGTGAGGTCATCTCGTTGGCGAAGTTGCCGATGGCGAAGCCGAGGCTGTCGTCGTTGCGGAAATGCGCCGCGTCGATGCCCATCGCGCCGGTCGCCTCGCCAGCGCGTCCGTAGGCCAGACCCCACAGCTCACCGACCTCGTCGAAGGTGCCGTCGCCACGATTGTGGAAAAGGAAGTTCTGCACCGTGTCGTTGGCCACCACCAGATCGATCGCACCGTCGCCGTCGAGGTCGGCCGGCGCGACGCCGAGTGCCTTGCCGACCGGCACGCCGGTCGCCGGCTGGACGACGTGGATGCCCGCCGCCTCGGAGACGTCGACGAAGGTGCCGTCGCCCTGATTCAGGTAGAGGCTCGAGAAGGTGCCCGCGTAGTTCACCGGCGGACCATAGGCGCGGCCGACGCCGGTGAGACGGTAGTCGACCTCGATGTCGATGGCGCGCGACCAGACGACATAGTTGGCGACGAAAAGATCGAGATCCTGGTCACCGTCGACGTCGACGAAGGCGGCCGAGGTCGACCAGGTGTCGCCCCCCCCGGCGACGCCGGCGCGGGCGGTGACGTCGACGAAGCCGTCGCCGGTGTTGCGATAGAGGCGATTCTCGCCCACCGCGGTGAGGTAGAGGTCGAGCCGGCCGTCGGCGTCGAAATCGCCGATCGCGACGCCGGTGCCATAGAGGTCGGTGCGCAGACCGGCGGCGTCGGTCGCCTCCTCGAAGCTGCCGTCCCCGCGATTGCGGTAGAAGGTGGCCGAGCCGGCGGCGGGCGTCCCCGCGGCGCGATCGTGCGGCCACACCCGGCCGTCGACGAAGAGCAGGTCGGGATCACCGTCGCCGTCGAAGTCGGCGAACGCGACTCCGGAGCCCATTGTCTCGGGGAGCAGCTTCTCGCCAGCCGCGCCGCTCTGGTGGACGTAGTCGATGCCGGCGGCGCGGGTGATGTCGGTGAACGGCACCGTCGGCGGCTCCACCGTCACCTCCGGCTCGACCCGCTCGGGTCCCTGCGTGGCCAGCACCGTCTCTGCTTCGTCGGCGCGCGGCCACAGCATCCAGGCGCCATAGCCGAGGGCGACGACGGCGACGAAGGTAGCGATCACCTGCAGCGAGCGGCGCAGAGCGCGGCCGATCACCTCGTCGTCGCCGGTGTCCAAGTCGCCCTCGAAATCCTCGGTGCCGAAGGGCGGCCGGAAGTGTGAGTCTTCAGACGATGGGTCTTTGGACGATGGGTCTTCAAACGAGTCGTTGGACGACTGCTGGCCTTCGGACGACGCGTCGTCCGTCTGCGGCTCGTGCGGCTCAGTCACTGGAACGGCGTCTCCTGCGGCGGCTTCGGTGTCTGCGATGGTCGATTCTGGAACGACGGCGCCTGGGACAACGGTGCATGGGACGACGGCACCTGGGATGACGGCGCCTGGGACGACGGCGCCTGACGGTTCGGCAACCGCGGGACCGGCGGACGCGCGGTCGCCAGGCGGCCGTGGACCCCTCGGAAGAGCTCCTGGGTGAAGCGCTGCCACTGCGCACCGCTGAAGCTTGCCGGCGGCGCCACCGCCTGGACGACGCTGGTCCCGTCGTCCTGGTTGAAGAGCTTGATGCGCAGGCCACCCTGGCCCCAGACGAGCGCCCAACGCGCCGTCGCCTCGACATCGCCGCCGTACGGCACGTCGAGAGCACGCAGCGTGTCGAGCACGGCGTAGAGCAAGACGCCGTCGTCGCGCTGGTAGCGGCGGCGGAAGGCCGCGGCGCCGTCGTGCCAGTCGGCCGGCGCCGTCCACGCATCGGTCGACAGGAGGACGCGATACTCGAGGCTGTCGAGGCCGAGGAAGCGGTCGTCACGGCGCGCGCGCAGCCGCAGCCGCTCGTCGCGCGCGAAGGCCTGCTCGAGGTGCTCGATCGCCAGGTGCTCGGCACCTCCCAGAGCGTAATTGGTCGCCACCAGGTAGTGCTCCTCGCCACCGCCGCCGGTGACCTCGAGGTAGCGCCCGAAATGCTCCGCCGCCTCGGCGCCGCGGCCCATCATCACCAAGACCGCGCCGAGGTTGAGCTGGCCGTCGGGAGCCGAAGGATCGAGGTCGTGGGCCTTGCGCAGCAGGCGGTGCGCCTCCGGCCAGTCACCCTCCGCGATCTCGAGTCCGGCGAGATTCATCCAGCCCTGTCGCAGGCTCGGATCGCGCTCGACGGCCGCTTCGAGATCGGCGGCGCCGCCCCGCAGCTCGCCCACGATCAGCTTCGCCGTGCCGCGCAGCATCAGCTCGCGCGCACCGAGTGAGCGCCCGCGCGCGGCGAGGAGGTCGAGAGCGCGCGCGCCGTCTCCGGCTTCGATCGCCGCCTCGACCGCCGCCAGGTCGCCGCCACCCTGAGCCTGCAGCGGCGCCGAGCCGGCGAAGCTCACGGCCAGGCCCAACGCGAGGCAGCCCACGCTCCGGCCGAACGCGCGGAACGCGGCCCGCAAGCCGACGGCGGCATCGGCTGGAGGGATCTCGGGTCGTAACAGAAGCCAGGACATCGGAGAACTCCGGGTCGATCGCATCGAAAGCGCGGGTAGGTCGAGTCGATCGCCTTCGGCGCCGCGCTGCCGAAGACTAATACATCCTCGTTCCGCATCCACCGTCGTCGGGCTCGATATGCTCGGTGTGTGAGCGAAACACCCTCCACCGCGTCCGAGGCCCACGCCTCTCCCGTGTCCAACAGATCGACCGACTCGGCCGCGCCACCGCCGGCCGAGATCGCCGCCGCTCTCGAGCACCGCGTCATCGGCCAGCGCGAGGCGCTGCGCGAGATGGCGATCGCGCTGTCGAAGAAGCTCGCCGGCCTGTCGGTGGGCAACCTGCTGATGATCGGCTCGTCGGGCACCGGCAAGACGACGTTGATGCGCGCCGTCGAGGGTTATCTCGCCTCGCGCCCCGACCTGGCGCTGCGCTCGACGGTGGTGCGCATGCACGCCAACGTGCTGGGCGAAGAGGCCGAGCGCGGCCGGCCGGGCGAGGCGATTCTCGGCCGACTGCTCGAGCGTGCGCGCGAGCAGCTCGGCGTCGACGCTCCGTTCGACCGTGTGCTCGACCAGGCGCGCCGCGGCATCGTGTTCATCGACGAGGTCGACAAGATTCGCGCCTGGGTCGGCGAGCAGCCGAACACCGCCGGCATCCGCGCCCAGGAGGCGCTGCTCACGGTGATGGAGAACGAGGCTGTGCCCTACCGCCTGCCGCGCTGGGCACGCTCCGCGACCGACGACACCACCTCCCAGGACACGATCACGGTCGACACCAGCGGCATCCTTTTTGTCTGCGCCGGCGCCTTCGAGGGCCTCTACGACACCGTCTTCGACCGCGTCACCGTCGGCTCCGATCGCGGCGCGCTGCAGCCCAAGACGGTGGTCGAGGACGGCACCGTCACCGAGAAGCTGGTCTTCCACCTGCGCGACTGGCTGCGCAACGAGGACCTCTTCGACTACGGCATGAGCCCGCAGTTCCTGTCGCGCTTCGACGCCGTCGTGCTGCTCGCCGACCTCGCCGTCGAAGACCTCGAGCGCATCTTCCTCGAGATCCCCGACTCCGGCTTCCAGCAGGCACGCCAGTACTTCCAGAGTCGCTCGCTCGAGCTCTTGCTGTCACGCAAGGCGGTGCGCCGCATCGCCGTCGAGGCGCACCGCAATCCGCGCCTCGGCGCGCGCGCGCTCAAAGAAGTGTTCCGGCGCGTCGTGCGCGACCTCGAGTTCGAGCCCGAAGCGGCGGTGAACCGCGGCGAGAACCAGGTCCTGCTCGACGTGCCGCAAGTCGAAGACGCGCTCGCCGCCCGCAAGCGCGGATGAGCTAGAACGACTCTTTGGTGCTGACCAGGAACTGCACGTCGTCGATCGACGCGTCGCCGTCGAGCGGGAAGGCGACGTCGAGGTGCAGCACCGAGCCGACGCCCGAGCGGCTCGAAGCGAAGCGCAGCCCGAGGCCGACATCGCGCAGCCAGCCACGGTCGGCATCCCCGACGCCTCCCGGACCGAGCGGCGTCGTTTCGTCGTCGTTCCAGGTGCGGCCGATGTCGACGAAGACGGCGGCGCCGACGTGGGCGAGGCGGAAGGGATACCAGCGCGTGAACAGCCGCTGCTCGAGCGTCAGCAGCAGGCGGCGCGTGCCGCTCTGGTAGCGCAGTGGATAGCCGCGCAACCCGCTGTCACCACCGAGCAACAGCTGATTCTCCGCATCGAGCTCTTCGGCGACATCGCCCGACAGGCCGATGTAGAGCAGATGACGACCGAAGACCCGCCGGTAGAGGCGCAGGCGGCTCGACAGCAGCATGTTCTCGGCGCCCTCGTCGCTCCACCGTCCGCCGAGGCGCGTCGACCAGGTGAGCAGGGTCGGATCGCCGAACCGCCGGCCGAGGCGCGCGCCGGCCTCGATGATCGCCGCCTCGCGGTCGGCGCCGAGAGCCTCCGACGACCAGCCGAGGCGACCGTCGAACGACCAGCCGAGATGCAAGTCCTCGACGCGCGCGATCTGGTCGAGATCGCGGCTTTCCCGGAAGTCGTCCGGCAGCGTCGAGAATCCGACCCACGGATAGACCAGCGTCCGATCGGCGGGGAGTGTCGACGCGTCGGCCGACAGCGGGTCATCGAGAATCGGCGAGAACTCGTGCGCGCGAAAGCTGGCGCCGACCAGCCAACGCCAGACCCGGCCGTCACGCACCCCGCGCGAGCGGCCGGCCCAGAGATCGTAGCCCTCCATGCGGTGGCGGAAACGGTCGCCGATCTCGCCCAGGCGATAGCGCGAGTCGACCCGTGTCTCTTCGAGCGCCTCGAGACCGGCGCTCCAGCGCGCGTCGAGCGAAAAGAACGGGCGCTCCAGGTCGACCGACCAGTGCTCGCCGTCGCTGTTGTCCTCGTAGCGCGTCTCGAACGCCACGCGATGGCCGAGGAGATTCGAATCGCGGAAACGGAAGAACGTCGACGTGCGGTCGACGTCGTCGGTGACGCCGAGCTTCAGCTCGCGTCCGGTACCGAAGAGGTTGGTGTCCTCGACCTCGAAACGAAGCGCGTTCTCGCCGCCCGAGCGCGACACACTGATGCCGCCCGACGACGTCCAGACATCGCGCGTCGCGACCCGCACGTCGACGGTGTTGGCCGCCGTGTCGTAGCGCACAGGCTCGACCGACGCGTCGTAGAGGAACGCGCAGGCGCGCAGCAGCCGCTCGCTCTCCTCGAGACGCGAAGCGTCGAACGGCTCTCCTTCGTCGAAGAGCAGCAGGCGTCCGATGACCTCGGGACGGGTCGAGCGATGAAGGCGATTGGCGAGGCGAAAGAGCCAGCGGTCCTCGAGCGGGTTCGACAGATCGAAGATGTCGTGCAGCACCAGCTCGACGGAGCCGACCCGCGCGCCGGCGGCCTCGAGCTGGGCCACCGCGGGCACGGCGTGCGTCGAAGCCGAGCTCGGAGCGGAACGGCACGTCGGCCCGGGAGGCGCCGGGATGCTCCAGGTCGGCGGATCCTCGACCGGAGCGCCCAAGGCCTGGGCACCCCATGCCAGCGGAAGCAGGGCGATGTTCGCGCCTCGGAGCCAGGACCGGCAGCGCCAGCGCCGCCGGAAGTACCGTTGCGACCGCGCCATGGTCACCGGCCTCGGCTCGTCAGACGGCGGCCATCGCCTCGGCTGACTTGGGTTCTCCGTCCTCCTCGGAGCTCTCGCCGGAGGAGTCGTTCGCCGACTCCTCCGCCTCGACCGAGGGTTGTTCTTTCAGGTTCGGGAAGTGGTCGACACCGAACCATCCTGCGTCAGTCCTGAGCCAGTCGGTCATCGCATTCATGCTCGCTGGGGCTGTTCGATCGAGTGCGGCACCGGAGAGAACCGCGCGACGGAAGGAAAGGGGACGCCGCAGCATACCGCAAGTCGCTGCGCGTGCACGCGCGAGAGGCGCGGTGCGCACTGTCGGGCGATCCAGCGTCACCGCCTGCGAAGTCGGCCGAGCACAGCGACCAGGAGACCGGCACCGAAGGCGGTCAGGCCGAGCTCGGGCGTCTGGCCGTGGAGAACGGCACCGGCGACCAGCAGGCCGGCGGCGACCACCGACCCGGCGACCCGCTCATTCGAGCGTTCGAGACGCTCGAGCTGTCGGCGCGCACCCGGCGAAAGACTGGTTCGCAGAGTGAGCCGACCGCGCCGCGCCAGCCCGAGAGTGCGTTCGATCTCTGCCGGCAGCTTGGTCAGAGCCCGCGCCTGGCGCACCGCCTCGAGCGCCTGTCCGCGCCAGTCGGTGAAGGTCTGGAAGGCGAGGCGCTGCGCGAACGGCACCGTTTCGTGCCACGGGTTGAACTCCTCGTCGAGAGCACGCGTGATGCCGACCAGCAGCTCGATCGCCCGGCTGGTGAAAATCAGGTCGACCTGGACTTGGATCGGCGTCTCGCGCAGCAGCTCGCCGAACTCCTTCCACAGCGTCGTCGCTTCGCTCATCGCGACGTCGTTGAGGCGCCCGATCTCGACACCCCAAAAGCGCTCGAAAACCGCCTCCGCCACTTCTTCGAGCTGCGCCAGGTCGGCCCCCGGCAGCAGACTGCCGGCGTCGCGCAGCGCCTGCACCACGGTGGCCGGATCGCGGTTGGCGATGCCGATCAGGTACTTGCGCAGCGCGGCGCGTAGCCGCGGCGGAATCTCGGCCACCATGCCGAAATCGCACAGCAGAATCTGGAACGGCACGCCGGTGTCTTCGGGTAGCGCATCCTCGAGGCCGACCGCGCGCGCCGCGTCGTCGACTCCGAGCGCCTCGGCCGCCTCGCCGGCGCGCGACGCCATCTCCGTGGCGAACGACGGATCGCGCGACAACGGGCGCACGAAGAGATTGCCCGGATGCGGGTCAGCATGCACGAAGTGGTGATCGAAGATCATGCGCATGTAGATCCGGTAGAGCCGCTTGGCCACCTGGCGCGGATCGATGCCGTAGGCGCGCAGCGCCTCGAGATCGGTGATCTTCAAGAAAGCGACGTTCTCTTCGGTGAGCACTCGCCGGCTGGTGAAGCGGCGGTAGACGCGCGGAATGTGGACGCCGCCGTCCTCGGCGAAGTTCTCCGCGAAGCGCTCGGCGTGCTCGGCCTCGGCCTCGAGATCGAGCTCACGCCGGGTGGTGCGCGCAAACTCTTCTTCCAGCCATTCGAGATCGATGCGGCGTCGGATCGCCGGCCAAAAGGCGAGCCAGCCGATGGCGCGCCCCAGGGCCTCGAGATCGGTTTCGACCAGTGACTCGATGCCGGGCCGCAAGACTTTCACCACCACCGGCTCACCGCTCGGCAGCTGGGCCTCGTGAACCTGGGCGAACGATGCCGCGCCGAGCGGCGTCTCGAGAAAGCTCGAGTAGATGTCCTGCAGCGGCCGACCCAGCTCGGTCTGGACTTGTCGGCGAATGACGGTGAAGTCTTCGGGCGGGACCTCGTCCTGCAGCCCGGCGAGCTCTCGCGTGACCGCCAGCGGCAGCACGTCGACCCGCGTCGAGAGGTACTGGCCGAGTTTGATGAACACGCCTCCCCAGCGCAGCGCCCGGCGCCGGAACGCCGCGGCAAGCCCCACCCATCGCGGCTCCGGCGCGGTGCGCAGCAGGCGCAGGCCCGGGCGGGCGAGAAGCACGTCCCAGAACACGATGTGCAGGAAGAGCCGGAAGAAGAAGAACAGCACGCGGAGGTAGCGTCCGCGGTGGATGCGTCGGCGTGCCGGCTCGTCCGCGTCCGGCGGGGCGGCCTGGCTCATGGCAGCTTGTCTATCACAGTTCATGCCGCGCTGCGGCATGGCGTGCTGCGCCGCGGCGGAGACCGGTCGCCCTCGCCTCCCTGCACACCTCGCACGCGCGGTGTACACTCTGCGCTCGGCGCTTCACCGAGCCTTCACACGACGTTCACGGCCCACCTCTCGATGCTCGACGACCTTCTCGCTTCCGCCATCGCGATGCCACCCATCGCCTGGCCCCTCTTGATGTTCTTCTTCGGCTGGGTCGAGCACGTCTTCCCGCCCTTCCCCGGCGACACGCTGATGCTGCTCGGCTTCTTCGCCTGCGGCCAAGGTGCCTCGTCGCCCGCGGAGCTGGTGATCGCAGCGGTGCTCGGCAGCATTCTCGGCGCGGCCTGCGCCTTCCGCATCGGCGAGCGCTGGGGCGACACGCTGCTCGAGCGTCTCGACCGGCGACCACGCACCCGCCGCTGGCGCCATCGCCTCGAGACTCTGCTGGCGCGTCACGGCGAGATGACACTGGCAGTGAACCGATTCGTCCCTGGAGCACGCAACGTGATGCTCTTCGGCGCCGGCGCGCTGCGCCTACGCTTCGCACCGACCGTCGCCTGGAGCGCGCTCTCGAGCCTCGCGTTCGTCGTGTTGATGGCCGCCGCCGGTCTCGCCACTGCTGGCTCCTGGGACGACATCCTCGGCGTCTACCGCCACATGTCGGGCGTCGCCGCGGTCTTCGCCGTCGCCGCCCTGGCGCTGTGGGCGACCCTCGCCGCCCGCCGCCTCGGCAACCGCGACGCGGCCGACCGCGAGCCGGTCTAGCTCGGCGCGCCGAAGTCGCCGGCAAGCGCCACCCCGTGGCGACGCAGGAGCTCGGCAGCGCGCGGACTGCCGGTTGCGAGCCAGCGCTGGTAGATCTTGAGCAGATCGGCCTCGGTGCACGGCGCGGTCACGGCACAACGCTCGGCCACCGCCTCGAGCACGTCGACGAAGTGCTGGAACCGGCTCGCCAGCTCGGCGAAGACCTGGGCGCGCGACGCCCGTGGGCAGCTCGCCGCGGCACCGTCGTAGGCACTGGCGCCGAGCGCGCGGTAGTAGCGCGGTCCGAGCGGGCGGCGAGCGAAGCTCTCGGCGAGGAAGCCGGAGACGAAGAGCGCGATGTCGCCGGTGAGCTTGAGCAGCGCGAAGCGCGCCGCGCCGTCGACCTGGCCGGCGGCATCGAGCAGCTCGACGAGCGGCCGATCGGGCCCCGCGCAGGCCGACTCGTAGAGACCCTCGGGCTCGACGAAGAGCTCCAGCAGATGGACCAGGTACGCCGCCGAGTCCTCGGTCGCTTCGACCTGCAGGGAGCGCAGTGCGCCCTCGACCTCGCGGCGGAAAAAGATCGCGGGAGTTTCGTGGCTGATGCCAGTGTGCGTCGTCATCGCGCGCTCCTCGAGACCGTGTCGTCCGATCCGACCTCGCGCGCCGCACGGCTGCGACGCCGAGTGGATCCCGGGACCCTAGCACGGTGACTCTGACACCGAACGATGCGACTGCGACATGCTAGCATCACGGTTCCAATTGCACCGTTTGACGGCCGAAACGCGCCACTCTCTTCGTCGGCCTTCGACATCGCCTCATCACCCAATCTCTGTCCTCTCGACACGGGAGCGCCTCCGATGCCTAGATCTCTCCGAGCTTCGACCTGTCCTACCGCGACCGGCACCTCCGCGACCGGCACCTCCGCGACCCTCACAACCGCGCTGGTCGCAGCAGCGATTCTCCTCACCCTGTCCACGGGCGCCGTGGCGGCCGAGCCTCCGACGAGCTTCTCGCAGGCGACGACGCCGCTCGCTCTCGTCGATGCGCGCCTTGCGCCGGAGGTCGACATCGCCGCGCTGCGCGCCGAGGACGCCTCCAAGGACCGTCAGCCCGGCCCCACTCGCTTCGCCGCGGCCGCCCAGGCCGGCTGGAGTCTCGACTCCACCGGCACCTGGGAAGAGCTGGCCGATGGATCGAAGCTCTGGCGTCTGCGCCTGGCCTCGCCCGGCGCGCTCAGCCTGAGCGTGGCTCTCGCCGACCTCGAGTTGCCGACCGGTGCCAAGCTCTGGCTCTACGCCACCGAGACCGGGGACGGTGTGCGCGGCCCCTATGGAGCGAGCGATGTGCACAACGGCACGCTCTTCACGCCCGTTGTGCTCGGCGACAGCGCGGTGCTCGAGCTCTGGATCCCGGCCGGCGACACGGCCTCGCTGCGCGTCGACGCCGTACACCACGGCTATCGTTTCTTTGGCGAGCGCGAAAAGCAGGGTCCTTGCAACATCGACATCGTCTGCCCCCAGGCCGACGACTGGCGTGAGCAGGCCGCCGCGGTCGGCACCTACTCGATCAACGGCATCTTCCTGTGCACCGGCACCATGATGAACAACACCGCGCAGGACTTCGCGCCCTACTTCCTCACCGCCGATCACTGCGGTCTGGGCCCGAACAACGTCTCGTCCCTGGTGGTCTACTGGAACTACGAGTCGCCGACTTGCGGTGCGCTTTCGGGCGGCTCGCTGAACGACAATCAGCTCGGCGCCAGCTTCGTCTCCGGCTCCGGGCGCAGCGACTTCACGCTCCTTCGCCTGAACAACTCGCCGGATCCGACCTTTGGCGTCACCTACGCCGGCTGGGACGCGCGCGGTGCGGTGCCGCAGGCGGTGACCGCGATCCACCATCCCGGAACCGACGAGAAGGCGATCAGCTTCGAGAACGATCCGGTGACCAGCCTCGACCTGCTCGGCAGCGGCACCGAGGACTTCTGGCGCGTCGCGGACTGGGACGTCGGCACCACCGAGCCGGGCTCGTCGGGCTCGTGCATCTTCGACCAGACCAGCAAGCTCTGCGTCGGCACCCTCACCGGCGGTCTCGCCGCCTGCGGCAACGATCTCGAGGATTGGTACGGCAAGTTCTCGCAGCACTGGGTCGGCGAGGGGACGTCGTCGACCCGGCTCTCCGACTGGCTCGACCCGGGCAACACTGGCGCGCTCTTCCTCGAGAGCACGTCGGGCTGCCCGAACGGCGCCCTCTGCCTGCGCGGCGGGCGCTTCCAGGTCTCAGTCGACTGGCGCGACTTCGACGGCAACACGGGCATCGGTCAGATCGTCACACAGTCGGACGACTCGGGCCTGCTCTGGTTCTTCGGCCCCGACAACTGGGAGCTGCTGGTGAAGATCATCGACGGTTGCAGCCTCACCAACACCTTCTGGGTGTTCTCGGCCGCCACCACCGACGTCGAATACACGCTGACGGTGACCGATACGCAGGAGTCGGTGAGCAAGACCTACTCCAACCCGCTCGGCCGAGCGGCGCCGGCAATCAACGACACCGGCGCCTTCGCCACCTGCCCGTGACGCGCCGTCCTTGAGCCGGCGCCCCGTGATCCGTTCGTGACTCTCCGCGGGACGGCGCTCGCCGTCCCGCGCCCCACCCTCCCCGACCGCGCCTCCCGGCCGGGTTTCCACCACCGGCCTGCGAGGACTCTCCGCCGTGTCATCGACTTCCGGCGCTTCCGAGCGTTCGATCGGCTTCGCCTACACCATCGGCGCGTTCCTGTTATGGGGCGTCTCGCCGGTGTTCTGGAAGCTCCTCGACACGGTCCCACCGCTCGAGATCCTCGGCCACCGCGTCGTCTGGTGCGCCCTCCTGATGGCGATCTACCTCGTGATCCGACGTGGCCGGGTCATGGGCGGCGGCCTGCGTGGACGGCGGCGCGCCTTCATCATGCTGCTCGGCTCGACCCTGCTGATCGCCACCAACTGGTATCTCTTCATTCTCTCGGTGGTCACCGACCGGCTACTGCAGGCGAGCCTCGGCTACTACGTGAACCCGTTGATCAGCGTGGTGCTCGGCATGGTGTTTCTCGGCGAGCGGATGCGCCGGCTGCAGGCCCTGTCGGTCGCCGTCGCGGTGGTCGGGGTCGCCGTCCTCACCGCCCGCCTCGGCCACCTGCCGTGGCTGTCGGTCGGCCTGGCGCTGAGCTTCGGGTTCTACGGCCTGCTGCGCAAAACGGTGCCGGCGTCGCCCGAGGAGGGGCTGACGCTCGAGACCTGGCTGCTGCTGCCGGCGGCGCTGGCGCTGCTGGTGCCGACGCACCTGCAGGGCGGCGGCGCCTTCGGCACCAGCTGGTCGATGTCGCTGCTGCTCGTCGCCGCCGGGCTGTGGACCGCCGTCCCGCTGCTCTGGTTCACCCACGGCGCGCGGCGCCTTCCGCTCGCCACCGTCGGCGTGCTGCAGTATCTGGCGCCGACCGGACAGTTCTTGCTCGGCGTCCTGGTCTACCGCGAGCCGTTCGACAGCGCCCAGCTCGTCGCGTTCGTGCTGATCTGGATCGCGCTCGCCATCTTCACCGTCGACGCACGCCGCGCGCGCCCGACGTGACAGCAGAGCCGCCGCGCCCTCTCAGGGGACGCGGCGGCTCCCGGACGCGGATCACGTTGCCCTAGTCGTCGTCATCGTCATCGTCGTCCTCGTCGTCCTCGTCGTCCTCGTCATCGTCGTCCTCGTCGTCGTCGTCCTCATCGTCGTCGTCATCGTCGCCGTCGTCATCATCATCGGACAGCAGATCGCCCGGCAGGATGATCAGGTTGCCGACGTCGAACGCCTCGGGCGCCTTGCCGTTGCCGACCATTTCGTTGGTGATCAGGTCGGTCTTGCCGTCGCCGTCGATGTCACCTGCGGCGGCCGAATAGCAGAGCGTGTCGCCGACGTCGACCGGCTGAGGTGACGGCGGCACCGGCTGAGTCGCCGGCAGCGGCGCTTCACCGCGCTCGCCCCACACCTCGGTGATGCGCAGACGACCGGCGGGCGGAAACTGGCCGACCGCGGTGTCCACCAGCTTCGGCCAGCTGCCGGGGCGGCCGAAGAGAATGTGCAGTGTGCCGGCGCCCGTGCGCCCGGCCGGGTTGTCGTGCGGGTTGCCGATGGCGAAGTCGCCGTAGCCGTCGCCGTCGAAGTCGCCCTGGGCCGCGGTGTCGGAGCCGATGGCACCGGCCACCGGGCCGAGGATCTTGGTGACGCGCACCGCCGGCGGCGGGTCGTCGATCACGAAGTCCTTGCCCTTGGTGCGCTCGACATCGAAGAGCACGTAGCCGACGCCGGAGACCGGCCGGCTCTGGTCGTCGGTGCCGTCGCCGACCAGGTCGCCGATCAGCAGCTCGGCTTTGCCGTTGCCGTTCACGTCGACGCCGCCGACCAGCTCTTCGCCGAACGTGACGTTCTGCGCGCCGCCCGAGATCACCGTCAACGCGGTGGAATCGGCGGTCGACAGGTCGATGGTGAGGCCCGTCGGCCACGGCACCGGCGGGAAGAGCTCGTCCCACAGAATCCAGGCGCGGCCGGCCGGCGCACCGCCGACGGCGTCCGACGAACCGAAGCCGGTCGGACCGAGCACCGCGCCGGCGCGATTCAGCGCTGCACCGACGAGCACTTCGGCACGGCCATCGCCGTCGAGATCGGCGACGAAGTTGGTGGCTCCGAGGTGGAACTCGTTCGAGCCGGCGCCCGGAACGATGCGGGCGATCGCGCCGTCGAGCGTGCCGGCACCGAAGCCGGCGAGGTCGATGACGCCCGGCTGTGCCAGGTGGGCGCCGCCCCGCAGAACGTAGACCGCACCACTGTGTCTGTCGGCACCGTCGGACTCTTGGTCGGCGGCGACTACCAAGTCGTCGACACCGTCACCATCGACATCGCCGACCCGCATCCAGATGCCGAGCCGGTCGGACGCCTCGGCGCCGACGATGTGTACCAGCGTGACGCCCACGGGCGGCGCCGCCAGGTCGAGGATCTGCCCCGTCTGGGCGAGCGTGCGCAGCTGCGGCGAACCGACGACGATGGTCAGCGCACCGGCGCCGAGCCGACCGCCCGGATCGAAGTTCTGGCGCGCGATCAGGAAGTCGCCCAGCCCGTCGCCGGTGATGTCGCCCGACCAGACCTCGTTGCCGGTCGCCTCGAAGGGCACAGTGCCGGCGATGCGCAGCACGTCGGGCGGAGCCGTCGCCAGGTCGAGGTCGCGGCTGGTGCTGCCGTCACCGAAGATCAGGTGGGCCTCGCCGGCGGCGATGAAGCGGCCGAGCGGCGACGCCAGCATGTAGCCGACGCCGTAGTCGGCATGGCCGTCGCCGTCGTGGTCGAGGCCGCCGGTCACCGGTACGCCGAGGAATCCGAAGCGGAACTCTCCGGCGGCGCCGGAGACGCGGGTGAAGTCGTCGACGCCGGCGTCGAGCGTCGCGATGTCGAGAATCGTCGCCGGGTCGTGGCCCGACGGGTCGGCGGCGGCCGGCGCGGCGAGCGCCAGGATCAGGCCGACGGCCGCGAACGCGGCGGCGGCGTGGCGCGGTCTGTCGATGCCGGAGGCCTTGGATCGTCGTGAGGTCGAATGCATGATGGGGGCTCCTGTCGTCCTCGGTGAGGACGTGGACTGCGAATCACTGGTGTCGTTCGGCTGGTGTCGTGCATGGCAGCGAGGTCAGTGAGTGCAGCGGTCTCCGGACACCGCGGGTCGGCCCCCTCGGCGGACACACATCGGCCGTGAACGCCCGACGCGCCCGATCGACTCGCCACGAACCGACGCGGCGCGCGGCGTGGCGACGGGATGCGGTGCCTGGCGTCTCTCCCGGTCGCCGGCCACCGTCCCGCGGTGTCTCCATTCACTACGCCGGCGGGAGACTCAAGATCGAGTCACGGCACGACCAGTCGTCCGCAGGCCACGAACGGTCGCTCTGGCAGGACGAGCACATCGGAGCGCGACCGATCGTCGGCTCGTCGATCGACCTGCACCCAGACCCTGACCGCGCCCATCAGGCGCGTGACGTCAACTCATCGGCTGGACGTGAAACTCCACCGGAATCGCCTTGTCCGGCTCGTCGCGCGGCTGCACGCTGGTGATCTCCTCCATCTCCGGCGTCGGCGGCACGGCGCAGACGACCCGGATCACGACGTCGGAGAGCGGCACGTCGGGAAACTCTTCGGCCAGCTGGCCGGCCACCGCGTACGTGACGTAGGCCCGCAGCTTGGCGGTGAGCGCCGCGTAGCGCTCCTCGGGATCGTCAATCAACCCGGCATCGGTGATCACCAGGAGCAGGCGTCCGTCGGAGTCACGGGCGACGAGGTCGATCCGCGTCGGGTCGGCGAGCGGACCGCCGGTCGGCAGGTCGACCACCTCGTCGTCCAGCGCCTCGTCCACCGCCCCCGGGGCCTCGTCGCCGGCAGCGCCGAAGAAGTCGTTCGGAATCTGGCGCAGCAGGCCGACCTCGGAGGCCGGGCGCAGAGTCCCCGCGTCGTCGCGCTCGAGCTCTTGCATGAGCATGATCGCCTGCGCCTCGCCGCGCTCGGCGCAGTGAGCAATCAGTGCGTCGATCTCTCGGTCGCCGGCATCGAGCGTCGCGCGCCCCATCTGCACGACATGCTGCGCCGCCGGGTCGGCTTCGCGCCCCCAGGCCCGAATCTGCGCCAGAACGCCGTCATGGCCACCTGCCGGTTCGAGCATCGCGAGCTTCTTCTCCCCGTCTTCGAGCCAGAAAAGATAGGAGAACGCTTCTTCCTGCTCGAGCCAGCGCGCGGCGAGCGCAAACGCCTCGGCGATCGCGACCTGCAGGGTCTGACTGATTTCGACGGAGTCGCTCACGGTGAGCTCCCGGTGGAGGTCGACAGAGTGGGATGCGAGGGGGCGAGGTCTCGGTGCGGCGACGGAGCGCGCGGCGGCGCGGCTCGGAGCAGCAGAGCGACGACGGCGAAGCTGAGCGCGGCACAGAGCAGGTAGTGACCCGCGAATCCGAAGCGCGCCGCGCTGAAGCCCGACAGCGCCGTCCCGACCAGCGGGCCGAGCGCGGCGAGCGACTGCTGGAGCGTGAAGTCGGTCGCCCCGGTGCGCTCCGACGACGCGTCCATCATGCCAGCGTAGAGGGCCGTGGTGGCCAGGCCACCGGCCGCCGCGACGACGAATGCGGCGACACCGAGGACGATCGGCCCGCCGCCGACAGCGAGAGCATACGACAACGTCGCCGCGCCCTGCACCGCCACGAAGCCGACCAGCGAGCGCCGCCGGCCGAGCCGATGGACCAAGGCACCGGCACAGAGCGCCCCGGTGAGCGCACCACCGGCGTAGACGACGCCCGAGATCACGCCGATGGTCGCCAGCGCGATGCCCTGATCGACCAGCATCTGGTTGAACACATAGGTGGCCATCGCCTCGCCGGCTCGAAAGAGCAAGACGACCGCGATCCAGCCGCCGGCTCCCGGCCGGCGGAAGAAGCGACCGAGGTCCCGCCAGCCGACCGCGCGACCCGCTGCGGTCGCGCCCGTCGTCGGCTCGGGATAGCGCGCCGCCGTCACCAGCGGCAGCGCGAGAAACGCGGCCATGGCGAGCAGCGCGACGCTCCAGCCGAAACGGCTGAAGACCATCAGGACGACACCGCCGCCGAGCACCTGGCCGAGATAGTAGCCACCAACCTGCATGGCGTTGCCGGCGCCGCGCTCGTGTGGCTGCAACACGCTGACGGCGAAGCCGTCGGACGCGATGTCCTGCGTCGCCGCGAGCAGCATGAAGACTGCCGCGACGGCGATCACCAGCGTCAGCTGCGAGCCTAGATCGAGCGCGGCGAGCAGCGCGACACAGACCACCGCCGCCGCCTGCAGCGGCACGATCCACGACAAATACCGACGACGGCCGAGAGGCCGACGATCGATGAGCGGTGCCCAGGCGAACTTGATCAACCAGGGCAGGGCGATGGCGCTGAACAGGCCGACCGACTCGAGCGACAGCCCGCTGGTGCGCAAGATCACCGGCATCGCGGTGATGAAGAACCCGAGCGGAATCGCCTGCGAGACGTAGAGCGCGGCGAGTAGCGGCAGCTTGCGACGAGTCGAGCTCAAACGCCGAACTGCCGCAGATGGTGGTCGAGATGCAACGCGGACAAGCGCCCCCATTCGTGCGGGCGGAGAGGACCAAAGAGCGGATGCGGCGCCGTGTCCTCGACACGCGCCAGGTCGTCGATCAGCCGGTGCAGAGTGGCGACGTCGTCGTGCCAGGCGGTCTCCGGGGTGCTCAGCATTTCCGGCACGGTGCGCACTCGCCCCTTGGGAATCGGCAGCCAGCCGCTCAGCACGAGCCTTTTGACCAGGGTGCGCGAGAGCAAAGTCGTCCGATCCTTCGACGGCATCTCGCCGAGCGCGACGCGCAGCTGATCGGCGACATGGCACATCATGCGCGCGGCGGTGAGCGTCCCCCAGCGTCCCTGGTGCTCAGGCGTCAAAGCATCGATGCGCCGCAACAGGTCGGCGCGGTCTCGCGAGTCTCGAAGTGTCGGCATGAAGAATCCAGCCCGCGCGTCGGCCCCGGGCCGGGGCCTCGATCATATCGCGCGGCCGACGAGGCGCCCAGCGCGGCCGCGGGTCACGGGGTCACCAGGTCACGGGATCACGGCGCCACGGTGCGCACTGCGACGATGCATTCGGCGAGCCGAACCGCGACAACGACGCAGCCTACGCATCGGGCTTCACGGTACACCGACTGTCGGTTGGCTCGACCTCCGATGTCCCGGAGGGACAGACGAGTTGAGCTAGGGATTTCAATCCCTGGCGGCGATGCGCCGCGTCGTGTGTGGAAGTCACTTCTCCCGGAGCCGGCAAGATGCCGGCCAGAGGGCGCACAGGGGCCTCCGCGCACGACCGTCGGCGTTCCTCAGCTGAGCAGGAGGCGGAGGTCGTCGGCGGTCAGGTCACTGATCGTCTGCCCGCCGCCCTCGAGGATCGCGTCGGCGAGCTCGCGCTTCGAGCGCTGCAGCTCCAGAATCTTCTCTTCCACCGTGTCGCGCGCGATCAGGCGGTAGGCGAAGACCGGCTGCACCTGGCCGATGCGGTGGGCGCGGTCGATGGCCTGGGCCTCGACGGCCGGGTTCCACCACGGATCGAGCAGGAAGACGTAGCCGGCGGCGGTGAGATTCAGTCCGGTGCCTCCTGCCTTGATGCTGATCAAGAAGAGGTTGCAGTCCGGATCGTTCTGGAAGCGGTCGACGACCTCACCGCGCTTGCGCGTCTGACCGTCGAGGTACGCGTACGGAATCTCGCGTGTCTCGAGCTCGCGGCGGACGTAGCCAAGGAGCTTGGTGAACTGCGAGAAGACGATCGCCTTGTGGCCTTCCTCGAGCACCTCGGAGACCTGGGAGAACAGGGCCTCGAGCTTCGAGCTACCGGCATCGTCCCACTCGGGGTCGACCAGGCCGGGATGGCACGCGACCTGGCGCAGCCGCAGCAAAGCCTCGAGCACCTGCAGCGCCGAGCCGCCCATGCCCTGCCCCTCGACGGTGGCGAGCAGACTCTCTTGGTAGTGCAGCCGCAGCTGGTCGTAGAGCTCGCGCTGGCGCGGGTTGAGCGTGGTGTGCAGTGTCTGCTCGGTCTTCGGCGGCAGGTCGGGCAGCACCTGTGCCTTGGTGCGGCGCAGGATGAACGGCCGTAGCCCCTCGGACACCAGCTTCAGCTCGCGCTGGGACGGCGTGCGTCCGCTGCTCAAGGCGTCGAGGCGCGGCAGGCGACCGAAGAGACCGGGGTTGAGGAACTCGAAAATCGAACCGAGCTCGCCGAGATGATTCTCGATCGGCGTACCGGTGAGCGCCAGGCGGTGCTGACCGTTGAGCAGGCGGCTCGCTTTGGCCGCCTGCGACTCGCGGTTCTTGATCGCCTGCGCCTCGTCGAGAATCACCGTATCGAACTCGACCGTGGCGAGGTAAGCGACGTCGCGGCGTAGCGTGCCGTAGGTCGTGAGCACCAGATCCTGCGTGCCGATCGCTTCCCGCAGCGACTCGCGGTCGGGGCCCGCGTACTCCATCACTTTCAGCTTGGGGGTGAAGTTGCGCGCCTCGTCGAGCCAGTTGTAGACCAGGCTGCGCGGCGCGACGACCAGGAACGGCAGACCGGTGCTCTTCTTCGCCGTGCGATGACTGTGGATCAGCGCCAGCACCTGGACCGTCTTGCCGAGGCCCATGTCGTCGGCGAGCACGCCGCCGAGGCCGAACTCGCGCAGGAAGTCGAGCCAGCCGAGGCCCTGGCGCTGGTACTGGCGCAGAGTGCCGTTGAAGCTCTTCAGCTCTTTCTTCGGCTTGATCCGCTCCATCGACTGCAGCTTTTCGCGCAGGCGAGCGAACGGCCGATCGACCTTGGGCGGCATGCCGACGAGCAGCGCATCGACGAGCAGCGCCTGCGACGGCAGGAAACGCAGGCCCTCGTCGGACGAGTCGACCGCCAGTTTCGACAGCGAATCGTAGGTCTCGAGCCAGTCGGTCGGCAAGAGACCGCGGGAACCGTCGTCGAGCTCGATGAAGCGATCGCCCCGCGCGCTGGCCGCCAGCACCGTCGACAGGTCGATGCGTTTGCCGGCGAAGTCGATGTCGCCCGAGAGCTCGAACCAGTCGATGCCCGACTCGACCTTGAGCGGCGACGGGCTCGGCGGACGCAGCGGGTTTCCGTGCACCTCGATCGCCCAGCCTTCGCTGAGCAGCGGCTCGGCCACCGACGGCAGCTCGTCGGGCGAGAGCTCGAGACCATGGCCCTGGTCGGACGACACCGGCCGTAGGCCGAGCTCGACCAGACGCACCAGGGCGGCGCGCTCGGACTCCATCTCACGCTTGGCGTACCGCTTCTCTTCCCAGTCGATCAGCGCCGGGCTGGGGTCGCTGGCGCTCACCTGGAGCGGTCCATAGAGAAAGGAGAGCTCGGCGAGCAGCGGGGGATCCATCCACTCCGGCGCCGGCTCGGAGCGCAACACCAGGAACGGCTGCAGCGTCGCGGCCTCTTCGGTGAGCTCGAGCTCGGGAGGCATCTCGAGGCGCGGCAGCAGCGGCAGCTCGAGCAGCGCAGCGATCGCGTCCTCGAGCTCCTTGCGCGGAATCACCAGCGCGTCTTTGTCGCCGCGCAGCTTGTCGATCCACGGCATGTCGCGCTCGGGCACGGCGTCGAAGCGGGCCAGGCGATCACCGAAGAGCACCAGGCCGGCACCGCGTCCCTCGCCCGGCAGCACCAGGACGGGATCGCGCAACGCGACCTCCTCGCGGCCAGCCTCACCGTCGCGGACCAGCGCGCCGCGCAGGCGTGGGTCGCTCGACGAGAAGTCGACGCGCAGCGCCAACGTCCAGGTCGACCGGCGGTCCCACGACAGCGGATGCTGCTTCTGCGTGTTGACGCCGTCCCACCAGCCGAGCGCACCGTGGCGCGTGAGATAGGACAGCACGCGGTCGTAGAGCTCGATCGGCAGCAACAGGCGTCGCGCCTTGGCCGAGCGCATGCGCGGCGTCTTGGCCTTGCCCTTGCCGCCGCGCGTCCGCCGCTTGCCGCCCTGGCGCACCCAGCGCTCTGCCGGCAACGCGGCGATCACGGCGACCGGCTCTTCAGCGGCGGCTTCGGAGGACGATCCGCTGCCGGCAGACTCGGCGTCGGGCGGCTCGGCGTCGGGCGGCTCGGCGTCGGGCGGCTCGGCGTCGGGCGGCTCGAGCTCCGACACTTCGGCGTCCCGCAACTCGGCCTCGGACTCGGGCTCGATCTCATCGCTGGCTGGCTCGGCCTCGTCGGGAGCCGGCACGGTCGGCGGTGGCAGCAGAATCTCGTGGAAGCGACGGGGATCCAGGCTCACCGGTTTGGGCTCTTTCGGCGCTTTCGGCCCGCCCTGGAAGACATCGAGAACAAGACCGTTGGACGCCTCGCTGGCGGCGAGATTCACCACGAAGCGCAGATCGGACGGTCCTGGCTCGGCGCCATCGTCCGCCGCGTCCGGCGCAGCGTCCTCGGGTATCGCCTCGGCCAGCAAGCGATCGACATGGGAGCGCACCGTGTCGAGCTGCGCCTTCCACGTCTCCTTCTCGGCGCCCCGCACACTGCGTGCGGTCACCTGCACCGCGCGCGGCTTGCGCACCGCGCCGTCGCTCTCGCCGGTGCGCTTGCGCACCGTGCTGACGCGCCGCTTCGGCGCCTCCTCCGACGCCGGCGCCGCGCTGCCGGTGAGCTCGGCGAGATCTTTCCACTTGCTCGGTCGATCGCGGCGCAGCTTGACGTTGCCCTCGCCCGGCGGCTGCCGGCGCGGGCTGTCTCCGGCCAGCGCTACGAGGCCGGCGAAGATGTGGACGCAGGGGCGTCCGTCCTTGAATCGCCGACACTCGCAGAACACGTGCAGCACCTGCGACGGCGCCACCTGCGACCAGTTCAAGCCGACGCCGAGCAAGCCGTCGTCACCATCGACGCGGGCTCGAGCTCGTGTCCCGTGAACGTCGATCAGCACCTGACCGTCGCGGACGAGCTCTTGGGCTCGCTGACGGTCGATGCGCCGGAAGTGCGACGCGGCCCGCTCGTAGAGCGGTACGGGACGAGGTTTGGCGGCGGCTCGGGGTCGCTTGCGGCTCCGTCGGCGCTGTCCGCGGGCCGAGCGTTTTTCGTGAGTCCCTTCTGCCATGCGGGGCGCATCGTACCAAGGTGTGAAGCAAATGTGAGGATCAGATCGAAAGTCGGCCTGGAAAGCGGCCTCGCGCCGCGCCCCGGGCCGAGACGCGGCGTCGAGTCGGCCGCGTGGGCCGAGCGCGGATCCGCCGCCTAGGACTCGGAACGGAGCAAGTGTCTAGCCCTACTGCCAGGTGCCGGAGGTCGCGCCGGCGCCCGCCGACGGCACGGTGATCGTGCGGTTCGAGCCGCCCTCCCAGGTCACCGCCCCTCCCTGCCTGACGATGTACTTGAAGTCGATCGACGCTCCCTGCGAGGCGTCGAACGCGACCACACCGCGCCAGGTGTCGCTGTCGATCCACTGCAGCGGCACCGCGAAGTCGGTGTTCCAGCCACCGAGCTCGCCGGCGCTGCCGACGACGTACATGTCCTGCCCCATCGACGTGACATAGCCGTTGACCTCGAAGGTGACCAGGGTGACGTCGGCGGCGGCGCACGAGCGCGCAGCGAGCATCAGCGTCGAACGCGCCGCGACGCCGTAGGTCGAGCCGGTGATTCTCATCAGCGGCTGGCTGTTCCAGCTCGCGATCGACGGTTCGTAGAGCAGATTGCCCTGGGTCTCGAGCCAGCTCGCGGTGTCGCCGAGCAGGTACCAGCACGTGCCGTTCGGCGCCGTCGGCAGGGTGAAGGTGAGGTCGCCCCAGTAGGCGTTCGAGGCGACGTAGAGATCGGGATGGTCGGCCGAGCCGCCGGTCTCCGTGGCCGACCCGTCGAGCAGGTAGGCGAGGCTGCGCGAACCCGCCGACCAGTCCGGCGTGTCGGGCGTGGTTCCGTGCCAGGTGAGGTCCTTGTAGCCGTCGCCATCGTGGTCGTGGCCGGCGGCGTGGACGGTGCGAGTGAGCGCCTCGTGCGCGCGCCGGAAGTGGATCATGCGGCGGAAGTAGTCGTGCGTCCAGGCGTGGTCGATGCGGTCCTGCCAGTCGAGCCAGCCGCAGGCATTGTCGGCCATGTAGCCGTTGTTGTTGCCGTCCTGCGTGTTGCGGAACTCGTCGCCGGCGAGAATCATCGGCACGCCGTAGTGCAACAGCAGATGCGAGGCGAAGTTGCGGATCTGCTGCCGGCGCAGGGTCTCGTCGCCGTTCGTGTCCCACGAATCGTTGTTGCTGTTGCCCGAGTTCGGGTCGGCGCCGGTCGGATTGCAGGCACCGACTCCGTTGAGCTTGCTGTTGTAGGTCACCAGGTCGTTGAGCGTGAAGCCGTCGTGGGCGGTGACGAAGTTGATCGACTCGAAGGGCAGACCGAAGCCGGAGTGCGTCGCGGTGATCGACGCGCCGAGCGTGCCGACCTCGCCGGCGTCCGACTTGACGTAGCGCCGCAGATTGTCGCGCCAGAATCCGTTCCACTCCGACCAATCCTGCGGGAACTGGCCAACGCCGTAGCCGCTCGCGTCCCACGCCTCGGCCACCATGTCGACGCCCTTGCTCACTCCGAGCTGGGCGATCTGCTGCAGCAGCTGAGCATTGGGATTGAAGATCCGGCCGTCGGCGCCCTCACGTCCGAGAGTGTAGGCGAGATCGAAGCGGAAGCCGTCGACGCCCATCTCGTCGATCCAGTAGGTCAAGCTGTCGATCACCAGATCGCGCACCGCCTTGCGGTTGGCATTGAGGTTGTTGCCGACACCGGTCGACTGCCAGTAGCAGGTCTTGTCGTCGGCCAGCGTGTAGTAGTTCTGGTTGTCGAGGCCGCGCAGGTTGAAGTACTTGAGCGGCGTTCCGGCGCAGCCACCACCCTCAGCGGTGTGGTTGTAGACGACGTCGAGCCATACCTCGATGCCGGCGTCGTGCAACGCTTTCACCATGTCCTTGAACTCGGTGACCTGGCGGCCGTCGGTGTACGTGCACGACGACGCCGGGTCGTAGGTACGGCACAGGTACTCGCGGTTGGGGGCGAAGAAGTTCGTCGTCATGTAGCCCCAGTAGTTGACGCGATCCTCGGTCGCCGGCGCCACCGGATCGTCGAACTGCGGGTACTCGTGGATCGGCAACAGCTCGACGGCGGTGATGCCGAGGTCGGCGAGATAGCCGGCCTTCTGCGCGAAGCCGTCGTAGGTGCCCTGGTCGGCCCAGGCGATCGACGAGTCGCCGCGGGTGAAGCCGCGCAGATGCACCTCGTAGACCACGGTGTCCTCGATGTCGGTCTGCGGCTTGACGTCGCCCGACCAGTCGTAGGCATCGTCGATCACGATCGACTTCGGCATCGCGCCGGCCGAATCGAGGAAGCCGTACGCAGCAGTGCCGCCGAGAATCGACGAGTCGTAGTGCTCGGGCGAGCCGACCCGCACCGGCTCCCCGGTGAGCGCCTTGGCGTAGGGATCGGTGAGCAGCTTGTTCGGGTTGAAGCGGTTGCCGGACGCGTCGACATGGGTGACGAAGCCCGGGTCGGAGGCCTTGGGCGTGCCCGGCGTCCATCCCGGCGTGTAGGTCCAGTTCGGACCCCAGGCGCGCAGGCCATAGAGCGTGCCGGCACCGGCGCCCGTCACGGTGGCGGTCCAGATGTGGTTCACCGGGTCGGTCTTGGTGAGGACATGAGTCGAAGTCGGGGTCGACGCGGTCGGCGTGGCGAAGATCGATACTTCCATGCGCGTCGCATGCTCGGAGAAGACGGCGAACTGCACGCCGCCCGGCACCAGCGTGGCACCGAGTGGCGTCTGCGCCGCCAGCGGCGCGGTGAGAGCGAGCAGCGCGAAGGCCCAGGTAGCGGTGACGAGGACGCGACGGAGGGGGTACGTCATGGCGAGGTCTCCAAGGTCGGGGTGGGAGCAAGTTGAATCTTTGACAAAAGCTAGACGCGGACGAAATCACGACAGAGGTCGGCATCTCGAGGCGGAGTGGGCTGCAGCTGACTCGGACGAAGAAGAGGAGGCGAGGCGTATCGAGAAAAGTCTACTCGATTAGACTCGGATAGGGAAGATCGCATTGAGATTTTCTCATCGTTCGTCCACTTTTTGTCCATTCACCGTAAAACATCGTTGTGCGCCGATGCATCCCGCCGCAACGACCTCGCGCTCCGACAGCACCGGCCTCGCACCGACAGCACCGGCCTCGCACAGCGCAAACTCACCAGACCTCCGAGCGCTCAGAGGCCGGAGAGGGCTACCGCAAGGTGAAGATCGCGTAGATGCCGAAGACCGTGAGCAGAACGACCCCGAGGGCGATGCCGTTGAGCCACAGGCCGATGCGCGCGGCGGTGCGCTGGTCGGCGTTGCGCAGGCCGAGGAGAGCGCATGCGATGCCGACCAGGCTGAGCACGAAGATCGCCAGCACCGGCACCAGAGGACGCTGCCAGTAGTTTTCAGGCTGCCAGGGCAGCCAGTCGGTCCAGGCGTCGGCCGGGATGGCGAGCAGGAAGGTGACGATCGACAGCGTGCCCCACGACGGGCGGACGGTGATCGTCGAGTACTCGGCGCCGAACGGCTCGTCGTCGCGGCGCCGGCGTCGGCGGGCCACCGAGGAGGCCATCAGTCCTCGGCCCGTTCGCCGGGCGGCGCCATCTTGACGATGCGCGGGAAAAAGCGGGCGAGCGGTTCGACCAGGTCGGTCTGCGCCGCCATCACGTCGTCGATGTCGCGGTACACCATCGGAATCTCGTCGAGTCCGGCCGACAGCACCTCGACCTCGCGCTCGGCGAGAAACTTCTTCGCCTCGGACCAGGTGAACGTCTGTTTCGCGCGCTTGCGGCTCATCACGCGGCCGGCGCCGTGCGACGCCGACTCGAGCGAGGCCGGCTCGCCGCGGCCGACGACGACGTAGGCCGGATGCGCCATCGAGCCCGGGATCACGCCCAAATCACCCGCTGCCGCCGGGGTCGCGCCCTTGCGGTGGACGATCAGAGGCTCGTCGTCGTGGGTCTCGGCCCAGGCGAAGTTGTGGTGATTCTCGACGTCGGCGAGCACCGAGGCGCCGAGAGCCTTGGCGATGTGACGATGGATCAACGCGTGGTTGGCGGCGGCATAGAGGCCCATGAGGTTCATCGCCTGCCAGTACTCCTGCCCCGCCTCGCTGTCGAGATCGAGCCAGGCGAGGTGCTTGAGCTGCTTCGGCAGGTCGCGGTGCCGGTTCATCGCCAGCTTCGAGTAGTGCTGGCAGACCGATGCACCGACGCCGCGTGAACCGCTGTGCGAGAGCAGCGCCAGGTAGCGGCCGGGCTCGAGCACGAAGCGCGACGGCTGCTCGCCGATCGACCGATCGACATCGTCCTCGGCCTCAACCTGCTCGGTGCGGGTAAATACCTCGAGCTCGCCGAACTCGACGAAATGGTTGCCCGAGCCCGAGCTGCCGAGCTGGCGCCATGCCTTGTCCTTGAAGCGCTCCGTGACCGGCGACACCGACCAGTCGGCGTCGAGCACATCGTGCTCGCGGCGGTCGCGGAACTCGGCGCCGAGGCCGAACCGGGTCTCGCGCTCGAGCGTTTTCACCAGCCGGTCGCGCATGCCACCGAGCGCGGTGACCGGCAAGTCGAGCACAGTCATCTTCATGCGGCAGGCGATGTCGACGCCGACCGCGTACGGGATCACCGCGTTGCGGGTCGCCAGCACGCCGCCGATCGGCAAGCCGTAGCCGACATGCGCATCGGGCATCAGCGCGCCGCGCGCGGCGACCGGCACCTGGCAGGCGTTGCGCATCTGGTCGACGGCCTGCTCGTCGACATCGTCGCCCCAGCGGCGATACGGAGCCGGGTTGCGCCGCGGAATGTACGCATGCCCCTCGACCCGCGACTCGGCGAGCGTGCGCGCCAAATCGCCCAGGTGCTCGTCGGCGAAGAAGCTCGTAGGCGTCTCCACCAGGTCGCGCATCCGGCGCCGAATCGCCTGCTTGCCGACCCCGGCCGCAATCGCCGCGCCGACCGATTTCTGCGCCAGCGCCGCGACGTCTTTGCGCCCCAACCCCAGCTTGATCAGCTCCCGCTTCTTCATCGCCGTGATTGTCTCACGGCCCCTCACCGGCCCGACGTAGCACCGACTCGATCAACCGACTCGACAGAAAGAGACCTGCCGACTGCAGCTTGCCGACCTCGTGCCGAATCGACTCGAGCAGACCGAGCTCTTTCGCCCGCAGGAGCAAACCCAAGGTCCCGACTGTCGGTAGACCAAGCTTCTCGGCCTGTCTCCTCGCCTTCCGATCATCGAGAAGAACGAGCGCTCCTTGTCGGCTCATCGCCAAGCTCAGCGCTTCTCGTTCCCCCAAACCCAATGTGACCGAAAAAGTACGAAGCTCGAAGCCTTCGATGGTGCGAATCCAGGGATTCTCGAGCAAAAGCCGACCTCTCGGCTCCCCCCACTCGAGAAACTCCTCGCGAACCGCCGGAGGAATGAGAATCTCGCCAAAGAGATGCGACAACAGCTCGAGCCGATTGAGGACAGCGAAGGCAACGAGAGGCGTGTTATCCGCGATCGTGGGCACGGAGTCGGACCAGCTCGTCGTCCAGATCCTCGGGCTCCGTCCCGAAGGGAGAAAGACCCTGCTCACCGAGCAAGAAGACAAAACGAGCAACTGGCAGCCCGGCCACCTTGGCCGCCATTCCGGTACTCAGCTCGTCGGCGGCGTAGAGATCACGCGCGAGCAGAAATCGGGCACGCTTCTCGAAGTCCTCCGGATTCTCCCGGAGCGCGTTCAGAATTTCGTCGGAGACGACGATGGTCGCAGGCATGGGTGTGCCTCCATGGTGGCGCCATTCAGTAGGCCACTCCATGATACCTTGCTCGCTCGGTCCGTCCGCCGTGGGCATTCGGCCTGTGCCGATCGCTTGACGGCGCGCGGGTCACGACCTGGCCTCTCGTGAGGTCTCGACCTCGATGGCGACTCCGTTCCACCACACCCTCAGGTCGCTCGACGCCGGCCCGTCCGTGCTCTTCTGGAGCATGCTCGGCGGAGCGGTGGTGCTGCTCGCGGGCTGGGCGACTTGGCTCTTCGGTGCCGAGGTGACGGTGCGTGCGACCTCGACCGAGGCGCGGCTCGAGGTCGATGCCCGAGCCCACGACGTGACGGCGCCGGTGACCGGGCGCGTCGAGCGCGTGGCGGTCGCCTTGGGCGACGAGGTCACGGCCGGGCAGGTGCTGGTCGAGCTCGACGCGGAGGAGACACGGCGTCAGCTCGAGGCCGAGACCGCGCGGCGCGACGGCTTTCTGCGCACCGCCGAGGCTGTAGCGGCCGAGCTCGAGGCCGAGCGCCGACGACTCGGCGAGGAGCGCGCCGCGGCAACGGCGTCGGTCGAACGCGCCGGCGCCGAGGTGCGGCGGGCCGATGCCGAGGCGACCGCGGCGCGCGACGAGGTCGACCGGCTGCGCCCGCTCGCCGCCGACGGAGTCGTCGGCCGCGCCGAGCTCGAACGCGCCGAGGCCGAGCTGGCGCGCGCCGAGGCCGAGCTCGACACCGCACGGAGCGCGCGCGAGCAGGCGGAACGCCGCGCGCCGGCCGACGCGTCGGTGATCGCCGCGCGGCTCGAGGAGCTCCGCGGCGACCTCGAGACGCTCCGCGCCGAGGCGCGACGCGCGGAGGCCGAGCTCGCCCGCCTCGGACACCGCCTCGACCTGCATCGGGTGCGCGCGCCGGTGGACGGGCGCGTCGGCCAGCTCGAGGATCTGCGTCCGGGCGCCGTGGTGACCCAAGCGACCCGGCTCGCCGCCGTCGTACCGCCCGGCACGCTGCGCGTGATCGCCGAGCTGACACCGCTCGAGGCCATCGGCCGCGTACGTCCCGATCAGCAGGCGACAGTGCGCTTCGACGGCTTTCCGTGGACGCAGTACGGCACGCTCGCGGCCATCACCACGCGCGTCGCCTCCGAGCCCGCCGACGGCCGTATCCGTGTCGAGCTCGAGCCGCGCGCGGACGACTCGCTCGCAGTTCCCCTGCAGCACGGCCTGACGGCGAGCGTCGAGATCGACGTCGAGCGCGCGACGCCCGCGACCCTGGTGCTGCGCGCCGCCGGCCGCCGGCTCACCGGGAGCTGATCCGATGCGCCGAAGGCTGCTGATCCCCGAGGTCGTCCAGAGCTCGGCCATGGACTGCGGCCCGGCGGCGCTCAAGGCACTGCTCGAGGGCTTCGGCCTGTCGGTGAGCTACGGCCGCCTGCGCGAGGCTTGCCAAACCGATGTCGACGGCACCTCGATCGACAGCCTCGAAGCCGTCGCCGTGGCGCTCGGCGCCGACGCCGTGCAAGTGATCCTGCCGGTCGACCACCTTCCCCTGGCGCCGGCGAACGCCCTGCCCGCACTGCTCGTCTACCGCCTGCCGAGTGGCTTGGCGCACTTCGTCGCCGCCTGGGGCCGCATCGCCGGACGGATGCAGATCATGGACCCCGGCGCCGGCCGCCTGTGGCCCCCGGTCCGTACCTTCCTCGACCGCTGCTTCCTGCACGACCACCCCGTGCCCGCCGCCGCCTGGCGCGGCTGGGCCGAGACCGACGAGTTCCTCGAGCCGTTGCGCCTTCGCCTCGGAGCCCTCGGCCTGCGCGGCACGGGCGCCGAGCGACTGATCCACACAGCGCTCGACGACCCGGGCTGGCGCGCGCTCGGCGCGCTCGACGCCGGCCTGCGCCTCGCCACCGCGCTCGCCGACGGCCGCTCCCTGCGCCGCGGCGAGGTGGCGCGCGTGCTGCCGCGGCTGGTCGACGAGGCACGTGAGCACGGCGAGGAGCGGGTGCCGGCGATCTACTGGTCGGTGCGCGAGCGCTGGGACCTGACGCCCGAGCAGGCCGCGGAGGAGCCCGAGTCCGTGTTTCTGCGCGGCGCGGTCTTGGTGCAGATTCGCGGCCTGCGCGAGGAGCCGGTCGCCACGCCGCGGGCAGGACGCTCCGCGGCGATCGACGGCAAGCCAGGCGACGACGCGGAGACACTCGACGATGGCGGCATCGACGACACCGCCGCCGACCTGCGCGCCGCACTCGCCGACGATGCGCCGTCGACCCGCCGCACCTTGCTCGAGCTGATGCGCCGCGACGGCCTCGCGACCCCCGTCGCACTCGCCGTCGGCGCCGCCACCGCCGCGGCGAGCGCGGTGCTCGGCGCGCTCTTGCTGCGCGCCACGCTCGATCTCGAGCAGCTGGTTTCGGCACCGCTCGCACGCCTCGGCGCGGTCGGCACGCTGATCGCATTCTTCGTCCTCACCGCGCTGCTGCGCCGTCCACTGCTCGACGGCACCCTGCGCCTCGGACGCCACCTCGAGCTGCGCCTGCGCGCCGCGCTGTTCGCCAAGCTGCCGCGCCTCGGCGACCGCTACTTCTCGAGCCGCCTGGTGTCCGACATGGCCGAGCGTGGCCATGCGCTTCAGCGCATCGGCGGTCTGCCGGGGCTGCTGCAGGCGCTGGTCGAAAGCTCGCTCCACCTCGTCTTCGTCGTCCTCGGCATCGTCTGGCTCGACCCGGCCTCGGCGCTCCCGGCGGTGGTCGCCGGCGCGGTGGTCCTGCTGCTGCCGCTGCTGATTCACCCGACGCTGGCCGAGCGCGACCTGCGCCTGCGCAGCCATGCCGGCGCGCTCTCGCGCTTCTACCTCGACGCTCTGCTCGGCCAGGCGCCGCTGCGTGCCCACGGCGCCGAGCACGCCATGCGACGCGAGCACGAGGCGCTGCTCGGCGAATGGTGGCGCGCCGGCGCCGACCTGCTGCGCGCCAACATGATCGCGCAGGGTGTCCAGAGCGCCATCGGCTTCGGCTTGGCGATCTGGCTGCTCACCGGACATCTCGGCCGCGCCGGTGTCGGCGGCGGAGTCCTGCTGCTGGTGTACTGGGCGCTGCGTCTGCCCGACCTCGGCAACGCGCTCGCCGGCACGGCGCTGCAGTTGCCGACCATGCGCACGACGACCCTACGCCTGCTCGAGCCTCTGACGGCGCCCGAGGAGACGTTTTCCGACCGGCCCGCGCACAAAGAGACCGCACACGAAGACGAACCAGCGGAGGAGGAGACCGAGACGCGGGCCGCTGGCGTCGGCGTCGATCTGCACGACGTCGTCGTACGCGCCGGCGGCCACACGATTCTCGACGGTGTCTCGCTGCGTCTCGATCCGGGCGAAGAAGTCGCCGTCGTCGGGCGCTCGGGCGCCGGCAAGTCGACCCTCGTCGGCCTACTGCTCGGTTGGCATCGGCCGGCGTCTGGAACGCTGGAGGTCGACGGCCGATCGATCGCCGAGCAGCTGCACACCCTGCGTCGCCGCACTGCCTGGGTCGAGCCCGGCGTCCAGCTGTGGAACCGGACGCTGCTGCACAACCTGCGCTATGGCCGCGAGCTGGCCACCGGCTCCGGTCGCCCGGACGCCGCTCGGCCGCTGGCCGACGTCCTGCACGACGCCGACCTCGACGACGTCCTCCAGCGCCTGCCACGGGGACTGCGGACGCGCCTCGGCGAAGGCGGAGCACTGGTGTCGGGCGGGGAAGGTCAGCGCGTGCGCCTCGGTCGCGCGCTCGGTGCGCCGCGCGTCGACCTGGCGATTCTCGACGAACCGTTCCGCGGCCTCGACCGCGGTACCCGCCGTCGCCTGCTCGAGCGTGCTCGCACGCTGTGGCGCGGCGCGACACTGCTCTGTGTGACCCACGACGTCACCGACACACTCGACTTCCCGCGCGTGCTGGTGATCGACGACGGACTCCTGGTCGAGGACGGCGCGCCGCGCGAGCTGCTCGCACGCGACGGCCTGTACGCGGCCCTGGTGCGCGGCGAGGACGCGGCGCGACGGCTGTGGAGGGCTCCGGGAGCCGGGGACCCGAGGCCTGCGGAGGCCGACGACGAGGCACCGGCCTGGCGACGGCTGCGCGTCGCCGCGGGACAGGTCGACGAGGCATCGGCCGACGACGAAGAACCGACCAGGAACAGCTCGACGTGAGCGCGTTCGCCCCGGAGAGCTCTCCCCTGCTCGCACTCGGCTGGCCCGTCGACCGGGTCGCCGAGGGGGTCGAGGCGCTGGCCCGCCATGCCGGCTTCGCCCGCCCCGAGCTCGACGAGCCGATCGACGACCTGCCGCGCGGCGACCTTCATCGCTGGCTGCGCGTTGTCGGCGAACGGCTCGGCGTCGCCGTCGAGCCCGTATCGATCGAGTATGCCGACGCCGGCCTGCTCGCTCGGCGTGGCGGTCCGGCGCTGCTCGAAGCGCACGGCGTGCTCTTGCTCCTCGCCGGCCGGCGCCGCGGCGCGCCCGTCTTGCTCGGTCCCGACCGACGCCTCCACCGCGTGACGGCCGACGAGCTGACCCGCGTTCTGCGCACACCGCTCACGGCGCGCGAGGGCCCGCGCATCGCCTCTCTGCTCGAGGACGCGGGTGTGCCGGCGGCGCGGCGCGATCGTGCCGCCGAGCGGCTGCTGGCCGCCACCCAGACCGGCGTCGTGCTCTCCGCCGGCTGGTTGCTGCGTCCGGCGCCCGACCTGCCCTTCGGTCGCGCCCTGGCACGGCGCGGCGTCGTTCGACGTCTCGCCCTCCTGCTCGGCGCCCACGCCGCGCACTACCTGCTCTTTCTCGGCAGCTGGTTTCTGGTCGGACGCGCGGCGCTCGACGGCACTCTGTCGACGGGCTGGCTGCTCGCCTGGGCCCTACTCCTGGCAACGCTGATTCCACTGCAGATGCTCACCACCTGGCTGCAGGGCGACCTCGCCCTGCGTGCCGGCGCGCAGCTCAAGCGTCGCCTGCTGGACGGCGCCCTGCGACGCGACCCCGACACGACGCGCGCCGAGGGCGCCGGCACCGCGCTCGGCCGGGTGCTCGAGTCGGAAACCGTGGAGGCGATCGCGCTCGGCGGCGGCATCGCCGCCGCCACCGCTCTGCTCGAGCTACCGATCGCCGCCTGGGTCTTGGCGCAAGGCGCCGCACCGTGGCCACTGCTCGCCGCGTTCGCGCTGGTGTTGGCTCTGGTCGCCGTCGTCGGCACCGGCCTGGTGCGCGCCGGCCTGCGCCTGGTCGACCTGCGTCTCGAGATCACGCATGGCCTGGTGGAGAAGATGGTCGGTCATCGCACCCGGCTGGCGCAGGAGGCGCCGTCGCGCCGGCACGAGGGCGAAGAGGCGTCGCTCGACGCCTATCGAGAGGGCCTGCGGATCTTCGACCGCCGCGTCGCCGACCTGCTGCTCGTGCCGCGCGTCTGGCTGGTGCTCGGCCTGCTGGCGCTGGCGCCAACGCTGGTCGCAGGCGGCGCACCCGGCGCTGTTGCCGTGGCGATCGGCGGCCTGCTGCTCGTCGAGCAGGCCCTCGGAACCCTCACCCGCAGCCTGCACAACCTCACCGACGCTGCGGTCGCCTGGCGCCGCGTCCGCCCGCTCTTCGAAGCCGGTGGCCAACCGATCGATCCGGGGCTGCCGGCGCTCGACGCCGCGCTCGACCGCGCCTCTCACGCCGCGTCGGCCGGCGAGCCGGCGCCGACCCTGCTCGAGGCGAGTGAGCTCGCCTACGCCTACCCAGGTCGCGAGCGCACGGTGCTGCGCGCCGTCGACCTCACGGTCCGCGACGGCGATCGCCTGCTCGTCGAAGGACCGTCGGGCGGCGGCAAATCGACTCTCGCCGCCGTCCTCGCCGGCCTGCGCACGCCGAGCGCCGGCCTACTCCGCCTGCGCGGCCTCGACGCCGCCTCGATCGGTCACGACGCCTGGCGCCGGCGCGTCGTCGTGGTGCCGCAGTTCCACGAAAACCACGTCGTCACCGAAACCTTCGCCTTCAACCTCCTCCTCGGCCGCACCTGGCCGCCCACCGACGACGACATCGAGCGCGCCTACGCCGTCTGCGACGAGCTCGGCCTCGGCCCGCTGCTCGAACGCATGCCCGGCGGTCTGCAACAGGTCGTCGGCGACACCGGCTGGCAGCTCTCCCACGGCGAGCGCAGCCGCCTCTTCCTCGCCCGCGCCCTGCTCCAGGACCCCGACCTTCTCCTGCTCGACGAGAGCTTCGGCGCTCTCGACCCCGAGACCCTCCAGGTCGCCATGCGCTGCGCCCTACGCCGCGCCCGGACGCTACTCGTCATCGCGCATCCCTGAGCCTGGACGGCAACGTCGTGGGGCGCCCGGGGTTGAAACCCCGGGTTCACATCGTTCGTCCCGGCGGGACGAGAGGGAGTTCGTCCGTGGCTGCCGCAGGCCTCTTTGTCCCACAGGGACAGACGAGGTGAGCCGTGGGTTTTAACCCACGGATGCGGTGAACCGTGGGTTCAACCCACCAGACGAAAAAGCGCGCCCAATCGCAAAGACCGGGCGCGCTCGAGACGTGGTCAACGAGGCCGTTCAGCAGACGCCGCCGGTCGACTCGCTGCAGGTCGTGGACTCATCACCGAGGTGGCCGAACATGCGGATGTTCTCGGTGCCGAGGCCGACCGTGGTGGGATCGACCGTCCACCGGCCGACGACCTGGTCGTCGATCGAGTCGCACTTGTCGCCGGCGGGACCGTCGGTCGTGCAGTTCGTGCCGCCGCCGTCGCCGCTCCCTGGCCGGCAGCCGCCCAGGCCGAGGAAGCAGCCCGTTCCGCCGGTCGAGCTGACGGCGGTGAGGTCGAAGTCGCCGACCACCGGTCGTTGCGCCACGCCGTGCAAGCGCAGCACCTCACGTTGCGTGACGCCGGCGGCAGAGGCGTACAGTGCCGCGGCCGTCATCGGCTCGTCCGGATGCCACTCGTCGAGTACGTTGAGCAGGGCCCGGGTGAAGGCGCCGCCGCCGAGGGCCTCGGACTCGACCGCTCGCTGGCCGGGCCCGGCACCGAGCAGCCACGTCGGATTGTTCGGGCCCACGCCGTGGAGCGGAACCGTCCCGATGTTCACCGGGATGTCGACCGTCTCTAGGCAGGCGTCGACGATGACGGTCACCGTCCCGCGGTGGTGCGACAAGATCGCGTCGAGGTCACGGTAGAGCAGCAGGTCCGGAGGAGCGCTGGCCAAGGCGGTCCCGTCGTCGATGTCGATGATGTGGATCTTGCTCTCGATGTCGTTCTTCAGAGTGGTGGTGTCGGTGCTGTTGCCTTCGGTGGTGTTGCCTTCGGTGATGGCCGCGATCGAGTCGTCGCCCAGCGTCGAGCCTCGAGGCATGCCACCAGCTGAACCCGCCACCGGCGCCAGGTCGCGTGCGACCGGCACCACCAGCGCGCCACCGCCAACGTCGAGCCCGTGGCCGGCGAGATAGACGATCAGTTGGTCACCCGGGTGGCTTGTGAGTACTTCGCGAGTGAGCTCGAGCAGGACTGAGGGACGGGTCGCCTCGCGGCCCGTCAAGATCACGTCGTCGTAGCCGAGCCTTGCAAGCTCCCGAGCGAAGGCGCGCGCATCGGTCTCGACATGGTCCAGCCGCTCGCGACCCGACAGCCCGAAGACCGGCGCAGAAGTGCTCGGATCGTCGAAGCGCGCGAACGTGCCGTCGACGCCGACCGCGATCACTTGCGCGGAGGATCGGGGCGGCGGCTCCAGGCGACCAGCGACGCTGACGGCGTCGGACGCGTCGCACCGTGCCGGGACCCGGTCGACCACCGGCCAGCCGGTCGATGCGCAAGCGAGCGTTTGAGATCCGCCGACCTCTGACCAAGCGACGAGGCCGATTTCGAGTCGTTCGAACTCCGCGTCGAGGCCATCGTAGAGATCCAAGAGACGCTCAAGCTCCGCGTCCTCTGCATCCGAACGCGACGAACGCGCGCGCAGCTCCATGATCTGCTGCCAGTAGGCCTGACGCAGGGTGATCGTCGCCCACGGATTGTCCGGCCAATGATCGCGCGCCAGCTCGAGGGCTTCGACCGCTGCATTGGTCTCATCGAGAGCCAAGTGCATCCTCGCTTTAGTCGTATAGAGATGAGAAAGAGACTCTTGCGAGCAATAGGCTGCTTCGCGCGTCCAAATCTCGTTGAAAATCGCCTTGAGGTTGTGGGGATTCGGGGCACTCTCCTCGATCATCCCGAGCAACTGCTCGAGTAGAGACTCGGCGCGTTCGGTCTCGAAGTCCAGCGTGTCGACTCGAGGTGCCGGAAGGCTGCGAACCTTGTAGCTCGAGTGCTCCGGATAGAGCTTCGTGTCTCGATCCAGGTCGAAAAACTGCGGAAACTTCCCGAACACAGCCGCCCCACCCAAGAGACCTGCGACCGTCAGCAAGGCCGCGAGAATCACTCGGCCGCGACGAGTCCAAGCCTTCAACGGAGACGGAAAAAGCGTCTCAGAGAATTCTGGTTTTCCTCGTCGCATGGCGTTCTCCTTCGTGGCGGTCGATCGGGGAGACGGCGATCGCCAGAATGCACCAAGCAGTCGGCGGACGCTTATCCTCCACGTAGAAACGCGCAAACGACGGGACAATCGGATCATGCGCTGCGCACCCGGGCTTGAAAGCCCGGCTCACAGCGTTCGTCTCGTGGGGACGAGAGGGAGGTCCGTCCGTGGCTCCCGTGGAGCCTCTGTGTCCCGCAGGGACAGACGAGGTGAGCCGTGGGTTTCAACCCACGGCGGAGGGGCGCCGTAGACTTCGATCCACCGCGGAGGGGCGCCGTGGACTTCGACCCACGGCGACGAGCAACGTCAGACAGTCGTGTCTTCGACCGGTGCGCCGGGGCCGTTGGTCTTCACCGACGCGATACCCTTCTCGCAGCTGGCCGTCGTCTTGTACATCTCGCTGGTGCCGATCACTTGCTGGTTGGCGGCTTTCAAGACGAAGTAGTGCTGGCCGTCTTTGGCCTCTTTGCGCTCGTAGCGCGCGTCGTCGGGCGAGTTCTTGCGCACCGACTCGATGCCGTTCTTGGCGCCCGTCTTCGCGGCGTAGGCCTGGCTGGCGAGGATCTGCTGACCGTTCTTGGCGTTGAGCTTGAAGTAGAACTTGCCGTTCTTGCCGGTGAAGATCACGTACTTCGGGTTTTTGACGTCGCTCATGGTCCCTCCTGCCGGCGCACGCGAGGCTCCGGCGGTCGGCGTCTGCACCGCGGTGGGTGGGCGCCTCGGTGTTGCAATGGATCGTGCTGAGTGGGCCGTCCGCGAGGAGCGAAACGACGGCGGGTTCTTGGGCAGAGCATAGCACCCACGATTTCGGCACTTCGCGGCGATCGGGCGCAAGTCGGTGCGGAATCGGAGCGCAGTTCTTCGTCTATCCATTCGAAGGCCGTGACCACGACGGTGCGAGTCGGTTCGCGCCGATCGCCCCGCCGGTCGCGGGCACCACAGTCCATCCACAACCCCGGAGACCACGATGAAGCGCTTCACTCACCGGCTGCTCGCCCGCGTGGCGCAACGCCGGGTCCAGACCCCGTCGACCGAGCCGATCACCGACGCGGCGACCCTGAACCGTCTCGGCGACCACCACCTGCGCACGCACGCCGAGGACGACGCCCTCGCCTTCTACCTGCGCGCCGCCGACACCTGGGCCCGCGACGGCTTCTACGCCAAGTCGATCGCGGTCTACCGCAAGGTCTTGCGCCTGCGCCCCGATCACTCCCAGGCGCGCGAACGCCTCACCTGGACCTACGTCGCCAGCGGTTTACCGATCGACATCCCGCGCTGATCGACCGACGGAACTAACTCATGTGGAGTACACTGACGCCATGCCTCTCTCCGACACCCGACATCCTTCGCTCGAACGCTCCGTCGAACCCGACACTCACGAGGATTTGCAGCTCGCGTCGATCCGACGCGGACTCGCCGACGCCAAGGCCGGCCGATTCGCCAGCGACGACGACGTCGCCCGGGTCTTCGCCAAGTACAGCGCGGCTGCAAACTCGGTGGACTGAACGAGCGCTCCGCGAACTCCTACTGCCCGCGGACGCGCACCTCGGTGCCGGAGTCGAGGGTGATCACGGTGGTCAGCGGACGACGACCGTAGCGCAGGTTGGAGCGAGCGGAGCGCAGGGGCTGCTCGGGCATGCGCAGGTCGCAACCGGTGACGTCGATCTGCTCGGACTCGAGGGTCTCGTCGCTTCGCATCTGGACGACACAGGGCACGGGAAGGCGCAAATCGACATCGCTCGACGCGCCGAAGCGCAGGCCGAGGTGGCCGGGGTCGAGGCTCGAGAGATCGAGATCGACGACGGACGCGGCGAGGTCGAGGCGGGTGATGCGGCCAACCGAGCCGCCGCTGAGGTCGAGACCCGAGCCATCGAGCGACAGCTGCTGGACCTCGTCGAGGCGCAGCGACAGATCGCGCGCGGCAAGTCGGGCGGCGCCGCGCAGAGAGCGCAGCTCCATCGTGCCGCTGTGCTGGGACGCCCGCAGCTGAACCGACGAATCGGCGATCTGCACACTCGCATCGTTCTGCGCTTCGAGCTCGAGCCGACCGTCGAGTTCCACCGCCTCGAGGTCGGCGCCGTCGAGCTGGACGAGGATCGACGCCTGAACGCCGGCGAGGTCGAGGCGTGAGCCGTCGCGGGCGATCAGGCGCAGCGAGGACTCGCGCCCGGCATCCCGTGGAGCCGCCGGGTCGAGATCGGCGGTGCGCTCGTTCACCAGGTCGGCGACGGTCAGACTCGAGGCCTCGAGCTCGGCATGCAGCGGCCCGCGGCGGCGGTCGACACGCAGCGACGCGTCGCGCGCGTCGAGTCGCGCCATTCCTATGCCGCCGAGCACGTCGAGGCTGCCGCCGAGCAGGTCGACGACCAGCCCGCCCTCGAGACCGCGAATCGACACCGCGGCGTCGGTGGCGAGCACATCGAGCGCTCCGCGATGCGCGGTCAGCTCGGCGGTGCCACCGTTCGCCGTCAGCGTGGTCGCGCCGGCGCAGCGATCGCAAACGACGAAGCTCTCGGACGTCTCGAGGCGTGCGCCGCGCAGGCCGAGCAGATCGAGCGACGATGCCTCGACCTCGACGCGCAGGCCACCCCGTGTGTCGGTGTCGGTCGAGCCGCTCTGCACGCCGCGCTCCGCCGGCCGCGAGCGACGCCGTGGCGTTCCGGGCTCCGACGACCCGTCGGAGGCGTCGTCGGCCGTGGGCAAGACCGCGCTCTGCGCGCTCAACGCGATATCGCGACCGACGATCTCGAGCGCCAGGTGCGGCGGCACCACCAGCTCGACACGCACCGCCACAGACTCCGCACCGACCGGCCGCACGAGACGCCATGGTCCTGCCGCCTGCGGCGCGAGCACCAGCCGACCCGTCCGTGGCGCGCCGTCGGCCGCGCGCTCGAGCACCTCGGCGCGCAGACTCGCCGGTGCCGAGGCATCGATGAGTACGTCGGCTTCGGCCCCATCGAGCGCGACCTGCAGGGCGCCGACACCATCGAGCGAGCGCGCCGTGGGCAGCTCCAACACCTCACCCGCCGTTGTGCCGGCCCATGCCAACAGCCAGCTGACAGCGACGACTCCGACGAACGACCTCTGGATCCCCATGCCCCGATCATTCACCAGCCGAGCCCCGCCGGCAACCGCCGCCCGCGCAGACCCGAACGGCCGGCGCCTCGAGGCCCCGAGTTACGCCCGCACGTCTTCGACGATCGCCCCGTCGTGCAGGCGGATCCGCCGCCGGGCATGCGCCGCGACATCGTCCTCGTGGGTGACCAGGATCACCGTCCGCCCGGCGGCGTGCAGGGCGTCAAGGACCGTCATGATGTCGGCCGACGTCTTGCTGTCGAGATTGCCCGTTGGCTCGTCGGCGAGCAAGATCGACGGATCACCGACCAGGGCGCGGGCGATGGCGACGCGCTGCCGCTGGCCGCCGGAGAGCTCGTTCGGACGATGGTCGGCGCGGTCGGCCAGTCCGACCTGCGCGAGCGCGGCCCGGGCGCGGCGCAGGCGCTCGGCTCGCGGTAGATCGCGGTAGAGCAGCGGCAGCGCGACGTTGGCCGTGGCGTCGAGCCGCGGCAGCAAGTGAAAGCTCTGGAAGACGAAGCCGATCGAGCCGTTGCGCACGGCCGCCAGCGCGTCGTCGTCGAGGCTCTGGATCGGCCGTCCGTCGAGACGGTAGACACCGGCGGTCGGCGTGTCGAGGCAGCCGAGCACGTTCATCAAGGTGGACTTGCCGCTGCCCGAGGCGCCGAGGATCGCCAGGTACTCGCCGCGCGCGATCTCGAGGTCGACGCCGGCGAGCGCGTGCACCACTTCGCCGCCGACGGCGTAGTCCCGCGACACGCCGCGCAGCTCGATCAGCGGGCCCGAGGCGTCGACCTCACTCATAGCGCAAGCTCTCCACCGGGTCGAGGCGCGAAGCCCGCACCGCAGGGTAGATGCCCGACACCAGGCCGACGCCCACCGCGACACCGACCGACAGCAGCACCGCCCAGGCCTCGACCGCGGTCGGCCAACCGGCGGAGGCGGCGACGCCCTCGGCGATGGCGACACCGAGCATCACGCCGGCGACACCGCCGAGCGCCGAGAGCGTGAACGACTCGACGACGAACTGCACCAACACGTCGCGCCGACGCGCGCCGACCGCCCGGCGCACGCCGATCTCGCGCGTGCGCTCGAGCACGCTGGCCAGCATGATGTTCATGATGCCGATGCCGCCGACCAGCAGCGAGATCGACGCGATGGCGCCCATCACCAGATTGAACATGCGCTGGGTTCTGCGGCTCTCGGCGAGCAGCGCCTCGGGCACCACCAGCTCGTAGTCGTCGGCGCCACCGTGCAGACGCACCAGCAGCTCGTCGATCACCGCCGCGACGCGTCGGCCGCTCTCGGCCCGGTCGAGGCGGACGATGATCTCCGCCAGCGGCGAGGCGAGCGGATCGCGATCGAATTTGCGCAGCGCGGTCGACACCGTAACGTAGATCACCGACGCGTTCGAGCCGAGCGCCACGCCCTGGAAGGCCTCGCCTCCCCCGTCGCCGGCATCGCTCGACGCGAGCACGCCGATCACTTCGAGCCAAACGTCGTCGACCTTCACGTCCCGGCCCAAGGCCTGCCCCGAGCCGAAGAGCTCGCGCCGCACCGCATCCCCGATCACAGCGACCTGCGCATGGTCCCGCTCGTCGAGCGCGTCGAGGAAGCGCCCCTCGGCGAGCTCGATCGCCACCACGTCGGCATGGCGCGCGGCGACGCCCCACACGAGGGCGTCGGCCGAGCCGGTGCGCGAGAGCACCAAGTCGGGGTCGATCTCGACCTTCGGCAGCGCCAGCTCGACGCCCGGCACCGCGTCCTCGATCGCCTCGACGTCGCGCATCGACACTCCGAGCGAGGTCTCGCGCACCTCACGCGCCTCGGCCTCGCTCAGTGTCTTGGCGCGGACGACGACATTGTGCAGACCGAGGCGCGAGATCGCCTCCAGGGCCTGCCGCTCGGCGCCCGCGCCGATCGACAGCATCGCGATCACCGCACCGACGCCGAACACCACGCCGAGCATGGTGAGCGCAGAGCGCAGCGTGTGCGCGGCGAGATTCTCGAGCGCCAGCGCGAAAGCCTCGCGCGTTCTCATCCCGAAGCCTCGCCGACCTCAGGGCGGCGCAGCGCGATGCGGTCCCCCACCTCGAGCCCGGACTCGATCACCACGTGGCCGAGCGACGACGGGCCAAGGCCCACCGTCCGGCGCACGAAGCCGGCGCCCTCGGCGAGCCAGACGAAGGCCGCCTCACCGTCGCGCTCAACTGCCTGGCGCGGTACCACCAGGGCATCGTCGCGCTCGGCGAGGCGCAGCGTCGCGCGCACTCTCTGTCCTGGCTTCATGCGCACGGTGTCGGTGTCCTCGAGCGCCAGAACGACGCCGAGATACTGCACCGGCGACGACCGGACGCGCGGCTTGGCGACCGGATCGACCGTCGCGAGCACCGCCGGATAGACGCGGTCAGGGTAGGCCTCGATCACCACGTCCGCGCGCTGCCCTGGTGCGAGCCCGCCGGCGTCGGCCTCGAGCACGAAGACCTCGGCCTGCATCGTCGACAGGTCCGGAATCTCCGCGAACTCCTGGCTGCGCCACATCTCGGCGCCGACCTGCGGCGTCTCACCGTTCCAGTTGCGGATCAGGGTGAGGACGCCGTCGTGGGGCGCGCGCAGCTCGAGCGCGTCGAGGGTTTCCTCCGCCTCCTCGAGCTCGAGCGCGCTGCGACGTCGATCGATCGCCAGAAGGTCGAGCTCGGCGCGGGAGGTTTCCGCCAGCGTACCCCGAGCCGCCTCGGCATGGCGCCGACGCTCCTCGGCGAGCTGCTCGTCGATCGCCGAGTCGAGGATGTCGTGGCGCGAAAAAACCTGCGCGTCGAGCTTTTGGTAGCGCCGGGCGTGCTCGAGCTCGAGCGTCGAGGATTCGAGCGTCTTCTCCACCTCGGCGATCTTGCCCTCGCTGCTCCTGCGCGCCTTGTCCATCGACGCCTCGACCTCGGTGATCGCGGCCTGGTTGTCTTCGATCGCCTCTTCCAGCGGACGCGGATCGAAGCGGGCCACCAGGTCGCCTTCGGCAAGCTGCGAGCCCTCGGGCGCCAGCCAGGCCAGGCGCACGGTGCGCTGGATCGTCGGCGGCACAGACAGCAACGTGCTCTCGGCCGCCGCCAGCACGCCGTCGGCGGTGACCTGGCGGACGAAGTGCGTACGCTCGACGGTGAGGGTCGGAACGCTCTCCGCCACGCGGCAGCCGAGCCCCGCGAGCAGCAGCGGCCCCAACGCCAGACACCCGACCCGCCGCACGAGACTCGAGTCGGCGTTCCTCGAGGTGTCGATCCTCAAGGCACGTCCTCAGTGTGGCGCGCCAGCACCCGATCCCCCTCGGTCAGGCCGTCGAGCACCTCGAAGACCTTGTCGTCACGCTGGCCGAGCTTCGGCCGCACACGGCGATTGCCGAAGAGCCCACGGGTCAGCACCCAGGCCCCCTCGGGATCGGTGTAAATCGCCTCCGCCGGCACGGTCAAGGCGTCGTTCTTGCGCTCGGTTTCGATGGCACCTCGAAAACGCATGCCGGGGCGCATGAGTGCCTCGTCGGTCTCGCCGAGTTCGAGCCGCACCCGCGCCACTTTGACCTCGCTCTCGGCCGATTTGCGCTGCACCGCTTGCACGATGGCCGAGACTTCCGCGTGGAATGTGCGGTCGGGAAAGGCGTCGAGTCGCAGCGTCGCCTCGTCCCCGACGTCGACACGCCCGAGCGTCGCCTCGGCGATCGTGCCGACAGCGCGCATGTGCCCCAGGTCCGGGATTTCGACGACCTTGCCACCCTTCCAGATCGAGTCGCCGACGGAGAACTTCTTGCCGTCCGACACTTCGAGCAGCACCACCGTGCCGGCGCGCGGCGCCTTGACCCGCATCGACTCGATCGACGCTTCGAGCTCTGCCACGGCGGACGCGGCGCGATCCGCGCGCGCGCGCAGCGAGGCGAGATCGAGTCGGATCTGCTCGTCGAGGCGCCGCAGCGCCTTCTCGAGGTAGTCGATCTCGTACTGGGCGAGATCTCGGTCGATACGCTCTTTCTCGAGCTCGGCGCGGCTCACCACCTCCTCCGGCACTTCGAGCGCGAAGAGCGCGCGGCGCAGCTTGGCCTGCGCCTCGGCGCGGCGCAGCTCGAGATCGCGCCGATTCCGTTCGGCGTCGACTTCGCGCTTCTCGAGCTCCTTACGCGCCGTGTCGCGGTCGGTCGTCTCTTTCTGCAGGCGCCGACGCAGCTCGGTGGCGTCGAAACCGACGACCGGCTCACCTGCCTCCACCCGGCTTCCCTCGGTGGCCAAGAAGGAGATCTTGAAGTTCCACAGCCTCTGCACTTGTGGCGGGCCGACCGCGAGACTCTCGACGGCCTCGAGCTCGCCCTCGACCTCGACGGTCGACACCAAGTCCCGGCGCTCGACGCGCAGCCAGCGACCCTCACGCTCGACGCCGAACGTGGCGGCGCCGAGGCCGACCAAGAGCAAGGCCACCGCAGCGACCGCGAGCCAGCGCAGGCGGCGGCTCACATCGTCTCCCGCGCCGGCGCCAGGCGCACACCGTCGTCGAGCCCGGCCGCGACGACGCAGCGCTGACCGTCGCACGGCCCGAGCTCGATCTCGGCCCAGCCGCCGGCGGCGAGCCGCGCACGAGCCACCAGGCCGTCGGACTTCGGCGCGAAGGCGAGTGCGGCACGCGGCACCACCAGCGCCTCGCGCGCCGCGTCCGCGACCTCGACCTTGACCGACATGCCGGGCAGCATCCACTCGGCATCGACGGACTCGAGGTCGATCGTGACCCGGAAGACGCGTCGCGCGCTGCTCGCATTCACCTGCTCGGCGATCGCCTCGACCGTGCGCACGCGGCCTTCGAGCGGCTCGTCCGGGTAGGCGTCGAGCGTCGCGACGACCCGCTGTCCTGGCTCGAGACGACCGTCGTCGACATCGAACAGGCGCGCCTCGACATAGAGACTGCCAAGATCGGGCAGGCGCGCGACCTCGAGGCCGGGAAAGACCGAGTCGCCGATGCGCAGAGGCCGTCCATGCTGCAAGTCTTCACTGACCAGCACAAGGCCGGCTTGCGGCGCCTCGAGCACGAGCGCCGCAATGTCGGACTCGACCCGCTCGACCGCGCGCCGAGCGGTCTCGCGCTGCGAGGCGGAGATGCGGACCGACGCTTCACCCTCCTCTCGCGCAGACTGCAGTTCCTTTTCGGCCGCCTCCACCTCGAGGAGCGCCTTGTCCCGCTCCAGGCGCCGGCGCTCGATCTCCTGCTCGGCCATCAACTCGGCCGGCACGGCGGCGTCGATCTCGGCCTTCTGCAGGTGCCCTCGTGCCTCAGTGAGCTCGAACTCCGCCTGCGCGATCGCGTCGCGCGCTTGCTCGATCGACGCGGCCAGCGAGTTCGACGCCTCGTCGAGGCGCGAGTAAAGCGTCTCGATCTGCCACGTCAGGGAGCTGTTGTCGAAGCGCACGACGATGTCACCGGCAGCGACCGCGGACCCGTCGTCGGCGAGACCGCGCAGATCGAGCGGCCAGACACCGACGTTTGGCGCCACGAAGATCACCGCCTCCTCGGCCGCGATCTCACCGCTGAGCAACAGCCGCTCGGCGAAAGGCTTCCGCGTGACCTGCAACTCCTCGCCAGTCGCCGCGACCGCCGGCGCCTCCACCACGCCGCCGCACGCAGCGACACCGAGCCCCGCGACCACGGCCACGACGGCGATGGTACTGGCGAGGACGATTCGCCGGAGGCGGTGCGTGCGAAACGGGAAGACGCGCGACATCGTCACCTGCATTGTACGGGCCGCGCGCGTCGGCGTTTACTCTCGTCTACTCGTTCCGCACGACCTCTTCGCCAGCAGACCGGGGCGCACCGACTCACCGTGTCGAGGCCGTCGCTGGCACGGCGCGCGGCGCTGGGCGACAATCAGCGGATGAGCGGTTCGCGTTCACCCGTCCCGCGTCGCCCGAGACGCCTCGCGCTCCGGCTCCTCGTCGGCAGCTTGCTCGCGCTCGCCGCGGTCGCGGCGCTGGTTGTCGGGCTCGCGCGGCACGATGAGACGCCGACAGATCCCACGTGGACCTTGCCGCCGGGTGCCTGGAACCGCCTGGCGCTCGACGACGCCGCACGTGGAGCGACCGAGGAAGATCTCGCGCAGCTCCTCTCCCTGCCCTACTCCGCCGGTGGCGCGCCGGCGGAGTCGGCGGTGGGGGTCGTGCACCACGACGGAGCCAGGGCGCACCAGGGCCTCAATCTCTACGTCTCCGGCCACGGCACCGAAGTGATCTTGGTCACCATGGACGGCGACTTCGTCCATCGCTGGCGACGCGCGTTCACCGAGGTCTTTCCCGAGCGGCCTCCCGGCCCAGAGACCGACTTCATTCGCCGCGCCCGGCTGCTCGACGACGGCTCGGTGGTGGTGCTCTACCAGGGCGGCGGCCTGGCCCGCCTCGCCCCGGATTCAGAGGTCATCTGGGCCGTCCCGGGCGCCTTCTTCAACGACTTCGACCTCGGCGGCGATCGGCTCTTCGCGATCGGCAAGTCGGTCCGCCGGCTCCCCGCCGTGCGCACCGACGGCCCCGTGCTCGAAGACTTCGTCGCCGTGCTCGACGCGGCGACGGGCACCGAGCGATCGCGGACACCACTGCTGCCGGCCTTCCGGCGCAGCGGCTTTGAGGCGCTGCTCGAACCGCTGCCACCGATCGCCGACATTTTCCACAGCAACACGATCGCGGTGCTCGGCGACCCGGCCTTCGACGGCGCCCCACCCGGCGCCGCCGGCGTCGACACCGACGACGGGCCCGGCGAGCAGATCGCTCTCGGAGAGGCGCGGCACCGCGTCCGGCAGCTCTTCGCTCCCGGCCGCCTGCTGCTCTCGCTGCGCGAGATCGACACGCTCGCGCTCCTCGACCTCGACGACGAGACCATCGTCTGGGCACAACGTGGACCGTGGATGGCGCAGCACGAGCCGGTGCCGATCGCCGGCGAGCGCCTTCTTCTCTTCGACAATCGCGGCGGGACCGATCGGCACAGCCGCGTGCTGCTCTGGGACCTGGTGCGCGAAGAGATCGCCTGGTCGTTCGAGCATCCACGCATTCACTCGCCGCTGGCCGGCACCGTGGCCACCCTCGGCGCGGCCGGCCATCTCCTGGTCACCGCCTCCGGGCAAGGGCGCGCGCTCGAGCTCGACGACCGCGGCTCCGTGGTCTGGGAGTGGGTGAGCCCGCATCGCGCCGGCGACGACGACCAACTCGTGGCCACCCTGTTCGAGATCCAACGCCTGGAGTCGGCGCGACCCGGCGGCGCGGATCTGGAAGCCCTGCTGAGGCCGGGCGAGCCGCAGCGCCGATGATAGGCTGCGCCGGTTCACGAGCTCTCTGTGCTTCGCAGCGTCTTTCCGAGTTTCCTTGTGCCCCTGGCTGTCTTCGCGAATGACCGACTCTGAGTCCTCGTCCGACATCGTCTCGAGCCTGCCGTCGTTCGACGAACTGGCGCGGCGCTTCGACACGCTGATCACTCGTCTCGAGCGGGTCGATATCCGCGTACCCGAGGACAGCGCGCTGATCGGCATCGCCTCCGACCTGGTGCCGACCGTGACTCACTTGCTGCGTCGCGGGATCGAGCTCCTCGACGATGTCGAGCTCCGCTACCAGGGAGGCTCCACCGAGGTGGCGAAGAGCGACGACGCGGACACACTGCAGCACATCGGCCTGATGATCTCGACCGAGCTGGCGGCGCGCGATCTCTCCGACGTCGCCTACTTCGCGCGGGCCGAGCTGCGCGCGGCCCACGAGCGCCTGGTCGACACCGAGACCCGCTACGGCAACCGCATCGAAGGACAGCTGGTGCTCGCCTCGAGCTGCGAGAGCTCGCTGCACGCGCTGCGCAAGGCGCTGGTCTCGGTCGAGTCGGCGCTCTACGAGTTCGAGGAGACCCAGGCGCCGAAGCGCCAGTGGTTCGACGTCGAGATTTCACTGCAGATCCGCAAGCTCTACTGGAATCTGCGCCGCGAGACGCAACGTGCCGATTCGCACCCGGACGATCTCGAGCAGCAGCTGCGGCGCGTGCTCTACCGCATCGTCGCGTTCCGCGAGCTGAGCGTGTATCCGTTCCTGCGCTTCGACGACCGTGTCTACCTGCGCCAGTTGCTGAAGCGCATCCTTGACTGGCTGAACAGCGAGCGACGCGACCAACAGACGGGAAGCCAGATCTGGCAGGATCTCTCGAGCTTCACCGAGCTCCTGGTGCAGGTGAGCCACCGCCAGGAGCTGCGCGATCACGATCGCGAGCTGCTCGGCCGCGCCGCCCACCGCATCGAGCATTTTCCCGGGCGCCAGCTGCCGCCCGAGCTGCTGCGCGAGATGCGCGCCCTGCTCGGGCTCGACGAGGCGCTCGACGAGCTGATCGAGAGCGAGGTCCGCGACACCGCCGCCTGGCGCGGACCGCTCGAGACCACCCGGGCGCAGCTCTCCCGACGCGGCCCGGTGGCCCACCGCGCCGACCTCGGCGACCTGTGGTCGGACGCCTGATCTCGGCGCGACCCTTTAGAGCTCGTCGTCCATCCAGCGCGCCGCCTGCTTGAGATCGGCGATGGCGGGCGCCAGGCGGCCGTCGACCGTCCTCAGCATCTGTTCGCGCACCGCGGAAGGCATCGGTGGCGGCGCGTCGATGTCGTCGAGCGTCGGGTCGGGCATGCGCTCGGCGAGGCCGCGCAGGCGCCGTTCCCACATTTCGAGCGCTCCGATCGCCAGCAACAGCGCGTCGTGTGCCTTGCGCAGGGTCTCCGGATCACCACTCATGACGACACCTCGCTCGCCCGCTCCCCGGCACCGACGTCGAGCCTCCACAGGCGACGCAGCGCCTGGCGCGAGACTGGCCGCGGCGGACCCAGGTGACGCTCGGCGAACGCGCTGAACTCGCGCACCAGCTGACTGTCGAGCACCTGACCCTCGGTCGCCGGACGGACGGCGGCATGTTCACGCACAGCGTCGAGAAAGCCGAGAACACCGGCCAGCACCGGCGCCTGCTCGAGCAGCAGGTCGTCACCGAGCGGGGTTTCGTGACAGTGGCCGACGAGACCGGGGGCGATCTGCACGCCGCTGACACAGGTCTGAGCGCTCGGGCTCAAACGAAGATTGTAGGGATCGATCAATCGACGACGGGTCGTCATGGGACCTCCTCTCGACAAGCACCGACTCGAAACGACTCGGCTCGTCCAAACAGCACCGGGCGAACGCGGATCGGCTGTCACCGGAGGTCGCGACCTGGGCTCGTCGGATTCCTCGAATCCGCGATCGCCCGGCGAGATCAGAGGCTACGGATCGTGAGACATGGATCTCGAAGATCCTCAGCAAGCCAAAGGACAGCCCGATTGTTCTCGACAGATGCCCTTCAACCGAGACTCTCTCTGAATTCGAGGATTCCCTCGACCAAGCGGTCGGTCGGAGCCTCAGGGCCAGTCTCGAAAACCAGAGAGTTTTGCGCTGTGTGAAATTTTTGCCTCCAGGGGATGCAACTTTCTCAGAGAGATGGCAGAATGAATCCACCATGCGCGAAAAACTCTCTGAAGAACAGAAGAAAGCCCGCGATCGCATGCGGCTCGTCACCCCAGAGACTTCGTACAAGGTTCTCGGGCACCCCCGCTACTGGACGGTCGAGTTCCTGCGTCTCTACCTCGACCACTGCGACGCCGTCGCTCTCGACGATCCGGACGCCGCGTGCACGATGGCGGAGCAAGCGCCGATGCTGGCGCAGCGGATCCGCGTCGGCGAGCGGTCGGGCGAGTTTCCGAACGAGGCACAGAAGCGCTCGCTCCGGCTGCTGGCGCTCGCCGTCCACGGCAGCTGCTGTCGCGCCAGCGAGCGGCTGCGCCAGGCGCAGGAGTGCTTCGACGCCTGTGAGGCCTTCCTCGCCGAGGGCGTCACGCTCGAGGCGGCGGCCGAGCTGAAGCGAAGGCAAGCCGGTCTGCTCGGCATGCGCGGCGACACGCGCGCGCTGCGCCTGGTCGACGAGGCGCTGGAGATCTTCGCCCGCGCAAGCGGTCTCGAAGGTGAGGCCGAGGCGCTGCTTCTCCGTGCCGCTCTCGAGCACCGCTTCCAGCGAGCGACCGGTCTCGCCGACGCCAGCCGCGCCATGCGCGCCGCGCGGCTGACCACCGACCGCGGCCAGCGCACGGTCGAGGCGGCGCTGCACTTCCTCACCTTTACCCTACTCGACGAGCGGCCGACGATCGTCGAGCAGCAGCAGGCCTACCGCATTCTGCAGGCGGTGAAGAAACGCCTCGCCCATCGGCCGAAATCGCTGCGCAAGATGAAAGTCTTCTGGATCGAGGGATTGCTGCTCTCGAGCCTCGGCATCACCCGCCACGCCGTACGCCGTCTGGCCAAGGCGCGCGACGGCCTGCTCAGCCTCGGCCACGCCTTCGAGTTGGCGCTGGTGTCGCTCGACCTCGCCTGCGCCCACCTCGAGGACGGCGAGCCCGAGCGCGCCCGGCGCCTCGCCGCCGCGACCCGAAGCGATCTCGAGGAGCTCGACGCCGAGCCCGAGATTCTCCAGAGTCTTGAGACCTGGAACCGCACGTCGTCGATCGGCCGCCGGCTGCGCGTGATCAAGAAATCGCTGCTGCGCCAGATGCGGCACGCCTAAACGGCGACCGACCCGCGGTGCGGATCGGCCGCGGCGCCGGCTCGACCGGCGCCTCAGCTGCCGGGCAGGATGAACGGACCGTATTCGTCCTGCGGCCCGTCGTCGTCCTCGAAGGCGCCGGGATCGGCCAGGCTGCCCGGAAGGATGTACGGACCGAACTCGTCCTGCGGCCCGTCGTCGTCCTCGAAGGCGCCGGGATCGGCCAGGCTGCCGGGGATGATGTACGGACCGAACTCGTCGTGCGGACCGTCGTCTTCGCCGAAGGCTTCGCCGACACCGGACCACAGCGCGGTCCACCAGTCGGCGAGCCAGGCACCGACGGCGAAGGGCGATCCGGTCGCGCCGTCGGCGACGGCGACGGGGGCGGCGAGGAGGCTGGCGGCGAGGAAGATAGTGATCGTGATTCTGCGCATTTTCGTCCTCCCTAGGGCTCGATCGCGCGCACCATGCGCGCGACGAATGAACGATGCGTCAGCCCATTTTCGACCACTGAGTCGAAAAAATCTCGCATTTTCGGAGAAAGCTCTAAAAAAAGCTCCTCGGCCAACCGCAATCGTAAACTCTCTCCCGGTCCCGAGCCGGACCATCCGGCCGCTCAGCCGGCCGGTGCCGAGGGATCGATCGCCTGGTCGAGAATCTGCGCCACCAGCCGACACGCACCCCGACAGGCGGTGGCGCTGGTGCCGCGAGCGCGCCGCGCGTCGACGGCATTCGACAGCCGGAGGCCCAGCGTTTGCGCCGCCGCGCGTGCCGCGACGTCGAGCCGATCGAGCGCGACATCGTCGACGGCCGCCGGTCCGCCGTCGATCAACCGCTGCTCGACCGCCCCGAGGGCCAGGCGATAGACACACAGGGGCGTGCGCGATCGGCGACGATGCCAGGCGGCGATCTCGGCGTAGAGCAAATGCACCACCGCCAGGCTCTGCTGCCGCTCGGCCTCGGGAACGGCGAAGAGCTGGCCTTCGACGTCGTCGAGCGCGGCCTCGCGCAGCGGCGCCGGCAGCCCGACCAGGAGCCATCGACGACGCGACCGCACCGACGCCAGCTCGGCGGCGCGACGCGCCCCTTCCAGCGTTCGACGCACGACGCCGAGACCGAGCCTGGCGATGCGGCGCAGCGCGGAACGGACGAAGAGGAGGGCGATGAGCACCGGCATGATCTCCTACAAGGTCTCAAACGGGAACCGCGAGGCGAAGTTCTTCCCCGATTCGGCGAAGCTTTCGGACGGTCAGTCGGTCGTTCCGCGCACGGCGTAGAATCTGGGGGTGTCCCCGGCAGCCCAGCGCCCGCCCTTCGTCTTGCTCCAAGACAGCCCCGCCGACGCACCGACCCGCTGGCTCCGATTCTCGAAGCCGCGAGAAGTGCTCGTCGCGCGACGGCTCGAGACCGTGCGTCCGGTGCTCGAGGCGGTCGAAGCGGCCGTCGCCAACGGCGCCTGGGCGGCCGGCTACCTCGCCTACGAGGCTGCCCAGGCGCTAGATCCCGGGCTGGCTACCCACGCCCCCGACGACTCGATGCCGCTCGCCTGGTGGGGGGTGTTCTCACCGCCTGACGAGGTGGCGCCTCCGGCGCCACCCGCGGACGCGCTGCGTCTCGCCTGGCGCCCGCGGCTCGACGAGGCCGAGTACCGGCGCGCCCTCGCCGCGATTCACGACGCGATCGCCGCCGGCGACACCTACCAGGCCAACTTCACCTTCCGTTTCGAGGCTCCGTTGGTCGCCCGAGACTGCGCGCACCGCACCACCGATGCCGAGGCACTCTTCGCCGCGCTCTGTCACGCACAGCACAGCCGCTACGCCGCGTTTCTCGAGCTCGGTTCGCAGGCCGTGGCGTCGGCGTCGCCCGAGCTCTTCTTGCGCCGCGACGGTCGCCGTCTGCTCGCGCGCCCGATGAAGGGCACCGCGCGGCGCGGTCGTTGGCCGGCCGACGATGCGGCGCGGCGCGACGAGCTCCGCTCGGCGAAGAACCGCGCCGAGAACCTGATGATCGTCGACATGACGCGAAACGATCTCGGCCGGGTCGCGGCGGTCGGCAGCGTGCGTGTGCGCAGTCTCTTCGGCGTCGAGACATACCCCACCGTCCACCAGCAGGTGAGCACGATCGAGGCGCAGAGCGACGCCGGCTTCGTCGAACTGCTCACGGCCTTGTTCCCGTGCGCGTCGATCACCGGGGCGCCCAAGGCGAGCACGATGAAGATCCTGCGCCGCCTCGAGGCGACGCCTCGGGGCGTCTACACCGGCGCCATCGGCTACCTCGCCCCCGACCGCCGAATCCAGCTCTCAGTCGCCATTCGCACGGTCGTCGTCGACCGCGGCCGCGGCGTTGCGCGCTATGGCACCGGCGGCGGCATCGTCTGGGACTCGGACGCCGGCGCCGAGTGGGCCGAGGCGCACACCAAGGCGCTGGTGCTCACCGCGGGCCGTCCCGCGATCGAGCTCCTCGAGACGCTCCGGTGGCGCCCCCGCAGCGGCTTCTTCCTGCGCGCGGGCCACCTCGACCGCCTGGTCGCGTCCGCAACCTACTTCGACCTGCCCGGTGCCTCGCGGCTCCGCGCCGCCGCCGAGGCTACGCTCGATCGTCTCGATGCGCGCTTGCGCTCCGACGGCGCCGACCGCCAGCGCGTGCGCCTGCGCTATGTGCCCTCGGCGGACCCCGCAGACGGTCTGCGGGTCGACGCCGAGCCTTTTCCGTGCGTCGGTCGGCGCCCCTGGACGCTCGCCGTCGACAGCGCCCACCCGGTCGATCCCGACGACGTCTTCCTCTTCCACAAGACGACCCGCCGGGCCGTGTACGAGGACGCCGCCGCGCGCCATCCTGACGCCGACGACGTACTCTTGGTGAACCGGCGGGGCGAGCTCACCGAGTCGACGCGCGCCAACCTCGTCGTCCGGCGGCACGATCGCCTGCTCACTCCGCCGCTCGAGAGCGGCCTCCTGCCGGGCGTCTACCGCCAGGCCCTGCTCGCGCGCGGGCGTTTGCACGAGGCCGTGCTCCGCCCGGCCGACCTCGCCACCGCCGACGCGATCTTCCTCGTCAACAGCCTGCGCGGCTGGACCCGCTGTCGTCTCCCCGTTCAGACTGCCTGATCACCCCCGAACTCGCGCTGCAGGGACTCGACGTCCCAGCCGGCGTCGCGTTCCTCGGCGTCGAGCGCTGTTTCGGCGCGCAGGCTGCTCTCGAGCAGGCGAATGCGCTCGCGGGCGACGCTGATGTAGCGCCTGCGGTCGCCGCGCATGCGCGCCAGCTCGAGCAGCGCGTCCTCGTCGTGGCAGCGGAAGGCATGGGCGGCACGGGTCGACTGGTAGGCACGCCGGCCGAGCAAACGCAGGGCGTCGACGCCGACCCGCAAGGCAGTGTCGAGGTGCTCGCGATAGACGTGGTCCACGCCGAGCTCGAGCAGGTCGTAGGCATCGGCGCGATCGCGCGCCCGACACAGAATCTCGAGCTGCGGAAAATGCTTGCGCGCCGCCTCGACGAGCCGCAGATTGTCCGCCGGCTCGTCGAGCGCCGCCACCAACAGACGCGCCGAGTCGGCGCCGGCGGCGTGCAGCAGGTCGACGCGCGTCGCATCGCCGTAGAACACCTTGAGGCCGAGCGAACGCACCAGATCGACGCGGTCGGAGTCGTGATCGAGCACCGTCGCCTCGACACCCTGAGCCCGCAGCAAGCGTCCGACGGTGTTGCCGAAGCCGCTGAAACCGGCGATGATGACGGCGTTCTCTTCGTCGATCGTGTCGGCCGCCTGCTCCGACTCGCGCGTGCCGAGGCGCGGCAGCACGAAACGCTCGGCGAGCACCAGCAGCAGCGGCGTGGTCGCCATCGAGACCGCCACCGCGGCGATCAGAGGCGCCGAAACGGCGACGCCGAGAATCTCGTTCTGCAGCGCGAACGAGATCAAGACGAACGCGAACTCGCCGCCCTGGGCGAGCGCGAAGGCGAAGAGCAGCCCCTGGTCGAGGCTCATCCGGAAGATCCACGCCAGAGCCAGCAGGATCAGCAGCTTGACGCCGACCAGCCCGACGACGATGCCGGCGACCATGCCCGGCGCACCGGCGATCAGCGGAAAGTCGACCGACGCACCGACCGAGATGAAGAAGAGGCCGAGGAGGAGTCCCTTGAACGGCTCGATCTCGGCCTCGAGCTCGTGTCGATACTCGCTGCCGGCGAGCACGACGCCGGCAAGGAAGGTCCCGAGCGCGGGCGACACACCGACCGCGGTCATCAGCAGCGCGATCCCGATCACGAGCAGGAGCGCCGTGGCGGTGAAGAGCTCGCGCAGATGAGTGCCGGCAATGATTCGGAACAAGGGACGGGTGAGGAAGCGCCCGGCGGCGATCACCAGAGCGACGGCGCCGAGCACGACCAGCGTCTTCCCCCACGGCGGCAGGCCGGCGAGCCACGTCTCGAGCGCGCTCGCGGCGTGCGCCGCATCGTGGCCGTCGGCTCCGTGCCCTGTTCCGGGCGCCGCGAGCAGCGGGAGCAGAGCCAGCATCGGAATCACCGCGATGTCCTGGAAGAGAAGCACCGAGAACGAGCTCTGGCCGGCGTCGGTCTTCATCAACTGCTTCTCGGCCAGGGTCTGCAGCACCATCGCCGTCGACGAGAGCGAGAGCACCAGGCCGATGGTGAGCGCCACCCGCCACGGCTGCCCGACGGCGAGCGCGATGCCGGCGAGCGCGAGCGCGGTCACGACCACCTGCAAACCGCCGAGACCGAGGATCGGGCCGCGCAGGCGCCACAGGCGGCGCGGCTCGAGCTCGAGACCGATCAGGAAGAGCATCATCACCACGCCGAACTCGGCGAAGTGCATCACATCCTCGCCTTCGGCGCCGACCAGGCCCAAGACATGGGGGCCGATGGCGGCGCCCGCGATCAGGTAGCCGAGCACTGAGCCGAGCCCTAAGCGTTTCGCCAGCGGCACGGAGAGAACCGCCGCCGCCAGGTAGACGAAGGCCTGGAAGAAAACGCCGTCACCGTGCATCGTCGCCTCCCGTCCGCGCGCCGGTGCGCAGCCGCTCGAGATCGGCGTTCAGTCGCGGCCAGTCGCGGGCCGCGTCGAGGTGGCAGCGCCCATCGCGCAGATCCTCGAGCAGCCTTCGATAGTCGTGAGCATGTCGCTCGAGGGTCTCCGAGATCATGCCGAGCGCCCCGTGGACGACGAAGGGAGGCAGGTAGTCCATGCCGCAGAGCCGTGCCGTCTGCTCGATCGGCGCCAACAGCTGGCGTATGGTGAAGCGATTGACGCCTTCGGCGCAGTAGGCGTCTTCGCGACCGCCGGTGCTGATCGCCGACAACAGCAGCTTGCCGCGCAGCGCCGTGCCCTCCGAACCGTAGGCCCAACCGTGCTCGAGCACCAGGTCGAGCCACTCCTTGACCAGGGCTGGTGTCGAGTACCAGAAGAACGGATGCTGCAGTACGACGACATCGTGCGCCGCGAGCAGCTCCTGCTCGCGCTCGACGTGGATGTCGAAGAAGGGATAGGCCTCGTAGAGATCGTGAACCGTGACGCCACGCAGGTCGCGCACGGCGGACAGAAGTCGGCGGTTGACGCGCGACTTCTCGAGCGCTGGGTGGGCGAAGAGCACGAGCACACGGCGCGCGGGGTGGGAGGAGTCGTCCGGCGAAGACGACGGCTGCGAAGACGGCGGCTGCGAAGACATAGTTCTCAACGACATGGCGCTGCCATTCTATGGAACCCTGCGCACCAAGGCGCGTAGGAGAAGCGAACCGAAACTCGAGAGGACGCGCTCATGGACCGACTTCGCCAGACCCTGCGGCGCCTGCGCAAGACGCCTGGATTCACTTTTCTCGCCGTGCTCACCGTGGCGGTCGGCCTTGGCGCCAACGTCGCGATCTTCGCCGTCGTCGACGCGGTGTTGATCCGCCCCCTGCCCTACCCGGACTCGCAGCGCCTGGTCGCCGTCGACCACGCCGCTCCTGGTCTCGGCCTGGAGATCCTGCGCCAAAGCGAGCGGCTCTTCCTGCACTACCGGGAGGCCGCAGAGAGCTACGAGCACATTGCGCTGATCGACCAGGAGTCGGTGAGCCTCGGCACGGCCGACGGCCGGGCGATGCCGCGACGGTTGACGGCGGCGCAGATCACGCCCGGCGGACTCGAGATGATGCGTGTCACCCCTACGGCGGGGAGGTTCTTCCGCGGCGAGGAAGGCCGGCCGGGCGCCGCACCGACCGTGGTGCTCGGAGACTCGCTGTGGCGCCGCGACTTCGGCGCAGAGCCCGACACCGTCGGCCGCTTGGTGACGATCGACGGCGTCGAGCACGAAGTGATCGGTATCGTGCCCGACCTCGACTTCCCCGATCCCGAGGTGCGCCTGTGGCTGCCGCGGGTGATCGATCCCGAGACCGCCCGTCTCACCGCGTTCGGCAGCTTTGGCCTGGCGCGCCTGGCCGACGGCGTGACCCTCGAGCAGGCCAACGCCGAGGCCGACCGCCTGGTCCGACCGCTGGCCGCCACATTTCCGGACGACGACGCCGCGAAGATTCTCGACAACGCCGACTTCGACGCCAAAGTCATCCCGCTGCGCGACATCGTGGTCGGCGACCTGGGTACGGCGCTGTGGATCCTGCTCGGCACCGTCGCGTTCGTGCTGCTGATCGCCTGTGCCAACGTCGCGAACCTCTTCCTCGTGCGCACCGAGCGGCGGCGGCGCGAATCCGCCATCCGGACGGCGCTCGGTGCCGGCCGCCGCGAGCTCGCGCTCGACGGCTTGTTCGAGAGCCTGGCTCTCGGCCTGGCGGGCGGCATCGTCGGCCTCGGCCTCGCCACCGCGGCGATCGAGCTGCTGCACGCGTTCGGACCGCAGGAGCTACCGCGCCTGCACGAGGTGACGATCGACGGACGCATCGCGGCCTTCGCGCTGCTCCTCTCCGTGGTCGCCGGCCTGCTTTTCGGGCTGGTGCCGATCGTGCGCAGCCGGGTGCGCCAGCTCGCCACGACGCTCAAGGACGGTGGACGCTCGGCGACGATCGGGCACGGGGGCAGGCTGTTGCGTCACTCCCTGGTCGTCGGCCAGGTAGCGATGGCCCTCACCCTGCTCGTCGGCGCCGGGCTGATGGTGCGCAGCTTCGAGCGGCTGACCCGCGTCGATCCGGGGTTCGACTCCGATCCTCGGGCCCTGACGTTCAGCCTCGCGCTTCCGCAGACGACTTATCCCGACGACGAGGCGGCCGCGCGCTTCGTCTCCGCCCTGGTCGACGAGATGGAGTCGCTGCCCGGCATCGATGAGGCCGGCACCACCACCAGCGTACCGCTCGGCGGGCACGGCAACGCGCGCGGCCACGAGATCGAGGGACGACCGCTGGCCGAGGGCGAGCCGCCCCCACTCTTCCGCGTCGAGCTGATCAGCGACGGCTACCTCGAAGCCGTCGGTGCCCGCCTGCTCGCCGGCCGCGCGCTGACCCGCGCCGAAACCGAGAGCCGTGCCCCGGTCTGCCTGGTGAGCGCGTCGCTCGCCGCCAAGCACTTTCCGGACGGCGACGCCCTCGGCCAACGCATCTCGAACAACATCGGCGACGGCGACAGCTGGTCGGAGATCGTCGGCATCGTCGGCAACATTCACTCGCAGGGACTCGACGAGGTCGCGCCCGACACCGTCTACTACCCGCTCCTGCCGGTCGCTGCGGGCGACTGGGAGGCGCGATCGATCGACGTCGTGCTGCGCCACCGCGGAACCACCGAGAGCATGATCCCCACGGTGCGTGATCGAGTCTGGGGACTCGACAACAACCTACCCCTGACCGCCCCCCGGACGCTCGACGAGCTGGTGCGCAACGCGCGCGCTCGTATGGCGTTTACCGTCCTGCTGCTGCTGATCGCCGCCGGCGTCGCGATCGCGCTCGGCGCCATCGGCACGTACGGTGTCTTGTCGTCGCTGGTCACCGAGCGGCGCGGAGAGATCGGCATTCGCATCGCGCTCGGCGCGCCGCTCGAGCGAGTCGCCGGCGCGGTCGTGCAACAAGGGCTACGGCTCGCCGCCCTCGGCGCTGTGGTCGGCCTGGCCGCCGCGGCGGGGTTGACGCGCGCGCTGCAGTCGATCCTGTTCGAGATCGCACCACTCGACCCGGTGACCTTCGCCGTGGTGCCGTGCGTGCTGCTGCTCATCGTCCTCGTCGCCACGGCCGGACCGGCGCTGCGTGCCGCTCGCGTGGATCCGATGGAGGTGCTGCGCGGCGACTGACGCGACCGACAGAAAAGACCGGCGCGACCGGTGACACTCGACGGACTCGGCTCCAGCGTCTCCCCGGCCCTCTCGGAGCGAGCACCGAGAGCTTCGGCGGAGCACAGTGCGCAAGGCTGGATTTCGCCTAAACCCTCTATTCAGAGAGAATGGGAGATCGTTTCCGAATCGGCCCCCATCCAAACCCGCCCAGCGGTGGGGCCGAGGCCCATTGATTGAAAGGAGATCCCATGCCGAAGATTGCGCGCCTGCTCATTGCCGCCGCCACCATCTTCCTGCTGTCACTGCTCACCGCGCCGGCCGTCGCCGACGGCGGAGACGAGGGCTGGTGCCGCAAAGACGTCGACTACATTACGACACGGGACCTCTGCCTCGCCCAGGGTGGCGAGTGGTTCGGCTCGAGCGTGCCACCGAACGGATGACCGACGCCGCCTTCTGATAGGTCGCGACGAGCCCTTCGTCGCGACCTTCGAACGCCGGCGCGATCGCGAGCAGCGCCTTGTCCGCGTTGGCGCTCACTCCCTTCGACGACGAATCCGAGCCGGCGACCTCGACCAGCTGCGCCAAATCGTGGGCGAGCGTACCGAGCAGGATCGGATCGCCGCCGACCGCCAGGGCCACCGCCGCCCGGCGCAGTCGCCGCGCCGCCGAGCGAAACAATCCCGCACGCATCTCGAGCAAGCCGAGGCCCCACTCGAGGTAGCCACGCAGCATCCGTGAGCGCGTCGCCCGGAGCGTCTCGCGCAGCGTGTGGACGGCCGCACGCAGCTGGCCGGACGAGCAGGCTCCCTTGCCGGCGGCCGACGCCAGGTAGGCGACGGCGGCGAGTCGGGTCCGGGTGCCGCGCGAGGTCGTGGCGTCGATGAACGGAAGCGCCTCGGAGTAGGCGGCCACCGCATCGCCGTACCGGCCGAGATCCTCGAGGCACGTGCCGACCGCCACCAGAGCATCGGCAAGACCCGGCGAGTAGTCGGCCGCACGACACGCGTCGACCGCTCGCTGCGCCGCCTCGAGCCCCGCCTCGGGACCGAGGGCATTGGCCACGATGATGGCGCGGCGGCGCTCGATCTCGCCCCGCGTCCAGTCGGCGACTCCCGGCCGCAGCGCCAGCTCGCATGCTCGGCCGATGGCGACGTCTGCGCCGCGCAGGTCGCCGGCGGCTCGGCGGCAGCTGGCGACATGAGCCCACGACAAGGCGCGATAGCTCGCCAGCTCGGCGGCTGATCGCCAGCCATCGACGCCACGACCGAGCGCGGCGCGCCGCACCAGGCGTGGCGCCGCCTCGGCCATCGCGGCGGCGGTCGGAGGATCGTCGGCAGCCACCTCGTCGAGCAGGTCGAGATAGGCGGCGGCCATCGAGCGCGTCCAGTACGACTCGACCCGCGCCAGGGTCTCGACCGCATCGGCACCGCGACGCACGAGATACCGCAAGCGATCTCGGTCGACGCCCTGCCGCGCCAACTCGCCGGGTGAAGGCACCCTCCGAGTTGACGATGTCCCTGCGCTGCCTGTTGTCATCACTCCTCCAACGAGTCTCGAACCAAATCCTCTCTCGAGCTCATTGCTAGCCAACGCTCAGAAGAAACGATTTGTCCTCATGGTATCTCCCAAGATCCATAATTCGACCGACCGGTCGGTCGACAAGAAGGTGCTCTGAGCGGATCGACTGGGTGATTTCTGTCGTCTCGTGGTCCTCTTTCCTTGCCGCTGCGTCGAATCCCGAGCATTGATCCCCCAGCTCGAGACTGAGCGCACCACGCGGCCTCCCCAACTTCGCGCGGGCGGTACCACTCCATCGCCCGCGCCTTTCTTTTTTCTGGCGGGCTTCGTTTCGTGATCGGGCTTACGTCGTGAGGCTCGTTCCCTGGAATGGTGCCACGGATTTCATCACGACTCCGCACCATTCTACCCCGAAGGTGAAAAGAGGCAGGCCGATCGATCAATCGGCCTGCCCATCATCGATCAGTCGAACGGCAGCGCCGGCACTACGAAACGCCAGGTCTCGCTTTCCGAGGTGGCGCCCTGGCCGTCGTCGACGAAGACCCGCCACAGGTAGGCCTGGCCCAGCTCGAGGCCCTCGAGCGGATACGACAGCCACGGAGACCCCTGATCTTCGAGCGCGATGCACTCGTCGAGCCGCGGGATGGTGTCGGCCGGCCACAGGCAAAGCCGATAGCTCAGCTGCCCGTCGTCCGGATCCGTGGCGGCGCGCCAGACCAGCTTGACCGGCTCGAACGCCTGGTCGTCGAAATTGGACGGCGCTTCGAGCTGCGGCGCGGTCGGCGGCGCGTTGCGCATCAACTTCTCGGTGCCGAAGTAGGCCACCGCCAAATCGGGCTCACCGGTGACGGCGACGTCGACCGTGCAATGCTCGTGCAGTTCGTCGTCGACGAGCTCGGCGCAGATCTCGGCCGCCTCGAACGGATCGAGTGGCTGCAGCGCGGGCGCCGGCTCCAGGTCGTTGGGCCGCACCAGGACCTCGCACGCCTTCGGCGACTCGCCCAGCGGCCATTCCTTGTCGGTGAAGGTCTCGGTCGACGTGCCGGGCGCATAGTCGAAGAGTGAGGTCTCGTCGGTGACCCGCCACGACTCGCCGAACTGCCAGTAGAGCTGGTCGTAGCGATCCCAGAGCGGCGCCGGCCTCGGCCCGAGCAGCGAGCCGTCGGCGAGCGCCGGCAGCCATTCGCCGGTGTCGATCACGCCCATCAAGCCCCGCGTCGCACGCGCCGTGCGCACCTCGAGGTTCATGTACCAGATCTGGTGGTGATGCCAGAACCGCGGCGTGACCAGGACTTCCGTGCCGCCGACCCACCGGATCTTCACGCCGTGGTCCACCGGCGTCGTCTCGACTCGCACGGCGCCGTGCGTGAGCGGCAGGTCGGCGCGGTCGACGAGCATGCCGTCGATCCGCAGCTCGAGCCGATCGGGATCGACGAACCCGTCGAGGTTTGGCTGATACGTGACGCGCTGGTCGCCGAAGCGCAGCGCGACGGCGCCATTGAGGCTGACGCACGACGTCAATCCGGTGTAGGCGTTCGGGCCCAGCGGGCCGGCCGTGGTGACCGGGATCTGGCGCACCTGGAGCTCGAAGCTCTCGTCGCGCAGCAGAGTGAACTCGCCTGCCGCCTGGAAGTCGTAGCTCACGCCGTCGACGGTTCGCACATGGGGGTCGCCGACGCTCAGCGGTGCGCCGCCGTTGATCCAGCGACGCAGGGTCTCGATGTCGGTCTGGCTCAACGCCGGGCCGCCGCACGGCATCATGCCGTAGGGACAGTTCTCGCTGGTCATCGTGACCCGGTTCAGGATCTGAGGGGCGAGAGTGCTGGCCAGCCCGTGCGCGCGCGAGAAGCGGGTCGCCGTTCCGGTCGGGGTATCGGTTTCCGTGAGGTCGAGGCCGCCCGAGTAGCGATGGTACGGCGGATAGCCGAGATCGTTGTGGCACTCGATGCAGGTGCGATTGAAGATGCGCTGGATGTCGGTGTACGTCGGGATCTGGACTGCCGCCGGCAGGCTCGCCGTCGTGTACATCGCGTTCACCGCCTGCACCAGCGCGTCGCAGCTGGTCGGATCGCTCAGGGGCGGCGCTGGGCGCGCGGTCAGGTCCGCCGTCAGATCGGCGATGAAGCCGGACTCGTAGAAGCCGAAGACGTCGGCGAAGGTGTAGGTTCGCGAGCGCCCGCGCACACCCATCGACCAGCTGTCGACCGGCACGCCGAGCGGCTCGAGGAAGTAGCGGAAGAGGGCCATCTTGTTGGTGTTCACGCCGTAGAGCTCGCGGTCGACATAGTCGTTGCCGACCGTGACCGCCGGCGATCCGAGATCGACTGGCCGACGAAACACCTCGTTGCGCAGGCGCTGAATCGTCGTGCTCGTCCCGCCTCCGGTCGCGGCGCCATACTCGAGGATCAGACCGTCGGACGCGCCGGTCGACATGAGGTACGGATCGTTGACGCGGTCGAGATTCAGGCGCTGAATGTCGGCCTTGCGACGCGGCAGGCTCTCGGCGCGGATGCGGGTGTCGGCGACGATCTGCGCGATGTTCGATCCGGTGCGCGCGTCGAAGAACGCCGTCGGCACCGAGAGTGCGGTCGGTGCGGTGCTCACCACGGTGCTGCCGCTCACCTGGAGACAGCCCCGAGCGATCGCCAGCGCCATCGGCCGGACGTCGACGCCCGTGTTGCTGGTGGCGAAGCGGTGGTCGATCAGCTCGTCAGCGATCCGCTGCACGTTCAGCTGCCCGTCGAAGCCGCCGAGAAGGTCGAAGAACTGCACGCCACGCCCTTCGTCGGACTGCGGCGACAGGTAGTCGTCGTTCATCGGCGTCGGGATCGGGGTCTCGTGCCGCAAGGTCACATAGCGGCCACCCTGCGTGACGTTGCTCGACGCCACCGGCGGCCCGCTGAACGAGTAATCGACCGGCTCGACGAATGTGGTGATCGGCGCCAGGCCGTCGAAGCCGAAGGCGATGTGTGTGGCATCGTCGACCGCCGGCAGGTTGCGCGTGATGCTGTGCGGGCTCGGCGGATTCGAGTGGCTCGGCTGGAGCTCCAGCTGCTCGAGTACGCGACGCACCGCGTCGTCGTCCGGGCTGCCGCGCCAGTTCCACAGATTGAAGATCGCCCGAAAGGCCGCCGCCTCGACCGAGTCGACATAGACACGGTCACGGTTGAAAGGCAGCATGCCGCCCCAGCTGTCGTAGGTGTCCCAGTTGGGCTTGTTGCGCGGCGGGACCACGCCAGCACTCACGCCCGTGGTGCCCGGGAAGGTCGTGGCGTTGAGGATGTTGCCGGTCGAGTGGCAGGCCGTGCACTTGAAGTCGTCGGCCTCGACGCCGCGCCCACGGCCGCCGAGCGTACCCATTGGCGGAATCGCGGCAAGCACGATCTCGTGGAAGCGGAAGTTCTTCTCGGCGGCGTCCCACTGCATATACTCGATGGCGTTCGGATGAGCGCCGGGATAGGAGCTGTGGGTCGCCATGCCGATCGTGAAGACGAAGCGCATGTCGCCGCTCGGCAACAAGATCCGCGGGTACTCCGCGGTTCCGGTCTGCAGACTCTCCGACCGGGTCATCAGCATCCAGCTGCGACGAAACTCGGCCGGCAGCGCGGCGACGAATCGCGCCGGAGTGTTCACTGCCGGGTAGGTCGCCAGATAGGTGTCGATGCCGGTCGGCGTGAAATCCGTCAGGGTCGGAATCGAGAAGCTGAGGTCGAAGCGTGCGACGGCGGCGAGGTCTACGCTGCCGGTGGTCAGGGTGCACGTGGACGCAGTGCCCGAGCAGGCACCGTCCCAGCCGACAAAGGTCGACGAGGCACCGCTGGCCGCGACCAGCGTCACCGTCGTGGCGCTCGGCACCGTCTCGTTACAGGTCGTGCCGCAGTTCAAGATGCCGGTGCTCGAGGTCACGACACCGTCGCCGAGACCGACCGTCAGCACCCGGAGCTCGACTGCCTGTCCGGCGCCGGCCAGGCACCATCCGAGCAGCACGAGAACCAGGCTCGCGGCCCGGCACGACGAGAAGGTTGTCCGAACGGCGGCGGCATCCGCCTTGCCCAGAGCTCGCATGGAAAGCCTCCTTCGCGCCGATCGCGGTGCGACCGGCTGTCACGTGGGGGGAATCGGGTTGTACCCGATGCAACGCCCCCAGGCCGAAAAAGGCTCGATCCGAACGCTCAGCGGCGGCGGCAGCGGACCTCGATCGAGCTCACCGAGTCGTTGCCGATGCGCGTGCGGCCGAGGTTCTCGACATCGCCGGTGAGCACGACGGAGCGGCCGCGGAAGCCGGCGTCGGCGTAGAGGATCGCTTCGCAGCCGACGGCGACGCGGATCGAGCTGGCGCGGTCGTTGCCGAACGGGCTGCGGCTCATGTCGTCGATGCGGCCATCGACCTCGAGCTTGGTGCCGCGGAAGTCGGTGTCGGCGTAGAGGATGACGGGCGCACCCCAGCCGAAATCGCTGCCGACGCCGGCCTGGCCGCGGCAGCGGACCGTGAGCGACGACGCGACGTCGTTGCCGATGCGCGTGCCGGAGAGGTTGGGGATGTCGCGCTCGATCACCATGCTGCGACCGCTGAAGCGGATCGTCTCGTGGAGCGTCGCCTGGCAGCCAGGGGCGACGCGGATCGAGCTGATGCTGTCGTTGCCGACGCGGCTGCGCCGCAGATCGTCGATGTCCTGGACGAAGATCTCGCTCCGACCACGGTAGCCGGCGTCGGTGTAAACGATGACGCCGCGGCGTCCCTGCCACTCGCTACCCCAGCCGCCGGAGCCGCGTCCGTCGGACCACGGGTCGTCCCAGCCACCGTGACCGTCACGGTGCCGATCGCCGTAGCGATCGTCGGACCAGGGATCGTTCCAGCCACTTCGATCGCGGTCCCGGTCGTCATAGCGATCCCGGGACCGGTCGTCGCGGTAGCGATCGTCGCCGTAGCGGTCGTCGGACCAGGAGTCGTCCCAGGAGCCGCGGCGGCAGTCGACCCGCAGCGACGACACGCGGTCGAGCCCGACCGGCGTCCGGTCGAGACTCGACACCTCCCGAGTGAGCGTCACCGACTCGCCGCGGTACCCCGCGTCGGAATAGAGGATGGCGCGGCAGCCGCGCGCGAGGCTCACCGAGCGCGCCCGGTCGTTGCCGATGCGGGTGCGCCCCAGATTGTCGACATCGACCGTGAAGGTCTCGTCGAGACCGCGGAAACCTTCTTCGTCGTAGAGCGTGACGCCGGCGCGTGCGGCAGCCGGTGCGAGGGCGAGCCATCCGGCGAAGGCGACGAGAACCAGAACGAGGCGATTCGTGACGATGGAACGCATGGTGTGACTCCTCGGGCGGGCGCGGATCTATCGATGGGAGCATTCGCCGAGCCGACCCGTGGTCGACTGATGGCGGTCGAACAGCACGTTAGAAAGTCCCGAACACCCTGTCAACCGAGCGCGAGTGCCCCGAGGTGGGCCACGCAGACCAAAAGGGGGACGGCCCGAGCCGTCCCCGTGCACCAAGGTCCGAGACGTCGCGCGAGCGCGGCAGCCGAAGGCCGCGAGATCGATCACCGGCTCGGCGCGCTGGCCGAGCGGGTTCGCATACGTCTCGGTTTGCCCCGTGACCTGATCGATGACCCGGATCGTCATCTCGACGTTGGTGGTCGACGCGATGAACAGCCAGCGCATCCCCGAGAAGCCGCAGGCGTCGACCATCTTCACCAGCACTTCGAAGTTGATGGCGTCGAAGAACCAGCAGAGGCCGGTCTGGTCGGAGAGCGCGACGGCGCGGCCCGGGCCGGTGTTTTTTTTGCCGTCGAAGTCCTGCCAGTCGATGACGATGCGGAACGCCCGCCGAGCAGCCTTCGACAGGATGCGCAGAATCGACGTGCCCCGCTCGGGGTCGATCGAGGCGCCGCCGGTGGCGTTCGACAAGGTGCCGCGTGTCGTCGGCGATCGGCACAGTGAAGGTCTTGGCGGTGCCGTCACCGCTGAACCAGGTCAGCGTGCCGGAGACGGCCTCGTAGTCCTGCCCGGCCGCGGCGGTGCCGTCGGCGGTCGAGTGGTCGACGGAGACCTCGCCGGTTTCGCCGCGCGAGCGCTCGACGGTGATGATCGCGACACCGATCGACTCGATGACTTCGAAGCTCGACTCGTCGAACTTCAACGTGCCGGGGCAATTGTCGTCGTCGTCCCCGTCATCGTCCGGAGAGTCGTCTTCCGGAGAGTCGTCCGGAGAATCGTCGTCCGGTGAGTCGCCACCGCCCCCGCCGCCGGTGCCGCCGTCGCTGGCGCCGATCGTGATCGTCGAGAGGAAGTCCTCGCCCAGAATGGCGCCGCCGGCCGGTCGGGCCGAAGAGCTCGACACGGAAAGTCTCTGCGCCCGACCAGCGCGAGCTCGAGGTCGGCATCGGTGCGCGCATGCTCGAGCCCTTCGCGTGCCGAGGCGGCGGTGACGACCTCGAACCCGAGCGTCTCGAGCAGCGCCGCGGTGGCTTCCCGATACTCCTCGTGATCGCGAAGGCGAAGGGCTTGGTGAGGTAGTCGTCGGCGCCGGTGTCGAGACCGTCGACGCGGTCGTCGATCTCGGCGCGCGCGGTGAGCATCAGCACGGGCGTCTGATCGCCACCGCGACGCCCGCTCCACAGCAGCTCGAGACCACTCGGGCCCTCGGGCAGCGACCAGTCGAGAAGCATCAGGTCATAGCTGTTGATCGCGGCCAGCTCGTCGACCTCGTGCCCGTCGACCGCGAGATCGACAGCCTAGGCCTCGTCGCGCAGCACTTGGGCTACGGCTTCGGCGAGCGCCACTTCGTCTTCCACTACCAGGATGCGCATCCGACCTCCTCGAATCACCGCCCTGAATCGACGTCGTGTCTGAAGAGTACGGCATCGCAGGATACCGGGTCATCGATGCCGGCCGGCTCCTCCGCGGCGCGCTCTGACAGAATGACCAACGAACCACGGAGACATCTCATGGCCCTCGAACTCAGCCAGCGCCAGCAGGCCGCGATCTCCGCGGCGTTCACCATTCTCGCCGCATTTGTGATTCTGGCCGCGATCAGCGCCATTTTCTGGCTGCTCGGCAGCTTCGTCACCGAGTTTTCGAATGTCTTGCTGCCGCTCGCCGTCGCGGGAATCGCCGCGCTCGTCTTCCAGCCCTTCTACGACTGGCTGCACCAGACCGCGCGACTCCCGCCGCCGGTGGCGCTCGGAGCCGTCGTTCTCTCGGGAGTCCTGCCGCTGGTCGCCTTCGGCTGGTTCTTCGGCGCTCTGCTGGTCGAGCAAATCGCCGACTTGGTTCAGCGCGCTCCCGAGTGGTGGGCCGGCTTGCGCGCCGGTGTCGAGCAGCAATGGCCGCAGGTGCGGACCTTCTTCGAGCAGAATCCCGTCGGCCAGCAGGTGCGTGAGGCGGTCGAAGAGCACGGCGGCGAGCTCTTCGGCGGTGTGCAGAGCGTGGTCGCCCGCGCGTTCAGCGCCGGCGCCGATCTCGTCGGCTGGATCTTCGGCCTGCTCGGCTGGGTGGTGTTGCCGGTCTACTTCGCGTTCTTCCTGATGACGGACAAGTCGATCTACGGCGATACGTTCGACGACTTCCTGCCGTTCTTCAAGGAAGAGACCCGGCACGACGTGATCTACCTGGCGCGCGAGTTCGTCAACATCATCGTGGTCTTCTTCCGCGGCCAGCTGATCGTCGCATTTCTCCAGGGCTTGCTCTTCGCGGTCGGCTTCAGCGTCGTCGGCCTGCGCTACGGCTTCGTGATCGGACTGGTGCTCGGCTTCCTGAACATCATTCCGTACCTCGGCAACATCGTCGGCCTCGGCGTCGCCATCCCGCTGGCACTCTTCCAGACCGACGGCGGCTGGGGGCGGCTGCTCGCGGTTCTCGTCGTCTTCGCGATCGTGCAAACGATCGAGGGCTACTTGCTGACGCCGAAGATCATGGGCGACCGCACCGGCCTGCATCCGATGGTGATCATCGTCGCGATCTTCTTCTGGGGCAGTGCGCTCAACGGAATCCTGGGCATGATCCTGGCGATTCCGCTCACCGCCTTCCTGGTCGTGGTCTGGAAACTGGCCAAAGAGAAGTACGTCCGCGAGCTGGTCTGAGGAATCCCTCGACGCGGCCACGCGGCGCGGACTCTGGGCAGCCGGTCGATACACTAGGCCCACGATGGCGGTCGACGAGTCTTCAAAGCGTGCCGGAGCCGAAGCCGGCGACGCGGTCGAGTCTCTCGCCGAGCAGAGCGACGTCACGCGCCTGCTCGACGAGTGGAGCGACGGCGATCCGGAGGCACTCGTCGACCTGATGCCTCTGGTGATCGACGATCTGCGCCGCATCGCCGAGTCGCACCTGGCGCGCGAAGGGCGCGGGCACACCCTGCAGCCGACGGCGCTGGTCAACGAAGCCTACCTTCGGCTGGCCGGACGGCGCACCGTGTCGTGGCGCAATCGGGCGCAGTTCTTCGGCTTCACGGCGCGCCTGATGCGCAACATCCTGGTCGAGCATGCGCGCTCGAAACAGGCCGCCAAGCGCGGGCACGGCACGGTGCGCGTGACCCTGATCGACGAGCTCGGTGTCGCCGACAAGGACACCGACGGCGTCGATCTCCTGGCGGTCGACGAGGCGCTGCACGCGCTGGCGGAGATCGACCCGCGCCAAGAGCAGATCGTCACCCTGCGCTTCTTCGCCGGTCTCACCGTCGACGAGACCGCGTCGGCGCTCGACATCTCGACGGCGACAGTGAAGCGCGAGTGGCGCATCGCGAAGCTCTGGCTGATGGAGCGCCTGTCGCGCTGATTCATATCTACCGTTGGTCTCACGGGATGGGAGAGCACGATGTCGATGTCGCCGCAGAGCTGGGGCCGGGTCAAAGAAGTGCTCGACGCGGTGCTCGACGCCGAGCCGGCGGAGCGCCCGGAGCTGATCGACCGTCTGTGCGGTGACGATGCGGCGGTACGGGTCCGGGTCGAGCGCTACCTCGACCACGAAGAAGCGGCGGAAGACTTTCTCGAGGAGCCCGCCTACCGCACCCGGCGCGACACGCTCGAGGTCGGAGAGCAGGTCGGCCCGTACGAGATCGTCGAGCGGCTCGGCCGCGGCGGCATGGGCGCCGTTTACACGGCGCGTCGCCGCGACGATTTCGACCAGCGGGTCGCGCTGAAGGTCGTCCGCCGCGGGCTCGACACCGACGACATCCTGCGCCGTTTTCACAACGAGCGACAGCTCCTCGCCCGCCTCGAGCATCCGAGCATCGCGCGCCTGCTCGACGGCGGCTCGACCGCCGACGGCCGCCCGTTCTTCGCCATGGAGCAGGTCGACGGCGAGCCGATCGATGTCTGGTGTGACGAGCGCCGTCTCGGCGTCCGCCAGCGCATCGAGCTCTTTCTCGACGTCTGCGAGGCGGTGCGCGCGGCGCACCGCCGTCTGATCGTCCACCGCGACCTGAAGCCGAGCAATATCCTCGTCGACGAGCAGGGACGGCCCAAGCTCCTCGACTTCGGCATCGCCAAGCTGCTGCACGACGACAGCGATTTGATGACCGTCCGCACGCGCCGCGGTCAGCGCCCGCTGACTCTGCGCTGGGCGAGCCCCGAGCAGGTCGCCGGCGAGCCCGTGACCACCGCCAGCGACGTCTACTCGCTCGGGCTGCTGCTCTTCGAGCTGCTCACCGGGCGGTATCCGTATCGGCTCACCACCGGCAGCGACGAGGAGATGACACGCTCGATCCTCGACGACGAGCCGACGCGGCCGAGCGCCGCGGTCGCCTTGCCTGTGGATACCAGGGCCAACAAGGCGTCCCTCGGAGACGAAGCCGGATCAGAGCAGACGGCGACGCGGCCGACCGACCCCGAGAGCCGCGCCCTGTGCCGAGGCGTCGACCCCGAGCGCCTGCGGCGCCTGCTGCGTGGCGACCTCGACGCGATCGTGCTCAAGGCGCTGCGCAAAGAACCGGCAGAGCGCTACGGCTCGGTCGACGAGCTGGTCGCCGACCTGACGCGCCACCTCGAGGGGCGGCCGATCACCGCACGCCCACCGACCTGGCGCTACCGCACCGGCCGCTTCCTGCGCCGCAACGCGGTCGCCGTCTCGATCGGCGTCCTGATCGCCGCTCTGCTGATCGGCTGGGCGCTCTCCGTCACGCTGCAATCGCGCACGATCCAGCGCGAGAGCGACCGCGCGGCGGCGGCGTCGGAATTCCTCGAGGGGCTCTTCCTCAGCGTCGACCCCGACGAGCGCCAGGGTGAGGAGCTGAGCGCGCTCGACGTCCTCGATCTCGGCCACGCCCAGCTGCTCGGCGACGAGTACGCCGAGCGCCCGCGCCTGCGCGCCGACCTCGCCCTGACCCTCGCCCGCGTCTACGAGCACCTCGGAGAGACGGAGGCGGCGATCGAGCTCTTCCGGCTGGCGCGAACCGAGCGCCGGAAGGTGTTCGACGAAGACCATGCAGAGGTCGTGCGCAGCGAGCACTTCCTCGCCTCGACCCTGGCCGGTGTCGATCGCTACGACGAGGCCGAAGAGCTGATGACGCGACTCGTCGAAGTCGCCCGACTCACCAGCGACCCTGAGGTCCGCCGACAACTCCCGGACCTACTCCACAGCTACGGCTGGCTGCTCCACCTCCGCGGTCGATCGGCCGCGGCCGAGCCGCCGCTACGCGAGGCCCTCGCACTGAAGCTGGCAGTCCTCGATCCAGACGATCGGTCCGTGCTCTCGACGCGGCGCAACCTGGCGCGGGTGTTGCGGGCCCTGGGCCGCGCCGACGAGGCGCGTCGCGAAACACGCGCCGTGCTCGAAGCCCGCCTCGCGTCGCCGCATGCGACGGCGAGCGACATCACGACGAGCTGGAGCGACGTCGCGATGGAGGCCTTCGCGGACGGAGAGCTGCAGGAAGCTGAAGAGGCATTCCGCGAGGCTCTCGCGCGGCGCCTCGAGCTCTACGGCGACCAGCACTTCCTAGTCGCTCGGACGCGCAACAATCTCGCGCGCGTCTTGCAGCGCCAGGGGCGCCTACAGGAAGCCGAAGACTTGGTCCGGGCGGCCTACGCGGTGTACCGGCAGACCGACCGCACCGGGTTCACCGGGGTCATGGCCAAGAACCTGGCGGTGCTGGCGGCGGAGCAAGATCGCTGCGACGAGTCGCTCGAGCTACTCGCCGAGGCACGGCCGTTGCTCGAACAGCTCGAGATCCGCACCGCTCCGGCGCATCGAGCGGACGCCCGCTCGGTCGAAGGCTGGTGTCGGTGGGTCATGGCGGCGGACGATCCGGCGGCACGTCAGCGCGCCGTCGAGACGATGCGGCAGGCGGTCGCGGAGCTCGAAGAGATCGGCTCCACTGGCTCGATCGCCGCCGAGGCGCGCCTCCGACTCGAGCGAGCGCTCGAGGCGGAACGCGGCGTCACCCGGGGATGAATCCCCGGGCTCACTTCGTTCGTCCCAAGGGGACGAGAGGGGTGTGCGGCCGCAGCTCCTGGAGCGGTTCATTGTCCCGCCAGCGACAGACGACGTGAGCCGTGGATTTCAATCCTCGGCGTGAGCCGGCGCGGTCGTGACCGCGGCGACCGGCACCCGGGGATGAATCCCCGGGCTCACCTCGTTCGTCCCGAGGGGACGAGAGGAGTATGCGTAGCCCCTGCAGCGGTTCTTGTCCCGCAAGGACAGACGAGGTGAGCCGTGGATTTCAATCCTCGGCGTGAGCCGGCGCGGTCGTGACCGCGGCGACCGGCACCCGGGGATGAATCCCCGGGCTCACCTCGTTCGTCCCGAGGGGACGAGAGGAGTGTACGACCGTAGCCCATGCAGCGGTTCTTGTCCCGCAGGGACAGACGAGGTGAGCCGTGGATTTCAATCCACGCTGACGCGCACGAGGTAGACCCCACTCGGCAAGGCGTAGAGTGCCGCGCCCTCCTCCGTCCCTTCATGCGCGAGGCGCATTCCACGGGAATCGAAGACCTCGACCGTCTGCTCGACCGTCGAGACTCGCAGGCTCGTCGCGCTCTCCACGGGCACGCGGTACACTCCGGTGACCAGGCCGGCACCGTCGAAGCGAAGAGACACGCTTCGCGGGCAGAACACCGAGGTCCCTGCTGCGCAATCCGGCGAATCGAGCAAGATATCGCCGTTGTCGCGATCGTCCGACGGCGGTGTCTCGTCGTTCAACAGGATATCGCCGTTGTCGCGGTCGTCCGACGGCGGTGTCTCGTCGTTCAACAGGATGTCGCCGCTGTCCCGGTCGTCCGACGGCGGGGTCTCGTCGTTCAACAGGATGTCGCCGCTGTCCCGGTCGTCCGACGGCGGGGTCTCGTCGTTCAATAGGATGTCGCCGCTGTCCCGGTCGTCCGGCGGTGCCTGATCGTTCGCCTTCTGCCACGGACGAACCGCGTCACCTCGCACGATCCGCAGCTCGTGCGTTCCGATCGCCCGTCGAGTCTCGAGAGACCGCACGCGAAAGACGTGGCGACCGACGCCTTGCCCTTCGACGACGACGGCGGAGAGCCAGTGGGCGATTTGGCGGCCATCGGCACTATCGAACGCGCCGAGATAATCGACCGCCAGGCGACGTCCGTCATCGCCCCAGGCCTCGACACCGAGGCGGTCGGCGTCGTGCACCAGCGGATCGAGCTCGACGGTGACGAGGTGATTCGAGGTCGGCTCGTAGAGCGCGTGCCGCCCGGCGTCGAGCGGCAGGGCGTTCCGCGCAGCGTGCTCGAGAGTGTCTCCCTCGAGCGTGGCGGCACCGAGGGTGTCGGGCGCTGCGACGAGCAGGGTGGTCGCGGCCAAGGCCCCGACGACGAACCGGAGTGTGATGGATCGAGCGAGCGAAACGTGGGCACAGAACGGGCGACGCGGCGGGAATGCAGGCATGGTTCTCCTCCCCGGGCCGGGCGAGAGCCCGGCATGGACTGAGTGGAAGGAGCGCTCCTCGACCGGAGCGGGCGTACACCGCCCGCCGCCGGCCCTACCGATCGGCCGACGATCCGAACCAGGTTGTTTCGGGTCGTTTCACCAATGTCCTAACGGCACGTCGATCCCGATTGGCTGGGTTTCGGCGAGATTCGTGCCGGCGAGATCGGCGCGGCGTCGACGCGTGATAGACGCGTGATAGGAAATGTGCCTCGACGCCTCGACCTGCCGCCCTGACGTCCGACCCGGGACGTTCCGACCCGTCGACTGGAGATTCCGCCGTGCACGACCCGAGCTCTCGCCCACCCGCGGACGGCCGTGGTGGCCTGATCGGAGGCCGCTTCACCACCCCGCCGAACGAGGAAATGCAGGCGTACTCGACGTCGCTCGAGGTCGACCTGCGCATGCTCGACGAAGACATCGACGGCTCGCTGGCCCATGCGACGATGCTCGGCGAGACCGGCATCCTGTCGCTCGAGGAGGCGGAGCAGCTGCGCGAGGGCCTCGAGGACGTCCGCGAGGACCTGCGCAGCGGCGCCTGGACGCCGAGCGACGCGCACGAAGACGTGCACATGGCCGTCGAAGCGCGCCTCACCGAGCGCGTCGGCGCGGTTGGCAAGAAGCTGCACACCGCGCGCTCACGCAACGACCAGGTCGCCACCGACGTGCGCCTCTGGCTGCGTCGCCGCCTCGACCTGCTCGACGCCGCGCTCGTCGACCTGGTGGCGACACTGGCCGACCGCGCCGAGCGCGACGGCGAGATCTTGATGCCCGGCTACACCCATTTGCAGCGCGGCCAGCCGGTGCTCTTCGGCCACCACCTGCTGGCCCACGCCTGGCCGATCGCGCGCGATCTCCAGCGCCTGCGCGATGCACGACCGCGCGTCGACGCCTCACCGCTCGGCGCCTGCGCGATGGCCGGCACGGCGCATCCGATCGACCGCGAGCGCAGCGCCGAGCTGCTCGGTTTCGCCAGCCTGGTCGAGAACGCCATGGACGCCGTCGCCGCGCGCGACCACGAGCAGGAGATCGCGGCGCTGTGCGCGATCTGCGCCGGCCACCTGTCGCGCCAGGCCGAGGAGTTGGTCGTCTGGTCGTCGGCCGAGTTCCGCTTCGTACGCCTCGGTGAGGCCTATGCCACCGGCTCGTCGATCATGCCGCAGAAGCGCAATCCCGACGCCGCCGAGCTGTTGCGCGGCAAGGCGGCGCGGGTCACGGGCGCGCTGGTGTCGCTGCTGGCGCTCACCCAACGTCTGCCGATGGCCTACAACCGCGACCTCCAGGACGACCGTGAGCCGCTCTTCGACGCGGTCGAGACCACGATCGCGTCGGTGCGCATCGCGGCCGGCATCTGGCGCACCCTCGAGATCGACGCCGCCCGCTTCGAGGACGAGCTCGAGGGTGATTTCAGCCTCGCCACCGAGCTCGCCGACCTGCTGGCGTCGCGCGGCGTGCCGTTTCGCGAGGCGCACGAAGTCGTCGGCTCGATCGTCCGCTGGTGCGAAGAGCAGGGCAAAGACCTGCGCGCGCTGCTCGAGCCGGGCGTCGCCACGCGTTTCCATCCGCGCCTCGAGGGCGACCTGCGCGAGACCCTGTCGCCGCGCGCCGCCGCCCACCGCCGCCGCTCGCGCGGCGGCACGGCGCCCGAGGAGATCACCCGCCAGATCGCTCTCCTGCACGACCTGATCGACGCCTCGACCTGAGACTCAGAGCTCGAGCGCCTGCTCCGAGTCGGCGGCGACGTCGAGGGTTTCGACCTCGGGGTGGCGCGGATGGGTGCGCGGCACGACGCGGCGGAAGGCGTCCGCCGACGCCGGCCAGGTCTCGAGGATCTCGAGCGCGCGCGGCGACTCGGTGTGGCCGACGTGGTCCTCGAGCAGCCGACGCAGCGTAGCTCGGTCGGCGTCGTCGAGGTGTTCTTCGCGCACCATCTCGTCGTTGAGCCGGCGCGCGACCAAGCGCTCCGGATCCCAGACGTAGGCGATGCCGCCGCTCATGCCGGCGCCGAAGTTGCGGCCGACGGCGCCGAGCACCACCGCGGTGCCGGCGGTCATGTACTCGCAGCCGTGGTCGCCGCAGCCTTCCACCACCGCCGTAGCGCCCGAGTTGCGGACGCAGAACCGCTCGCCGACTCGGCCGGCGGCGAAGAGCTCGCCGGCGGTGGCGCCGTAGAGCAGCGTGTTGCCGGCGACGACCCCTTCGGCACCCGGATTGACGGCCCGCGACGCGTCGAGCTGGTACGACTCCGGCCGGAGCACGAGGCGGCCCCCGGCGAGACCCTTGCCGACGTAGTCGTTGGCCTCGCCGACCAGGCGTAGAGTGACCCCGGGCGCAAGCCAAACACCGAAGCTCTGGCCGGCGACGCCGCGGAGATCGACCTCGACCGTGCCGTCGGGGCAGCCGGCGCCGCCGCTCGCTTCGGCGATCTCGCCCGCCAGGCGCGCGCCTACCGAGCGGTCGCGATTGGTGATCTCGTACGCCAGCCGAATCGCTCGTCCACCGTGGACGGCGCCCTTGGCGTCGCGCCACAGACGCTCGTCGAGCCGGCCGACCGGCGTCGGCACGCGCTCGACGAAGCGATGCGCCCGCGCACCGTCCGGGTCGGGATCGAAGAGCAATCGGTCGAGCGCCAGGCCGACCACCGGCGCACGCTCTTCGGCGGTCTCGAGCAAGTCGAGACGACCGACGATCTCGTCGACGCTGCGCGCGCCCAGGCGCGCCAGGTGATGGCGCACTTCTTCGGCGACGAAAAGCATGAACGAGACGATGTGCTCTGGCGTGCCGGGAAAACGCTCCCGCAGCGCCTCGCGCTGGGTGGCGACGCCGACCGGGCACGTGTTGAGATGGCACTGCCGCGCCATCACACACCCGATGGCGAGCAATGGTGCTGTGCCGAAGCCGTACTCCTCGGCACCGAGCAGCGCGCCGAGCACGACATCGCGCCCGGTCTTCAGGCCACCGTCGACCCGCAACGTCACGCGTCCGCGCAAGTCGTTGGCCACCAGCGCCTGCTGCGTCTCGGCGAGACCGAGCTCCCACGGCATGCCGGCATGCTTGATCGAGCCGAGCGGCGAGGCGCCGGTGCCGCCGTCGTCGCCCGAGATCTGCACGTAGTCGGCGCCCGCCTTCACCACCCCGCAGGCGATGGTGCCGACGCCGGCGAGCGACACCAGCTTGACGCCGACCCGAGCGCGCGGATTCACTCGCTTGAGGTCGTGGATGAGCTGCGCCAAGTCCTCGATCGAGTAGATGTCGTGGTGTGGCGGCGGCGAGATCAGTGCGACGCCAGGAACCGACGAACGCAAGCGGGCGATCTCGGGCGTCACCTTGTGGCCCGGGATCTGGCCGCCCTCGCCCGGCTTCGAGCCCTGCGCCATCTTGATCTCGAGCTCGTCGGCCGACACCAGGTAGTGGGGCTGGACGCCGAAGCGGCCCGACGCGATCTGCTTGATCGCCGAGCGCGCCAGGTCGCCCGCCTGCGTCTGATAGGCGCCGAGGAAGCCCTCCTCGCTCTCGCCGTAGCGGTCGAAGCGGCGCGGGTCTTCGCCGCCCTCGCCCGAGTTCGAGCGCGCACCGAGGCGGTTCATGCCGATCGCCACCACCTCGTGCGCCTCGCGCGACAGGGCGCCGAGGCTCATCGCCGCGCCGCAGAAGCGCCGCGCGATCTCTGCAGCCGACTCGACCTCGTCGAGCGGCGTCGGCGTCTCGGCCGGGCGCTGCGCCAGCAGGTTGCGCAGCCGCGTTGCCGGACCGCCGTCGACCTCGCGGCTGTAGCGCGCGAAGGCCTCGGTGCTGCCGGTGCGCACCGCCTTGTGCAGTGACTTGAAGACCGGTGGTGCGAAGCCGTGCACCTCGCCTCCCTTGCGGAAGCGAAAGTAGCCGCGCTCCACCAGCTCAGGCTCGCCGCCGAATGCTTCACGATGCCGCGCCAGGACATCGCCGGCGATGACCTTCGGGCCAACGCCACCGACACGGCTTGGTGTCCCTGTGAAGTAGCGCTCGACCAGATCTTCGTCGAGCCCAAGCGCCTCGAAGAGCTGCGCCCCGTGGTAGCTCGCCATCGGGCAGACCCCGAGGCGCGACATGATTTTCAGCAGCCCCTGCTCGAGCGCCTGCAGGTAGCGACGCATCGCCTCGTCGGTCTCGACGTCGTGCTCGGCGGCGCGCCGCACGACGGTGTCGAAGGCGAGATACGGATGCACCAGAGTGGCACCGTAGCCGAGCAGGCAGGCCATGTGGTGGTCTTCGCGCGGCTCGCCGGTGTCGGCGACGAGCGACACGCGCATGCGCTTGTGGCGCCGCACCAAATGCTGATGCACCGCCGACACGGCGAGCAGCATCGGCACCGGCGCGCGCTCGGAGTCGACCCCGCGGTCGCTGAGCACGAGCAGCGCGGCGCCGTCGTCGACCGCCGCCTCGGCCCGCGCACACAGGCGCTCCACCGCGGCCTCGAGCGCCGGGGCGCCCGCGGCCACCGGGAAGAGGGCGCGCAGATCGGCACGCCGGAACGCCGGGTCGTCATCCCCCAGGCGGCGCAGCCACGCGAAGTGCTCGCTGCTCAGGATCGGTGTGCCGAAGCGCACCAGGTGCGCCGCCTCGGGATGCTCGTCGAGCAAGTTCGCCCAGCCGCCGACGAAGGTGTCGAGCGAGAAGACCAGGCGCTCACGCAGCGGGTCGATCGGCGGATTGGTGACCTGGGCGAAGCGCTGCTTGAAGTAGCTGTAGAGCAGCTGCGGCTTGGTCGAGAGCACGGCGTGCGGCGCGTCATTACCCATCGAGCCGACCGGCGGCTTGCCCTCGAGCAGCATCGGATCGAAGATGCTGGTCAGCGTGTCCTTGCTGTAGCCGAAGGCGGCCTGGCGCTGGCGCGCCGAGTCGACTTCGAGGCTGCTGTGCGCCAGGTCGTCGGCGAAGTCGGTGCGTGCCACGGCTCGGCTCGGCGGCTCGACGCTCTGTGTGTCGATCCACTGGCGGTACGGACGCGCCGTGGCGAGACGCTGCTTGATCTCGGCGTCGCCGTCGATGCGCCCGGTGACAGTATCGACGGCGAGCGTCTGCCCGGGGCCGAGCCGACCGCGCGCGACGACGCCGTCGACCTCGACCATCCCGGCCTCCGAGCCGAGGATCAGGAGGCCGTCGGCGGTGCGCCAGTAGCGCTGCGGACGGAGGCCGTTGCGATCCAGCCCGGCCGCGGCGATCCGGCCGTCGGTGAGCACCACCGCCGCCGGACCGTCCCACGGCTCGGCGAGCATCGCGTGGTAGTCGTAGAAGGCGCGCAGCGCGTCGTCCTTCTCGGACCGCTGGCGGCTTGCCGCCGGCATCAGCATGGCGAGCGCATGCAGCGGATCCCGGCCTCCGAGCACCAGCAACTCGAGCATCTGGTCGAGCACCGCCGAGTCGCTGGCCCGCTCGTCGAGCACCGGAAGTACCTCGCCGAGCCACGGCATCAGAGCGCTCTCGAGCTGCGACTCGCGGGCACGCATCCAGGCGATGTTGCCCTGCACGGTGTTGATCTCACCGTTGTGCGCCAGCCAGCGGAACGGCTGGGCCAGGTGCCAAGCCGGGCTGGTGTTGGTGCTGAAGCGCTGATGGAAGAGCGCGATCGACGTGTCGTAGGCGGGCTCGAGGAGATCCGGGAAGAACACGGCGAGCTCGGCCGCCGGCGCCATGCTCTTGTAGACCAGAGTGCGATGCGAGAGCGAGGCGATGTAGAACCCGTCGAGGTCGGCCAGCTCACGCTCGAGCCGCCGGCGCGCCCGGTAGAGGCAACGCTCGTAGGCGTCGGCACCCTCGGCGTGGGTCAGATCGGGCTCGTGCTCCGGCTGGGGTGCAAGCAGCGCCTGGACGATGTCCGGGCGGGTCGCGCGCGCCTCGTCACCGAGGATCTCGGGCCGGGTCGGCACCGGCCGCCAGCCGACGAGGCGCAGGCCGCAGCGCGCCACGCTGCGCGCCACGCGCTCCCGGACATCGTCGGATGCGGAGCTCGACGCGTGCGGAAGGAAGAACATGCCGACCGCCAGAGCGCGCTCCGCCGCAGTGCGCGCCACGTCGCCTTCGAGTCGGGCGAGCTCGTCGAGCAAGAAGCGCCGCGGTAGCTGCGTCTGCACGCCGATGCCGTCGCTGGTCCGGCCATCGGCGGCGACGGCGCCGCGATGCGCCAGGTTCGACAAGGCATCGAGCGCGAGATCGAGCACGCGGCGCCCACCGCGCGACTCGACCTCGGCGATGAATCCGATGCCGCAGGAGTCCTGCTCGCGACCGTCCCACAGGCTTCGTCGACGCTGCTCCGGATGACACTGCTCCGGATGACACTGCTCCGGATGACACTGCTCCGGATGACACTGCGCCGGTTGACGCTGCATCAGCCCTCGTTCCTTCGTCTGGCGGGCCAACTCTTGTTGAACCATCGTCTTCTCGGCGGCACCGCTCATGGCAACTCCTGCAATCGTTGGGGGAGTCGAAGAGACGCGTCCGCCTCTCGCCGAGCGGAGTCACGAACGACGAGAAAGCGTCTTGGACGCATCGCGGCAAAAACTGCCGCTTTGCGGCAATGTTAGCAGACCGGGGCGGACCGTGCAGGCGCCCCGCTCAGACCGCGAGCGCCGGCTCGGGCGGAGTCACTGCCGCCATGTCTTCCTCGCCGGTCCGGATGCGGATCACCTTCTCCAGCGGCGAAATGAAGATCTTGCCGTCGCCCACCGCGCCGGTGCGCGCGCCCGCGAGCAGGGCGTCGACCGTGGTCTGGACGAAGCTGTCCGAGACCGCGATGTCGAGGCGCACCTTCTCCACCAGCTCCATCTTGACGGTCGTGCCGCGGTAGGTCTCGATCGCCTCGGTCTCGCCACCGTGCCCCTTGGCACGCGTGATGGTGAGGCCGCGCACGTCGGCGGCGAAGAGCGCCTCGAGCACCGGGCTCAAGCGCTCCGGACGGATGACGGCGGTAATCAGTTTCATGACGATCTCCTGAGGGCGAAGCTTGGGTGTCGGCTGGAGCTCTGCGAGGCGAACGATCGGCGCGCCGGGTCAGAGCACGCCCGAGGCGGCGTTCGCCTCGCTCGGGGCATCGAGCGACGTGCGTGCGGCCGCCGTCCGCGGCTCGGTGTGCGCCGGGAAGTAGGGCAAGAGCACAGCGCCGTCGCCTTCGGTGTAGGCCTCCTCGCCGTGCAGCGGCACGTCGAGTCCCTGGCTCTCCATGGTGGCGTCGGCGCGCAGCGGCACGATCAGGCCGATCAGCTTGAGCAGGACGAAGGTGGCGCCGCCGCTGTAGACGAGGGCGCCGACGACCGCGATCACCTGCACGCCGAGCTGACGCCAGTCGCCGGCCAAGGCACCGCTCGCCGGACCCCAGGCGGCGCTGGCGAACACCCCGGTGAGCAGCGCGCCGACCAGGCCGCCGAGGCCGTGCGCGGCGGCGACCTCGAGCGAGTCGTCGAGCCCAGTGCGCCCACGCGCCATGATCGCGAAGTAGCTCGGCACGGCGGCCAGCGCGCCGAGCGCCAGCGCGCCGAGCGGTCCGACGAATCCGGCGGCCGGGGTCACCGCCACCAGGCCGACGACGATGCCGGTCGCCGCGCCGACCGCCGTCGTGCGCCGGGTCGTCGCGTAGTCGAGAGCCATCCACGCGCACAGCGTGGCGGCCGGGGCCAGGAGCGTGTTGACGAAGGCGAGCGCCGCGACGCCGTCGGCGGCGAGCGCGCTGCCGGCGTTGAAGCCGAACCAGCCGAGCCACAGCAGGCCCGCACCGAGCAGCACGAAGGGCACATTGTGCGGCAGCATCGCGCGCCGCCCGTAGTCGTCGCGACGCCCGACGACGAGCGCCGCGACCACCGCCGCGATGCCGGCGTTGACGTGCACCACCGTGCCGCCGGCGAAGTCGAGCGCGCCCATCTCGGCGAGCCAGCCGCCGCCCCAGACCCAGTGGCACACTGGCGCATAGACCGCGAGCATCCAGGTGGCGATGAACAGGAGGTAGGCCTCGAAGCGCATGCGCTCGGCCACGGCACCGGAGATCAGCGCCGCGGTGATGATCGCGAATGTGCCCTGGAACGCCATGAACAGCAGGTGCGGAATCGTGCCCTGCGCCTCCAGGCCAACGCCGCGCAGGAAGGCGAAGTCGAGCCCGCCGATGAAGGCGTTGCCGGGCGCGAACGCGAGGCTGTAGCCGAGGAGCGCCCAGAGGACGCCGACGATGCCGAGCGAGGCGAAGCTCATCATCATCGTATTCAACGCATTCTTCCGGCGTACCAGCCCGCCGTAGAAGAACGCGAGCGCCGGGGTCATCATCAGCACCAGGGCAGTGGCGATGAGCATCCAGGCGAGATCGGCGCTTGCAAAGGCGGCGCCGGCGGCATCCAAGGAGGTCGAATCGTCCATCGTGCACAGCTCCGTCGGTCGGTGTCGAAGCACACAGTGTGCATCAAATCACGTTCACTTTGCAAATCAAGAGCAAGTTAAGGCTCGAATAGCCCCGTTTCGTGCCGATTGACTTCAAATCTTGAGTCAATCTACCACTCAACTGCTCGACGACGACTCAGGGGGCGGCGGCGCGCGCCGCTGCGGCGAGCCGTTGCAGGCCGAGGCTCTCGGCCTCTTCCGCGAGCGCCGCGAGCCGCCCCGCGGCGTCACCTCGGGCGGTCTCCGAATCGCCCGGTGGGCCTTGCGCCGGATCCGCATCGACGGCCTCGGGCTCGCCGACCGGCTCTCCGGCGACTCCGTCGAGGCGTGCGGCGCCCAGACGCGCCTCGAGCGCCAGGAGCTTGTCGCCGACGCGGCGCGCCTCATCGACGACCTCGGCGAAGAGCTGTCGCGCCTCGTCGTGCGCACCGGCGAGCGCCGCGACGCGCGCGGCGGCGAGGTCGACGCGCAGGCGCATGCGGACGGACGGCGACTCGGCGAGCGCCTGCCGGGCCTCGAGCGTGAGCCGCCGTCCCGCGTCGAGGTCGCCGGCGGTGGCGAGAGCGAGCCCGCGCAGAGCCCGCACGTCCTGCATTCGCGCGTTGACGCCCTGCGCCGCCAGCTCCTGCGCCGCCTCGCCGAAGCGGGACGCGGCGCGCGCCGGCGCGCCATCGAGCAGATCGAGCTCACCGAGCGCGACGAGCGAATGGGCAGCGTTGGTGCGCTCGCCGATCGAGCGACGGATGTCGAGCCCTTCGTCGAAGAGTCGACGGGCCTCCTCGAGCTCACCGCGCTCGCGCGCGATCGCGCCCAGGTTGGTGAGCTCGAAGGCGCGCCCGCGCCGGCTCGCGCTGCGCTCGTGCAATGTCAACGCCTCGCGGAACAGCGCCTCCGCTTCACCGATCCGCGCCTGCTCGAAGTAGATTTCGCCGAGCCGACTGGCGTTGAGCGCGATCGAACGCTGGTTCGACGCCTGGCGCGCTCGGGCGAGCGCCTCGCTGAAGCGCCGCAGCGCCTGCTCGCTGCGTCCGAGCTCGTGCTCCACGGCGGCGATCGAGGTCATCGTCACCTGCTCGCCGAAACGGCTGTCGATGCGCCGCGCGGTCTCCAGCTCGATACGATGGATCTCGAGCGCCGAGAGCAGGTTTCCCTGCTGACGCTGAATGACACCGAGCGTATTGAGCGCATGCTTGAGAGTTCGCTGGTCGCCGATGTCGGCCGCGACCGTTCGCGCCTCCTCGGCGAGCGCGCGCGCCTGGTCGAGCCGCCCCTGGTGGCGGAGCACTTTCGCCTCCTCGACCACGATGCGCGCCGAGTCGCCGCGATGATCGGCCGCCTCGTAAATCGATCGCGCATCCTCGTAGGCCGCGAGAGCACGCTCGGGCTCGCCGAGCGCGCGCCAGGCGTCGGCCTCGGCCCGTAGCGCCGCCGCCTCGAGGAGACGCGCACCGAGCGCCCGTGCGGCCCGAACTCCGTCCGCCGCCGCCGCCTGCTGCGCCCGGAAGTCCGCGCGCACCGCGGCGAGCTCGGCGTCGGCGAGCGCCAGGCGAGGCGCCAACGCGGCCGACGCCGGCAGCTGCCTCAGCACGTCGAGCACGGCGCGAGCCGCGTCCGGGCGCTCCAGACTCGCCAGCAGAGACACGTAGGCGAGGCCGAGATCCGGATCGTCCGTGGACTCGCGCCAGAGCTCACCGTAGAGTTCCGCCGCGCGCTCGCGTCGCCCCTCGAGCAGGTGCCAGCGCGCCTCGACCTCCGCGCGGTCGCGCGCCGAGAGATCGCCGGCCAGCTCCATCGCCCGTCGCGCCTTCTCGGCGCCCTGGCGTCGATAGCCGAGCGACGACCACGCGTCGGACAGCGCCGAGTGCAGCAGCGGGCTCGACGGTTCGAGCTCGACGGCGCGCCCCAGCTTGTCGAGCGCCGCCTGCCACTGGCGCAGGTGCAGCATCTCGACGCCCTCGGCGTAGAGCCGCGCCGCCTCGGCACCGATCGGTTGCCCGGCACGCGCTGCATCGAGCTCTCGCGGGCGGACGCCGTCGACGCCGGCGGCGTCGCGTAGCGCCGCACCAACCGTTTCGACCAGATCGAGCACGCGCTGCTGCGGCGCGCGCTCGCTGACGGTGGCGAGCACTCGGCCGTCGGCATCGGCGAGCGTCACATCGAGGCGCACCTGGGCCTCGTCACCCGGGCCGGCGACCAGGTACGAGCCGACGACCAGCAGGTCGGCACCGAGGCGCTCCGCCACTGGGGCGAGGCGCTCGACATCGTCGGCGGCCGGCGGCGGCCCCGGCTCGAGCTCCTGGAGAACGCGCGCGACGTCGGTACCGGAGACGATCCGCAGGCGCTCGCCGGCTCCGACTTCCATCGCCAGCATCTCGGACAGGGCCGTCGACAGCCAGTCGACCTCGGCGCTTCCAGAGCGATTCTCGAAATCGAGGACGGCGACGGCAGGGCGGGCGGCCACAGCCTCCGCATCGGCCGGCGGGCTCGCGCCCGAGCGCGAGTGGTATGCGTCGACTCGGTCGAAGACGAACCAAAAGACGCCGAGCGCGGCCAGCGTCAGTCCGAGGGTGATCGCCAACGGCAGCAACCAGGCCCGGCGCCCGTCGGACGCCACGAGCGCCGGATCGAGCGCGGCCACCACTTCGTCGACCGACGCGAAGCGCCGCTCCGGCTCGCGCTCGAGACAGCGCAGAATCGTGCGCTCCCAGCGCGGATCGAGATCCGGACGCCGTCGACGCGGCGACGGCGGCGCCTGGGTCAACCGGCGGATCGCCGTGCTGATGCCCGACTCGGTCTCGAACGGTGTCGCCTCGGTGACCATCTCGTAGAGCACGATGCCGAGCGCGTAGACATCGGACGCTGTCGTCGCGTCCTCGCCGCGCACCTGCTCGGGCGCCATGTAGGCCGGCGTGCCGACCATGCGGTGCTCGCGCGTGAGACGCGGGTCGCCGGCGCGCACATCGCCGCGCGCGAGCCCGAAGTCGGTGACCACCGCGCGCAGACCGCCGGGCTCCGCCGTCTCCGGCACGAGCATCACGTTGGCGCTCTTGAAGTCGCGATGGACGACGCCGACACGGTGCGCCGCCGCCAGCCCGGCGACCATCTGGCGCACTAGCGGCAGCGCCTCACTCTCGGTCATCGGCCCCTCGCGCCGCAGGCGCTCCTCGAGCGTCGGCCCGCCGAGCAACTCCATGGTGAGGAAGAGCACGTCCTGCCCAGACGCTCCCGGGTGGCGTCCGAGGTCGTAGAGGCGACAAACGTTCGGGTGGGTCACCTGGCGGGCGAGCTGGATCTCGCGCTTGAAGCGCTCGATCGCTTCAGCTCCGATCTCTCGATCGGAGCGGATCGTCTTGAGCGCCACGCGACCCCCGAGCGCCAGGTCTTCGGCCTCGAACACTTCGCCGGCGCCGCCGCGCGCGATATGTGCGACGATCAGGTAGCGACCGGCGACCACCTCGCCGCGTGCGAAGCCGCGCCCGGGCGGCTCGAGGTGCACGGGATCGACACGCGGCGCCTCACCCGGCGGCGGCGTGCCCGGAGTCTCGAATCGTCGGATCTCGCCGCGACCCCAGACGGCCGTGTCAGACCGAGATGCGCGCGGTCCGTCGGTCGAAGGGGAAGAATCGTCGTCACGAGCCACGACCCGGGATGCTACCAAGACCCGTGCCTCCGACACTCGTGGCCTCGAATCTCAGACCCGAAACGCACGCCCAGCACAGCGACTCTCCCGCCCCGACTCGATGACCCGCTCCTCCCATCCCACGACCTCGGCGTCCTCGGCCCAGCCAACGATCGAGCGTCAGCGCGCCTTCGCGACGATGACCACACTCGAGGTCGGCGGCCCGGCGTCCGAGATTGCCCACGTCACGAGCGAGGCAGCGCTGCGCGAGCTTCTGGCCGACGCACGAAGTCGCCGCCTGCCGGTCTTCGTGCTGGGCGGCGGCAGCAACCTGCTGGTCGCCGACCGCGGCTTCGACGGCCTGGTCGTGCGCTACGACGACACCGCGCTGTCGTTCGAAGACGGCGACGCGAGCGCCGGCTCGGTGCGGGTGCGGGCCGGCGCCGGCCTCGAGTGGAACGAGCTGGTGGCGGCGAGCGTCGACGCCGGCCTCGCCGGGCTCGAGTGTCTTGCGGGCATTCCCGGCCGGGTCGGCGCAGCGCCGATTCAGAACATCGGCGCCTACGGCCAGGAGGTCGCGCAGACGATCGAGTCGGTCGAGGTGGTCGAGCGGGCGTCCGGGGCGCCTCGACGCCTGACCGCCGCCGAATGCGCCTTCGGCTATCGCAGTAGCCGCTTCAAGACCGACTGGCGCGATCGCTTCGTGATCACCGCGGTCAGGCTGCGCCTGCGCCGCTGCGCCACCGGCACCGTGCGCTACGCCGAGCTGCGCCGCGCTCTCGACCTCGGCACCGACGACCCATCGCCGCCCCTCGCCGCCGTGCGCGACGCCGTGCTGACGCTGCGTCGGGGCAAGTCGATGGTGCTCGACCCGGACGACCCGAACCGGCGCAGCGCCGGCTCGTTCTTCGTCAATCCGGTCGTCGATCCCGCACGAGCCGACGCCGTCGAGGAAGCCGCGCGCGCCCGTGGATCGACCCGGACGATGCCGCGCTACCCGGCCGACGGACGCGACAGTGGTCACGTCAAGCTGTCGGCCGCCTGGCTGATCGAAGAAGCCGGCTTCACGCGTGGCTTCCGCCAGGGCCGGGCAGCGCTCTCGAGCCGCCACACGCTGGCGTTGATCAACACAGGCGGCGCCACCTCCGCGGAGCTGGTCGCGCTCGCCCGCACCGTGCGCCGCGGCGTCCTCGACGCGTTCGGTGTCACCCTCGAGCCCGAGCCGACCTTCCTCGGCTTCGGGCAGCCCGTCCATGTGCTCTTGGGCCCCGAGCCCTCGGAGAGTCGATGACCCGCCAAGAGAAAGCCGACCGCATCGCTCCGCTCCTCGCAAGCCTCTACCCCGACCCGCCGATTCCGCTCGACCATCGCAACCCGTTCACCTTCCTGCTCGCCGTGCTGCTCTCGGCCCAGACCACCGACAAGAAGGTGAACGAGGTGACGCCGGCGCTCTTCGACGCCGCCTCGACGCCGGCGGAGATGGCGCAACTCGACGTAGAGACGATCCGCGGCTTCATCCGCCAGCTCGGCCTGGCACCACAGAAGGCGAAGAACATCGCCGCGCTCTCGGTGCTGCTGGTCGAGCGCGACGGCGGCACGACCGGCGAGGTGCCCGATACGTTCGAGGAGCTCGAGGCGCTGCCAGGAGTCGGCCACAAGACCGCCAGCGTCGTGATGGCGCAGGCTCACGGGGTGCCGGCTTTCCCGGTCGACACCCATATCCACCGCCTGGCGGCCCGCTGGGGCCTGTCCGACGGCAAGAGTGTCGCCAAGACGGAGCGCGACCTGAAGAAGGTCTTCCCGCGCGACACGTGGAACGATCTCCACCTGCAGATCATCTACTTCGGCCGTGAGCACTGCCCCGCGCGGTTTCACGACCTCGAGACCTGCCCGATCTGCTCGTGGGCCGCGACCAAGAAGCGCAAGCGCGAGGAGGCGCGCGCCAACGACGACGCGCGTCGACGTCGAACGCGCTGAGCCGCCGAGCCCAGAATGCACCGCCCTCCGGCCTGAACGGCGCCGGTCCGGCACTGGTAAAGTCTCGCCTCATGCGAGCACGAGAGCAGACGACCGACGAATCGCAACCCCTGGTGGTCGCTAGACCTTCAGGCGACGAGACCAGCTCGCGATGAAGTTTCTCAGCAGCCAGGTCACCTATCTCCTCACCCAGAAAGAGACGCGGCGCAATCTTCAGGCGCTGCTCAAGTATCTGCTCTTCCTGGCGCTGGTGATCGTCGTCTTCTCGGTGGCCTTCCACTGGATCATGGACGAGGTCGAGGGACGGAACTTTTCCTGGATCACCGGCGTCTACTGGACGCTGACGGTGATGAGCACGCTCGGCTTCGGCGACATCACGTTCACCAGCGACCTCGGCCGGGCGTTCAGCGTCGTCGTGCTCCTGTCGGGCATCGTCCTCCTGCTGATCGTTTTGCCCTTCGCCTTCATCCGGTTCTTCTACGCCCCCTGGCTCGAAGCGCAGATCAGGCTGCGTGCGCCGCGCCGTCTGCCCGAGAGCACGCACGAGCACGTGCTGGTCACACGCGACGGCGACATCGCGCGCGGTTTGATTCGCAAGCTGGAGCCGCTCGGCATCCCCTGTTTCGTGATCGAGCCCGATCCGGCGCGGGCCGCCGAACTGCACTCGGACGGTGTCCCGGTGGTCACCGGCGAGATCGACTCGCAGGAGACCTACCGACGTCTGCGCCTCGCCGACGCCCAGGCGCTGATCACCAATCTCGACGACGCCACCAACACCAACATCACGCTCACCGTGCGCGAGGAAGCCCACGAGGTGCCGGTGATCAGCCTGGCCGAGAAAGACGACTCGGTCGATCTGCTCGAGCTCGCGGGCGCCCGTCACGTGATTCCCCTGAAGCGACGCCTCGGTGAGCACCTGGCCAACCGGGTCAGCGCCGGCCACGCCCGGAGCCACGAGGTGGGCCGCTACGACGAGCTCTTGATCGTCGAGTTCCCGGTGCACCAGACGCCGCTCGTCGGCAAGACGATCCGCGACACCAAGCTGCGCCAGGTCCTCGGGGTCAACATCGTCGCGGTGTGGGAGCGCGGGCGCCTGCTGCCGGCGCATCCCGAGCTCAAGCTCACCGACGCCAGCGTGCCGGTCGCCGTCGGCACCGCCGACCAGATCCTCGAGCTCGACACGCTGCTCGTCATCTACGATGTCAACCTCAACCCGGTGCTCGTGCTCGGCGGCGGCAAGGTCGGCGAGGCGGCCGCCCGGGCTCTGCTCGAGAAGGGTCTCAAGGTGCACCTGGTCGAGCAGGATCCGAGCGTCGCCGCACGCCTGCAGAGGAATCTGCCCGACGAGTGTGTCTTCGTCGGCGACGCTGCCGACCGCGATCTGCTGCTCGGCGCCGGGCTCGAGAAAGCGCCGTCGGTGATCCTGACTACCAACGACGACGCCACCAACATCTACCTCGCGGTCTACTGCCGGCGCCTGTGCCCGGAGTTGCGAATCGTCAGTCGGATCAACCACGAGCGCAACATCGAGGCGATTCATCGCGCCGGCGCCGATCTCGCGCTCTCGTACTCCCATATCGGTGTCGAGACGATTTTCTCGCTCCTGCGCGAGCGTGAGCTCGTGCTGCTCGGCGAAGGGCTCGAGTTTTTCACTCTCGAGATCTCACCGTCGCTCGCCGGACGGTCGCTGGCCGAGAGCCGGCTCGGCCAGCGCACGGGCCTCAACGTGATCGCGATCGAAACTGACGACGATGTCGCCGTCAGCCCGCCGGCCGACCTGCCGCTGCCCGCCGACGGCCGCCTGGTGACGATCGGCACCACCGAGCAGCGCCAGCGCTTCGACGCCGCCTTCGGCTGAGCCGCCGACGCCCGCTCAGCGACGAAAGCGAACGGCCCAGCCGGCGGACTCGAGGCCCGTCGAGGGATCGGGGGCCGGGGCACCGAGGGGAGCGAGAGCGTCGAAGCGGGTGAGCACCTGGTGACCCGAGCGGGAGAGTCTGAACAGGTCCATGCCCGGCTCGAGCCCGGGCCCGCGAGCCGCCACCGCGTCCACCAGAACGAAGTGCGGATGGTCGACGCTCCCCTGGAGACGCACAATGTACTCCTCGGCGGTCTGCCAACCGTCGATGGTGAGCCGCCCGAGGATCGTGAGACCACGCCGCTCCAGCTCGAGCGTCCAGGTCCAACCGCTGGACATCGCGTCACCGTCTTCCCCACCGTGACGGAATCCGGGCTCTTCCCAGATCCAAGTACCGAGCCAAGACTCGATCCGAGGCGGCGGCTCCGCCGGATCCGGCGCGGCGCAGAGATACCAAGACGGCGGATCGAGCATGGTGCCATAGTTTGCCGCGACCCAGCCGTCGACCGCATCGCGGCGCAGCGCGACATACGACCGCTGCCACGTCGGATCGGGATGCTCGGCATAGAGCGCCACGGCGAACCCCTCGTCGCCCCGGAGACCGACATCGAGGATCTCGAGCGGCAGGTCGACCGCGGCCACCTCGTCGACATATGCATGCGCCGCAGAGCGCACGGACTCGACTTCCGCGTCGAGACGCATGGCCTCGACGCCGTCGGCGTGCCAGCCATCGAGACCGGGAAACGACACCGTCACCGGCAAGGCGAGCGGCACCGCGCCGCCGAGCTCGGGCACCGGCACCGTGTCGATCGTGAACACGACCCGCAGATGCCCGCCGAGCAGGGATTCCTCGGTCTCGAGCCGTTCGATCGCCGCGACGTCGACCGGGCGACCGCCGAGCTCGTCGCCATAGCCCCAGAACTCGCAGTCCGGCCCCATCGCCCGCGCCATGAAGAGGTGGTGATAGTCGCCCGTCTGAGCCCCGGCGAAGCGCCCCTCGAGAACGATCTCCTCGATCGTCGCCGGCGTCTCAACCCGGTCTCCCCTCTCCGCTCCGGGATCGACCGGTGCATGCGAAGGCGCCTCGCACGCGAGCAAGCAGACCAAGATCAGCGGTCCGCAGAGAGATCGAGGCCAGTGAGGGGAACACGAAGGGCGCATCGACACAGTGTAAACGAAAGCCTCTCGAATCGCGACATCCAAGCACGGCCTCGAGATCCAGAGAGCAGACTCGGATTTCGTGTTTTCGCCTGATCTCAATTACTCATTTTTTACCTTTAACACTTGATCATAGAAACCCGGGTTGCTACTTTCCTGTCAGCTTAGACACGTCAACTCATCGAGGAGGCTTCATGCCTGGAACGATCCGCCGTCCCCCCTCCCAGCCGCTTGGCCGATGCCTGCTGTGCGTGTGTGTGTTCACCCTGCTGATGCCCCCACAGCTACTCGCAGAGAGTCACCAATCAACCAAAGTCGCTGACCTCGACTGGCCCAAGTACTTCGCCGCAACCTTCACCGATCCGGATCAAGGCGAGCTTCGCTACGAGTACTTCAAGCAAGCTGATGGCAGCCTCTTCTATCGAACCAAGTCCAGCTCACAGCTCGGAAGTGTCGAGAAGGCCGCGATCGAAGGCATCGAGATCAAAGTGTTGAATGACGACGGAGGTCGATTCGATACCGTGTTCAGTGTGCCGGACGGCCTCGGAGGGAAGCTCGAGTTCAGCTACTACGGCTCCTGGGACGCTCGCAAGGGAATCGCGGACGGCACCTTGATCACCCCCGGCGGCGAGTCGCGCTCCTTGCGCGTGGACATCCCGTCCAACAGCGGGACCACCGCGGCACAGCCCACCAAGGCGGTGATCATCATCTCGATCGGCGTCAGCGCTGCTGCAATCAGTGCCATCGGCTGCTTCTGGAACGCTTGGCGGACCGACTGTGCGGCCGACTGTGCGGCTGCGTGCACTGCCGGCGGTGGTTCGCTGAAGAGCTCGAGCGAAGGCTGGTGTGGCAGCTGTACCTGCATCTGCAATCCTCCTCCGGAGTGCGATTCGAACGGCCTCTCGGCCTGCGCCGCGTACGAAGCGACCGCGGTTCCGCTCTCCGCGTTTCGGTGAGTCGCCGACGATCGTGACCCCGAGGGAACCGGCCGGGGGCGGCCCCGGCCTTTCCTCCGGCTCGGATCCGTCTCATTCCTGAGGCCGGCCGGTCCGTCGTGCGGAGCCCCTTTCTCGGCCAGCATCGTGCCGGAAAGGAAGAGGACCGGGCCCGAGCCCGGTCCTCACGCGCTAAGGTATCGGTCGCAGGCTCAGAATCTGAGCCGCGCGCCGACGAAGTAGCGCCGCGGGTTGACGAAAGTGACGCCCTCGAGGAACTCGAAGCCGTCGCCGCCGAGCTCGAGATCCTGCACGCGGATCGTCTGCTGGTCGTCGAGCGCATTGAAGACGTCGATGAAGAAGTCCGTCTGCAGGCGATCGTTGACGTCCCAGACATACGCCAGGCGCAGGTCGAGCACACCGTACTCGGAGCCGTCGATGGCGCCGATCGCGCCTTCGGCGATGTAGCGCTGGCTGACGCCGGCGAACTCGAAGGGCGTGTCGACGCGGTCGGGCAGATGGCGACCGAAGGTCTCACTGCCGCTGCGGTTGAGGATCACGCCCGAGTTCCAGCGGTAGGTGGCGCCGACCTGGATACCGTTGTCCCAGTCGTACGACGCGGCGGCCTTGAACAGGTGCTCCACCAGACCCGGCTGGATGCCCTCGCGGTTGGGCGCCCGCGGATCCGCGAACAGGAAGTCGCCGGCGAAGTCGGCGTTCGAGTCCGAGTTGCTGTTGGCCTCGGCGTCGGCGTAGTTGTACGACGCGAGCAGCTGCCAGTTGTCGCTGTAGCGCTTGCGGAAGACCAGCTCCACGCCCTGCCAGTCACGGAACGCCTCGGACGGCAGCGTTGCGATGTAGAAGTTGGCCGCCGGCAGCGCGCCATCGAAGCCGAGGTAGTCGGCACCGAGGAAGAACGAGTTCGGGTCGTTGATCGGCCCCGGATACGCCGCCGGATCAAAGTAGATCGTGGGCGAGAAGTCTTCCATGATGTCGGCGACCTCACGGTCGATCAGGTTGATCTCGAACGCCATGTTGCTGCCGAGGTCCTGCTTGTACTGGAGCTGGATCTCGTCGGTGTAGGGCGTCTCGATCGACGGCGCGAAGAAGCCGTCCTGCTGCGCCGGGCCACCCCGCGTGCGGTAGGTGACGAAGTCCTGCAGCGGAGCGACCCATACCTGCTCCTGGACCGACTGACCGGTCAGTGACCCGGCGAAGTTGGTCATGTTGTTGCGCACGGCATCGTAGTAGCGGCCGTAGAAGGCACCCAGGCTCGAGCGACCGTCGCCGCGCAGGTCGTACGACACGCTGAGGCGCGGAGCGATCTCGGAGTCGAACTGGATGATGCTGTCGCCGGTGGAGGCGAAGTGCTCCCACTGCTCGATGCGCACGCCGGCATTGACGCTCCAGCGCTGCCACTGCCACGAATCCTGGATGTAGGCCTGCCAGAATTCAGAGCTCATCGTCCGCGGACCAGTTGCCGTCTGCAGATCCCGGGTGTAGTTGATCTGACCGTTCGGGTTGCCGTCGGTCGCGTCGAACACCATGTTCTGCGCCAGCTCGCTCGGATCGAGGAAGCCGTTGCCGTTGTCGTCCCAAGCGGCGAGCACGACGTCACGACGCGGATCGTTGGCCAGGGTGTTGTTCAGGCCGTTGGTGTTGTCCTGGTTGTCCGAGATGAACGTGAGCTCGGAGAACGGCGTGCCGTCGAGCGTGCCGTCGACATCGCCGAGACGCACTCCCTGGCCCGCGAGACGCGAGGTGATCGACACGTACTGGGCCGGCGGCGAGCCGGTGAACTGCTCGTCTTCGAATAGAGCGCTCTCGCCCTGCTCGTAGCCGATCTTCAGCGTATGGTCACCGAAGCTCGAGTCGAACAGGTACTCCAGCGACGCACGCTGCAGCTCGTTGCTCCGCGTGTCGAGCACCAGATTGCCCTCACCGCCGAGCTGCTCTTCGGCCTGGGTGAAGTTGCTGTCCGCGAACGAGACGGTGTTGCGCGCCTCGGAGATCACCGGCGCGTCGTTCAGATCGCCGTCGTGGTCCGTCAGCGCGAGCTCGAACGACGCCGCGCCCCAGACCCGGTTGTACGACAGCGACCAGCGGTCACCACCCTGCTCGCGTGAGAAGTCGCGCGCGTTGGAGCGCTGGTTGTTGTTGCTGCCCGAGACGTCGGTCGGATCCGAGAGGAAGACACCGGTCAGCAAGTCGCTGTCGGTGATCGACCAGGTGAGCTTGCCGAACGCCTGGTCGCCTTCACGCTCGACAGCGCGCAGCACGCCGCCATCCGGGCTCACCACGTCGTCCTCGCGATTCACGTTGCGATAGCTGGCGAAGAACCACAGCTTGTCGCGCAGCACCGGGCCACCGAGCGTCGCCGCGGTGTCGAACGTCGAGAACGCGGCCTCGTCGAAGTTGTCGTCGTCTTCGACCAGGCTGTCGTCCTGGAAGTAGTAGTTGATCGAGCCCGAGAACTGGTTGCCACCGCTCTTGGTGACGACGTTCGAGATCAGGCCCGGAGCGCCGACGAACTCGGCCGGGATCGCGCCAGTGAGCACCGACTGCTCCTGAATGATCTCGGTGTTCAGATTGGCACCGAAGGTGCCGGCGGTGCGGTCGGTGACGTTGATGCCGTCGAAATAGTAGACGTTGTCGGTCGACGTGCCGACGTCGCCGCCGTTGTCCTGGTAGTTGAGGCCAGAGCGCGAGGCCGGGTTGTTGCCGCCATCGTCGATGCCGTCCTGCACGCCCGGCACCAGCTGCAGATAATCCTGGTAGCTGCGCGCGGTCGGCAGCGACTCGGTGAGCTGCAGCGTGATGTCCTGACCGGCCTGCGTCTTCGACACGTCGACCAGCGGCGCTTCGGCCGTGACCTGCACCACCTCGGCGACCGCGGCGAGGCCGAGAGTCGCCTCGAGCGGCGTCGTCTGGCCGGCGCGCACGATGACACCGCTGATTTCGATCGTCTCGAAACCCTCGAGCTCGACCTGCACGGTGTAGTTGGTTGCGGGATCGACGGCGACGATCTTGGCGGTGCCGTCCGCGTCAGTAACAACGGTACGCCGCGTCAGCGTGTCCGGCGAGGTCGCGGTGACCGTCGTCCCGGGCAGGCGGCTGCCGTCGTCGGCAGCCACCGTCACGGTGATCGTGCCTTTTTGTGCCTGGCCGTAGGCCGCGCTCGTCGCGAGCAGCAGCGCCAGGGCGATGAATCCAATCTTCTTCAACATCTCGAGGTCTCCTTGGGGTCGAGAACGTGAGGGGTTCTCCTCGAGACCTCGAGAATCGCAAGATCGAAACCAAAGCGCACTCCATGGTTCGGTCAGTCGACGCGCGGCGGCAGCCCGGCGACCGGCCGGGACGGGGGAAGCGCACGCCACGACGGCACTCTGCGGCCGCGAAAGGCTCTCTGCCCGAGCGATTCCAGGACATTGAATCGAGATCCAAGAAAGCCGACACCAAAGAAAAAGGCCCCCGCGAAGGGGGCCTCGAAGCGCGGCGCACCGGAGCGCGCCGCATCGACCTACCCGAGGGCAGGTCGGTAGCGAGCGATCAGAACCTCAGTCGAGCACCGAGGAAGTAACGCCGCGGATTCACGAAGGTCGTGCCTTCGAGGTAGTCGAAGCCGTCGGCTCCGGACACGAGATCCTGCACGCGGATCGTCTGCTGATCGTCGATCGCGTTGAAGATGTCGAGGAAGAAGTCCGCCTCGAAGCGATCGTTGATCGACCACAGGTACGCCACGCGCAGGTCGAGGACGCCGTACTCGGAGCCGTCGATGAAGCCGATGGCGTCGTCTTGGATCCAACGCCTATCGGTGATCCCGGCAAACTCGAACGGCACGTCGACACGGTCCGGAAGGTGACGGCCGAAGGTGCGGGCGCCGCTGCGGTTCAGGATCGCGCCCGAATTCCAGCGGTAGGTGGCACCGACGTTGAAGCCGTTGTCCCAGTTGTAGGAACCGGCGACCTTGAACAGGTGCTCCACCAGGCCGGGCTGCACGCCCTCACGGTTGGGAGCACGCGGGTCGGCGAAGAGGAAGTCGCCGGCGAAGTCCGCGTTCGAGTCGGAATTGCTGTTGCCGTCGGCGTCAGCGTAGTTGTACGAACCGAGCAGCTGCCAGTTGTCGCTGTACCGCTTGCGGAAAACCAGCTCGACGCCCTGCCAATCGCGGAAGGCTTCCGACGGCAGCGTGCCGATGTAGAAGTTCGCCGCCGGCAGCGGGCCGTCGAATCCGAGGTAGTCCGGACCGAGGTAGAACGAGTTCGGATCGTTGAGCGGACCCGGGTATCCATCGCCGAAGTAGAGCGACGGCGAGAAGTCTTCCATGATGTCCGACGTCTCACGATCGATCAGGTTGATCTCGAACGCCATGTTGCGGCCGAGGTCCTGCTTGTACTGGATCTGGATCTCGTCCGTGTAGGGCGTCTCGATCGACTCCATGAAGAAGCCGTCCTGCACCGCCGGGCCACCGCGGGTGCGGAAGGTCAGGTAGTCGTTGATCGGGTCGACCCACACCTGCTCTTCGATGATCCGGCCCGTCAGCGAGCCGGCGAAGTCGGTCATGTTGTTGCGGACGGCGTCGAAGTAGCGACCGTAGAACACGCCGAGGCTCGAGCGACCGTCGCCGCGCAGATCGTAGGAGATGCTGACGCGCGGGGCGATCTCGGTGTCGAACTGGATGATGCTGTCACCGGTCGACGCGAAGTGCTCCCACTGCTCGAAGCGGAGGCCGGCGTTCACGCTCCAACGGTTCCACTGCCAGGCATCCTGCACGTAGGCCTGCCAGAAATCCGACGACATGGTGCGGGCACCACTGGCGGTCTGGAGGTCGCGGGTGTAGTTGATCTGGCCGTTCGGGTTGCCCGTGGTGTTGTTGAACACCATGTTGTTGGCGAACTCGGCCTGATCGATGATGCCGTTGCCGTTGTCGTCCCAGGCCGCGAGCACGATGCCGCGACGCGAGTCGCCGGCCAGCGTGTCGTTGAAGCCACCGGTGTTGTCGACGTTGTCCGAGACGAAGGTCACCGTCGAGAAGCCGTCGCCGATGGTGCCGTCGATCTCGCCGAGGCTCACGCTGGGATATCGGTTGCTCACACTGGTGTAGCGGGCGCCCGGCGTGCCGAGGAACTGCTCGTCTTCGAAGAGCGAGCTCTCGCCCTGCTCGTAGCCAACCTTCACCGTGTGATCGCCGAACGACGTGTCGAAGAGGTACTCGACCGAGGCGCGCTGGAGATCGTTGGCGCGGGTGACGAGGTCCATGTTGCCCTCACCGCCGAGCTGCTGGTCGGCCTGGCCGAAGACGTCGCCACTGCGGAAGCTGACTGTGTTGCGAGCCTCCGGGATCACCGAGGTGTCGTTGAGATCGCCGTCGTGGTCGGTCGCCGCCAGCTCGAGCGAGCCGGCGCCCCAGACGCGGTTGTAGGAGAGCGACCAGCGGGTGCCACCCTGCTCGCGCGAGAAGTCGCGCGCGTTCGACCGCGAGTTGTCGCTGCTGCCCGAGAAATCGGTCGGATCGTCGAGGAACACGCCGCTCAGCAAGTCGCTGTCGGTGATCGACCAGGTCAGCTTGCCGAACGACTGATCCGCATCCCGCTCGACGGAACGCAGGAACGAGCCGTCCGGAGCGATCACGTCGTCTTCACGGTTCACGAGGCGATAGCTGGCGAAGAACCAAAGGCGATCGGCCATCACCGGGCCGCCGAGGGTGACGGCGGTGTCGTAGGTCGAGAACGTCTCTTCGGCGAAGTGGTCGTTGTCTTCCACCAGGCTGTCGTTCTGGAAGTAGTAGTTGAGGGAGCCCGAGAACTGGTTGCTGCCGCTCTTGGTGACGACGTTCGAGATCAGGCCCGGGGAGCCGACGAACTCGGCCGGGATGGCGCCGGTCAGGACCGACTGTTCCTGGATGATCTCGGTGTTGATGTTGGCGCCGAAGGTCCCCGACGTGCGGTCGGTGACGTTGATGCCATCGAAGTAATACTGGTTGTCAGACGACGTGCCGACGTCGCCGCCGCTGTCCTGATAGTTGATGCCGGAGCGCGAGGCGGGGTTGCTGCCGCCGTCGTCGATACCGTCCTGGACGCCGGGAACGAGCTGCAGGTAGTCCTGGTAGCTGCGCGCGGTCGGCAGCGACTCGGTGAGCTGCAGGGTGATGTCCTGGCCGGCCTGGGTCTTCGTCACGTCGACGAGAGGGGCCTCGGCGGTCACCTGGAGGACCTCGGTCACCTCGGCCAGGCCGAGAGTCGCCTCGAGCGGGGTGGTGACACCGGCGCGCACGGTGACGTTCTCGTACTCAACCGTGTTGAAGCCCTCGAGCTCGACGGTGACGGTGTAGTTGGTAGCCGGGTCGACGGCGATGATTCGAGCCTGACCTTCGGCATCGGTGACGACCGTACGGCGCGTCAGCGTCTCGGGGGAGCTGGCCGTGACGGTGGCGCCCGGAAGGCGACTGCCGTCGTCGGCCGAGACCGTGACGGTGATGTTGCCTTTCTGCGCCTGTCCGAACGCGGCCGCCGATGTCAGCAGCAGCGCCAGAGCGGCGAAAAATACGAGTCCTCTACGCATCGAAACCTCCTTGCGTGGGGTGAAGGGACGAACCTAAGCAGTCCACCGTGCAAGTTCGAGGCCAGTAGGGATCGGCGGCTCGAACCGGGGGACTCAGCGGACAAACCCCCCAGCCCAGCGGGCGTTGGGAGCTGCCGGAGCCAAAGAGAATGGGCCGTTTGCTTGGTCTGACTGGCGCCAGGCTATCATTTGTTTGAATCGATCTCCAAGATTCTGAAGTCGACTCTGATGGCCGCGTGCCCCGACCGACTATCGTTCCGCGGCGCCGGTGATCGCGGCGAGACTGCGGCAACGGACGAGAAGGCGCTTCGCGGTCGCTCGCTCGCGTAGCGCCTTGCACTCAGCATAGGCCGGGTCGTGCACCATCGATAGGAACACCTCCCAGCTCGGCCACTCGACGAGGAAACACAGGTCGGGCTCGAACGGCTCGACGCCCTCGGCCTCGAGCACCAGGTCGGGCGCATAGACCCGGTCGAGCACGCGCGCCCCGCGCGCCTCGAGCAGCGGCGAGACGCGGCGCGCGTACTCGGCGTAGAGCGCCGCTCCGCCGTCGGGCTCGAACCACAGTGCGTTGAGCATGTAGATCGGACCGCCGGGGGACGGAGCGGACTGAGACGGGGTCTGTGAAGACATTGGGCTCGCTTTCCTCACTGTCCGAGCGCCGTGAGGCGGGCGGCGGCGAGCGGATTCGGCTCGATCGCCATGGTGCGGCGGTAGGCGGCGATGGCGTCCTCCCGCGCGTCGACGGCCTCGTAGGCGAGACCGAGGAAGAAAAGGGTCTGCGGCAGGTCGGGCTGCATCGCGAGCACCGCCTCGAAGCGCTCGATCGCCTCGTCGTAGCGACCGAGCTGGGCGAGCGAGGCGCCCCAGTCGTGGAGCGCCCAGGCCGGGGGGGAGCTCTCGGCAGCCGCTGCCTCGAACGACGCGATGGCTTCGGCGTGGCGCTCGGCGACGGCGAGAGCGCGCGCCTCGAGCCACGGCAGCTCGGGATCGTCGGGGCGCTCGGCGCGCGCCGCCTGCAGGTGGCCGAGGGCAGCGTCGCCGCGACCCGCGTCCATCCACACGACGGCGAGCTGGACGCGGGCGTCGACGCGCGACGGATCGAGCGCCACCGCACGCTCGAGATGGCGCGCCGCCTCGGTCGGCCGCTCGAGCTCTTGGAGCGCGGTGCCGAGTTGGTGCTGCACCTCGGCGTCCTCGGGCTTGCGCTGGACGACACGCGCGAGACCGGCCGCGGCCTGCTCGAAGTTGCCGGCATCGAGATAGGCACGGGCGCGATCCCAGAGCAGGCTGGTGCTGGTCCCCTTGGCGATCACCTGGGACATCAGAGCGTCGTCGAAGAAACCAGGCACCTCGGGGCCACGCGCGCGCTCGGCGACCGCCAGCGCCTCGTCGCGCCGGCCGACACGCTGGTAGGCGCGGCCGAGGGCCGTCAGCGCACGCGGGTTCGCCGGCTGCTCTCGCACCACGGCCTCGAGCAACGGCACGGCGTCCTCGGGATCGCCCTGGAGGAGCAGCACCTGGCCGAGACCGAGGCGGGCCGGCACCAGGTCGGGCGCCAGCTCGAGGGCGCGACGATAGTGCGGCTCGGCCTCGTCGAGCCGATCCTCGACGGCGAGCGCATTGGCCAGGCGCAGGTGGGCCGGCGCATAGTCGGGCCGCAGCTCGAGGGCGCGGCGGAAGGCGGCGAAGGCGGCCTCGGGGTCGTCGCCGCGAATGGTGAGCACTTCGCCGAGGAAGTACGGCCAGCGCACCTCCTCGCCGTCGAGCTCCGCCGCCTGACGGTAGACGGTCGCCGCATCGTCGTAGAGCCCGTGGACATGCAGCACCATGCCGAGCTCGCCCCAAGCATCGGCCGACGCGGGCGTTTCGAGGACAGCCTCGCGGGCGCGCCGCACCACCGCACCGACCGCCGATTCCATCTCGGCGGTGTCGGGGTCGGGCGGCGCCGGCGGCGGCGTCTCGCATGCGGTGAGGACGAGCACCAGCGTCACGGCGATCCACCGCAGTGGACGCAGCCGGTGGACGATCGAACGAGCGGCGGAGGTCACCATGTCATTCCTCGCCGACCGGCGAGCCGCCCCCGCGGCGGACGACGAGCACACGGTCGAAGGCGTCGACGGCGAAGCGCTCGGCGACGCCACCCGGCCAGCGCACGACGAGGCTGCCTGTGGCCCCAGGCGGGCCGAACGCGAAAAGCGCCCGCGGGTCGCTCGACGAGAGATAGCTCGCCGCTGCGGAGATCGCCCGCGTCTGGCGGCGGCCATCCGCGAGCTCGAGCGTGACCACCGCGCCGAGCGCGTAGCGGTCGCCGAGCGCCGGATCGCGCGCCTCGACCAGCAGCCAGCGGTGGCCGGCGGCGCGGGCACGGTCGCCCGCCAGGTTGCGCACCAGACGGAGCGGCCCCTGGGTGCTCGAGAGCGCGAGATCGGGGTCGCCGTCACCGTCGAGATCGCCGACTGCGAGCCCCCGGCCGATCTCGACCGGTGCGGTGAACGCCGCGGCCTCGGCGCCGAGCAGGTGGAAGACGTCGCCGTCGTTGCGGTAGAAGAGGTTCGGCTCGGCGTAGCGATCCCAGGGCGCGGGCATCGACGTCTCGTAGACGTCGACGCTGCGCTTGACGCGCCCGTTCACCGCCGCCAGATCGAGATCGCCGTCCAGGTCGGCGTCGAGCGCCGCGGTGCCGAATCCGGTGAAGCGCATGCTCGACGCCGCCAGGCCAGCGCTGGCCGACTTGTCCTCGAAACCGGCGGTGCCACCGAGATTGCGATAGTACGTGTTCGACTCTTCCTCGAGATGAGTGACGAAGAGATCGAAGTCGTCGTCGCCGTCGAAATCGCCGGCCACGACGCCCATTCCCGCCTCGTTCAGACCCTGCGCATTGACGCTCGCGCCGCGCAGCAGGCCCTCGTCGCGAAACGTTCCGTCACCGTGGTTGATCCACAGCTGGTTGGGATCGGCGTCGTTGGCGACGTAGAGGTCGAGGTGCCCGTCGGCGTCGAAGTCGAGGCACGAAACACCGAGGCCGGCGCCGGTGACGGCGCCGATCCCCGCCGACTCGGTCACGTCCTCGAAGGTGCCGTCACCGCGGTTTCGCAACAGCACGTCGTGGGCGTCGGGAAACGACTCGGGGCCGCAGTACTCGACGCGCCCTGCGGTGTCGGTGCACACCGTGTCGAGGTCGTGCCGGACGTAGCGCACGACATAGAGATCGAGATGTCCGTCGGCGTCGACGTCGCAGAAGGCGGCCGACGAGGACCAGTCGTCGACGGCGATACCGGCTGATTCGGTGACGTCGTCGAAGGTGCCGTCGCCGCGATTGCGAAACAGGCGATCGAGCCCGTCGTTGGTGAGATAGACGTCGACGTCACCATCGTTGTCGTAGTCGCCGACGGCGACCCCCATGCCGATGCCGCGGTCGCCGAGCCCGGAACCGGGCATCTCGACGAAGGCGCCGTCCCGCTGCAGGAAGAGTCGGTTCGGCGCACCCTCCGCCGGCGGTTCCCCCGGACCGACGACCGGCGCGGAGTTCACCTGGTAGAGGTCGAGAGCGCCGTCGTCATCGGCATCGAAGAGCGCGAGACCCGAACCCATGATCTCCGGAATCCGCAACGCACCGCGCGCGCCGGCGTCGTGCACGGCGTCGATGCCCCAGGCGGCCGTGACGTCTTCGAACCAGGGCGCCGCATCGGTCGTTGCGGCGGGAGTCGAGGCCCCCTCGTCATCGACCGTGGTGTCTTTCCCGCTACAGCCCATGCCGAGACTCGACGCCAGCAGCAGGGCCGTCGCCAGCGCCTCGACCCCGGCGGTCCTCGGCTTCCGCGATCGACGGTCCCGGCGGGGAGCACGGCGCAAACGTCGCAGTGTCGTCATCGCTCGGGATCGTAGCAAAGCCGACCGGGCGTCACCGCCCGTTCGCGGCCCAGTGGCCGACCAGGCGCTCGGCGATCTGCACCGCGTTGAGGGCCGCGCCCTTGCGGATGTTGTCGGCGACGATCCACAGCGCCAGCCCGTGCGGCGTCGTCGGGTCGCGGCGGATGCGGCCGACGTAGACCGGATCGCGGCCGGCGGCCTGCACCGCGGTGGGATAGACCCCGGCGGTCGGATCGTCGAGCACCTCGAGCCCCGGTGCCGCGCGCAACACCTCGCGCGCCGCGTCGGGGTCGATCGGTCGCTCGGTCTCGAGCCACACCGACTCGCCGTGCGTCGCCGCCACCGGAACGCGCACGCAGGTGGCGTGCAGCGGAATCTCCACCTCCATGATCTTCGACGTCTCGACGCGCATCTTCCACTCTTCGCGTGTTTCGGCGCCGCCCTCGAACGGGCCGAGACCGGGCGCGTCGGCGGCGAAGGTGTCGATCTGAGGCACCGCGTTGAAGGCGATCGAGCGCTCGTCCGCGCCAATGTGCGCGCCCGGATCGTCGGCGTAGGCCCGGAGCGAGTCGACCAGCTCGTCGACCGCGCCTTGCCCGGCGCCCGACACGCTCTGGTAGGTCGACACCAACACGCGGCGCAGGCCGAAAGCGTCGTGGAGCGGCTTGAGCGCGACCACGAGCTGGATCGTCGAGCAGTTCGGGTTGGCGATGATGCCCCGGGTGAGCGGCTCGATGATGCGGTGGGCGTTGACCTCGGGAACCACCAGCGGCACCTCGGGGTCCATGCGGAAGGCGCTCGTGTTGTCGACCGACACGGCGCCCCGTTCCGCGGCGGCGGGCAGCAGCGCGCGGCTCACCGAGCCGCCGGCGCTCGACAGCACCAAGTCGATGCCGTCGAACGCGTCGGGTGTCGCTGCGATGACCCGCAGCATGTCGCCGGCGAACGTCACCTCGCGACCGGCGCTGCGCGCCGAAGCCAGCGCCACGACGTCGGCGGCCGGAAACGAGCGCTCCTCGAGGAGCCGGAGAAAGGTACGACCGACCATGCCGGTGGCACCGAGAACTGCGACGCGAAACCTCATTCTCGTATCCTCGCTCGACTCTCTCCATCGATCTGTCGGCGACGGACTGATCGCCCGCCGTTCAGTCCAGGATAGCTGGCGCGAGGCGGCGCGGGAAGCCTGCTGGGTCGGCGTACCGTGGTCGAATCGGAGGTCGCTCAGGGCGCCGGAACCATCGCGCCGGAGTCCGATTCGTGCGATGCTGGGCCGACGATGGCGCCTTCGTCCTCCAGCGCTCGCGACCTGACGCACGGCCCGGTCGGACCGACGATGCTGCGCCTCGCCGCTCCGATGGCGCTCGGCCTCGCGGCGGTGATCTTCTTCTCGGTGGTCGACACCTTCTTCGTCGGCCGGCTGGGCGCCTCTGCGCTGGCGGCGATGGGCTTCACCTTCCCGGTCGTCTTCTTCGTTTCGAGCGTCGCCATGGGTGTCGGCGTCGGACTGACCTCGGTGGTGTCGCGCGCGATCGGCGGCGGCGACCGGCAGCGCGTCCGGCGCCTGGTCACCGACGGCCTGATCCTGGCCAATCTGCTGGTGCTGCTCGCCGCGCTCGCCGGTCTGCTCACGCTCGAGCCGCTGTTTCGCGCTCTGGGCGCACCCGACGACCTGCTGCCGTTGATCGCCGACTACATGGTGCCGCTCTACCTCGGCATCGGCCTGGTCGTGATCCCGATGGTCGGCAACTCGGCGATCCGCGCCACCGGCGACACCAAGACCCCGAGCCTGGTGATGGCGATCGCCGGCGGCGCCAACGTCGTGCTCGATCCGCTCCTGATCTTCGGCCTCGGTCCGTTCCCGCGCCTCGAGCTCCAGGGTGCGGCGCTCGCCACCGTCGGCTCGTACGGCATCACCCTGGTGGCGTCGCTGTGGATTCTCGGTCGCCGCGAGCGCCTGCTCTGCTTCGACCGGCCGCGCCTCACAGAGATGCTCGCCTCGTGGCGGGAGATCCTGGTGATCGGTGTCCCGGCCGCCGCCACCAACGCGCTGGTACCCCTCGCGGGCGGCATCTTGACGCGCCTGGTCGCCGGCTTCGGGCCGGCGGCGGTGGCGGCCTACGGCGTCGGCACGCGCATCGAGTCGCTGGCGCTGATCGGCATCACCGCGACGGCGATCGCGCTGGCGCCGTTCGTCGGCCAGAACTTCGGCGCCGATCGCTGCGACCGCGTGCGTGCCGCCTTCCGCTTCGCGGTGCGCGCGGCGCTCGGTTACGGTCTCGCCGTCGCGCTGCTCTTGGCGCTCGGCGCACGCACCGTCGCCGGCTGGTTCAGCGACAGCGCGGAGGTCGCGACGTTCGCGTCCGCGTACCTGTGGTGGGTGCCGGTGAGCTACGGCCTCTTCGGCGCGGTCTTGCTCGCGTCGTCGACGTTCAACGCGCTCGGCAAGCCGCTGCGCTCCACGGCGCTGGTGGCGCTGCGCCTCTTCGTCCTCGCAGTGCCCCTGGCGTGGATCGGCGGTCGAGTCTTCGGCGTCCACGGTCTCTTCGCCGGCATCACCGCCGCCAACGCCATCGCCGGCTTCGCTGCCATTCGGGCCGGCCGACACTTCCTGCGCGGTGTCGAGGACGATCCGACCTGCCACGCCGAAGATGAGGCGACCGCCACCTCGCTCGCTGAAACCGAGGCCGTGAGCCACTCCGCCGCCTGAGCGCCTGGGCTCTCTCGATGACCGTCGATCTCCATCACGAAGCCTTCCAGCGGCTCGCCCTCGTCGAAGCGCGCAAGAACCCGCACGCGCCCTTCGGCTGCGTGATCGTCGACCCGCAGCGGGGCGAGGTGGTCGCTCGCGGCTTCAACCGTTCTCGCGCCTCGCGTCTGCTGCACGGCGAGATCGACGCTCTGCTCGACCTCGAGCCACCCGACGGCGCCGCACCACGGCTGGTGCTCTACACCACCGCCGAGCCGTGCCCCATGTGCGCCGGCGCCTGCTACTTCGCCGGCATCGACCAGATCGTCTACGGCGTATCGATTCCGGAGCTCCAGCGCTTCGGCTTCGACCAGCTCGAGCTGCGCTGCCACGAGGTCACCGGCAGCGGCAGCCGGCCGGTGACGATCGTGGGCGGCGTCTTGCACGACGAATGCCTCGCGCTCTTCGACACCGCCAGGGCGCTGCGCGCCCGCCGAGTCGACTGACGCCGCGAACAAAGGACGGCCCGCGGCGTTGAAATCGTCGAGAGGCGCCGATTCACGGCCTCTCGCGACGAGGGAGATTCCGACATGGGCTCGAGCTGGTGGACCGATCTTCGACTCGCCTTGCGGCAGTGGCGCAAGCGTCCAGCACCCATCGCCGCGGCGCTCACGGTGCTGGCGATCGGCATCGGCGCCAACGCCGCCGTGTTCAGCATCGCGCACGCCCTCTTGCTGCGCCCGTTGCCTTACGTCGAGCCCGACCGGCTGGTCCGCCTGGCGCCGGAGCGCCCGGTGTCGCGCCACATGCTCGACGTCTTCCGCACCGACGGCCGCGGCTTCGTCGACGTCTCCGCCTACGACTCGGACCGCGTCGCGCTCACCGGCGACGGGGAGCCCGAAACTCTCTTCGCGATGTCGGTCTCGGCCCACCACTTCGAGCTTCTCGGCATCCGTCCAGTGCACGGACGCAGCTTTCGCGACGAGGCGTCGAGTCCCGGCCGCGGCGACAGCGTGCTCCTCACTCACGAGCTGTGGCGCACGCGCTTCGCCGCCGACCCGGAGGTGGTCGGCCGGACGATCGAGATCGACGACAGGCCGCGCGAGATCCTCGGCGTGTTGCCGGCGACGTTCCGGCCGCTGCGCCGCGACGTCGGCCTCTACCTGCCGCTGGAAATCGATCCGAGCAACGACGACTACGACGGCATGCGCTTCCTCAGCCTGGTCGCTCGCCTCGACGGCGAGCACGACCTCCAGCATGCGCGGGCCGAGACACGGCGTCTCTTCGCGCAGATTCGCGCCGACGATCCGTCGATGCTGCTCGAGGACGAGGTGCGTGCGGTGAATGCGGTCGGACTGCACGAGGCCGAGAGCGGCGAAGCGCGGGGCGCCGTCGTCGTGCTCGCCGCGGTCACCGCGCTGATTCTGCTCGCCGCCTGCGCCAATGTCGCCAATCTGCTGCTCGCCCAGGCGGTCGGCCGACAGCGCGAGATGGCGGTGCGCGCCGCGCTCGGCGCCGGCACCCGCCGCCTGGTGCGTCAGCTGCTGGTGGAAAGCCTGCTCCTCGGCCTGGCCGGCGGCGCGCTCGGCCTGGCGCTGGCCAAGATCGGCCTGGTGACCCTCACCCGCTCGCTCGCCGACACCGCGCCGGAGCTCGCCGACGCCGGCCTGTCGACCATGGTGCTCGGACTCTCGGTCGCACTCTCCCTGGTCGCCGCCATGATCTTCGGCAGCGCTCCGGCTCTGCGCCTGGCGCGCGTCGACCTGCGCGGCGCGCTCCAGGCGGCAAGCCGCGGCAGCACCGGCCGGCAGTGGCTCGGTCAGGCCCTGGTCGCCGCCCAGGTGGCGGCGTCGATGGTGCTCTTGGTCGGCGCCGGCCTCTTCCTGCGCAGCCTGAGCAACCTCCATGCGGTCGAGCTCGGGTTCGCCACCGAGCACCGGCTGACCGCGCAGATCGTGCCGTCGGCCGCGCGCTATGCCGACGAAGAGTCGCAGCGTCTGCTGTGGCAGCGCATGCTCGACACGCTCGAGGCACAGCCGTGGTCAGAGCAGGTCGGCGCCGCCCAGGCGCTGCCGCTCACCGGCTCGCGCTGGATCTTCCCGATCGACCGCCACGATCGTGCGCCGGCGGCCGACGGAGGCCAGACCGCGGTCGCGCGGGTCGCGATCGTCAACGACGGTTTCTTCGACACGCTCGAGATCCCGCTCCTCGCCGGCCGCGGATTCGACGCCGGCGACGGGGCCGACGCCGAGCGGGCAGCGATCGTCGACCAAGCGTACGCGCGAACCACCTTCGGCGGTGAGAACCCGCTCGGGCGCCTGCTGCGGGTCGACGGCGAAGAAGGCGACAATCTGCGTATCGTCGGCGTCGTCGCCGACGTGCGCCACGACGGTCCGTCGCAGGCGAGCCCGGGCATGGTCTACCTGCCGCTGCGCCAGTGGCCGCAGCGTGTGCTCAACGTCGCGATCCGCACCACGGCGGACGACCCCGGCGCCGCGGCGAGCGCGACACGCTGGGCCGACGAGCTGCGCGCCGCAGTGTGGAGCATCGACCCGGACGCACCGGTCTCGGCGCTGCGCGCCTACGACGACATCCGCGCCGAGAACACCGTCGCCGCACGCATGCTGGCCCGCCTGGTCGGACTCTTCGCCGCCGTCGCTCTGGCGCTCGCCGCGGCCGGCCTCTATGGCGTCCTCGCTCAGCTGGTCGCCGCTCGGCGTCGTGAGCTCGGCATCCGCCTGGCGCTCGGCGCCCGCCGTCGGACAGTCGAGCTCGATGTCGTCGGACGCTCGGCTCGCCTGGTGCTCGCCGGCCTCGCGCTCGGCACCGTCGGCGCCTGGGCGCTCGGCCGCCTCGCCGCCTCGCAGCTCCACGAGGTGTCCGCCACCGAGCCCGTGGCCTGGCTCGGCGCCGCCGTCCTGCTCACGCTCCTCGCCCTCGCCGGTGCCTGGCTCCCAGCCCGCCGCGCCGGCCGCGTCGACCCAGCGACGGTGCTGCGCGCCGACTAATCGGCGCGCGCACGCGGCCTCTCAGAGACCCGACGATGAGATCGGCGGGCTACCGGTGAGGCCGCACGAGGACGTCAATCGCAGGCGGACACTCAATCGCAGGGGAAGGCTTCGACGTCGCCGAAGGCAGGCGAGAATTCCCCCAATGGGTTGACGTACTCCCAAGACTCGCGGGCTTCGGCGTCCCACACGACGAGGTCGAACTGGACGTTGGTCGCGGCGGCGCCAAGAACCCAGTAGTGGCCGTTGATGGCGCAGCCGTCGAGCACTTTCACCATCAGCTCCCAGTTTTCAGGCTCGAAGAAATAGAACAAGGCGCTGTCGCCGGTGGGTTGCAGGGCGCTGGCTGCGCGACCCGTCCGGCTGTCGAAGTCTTGCCAGCCGACCCTGACTGCGAACCGGTAGCCGTGCAGATACGTCGTCTCGGTGAAGGTCTCGATCGTGCGGCGGGCCATCAGCTGTCCTGTCGTGTCGACGACGTCGACACGCCAAAGACCGGGAGGAAAGAGGTCGATCTCGAACTCTTCGCGAATCGGCGTCCCGGTAGGACACGGCCCAGCGCAACCGCACGTGAGCACGACCGGGACGACAGCCGTGCTGATGGAATCCTCACCGAGACCGATCCGGCGGCGGATCATACCGGTCTGGACGTCGAGGCACTGACGTTCGGGCGTCGAGACACCCTCGAGCGCCAGGATCGGAAAGCGGATACCTTCGTGACGATCGCGGACGACGACGATCTCGAGGCCCTCCATCACCGGGAGCGCCGACGATGCCACCTGCCGCCGATTGCCGGTTTCGGCGTCGGCAATCAGCAATGCAAGTGTGTACTCGCCCGGCTCCTCGAGCGGCGGAATCTCGAAGAGCCTCGACAGGCGAAACGCGGAGCTCGAGCTCGAGTACATCTCGAGGACCAGGTGAATCGCGTCACCATCGATCTCGATCGAGGAGATTCCAGTCGGAGACCCCGCTCCCGGCACCCTGCCGACGACCAGGACTTCGATGGGCTGTGTCGACGTCACGACCTCGGTGAGCACCGAGATCTTGACCTCCTCGGCTGCAAGCGGAGCCGACGCGGCGAGACCGAGTGCGAAGCCAAGGACGAGGGACGAGAGCGAATTGAATCGAGCCACGAGATCCTCCAGTTGGGAGAACGAATGAGACGGAGAACGAATGAGACGGAGCGGTGAGAGACGACGCACTCCGACACGGAGACGAGAAAGGAGATCGGCCCACCGACGGCACCAGGACGTCGAGGGCCGCGCGAGGACGATCAATCGCAGGGGAAGGCTTCGACGTCGGCGAATGCAGGCGAGAATTCACCCAGAGGGTTGACGTACTCCCAAGACTCGGAGGTCTCCCACTTCGACACCTCGAGTTCGAACCGAACGTTGGTGGCAGCGGCACCGAAGACCCAGTAGTGACCGTTGATCGCACAGCCGTCGAGGACCTTCACCATCAGCTCCCAGTTGTCGGGGTCGAAGAAATGGACCACGGCACTGTCGTCCGTCGGAAGGACCGCGCTTCCTGCGTGACCTGTCCGACCGTCGAAGTCTTGCCAATCGACCTCGATCTCGAACTGGCCCCCGTGGAGAATCGGCTGGTCGGGAAGGATTTCGATCGTGCGGCGGGCGACTAGCTGTCCCGTCGTGTCGACGATGTCGATGCGCCACGGGCCAAAGGGAATGAGATCGATGTCGAACTCTTTGCGGAGTGGGCTCCCCAAAGGAGGGCACGTCCCAAGGCAACCGCAACTGAATTCGACCGTGACGACGGCCGTGCCGACGAAAGCACCCACGGGCCGGCTCGGACGAAGGATCGGGTGGTCCTGGACATCGAAACACTGACGTTCGAGCGTCGTGAAACCTTCGAGCGCCAGTCGGGCCGGGTCGATGCCGTCGATCCGATCGCGGACGACAACGATCTCGAGGCCTCCCATCACCGGGAGCGCCGACGATGCCACCTGCCTCCGGTTGCCGGTTTCGGCGTCGGCAATCAGCAATGCAAGCGTGTACTCGCCCGGCTCCTCGAGCGGCGGAACCTCGAAGAGCCTTGACAGGCGAAACGCGGAGCTCGAGCTCGAGTACATCTCAAGGACCAGGTAAATCGTGTCGCCTTCGATCTCGATCGAGGAGACTCCAGTCGGAGGCCCCGCTCCCGGCACCCTGCCGACGACCAGGACTTCGATGGGCTGTGTCGCCGTCACGATCTCGGTGAGCACCGAGAGCTCGACTGCCGGCGACGCCTTCGGGATGAACGCGCCGAGACCGAGCGCGAGACCAAGGACGAGGGACGAGAGCGAATTGAATCCTGCCACGAGATCCTCCAGCTGGGAGAAAGAATGAGTCGGAGCGGTGAGAGACGGAGCAGTCAGACACGGAAACGAGAGAGGAGATGCGGCCCACCGACGGCACCAGGACGCCGAGGGCCGCGCGAGGACGATCAATCGCAGGGGAAGGCTTCGACGTCGGCGAATGCAGGCGAGAATTCACCCAGTGGGTTGATGTACTCCCAGGTTTCGAACGACTCGGTATCGGCGACGACCAGGTCGAAGCGCACGTTGGTCGCGGCGGCGCCGAACACCCAGTAGTGGCCGTTGATGGCACAGCCGTCGAGCACCTTCACCATCAGCTCCCAGGTCTCGGGTTCGAAGAAGTAGAGCAACGTGCTGTCGTCGGTCGGCTGCACGGCGCTGGCACCGACGCCGGTCCGGCCGTCGAAGTCCTGCCAGTCGACGAAGAGGGCGAACTTGCCGTCACGCATGAAGGGTGTCCGGCTCAGGACGTCGATCGTGCGGCGGCCGAGCAGGCGTCCCTCGCTGTCGACGACGTCGACCCGCCACGTGCCGGGCGGGAAGAGATCGACCTCGGCCTCGAGGCGAAACGGGCCAGGGGGCTCGGGCAGGATGTTGCACTCGGACTCGAGCACGGCGATGGCAGTGCCGACCGAGTCATCGCCGGGTGGCCGTGGATGAAGCGTCGGCTCGGCGCGTAGCCCGGCGCATGGACGCGTGGCCGACGTCTCGCCTTCGAACGCCAGGTCCACGCCCTCCGAGCCGACGAACGCGGAGTCGACGAGGATCTCGACTCCTTCCACCGCGGTGAGACTCGACGAGGCGACCTGCGTCCGCGCCCCGCTGTCGCGGTCGGCGATCACCAGCTCGAGCGCATAGTCACCGGGCTGGTCGAGCGGCGGCAGCTCGAAGACCTCGGTGATGAAGACCGAACCGACGCTCGCACGCACCTCGAGCACGAGACGGATCGTGTCGACGTCGACTTCGACCGTCGCATCTCCAGGTGCCGACGCCTGCGGCACGAGACCGACCGCCAAAACCTCGGTCGGCTGCTTCGTCGTCACCGCCTCGGTGAGCACCGAGAGCTCGACCGCCGACAGCACCTGGGGCACGAATGCAACGAGACCGAGCACGAGAGACAAGGTGAGATGAGAGAGCGAGCTGACTTTGGACATGGGTCCTCCGGCTGTGCGAGACAGGAGTTCAACGAGTCGCGGACGAGCGCGACCACGCGGCCGACGACGTTGGCCGTCGACGGCCGCGGAGCCGCGGAGCCGCGGAACGAACAATCAGTTGCAGGGGAAGGCTTCGACGTCAGCGAACGCCGGCGACAGCTCGCCGAGCGGGTTCGACAGCGTCCAGACGGCCGAGGTCTGTGTGTCGGTGACGGTCAGCTCGCACTCGACGTTGGTCGACGCCGAGCCGAAGACCCAGAAGTGGTCGTTGACGCCGCATCCGTCGAGCACCTTCACCATCAGCTCCCAGTTCTCCGGCGCGAAGAACCAGAGCACTGTGCTGTCGACCGTGCTCGGCACAGCCGGGGAACCGATGCCGGTGCCGCCGTCGAAGTCGCGCCAGGACACATCGACGCGGAAGCGGCCGTCCTGGAGGACCGGCGGCTCGCCGAGCACATCGACCGTCGTGCGGCCGAGGATGCGACCGCTGTCGTCGATCGCCTCGAAGGTCCACTCGCCAGCGCCGAGGCCGTCGGCGATCTCGAAGTCGAACTGGTACGCCACGGGAGCCGGCAGGATCGGGCAGCCGCCGAAGCGCAGCAACACGATGACACTGCCGCCCCCGTCGGCCGCGTCGCTGACCGTGGGCTCGCCGAGAAAGCCCGGGCAGGGCCCGATTCCGGCGACCGAGAACGCCACCGGCCGATCGCCGGTGTCCAGTTGGTCGGCGACCTGGATCTCGGCACCCCAGCCGACGAAGATCCGCTCGACCGCCACGGTTCGACGATCCCCGGTGGCGTCGTCGACCGCCTGAAGCTCGACGTCGTAGAAGCCAGCGTCGTCGACGAGCCCGACATCGAAGATGAAGTCGAACTCCACCGGCGGCGACGCGCCGAAGGGATCGGCCGTGGTCTCGACGCGGACGAAGATGTCGAAGCCGTCGACTTCGACCTCGAGCGGGTCGACCCGCGTGACGCCGTCGATCGTGCCGAACGCGGCGATGCGCAGCGGCAAGGTGTCGATCGGGGCCTCGGGCAGGCCGATGAGACGGACCTCATCGGCCTGCGCGGCCGGTGCGAGGAGCAAGGTGAGGCACAGCATGGCGAGCAGTGTCGACAGACCGAGCGGACGAATCGGACCGAGGAGATGGAGACGAGAGTGACGCATCGCGGACCTCCCTGAAGAGGGGTTCGAACAGGTTGAATTCGAACGAGTTGAAGGGGTCGTGTGGGTGCGCGCGTCGGCGGGCGTTGTCGGAAATCGCGGCGCGGTTCGGCCGCGCCGCGAGACAGGAATCGAATGTCAGAGTCCGTCGCAGGCGAAGGCCTCGACGTCGGCGAAGGCCGGCGAGAGCTCGCCGAGCGGATTCGACAGCGTCCAGACGGCCGCGGTCTGCGTGTCGGTGACGGTCAGCTCGTATTCGACATTGGTCGACGCCGAACCGAAGACCCAGTAGTGACCGTTGACGCCGCAGCCGTCGAGCACCTTCACGGTCATTTCCCAGTTCTCCGGCGCGAAGAACCACAGCAGCGTGCTGTCGACCGTGCTCGGGACCGCCGGCGAGCCGACGCCGGTGGCGCCGTCGAAGTCGCGCCAGGACACGTCGACGCGGAAGCGGCCGTCCTGGAGGACCGGCGGCTCGCCCAGCACGTCGACCACGGCGCGGCCGAGCTGCCGGCCGTCGAGCTCGATCGCCTCGAAGACCCACTGCCCGGAAGCCAAGCCGTCGGCGATCTCGAAGTCGAAGCGGAAGGGTAGAGGACCCGGCGGAGATGCGCAGACGTCGCCGAATCCCATCAGCACGACGACTCGACCTCCACCGCCGGACTCCGGGACGATCATCGGCTGATCGAAGACTGCCAGACACTCCGCCGTGCCGGCCACTGCGAATGGAATCGGTCGGTCGGTCGTCGTGATTCGGTCAGCGACAAGAATGTCGACGCCCGGGGTGACGAAGATCGAGTCTTCAGCGACGGTCCGGCGCTCTCCGGTGGTGTCGTCGACGGCCTGAAGCACGACGCGGTAGGTGCCCGCGCTCCCCAACGGACCGAGATCGAAGGCGAAGTCGATCTCGACCGGGGGCGACGCGCCGAAGGGGTCGCCCGTGGTTTCGACGCGCAAGAAGATGTCGGAGCCGTCGACTTCGATCTCGAGCGGGGCAACGCTCGTGACGCCGTCGATCACACCGAACGGGACGATGCGGAGCGGCATGGTTTCAATCGGCAGCTCGGGAAGAACCGTGAACTGGATGTTGTCGGCCGACGACGGCAGTGCGAAGAGCAGGGAGACGAGGACGACCGAGAGCGCGCCGAGGAGTCGGCGCCGAGGCTGGACGAGATCAAGGGACATGGGGCGACCTTTCCTGGGGTTCTTGCGAAGAGGGGCCGCGGCGCGCCACGCGGGCGCGCCGCGGGGGAGAAGGATCGAATTCCGTGAGCTGTGAATATGCTACTTCAGCATATCCTGTGCGTCAAGCCTTCTCCGTACTTCCCTCAACCGCCGCTGCAGTCGAATGCCTCGACGTCGATCACCGCGGGCGCGAGGCGTCCCAGCGGATTGCTCGACTGCCACTCCGCTCCGGTCTCCCGGTCCGTGATCGTGAGTGCGTACGCAACATTGGTCGAGCCCGCCGTAAGCGCCCAGAAGTGACCGTTCACGTCGCACGCGTCGAGCACCTTCACCATCAGCTCGGTGTTCTCACGGTCGAAGAACCAGATCAGGCCGGCGTCTCGGCTCGGCGGCTGCACCGGCAGACCACGGCCGACGCCGCCGTCGAAGTCTTCCCAGGTCACCTCGACGGCGAAGCGCCCGTCGCCGAGCTCGAGAGGATCGGCGACGGCGACGAATCGCGCCTCGGCACGGGGCGTGAAGCCGCCGAGGGGATTCTCGTACGCCAGCTCGACCGTCCATTCGCCTGGTGCGAACGGTCCCGGGAGATCGACCGGCACCTCGAAGTCGATCGGCGGAGGTGGCGGGGTGATCGGGCAATCCGGCAAGAAGACGATGCGAACCGTCCGCGTCGCCGCATCGACCTCGAGCGCTTCGACGGAGCCGCAGCCGGCGAAGACCTCGAACCGCATCGGCACCGTGGCGTCATGCGACGACACCACCGCCGGCACCTCCAGCGTCGCGCCCCGCTCGATGGAGACCATGCGCTCGACCGGGACGTCGAGCACCTGCTCCGTGCCGAACTCGAGGCCCTCGACTCGGAGGCTGTAGAGCCCGACAGGCAGCGGCTCGAGGCTTTCGTGGTGCAGGTAGCGGGAGGGGCGCGGCGGAGCCAGCACACCGGCCCGGATGTCGAATCGAACGAGGATCGTCTGTGCGTCGAGGTCGACGAGGGTGTCGCGATGTTCGACGGAGATCGGCGGCCCCACTTCGTCGATGACGATCTCGAGCGGCATCGTGTCGACCGGGCGCGGCGGATGCACGATCGTCGCCGCCTGGACGGGCGACCCAACGTGCAGAAGAACGCTCGGACCGACGAGTCCCAGGGCGACGAGCCCCAGAGTGACGAGCGCGATGGACGGGACACGACCAGCGAGTTGGATTTGGGCACCACGAGTCATCGGGCGGCTCCTGTGTCACAGGGGAACGCTTCGACGTCGGCGATCGCCGGCGACAAGGTGCCCAAGGGATTGAAGGTCGTCCACTCGGCTCCGGTCTCCGTGTCCGTCACCAAAATCTGGTAGCCGACGTTAGTGGTCGCTGCACCGAAGACCCAGTAGTGACCGTTGACGCCACAACCGTCGAGGACCTTGACCGTGAGCTCTTGGTTGTCCGGAGCGAAGAACCAGAACAGTGTCGACTCGTCGCTCGGCGGCTGCGCCGGAAGACCGACTCCTCCATTGCCCCCAAAGTCTTGCCAGGACACGTCGACCTGGAAACGACCACCGCCGACCCGCGGCGTCGGCTCGAGCACAACGAGCTCGGTTTCTCCCCAGGCGCGCCCGAACGCGTCGCGCACCTCGAAACGCCAAGTGCCGGGTCCAAGCGCGTCCGGCGTCTCGAGCTCGAATCGAAACGGCGACGGACCGGGGGGCAGGATCGCGCAGTACCGCGCGACCGGAACGACGACGGTCCGTCCCTCGATGAAGAGCGTGTCGAAGAGCGCAGGGCAACTCGCGATTCCTTCGACGGCGAAGGCCAGCGGCTGCTCTCCGGCGACGACCTGCCGCTCGCCGAACGGGCCGCCAAAGGACGATCCGATCGAGATCGTCGCACCGGTGTCGACGAAGACCTCCGTCGAGCCGAGGGGAATCTCGGTGTCGTCGAGCACGCCGACGACTTCGACGCCGTAGCGGCCGCCGTCCGGTGGCGCCGGCAGGTCGACCTTGGCGAAGAAAGGAATCTCGACGGCGGGTGCCCCAAACGGATCGGGTCCAAGCTCGAGCTCGATGCGATAGTCGGTCCCATCGAAGACGGCTGGGCGCGCCTGGAGGACCGGTGTGCCGAGGAGATTCCCGGCGACCACGGCCTGGATGGGAAGTGTGGTCACCGGCACCTCGGGCTCGATCAGGATCGTGGCGACCTGGGCCCGAGCGACGGAGACGGCGCTTGCGGCACAGAGCGAAGAGACGAAGAGAACACCGAGAAGACAGCGAGGCATGGAGACTCCTCCTTTCAGGGGTCACCGAGGCTGCAGTCGAAGGCTTCGACGTCGATCACCGCCGGCGCCAGCCGACCCAGCGGATTGCTCGACCGCCACACCGCCCCGGTCTCGCGATCGGTGATCGTGAGCGCGTACGCGACATTGGTCGAGCCCGCGGTCAACGCCCAGAACTTGCTGTTGACATCGCAGGCATCGAGCACCTTGACCATCAGCTCGGTGTTTTCGGGATCGAAGAACCAGAAGAGACCGGTGTCGCGGCTCGGCGCCTGGACCGCGCGGCCACGACCGGATCCACCGTCGAAGTCCTCCCAGGTGACCTCGACCGGAAAGCGTCCGTCGGCCAGCTCGAGCGGCTCGGCGATCGACACGAACTGTGTCTCGGCGCGCCGCTGCCGATCGCCGGCGAAGCGCTGCAAGACGGCGTCCACCGTCCAGGTGCCGGGCGCAAAGGGTCCGGGGAGATCGAACGGAATCTCGACGGCGAACGGCGGTGGCGGTGTGATCTGGCAGCCGGGCTCGTAGACGACACGGACTCGCCGCCTCTGGTCGTCGACCTCGACGAACCGGACGGTGGTGCAGCTGTCGAACACCCCGAGCGCCGCCGGCACCACCGCGTCGCCCGACGCCACCACCGGCGGCACGGTGAGGTCGGCACCGCGGTCGACCACGAAGGTTTCCTCGTGCACCACGGCCAGCACCTCGTCGCCGCCCTCTGCCAGCTCCTCGATGCGCAACGTGTATTCGCCCTCCGGCGGCGGAGCGACCTCTTCGAGCCGAATCAACACTGCCGCGATCGGAACACCGACCGGAAAGATGCGCTGCTCGTAGCGCACGTGGATCGTCCGCGTCGCGAGATCGACCACCGTCGGCCGATCGACCAGCTCCGTACCGACTCCGACGAGGAGGTTGGCGTAGATCTTGAGCGGCAACGTATCGACCGGCAACTCTGGATGGAGCAACACGGAATCGTCCGCGAGCGCAGACATCGGAACCGACGAAGCGCCAACCGCGAGAACGAGAGCGAAGAGAAGAATCGGCACTGAGAGCGAGCGGGCCAGGGGGCGACTTCGACGAGGCATGGAACACTCCTTGGTAGCTCGAAGCGACACGTCGGGCGCGATAGGCTCCCGGATGCGAGCCGACGAGACGCGGTGCGGCGGCTGCAACGACCGCGGCGTCCGAGGGCAGACTTCAGCTCGACGGAATCTTGCTACTGTAACATAATCTACTGTGGAAGTCCGATGACCCCACTGTCTCTCATCGCCACGTGTGCCCTCGGGCTCGAGGAATTCGTCGCCCAAGAGCTATGTGACCTCGGCATCGAGAGTCCGACGACCGGAACCGCGGCGGTCCTGTTCCGCGGCACCTGGAGCGACTGCTGGCGGGCCAACTGGCGGCTGCGGACGGCGAATCGCGTACTGGTCGAGCTCGGGCGCTGGAGCGGGCACGACGGCGACGCACTGCACGCCGGAGCGCGCAACCTGGTCCGCCGACGGCGCGACGTCGGTGGTCTCGACCTCGGCCGCCTGCTCTCCCCCGAAAAGACGCTCGCAATCCGCGCGACGACCACGAGCTCGCGGGTCACCGACTCCCGCTGGGCGGCGCTGCGGGTCAAGGACGGCCTGGTCGACGGTCAGCGCGACCGTCACGGCCGGCGCTCGTCGATCGATCGTGACGACCCGGATCTACCGCTACGCCTGCGCCTGCACCGCGACCAGGCGACGCTGCTGCTCGACACGTCGGGTCTGTCTCTCGACCACCGCGGCTACCGCGTCGCCACCAGCCGCGCGCCGGTGCGCGAGCAGATCGCCGCCGCCTGCGTGCTCGCTGCGGAGTGGCGCGGCGGCGGGCCGATCGCCGACCCGATGTGCGGCACCGGCACGCTGCTGGTGGAGGCCGCGTGGTGGGCGATGGGGCGCGCGCCGGCGTCGCTGCGCCGCAACTTCGCCTTCGAGCGCCTGCCGAGCTTCGAGGCCGAGACCTTCGCGGCGATCCGCGCTGAGCCGGTACCGGCCCCCGAGCCTGACGTCTTCCTGGTGGGCGCCGACCGCGACGCCGCTGCGGTCGACGCGGCGCGCCGCAATCTCGACGCCGCCGGCCTCGGCGAGCGCGTCGAGCTGGTGCAAGGCGACGCCTACCGCCTGGTACCGCCACCCGAGCCCGGCCTGCTGCTGCTCAACCCGCCCTACGGCGAGCGCCTCGAGTCGTCGCGCGAGCATTGGCGTCGCCTCGGCGACCTGCTCAAGCAGCGCTACGCCGGCTGGACGGCGGTGATCCTCGCCGGCGACGAGGACCGCGGCAAGCATCTCGGACTGCGCCCTCGGCGGCGCGTTCCGGTCCGCAACGGACCGATCGACGCGCGCATTCTGGTGGTCGACCTGTACTGAGAAGCCGCTCCGCGGCGGCCGCCATCCAGCGTCGCCGGCCGAGCGAATCGTCCACCATGAGCCTCTTCGACCGCCTTCTCGACGCCTCCATCCTTTTCTCCTTCGACCGCAGCGGCTTCGAGCGCCATGCCAGCGACTTCGATCCCGACGATCTACGAGTCGACCTCGGCGGTCGGCGGATGCTGGTCACCGGTGCCAACGCCGGCCTCGGCCGCGTCGCCGCATTGCACCTCGCGAGCCTCGGGGCCGAGGTGTGGCTGCTCTGCCGCTCGCGCGAGCGCGGTACCGCAGCGCTCGACGACTTGCGTTTCGCCACCGGCAACGACACCCTGCGCCTCGAGGTCGTCGACATCTCACGCCGCGACTCGGTGCGCGCCTTTGCCGAGCGGCTGGGATCGCGTCCGGTCGACGCCCTGATCCACAACGCCGGCATCCTGCCGCACGAACGGCGCCTGGTCGACGACGGGCCGGCTGAAGACGGATTCTTGCCACACCTCGAGTCGACCTGGGCGACCAACGTCGTCGGCCCTCACCTCCTCACCTGGCTGCTGGTGCCCAACCTCCGCGCGGCGCACGAGGCCACGGGGCGGCGTGCACGCGTGATCAATGTCACCTCGGGCGGCATGTACACCCAGAAGCTCGACCTCTCGGATATCGCCTGGCAGGAGCGCGACTTCGCCGGGGTCGTCGCCTACGCCCAGACCAAGCGTGCCGAAGTGGTGCTCACCGAGCAGTGGGCGCAGCGCCTCGAGCCGCTCGGCATCGATGTCGTCGCGATGCATCCCGGCTGGGCCGACACCGGCGCGGTGCGCGAGGCTCTGCCACGCTTCCACCGCCTGATGGCAGGACGGCTGCGCGATCCGCGCCAGGGAGCGGATACCATGGTGTGGCTCGCCGCCGCCGACGCCGCGGCCGGGCACAGCGGCCGGCTGTTTTTCGATCGCCGCGTGGTCGACACGCATCTCTTGCCCGGCACCCGCGCCGAACCCTGGGTGCGCGAGCGACTGTGGACGCTGTGTCGCGAGCAGGCCGGTCTCGCCGCAGCCGTCGCACCGTGGCACATCGCTGAACGCGCCGCCTAAACCGACACGACCTCTCGGGAGCCCGCTCCATGACCTCAGCCCACTCTGTGTCCGACACCGTGTCCGCCGCGCTGCGCGACGCCACCGTTCTCGACGTCGACGGCGACACCGTGCGCCTCGGCGACCTGTGGAGCGAGCGCCCGGCAGTGCTCGTCTTCGTCCGCCACTACGGGTGACTCTTCTGCCGCGAGCAGGTCGCGCAGTTGCGTGACATCACCCCCCAAGTTCAAGAGCTCGGTGCCGGCCTCGCCGTCGTCGGCAGTGGCTCCCCCGCCCAGGCGAAGGCGTTCGCCACCGAGCGTGAGCTCACCTTCCCGCTGTACACCGACCCTGGCCTGCGCGCGTACGCCGCCGCCGGCCTGCGCCGTGACATCGCCTCGACCCTCAATCCGAAGCTGCTGACCAACGCCGTCCGGGCGCTGCGCGGCGGCAACATCCAGGGCCGAACGCAGGGTGACCCGTGGCAACAGGGCGGCGCCTTCGTCATCGACACGGACGGCGCGGTCCACCTGCGCCAGGTGAGCACCGGCGCCGGCGACCACGTCGACCCGCGAGATCTCGTCGCCGCCGTGCCGCGTTCTTAACGAGCCACCACCGCCTGGGGCTCGCCCGCGACGCTCTGCGTCACGAGGCCAGCCCCAGGCTCTACGGAACGGCCCCTTCAGGGCCAACGCACCGAACCGACCACGCCGGTCCGCGACCCCGAAGGGGTCACCCCGTAGAGCTTGGGGCTGGCGACGCGGAGCCCCGGCGACGCGGAGCGAGCCCCAAGAACGACGACGAGCCCCGCTGACTTCAGGACGACGGCAGGCCGACGGTGACCTTGAGCGCCTCGGGGTGCAGCCAGCGCCGCGAGGCCGCGACGACGTCGTCGGCCGTGACGCTCTCGAGCCGCGCCACCTGCCACTCGATGTCGTCGAGCGGCGCGGCGTAGAGCGCCGCCTCGGCCATGCGGTCGGCGCGCTGGCGCACGGTCTCGCGCCGGAACGGCTCACGGCCGACGAGGTAGGCGCGGGCGCTCGACAGCTCGTCGGTGGCCGGGCCGTCGGCCAGGAAGCGCTCGAGCTCGTCGCGCACGATGCGCTCGGCCTGCGCGACCTGGTGCGCCGCGGTGCCGATCATCACCTGCAGCCGCCCGGGGCCGAAGCCGGCGCCGGCTTGGACCGACAGCGACGCGCTGTACGCCAGGCCTTCGCGCTCGCGCACTCGCTCCGGAATGCGCCCGGTGAGCCCGGCACCGGCGCCGAGCACGACGGCGGCGAGGCGCAGCGCCGCGGCATCGTCGTGGATGCGCGGAATGGTCAAGTGGCCGATGGCGAGATGGGCCTGCTCCGCGGCGTCGAGAGTGAGCTCACGGCGCGCTGCGAGACCCTTGGGCGCGGGAGGTTCGTGCGCGGCCGACTCCCTCGCCTCGGACCCCCCGTTTCCCGAACCGCCATCCTCAGCGATCGCCACGAGATCGCCCAGTGTGTCGTCGAGCGCGCGCGCGACCGCGTCCGGATCGACGGCGCCGGCGACCGCGACGCACCCTCCGCGGGCGCGCGCATCTCCGAGAAACGCCCGGCAAGCGTCGCTCGTGATCGCCGCCAGCGATTCGGCGTCACCGTGACTCGGGCGGCCGTACGGGTGAGGCGTGTAGAGCTGCTCCAGGAAGGCCTGCTGCGTCCGCGCGTCGGGGGCGTCGAGCAGGGCCTCGAGCTCGGCCGCCGCCTGGCGCACCGTCCAGTCCAGGCGCTCCTCCGGAAACGTCGGCTCGAGCAACAGCTCGGCCAGCCAGTCGACGGCGCGGCGCCAGTCGCCGGCGAGCGCATCGATCGACACACCGACGACGTCGCCGATGCCGAAGCTGTGCACCGCCATGCCGCGACTCTCGGCGTCGAGCGCCAGGCGTCGCCAGTCGCGCCGCCGGGTGCCCTCGGTGAGCATGCGGCCGGTGACCAAGGCGAGGCCCGGGTGCGGCTCGAAGAGCGCCCCTCCGCGCAGCCACAGGCGCAGGGCGACGAGCGGCGGGCCGTCGACCCGCTCGGTGCGGGTCGTGAGGCCGCGCTCTGTGCTCGCGAACGACGTCATCACGCCGTCGCCGGACGTCGCGCCGGCAGGCTCCAGCCGACGGTCAGACGCCGCTCGAGATCGAAGCAGCGCGTGGCGACGCGGGCCAGGTCGTCCCGCGACGCGGCGAGCAGGCCGTCGAGCTGGCGCCGTGGATGCTCGAGGTCGGCCAGGCTGAGCGCGGTGCCGAGCAAGAACGCACCCTGGTCGGCGCGCTCGTGTCCGAAGAGCCAGTCGGCGAGCAGGAGCTGGCGCGCACGCGCGATCTCTTCGTCGCTCGGCGGCGTCTCGACCAGCGTGCGCAGCGCGTCGAGCACGTTCGCCTCGATGCGCGCGGCGTCCGCTCCCGGCACCGCCTCGGCGGCGATCGCCAGGCTACCGGCGTCGAGCGACTCTCCGAGGTCGGCGGAAACCCAGGTGCAGAGCTGGCCGTCGTCGACCAGCGCACGGTGCAGGCGACTGGCGCGACCGGCCGCGAGCACCCCGGAAAGAAGGCGCAGGGCGGCATGGTCGGGGTCGCCGAGCGACGGTGCCTCGACCGCGACGAGCAGGCGCGCGACCTCGCCCTGGCGTCGTTCGACGCGCTCGATCCCGGCGCGGGGCATCGTGCCGGGCGAAACCTCCGCCGGCCGCACCTCGTCCTCGGCCAGCCCACCGAAGGCGCCGGCCGCGGCCTCGTGGGCGGCGGATTGATCGACGTCGCCGACGATCAGCAGCACCGCGTTCGACGGCCGGTACCAGCGACGATGAAATGCATCGAGCACGGCGCCGTCGATGGCGGCGAGCGAAGCGCGCGTGCCGAGCACCGGCCGACCGTAGGCATGACCGGCGAAGAAACGCGCCGACACCGCCTCGTCGAGCGCGTCCCAGGGCTCGCCCTCGTACATCGCGATCTCTTCGACGATCACCCGGCGCTCGGCGTCGACCTCGTCGGCGTCGAGGCGCAAACCGCGCATGCGATCGGCCTCGATGTCGAGGGCCGCCCGCCAGCGATCGGCGGCGAAGGTGAAGTAGTAGAGCGCCAGATCGTGGCTGGTGTAGGCATTGTTCGAGCCGCCGAGAGCCTGTGTCAGGCGATCGATCTCGCCCGGCGCGAAGCGTTCGGAGCCCTTGAACATCATGTGCTCGAGGAAATGCGCCGCGCCGTGCTCGCCAGGCCCCTCGGCGCGGGTGCCGGCGCGGTACGCGATCGCCACCGCGGCGAGCGGCGCCCGGTGTCTCGGCGCGACACACACCTCGAGGCCGTTCGGCAGCCGCCGCAGCTCGGCCTCGGCGAAGATGTCGAGAGCCTGGCGCAGGTCGAGGGCCGCCTCGAGCTTCGGGGCGACGCCGCGCGCGCTCAGGAGCCACCCCCCCGCATCGAGTGCACGATCACGTGCGGGCCGGAGCGCGCGCTGTCGACGCGGACGTGGAAGAGCGCTTCGGCGCCGTCGCTCACCAGGTAGATCAGGTACTCCCCGTCGCCGGGCAGCTCGAGATTCTCTTTCTTGCGCTTGCCGGCCTCGAACTCCTCGACCTGCCCCTGCACGATCGAGCGATCGCCGCGGCGGCGAAACTTGACGATGGTGTCCGGTGGATCGACGTCGAAGCGGAAGGAGCGCCCGGTGTCGAGTGTCCGCACGGCCCGAGCCGCGTCCTCATCGAAAACGCGCTCGAGGCGTGTCCGCGAATCGGCCGACGGTGGCGTGGTTTGTGGCGGAGCCGTCTGCGAAGGAGCCGTCTGCGAAGGAGCCGTCTGCGAAGGAGCCGTCTGCGAAGGAGCCGTCTGCGACGACACAGTCAAGGGAGGGATGCGCGGTTCCGCGGGCGGAGGGGGCGGCGGCGCGGACGGCTCGATCTCGAGCGGTGGCACACTGCCCGGCGACGCACTCGACGCGGACGGAGAGCTCGTGTCGGCCCTGGCCTGCGCTTCCTCGCGCGCGGCGCGCTCGCGCTCCCGGCGCTCGAGCAGCCGCTCGGCGGCGGCACGACGGCGGGCGGCACGCGGTCCGAGAGGGGGCGGCGGTCGACGTCGATCACCGTCCCCGGCCTGGTCGGTGGGCGTGCCCGAGGCCGAGGCGTCTTGAGTCGAGGTGTCTTGCGTCGAGGCGTCTTGAGTCGAGCCGCCCTGGGCCGAGTCGACAGATCCGCGGTCAGTCGGTAGATCGTCCGACGCTGCGTCGTTCGAGTCAGTATTGTCCGGAGCTGTGTTGCCGGGAGCAGCCTCGTCGGACGACGAACCGCCGGATCCCGCTCCCTCCGCATCGAAGGCCCGGTCGTCCGAGGCAGAGCCGTTCGCTCCGTCCGCGATCTCGTCGGTCGGTGACGAGCGATCGTCGAGAATCCGGCTCACGATCCAGCCACCGGCCCCGGCGACGACGAGCAGGACGATCAGGAGCGCGACGATCCAGCCGGTCTTCGCCCGCGAGGGGCCGGCGTACGTTCCGGTCGATGCGTCCCAGGCGGGCGGCGGTGCGACCACGGTGGGCGGCACCGTCGACGGTGCGCCGGGCGGTGGGGCCACAGGTGAAGCCACAGGTGGGGCCGCAGGCGGCGCCGTCGGTGGTGACACGCCGGGCGGCGGTGGCATGCCCGCGGCGGGCGCGACCGGGGCCGAAGCCGAGCCGCTCGGCGGCACCGGGGGCGGCGACACGATGGTGGGCGGTGCGCTCGCCGCCGTCGGCGGCACCGGCGGCAGCATGGTCGCGGTCGGCGGGGCCTGGGCTCCCGAGCTGGCGATGCGCTGAGTTGGCGCCTGGTCCGGCCCGAGCGCTGCCGGCGCGTCGAGCATGGCGGTGGGCAGCTCGGCTTCGAGCGCATGGATCGCCTCGACCACTCCCGACGCCGACGCCACGCGCTGGTCGCGATCCTTGGCCAGCATGCGATGCACCAATGACGCCAGCCGGGGCTCGAGGCCGGGGCGCCGGCGGTCGATCGGCGTCGGATCCTCGGCCAGGATCTGGAACACGAGCGTCGAGATCGTGTCGCCGTTGAACGGCCGGATGCGGCACAGCATCTCGTAGAGCACGACACCGAGCGAGAACACGTCCGACCGCCCGTCGAGCGCCTCGCCGCGCACCTGCTCGGGCGACATGTACTGCGGGCTGCCGACGACACTGCCGGTGCGCGTCAGCTCGGTGCTCTGGTCGTAGAGCTTGGCGATGCCGAAGTCGGCCACCTTCGCTTCGCCGTCCGCTCCGAGCAGGATGTTCGACGGCTTGATGTCGCGGTGCACGATCTCGCGGCCGTGGGCGTAGTCGAGCGCCGACGCGACCTCGCGCACGACCCGCAGCACCTCGCGCAGGCTCAGCGGCGGCTCGCGCCGGGCCCGCTGCGCCAGGTCGGTGCCGGGCACGAACTCGAAGGCGAGGTAGAGCAGGCCGTCGACCTCGTCGGCGTCGAAGAGTGTGACGACGTGGGGATGGAGCAACTTGCCCGCGGCACGCGCCTCGCGCAGCAACCGCTGCGTCCGCTCCTCGACATCCTCGGCACCGGCACCGAGCACGCGCACCGTCTTGATCGCCAGCTGGCGATCGATGCGCGGATCGCGCGCCAGGTACACGTCGCCCATCGCGCCCGAGCCGAGGAGCTCGACGATCTCGTACCGGCCGATCGAGGTCGGCGTTCCCTCTCTGCGATCACTCATGCTCTGCGATCACTCGATCTCTGCGACGACTCGTTCTGCGGTCACCCTTTGCGACCACCACGGCGACAACGGATTGCGACAACCGATTGCGACTACCGCTTGCGACGACGGATCTCGCGCCGTGAGGCCCTCGGTCGGGCCTCGTGACGCCGAGGATCATAGCGCGTCGGGCAGAACGTAGGGCTCGGCGTCGCCGCGCGGGTACTCGTGGCGGCTCCAGGCGACAAACGCCCCGCGCTCGGGATGCCACAGCAGATGCGAGACGAAGACTCGGTCGCGCTCGACGCGAATCCAGTTGGCGCTGCACCGCCGGCGCTCCCAGCCCCGCCCGCGACGCGAGGTGGTCGTGCCGGTGTGGACCAGCACCACCGGACGCGCACCGCGCGGATAGAACTCCTCGGAGGTGCCGATCCAGCTTTGGTGCAGGTGGCCCGAGAGCACCAGATCGACGCCGAGGTCGGCGAAGAGCTCGGTCGCCTCGCGCGCCAGCGCGGTGACGCGCCGCGTATCGAAACGCGGCGGCGGAATCAGGTGGTGATGGGCGACCACCAGCTTCACGCGACCGGGCGGCGCCGCCTCGAGGCGCTCGGCGACACGCAGCAGGCTCTCGCGGGTGAAGCGTCCATCTTTGATCGTCCAGTTGAAGGCGGTGTTGACGCCGACGACGTAGAGCTCGTCGTCCTGCCACACGGGCTCCATCGTGTCGTCGAAGTGCTCGCGATACGCGCCGTAGGGCGCGAACACCCGTTCCCAGACGCGATACATCGGCACGTCGTGGTTGCCGGGCACGGCGACCCAGGGCATCGAAAAGCCGTCGAGCCAGCGGCGCGCGTCGCGAAACTGCCGCGGCTTGGCGCGCTGCGTCACGTCGCCGGAGACGACGAGCAGGTCGGCGCCGCGCTCTTCCGCCAGAGTGCGGACGGCGTCGGCAGCCGCGGGCACGAAGTAGGGTCCGAAATGGATGTCGGAGATGTGCAGAATCTGGCGCACAGCGCGGGGCCTCGTCCGGTCGTCGTCGTCAGTCGCCGGGCGTCCGTCGAGGGCTGGCCGGCGGACGGAGAGCGCGCGACCGGCGCGCGCTCCCGGTGATCACCGGTCGTCCGAGTCGTCGTACGCAGAACCGTCCGCCGGATCGAGCTCATCGCGCAGGCCCTGCAGCGAGTGGGCCGCGTTCTCGAGGCCGTGCGACACCTCGCCGATGACGAAGCCCGAGAGCGCGGCCGCGAGCGACAGCCCGCGCGAACGCCCGAGGACGAATCCGGCGACCGCCGCACCGACCACGGTGGAGCGCGGATACCTCGAGACCAGGCGCCGCCACTCGACGCCGTCGGGTACCAGCTCGTCGACCAGCCGCTCGGCCCAGCCGCCCGCCTCGGCCTCGTCGTGCTCACTCGGAGTCGTCACGAGTCTCTCCGGCGGAAGAACAGGCCAACCAGGAAGCCGACAGCGAGTCCGGCGAGGATGGCCTGGCCCGGCGAGCGCTTCACCCAGCGTCCGAGATCGCCCGAAGCGCTCTCGAGGCGTCCCTGCAGCTCGTCGTAGCTGGCGCGCAGCATCTCCGCGCTGTCGTTCGACGCGTCGCCGCTGCGGCGTTCGTTCCGTGGGCCTCTGGAAGACTGGGGGTCGTCACTCATCGATCGATCGTCCGTGGGTCTCGGGAGGTGGTCTACAGACAGGGAGGTGGTCTACAGAAGATAGCGTACGCCGAGACTCGCGGTGACTGTGCGTGGTGGGGCGTTCGGCGCCGCGTTGATGATACCAGCACGATCGGTCCGATACTCTCCCGTCATGACACGTGCGGACGACAGCATCCTGCCCGACGTTTCCGAGCCGGGCGGCGCCGAGACGTCGGACGCCGAGATGTCAGAGGCCGAGACGTCAGATGCCGAGACGTCAGATGCCGAGACGTCGGACTCTGAGGCCGACTCGCAGCAGGCCACCAGCGACACCGCGACGCGAGAGATCCCGCGCAGCTCGGCGACACTCTGGCGCGACGTGTTTCTCGAGCCGCTGAGCTGGCGCCGCCTGCGTCACATCGGGCACTTGCTGGTGCTCACCGGGCGCAAAGCGTCGGCGGACGAGATCAGCACCCAGAGCGCCGCACTATCGTTCATCACGCTGGTTTCGCTGGTGCCCCTCCTGGCGTCGCTGAGCCACTTCGGTGCGGCCTTCTTCATCAGCGAACAAGACGACCTGATCGCCCTGATCACGCGCGTCTTGCCCTACACCCAAGAGCGCATCGAGATCACGATCCGCCAGTTCGTCGAGCAGTCGCAGTCGCTGCGCGGCTTCGGCTTCGTCGCGTTCCTGCTCACCTCGCTCACCGCCTTTTCGACCATCGAGCGCATCATCAACCAGATCTGGAACGTTTCGGATCGACGCCCGCTGCGCAGCCGCCTCAACTCCTTCGTGCTCGTGCTCTGCTACGGCCCGCTGCTCATCGGCCTCACCTACTCGGCCCTCTTCGTGCTCAGCCGAAACCGTACGTTCGAAGAGATCACCTCGTCGCTACCCGTGCAGCTGGTGCCCTTCGTCGTCACCCTGGTCGGGCTGACGATGCTCTACTGGCAGGTGCCGTACACGAGGGTCGATCTGCGGGCGGCCGCGTTCGGCGGCCTGTGCGCCACGGTCGCCCTCGAGCTTCTGCAGGCCGGCTTCGGCTACTACGTCGCCGTCGCGCGCCAGGTCTCGGTGGTCTACGGCAGCTTCGGCACCGCGTTCTTTTTCATCCTCTCGATCCAGCTGTCGTGGATGATCGTCCTCGGCGGCAGCGAGCTGGCGTATTGCAGCCAGAACTTCACCTACTTGGTGCGCTCACGGCGTCAGCGGCCGGCGATCGAGGGCAGCTGGCTGGGCCTGGCGGCGATGGTGCTCATCGTCGAGCGCTTCCGCGCGGGCGAGCCGATCACCGGCCACGAAGAGCTCGCCGGAGCGCTGAACCTGCAGCCCGCCGACACGGCGCGCATCGTGGAGCCGCTGCTCGACGCGGGATTGCTGCGCGAGCACCGCGGCGAGCACGAGGGCTACCTGCTCGCATGCGACCCGTACACCACCTCGATGGAGCAGGTCGTCGACCTCTACGAGACTCTCCAGTGGCTGACCTTGCAGCCACTACCGGAGCCGGCCCGCTCCAGCCTGGAAGCCTTGCGGGAGCGACTCACCGCCTGCCGTCGCCGGGTCTCCGACGACGTCCACCTCGTCGACCTGCTGCACACCGCCGACGAGCCGCGGGGAACGAACCCGACCGGCTCGTAGACTGCCCCGCCGAGCCGCCAACGCCGAGTCGCCGACTCAGAGCAGGTCGCTGGCGAGGTTCGCCAGCTCCGAGCGCTCGCCCTTCAGCAGGTGAATGTGGGCGAACAGTGACTGGCCCTTGAGCCGATCGATGACGAACGACAGGCCGTTCGACTGGGCGTCGAGGTACGGCGTGTCGATCTGGAAGAGATCACCGGTGAGCACGATCTTGGTGCCTTCGCCGGCGCGGGTGATGATCGTCTTGATCTCGTGCGGCGTCAGATTCTGCGCCTCGTCGACGATGAACAAGATTTTCGAGAAGCTGCGCCCGCGAATATAGGCGAGCGGCACGATCTGCAGCTTGTCGCGCTCGACCATCTCGTCGATGCGCCGATGCTCGCGGTCCTGGAGATCGAACTGGCTCTTGATGAACGAAAGGTTGTCCCACAGCGGCTGCATGTAGGGATTGATCTTCGACTGCGCGTCGCCCGGCAAGTACCCGATGTCTTTGTTCGACAGCGGCACGATCGGACGCGCCAGGTAGATGCGCCGGAACGAGCGCGAGCGCTCGAGCGCGCCGGCGAGGGCGATCAGGGTCTTGCCGGTGCCGGCGGCGCCGGTGACCGCGACCAGCGGCACGTCGTCGTCGAGAATCGCCTGCAGCGCGAACGTTTGCTCGGCGTTGCGCGGCTCGACTCCGTACGCCGAGCGCTTGACGATGCGCTCGAGCTGCTGGGTGCGCGGGTTGTACCAGGCCAGCGCCGACCGTTGATCCGACACCAGGATGTAGAAATGGTGCGGTGACGGCGGACGCTCGAAGAGGTCGCGCCAGGCCAGGGCCCCTTCGGCATGCAGCCGGTCGACCAGCTCGGGCCGCTCCACCTGCACCAGGCCACGGCCCGACTCGAGGTGGTCGAGGTCACGGATCCGGACGCGCTTGTAGTCCTCGGCCGGAAGCTCCAGCGCGCGCGCTTTGAGGCGCAGATTGATGTCCTTCGACACCAAGATCACCCGCCGATCCGGCAGCTCGCGCGCCAAGCCCAGGGCCGACGCGAGGATCCGATGATCGTTCTCGTTGGTCGCCAGGCCACCGAGCTCGACCGGCGCCGAGCCACCCGGCGGCATCACGACCTTGACGCGCCCGCTCTCCGTGCCGTTGAGCGGCACCCACTCCCGCAGAATGCGGTCGCCCGAGAAGCCGTCGAGGCGACGGATGAACTCGCGGGCGTTGCGATTGAGCACCGCGCTGCCCTTCTTGAAGCGATCGAGCTCCTCGAGCACGGTGAGCGGAATCGCGATGTCGTGCTCTTCGAAACTGTCGAGCACTTGGTGGTCGTGCAGCACGACCGAGGTATCGAGAACGAAGACCTTGGACAACCCGCCGTCCGGGGTCGCCGTGGGCTCTTCTGTCATGGTGTCAAGCCTCCCGGTTGCCGACGGCGTGAGGATATCTCAAAGCGCGATGAAGAGCTTCTGTCCAGCGAGACGACTTCACCGATTCCTCGAGATTCGAGCGCTCACTCGAGGATCACAGAAAGTACCGACCACTGTTTTTTACGATTCGGTCCACGCAAATACCTTTGCATTTTGTAGATCGCCGAGGTATAACGTCGATATACGCAAACCGCCATCCGTATATTGCACGCAGAAGGCGGTGCGCATTCCTCGACGGACAGGGCTTCCGTCGAGATCCTGGGCTCGTCGGATGATCTCGAAACCGCGCTCAAAACCGCGCGGCAATTCTGGAAGAGGATGCATCGAATGTTGGAGTCCCCAAAAGACCTGCTCCGGTCCGCAGCCAGTGATACCTTCGACCGGATCCGCGAGGATCAAGAGCAAGTGCCCAGCAGGCTCAAGCCTATGCTTGCATATATCGAAGATCACCTATTTGACCCGACACTGAACGTCAACCGGTTGAAAAAAGCCTGCGGAATTCGCGACAATTCCGTCGCGATTCATTTTCATGCGGCGGTCGGGCAGCCGCCCCATGCGTACATTTCACATTGTCGGCTGGAAACCGCGGCACGCTTGCTGCGCGACACCGAGCTGCCAGTGTGGAAGATCAGCGACATGCTCGGTTTCTCGAGCATTCAGGTGTTCAGCCGCGCCTTTTTCCGCTGGTCGGGCCAGCGACCCACGGCGTTTCGCCGCAAGACGCGAGAGGACGGAACCTCGCCGAACGAAACGCACGAGTCGCAGGAGACCGAGGAATACTGGCGTCGGGCGATGAGCGGAAGCCTGCGCGACGAGGAGGCCGCGAATCTCATTCAGCGCCTGCTCGAGCTCTACCCGCCCGGACGACGCTGAACGCCGCGACACCACGATCCGGCTTCATCGGATCTTCACGCCGCGGGTGATCCGCGGTTCATCGAGCTTTGGTGGACTGTCTCCCGTCGGCGGCCGCTTCCAGCCGCCGACGAGCCCACGGTTCACCCATGCTCCTGCGCGCCGTCCTGGTGCCGGCGCTCGCCGGCATCCTTGCCCTCTCCTGTTCGATCGAGAGCCCCGAGACGACGGGGTCGGCGCCGCCTGCCGCCGAGGACGACGCCGCGCCGGCCGATCGCGCCCCACGGGACTCGCCTCCCACGCCCGACGACGGGGTCGGGAACGGGGTCGGGAACGACGTCGACGACGGGCTCGAGACCGGCGACGCGAGGCGAGCGAGCGACCGTGACGCGCGCGCGGGCCTCGAGGGGCGCGTCGCCATCGACGGCTCGAGCACGGTGTATCCGCTCAGCGAGGCGGTGGTCGGTCGCTTCGAAGCGATGGCGCCGAACGTCGACGTCACGCTCGGCGTCAGCGGCACCGGCGGCGGCTTCGCCCACTTCTGCCGAGGCCGGATCGACATCGCCGACGCGTCCCGGCCACTCAAGGACGAGGAGCGAGCGCTCTGCGCCGAGCACGGGATCGACTTCATCGAGCTGCCCGTGGCGTTCGACGGCATCTCGGTCGTGGCCCATCCGCAGGCGACCTGGATCGACTGCCTGACCGTCGACGAGCTGCGCCGCCTGTGGCGTCCCGAGGCGGACGGTGTCGTGACGCGTTGGAGCCAGCTGCGCGCCGACTGGCCCAGCGCCACGATCTCGCTCTACGCACCAGGCCACGACTCGGGCACGTTCGACTACTTCACCCGCGCCGTGGTCGGCGTCGAGGGATCGGCGCGCCACGACTTCATCGGCAGTGAAGACGACTACCTGATCGCCCAGGACGTCGCCGGAGACCGCCACGGACTGGGTTTCTTCGGCTTCGCCTACTACGCCGAGTACCGGGATCGCCTCCGCCTGGTGGCGATCGACGGGGGCGAAGGCTGCGTCGCGCCGAGCGCGCGGACGATCGCCGCCGGCACCTACACGCCGCTGGCGCGGCCGGTCTTCCTCTACGTCTCCGCGGCGGCGCTCGACCGGCCGGCGGTCGCCGCGTTCCTCGATCTCTATCTCGCGACGGCCCCAGAGCTGGCGGCACAGGTCGGTTACGTGCCGCTGCCCCGCCGCGCGTACGAGCTCGGTCGGCAGCGCCTCGACGCGCGGCACGTCGGCTCGGTGTTCGACGGTGGATCCCAGATCGGTGTGTCGATCGAGAGCCTGCTCGAGCCGCGGCGATGAGACTGTCGATTCGTCAGAAGCTGCTCGGCGCCTTCGCGCTCGACCTGGCGCTCCTCGTCACTCTCGGCGCCTTCGCCGTGGTGCAGATGAGCCGCATGAACGAGACCGCGCGGCGGGTCGAGACCCGCACCATCCCGTCGCTGCGTCACGGCGACGAGATCAGCGCCACGATCGCAGCCTTCCGTGCCCTACAGAGCGAGATGCTGCTGCAGACGGCGTCCGCCGACCGCGACCGGCTCGAGCACTCGATGTCCGAGCTCGAGCAGCACATGGACAGAGTGCTCGCGCTGCAGGCACCGCTCCTCGACGGCGCCGCGGAGCAGCAGGCGCTCGACGCGGTCGCCGACGCCTGGACGCGCTATCTCGAGGTCCACGAGACGCGGTTCTTGCCCGCCGCGCGGCGCGCCGCGGCGGGCACCGTGCACCCGGCCCTGTCACGTCTGAACCCTGACTATCGGCGGCTGCAGAACGCCACCGACCGGCTCGCCGAGCTCACCGCCGAGCGCGCCAGCGCCGCGCTCGGCGACGTCGGGACGACGCATCGCGATGCGCGCGCATTCTTGCTCGCCGGCACCCTGCTCGCCGTCGTCGTCTCGGCCGCTGTCGGCCTGCTCCTCGCCGCCACGCTGGCGCGCCGCGTCGTCCATCTGACCCGCGCCGCGCAGAGCGTCGGCGAGGGCGACCTGGAGCAGCGCGTCGAGCTCACCGGCTACGGCGACGAGATCACCACCTTGGCGGACCGGTTCAATCGCATGGTCGAGAGCCTGCGAGGGCAGCGCCGCACGCTCGAGCAGCGCAACGAGGAGCTGCGCGTCAGCCTCAAGGCGCAGCGCGCGCTGACCGACGACCTGGTCGAACGCAAGCGCTCGGAGCAGCGCGCCGACCGTGCCCGTGCCGAGGCCGAGGCGCGCGAAAAGGCCAAGAGTCTCTTCTTGGCCACCATGAGCCACGAGCTGCGGACCCCGCTCAACGCGATTCTCGGCTACGCGCAACTGCTCGAGCTCGAGGCGCAGCGTGACGGCACGCCGGCGGCCGACGACCTCGGCCGCATCCGCGCCGCCGGGCGCCACCTGCTGACGCTGATCGACAACCTGCTCGACTTCTCGAAGCTCGAGCAGGGCAAGGTCGACGTCGAGCTGGTCGACTTCCGCATCGACGATCTCGCGCGCGAGGTCGTCGATCTGCTCGGGCCGCTGGCGCGCGAGAGCGGCAACGAGCTCGAGTTGCGCTGCACCGTCGGCGACGGAGCGATGCACAGCGATCCCTCGAAGGTGCGGCAGATCTTCTTCAACCTCTTGTCGAACGCCGTGAAGTTCACCACCGGCGGCTCGGTCGTGCTCGAGCTCCGAGTCGCGGAAGCCGACGACCGGCCCTATCTCTGTGCGGTGCACGACACGGGCATCGGGATCGCGCCCGAGCATCTCGATCGCATCTTCGAACCCTTTCGCCAGGCCGAGGCGTCGACCCACCGCCGCTTCGGCGGCAGCGGTCTCGGCCTGGTGGTCAGCCGTCAGCTCAGCGAGCTCCTCGGCGGCCGACTCGATGTTTCCAGCGAGCCCGGCCGCGGCTCGACGTTCACTGCGACTTTGCCCCGGAGGGCCCCATGGCCACGATCCTCGTCGTCGACGACAATCGAGACAACCGCCGCGTGATCAGCCGCCTGCTCGAGTTCGGTGGGCACGCCGCCGTCACCGCCCGCGACGGACACGAGGCGCTCGAGAGCGCGCGCTCGGCGCAGCCCGATCTGGTGTTGATGGACCTCGCGATGCCGGAGATGGACGGCTGGGCGACAACCGCCGCGATGAAGCAGGCCGACGACCTGCGCGCGATCCCGGTGATCGTCGTCACCGGCCACGTGACACGCGACGACATCTTGCGGGCGCAGGAGGTCGGCTGCCAGGACGTGGTGTCGAAGCCGGTCGACTACTACGTGCTCATGGACAAGGTCGCGCGTCACCTGGGCTCGGCGTCGAACGACGACACCGAGGCGACACCGCGCCTCGACGACACACGGCGCAGTGCGTGACCCTTCGCCCGGCCACAAACCAGCCTCGAACGAGACGTCAGGCCGGCGTCGGCAGGAAGAGTTGCAACAGCAGGGTGCGCTGCGCCGGCGAAAAATTGTCGTCGGCGAGCACGAGCACTGTGACTCCGCCGTCCACCGGCAGCACCGCGACGGCCTCGAAATTGTCGACCGGCAGCGCGTCGGGAAAACGCAGCACCTCGCGCGTCGGCACGAGCTCGTCCGGCGACGCCGCGATCAGGGCATCGACGGCGAGGGTCGAGAGACGAACATGGACGCGCTCGTCGATCGGATCGAAGTAGCGCTCGAGCAGCAGCACGTCGCGCCACGGCAGGAGCGCCACGCCGGTCGCCTCCAGCGGCCCGGTAGCGGCGATGCGCAGAGCTCGCCAGCCCTCGGCGGAGCGCGGGTCGCCGACCCAGCCGCGGAGCGCGGCGACCTCGCCGTCCCGAGTGGACTTCTCGGCGAGCGCCAGCAGGAGGCCGTCGCCGAGCCCGGTCAATGCTTCGAGGCCGTCGTTCTCGGCCAGCACCGCCACCGCCTCGGGCACGGGCAGCTGGCGCGGGCGAGGGTCGTCGAGCGGCGGCGCGGCGTCGGTGTGCAGCATCAGACGATGGTCGCCCTCGTAGGCCACTACCAGGCCGCCGCCCCAGGCGGTGATCTCTTCGGCGTCGTGGCGCATGCGGCCGCCGACCGGGCGGCCGTCGGTCTCACGCAGCGCGCCGAGACGCGCCGACTCGAAGCCGACGAGGGGTCCATCGGGCGCGCGCAGGCGCGCCTCGAGCCAGCGTCCGCGATCGGTGACGACGAGCAGCCGGGCGCCATCGAGGCACGTTGCATGGTCGGCGCCCGTCGTCGCGGGCTCGAGCACCATGCCGGAGAGACCACCGAAGTCGGCGTGATCGCCGCGCAGCTCGAGCACCGCGTCGAGGCGCAGCGGCATCTCGGCGTCGACCAGCCAGGCCGGCAACGTCGGTGTGTCGAGCAACGCGGGATCGAGCGACAGGCTGCGGGCGTCGATCTCCACGCCGACCGGGCGGGTCGACGTCGGCACACTGCACGACGCGGCGAGCAGGAGCACGACCGCGGTGAGCGCGAGCCGTCGACTCGTCAACGGCGACCTCGGTGAACGCTGTGGAAGGGCGAAGGCATGGTGCGAGCGAAGAGTGACCGGAAGGAACGCGCGAGAGCTCCGAGCGCGTGGTCGGCGCAGGGTAGCATAGGCACATGACGCACCGCCCAGCCCCGGCGCGCCGGCCTTCGGCGACTCGTATTTCGCCGTTGCTCATGCTCGCCGCGCTCACCGCGTGCGCCGCTCCCACCGACCCTCCGCCCACCGCGTTGAGCGACGACCAGCCGGCGGACGCGGCGGCCGCCGCCGACACGGTGCCGTCGGCCACCGTGCGCGTCGCCGTCTTCAATGTCATCGAGCTCTCTGCCGAAAAGCTCGACCTCGTCGACGACGACGGCCACGGCGCCCACGCACAGCTGCAGGCCGCTGCCGCCGTGCTCCAGCGCGTGCGCCCCGACATCGTGCTCCTCAACGAGATCGACTACTCGGCCACCCGCGACCTGCCGCGCCTTTTCGTCGAGCGCTACCTGCAGGTCCCCCAAGAGCACGGCGGGGAGCCGCTCGACTATGCGCACGTCGTCTACGAGCCGGTCAATACGGGCGTCGCCTCGGGCTTCGATCTCGACGAAGACGGCGCCACTGACGGGCCGGGCGATGCCTGGGGTTGGGGCCGCTATCCCGGGCAGTACGGCATGGCGCTGCTCAGCCGTCATCCGGTCGAGCGCGATCGAGTGCGCACCTTTCGCACGCTGCGCTGGCGCAGCATGCCCGGCCACCGCATGCCCGACGGAGTCGACGGGCGCCCGGGCTGGTACGAGCCCGCGGAGGCCGCGGCGCTGCGCCTGTCGTCGAAGAGCCACTGGGACGTGCCCGTCCGCATCGACGACGGCGCGAGCCGAACTGACGGCGGCTGGGCACTGCACGTGCTCGCCAGCCATCCGACACCGCCGGTCTTCGACGGCGACGAGGATCGCAACGGCCGCCGCAACGCCGACGAGATCCGCTTCTGGGCCGACTACCTCGACGGCGACGCCGACTACTTGGTGGACGACGACGGGCGACGTGGCGGCCTGGCGCAAGATGCGCCGTTCGTGCTCGTCGGTGACCTGAACGCCGATCCGCTCACCGAAGGCGCCACCCACGGCGCCATCGCGCGGCTGCTCGCGCATCCGCGCGTGCACGACCCCGTGCCGCGCACAGAGGGTACACCTCCCCCGGCGGAGATCGACTATCCGGGCGACGATCGCACGCGCACGTCCGCTTACGGCCGCATCGACTACGCCCTGCCGAGCCGCTCTCTGCAGGTCGCTGCGACGGGTGTCCACCTGCCGCCGGACGGCGATCCGGCACGCACCGCGGCCGAGACCGCGAGCGACCACTTCCTCGTCTGGGTCGACGTCGCGCTGTCGCGCTGAGACCCGCCCCGCGCCGCTCCATCGCTCCCGCCGAACCAGGAATTCACACCCTCTTCATCGCCGTTGTTCAAGATGGAGGTCCGGACGTCTTGCCGGACATCCACCGAACGACTTCGGAGTTTTCATGGCCGCCTCTTCGTCCTCCCGCCGCTCTTCCGCTTCTTCCGCCGGTGACTCCGGCACGCCCCGCGGCATCGACCGCCGCCGCTTCCTGCGCTACGTCGGCGCCGGCAGCGCCGCGATCTTCGTCGGCTGCACGAGCTCGCCCCAATCCGCCACGCCGGCCACCGGGCTCGGCGAAGCCGCGGCGACCGGCGCCACACCGGGCGCGGGTCCGTGGGTGCTCGCCGACGGGTCGGCGACCTGGCGCTCGCCCGCCTACCCGGTGCCGCTGCCCGGCGCGCCGTGGCCGGTGGCGGAGGACGCCCAGCGGCTCGCGCGCTACGAGGTGATCGACGATCTGGTGCTCCCCGACGGCTTTCGCAGCCACGTCGTCGCCCGCTACGGCGACGTCTTCGGGCCCACCGGAGCCACGGAGCGGCGCATCGTGTTCGGCTTCAACAACGACTACACCGGCCTGCTGCCGATCGACGGCAGCGACGACGAGTTCTGGCTCTTCGTCAACCACGAGTACGTCTCCGCGCGGCCCTGGCTGGCCTGCTACGACAACGTGTTCGGCAAGCCGGCGCCGGGTTACGAGCTGGCGGCCGACAGCCACGATCCGCCGCTCTTCGCACAGGGTGTGCTGAGCATCGACGGATTCTCGCTCGCCGACGTCGAGGCGGCCGAGGGCAATCGCCTGAACGTCGCCAACGAGGAGGCCTGGAAGGCCTTGCCGACGAACGTCCGCGCGACCATACGCGACACCGCCGAGAAGATCCTCGGCGACGTCGGCGTCAGCGTGCTACACGTGCGCCGCCGCGCCGACGACACCTTCGAAGTGATCGCCGACTCGGCGCGGCATCGGCGGATCACCGCCTACAGCCGGATCAACATCGACGGCGCACCGCACGAGCATTCGCGCTTCTCCGGCCCGTCGCGGCACCTCTTCGACTCTCCGCCGCGCGGCACGATGACCAATTGCTCGGGCGGCACCTCGCCGTGGGGCACCTTCCTCACCTGCGAAGAGAACTTCTACAACGAGGTGTGGGAAGACGTCTCGCCGGGCGGTCGGCCGCTCGACGCGAAGCCGCGCTGGTACGGCGCCAAGGGCGACCGGATCAACGGCATCTACATCTTCGACCAGCCGACGCCACCGAACATCTTCGGCAACGGCCACATGCTCGACGAGCCACTCGACGGCCGCGAGTATGGCTGGGTCACCGAAGTCGAGCCCGAGACCGGCCACATGGTCAAGCACACCGCGCTCGGCCGGTTCCGTCACGAGAACGTGGCGCTGCGCTGCGAGGCCGGGCGTCCTCTCGCCGCCTACATGGGCGACGATCGCCGCGGCGGCCACGTGTGGAAATTCGTCAGCGACGAGGTGGTCGAGGACCCGAGCGATCCGGCGACCTCGCGCCTGCTCGAGAAGGGCACGCTCTACGCCGCACACTTCCGCCCCGACTTCACCGGCACCTGGGTACCGCTGGTGCCCGAGACGCCGCTGCGCCGCCCCGATCCGCACCAGTGCCCGACCCAGCACATCCAGGTCCCGTCGCGCTTCGTCGGCGGCGGCGTCGCGGTCGGCGACACCGAGCGCGACAACCCGGACATCGAGGTCGAGCGCTGGATTTCGATCGTCGAGCGCTTTGGCGGCAAACCGTTCGACCAGCTGACGCTCGGCGACCTGGTGCAGCTCGACGACGACGCGCTCGATTCCGCGCGACGACGGGAGGAGGTTCAGGGCGTGCTGTTGATGGACGCCTTCCTGATGGCCAATGCCTGCGGCGGCACTCCGTCGGCGCGCCCCGAGGACCTCGAGGTGCATCCGCACGACGGCAGCGTCTACATCGCGTTCACCGACGCCACCGGCTCGAGCGACGGCTCGCCGGACATGCGCATCTTCCCCGACTCGACCTTCGAGAACTCCCGGCAGTACGGCGCCATCTACCGCATCATCGAAGAAGGCGTCGAGAGCCGCGAGTCCGATCCGGCGGCGACCGAGTTCACCTGGGGCCGCTTCGTCAGCTCGGGCGAGGTGGCGGAGGCCGGGGGCGGCTTCGCCTGCGCCGACAACATGGTCTTCGACCCGGCCGGCAACCTCTGGATGGTGACGGACATCTCGACCTCGGCCCAGAACTTCCCCACCACACGCGAGGTGATCGACGGCACCAGGCCGGGCGGCAAGTTCTTCCCCGGAGTGTTCGGCAACAACTCGATGTTCATGATCCCGACCGACGGCCCGAAGGCAGGCGTGCCGCAGCTCTTCGCCACCGCGCCGATGGAGGCCGAGCTTTGCGGCCCGACCTTCACCGACGACGGGCGCACGCTGATCCTCTCGGTGCAGCACCCGGGCGAGGACGATGGCACGCGCCGCTCCGAAAACCCGCAGGACGAGCAGGTCCACATCGTCCACGATCGCGACAACCGCCCCTTCCCGCAGACCCGGACCGTGCCCGTCGGCAGCAACTTCCCCGACGGACGTCTCGACGTGCCGCCGCGTCCCGCGGTGGTCGCGATCGTCCGCGACGACGAGAAGGAAGCCTGAGACCGTCCGAGGCGCTTCGGGGGCGCGTCCCGGAACGCTGCTAGCATGCCGTGAGCCCGCTCATGCCCGCGCCCTCCTCATCGCCCCCACCCACTCTCGAGGAGCCGCTCGCCGCCCGCCTGCGCGGGGTGACCTTCGCCTACGAGCGCGCGACGCAACCGGCGCTCGAGGAGGTCGACCTGACGATCGGTGCGCGCGACTTCCTCGGCGTCGTCGGGCCCAACGGCGGCGGCAAGACGACTCTGCTGCAGCTGCTGCTCGGCCTCCATCGGCCGAGCCGCGGCACGATCGAAGTCCTCGGCGACCCGCCGCAGCGCGCGCGGCGACGCGTCGGCTACGTGCCGCAGCATGCGCGCGTCGATCCGACGGTGCCCGCCGATGTGCTCGACGTCGTGCTCCTCGGCCGCCTCGACGCGCGCTCGTGGGGACCGCGCTTCGGCCGCGCCGATCGCGAGGCCGCCTTCGCCGCGCTCGAGCGCACGTCGAGCGCCGACCTGGCGCGGCGCGCCTTCGGCTCGCTCTCGGGCGGCCAGCGCCAGCGCGTCTTGATCGCCCGCGCGCTCGCGGTCGACCCCGCACTGCTGCTCCTCGACGAGCCGACCACCGGCATCGACATCCATCGCGAGAAGGAGCTGCTCAGCCTGCTGCTGCGGCTCAACGAGGACCTGCCGATCGTGATGGTGACCCACGACCTGGTGCTGGTGACCGAGCATCTCGAGCGCTGCGCGTACGTCAACCGTCGAGTGACGGCGACCGCGGCCGAGGATCTCTCGCTGGCGCGCATGGAGGCGCTCTACCACGGCCCTCCCGGCGCCCACGCGTCGCCGCGGGCCACGCCGCGCGCCGACGGGGTCGTCGAGGCCGACGCGCCGTGAGCTTCTTCGCCGACCTCGCGGGGCACCCGTTCCTGCTGCCGGGCCTGGTCGCCGGCGCGCTCGCCGGGCTCGCCTGCGGCGTGGTCGGTCCGTATGTCGTCGCGCGCCGGCTCGCCTTCCTCGCCGGCGCGGTCGCCCATGTCGCCATCGGCGGCGTCGGCGCGGCGATCTTCTTGCGCTCGCGCGTCGACGCGCTGGCCGGGCTCGATCCGCTGCTCGGCGGCGCCCTGGCGGCGGTGGCGGCGGCGGTGCTCCTGGCGTGGGTGGAAGAGCATGCCGGAGAGCGTCTCGACACGCTGATCGGTGCGCTCTGGTCGGTCGGCATGGCGCTCGGGATCCTGCTGGTGAAGCTGACGCCCGGCTACCACACCGAGCTGATGAGCTACCTCTTCGGCGCGCTCGCCTTCGTCGGCTGGGACGGTGTGCTCGCAATGCTACTGCTCGACCTGGTGCTGGTCTCCGTCACGTTGCTCTTCCACCGCCGCTTCCTCGCCGTCTGCCTCGACCCCGAGCAGGCCGAGCTGCAGGGCATCGACGTGCTGCGCACACAGACGGTCTTGCTGGTGCTGGTGGCGCTCACCACCATCGTGTTGACCCGCGTCGTCGGGCTGATTCTCGCGCTCGCCCTGCTCACCCTGCCGGCCGCCACCGCGGGCCACCTGGTGCATCGTCTGCCGGCGGTGATCGCAGTCTCGGTACCGCTCGCGATCGCCCTCGCGACGCTGCCGCGCATCGCCGTCTACGGCAGCCGCATCAGCCCCGAGCCAGCGATCGTGCTCGCCGCGGCCGCGGTGTACCTTCTGGTGGTCGCCCTGCGGCGTCTACTCGACGCGCGGCGGGTCAAGCGCTCCGCTGCTTGACGAAGACGCGATCTTGCTCGTCGGTCTCGGGGAGACGACGGCTCGAGCGGTCGAACTTCGGCACCAGGTCGCGCTCGCTGAAGCGGAACGGCACGACGCGGTAGCGCGGAGCGATCGACGTATCGCCGACGCGGTAGTTCGCATGTTGCACGGTGAGCACACCGCCTGGTGCGAGCAGCTCGTCGAGCGCGAGGATCTGCTCGTCGAAGCGCTCGAACGGGTAGACGTCGAACGCCGAGTCGGCCGGCTCCATGCGGTGCGCCATGCGCAGCAGCACGGCCATCGCGAAGATGCCGTGGAACGGCGCCTCGGCGGCGAGCGTTTCGGGGGTCGACTCGATGAACCGAATGCGCGCGTCGGTATTGCGCTCGCGCGCCTTGGCGAGATTCCAGGCGCTGATGTCGGCGCCGAGGATCGTCGCGCGCGGAAAGTATCGTCGGAGCGAGAAGGCCTCTTCACCGGTCGAGCAACCGAACGAGAGCAGCCGGAGATCGTCCGAGTCGGCGAGCTCGGGAAGGGTCTCGCGCAGCGTGCCTTGCACCAAGGTGAAGATCTCCGGATAGCGGTCCATCTTGGTGTAGTTGCAGGTCAGATGGACGCTGCCCGGCCGACGCAGGCGCTCGAGCAGGGTCGAGCGCCAGTAGCCGTCGGTGGCGAACTGCCACAGGTAGCGCGGCGTGCGCAGCGCCAGGGTCAAGCCCTTGGCGAGCGGATTGCTCGAATAGCGGTTCTTTTGAATGCGCTTGCGCAGGCCTGCCAGCATGCAGCCCTCCTCCCCGTTCATCACAGCGGCCGCCTCGCGGCGACTCGGAGGGCGAATTGTACAGAATCATCGACGATCCGGGGCGGCCTCCGCGAACCGGAACCCAGATCGTCGATGCATCCCGAGACTCAGCGAGCGCCGAGGCCGGGAAGCACGAGCACGTCGAGCGCGCTCGGGTGCTCGGCCGAGCGGTGGATCGTGTGCCGCTGGGTCACGAAGTCGCTCTCTTTGGCCTTGAAAATGTTCGGCACCCAGGTCTGCGGGTTGCGGTCGATCAGCGGGAACCAGGTGCTCTGGATCTGCACCTGCAGGCGATGGCCACGCTTGAAGGTGTGGAAGACGTCTTGCAGCTCGAAGCGCACCTTCGTCGGCACACCGGGCTCGAACGGCTTCGGCTCGACGTAGCTCTCGCGGAACCGACCGCGCATCGCCTCGCCTCGCACCAGCTGGTGGAAGTTGCCAAGGAAGGCCTTCTCATCGTCTTCCCAAGGCATGTCTCCCTCGACCGGGTCGGGGTTCTCCGGCGGATAGACGTCGACCACTTTCACGATCCAGTCGGCCGCCGTGCCCGTGGTCGACACCCACAGGTCGGCGAAGATCGAACCCGCGAGGGTGAGATCGTCTTCGAGCACTTCGGTCTCGTACACCAGCACGTCGGGACGGCGCGCGGCGAAGCGCTGGTCTTCGACCATGTGCTCGGCATGCCAGCGGGTCGTGACGGCCTGGGTGTACGGCACCGGTTTGTCCGGATCGCTGAAGAACGAGTCGCTGAACGAGGAGTCTGCGAACGGCGCCTCGGCAGGCGCATCGGCCGGCGAGCCCTCGGCCGGCGCCTCGTCGGTCGGCGCACGATCGAAGGCCACGGCGCCGTCGGCATGGAGATAGATCCGCCGCGCCTCGGCGCGCTCCGGCGGCCAGGCCTCGAAATGCTCCCAGCGGTCCGCACCGGTGTCGAAGACCAGCGCCTCCGGCAGCGGTGGCGCGCCCTTGGCGCCGCGCAAGAAGTGCTCGAAGAACGGGAAGATCACGTGCTCGCTGTAGAAGTCCGCGGTGGAGAACCCGAAGTCGACCTCGCCCAGGTTGCGGCCCGGCCCGCGGGCCCAGCCACCGTGGCGCCATGGCCCCATCACCAGCCCCGACCAGGTGTCAGGGTTGTTCGCCTCGACCGCGGCGTAGGTCTCGAGCGGGCCGTAGAGGTCTTCCATGTCGTACCAGCCACCGACCACCAGCACCGCCGCCGAGATGTTCTGCAGATGCGGCAGGATGTTGCGCGACTGCCAGAACTCGTCGTAGTTCGGATGCGCCACGACCTCGTTCCAGAACGGGATCTCGCCGTTGAAGTGCTTCTCGTTGACGTTCGACAGCGGCCCGAGGTCGAAGTAGAAGTCGAAGCCGTCAGCGGTCTCGAAGTCGTATCCCTCCTCGCGCTCGGTCGTCGGCTCCTCGCGCGGTACGCCGAACGACGAGAAGAAACGGAACGCGAGGGGCAGGACGAAAGCACCGTGGCGGTGCATGTCGTCCCAGAACCAGTCCGCGATCGGCGCCTGCGGCGAGACCGCGGCGAGCGCCGGATGCGAGTCGATCATGCCGGCCGAGGTGTAGAAGCCGGGGTACGAGATGCCCCACTGCCCGACCTTGCCGTTGTGCCCTTCGACATTGGCGAGCAACCACTCGATGGTGTCGTAGGTGTCGGTCGATTCGTCGATGTCCTGGGGACCGCTCTTGCTGGATCGGTGCGGGCGCATGTTCACGTACTCGCCTTCCGACATGTAGCGTCCACGCACATCCTGAAAGACGAAGATGTAGCCGGCTTTCTCGAAGGCCTTGGTCGGCCCCAGCCGCTCCTTGTAGCGATCGACGCCGTATGGCCCGACGCTGTACGGCGTGCGCTGCATCAGGATCGGATATGGGCCGCCGTCGGGATCATTCGGCACGTAGATCGCCGTGAACAACCGAACGCCGTCGCGCATCGGAATCTGAGCCTCGTACTTTGTGTAGTCGGAGCGGACCGCCTTCGCTCGGCGTTCGAACTCCTTCATCCAGGACGGGGCGTCGCCCGGCTGAGCGCGTGCTGCCGGTGCGGAGAGCAGCGGGACCAGCACGGCGACCAGGACGGCCAGACCGCCCAAAACGGACGGTCTCGGCAGGCGGGAACGGATCAGCGAGACGAAGTGTCTCGCACGGCTCGGCGGGCGGACGAAGGGCGACATGGCGGCTCCTGAGGATCGAGGGGCGGGATTCGAGCAGCGGGTTTGACGCGAAGGCTCGACGCTGCGGTTTCGACGGGTGAGACGGAGCGAGAGGAAGGGACTCAGGAAGAGATACGAAAAACTCGACCGAGCGTTCGGTCGAGTTTCAAGTGTATCTCCGGGACCCGCTCGCTCGGCGCTCAGAGCCGCCAGGCGACGAAGGTCAGGCCGCTGATCGAGGTCTGTCGTTCGACGATCGGACTGTCGTCGATCTCGGACCCGAGCACGTCGACCGCGAGCTGCCCTTGCCAGGACCAGCGCCCGCGAGAGAAGTACATCGCGCCCACCCCGGCCTCGAAGTTCACCGTCGCGTCCGGACGGTACGCGGGGCGACCCGCACGCGCCTCGCCGGGCTCGACGCCGTAGTAGTAGCGCACCAGGTCGTCACTCTGCCAGCGGGCCCCGATCTTGGGCGTCACCCGCCACCGGGGCGCCGGACTCCACGTGCGCTCGAGCTCGAGCAGCACCTCGTGCCCCTCGTGCCGGCCGAGCAGATCGGTCAACGCCTCGGCGCGGAGCTCGAGCCCGGCAGCCAGGCCGAACCGCGCCGAGAGGCCACCATCGACCGAAAGGTCGCGATCCTCCATGCCCTCGAGGAAGTCGCTGTCGTCGGCCTCGTAGCCGAGAAATCGTGCCTTGGCGATGATCCAGTCGAGGCCCCAGCGCTCGTCGTCCACCAGGCGTAGGCCGGCGACGATGCCGCGGAAGTAGAAGCGCTTGCTCTCGATGCCGAGCACGGGAATCGGCTGCACGTCGACCGCGTCGGTGCCGACATACGGCTCGGGTCCGAGGACAACGCCGACGCCGAGCGACCACTGGACGCCGCCACCCGACGCCGCGGGCGGCTGCGCCAGGGCGGGCGCAGCGGTGACGAGCAAAGCGAACGACAGGACCGAGACGACGAAGCGAACGCAGGCGGGCGGCGCAAGGCGGTGCGGCATGGCGGGCTCCAGATCGAGGCGAACACGGCCGGGGCGAGACGACGATCGAGACGGTGCTCCGACGGCGGCGCATCGGATGTGGTCGTCAGTTCGCCGCGGTCCCCGGTTCAGATGCCGCGTGAGCTAGCCGCTGTGGCGATCGAGCAGACGGACGACGCGCCGATAGTTGCGCTCGACCGCGAGAGCGCGCGCCGTGGCGCCGTTCTTCGCCACCGTCGACGGATCGGCGCCGTGCTCGAGCAGCAGGGCGACGACCTGGTAGTAGCCACCGCCCGCGGCGTAGATCAGCGGCGTCGCGCCGTTGCCGTCGCGCTGGTCGACCGCGGCGCCGGCCTCGAGCAGGCTTCGCGCCACCGCCAGCTTGTTGGCGTGCGCGGCGTAGGCGAGCGGGCCGCGCCCGAAGCGATCCTCGAGCGATGGTGCGGCACCCCGGCCGAGCAGGCGGGCGACGATGCCAGCGGCGGCCTCGGAGCTCGACGAGGCAAGATGCGAGAGCACGGTGCGACCGTCGGCATCCTGAGCGTCGACGTCGAGTGGTGCCGCGACCAGCACCTCGATGACCTCGTCGTCGTCGGTGTGGAGCAAGGCGAAGAGCGGTGTCCGTCCCTCGGCGTCGACCCGGCGGACGAATCCCTCGGTCTCGAGCTGTTTGCGCAAGGCTCGCTTCTCGCCCGCGGCGGCAGCCGCGAAGAACGGCTCCGAGTCCCAGACGCCGGCGGTGGCCGAGGCTCCGTCCGTGGGGGTTTCGGCGACGGGGGTCTCCGCGGCCGAAGACGTCTCCTGCGCCATCGAGGGACCAAGTCCCAGTCCGCCGCAAACGAGCAGCGCGCAGACCATCCACCAGGCATTCCGAGGGGGGCGTAAAGCGTTCATCGCCGGTAAAATAGCAGAATGAGCTTCCCGACGCCGTTCTATCGTTGGCGCCCTCATCCCTGGCACGGTCTCGAGGTCGGGCCCGACCCGCCCCACGTCGTGCATGCCTACATCGAGCTGACACCCTTCGACCGCGTCAAGTACGAGGTCGACAAGACCACCGGCTACCTCCGCGTCGACCGCCCCCAACGCACCTCGTCGCAGCCACCGTCGCTGTATGGATTCATCCCGCGTACCTACGCCGGCCGCCGCGTCGGCGCGCTGTCGCCGGCGCGGCGCGGCGACGGTGACCCGATCGACATCTGCGTCCTCTCCGAGCGACCGATCGACCGCGCCGAAGTGATTCTAGACGCGCGGGTCGTCGGCGGTCTGCAGATGATCGACCACGACGAGGCTGACGACAAGATCGTCGCGGTGCTCAGCACCGACTACGTGTGGGCGCGCATCGAAGAGATCGAGCAGCTGCCGGAGGTGTTGGTGGAGCGACTGCGGCACTACTTCGCGACCTACAAGCTCATTCCCGGATCGCGGGCCGACCTCCCCGAGCCGGAACGCTCCGCGGCCGACACCTCGATCGACCGCATCTACGGCCGAGAGCACGCCATGCGGGTGATCGAGGCCGCAATCGCCGACTACGACGAAGAGTACGGCTCCGAGGCGCGGCGCTGACGACTCACGACACGGCGTTCGGCGGATCGTCGTCCGCCGACTCGTCGCCCAACCACTCGACGCGGCGCGAGCGGAACCAGGCGTCGACCACGCGCACCGCTCCGCGCTCGAGCTGCCACAGGCGCGGTTCGTGGAAGTGTCCGAGCAGCAGGAGATCGTGCCCCTCGCCGAGGCGCCGCGTGCCGTAGGCGACGATCGACTCCTCGGGCAAGCGGTCGCGGTGCTTGAAGTTGGTCTGCGCCAGGCGCTGCTCCGTGCCGGCGACCGCGCGCTGAGCCAGCGCATCCGGCAGCCGCAGCACGAGAAAGCGCACCGGCGGGCTCTTCGACAGCCAGCGCCAGGCGCGATATTGCCGGTCACGGTCGTTCAGGCCGTCGCCGTGGACCGCCAGGACCCTGCGCCCGCCGACCTCGAACGAGAGCTCGAGGCCGATCGAGTCGAAGGCATCGACGTAGGGACTGGTGTCGAGGAAGAAGTCGCGGTTGCCTTCGATGTAGTCGACGCGGACGCCGCGGTCGCGCAGGCCACGCAGCACCGGCATCAACTTGCGCACCTCGGGCGTCTCGAAGCGCCGGCTGCCGACCCAGACGTGGAAGATGTCGCCGAGCAGCACCAAGCGCCGACAGCCCCGTTGCGGCAGCTCGCGCAGCTGCGCGGCGAGCTCGTCGCCGTCTCCCCCGGGGCCCCCGAGATGGGCGTCGGCGACGACGGCGATGCTCACGCCGTGCCTCCCAGAGTCGGCCGGGCTCCATCCCACACGAAACCGCGCTTCGCTTCCGACACGCGTCGTCTCAGACGATGGTCAGCTTCGGCTTCTGCCGCGCCGTGACCTGAGAGACCACCGACGCGGCGACCCGCCGGAACGCGTCGGCGTGCACGCCCTCGGGCTGCGTCACGACGATCGGCTCGCCCGCGTCGCCTCCTTCGACGATCGCCGGATCGAGCGGGATCTCGCCCAAGAATGGGCAACCCAGGAGTTCGGCGGTGCGCTTGCCGCCACCGCGCTTGAAGACGTCGATCTCCTCACCGCAGCTCGGACAGCGGAAGCCGGACATGTTCTCGATGATGCCGGCCACCGGCACGTCGAGCTTGCGGAACATCGCCAGCCCCTTGCGCGCGTCGATCAGCGCCACGTCCTGCGGCGTGGTGACGACGACCGAGGCCGACAGCGGCACTCGCTGCGTGAGCGTCAGCTGCGCGTCGCCGGTGCCCGGGGGCAGGTCGACGATCAGGTAGTCGAGAGCGCCCCAGGCGACCTGGCCGAGCAGCTGCTCGAGAGCGCGCATCACCATCGGCCCACGCCAGATCACGGGCGTGTCTTGGTCCACCAGGAAGCCGAGCGACATCACTTTGACGCCGTGGCGGACGAAAGGCTGCACGATCTCGCCCTCGACTCGCGGACGCTCGTGGATGCCGAACATGGTCGGCACCGAGGGGCCGTAGATGTCTGCGTCGAGCAGGCCGACCCGCTGGCCCTGGGCGGCGAGAGTGACGGCCAGGTTGGCCGACACCGTCGACTTGCCGACCCCGCCCTTGCCCGATGCGACGGCGACAACGTGCTCGACCTCCGGCAGCAGCTGCGCGTCGGTGGTGACGGCCTTCTTCACCGCGTCGGGCCGCTGCTGTTGTGGCGTCCGCACGTCGAGACGCACCGCCACCGCGCCGACTTCGTCGAGCCCCGTGAGCGCCGCCTCGGCCGCATCGCGCACCTGCTCGGCGGCCTCCGGGTTGTGCGTCGACATCTCGAGCGCGACGTCGACGGTGCGGCCGTCGACGCGCACCGCGCGCACGAAGCCGAACGACACGATGTCGCGGCTCATGCCGGGGTAGCGCACCGTGCGGAGCACATCCCAGACGCGGTGCTCGAGGGTTTCTGCCGTGCTGTCGGTCGTGCCGTTGGTCGGAGTGCTCATCGATCGTCCTCTCTCCTGGCGACGATCTTAACCAATGCGCGCGGCGGCCGCAGGGCCACGCAGGCCGCGCTCAGTCGCCGAACGCGAGACGCTCGATCTCGGCGCGCACCGCCGTCACCAGCTCGTCGCGCCCGGCGAGGCCGCCGGCGGCCTCGATCGGCCGTCCGTAGCGCACACGAACGCGCCATGGCGTCGTCAGCCAGCTGCCCTTGGGGCGCACGTGCCGCGTGCCGCGAATGCCGACCGGCACAATCGGATAGCCCGTCTTCAGCGCCAGCAGAACGCCGCCGCGCTTGAACGGCAGCAGACGACCGTCGGTCGAGCGCGTTTCTTCGGGAAAGAGAACGATCGAGCGTCCCCCGCGCAGCAGCTCGATGGCGGCGGCGAACGAGGCGCGCGCCGAGCGCACGTCCGAGCGGTCGACGGGCACGAACCCGGCGGCGCTCAGGCTCCAGCCGAAGAACGGAATGCGGAACAGGCTGCGCTTGGCGACGAATCGCGCCTGCCCGGGCAGCGTCAGCATCAGCACGGCGACGTCGACCATGCTCTGGTGGTTGGCCAGGAACACGACGCCGCGGGCCCGGTCGAGCGCCGCGTCGTAGTCGGTCTCGAGACGGACGCCGCTCGCCCACAGGTAAAGCCGGCTCCACAGCCGCGCCACCGGCATCATCCAGTCGCCGCGGGGCGGCACGAAGGCGGCGACGATGCCGAGCAAGGCGAGGGACGGCGTGATCGCCAGCAGCACGAGATTCGACAACAGCGTGAAAACGACGGTCGCGATGGTGCCGCGGACTCCGCCGGGCGGTGCGGGGTCGTGACGCAAAGGCATGGAAGCGATTGTGCCACGGCGCGTGGGACCACGGCTTTCGCGGTATGCTTCGTCCGTGCCCAGCACACCGACTCTCCGCCACGCGCGCTCGATGCGGCTGCTCAAGGTGAGCCTCGTCGCCGGCGCCGCCTACGACGTCGTGTTCGCCGTGCTCATGGTGGCTGCGCCCGAGCTTCCCGCCCGCCTGCTCGAGCTGCCGATGCCGGGCGAGGCGTTTTACCTGTGGATCATGGCGACCTTCCTGCTGATGATCGCCGGCTTCTACGGCTACGCCGCGTACGACCCACGTTCGTACGGCGGCAACATTCGCATCGCCATCGTCGGGCGCACCCTCGGCGCCATCGTCTTCTGCGCCTGTGCCCTGGGGCGCGACGATCTCTGGGGCCTCTATCCGCTCGCCGCCGCGGATCTGGCCTTCGCCATCGTGCATTGGATCTTCTGGCGCGGCATGCGCCGATGAGCTTCTACGCCGTGCCGTCGGGAATCCTCCGCGCATGATCCGGCGCGCGGTCGAGACCACGGGCGAGCTCGCGGTGCTCACGGGGCGCGCTTTCTGGGCTCTGCTGACGCCACCCTGGGACCTGCGCGAGTGGTTCCGCCAGGCCGAGCAGATCGGCGTCCGCTCGCTCGGCGTCGCGGCGATCACCACCGTCTTCACCGGCATGGTCCTGGCGCTGCAAACCGCGTACAGCCTGCCGAGCCTGGGCGTGAAGTACTACATCGGTACCGTCGTCTCGAAGTCGCTCACCCGCGAGCTCGGTCCCGTGCTGGTGGCGCTGATCGTCGGCGGCCGGGTCGGCGCCGGCATGACCGCCGAGCTCGGCACGATGAACGTCACCGAGCAGATCTCGGCGATCCGCGCGATGGCCGCCGATCCGGTGCGCAAGCTGGTGGCGCCAAAGCTCGCCGCGAGCCTGATCATGATCCCCTGCCTCACGGTGCTCGGCGACTTCCTCGGCATCCTGGGCGGCCTGCTGATGGCTGTGCTGCAGCTCAAGATCTCGGCCGGCCTCTACTTCAACGACGTGCTCTCGGCGCTCACCCTCGGCGACGTGCTGAGCGGCATCGGCAAGTCGTTCTTCTTCGCCTACTTCATCGCCATCGTCGCCTGCTACAACGGCCTGAACACTCGCGGCGGCGCCGACGGCGTCGGTCGTGCGACCACCGACACGGTCGTGCTCTCGTCGATCCTCGTGCTCGTGTCGGACTTCTTTCTCACGCGATTCTTCCACCTCCTCGGCGCCTGACAGACCGAGCGAGAGATCCCCGGCACACCAAGCGCGGTTGGCGACTCCCCGGCTTTGTGACAGATTGACCGTTCATGACCTCTTCGCAATCTCCCCTGCTCGTCGTGCGTGACCTGCACAAGAGCTACGGCGCGACCGACGTCTTGCGCGGCGTCGAGTTTTCTCTCGAGCGCGGCGAAACGCTGGTCGTGCTCGGACGTTCGGGGAGCGGCAAGAGCGTCACCCTGCGCCAGATCAACGGGCTCGAGAAACCGGAGCGCGGCAGCGTCGTCTTCGACGGCACCGAAGTCACCGAGCTTTCGGAACGTGAGCTGGTGCCGGTGCGCAAGCGCATGTCGATGCTCTTCCAGGGCGGCGCCCTCTTCGACTCGATGACTGTGCTCGAGAACATCGCGTTTCCGCTACGCGAGCACACCGACTTCGACGCCGAGCGGATCGCCGCGGTGGTGCGCACCAATCTCGACCGCGTGCGGCTCGGCGCGATCGAAGAGGCCTACCCGGCGGACCTCTCGGGCGGCATGCGCAAGCGCGTCGCGCTCGCGCGCTCCCTCGCCCTCGACCCCGAGCTGATGCTCTACGACGAGCCGACCACCGGCCTCGACCCGGTGACCGGCGCAGCGATCGGCGAGCTGATCCTGTCGGCACAAAGAACGATCGGCACCTCGGCGGTGGTGGTCACCCACGACCTGCCCCTGGCGCGCACGGTGGCGCAGCGCATCGCATTTCTCGAGCAGGGCCGCTTCCGCTTCCTTGGCACCTGGGACGAGGCCGACGCCTCGAACGACGACACCCTGCGCTCTTTTCTCGAAGGTCGACCGGAGATGGACGATGCCGCGTGACGATCGAACGACGACTGTGAGGGTCGGCGCCCTGGTGCTGGGCGCCGTGCTGGCGCTCGGCTTCGGCGTCTTCCTGCTCGGCGAGCAGAACAACCTCTTCCGCAGTATGAACGAGTACACCGTCGAGCTGGAGTCCGTTGCCGGGCTGCAGGCCGGCAATCCGGTGCAGCTCGACGGCGTCGACGTCGGCCGCGTTGGCGAGATCATCCTGCCACGCGATCCGGGCGACGAGAAACTGGTGGTCGAGATCCAGGTCGATTCCCGCTACGCCCAGCGCATCCGCAAGGATTCGATGGCGCGCATCAAGACGCTCGGCTTGCTCGGCGACAAGTACATCGATCTCACCTCGGGCTCGGCGGACGCCGTGGTGATCGAGGACGGCGGGTTGATTCCCGCGGCGCCGGCGACCAATGTCGACCGCTTGATCGCCAGCGGCGAGGACGCGGTGGAGAACATCGTCGCGATCTCGGTCAGCCTGTCGAAGATCCTCACGCGCCTCGAAGCCGGCGAGGGAGTGCTCGGCCAGCTGATGGCGCCGCTGCCCGAGGACTACGAGGGGCCGCCGATCACCCAGTCACTGCTCGGCACGATGGCCACCGTCGACCGTATCGCGCTGCAAATCGACACCAGTCTCGAGACCGGCCAGGGACCGCTGCCGCGCCTGCTGCACGACGAGGCGATGGGCCGACGCCTCGCCGGCTCGATCGAGCGCCTCGATCGCCTCACCCAGCAGCTCGAGGACGGCGAGGGCCTGGTGCCCGGCCTGCTCACCGACACCGCGATGCGCGAGCGCTTCGAGACCACGCTGGCCCATCTCGAGACGACTTCGGGCAGCCTCGCGCGCCTGTCGGCCGAGCTCGACGAAGCCGACGGCCTGCTACCTCGCCTGCTCTACGACGAGGCCTACGCCGCCGAGATCACCGGCGAGCTCGATCAACTGCTCGAGCGCCTGAACCAGGTCGCCGGCGACCTCGCGGAGGGTGACGGCACGGCCGGCCAGCTGATCCGCGATCCGGCGGTCTACGAGGCGGTCCAAGACGTCCTCGTCGGGATCAACGAATCGCGCATGTTGCGCTGGCTGATTCGCAATCGGCAGCGTAAGGGCATCGAGGTACGCTACGAGGCGGCCCAGACCGAGCCCGGAGCGCCGACCGAGGACGGAGCCGGCGACGCGACGCAGAACCCATGAGCGAACACCTCCTGATCACCGGCGGAGCCGGCTTCATCGGCTCGCATCTCTGCCAGCGGCTGCTGACGCGCGGCGACCGCGTCACCGTGCTGGACAACTTCAACGACTACTACGAGCCGGCGCGCAAGCGGCAGAACATGGCGCTGCTCGCGCCGCACGACGGCTGCCACCTGGTCGAGGGCGACATCCGAGACGTCGACCTGGTCGAGCGGATCTTCGCCGGCGACAGCCCGGGCGGCCGGCTCGACGCGGTGATCCACTTGGCGGCACGCGCCGGCGTGCGGCCGAGCCTGGCGCAGCCGATCCTGTACGAGGACGTCAACTGCATCGGCACCCTGCGCCTGCTCGAGGCGGCACGGCGCCACGGCGTCGAGCGCTTCGTCTTCGGCTCGTCGTCGTCGGTCTACGGCATCAACCGCAAGGTGCCGTTCGCCGAGGACGATCCGGTCGATCTTCCGATCAGCCCGTACGCGACGACCAAGCGCGCCGGCGAGCTGCTGTGTTTCAACTACAGCCACCTCTACGGCCTGAAAATCTCGTGCCTGCGCTTCTTCACGGTCTACGGCCCGCGCCAGCGGCCCGAGATGGCGATCCACAAGTTCACTGATCTGCTGGCGCGCGGCGAGACCATTCCGGTCTTCGGCGCCGGCGACAGCCGCCGCGACTACACCTACATCGACGACATCGTCGACGGCATCGTCGCCGCCCACGAGCTGGCGCCCGACTTCGAGATCTTCAACCTCGGCGGCGCCGACACCACGGGCCTGCTCGACCTCGTGCGCTGGCTGGCGGACGAGCTTGCCGTCGAGCCGAGGATCGAGTATCTTCCCGATCAGCCGGGCGACGTTCCGATCACCTACGCCGACGTGACCAAAGCCGAACGGCTCCTCGGCTACTCCCCGCGCGTTCCGATCCGCGACGGGCTGCGGCGCTTTGTCGCGTGGTACCGCAACCACTCCGATCACCCTCCAGCGGACGACCCAGCCCCGGACCGTCCCTCCTCGGACGATCCCGCCATCGGCTCGGTCTGACCTCACTCCCCGGGTCCTCCCGACCGCATTCTCCAGTCCCGAAAGAGAGATCGCTACCATGAAGATCTGCGTCGTAGGCAGCGGCTACGTCGGTCTCGTCACCGGCGCCTGCCTCGCCGACTTTGGTACCCACGTCACCGGCGTCGACAAGGACGAAGACAAGGTCCAGAAGCTCCTCGCCGGCGAGATTCCGATTTTCGAGCCCGGCCTGCCGACGCTCGTGCGCAAGAACATGGAGCAGGGCCGGCTGAACTTCACCACCGACCTCGGGCCGGCGATCGAGGAGGCCGTGGCGGTCTTCATCGCCGTCGGCACGCCGCCGCTGCCCGACGGCTCGGCCGACCTGAAGTTCATCCGCCAGGTCGCCGAGTCGATCGGCGAGCACCTCAACGGCTACAAGGTGGTGGTCACCAAGAGCACGGTGCCCACCGGCACCGGCAAGATGGTCGAAGAGATCGTCGCCGCGAAGAGCGGCGGCCGGCACGAGTTCGCCGTCGTGTCGAACCCCGAGTTCCTGCGCGAGGGCTCGGCGATCGAAGACTTCCTGCGCCCCGACCGGGTGGTGATCGGCACGCGCGACCCGCGCGCGCTCGAGATCATGCACGCGATCTACGAGCCGCTGCAGCGCACCGGCACCGCCTTCGTCGACACCGACGTCGAGACGGCCGAGATGATCAAGTACGCCTCGAATGGCTTTCTCGCCACCAAGATCTCGTTCATCAACGAGATGGCGGCGCTGTGCGAGGCCTACGGCGCGAACGTCGAGACGGTCGCGCACGGTATGGGGCTCGACAACCGCATCGGACCGCGCTTCCTCAAGCCCGGCCCGGGCTTCGGCGGCTCGTGCTTCCCGAAGGACACGCGGGCCGTGGCGCAGATCGCGCACCAGCAGGGCCTGCAGTTCCGCATCATCGACGCCGTGCTCGAAGCGAACGAGGCGACCAAGCGACGCATGGTCGAGAAGCTGAAGACCGCGCTCGGCGACTTCGACGGCAAGACCGTCGGCGTGCTCGGCCTGTCGTTCAAGCCCGACACCGACGACATTCGCGAGTCGCCCGCCCTGCCGGTGGTCACCTCACTGCTCGAGGGCGGCGCCAACGTGCGCGCCTACGACCCGGCGGCGATGCCGGCGACCGCCGAAGTGATCACCGGGCTCGAGTTCGGCGACGACGCGTACGGTGTCGCCGAAGGTGCCGACGCCCTGGTGATTCTCACCGAGTGGAACCAGTTCCGCGCGCTCGAGCTCGAGCGGCTGAAAGACCTCATGGCACAGCCCTTGATCGTCGACCTGCGCAATCTCTACGACCCGATGAAAATGGCGCGCGCGGGCCTGCGCTACGTCTCGGTCGGCCGTGTCGAAGGACGACCGGCGCCGAGCACGGCATGAGCCCACGGTCATGAGCCCACGGTAAAGACCAGGAGGACGGTGTGACGACCGCTTTGGTGACCGGAGGAGCCGGCTTTCTAGGCTCCCATCTGTGCGAGAAGCTGCTCGACGCGGGCCACCGCGTGCTCTGCGTCGACAATTTCATCACCGGCCGGCGTCGCAACATCGAGCATCTCGAGGGGCGCGACGACTTCCACGTGCTCGAGCACGACGTCTCGACGCCCTTCTTCCCCGACGGCGCGATCGATTACGTCCTGCACTTCGCGTCGCCGGCGAGCCCGATCGACTACCTCGAGCTGCCGATCCAGACGCTGAAGGTCGGCTCGCTCGGCACTCATCATGCGCTCGGAGTCGCCAAGGCGAAAGGCGCGCGCCTGCTCCTCGCCTCGACGTCGGAGGTCTACGGCGACCCGCTGGTGCATCCCCAGCCCGAGACCTACTGGGGCAACGTGAACCCGGTGGGGCCTCGCGGCGTCTACGACGAGGCCAAGCGCTTCGCCGAGGCGATGGTGATGGCCTACCACCGAGTGCACGGGGTCGAGACGCGCATCGTGCGCATCTTCAACACCTACGGTCCGCGCATGCGCCCGCGCGACGGCCGCGTGGTGCCCGCCTTCATCCAGCAGGCGCTCACCGGCGAGCCGCTCACCGTCTTTGGCGACGGCACGCAGACGCGGTCGTTCTGCTTTGTCGACGACCTGATCGAAGGAATCTACCGCCTGCTGATCTCGGATCGCACCGAGCCGACCAACATTGGCAATCCGCACGAGATGACGATCCTGGAGTTCGCGCAGCGCATCGTCGCGCTCACCGAGAGCTCGAGCCCGATCGCCTACAAGCCGCTGCCGGTCGACGATCCGAAGACGCGCCAGCCCGATATCGCGATGGCGCGCGAGCACCTCGACTGGGAGCCGCGCGTGCCGCTCGACGACGGGCTGCGCGCCACGATCGACTACTTCCGCGAGCTGCTCGTCGAAAGCGGACGCCTGACCGAGACCACCACCGGGAGCACAGCATGAGCGAGCGCCCTCCGAAGCCGTCCGACGCGGGAGACGACTGGGTCTTCTGCAAGCGCTCGCTGCACTGGGGGCCGCCGCCCGAGGCGGTGCCCTACGGCGGCGCGCTGGGAGAAGAAATCCGCGCCAACGTCTGCGCCGACAGCTGGCAGGAGTGGCTACAGATGGAGGTCATGGTGATCAACGAGCTGCGCCTCAACTTCATGGATCCGACGGCGCAGGACACGCTGATCGAGCACATGCGTGAGTTCCTGGCGCTCGACGCCGACGTCTGAGGGCGAGGCCGCCCGTGGCTGAAGCGCGCCGGCGCCGTCTCCTCCTGCTGCGCCTGGGGCTCGTCGCGCTGCTTCTCGCCAGCGGATTCCTGCTGCTCCGCTTCACCCCGCTCGGCGAGCTGCTGGAGCGGGACCGCGTCATCGAGCTGGTCGAGCAGATTCGCGACTACTGGTGGTCGCCGCTCGCCCTGATCGGCGCCTACGCCGTCTTCGGACCACTCGCGCTGCCGGCCAGCCCGCTGGTGATCGCGGGCGCCCTGGTGTTCGGCTTCACGCGCGGCGCGATACTGAACATCGGCGGCCTGATGGTCGGTGCGATGACCAGCTACTGGGTCGGCCACGCGCTCGGCCGCGAAGCCGTGGTGCAGCTCGCCGGACCCCGGCTGAAGCGCGCCGAGGCGGTTTTCCAGCGGCAGAGCTTCTGGCCGCTGGTGCAGACGCGCTTCCTGCCGATCCCGTTCTCGGTGGTCGGCTATGGCGCCGCCCTCGCCGGCGTCCCCGCGATGCGCTACGCGGTGACCTCGTTCCTCGGCCTCTTGCCCGCGACCCTGGTTCACACGTATTTCATTCCGGCGTTGATCTACGCCGCGCTCGACGGCGAGAAGCCGATCGGCCTCACCGCCGCGTACGGCGCCTGCATCGTCGGCCTCAACGCGCTGGTCGCCTGGCCGCAGATCCAGCGCACTCTGCGTCGCCGCGCCCGCTATCGCGAGCTCGTCGCCGTACGCCGCGCCCGCCAAGAGCGGCGCGACGCTCGGTAGCAGGCACCAGCGCCCAGACTAGGTCCGGACCGGGTCTTTCGAGTCGAGAGACGAGCGCGACGCCAAGAGACGCCGTGCGTCGACCGACATCAGCTGCTCCGACGCCCCGAGCGTCGCCTGCAGAGCCTCGACCTCTCCACGCCACGCGTCGGCGGTCTGCCACCGGTCGTCGGGCCGCTTGTGCAGCGCCCGCGTCAAGAGCGCCCGCGCCGCCTCGGGCAGACGCCCGTCCGTGTCGGCCCGCTCCCAGGCGAGCGGCCGGCGACGCAGCTGCGCGGCGATCAACTCGGGCGCCGAGCTGGCCGGAAACGGATGGCGCCCTGTCCACAGCTCGAAGAGCACGATGCCGAGAGCGTAGAGATCGCTACGCGGCTCGACGCGCGGCGCCGAATCGGTCTGCCCGAAATGCTCCGGCGACGCATAGCGCAGCTTGCCGACGAACGCTCCGGAGAGCGTCAGACCCGCGGCACCGACGGGCTTGGCGATGCCGAGATCGATCAAGGTGACGTGGGGGCGCCGCTCGACGTCGAGCGACAGCATCAGGTTGTCGGGCGAGACGTCGCGATGGGTGAAGCCGTTGCGATGCAGATAGCCGAGCGCGCGCAGCGCCTGGCGCGCGATCTCGAGGCCGAGCGGTAGCGACGGCGCAACGCCGGCCTGCACGACCCGCCCGAGATCGACCCCGTCGATGTGCTCGAGCACGAGCAGCCCACCCTCCGCCTCGAGGCTGAAGTCGTGCACTTGCACCACGTGCGGGTGACGCAGCCGAATCGCCGCCCGCGCCTCGCGCACGAAGCGCTCGCGCAGCGTCGCGTCGCGTACGTGCCGCGCCTGCATCACCTTCACCACTCGCAGCTCGTCGAGGAGACGATGGCGCACGAGGTAGAGCATCCCCATGCCGCCTCCTCGGAGCGGCGAGATCACCTCGTATTTGTCCTCGATCTGAGCGAGAGCATTCGTCATTCGACCATCGTCCGCGGACCGTCGTCCTCCAACGGTTCGAGCCATTGAGTCTAGCCGATCTGCGATGGAACTCGGCTAGACTGATCGCCTCTGGAGCAAAATGACTGACTTGTCCGCAAACGACGGCACTTCGCGCTCAATCGTCGACGGAGTCGACAGCGAGTCTCTGCCGGCGCGACTTCTGGCTGCGACCCCGCCACAGCTCCCAAGAAGATGGCGTGCCGGAGTCAACTTCATCGGACGAGGGAGCCCCTCTGCAGCTGAGAACGCGATCTCCGAAGCCATGAATGCTGTGGGCTGCACTGTGGAGGTCTGTCGGCCAGCTCCCTCGGTGTCGAGGATCCGCGCACGTCAGACTCGCTCCTGGTGGCGGATCCTCCGCGGTGCCCTGCCTCAGCGGGTCGACTGGTGGTTGGTCTCCGACGACACGGGCCGCCTCGCGATCCACGATGAATTCCGCGTCGAGCGGTGGTACGCGGCCATCTGGCTGATCGTCGCCTGCACCAGCCTGGTTGCCATCGTGCTCGCCGACGTCCTCGAGCCCGCGACGTTGAGTTTCGGGCTCATCACCATCACGACTGCCGCGACGGTCTGGCTCGCCCGTGCCGCAGGCGGCGGATCGTGCGTCGCCATCCGACGGCGGGTCATGGACCGCGCCATGCGCTCGCCACGGGACGGCTTCGAGCCTGTCGAACGACTGACGCGGTATGCCCGCATCTTGCTCGGGTACACCGCTCTCTTCGTCGGCGCAGTCTTCTGGTACATCGATCCAGCCGACCTGCTTTCAGATCCTGCGTCCCGCGGAATCGGCGTCTTCTTCCTCTTGACGGTCGTCGCATGTGGCGGCGCTGTCGTGGCGCTGGGGCGAGACCGAGCCGTCAACCTGCGCGCCACATCGACGCTCACTGGCTTGACGAGCATGCTGGCGGTCCTCTTTCTGGCAGCGGTTCCTGTCCCTTGGCACCTCGCAAAGGAGCAGGCGGGACGGTTCGAGGTTCCGGGATCGGTCCAGGGAGACATCGTCGCTCTCGCCTGGGTCGGTGGCTTCGTCTTGCTCGCTGCAGCGACGATGCTGGGTGCGTGGAGCCTGAGCCTGGCGGTCTCGACGCGCGACGAGCTGCGCTCTCTGAAGCTCACCGCCCCGCGCGACTTCACCGTGCCTCGCGCCGCGGTCTCGAGCCGCTCGACCGTCGCACGCACGCGTTGGGCCTTGGGATTCGTCTGGCTGTTCCTCAGCTGCACCGTCCTTGGCTTGATCGCCTCCAACTGGCTCGACGCGGCTCGATTCTTCAGTCCAACGACGCGCGCACTCTCTGCGACCGAGTTCGCGCTGACCCAATCGGCACAGGCCCTCGGTGCACAGGCCCTCGGTGCACAAGCCCTCGGTGCACCTCCGCCCAGCATTGCAACCGGGATCGCCGTCCTGCTGCTGATCGGGCTCGCGACCGGAGGCCCCTCCTTGTTGGTGGGCCTGTCGGTCGTGGATCTCGCGCTGAGCCGTCGCGAAGGGCTCCGCCGAGTTCGATCGCAGGCTGCCGCCCAGCATCCGGCGGCGGAGCGAGCTCGCGCGGTGTGGGGCAGCCTGCGCAAGCGGTTCCAAGGAGTCGAGCTGGTGCTCGTCGACGATCCGCCGCTTGTCGCGGAGGCGGCCGATTTCGGCCGCGGGCGCCAGTTCATCGTCTTCGGCTCGCTGCACGGCCTCTTGCCCCACGAGCTGATCGAGCCCCTCCTGCTGCACGAGGGAAGCCACCTCCAGCGTGGACATCCGCGCCGTCTCCAGCGCCTTCGCTGGCTCGGTCGACTGTCGTGTGCCGGAGATAGCTTCGCGATGGCCTTCAACGACTCGTGGCGACAGGAGACCGAGGCCGACGCGATTCTCGACCAAGAGCCCCAGCGGCGAAACCTCGAGCGGGCGCTCCGTGCCCGACGCGAGGCACAGTCCATCGCCGATGCAGGCTCGATCGAGTTGGGCTCCATGGCGAACGACCCGCGACGCAGCGCGACGCGGTCGCCACAGGACGCGTCCAGTTCTTGGCAAGATCGCCTCGACGCGTTCCTGGAGCAGTATCGAAACGGATGGACCCTCCACTATTGGCACCCACCACCAAGGCTCAGGCGAGACGCTCATGAACAACCTCCCATCGACACCCCCTGACGAGCTTCGATCGTCGGTCCGAGGAATCGTCGGCGAGCACCTCCGGAGGAATCGACCGGAGCACCTCGAGATCTTCGAAGACTCCTTCGACCTTGTGTTCTCGATGCTCTCGACGACCTCCGCGGGAGCGTCGGCGCTCTATACCGGCCCCAGCGCCGATTCGACCGGAGACGCTTCGGCGAGCGTCGCGACCGCAGTGTTCCTTGCGCTGCGACTTCTCCAAACGGTCTCGGACTCCGAAGGAGACCCAGCACGGGCGCTCGGACAGCGCGAGGCCGAGCTGCGCGCCGCGAACCCGGGATCCTCCGACCTCCTGACCAGTCTCGCAACGTTGGTGCTCCAAAACCATGGATTCCAGGCGGCCGTCGACCCGATCGATCGCCCGAATTCCGGCAGCATGGTGCCCGCACCACTCCTCGAGATTCGAGCGCAGCGCAGTGCCTCGGACATCTCGTTCAACCTCGACTCCCCAGAGCATCGCGGAGAGCCGGTCGGCCAGGTCCACCTCGAGACATCGCCTGATCGAACGATGCTGGCGTTGTTGCGAAGTGTCCAAGATGCGGCTCCGGAGAATCGTTCTCTCCTGATGGCCGGGCTCGGCGAAGAACTGGCGAAAGCGTTCTTACCAAGGCGACTCCGTGAGATCCTCCAGCTGTACTCGTCGGGCACTCTGATGATCCTGTCGAACGAACCATGGATTCCTTGGGAGTTGCTTCGGCTTGATCGGACCTCCCAGGCCCTGGGATTGCGCTTCGCGATCAGCCGCTGGCGCCCTGGCCGGCGCCCTCCACTCCTGTTCTCTTTGACGCCACTGTCCTTGGTGCCTCCGAGCGCCGGCCGCCTCCGTCACGCTCAGTCGGTCGGCGAAGATCTCCGACGCACTCTGGGCGAAGACTCCGTGCATGAGCTCGAGCCGCGTCTCGGTCCGGTCGTCGAGGCGCTTCAAGACGACGGGCGGCCGGCATTCCACTTCGCGGTCCACGGTGACACCCGTTCCGCGGCTCCCGAGGGCTTCGGTCTTTCGCTGATCGATGATCCACTCAAGGCTGTGGTGGTGCCCCAAATGGATCACCGCCCCTTCGCGCTACTCAACGCATGCCGCGCGGCCCACGCGGAGGTCGGGCTGCGGGGACCTGCAGGCATTGCCGAGGCGTTCGTCGAGTCTGGCGCCGGTGCCGTTGTCGCTCCTTTACTCGCCGTCACCGACCGCGCGGCGGCTCGGGCTTCGCTCCGTCTCTATCAGCGACTGCTCGCGGGAGACTCGCTCGCCGTCGCCGTGCGCAAGGTACGCCACGCGGACCCCGACCCGCTCGGTGGGCTCTCGTACGTCGCCTTCGGGTCGCCGGGGGCGCGCTGCCTCGACAGCGCGTCAGACGTCACGCACGGCTCGTCGTCGGTGGCCCCTTCACCCGGCACGTGACGGTCAGGTGCCGAGGTGGCGGAGCCGGAGCAGGGGCTCCTGAAATGCTTCGGGCGACGAGAGATCGATCACGCCGCCGAGGTACCAGAGGTTGTGCTCCTCCGGGTCGACCAGCACCTGGGTGAACTCCCAGCTGCGCGGCCCGGTGGAGGTGAGGCGGGTGTTGCGGGCGCGGCGCGCCTCGTGGTTGAACACCAGCTGCTCGTACTCGGCTAGGTACGGCGCGATCGCCTCCTGCAGCGCATCGGCGGTCCAATGGAACTCGCTGTCGTCGGGTGCCGGCCAGATCGATGCGGCGGCCTCGTCCCACTCGCCCTCGGCGAGCGCTCGCACCAGCTGGTGGAGCTCGGCGCGGACACGGGCGCGGAAGGCTTTCGGGTCGTGGAACAGCTCGTAGGCCGCCATCTCGCGACGCGCGGCCTCCTGCGCCTCCTGGTCGAGCTGGAGCTCGGGATGCGCCATGCTCTCCCATTCCTCGATCAGGCTCGTGTCGGTGTGCTGCAGCAGGGTGCGGAAGTAGCCGATGACGTCGTAGACCGCCTCGGTCTTGGCACGCTCCGGCACCGTTTGCACCATGGTCTTGTACAGCTGGCTCATGTAGCGCAGCAGCACGCCCTCGCTGCGCTGCAGGCCGTACGTGCGGACGTACTGATTGAAGCTGTAGTAGCCCTCGAACATCTCGCGACCGATCGATTTCGGGTGGATGTCCTCACCGCGCACCCAGGGATGCGCCTGGCGAAACGCCTCGAAGGTCGCCTCGATGAACTCGAGCGCGGGCTTTGGATGCGTCAGCTCTTCGAGCTTCGCCATCCGCTCCTCGTAGTGGATGCCCTCCGCCTTCATGCGCGCGATCTCGTCGCCCTTCACCTTGTCGAGCTGGCGATAGAGCACCACCCGCGGATCCTCCAGCACCGCCTCGACGACGGTCGTGAGGTCGACGGCGTACTCGGGATCGTCGGGTTCGAGGACGTCGATCGCTTCCACCAGGTAGAGCGCCAGCGCCTGAAAGAGGGAGAAGTCCCACTGCAAGTCATGGTTGACGACCACCCAGCGGTAGTCGGTCTGGCCGTCCTTCTGCATCTGGATCACATCAGCGCGGTGCAGCGACCGCACCAGGATCGCGGCGTAGGACAGGAGAGCGGCCTTGCGGTTGTCGGGCTCGTGGCTGCGGTCGATCAGCTCGCGCAGGGAATCGAAGTTGTCGCGATCGGGCAGATCGAGCTCGGCGTCACGCTGGATCAGGTCGACGAGCATGCCGTGGGTGACGCGAAAGCGGGACTTCAGCGTCTCGGGCGGACGCTGGATCAGCGAGTCGAAGGTCTTGCGATCCCATTCGACGAATCCCGGCGGCGGCTTCTTCTTCGACGCCTTCTTGCGCTTCTTCGGGTCGCGCAGCATGCGCTTGACCTCGATCACATGCTCCGGCGCCTGACAGACGACGCTGCCGCGATCGTCGTAGCCTTTGCGCCCCGCGCGGCCGGAGATCTGCTGAAAGTCACGCACCTTCAGGATCGACACTTTCTTGCCGTCGTACTTCGACAGCTTGGTGAAGAGCACGGTGCGGATCGGGATGTTGACCCCGACGCCGAGCGTGTCGGTGCCGCAGATCACCTTGAGCAGCCCCTGCTGCGCCAGCTGCTCGACCAGCAGACGGTACTTGGGCAAGAGGCCGGCATGGTGCACGCCAACGCCGAACGACAGGAAGCGGCGGATCTCTTTGCCGTAGGGCGTGTCGTAGCGGAACGAGCCGATCGCTTCCTTGATCGCGTCGCGCTCGGCGCGCGTGCAGAGCTTGATGCTGGTGAGGCTCTGCGCCAGCTCGGCGCACTCACGCTGCGTGAAGTTGACGACGTAGATCGGCGCCTTGCGATCCTCGAGCAGCGTCGCGACGGTTTCGTGCAGCGGCGTCTCGCGGTACTCGTAGTCGAGCGGCACCGGCCGATCCATCGAGTAGATGCTCGACACCTTGCGGCCAGAGAAGCGCTCGAGGCGCTCGGTGATCGGCGCGGTGTTGCCGAGCGTCGCCGACATCAACAGGAAGGTGGTGCCTGGCAGAGTGATCAGCGGCACCTGCCACGCGACGCCCCGATCCCGGTCGCCGTAGTAGTGAAACTCGTCCATCACCACGTAGTCGGCGCCGCAGTCCGAACCCTGGCGCAGGGCGCGATTCGCCAACACCTCGGCGGTAGCGCAAATCACCGACGCGTCGGCGTTGATCGACGCGTCGCCGGTCTGCATGCCGACGTTCTCCGCCCCCAAGTCGTCGCACAGGCTGAAGAACTTCTCGCTCGCCAGCGCCTTGATCGGCGAGGTGTAGAAACAGCGCTTGCCCTCGCACAACGCCTTGAAATGCATGCCGAGAGCGACCAACGACTTGCCCGAGCCTGTCGGCGTGTTGAGCACGACGTGGCGGCCGGCCATGATCTCGAGCAGCGCCTCTTCCTGCGCCGGGTAGAGCTCGAAGCCGATGTCGGCGACCCAGCCGAGGAACAGATCGAGGATCTCGTCGGCATCGCGGGTGCCGCCGGCAGGGATGCGTGCGGCGAGGCTCGGGACCTGGTTCGCCTCGGTGGCGTCGGTGTCGTGGTGGGTGGAGTCGGACGTCGCGGCCGCAGCGGACTCTGCAGGGGACGAGGCGGACGAAGGTCTATCGATCAAATGTCATCTCCTGCCGGCAGGCTACCACGGCGCCCGACGCGGGCTGACGGCGCATTCGGACTCCCGAGGTCTGGAATAAACCGCTTGGCATGTGGGTTGCTGCCTGCGCGTCCGGAGTGACCGGTCTCGCGCCGGAATCCGATGGCGCGCGGCACGCGAAACTGTCGACGCGAGCCGGATCTGTCGCCGTGTCGACACCGCCCGGCCCCCCATCGACGAGAAAGGCCGTCCCGATGACCGAGACCGCGACCCTGAGCGAGGCGACCCGCCCGGCGACCGCCGGCGACTCCGACACCTCGCAGCAGTTGGCCGATATTCAGAACAGCTTCGACGAGCGCAACGTCGCCATCGACAAGGTCGGCGTGCGCAACATTCGATACCCGATCGTGATCATGGACCGCGACCGCGACGCGCCGCAGCACACGGTGGGTACGATCGCCATGACCGTCGATCTGCCGCACCACTTCAAGGGCACCCACATGAGCCGCTTCCTCGAGGTGCTGAACCAGTACCACGGGGAGATCAGTGTCACCAACCTGCCCGAGATCCTCGAAACGATGTGCGAGCGCCTCGACGCCGAGACCGCGCACTTCAAGGTCGACTTCACCTACTTCATGACCAAGAGCGCGCCGGTGACCGAGGCCGAGAGCCTGATGGGCTACGAGTGCACGTTCGACGCGGCCGCCGGAGCCGACGAAGACTTCGTGCTGTCGTTGGTGGTGCCGGTGACGACCCTTTGTCCGTGCTCGAAAGAGATCAGCGCCCGCGGCGCGCACAACCAGCGCGGCGAGGTGCGGGTCGCGATCCGTTTCGACGACCAGGTGTGGATCGAAGATCTCGTGCGCCTGGTCGAGGACGCGGCGAGCTGCGAGCTCTACCCGCTGCTCAAGCGGCCCGACGAGAAGTACGTCACCGAGAAAGCCTACGACAACCCACGATTCGTCGAAGACATGGTGCGCGAGGTGACGATACGGCTGCAGCGCGACGAGCGCATCCGCTGGTTCCAGGTCGAGGTCGAGAACTTCGAGTCGATCCATGCCCACAACGCGTACGCTTTCGTCGAGCGCTGGGTCGAACGACTGGATCCAGCCGAGAGCGGCTGACTCACCGCGCGAGCGCACCGGCGCGCGGCGCGGCTGATAGTCTGCGCCGCGATGAGCACCCCACGCGCCTTCCATGTCATCGAGCGCAAGCGCCGCGGCGCGAGCCTCGAGCCCGCCGAGATTCGCGCTCTGTGCGCCGGAGCCGCCGACGGCTCGTGGCCCGACGCCGAGCTCGGCGCCTTCTTGATGGCCGCGGCGATCCGCGGCCTCGACGCCGAGGAAACTCACGAGCTCACGCGGGCGATGCTCGAGTCTGGCGAGCAGTGGGACCTCGCCGCCGACCTGCCCGACCTCGGCGACAAACACTCGACCGGCGGGGTCGGCGACGGCGTTTCGCTGCTGCTCGCGCCGCTGATGGCCGCCTGCGGCCGCCCGGTGATGATGCTCGCCGGCCGAGGGCTCGGCCACACCGGCGGCACGGTCGACAAGCTCGAAGCGATTCCCGGCATAGAGCTCTCGCTCGATCGCGCGCGCTGCCTCGAGACCCTGCAGCGCACCAGCATGGCGATCGGCCAGGCGACCGGCTCGATCGCGCCGGCCGACAAACGCCTCTACGCCCTACGCGACCGCACGGCGACGATCGACGTCTTGCCGCTGATCTGCGGCAGTATCCTGTCGAAGAAGCTGGCGGTCGGCGCAGCAGCGATGGTCTTCGACGTGAAGGCCGGCAACGGTGCGTTCATGCGCGACGCCGACCAGGCCACGGACCTGGCGCGCCTGCTGGTCGAGACGGCGCGCGCCCTCGGCCGCGAGGCGAGCGCCTTGGTGACCGACATGAGCCAGCCGCTCGGCCGCTGGGTCGGCCACCTGGCCGAGGTGCTCGAGATCTACGAGTGCTTCGCCGGCGAAGGCGCCGAAGACTTCGTCGAGATCACCTACCGCCTGTGCGAGGAGCTCACCGCACGCACCGGCGAGCGGATCGAGCGCGCCGAGATGGAGCACGCGCTGACCTCTGGCGCGGCGCGCCAGGCACTCGAGGACTGGGCCGCCCTGCAGGGTGCCGACGCCGGATGGCTGCGCGCGCCCGAGTTCACGTTGGCGCCCCACGAGGTGGTGATCGAGGCACCCCATGACGGCCGCATCGGGCAGGTGGAAACCCGGCGTCTCGGCGAGCTGGTGGCCGAAGCCGGTGGCGGACGCCTGCGTGCCGACGACGAGATCGACGATGGCATCGCGCTACGCGTCGCGCGCAAGCGGGGCGACGAGGTCTCGGCGGGCGACGAGATCGCCCGCCTCTTTCTGCGCCGCGACGACTCGAGCCTGGTCGCGCGCGTGGCCGCTTGCTGGCAGGTCGTGCGGCCCGACGAAGAGCCCGTCGAGCCGCCGCCGCTCATCCAGCACGTCATCGACTGACGCGCGATCGACAGGCGTGCGGGTCAGCTGAAGGTCGGCAGACCCGCACCGGCGCCGCCGCTGGTGGTCATCCGACGCGCTTCGGCGGTGTACGGCGACTCGGGATGCTCGTCGACGATGCGCTGATAGAGCTCTCGCGCGTCGTCGTCGCGCTCGAGCATCTCGTAGGTGCGCGCCAGCTCGAAGAGGATCAGGTCCTCGGGCATCGACTTGGTCGAGCTCGCGAGCTCGCTGGCGAGGGTCTCGGCGACCTCGTCCACCTTGCCCTCGGCCCGATCGAGGTGGATCAGGTTGACGCGCACCGCCAGCGCCAGGGCATGGTCGGCGTTGCCGTCGAGAAACGCTTCCCAGGCCGCCCGCGCCTCGTCGTTCTTGCCCTCGGAAATCGCCATCTCGGCGCGGTACAGGCCGGCGATGGCGGCGGCATCACCGGCATCGACGTCGTCGAGCGCCTGCTGCAGTCGCTCGCGGCGCTCCTCGGCGGTGGCGAAGCTCGGCGCCAGCTCGTCGTCCGGCTCCGGCGCGTCGACTCCGACCGGCGCGTCGAAGATACGGATCGCCTCGGCGAGCTCGGTATTCGCCTGCTCCTCGCGGCTGTCGAGGAACGCCACCAGGCCGGTGGTGGCGAGAACCAACGCCAGCAGCGCGACGATGGCGCCGATGAAGAGCGTCGGGTTCTCTTGGAAGCGATCGAAAATCCGCAGGATGAAGGTGCGCACTTCATCCTGGCGGATGTCCTGCTTGATCTGTTTCTGGGTCAAACGTTGGCTCATGACGAATCTCCGAAGGAGGGCGGAGCGAGAGGCTCGAGGGCGAAGGCTGGTGCGGCTGGAGGGACTTGAACCCCCGACCTTGAGTTTAGGAAACTCCTGCTCTATCCTGCTGAGCTACAGCCGCATGATGGCGCGCGGCAAGCCCGGCGGCTCAGTGCGCCGCGCCGTGGGCAGGTCGTCTCGTCTCGACGGACGAGGGCCGCGAAGGGCGGAGTATAGCGCGCGCGGGCGGCGCGGTCAGCCGGCGGCAGGCGGCGACTCGGTCAGTACCGCACCAGGGTCGCGATGTCGTAGCCTTCGAGGCGACTGCGACCGTCGAGGAAGGTGAGCTCGACGACGAAGCCGAAGCCGTCCACCACGCCGCCGCAGCTTTCGACCAGGCGTGCCGCCGCGGTGGCGGTGCCGCCGGTGGCGATCACGTCGTCGACGACCAGCACGCGCTCACCCGGCTCGACCGCGTCCCGGTGCATCTCGAGCTCGTCGGTTCCGTACTCGAGCTCGTACGTCTCCGATGCGGTGTCGGCCGGCAGCTTGCCGGGCTTGCGAATCGGCACGAAGCCGGCGTGAAAGGCGTAGGCGAGCTGCGGGCCGAAGAGAAAGCCGCGCGACTCGATGCCGACGACCTTGTCGATCACCCGGCCATGGAAGAGGCGGGTCAGCTCGTCGACCGTCGCCCGTAGCCCGCTCGGATGCTTGAGCAAGGTGGTGATGTCGTAGAAGTTGATGCCCGGCTTCGGAAAGTCGGGCACCTCGCGAATGAACTGTTTGAGCTCGTCCATGGGCTCAAAGCAGGATCTCGAAGATCTCCCGCTCCTCTAGCTCTTTCGTTTCTTCGTCGGTGAGCGGCTGCTCGGCCACTTCGTCGACGCGGGCCATGCGCGGCCCCTTCTCGAGCTTGGCGCGGAGCTTCTCGAGCGACGCCTCGGCGCCGCAGGCTTTCACCTCGACCTTGCCGTCGTAGAGATTCTGCACGGTTCCCACGAGATCGAGGCGCTCGCCCGCCTCGCGGATGAACCAGCGAAACGAAACGCCCTGGACCTTGCCATCGATGAGCCAGCGTTTGGCGACTTTGTCGGCCATGAAACCTCCTTGGTCAAATCTGTCGAATCGGTTGATCTTGGTCGGCGGTCCAGCCGTGGCGCCCGATCAGCGGCACGAACGCGACGGCCTCGCCAACGTGACGGCGCAGCGTGCCGTCGTCTTGCTTGTGGTAGATCACCAGGTTCTGGGCGTTGCGATCTCCTTCGGGGATCACCATCTTGCCGCCCGGCACGAGCTGGTCGACCAGCGGCTGCGGCGCGCCGGGCGCCGCAGCGGTGACCAGGATGCGGTCGAAGGGAGCGACGTCGCTCCAGCCGACGGTGCCGTCGAACGCCTGGATCTTCACGTTGTCGAGCTCGAAGACCCGCACTCGCTCGATCGCCCGGCGCGCCAGCTCGGCCACCCGCTCGAGCGAGTAGACCCGTCGCGCCAGGTACGCGAGCACAACGGTCTGGTAGCCCGAGCCGGTGCCGATCTCGAGCACCGAGTGCTCGGGGTCGAGGTCCAGCAGCTCGGTCATCCGCGCCACGATGTACGGCTGGGAAATGGTCTGCTCGCGCTCGATCGGCAGCGCGAAGTCGCGATAGGCCTGGGTGCGGTAGTGCTCGCGCACGAAGAGATGCCGAGGCACCTGGCCCATCACGTCGAGCACTCGAGGATCGCGCACACCACGAGACGCGATGTGCTTCTCGACCATGCGCCTGCGGGCGTGCTCGTACGGATCGCGCGGCATCGAGGTCAGGACTGCGACAGCTCCAGGTGCTCGAGGCGGTCGCGCAGCGGGGCCGACTCGTCGAGACCACGGTAATCGGTGAGATCGAGATGCAGGGGAGTGACCGAGACGAAGCCGTCACGGAGGGCGGCATGATCGGTGCCCTCTTGCTCTTCCCACCGCGGCTGACCGGCGATCCAGTAGTACTTGCGACCCATCGGGTCCTTCTTCTCGACGATCGTCTGCTGGTAGTAGCGCTTGCCGAGGCGAGTCCAGCGCAAACCCCGGCTCTCGGTCGCGGGAAAGTTCACGTTGAGCAGCAGGTCGTTCGGCAGATCGCCGCGCACCAGCACCTCGACCAGGCGCCGCGCCCAGCGCGCCGCGCGCCCGAAGTCCATGCCCTCCCCCACTTCCTGACTGAAGGCGACCGCCGGCAGCTGGTGCATGTTGGCCTCGAAGGCCGCGCTCACGGTGCCGGAGTAGGTGACGTCATCGCCGAGATTGACGCCGTAGTTGATGCCCGAGACGACGAGGTCCGGAGGCTCTTCCCGGAGCACACCCTGGACCCCCATGTTGACGCAGTCCGTGGGCGTGCCGTCGACGGAGTACCAGTGCTCCCGCAGGCGACGGAGCCGCAGAGGACGATGCAGGGTCAGCGAGTGACCGCTGGCCGATTGCTCGCGGTCGGGAGCGACGACCACCACCTGGCCGATTTCCGCCATCTGCTCGGCCAGCATCTTGATGCCTTCCGAGAAAATTCCGTCGTCGTTGGTGACCAGGATCCTCAAGTCGTTCTCCGAACCGCCGACCGAGAGCCGTCGGCGGGCACGCCAGGCGCGCGCGCTCAATGCAGAGCCGGCAGTCAGCTGTCGGCGGTTGGAGGGGGGAAGTATCGTCCGACGATCGGCTCGAGCTTGCGCAGAGTCGACGCGGGAATCACCGACGGATCGGTGATGATGGCGAAGCGAAGGGCGTCGCAGCAGGGACAACCGGACGGAGGCTCGAGGCCGCCGTCGGCGAGACGGCGGACGGCTTCGGCGACCGCCTGTTGTCCGACCCTGGAGTTCTCTTGCAGGATCGCGACGACCCCCTCGACGCTAACATCCTCTTCGCTTTCGTGCCAGCAGTCGTAGTCGGTGACCATGGCGTAGGTGGCGTAGCAGATCTCGGCCTCACGCGCCAGCTTCGCCTCCTGCAGGTTGGTCATGCCGATCACGTCGACGCCCCAGCTGCGGTAGAGATTGGACTCCGCGCGGGTCGAGAACTGGGGCCCCTCCATGCACACGTAGGTGCCGCCGGCGTGCACCGTCGCACCGACCGAGCGCGCCGCCGCGGTCATCGTCTCCGCGAGCCGCGGGCACACCGGGTCGGCGAAGCCGACGTGAGCCACCATCCCGTCGCCGAAGAACGTGTCGGGGCGGTGGCGGGTGCGGTCGATCATCTGGTCGGGGACGACGATGTGGCGCGGTGCGTAGCGCTCCCGCATCGAACCGACCGCCGACACTGAGAGCAGACGCTCGACGCCGAGCGTCTTGAAGCCGAAGATGTTGGCGCGGAAGTTGAGCTCGCTCGGCATCAGACGATGGCCAGCGCCGTGGCGCGCCAGGAAGGCGACCCCGACGCCCTCGATCGAACCCAAGACATAGGGTCCCGAAGGCTCTCCGAACGGGGTCGTGAGGTGACGCTCCTCGTGCACCTCGAGCGCCGCCATGGCGTACAGGCCGCTGCCGCCGAGAATGCCGATCCGTGTTTCGTGCTGCGCGCCGTCGCCGAGATCGCGCTCGCTCATGTCGTCGGCGCCCTGTCGTGCGCCGGCGGCGCTCCCGCCAGCTCGCCAATCGCGTCGCGCACCGCCAGCGCGGTGGCCAGCGCAAGGCGACCGGCGGCTCCGTCGACCAGGCGCGCGTCCTCGCCGCGGCAGGCAGCGAGGAAGCTCTCGAGCTCACCGCGCAACGGCTCGCGGGACGTGACCTCGAGGTCCTCCGGCAAGATCACCCGCTTCGGGCCGTCGTCTCGGTGATCTTCCTGCAGGCCGAAGCCCTTCACTTCCTGCTCGCGGTAGTCGATCGAGAAGTAGCGACGACGCAGGAAGACGCGCAGCTTGCGCACCGACTCGGCGGAGACACGCGACGCGGTGACGTTGGCGGCCAGACCCGAGGCGAACTGGATGCGAGCGCTGGCGATGTCGATCCGCGGCGAGAGCACGTCGATGCCGGTGGCCCGCACCTCGGTGACCGGGCTCGGGTCGAGAGCTTGCAGGATCTGCAGGTCGTGGATCATCAGGTCGAGGATCACGTCGACGTCGAGCGAGCGCGGCGTGAACTGCGACAGGCGCTGAACTTCGACGTAGCGCGGCGTCTCACCGACGTCGAGCAGCGCCTGGACCGCCGGATTGAAAAACTCGACGTGGCCGACGGCGAGCACCTGCTGCGCACCGCTCGGTGTCGCCCGGCAGGCGGCGAGCATGGCGTCGGCCTCCTCGAGGGTCGACGCCATCGGCTTCTCGACCAGCACGTGCAGACCGCGCTCGAGCATGCGCACGCCGAGCGAGGCATGGGCGAAGGTCGGCACAGCGAGAACGACCGCCTCGACCTCGTCCCACAGCTCTTCCGGGCTAGCGAAGCTCTGCGTGTCGTGGCGCTGCGCCAGCTCCGCGGCGGTCTCCGGCCGCTGGTCGTAGATCCCAACCAGGTGCGCTTCGGGCAGCTCGGACAAGATGCGCACGTGGTGGCGCCCCATCTTGCCGGTGCCGATCACGCCGACGCGGACCGGTGTCGAACGCGCTGTGGTCGTCATCCGCCACCTCCTCGGCCGCCCTTGCGGCCCGGAACATCGGTGATCACGCCGCGCTCGGAGGCCTCGATGAAGGCGAGCAGCGCGGCGATGTTCTCGTCGTCGTCGCCGAGCTCCTCGCGCAGCCGGGCGACGGCGTCCGAGAGCTTCAGTTTCGAGCGCACGAGGATGCGGTACGCCCGTTCGAGGAGTCGCAGCTCCTCGGCCGAGAAGCCTTTGCGCTCGAGTCCGATACGGTTCACGCCGTAGCAGGCAGGCTTGACGCCGACCGTCTTGACGAACGGCAGCACGTCGCGCGTGATCACCGAGTAGCCGCCGATGTAGGCATGGTGGCCGACGCGGCAGAACTGGTGCACGCTGGTGAACGCGCCGACGACGGCGTGATCACCGACCTCGACATGCCCGGCCAGCGTGCCCTGGTTGGCGAAGATCACGTGGTCGCCGACCATGCAGTCGTGCGCGATGTGGGCACCGACCATGAACAGGCCGCCGCTGCCGACACGGGTCAGGCCACCGCCCTTGCCGGTGCCGCGATGCACGGTCACGTGCTCGCGGAAGTGGTTGCCGTCCCCGACCTCGAGCCGCGTCTCTTCGCCGGCGAACTTCAGGTCCTGGGGATCGAAACCGATGCAGGCGCCGGTGTAGATGTGGTTCTCGGCGCCGAGCACGGTCGGCCCGTGGACCACGGCCCCGGCCTCGACGCGACAGCCGTCGCCGAGCTCGACGCCCGGACCGATGACAGCGTGTGGACCGACTTCGACACCTTGACCGAGACGGGCCGCCGAGTCGACGACGGCCGTCGGGTGGATCTTCGTGTCCATACCTCGAATCTCTCGTGAGCTCGCGACGTCCCGCGGTGACCGGCGCCCGGTGGCGCTCAGCGGTCCACCATCGTGGACGACAGCCGAGCCTCGGCCGCCACGTTGCCGTCGACGATGGCGCGCGCGGCGATCTTCGACACGCTGCCTCGGTGGCGCACCACGTCGATCTCGTAGCGCATCTGGTCGCCGGGAATGACCGGGCGGCGGAAGCGCGCGCGGTCGATGGCGGTGAAGAAGAGCAGCTTGTCGGTGCGCTGCGCTTCGGGCACTTCGCTGAAGAGCAGAATGCCGCCCGCCTGGGCCATCCCTTCGATGATCAGCACGCCGGGCACCACGGGCTGGTGCGGGAAGTGGCCGAGAAAGACTTCTTCATTGATCGTGACGTTCTTGATCGCGACGATTCGCCGCGCCGGCTCCAGCTCGAGCACGCGGTCGACGAGGAGCATCGGGTAGCGGTGCGGTAGCACCTTCATGATCCAGCCGATGTCTTTCGGCAGCTCGCCCACCGGTTCGCTCTGTGCTCGATCTATGGTCGCCGTCGTCACGTCACGTCCTCGTCGGTTGATCTGGAGCCGCTCGATCCGGACGTTTCGTCCGGCCCGTCGGGCGCATCGTCGGAGAGCGCGTCGAGTCGGCGCTCGAGGGCGCGCAATCGACGAGCCATCTCCGGCAGACGGCCGGCGACGACACTGGCACGGCGCCAGTCCGCGAGATCGGCCGCCGGCGACCCGGCCAGCTGCCGATCCGGCTCGACGCCGCGCAGCACCACCGCCGCGGCGGCGACCTGCACGCGATCACCGATCTCGATGTGACCGTTGACACCGACCTGCCCCGCCAACACGACGTGATCGCCGAGCACGGCGCTGCCGGCCACACCGACCTGTCCGCACAGGATGCACCCCTGTCCAGTGCGCACATTGTGCCCCACCTGGACGAGATTGTCGATCTTGGTGCCGGCTCCGACGCGGGTCTCGTCGAGCGTCGCGCGATCGATCGCGCTCAGCGCGCCGACCTCGACATCGTCCTCCAGCACGGCGCGACCGACCTGCGGAACCTTGTGGTGGATGCCGCGGACGCTGGCGTAGCCGAAGCCGTCGGCACCGACGACGGTGCCGGCGTGAATCTCGACGCGCGCGCCGAGACTCGTGCCGGCATAGAGCACAACGTGCGGATGGAGCCAGGCGCCGGCACCGAGCACCGCGCCGTCACCGATCACCGCGTGCGCCTCGACAGTGCAGCCGTCACCGAGCGTGACCTCGTCGCCGACCACCGCGTACGGGCCGATCGACACGTCGATCCCGAGCCGGCAGCCTTCGCCGACCACCGCCGTCGGGTGCACGCCGGGCGCCGGGCGCCGGCGAGGATGCACGATGTCCAGCACCTGCGTCAGGGCGAGACGCGTGTCCGCGACCGCCAGCAGCGGACGGTCGAGCGCCCGCGCAAGCTCGCTCGGCTCGTCGCCGTCGAAGGCGAGCGCCGACGGAACGAGCAACGCGCCCGCGGACGAGGCGAGAGCCGCCTCGCGCGCGGACGCGCCATGCACGAACGACAGGTCGTCGATTCCCGCCGCGGCGAGCCCGCGCACGGCGCGAATCGTGCGCTCGGCGTCACCGACGAGGCGGACGTCGAGCGCGGCGTCGAGGCGCTCGGCCAGATCGCCGAGCTTCAACTCAGCCCCCGGCGTTGCTGGACTCGAGGCGCGCGACCACCTGGTCGGTGATGTCGACACGATCACCGGCCATGATCACGACGCCGGGCACACGGTTGAGAATCAGGTCGTAGTTGCCCTCGGTGCGGATCTGCTCGAACACGGGCTCGAGCTGCTGCTCGATCTCGCGCAGGCCCTCGGACTGGAGCTTCTGGGCCTCGCGCTGCTTGTCGTCACGGAAGCGGCGGATCTCGATCTGCTTGTCCTCGAACTGCTTCTGCAGCTCGTTCAGCTTTTCTTCGGAGAGCGAGTTGACCCCTTCGGTGAGGCGGGTGCGAATATCGCGCGCGGCGGTTTGCATCGTCTCGGCTTCGGTCTGCGCCTGCTGCTGGAAGGCTTCCAGCCGGCCCGCCAGCTGCTGGCCGAGCGGTGACTTGGCGACCACCAGATCGAGGTCGACGACGGCGATGCGTAGCGGCGCGTCCTGCGCCAGGGCGGGGAGAGCGAAGAGGGTGAGAGCGACGGCGACGAGCACCGCGCGGATTCGAGTCGAGGTGGACATCATGAGAGGAATCTCCTGGGTCAAGCGATCAGAAGGAGGTGCTCAAGCTGAAGTCGAACGAGTCGAACTGGTCGTTGGGCAACGGATCGAGATTGCGCGCGTAGATGAAGCGCAGCGGAGCGGGAAAGATCGGAACGCGCACGCGGAGCTCGACCCCCGCGGTGGTGCGGAAGCGGCTCAGGTCGAAGTCGTCGAAATCCTGGAAGACACCGCCGGCATCGGCGAAGAGGACCACGCGGAAGGGGCCACCGGCCTCGACATGGTACTCGAGATTGAGCACCGACATCAGGTCGCCGCCGAGCGGGAAGCCGACTTCGTCGCGCAGGATCTCGCCGTCGTCGTTGCGCACCACGATCGAGCGACGACGGAAGCCGCGGACGCTGTTGTCGCCTCCGAGGAAGAAGCGCTGCTGCGGGAAGACCGCGAGGTCCTCAAAGATGCCGTCGCCGTCGTTGTCGCGCGGGTCGCGCAGCGCTTCGATGTAGCCGGCCTCGAGATTGAGACCGAACGACGACCTGACCGGCTGGCGGGTGATCGGCCGGAACCAGGTGAGGTTGGCCTGCGGCTTGACGAACTCGGTGTCGCCGCCGAGCGCGCCGCCGGCGTACTCGATCGACGCGGTGGTACGCAGGCCGCGCGTCGGCTCGAATCGCGAGTCGAGGGTGTTGCGGATCCAGAACGGTCGAATCGACGAGCTCTTGAAGTCCGACTCGCTGCGCAGCGGCAGATCCTCCTCGGGATCGATGATCGTACGCACGTCCTGGACGTCGGCGAAGCTGTAGGTGACGCTCAGACTCTGAAAACCGGCGAACGAGCGACCGTAGGTGACCGAAGCGCCCGAGTAGGTCTGCTCGAAGTCGACGTCGGTGAGGATTCGCGAGTCGAAGCTCTGGTTGAAGACCCGGACACCGATCGACTGCGGCTTGTCGAGAAACCACGGCACGCGATACTCGAGGTCGTAGAACTCGCGCTCGCGGCCGGCCTGCACCGAGACGCCGACGGTCTCGCCGCGGCCGAGGAAGTTCGTCGTCCGCAGCGAGAACTGGCCGAAGAAGCCATCGAGCTCGGACCAGCCGCCGCCGAACTGCAGCTCGGTGCGCTCCGCCTCCTCGCCGACGATGGTGAGGTCGACCAGCTTGTTCTCGGCGTCGAAGTCGAATTTCACCGGCTCTTCTTCGTTCAGCGCGAAGTAGTTCAGCTGGCGAATCTTGAGCAGGCTGTTCTGGACGCCGGTCATGTTCATCACCGTGCCCTCGTGCACCAGCAGCTCGCGCCGCAACACCTTGTCGCGCGTCTTGGTGTTGCCCTGGAACTCGATGCGCCCGACCCTGAACTGGTCCGACTCGTCGACTTTGATCACCACGTCGGCGACGCGCTCGGCGTCCTCGCGCTCGACCAGCTCGGCATCCACCGAGGCGAAAATGTAGCCGATCGAGGAGTACAGGTTGGAGATCGACTCGATGGCCTCGTCGACGATCTTCGAGCGCAGCCAGCCACCGCGCGGACGCTCGACCTGGGTCAGCAGGAGCTCGTCGCTGAACACCTCGTTGCCCTGGATGAGCACGTCGCCGAGCTTCCAGCGGTCGCCCTCTTCGATCGGTACGGTGATCGCCAGGCGGCGCCTCTGCTCCTCGATGGTGACAGCCTCGGGACGCCGCGCCACCACCTCGACCTCTGGACGCCCGATCAGGACGTCCTTGTAGCCGAGCTTCTTGTACATCTCCCGGATCTTGTCGAGATCCTCGTCGATGGTCGCCGGGTTGTAGATGTCCTTCTTCGTGAAGCGGGAGATCAGCCCGCTCTCCTTGGTGTTCTTCATCGCCAGGCGCAGGCGCCAGTCGCCGTAGACGGTGTTGCCGTCGAAGTCGATGTCGCCGATCTTCACCTTGTCGCCTTCATCGATGCTGAAGGTGATCCGGCGCTGGCCCTTGCCCACCGCCTCGAGCTCGTAGGAGACCTGGGCGAAGCGATAGCCCTTCTCCTTGTAGAGCTCCTCGATGGCGCGCTTCATGCGCTCGAGCTCGCCCCGCTGCAGCGGCTGCCCTTCGTAGACCTGGATGCGCTCGCGGTCGGCGCGCTCGAGGATGTCGCTCTCTTTCACGCGCTCGATGCCCGCGTACTCGACCGAGGTGAGCACCGGCCGCTCGATCAGGCGTACGATCAATCGCACACCCCCGTCGAACGGCTCTGCCAGGATCTCGATGTCGTCGATCAGCTCGCGCCGCCACAGCCGCTCGACCCGCTCGTCGAGCTCGGCGATGTCGAGCACCCGCCCGTCCTCCGGCGTGGCGCCGAAGAGGTAGAACTCGAGCGTATCGGCAGTCAACGTCTCGAGACCGATGAACTCGATCTCGCGAATCGGCAGCCCGTCGTAGCGCGCCGCCTGCGCCGCCAGCGGCCAGGGCGCCAGCACGAGCGCCAGCAGCAGGGCCGCGAGACCGAGCGCCAGGGATCGCGGGCCGCACACCGAACGCGGTGGCGAAGTGGCTGGGGTGGGGTGGATCATCGAGGCTCCTCGTTCCTGCGGACCGTCGTCGTCCGCCGCGGGCGGACAAGCCCCCGATCGAAGACCGCGGCACACTGCCGGGTCGATGCGAAGGCTGGGCTGGTCAGGATCAGCAAATCACATGCCCACCGAGGCGGGGGCGGCAAGGAGGGAGTTTGGCGGACAGCGAGGTCCGCCCGATCGGTCCGACGACCGCGGCAGAGTATCGCTCCTGGCGGCGCGGCTCAAGCCGGGCGGGTCGCATCGCGCGTGGCGCGGGCCGGAACGCGGCCCGCACCAAGGCTCCGGCGCCGTCAGCTCTCCGCCAGGATCTCGACGTCACGCGCCTCGAGGTGCAGCTCGCCGTCGCGCACTTCGACGGAGATGGTCTCGATCTTCTCGCCGTGCTGCCGGATCAGGAGCTCCGACACGGCGTCCTGGACATGCCGCTGGATCGTGCGCCGCAGCGGGCGCGCACCGGTCGACGGCTCGATGCCGGCACGCTCGAGCAGCCAGTCCTTCGCCTCGTCGCTCACCGCCACCTGGAGGCCACGATCGGCCAAGGTGTGGTTCACGTCGTGGAGCAGGATGTCGACGATGCCGCGCAGCTCGCCGCGTCCGAGCGGGTTGAAGACGATCACCTCGTCGACCCGGTTGATGAACTCGGGGCTGAAGGTGCGCCGCAGCTCGCCGGTGATCTCTTCTTCGAGGCGCACGAAGCTGCGCTCCTTGGTCTGCTCACCGAAGCCCATACGACCACCGCGGACCACCAGATTCGAGCCGATGTTCGAGGTCATCAAAACGATGGTGTTGGTGAAGTCGACGCTGTTGCCGTACGCGTCGGTGAGGCGACCGTCGTCGAGGATCTGCAGCAGCAGGTTGGCGACATCCGGGTGGGACTTCTCGATCTCGTCGAAGAGGATCACCGAGTACGGCTGTCGGCGCACGCGCTCGGTGAGCTGACCGCCCTCTTCGTGACCGACATAGCCGGGCGGCGAACCGATCAGCTTCGACACGGCGTGTTTCTCCATGTACTCCGACATGTCGAAGCGCACCAGCGCATGCTGGCTGTCGAAGAGGAACTCGGCGAGGCGACGCGCCACCTCGGTCTTGCCGACGCCCGACGGGCCGAGGAAGATGAAGGAGCCGACCGGCCGCTGCGGGTTCGACACGCCGAGGCGCGAACGCCGAATGGCGCGTGAGATCGAGTTGATGGCGCGATCCTGCCCCACCACCCAGCGCTTCAGCGTCTCTTCCATGTGCTGCAGGCGCTCGGCCTCGGCGGTTTGCAGGCTGGCCGCCGGGATGCCGGTCCACGACGAGATCACTTCCTCGATGTCCTGAGCCGTCACTTCCTGGCCGCCGACCGTCTTCAGCGTCTCGGTGAAGTCCTCGAGCTCCTCGCGTCGCTCGATCTCCTTCTCGCGCAGATACACCGCGCGCTCGAAGTCCTTGGCCGAGATCGCGCTCTTCATCTCGCGCTCGACTTGGCGCACTTCGTCTTCCATGCGCCGCAGCGTCTGCGTGTCCCGCACCCGCCGCAGCTTGACCCGCGCTCCCGCCTCGTCGATGACGTCGATCGCCTTGTCGGGCTGGAAGCGGTCGGGAATGTAGCGGTCGGTCTGCACGATCGCCGACCGCAGAGAGTCGTCGGCGTACTGCACCTTGTGGAACGACTCATAGCGTTCCTTGACGCCGGCGAGGATGGCGTACGTCTCCTCGGCGTTCGGCGGCTCGATCGACACGGCCTGGAAGCGGCGCAGCAGCGAGCGATCCTTTTCGATGTACTTGCGGTACTCCTTGGCGGTGGTGGCGCCGATGCACGACACCTCGCCGCGCGACAGCGCCGGCTTGAGAATGTTGGCGGCGTCGAGCGAGCCTTCCGCCGAGCCGGCGCCGATCAGCGAGTGGATCTCGTCGATGAAGACGATCAGATCCTCGCTTTCCTTGAGCTCTTTGAGAATTCCCTTGAGCCGTTCCTCGAACTGCCCGCGGTACTTGGTGCCGGCGACGATCAGCGACAGATCGAGAGCGATGATGCGCCGATCGCGTAGGAAGACGGGAATCTCGTCGTCGACGATGCGCTGCGCCAGGCCCTCGACGATCGCCGTCTTGCCGACTCCCGGCTCGCCGATCAGGATCGGGTTGTTCTTGGTGCGGCGCGACAGCACCTGGATGATGCGCTCGACCTCGATCTCCCGACCGATCAGCGGATCGAATGCGCCCTGGGACGCCAGTGCCGTGAGATCACGCCCGTACTCGGTGAGAAACGGGAGCTCTTTCTTTTGCTGGGCCACCTCGCGTTCGCGGGCCATGGCCACCACCTCCTCGCGCACTCCGTACAGATCGAGCCCGGCCTCGGTGAGCACCCGCATGGCGAGGCTCGATTCGACCTTGAGAATGCCGATCAACAAGTGCTCGGATCCAACCGCCGAATGCGCCATCGTCTCCGCCTCGTGCGCGGCGTAGGCGAGAACCTTCTTGGTCTCTTCCGAGAGCGGCAGGTCGGCCGTCGACGAGACGCGCTCGACGAAGACCCGCTCGCCCTCGATCTCTCGGCGCAGGTCCTCGGGCTTCACCTCGAAGCGCGAGAGCAGAGTCATCACCGTCTCTTCGCCTTCGCGGAGAATGCCGAGCAGCACGTGCTCGGCCTCGATGACCCGACTGCCGAGCTTGCTCGCCTCGTAGCGAGCGAAGAAGAGGGCACGGCGTGCTTTTTCGTTGTATTTCTCGAACATCGTCTGCGCTCGAACAGGGGCGACGCAGCGTCTGGCGTCGGTCCTGTTTAGTCGGTCGTGGAAGAGCTCGTCGTCGAGCGATCACCGACGGCTTCGAGCCGGCCGTTTTCCAGGCGTAAAATCCTAGCACAGCGCGCGGCCAGTGCCGCGTTGTGGGTCACGAGCACAGTCGTCGTCCGATGCCTTCGCTGCAGCGTCAGCAGAAGATCGAAGACCTGGTCGGCGCTCGCCGGGTCGAGGTTGCCGGTCGGCTCGTCGGCGAGCAGCAGCGGCGGCTCGAGGGCGAGCGCACGGCAGATCGCGACGCGCTGGCGTTCACCCCCCGAGAGCTCGCCGGGAAAATGGTCGAGGCGCGCGCCCAGGCCGACCTCCTCGAGCAGGCTGCGGGCCCGCTCGTAGACCGCCGTCGGCGCGAGGCCGGCGATGCGCCCGGGCAGCATCACGTTCTCGAGCGCGTCGAAGTCCGGCAGCAGGCGGTGGAACTGGAACACGAAGCCGAGGTGACGATTGCGAAAGCGCGCCAGCGCCTCGCGGTCGCGTGCGCCCCCGGCACGCTCGCCGGCCACCGGCAGGCGCACGTCGCCGATCTCGACCGAGCCGTCGTCGGCACGATCGAGCGCGCCGAGGAGATGCAGCAGCGTGCTCTTGCCGGAGCCCGACGGACCGACGATGGCGATCATCTCGCCGGCGAAGACGTCGAGATCGACGCCGGCGAGGACGTCGACTCGGCGTGCGCCGTCGCGGTAGGACTTCGAAACGCCGCGCAGGCGCACGGCGACGCGCCTGTCCCCAGACTGTGGGCTCCCGGAAGACCGTGGGCTCCCGGAAGACTGCGGGCTCCCGGAAGACTGTGGGCTCCCGGAAGACTGTGGGCTCCCGGACTGTCGATCCCCGGTGGAGGATGGATCGGCAGGCGGGTCTGTCGCGGGACGGGAGTGAGAAGTCGTCATGGCAGACGCAGCGCCTCCGTCGGTTCCATCGCCGACGCCTTGCGCGCGGCGTAGAGCGTGGTCAGCACGGTGAAGGCGGCGGTGGCACCGAGAGCGGCGGCGAGGTCGCCGCCACGCACCAGGAACGGGATGTGGTCGAGGAGATAAAGGTCACCGGGCGGCGCCAGCAACTCGAAGCGATCGAGCACGAAGGCACCGCCGAGACCGAGCGCCAGTCCCGCCAGCAGCCCGGCGGCTCCGAGCAGCAGGCCGAGCGCGAAGAAGGCACGCTCGATCTCTCGCGGCGCCGCGCCCATCGCGTGCAGCATCCCGATCTCGCCCCGCTTCGCCGACACCAGCAGCGCCAGCACGGTGATCAGGGCCATCGCCGCCACCGGCACGATGAGAAACACCGATACGAACATCGCGATGCGCTCCAGCTGGAGGGCGAAGAAGAGCGCGCGATTGAGATCCTTCCAGCTGCGCACCAGGGCCCCCTCGGGCACCACGGCGGCGGCGCGGTCCGCCACCTCGAGGGCCTCGTCGAAGGAGCGCGCGCGCAGCTCGAGACGCTCGCTGCGGCCACCGAAGAGACTGCGCGCGACCTCGATCGGCACCGCGACGCGCGGTGTGTCGCGCTCGGTCCGGCCGGTCGTGTAACTGCCGGCGATGCGCAGCGGCACCAGGCGCGGACGCGGACCGAGCGGAGTCAGCGTCGGCCGCGGCGACACCAGCTCGACCAGCGTGCCCGCATCGAGACCCCAGCGGGCGACCAGATCGTCGCCGAGAAAGGCACCGCGCGTCAGCGCCGCGGCTTGCTGCTCGGCGGTGCGCGGGAAGAAGGCGGGAAGCACGCCCTCGAACCCGACGATCTCCGCCGCCACCGCCGACTCGCCGAGAATCATCCAGCCGCGACCCCGCACCAGGCGCCGCACCTCGGCGACTCCGTCGACGGCTTCGAGGCGCACGATCAGGCGATCGAGCGCGGCATCGCCTCCGATCGCCTCGTCACCGCGAGGTAGCTCGATCTCGACATGCGGCGTGCGCGCCAGCACGTCCTCGCGCAGGAAGCTCTGCAGGCCGGCGAGCGCCGCGAGGACCAGGATCAGCGCAGCGACGCCGACGGCGATGCCGCCGGCGGCGAGCGCGGAGAGGAGAGAGGCGAACGCGTCGCGGCGCGCGCTGCGCAGGTAGCGCACCGCGAGCAGGAGAGGCAGCGGCAGCGCCATCGAGCGGCGCGCGGCGCGGCTCAAGCGTCCTGCCCCTCCTCCACCGCGACCTTCGCGTCGTCCTCGGTCCCAGCCCCAGCGTCGGCGTCGGCGTCGGCGTCGGCGTCGGCGGCCAAGGGGCGCAGCAGCGGGAAGAGAATCACATCGCGGATTGACTGGCGATCGGTGAAGAGCATGGTCAGACGGTCGATGCCGATGCCGCAGCCACCGGCCGGCGGCATGCCGTGCTCGAGCGCGGTGACGTAGTCTTCGTCGTAGGCGTGCGCCTCGTCGTCCCCCGCCTCTCGCGCCGCCAGCTGCTGGCGAAAGCGCTCGGCCTGGACGTCGGGATCGTTGAGCTCGCTGAACGCGTTGGCCAGCTCCATGCCGGCGACGAAGAGCTCGAAACGCTCGGTGAGCGACGGATCGTCGGGTTTCTGCTTGGCCAGCGGCGAGATCTCGACCGGGAAGTCGGTGATGAAGGTCGGGTTCTGCAGCTGGTGCTCGACGGTGGCGTCGAAGAGCGCGGCCAGCAGGTGACCGGCGTCCCGCGCCTTCGGCACCTCGGCGCCCCGTGCCTCGAGCGCGGCGACCATCGAATCGACGGTCTCGAGCTCGGCCGCGTCGACTCCACCGAGCTCGAGCACCGCGTCCCGCATGGTGTAACGCGCCCACGGGCGTGAGAAATCGAGCGTGCGACCGTCCCAGGGCAGCGTCGTGGTGTCGAGAATGTCGCGTGCCAGACCCCCGACCAGCTCTTCCACCAGGTCCATGAGGTCCTGGTAGTCGGCGTAGGCCCAGTAGAACTCGAGCATCGTGAACTCGGGGTTGTGCTGGGTCGAGATACCCTCGTTGCGGAAGTTGCGGTTGATCTCGTAGACGCGCGGAATGCCGCCGACGAGCAGACGCTTGAGGTAGAGCTCGGGTGCGATGCGCAGATAGAGGTCGACGTCGAGCGCGTTGTGGTGCGTGACGAAGGGGCGCGCCGCGGCGCCGCCCGCGATCGCCTGCATCATCGGCGTCTCAACTTCGAGGAAGCCGCGCTCCTCGAGGAAGTGGCGAATGCCGCGCACCAATGCGGCGCGGGTCTCGAACACGTGGCGCGACGGCGGATTCGACATCAGGTCGAGGTAGCGCTGCCGGTACCGCAGCTCGATGTCTTTGACGCCGCTCCACTTCTCCGGCATCGGCCGCAGCGACTTGGCGAGCACAAGGAGCTCGTCGGCGGCGAGCGACAGCTCGCCCTTGCGCGTGCGCATCAGCGGACCGGCGACACCGACGTGGTCGCCGATGTCGAGCAGCAGGAAGCGCTCCCACACCTCCTCGGGCATGGCGTTCTTGCGCAGGAAGAGCTGCAGCTTGGTCTTGCCGTCGTGGACGTCGGCGAAGATCAGCTTGCCCTGTCGGCGTAGCGCCGTCACGCGGCCGGGCACGCGCAGCCGGAGCGCCGCCGCCTCGAGCTCCTCGGCACTCTGCTCGCCGTAGCGGGCATGGATCTCGGAGGGCTCCAGGTCGAAGTCGAAACGGTGGGGATACGGGGTCTGGCCGCTGGCGGCCAGCTCGTCGCGCTTGGCGCGCCGGTTGGCGATCTGGACGTCGAGCTCGGACATGTCGGTTCTCGTTCTCTCGGCTGGATTCGAATCGGGCGTGGGACGGCGGGCGGGTCGGTGGTCGCAGACGATACTCTTCCGAGATCGGGCGATCGGCGACAGGATAGCCGATCGCCGCCCGAGATCCGATGATCGCCGGAGATCGATCGCTCGGACGCAGTCCCACCACCGCCCAGTCCGTCTCACGCCGCGCGAGAATTCTATGAGCCGTCTCGTTCTCGTCCTCGACACTGCCTCCCCCGTCGTCTCGGTCGCCATCGGTCGCGTCGACGAGGGCGGTGGGCATCTGCTCACCTGCCGCGACCTCGAGCTGAAGCGCTCGTCGGAGCAACTGCTCGGCACCGTCGACGCGGTGCTCGCCGACGCCGGGGTCACGCTCGACGAGCTCGGCGGCGTCGCTGCGGTGCGCGGCCCCGGCTCGTTCACCGGCCTGCGCGTCGGCCTGGCGACGGCCCTCGGCCTGCACCAGGCGCGCGGCCTTCCGGCAGTCGGCCTCGACGCCCTGCGCCTGCTCGCCCGCGCCGCCGCGCGCGACGGGGGCAGAGGCGACGGCGACGAGGTGGTCGCCGCCGTCGACGCACTGCGCGGCGAGTGGATGAGCCGCCGCTTCCGCCTCGACAAGACCTCGGGACGTCTCGAGCCGACCGCGCTCGAGGAACCGACGCTCCGCACCGCCGCCGACCTCTTCGCTCTCGAACGCCCGGTCATCGCCTTCGGCGGCGACGCACTCGAGGCGGCTTTGGGCAACGCCGAGACGTCCGCATCGACTCGGCCACCCCTACTGCCGGCGCCACCGCTCGCGCCGCTCGGCCTCGACGAGGTCGCGTCGATCGACTGGGATCCCGGCACCCTCGTGCAGCCGATTTACTTCCGCCCCCCGGCCACGACCCCACCACGCGCCACGAGTCCGAGCTGATGATGCGTGACGCCGGGCCGTTCGACCTCGACGAGCTCGAGCGGCTCGACCGGGCGAGCTTCGAGCATCCGTGGAGTCGCGAGAGCCTCGAAGCGTCTCTGCGCGCGGCGGGTGCGGTCGCTCTGGCAGTCGACGACTCAGCGATCCGCGAGCGACTCGTCGGCTTCGTGCTCTTCGACGCCGTGCTCGACGAGGCCGAGCTGCTGCGCATCGCGGTCGACCCGGCGGCACGCCGCCGACACATCGGCCAGAGCCTCCTCGACTCCGGCCTCGAGCGTCTGCGCAACCGCGGCGTCCGCATCTGCCATCTCGAGGTCGGCGACGACAACCACGCCGCGCTCGCGCTCTATCAGCGTGCAGGCTTCACCATTGTCGGTCGACGCCCCGGCTATTACCGCCACGGAGCCGACGCGCTCCTGCTGTCGACGGAGCTCGGTGCGAATTCTTGACAGCCCGGGTCGCGGTGCTATGCTCGTACCAGCCGCATGAAGACCCCGACGATCACCCGAGACCATTTTTCGCTCTGGCCACAGCGGACATCGAGCGAGGAGATGGTGGGCGAGAGCTTGGCGAGGCGAGCTGCCGTCGTCGCTCTCGAATCGATCCGGGCCATGCGGCCGACGGGACGCTTCGCGCGCGCCGCAGCGCCGCGCGCACGACGTCATCACCGTCCGCTGGCGGGGCGGCTGGCGAGCGGAGGGCCGCGGCCTTGAGCTGCTCGGCCTCCCGGGGTTTCGCCGTGCCGGCAGCGGACGAGACACACGCCGGTGGATGCGACACCGAACCCTAGGAGGACAGCGCATGGCTGAGCTCGATCCCGCGAAAGAAGAGCTGTTGAAGACGGACTCGGAGTTCCGCGCCTGGTACGAAGAGCACCAGGAGTGCGAGCGAAGACTCGACGAGATCCGCGACAAAGAGCTCGCGTCCGAAGAAGACGAGATCGAAATCAAGCGCATCAAGGTCCACAAACTCCACCTCAAAGACCAGATGGAATTGCGATTGCGCGATCGTCAGCACGCCGTCGCCTGAATCGTCCGACGCGACCGTCCGACAGACCGTGCCGCGACGCCGGCCGACGTCGCCGATCGAGCGGAGGATCGAATCCTCCGCTCCTTGCATTGAGCCCCTCGATCCCCGGCCGTCTCCCCGAACGGAGCCCCGATGCCTTCCGCCGCGCAGCGCCGCCTTCGTCGTGGTGCCTACGTCCTGCCGAGTCTGTTCACATTCGGCAACATCCTGCTCGGCTTCTACGCCGTCGTCTGCGCGTTCCACGGCCATTTCGTCACTGCCGCCTGGATGATCATCGCCGCGGGGATCGCCGACGGGCTCGACGGCCGCATCGCTCGCCTCACCCACACCGAGAGTGAGTTCGGCAAGGAGTTCGACTCCCTCGCCGACGTGCTCACCTTCGGCTCGGCACCCGCCTACATCGTCTGGCTGTGGGCGCTCGAAGAGCTCGGTCGCGCCGGCTGGCTGGTACCGCTCTATTTCCTGCTCTGCACCGCGGTACGCCTGGCGCGGTTCAACGTGCAAACGAAGAAGGTCGACAGCCGATCCTTCGTCGGTCTGCCGTCTCCGGCCGCCGCCGGAACGGTCGCCTCGCTACTCTTCCTGCACGCACAGATTCCGGACATCGTCACCAAGCCCTGGCTCGCCGGCGTCATGCTCACGGCGTTGATCGTGCTCGGCACCCTGATGGTGTCGACGTTCCGCTACCCGAGCATGAAGAAGATCGACCTCCGGCGCCGCTGGAGCTATCGCGCCGCGCTGCTGTTCGGCGTTGCCCTGCTCGTGCTCTTCCTCGAGCCGGTGATCTTCTTTCAGCTCTTCGCCGCCTGCTACGTCGCCTGGGGACCTCTGGCCTACGTCGGCGGCAGGCTTCGCCGCAGGATCGGTACCGGCGCCGCGAGCACCGACGACGGCACCGAGCCGACCGGCGAGCCGCTCACCGAGTAGCCCCGTGCCCTTCGCGCGGACGGCGCTCGTCGTCCTCGGCCTCGTCGCCCTGTGCGCCGGCTGTGGTGGACCGGCGACGGACGACTCTCGGCCGCCGGACGAAGCTGCCGCCGCCCGCCCGCCCACGGACCGCGAGGGACCGCCCGACCGCGACACGCAGAGCGACGGCGACAGGCACGACGACGACACCTCGGCACGGACGGACGGCGCTCCGTGGCGCCTACGCACCGGCGGCGAGGTCTGGGCCCGGCCGGTGCGCCGAGGCGATACCGTCTACGTCGGCAGCGACGACGAGCACCTCTACGCGGTCGACCACCGAAGCGGCGTGGTGCGCTGGCGGACGCACCTTGGCGGCCGGGTGCGAGCGACTCCGGCACCGACCGAGGCGGTGCTCTATGTCGCCGCGGACGGCGACGGTCTGCACGCGCTCGACACCGGCGACGGCGCCACGCTCTGGCACAGCCGCCGGGCGCCGCAGGAAGGCATCATCGGCCTCGCGCTGGCCGGCGACGACGTCCTGGTGGCGACACGCGACGGCGCCGTCGAACGCTTCGACCGCGCGGGCAAGCGACTCTGGCGACATCGGCTGGGGGTCGCTCTCGACGCACCACCGACGGCGGCGCGCGGTCGCGTCTTCCTGACCGACCGAACCGGCGGCGTCCATGCCCTCGATGCGGCAACCGGCACGCCGCGCTGGCGCATCGACACCGGCGCGGCCCTCGACAGCGCGCCTCGCATCGCCGGCAGCCAGCTCTTCGTCGTCCGCCACGACGGCCTGCTCCTCGCGCTCGACGCGGCGCGCGGGCGCGAGCTCTGGCGCACGACGACGAGTGAGTTCGCCGGCTCGGCGCCGGCACCGGGCGACGAGCACGTGTTGGTCGGCGGCGGCGACGGTTCGCTCTTCGCCTTCGACCGCCGCCGCGGGGTCGAGCTCTGGCGGCTCGCGACCGGCGGCGCGATCACCGCGCCGCCCGAGATCGCCGGCGGCTTCGCGTTCGTCCGATCCGGAACGCACACGCTGTACGCGGTCGACCTCGCGACCGGCCGAGCGCTGTGGAACTTCACCACCGACGGCTGGATCTCGAGCGCGCCGACGATCGACGACGGCCGCCTGCTCTTCGGCTCGCTCGACGGCTCGGCCTACGCCCTGCCGGTCGACCTCCCGCCCCCGTCGGCGGCCGCAAACCAGCCAGACGCGCCCAGGCCACGCGTCGAGCGTACGCCGCATTTCTTCGACGGCACGCCGAAGCTCGCCTGGGCCTTCGACGCCGGCGCACCGCTGGTCTCGGCCGCATCGGCCCTCGGTGATCTCGTCTACGTCGGCGGACGCGCTCTCCACGCCCTCGACGCGGCGAGCGGCCGGCTGGCCTGGCGCCACGCGACGGCCGACGCGGTGGATGGTCGGCCACTGGTGGTCGCCACCACCGAGGGCGGCCCGCGCGACCTGGTGATCGCCGCCGATCGGTCCGGACACCTCGTCGCGGTGGACGCCCACGACGGCACCGCGGTGTGGGCACTCGCGGCCGGTGGCGTCTTCGTCGCCGACCCCGTCCTGGTCGAGGCCGCGTCCGCAGCGAGTGGACTCGCCGTCGTGATCGGCGACGAGGACGGCCAAATCCACGCCGTCGACGCGGTCCACGGGCGGCGCCTGTGGCGCGCCCGGACGCGGGGGACGGTGCGCGGCGCGGTCGCCGCCGGCCAACTCGGTGACACAGTGACCCTCGTCGTGGTGCCGAGCTGCGACGGTCACTTCTACGCGCTCGACGCCGCGAGCGGGCGCGAGCTCTGGCGGACCCCCGCCGAGCACTGCCTGCTCGCGCCGGCGCTGCTCGCGGGCACCACCGTCTTCGCCGGTGACGTCGACGGCGGAGTGCTCGCCCTCGATGCGGCGGTCGGCGGTGTTCGCTGGCGACGGCGCGTGCCGCGTCCCCTGTGGTCGCGCCCGGCGCTCGAGTGGGGCCTCCTCTATGTCGGCGCCGGCGACGGCCTGCTCGCGCTCGACGCGCGGGACGGACGACCCCGATGGCGCTTCGAGACCTCGCGCCGCGTGCTGTCGTCGCCGATCGTGGACGACGGCATCGTCTACTTCGGCAGCGACGCGCACCGCGCCCACGCGCTCAACGCGGCGACCGGCCAGGAGCTATGGTGGCTCGAAACCGCCGGCCCGGTCCACGCCGTCGCCCTCGCCGAACGCCTGCTCCTGGCGTCGAGCGTCGACGGCCACGTGTACGCCGTCGAGCGTCCTCGATGATCCGAAGCGGCACACTGATACTCTCGGCGCGACGACTCCACTGAACCACCACACCATACGCCGCCCCACGCGCGGCCTCAGTTTCCGAGGGAGAGCTCCATGTCCTTGCTCGAAATGATCAGCCAGCAGCTCGACGACCAGGCCCTGTCGCAGGTGAGCCAGCGTCTCGGCACCGACCAGGCGACCACCCAGCGTGCCGTCGCCGCCGCTCTGCCGATGCTCGTCGAAGGCCTGGCACGCAATGCGCAGCAGCCGCAGGGTGCGAACGCTCTCGCGTCGGCCCTGGATCGCGACCATGACGGCAGCGTGCTCGACAATCTGCACGGCTTCCTCGGCGGCGGCGGCGCCGAGAGCCTGGGTGGCAGCATTCTGGGCCACATCTTCGGCGCCCGCCAGTCGGCTGCACAGGAAGGCCTCGGCCAGCTCGGCGGGCTCGACGGGCAGAAAGCCTCACAGCTACTGGCGATGCTGGCGCCGCTGGTGCTCGGTGCCCTCGGACGGCAGAAGCGGGCCGGCGGCCTCGGCGCCGATGGGGTCGCCGACATGCTCGGCACCGAACGCCGCCAGGTCGAGCAAGCCAATCCGCGCGGCGCGTCGATCTTCGAGCAGATGCTCGACCGCGACGGCGACGGCTCCGTGGCCGACGACGTCGCCTCGATCGGGATGGACCTTCTCGGTGGCTTCCTCGGCGGCAAGCGGCGCTGATCCACGGCGACGTCGCGAGAGAGCGATGCCCTTTCCCGAGCTCGAGCAGTTCCTCGATGTCCTGCGCCGCAACGGCCACCGCGTCACTCCCGAGCGGCTGCGCCTGTTCCGCGAGATCTACGCCCGCCACGAGCACATCGACGCCGACGAGCTGCTGACGTCGATGCAGGAACGCGGGCTCAAGATCTCGCGCGCGACGCTCTACCGCAACCTCGATCTGATGGCGCGCTACGGCTTCGTCGAGAAGCGCCGCATGGGCGGCAACCGGTACCTCTTCGAGCATGTGCACGCCGGAATGCGCCACGACCACCTGGTGTGCGGGAACTGCGGCAAGGTGGTCGAGTTCGTCAGCCCGGGAATCGAAGCCATGCAGCGCGAAATCTGCCGCGCCCACGGCTTCGACCCGGACCACCACACGCTGCAGATCCACAGCCTGTGCGCCGACTGCGCCGCAAGAAGCTAGCTCGCGGACGTGTCGACCTGGCGCTCGTACCAGACGACCAGCGATTCGAGCAGCTTCAACCGCTCGGCGGACGGCCAGGCGAGGAAGGCGATCCCTCCGGTGGCGCTCCAATGATGCCGGACGACCGCCGGGAGGCGCGAGAACTCGAGATCGTCGAGCTTGAAACTGACCAGCACCTCGGTGCCCTCGTCCATCTCCGGCGGTAGGACGAGACCCAAGCCGTTGGCGTTGATGTCGATGGCATCGACCACCCACGGCTGGTCCGAAAGCTGCGGCGCGTCGAGCGCCACCAACACGCCGTGGATCGTCCGGCGCAGGCGCCGGGGCTTCCGCTGCTCATCGTCCATCGGGATCTCCTTCATCGTGGCGCGGAGTCTACACCGCCGGCCTCGGCGCCGGTGTAGCGCATGCTATGCTGCCGCCCCTTCAGCCCTTCTCTCTGACCTCGTCCGGAGGCCTGCATGTCTCTTCCGCAGCTGACGCTCGGAATCGAAGAGGAATACCAGATCATCGACCCAGCGACCCGTGAGCTGAAGTCGTACATCCAAGAGTTTCTGGACGAAGGGCGGCAGGTGCTCGAAGAGCAGATCAAGCCCGAGTTCTTGCAGTCGCAGGTCGAGGTCGGGAGCCGCATCTGCCACAACGTGCAGGAGGTGCGCGACGAGGTCATCCGCCTACGCTCATCGATTTGCCGCCTGGCCGAGGAGAAGGGCGTCGCCGTCGCCGCTGCCTCGACCCACCCGTTCTCGAAGTGGTCGATGCAAGAGCCGAACGTCGGCGAGCGCTACACCCGCCTGGCCACCGACATGGCGCAGCTCGCGCGCCGCATGCTGATCTTCGGCATGCACATCCACGTCGGCATCGCCGACAAAGAGCTGATGATCGACGTGATGAACCAGGCGCGCTACTTTCTGCCGCATCTGCTCGCGCTGTCGACCAGCTCGCCGTTCTGGCAGGGGCGCGACACCGGCCTGATGTCGTATCGCACCGTGATCTTCGAAAGCCTGCCGCGCTCCGGCCTGCCGCCGTCGCTCAAGTCGTGGGTCGACTACGAGGATCTGGTCGACACGCTGGTGCGCACGCGCTGCATCGACGAGCCGCGGAAAATCTGGTGGGACGTCCGGCCCCACCCCACCTTCCCGACGCTCGAGTTCCGCGTCTGCGACATCTGCACGCGCATCGAAGAGGCGGTGTGCATCGCCGCGCTGGTGCAGGCGATCGTCGCGCGACTGATCCGCATGCGGCAGCAGAACATGAGCTGGCGCCCGTACCGCCACCACCTGATCACCGAGAACAAGTGGCGCGCCGTGCGCTATGGCATCGGCGGCCAGCTGATCGACTTCGGCAAGCGCGAAGAAGTGCCGTTCGAGCAGTTGGTGGATGAGCTGCTCGACTTCGTCGACGACGTCGTCGACGAGCTCGGCAGCCGACGAGAGATCGACTACGTGCAAACGATTCTGCGTGAGGGCACCAGCGCCCATCGCCAGCGCGCCGTCTTCGAACAGACCGGCGACGTGCGCGCGGTGGTCGACCACCTGGTCGCGGAGACCAAAGAGGGCTGCGCGCTCTGATGACGCGCACGTCTTCAGGCGACGCAGCGAGCTCGAGCTCCCCGGCCACCGGCGACGAAGGGCGTCGCGAGCTGCTCCGCGTCTGGGTCCCGGTCGTGGTGCTCGCCGTGCTCGCCTTCGCGTTCGCCTTCAGGTCCCTCGAGCCGCCGGCGCCCGACACGCTCACTCTCGCCGCAGGCACCGCCGACGGCGCCTACGCCGGGTTCGCCGAGCGCTACCGTACGCTGCTCGCCGAGCACGGCAAAGAGCTGGTCATCCTCGAGACCGCGGGTTCGGTCGAGAACCTTCGACGGCTCAACGCCGGCGAGGTCGACCTGGCGCTGCTCCAGGGCGGAATCGCCGACTCCGCAGAAGCCACCGGCCTGGAGTCGATCGCCAGTCTCTTCTTCGAGCCGGTCTGGCTCTTCCATCGCGCCGACCAACCGCTGCAGCGGGTCACCGACCTCGCCGGACTGCGGGTCGCGGTCGGCGGTCCGGACAGCGGCACACGACGCCTCGCGGAGCAGATTCTGGCCGCCAACGGTCTGCCGCCGCAGGATGAGAGCGATAGCGGAGGCACCGAGGAGGAAGGCGCCGGCGGCACGCCGCGCCTCGTGCGCGTCGAGCGCGGCGGCGGCGCGGCGGCCGATGCACTGCTCGACGGCTCGGTCGACGCCGCCTTCTTCGTCGCGTCGCCGGAAGCTTCGTACGTCCCCCGCCTGCTCGCCGCCAACGACATCGAGCTCATGGACTTTCGGCGTACGCGGGCCTACCGGGTCGAGTACCCGTTCCTCTCCGCCGTCACGCTCGCGGAGGGGGTCGTCGACCTCGAGAAGAACTTGCCGCCCCGCGACGTCGAGCTGATCGCCGCCGCCGCCTCGCTCGCCACGAGCCCGCAGCTCCACCATGCGCTGGTGCCACTGCTGGTCGAAACCGCGCGCGACGTCCACGGCGATCTCGGCGTCTTCGCCGAGCGCGACACCTTCCCGTCGGCCGCCTGGGTCGACCTGCCGCTCAAGACCGAGGCCGAGCACTACCTCGAGAACGGACCGTCGTTCCTTTTCCGCGTCCTGCCGTACCGCACGGCGGTCTCGGTCGACCGACTGAAGATCTTCCTGTTACCCTTCATACCGCTCTTGATCGTCGTCTTCAAGGCGGCGCCGCCACTGTATCGCTGGCGGATTCGTTCCAAGATCTTTCGCTGGTATCGTGATCTGCGAGCTCTCGATCAATTCGTCCTTTCCGGCCCACGCGCCGAAGACGCGGTCGACAAGCTCGCCGAGGTGCGACGCCTCGAACAGGAAGTCACGGAGGTTTCCGTGCCACTTTCGTACATGGACGCCTTCTACGACCTCCGCGTGCACATCGAGCTGATCGAGAAGAAGCTCGAAGAGATCGTGCGTGACGAGGAGGTCTTGGCATAAGCTCGACGACGAGCGCCGCGTGGTGACGCGGGTCGCGCGAAGACGTCGAGCGCAGACGCAGCACCAGGAGGACGTCGCGGATGGAAAAGACCCTGGCGAGAGAGATCTACCGCCGGCTCGACCGCATCGAGGACATCGCTCGGGAGCTCGAGCGGGCCTTCGAGCGGCCCCCGGGCTACCAGGACACGCGAGGATTCGACAAGAAGTGTAAGGAGGTGCGGGTCCACTCGGACTGGATCCGTGAGCATCTCGACGACGAGGACCCCGACGAGTGGACCCGGACCGGCTCGATTCCGATCGTCACCGACCCCTCGTCGACCCACTTGACCCGCTGAACGGGCGCTCGGCCAACGCCGACGCCACCACTATCGAGATTGCATTTCGAGACCTGCAGCCGAGCGACCGTGTCCGAACCGTCTTCTTTTCGTTGCGCTCCGCTGCCGCTCGTCGTACTCGGCGGTCGTGACCGCCGCGGAACTGAGCTGCCGACCGACGCCCGCCAGCTGCACCACCTCGAGGGCTACAAAGGCGCCGAGCTGCAGCTCGACGGCAGGCCGCTGATCGAGGTCAACCTCGAACGCCTGCGCTCGGTCGGCGCCTTCGATCCGATCTTTGTCGCCGGGCCGCGTCGGGTCTACGGAAACATCACCGCCGGCGCCGAGATCATCGACACCGACGGCAGCTTCGCCGACAATCTGCGCGCCGCGCTCGAGGTCTTCGCGCAGCGCACCGGCGGCGATGGCCCAGTGGTCTTCACCACCTGCGACATCGTGCCCGACCCGGACGAGCTGCGCCACGCGCTGGCCGACCTCGACACCCGGTGGCCGGTCGACTTCTGGATGCCCCAGGTGCGCATTCCGCAGCGTGACGACGAGCTCGGCAGCTCGTCCTACAAACCGCGCTACCGGCTGCAGCCGCACGGCGGCGGCGAGGCGGTGCCGATCCTGCCGAGCCACTTCATCCTCGGCTGGCCGCGCGGCATTCGCATTCGCTTCGTGCTCAAGCTCTTCGAGTTCTTGTACCGCACGCGCAACCGGTCTGTCGGCCGCCGCTTCGCGGCGGTCGCGCTGCAGCTGATTCCCTACTTCATGATCCACGAACCGCGAGCGCTGCTCAGCGGTCTCCGGCATGCGCCGATCCTCTCGCTGCAGCTGGCGCGCGGACGCGCCTCGGCCGACGAGATGGAAAGACGCCTGCACCGCGCGTTCTACCGCACCGACCACCGGCGCGCGCACCCCGAGCGACGCGGCTACGTGCCGCTGCTCGACGCGCTGTCGCTGGCGCGCGACATCGACACGCTCGAGGAGGCATCCGAGCTCGCCGACGAGCTCTAGTGGGCTCTCACGACGCGTCGCCGCACGGCGTCGAGCGAACGAACTCGACCAGAGAGCGCAGCACCGGCTCATCGGGATCGCTCGCCTCGACCACCATGCGGCGGTGGCCGGTGCCGCGCACATCGCGCAGCGTGTAGCGGATACCGAGCGTTCCGAGACGATCGGCGAGCAGCCGATTCTGGTACTGCAAGCTGGGCCATTCTTCGCGCCCGAAGAGCAGCAGCATCGGCGGATCGTCGGCATCGAGCCAGGTCATTGCCGAGGCCTCTCTCTGCCAGCCGTCGCCGGTGTCGAAACGCTCCTCGTAGTACGCGCGCTGCGCGCCCAGCGCGTAGGTGCGCTCGTCGGCGAGATCGTAGCCGGCGCCGCTGATCGCGGCGACGCCGCACACCTCATCGACTCCTGCCGCCGCGAGCAGGTCGCCGCGTACCGCCGCATAGGTCGCGAGCTGAGCTCCCGCCGAGTGACCCGAGACGAAGAGGCGCCGACGGTCCGCACCACGCGCCGCCGCCTCGTCGGCCGCCGCGGCCGTCGCGTACGCCACGTCCTCCACCTGCTCGCGCCAGGTGACCGACGGCTGCAATCGGTAGCTGATCACCGCCGCGCCGATACCTTGCATCGCCAGGCGTCGCCCGATGGCGCCGTAGACCTCGAAATCTCCAAACGCGAGGTCACGATCACCGCTCGTCCAGCCACCGCCGTGGACGAAGACCACCACCGGCCACCCTGGCTCGACCGCCGGCAAGAAGAGATCGTAGCGGTGTTTCGGATCGTCGACCAATCTCTGGTCCGGCGTGCGCCGGTCGCCGGCACCAAGCTCCATCTTTCCGTCACTCGCCGGCACCGCGTACGGCAAGTCGTGGATCTCGCGCTCCGCCGGCAGCCGCGGTGGTGGATCGGTGACGAGAGCGAAGGCCGTCCGCACCGCGCGGTCGCAGCCGGTGAGCGCCAGCACACACCCGATGCCCAGAATCAGAGCGAGAGACCGAGCGGCGGCCGCGCCGAGAGTGACGCAGCGGCCGTCAGGCGCTGGCGCCATAGCTCTGGAACTCGAACTCCACCTGCCCGGCGCGGATGCGATCGCCCGAGCGCAGGCGCTTCGCCGTGGTTCGCCGACCGCCGATGAAGCTGCCGTTGGTCGAGCCGACGTCGACGAAGAAATGCTCCGGGCCGCGCGGCACGACCTTGAAGTGCCGCGCGCTGAGCGACGGATCGGGCAGCGCGAGCGTGTTGATCTCGCGGTCGCGGCCGACGGCGAAAGCCTTGTGCTCGTCGAGCAGGAACGAGCGTGGCGATTCGCCAGGACGACGCACGATCAGCATCGCGTGGCTCGACAGGACGCGCGTCTTCTCCAGGCGATCCTCGAGGCTGAGCTGCTGGATCTTCTGCGTGTCGACGCTGGTCTCGGCGCTCTCTCCGGCGGTCTCCTCCGCCGAGTCGAGCAGATCCTGCCGCAAGCTGGCGGCCACCGCCTCGTCCTCGGCGCGCCGTTCGAGCTCTTCGTCGTCGGCGGTCTCGAGGTCCGCGCTCGGCGCCGGCCGGCTACGGCGCAGGAAGGCGAGGCCGAGGAGCAGGAGCGCGAGGACGGCGCCGGCGGCGACCCACGACCAGTCGAGGCCCGGCAGGCGCGATCGAGCCGGCGCGACGGTCGTCGCGGCGTCGCCAGCGCTCTCCGACGCGGCGGTTCCGATCGTCGCCGACTCGCCGACGTCGGGCTGTCCCGCAGCGCGGCCGGACGTGGCCGGCAACGCCGCCGAGCTCGGCGCGGCAACGCTCGACGCGGCGCGCACTCCGCGCGCCTCCCGCCGCCGCTCGGCCACCGCCGACCGAGCGCCGTCGACCGCCTCGGCGATCTCCGACGCGTCCGTCGCGTGCACATCGCCGAGGAAGGTGCCATCGGTAACCATCGCCAGGCGACGCAGCGACAGCGTGTCGATCGACCGCCCGGTCCCGACGGTGAGAATGCGAATCCCCTCGGCCTCGGCGCGGCGCGCCAAATCGTCCACCGTCACCGCGGAGTTCTCATCGCGGCCGTCGGAGGCGAGCAGCACGATGCCGCCCCCCTCGAGCGCCCGGGTCGCGGTGAAGAGCGCATCGTGCAGCAACGTGAAGTCGCCGTCGAGTTTCGCCGCGTCCAGGCCGGCGGCGACCGCCGCCGGGTCGGCCCACGGCGCCACCAGCCAGCGCGGTTCATCATCGAAGCTGAGGAGCGCTGTCGGCGTGTCGGTGGGCAGCGCGTCGAGAACCCGTCGCAGACGGTCGACGACGTCTCCGAGCGCGCGTTGATTCAACGAGCGGCTGGTGTCGACGGCGACGACGACCGGGACTCCCGCCTCGGCGGGAACGACGCGCGCCGCGGGGTCGCCGGTGGGCCCGGCCTCGGCCGGCTGGGCCCACGAGGACCCCGCGAACAGATGGGCGACGACAAGCACCGAGGCGACGGCGAGCGGCGCGACGAAGGAGAGCTCTGAGGAACGCAGAAGTGGACGGCACATTCATCGATTCTACGCCGCGCCGCCGCGCGTGTCGCCCGGCGGGCTCGAATCCACTAGCATCGAGGCGCACACCACGACCGCTCGTGCCCCGACCGGAGGATCCCCCCATGCGCCGCGTGCCCTTCCTTTCGCCGAACGTTCCCGCCGTCTCGCGTCGAGCCCTTCTCGGCCTCGCCGCAGCGCTCTCGGTCCTCGCGCCGAGCGTCGTTGCCGAGCCGTCGGTGGTCGGCACCTGGCTCACCGAGCACCGGGACGCCAAAGTGCGCATCGCGCCCTGCGGCGAGAATCTCTGCGGTCGGTTGGTGTGGCTCGAGGACCCGCTCAACGAGCACGGCAAGCCCGAGGTCGACGACGACAATCCCGATCCGAGCCTGCGCGATCGTCCGCTGCTCGGCCTGCAGATTCTCGAGAGCTTCCCGCCCGCGCCGAACGGCGACGGAGTCTGGTCCGGCGGCACGATCTACGATCCGGAGAGTGGCAAGACCTACAAGGCGCGCATGAGCCTCGACGGCGAGACGCTGAACCTGCGCGGCTACATCGGCGTCCCGCTGCTCGGCCGCACCAGCGCCTGGACGCGCTCGGACGACCGCGGCACGATCGAGTAGCACCATGGCCCTCGTCCACGACACGCTCGAGCTCTCACCGCTCGAGCGCCCGCTTGTCCTGCCGTGCGGTGCGATGCTCGAGAACCGGCTCGCCAAGTCGGCGATGACCGAGGGACTGGCCGCCGTCGACGGACACGCCAACCCGCGCCATGCGGCGCTCTACCGTCAGTGGTCCGACGGCGGCGCGGGTCTGCTGATCACCGGCAACGTGATGGTCGACTGGCGCTACCTCGAGCGTCCCGGCAACGTCGTGGTCAGCGACGCCGTCCTCGGCGTGGAATCCGGCGGCGAGAAGGGCAAAGGAATGAACGCGCTCGAGCGCTGGGCCGCGGCCGGGACTGCCGGCGGCAACCACCTGTGGGTGCAGATCAACCATCCCGGGCGACAGTGCTCGCGCATGTCGAACGCACAGCCGGTGGCGCCGTCGCCGGTGCAGCTGCGCCTCGCCGGCTTCTTCGGTCGGCCGCGCGCGCTCACCGAGGGCGAGATCCTCGACATCATCGAGCGCTTCGCCCGCGCCGCCGTCCTGGTGCAGCGCGCCGGCTTCACGGGCGTGCAGATCCACGCCGCGCACGGCTACCTGGCGAGCCAGTTCCTTTCGCCGCGCGTCAACCGCCGCACCGACCGCTGGGGTGGCTCGTTGGAACATCGCGCGCGTTTCCTGCTCGACACGGTACGCGTCGTGCGCGAGCGGGTCGGCCCGCGCTTTCCGGTGGCGGTGAAGCTGAACTCGGCCGACTTCCAGCAGGGCGGCTTCGCGCTCGAGGACGCGGCGCGCGTCGCCGGATGGCTCGCCGGCGAGGGCATCGACTTGCTCGAGATCTCGGGCGGCACCTACGAGCATCTCCGCTTCTTCACCGCCGACGATGAAGCGGACGAGGCCGAGGACCGCGACGGCCAGCCCGACAACGAGGCCCCGCGGGACGCGCGCCCCGGCACACCCCGCCAGGCAGCCGGCACGCGCGCCCGCGAGGCCTACTTCCTCGACTACGCGCAGACCATCCGCGGCGAGATCGACGACGTCCCGCTGATGGTCACGGGCGGCTTTCGCTCGCACCGCGCGATGACCGACGCGGTGGCGCAGGGCGAGCTCGATGTCGTCGGAATCGCCCGTCCGCTCTGCGTCGAGCCCGATCTGCCGCGGCGGCTGCTCGAGGCCAGCGCCGAAGAGGCACCGCGCTGGGAGCGGTCGCTGCGCCTGGCGCCGGGGCCGCTCGGTCCGTCGAGCCGGCTGCGCAGCGTGCGCGGCTTCAACCACCAGGCTTCGGTCGCCTGGTTCTACCGCCAGATCCTGCGCCTTGCCGACGGCCGCGAGCCCGACACCACGCTCTCCGCCCGCCGCGCGCTCGCACGGCACTTCCGCGACGAGTTCGTCCACGCGCTCGCGCGACGGCGGGCGGGCGGGCCACCCACCGCCGCGACTTGACAGTCCACTCGCCTCAGCAGCCCGGCACCATGCCGTCGGGCTCGACCCCGTTGCCGCCGAGACCGTCGTCGCTGCCGGCGTACTGCAAGAACTCGGCCTGGAAGAGCTGAGCGCCCGCCGGACCGTTGCAGACATTGTCCTCGAGCAGGTGGTAACCGTTCTGGTTGCCCCAGTTCGTGCCCTGATAGGCCGCGTCGACGCGCATCACGAGCAGGTTCTCGTGCTCGCCGTCGGCGCCGCCTCCGGAGTGCAGATCCCAGAAGAAGCGCAGCCAGTCGAGCTCGGTGCCGGCGTTGGATGCCGTCGCCGTGCACACCCGCTCGAAATAGCGGTTCGACCGATGCGGCGAGCCCATGTCGAAGGCCGGCTCGCCCTCGAGCGCGATGTCGCGCGGGAAGCCGAGGTCGTCCTTGTAGTAGGTGAAGCGACCGGTCGAGTCGCTGTGGTCGTTGTACGCGTCGGCCGACACGAAGTGCGCGAAGCCCTCGGCGATCGCCGCGCTCACGTACTCGCGCGAGGTCAGCGCATGCAGCTCACCGGCGCTCCCGCAGGCGGGGTCGTCGGCGAGCAGGTAGCTGCCGTTGAGGTAGTCGTCGTCGGCGAAGCGCGCCTTTTGGTAGGCCTGCTCGATCGCATGTCCGACCTCGTGGCCGACGAGGAACTTCTGCCGGTACTTCTGCTCCGTCTGGTCGTCGATGTTGATCGCGGTCTCGATGTGGTCGTACGCCAACGCCACCGCGTTCGAGCACGGCGGATAGGGTGAGTTCTGGCAGCCGTCGCGGTGCCGCAGCGTGATCGTCGGCTGGTAGTCGAGCGCCGCCGGGTCGAAATGGTGCCACCAGTAGGCCGGGAAGGCGCCGAGCGCCTGCAGCGTGCCCTCGGAGCCGCCGCAGAAGTAGTCGAGGTACTTCTTGCCCGGGCCGGTGAGCGGAGTCGTCTGCCCGGCGCACACCAGCGGCTGGCAGTAGTCGGGCTCGCCGGTGTGGTCGGCGAAGGGATTGTCGTTGCACTCCGCCACGGAATTGGCCTCGCGGGTGCGAATACGCAGATCGCCGAAGAGGCGCGAGTCGAGGTAGAAGACGAGGACGATCTCGTCGCTCGCCGGCATGTCGGCGTCGGCGATCGTGAAGCAGCCGTTGACGTCGCTGGCGTAACCCTGCTGGATCACGTCGAGCGTGTCGGGATGCAGCACCTGGTAGGCGGCGCCGCGCGACTTCCAGTACGGCCACACGGTGTCGTTGAGGGCGTAGTAGTCCTCGAAGTCGACGCCGAGGCCGCTGTCGACGGTCTCCACCGGGTATCGCAGGCAAATCTCCTGGTCGTCGGCCTGCGCCGTGGCGGCGACGAAGCCGAGCACCAGAAGCCAGGCCGCGAAGCCCACGAACGAGAGGCCGAGGTCGGTCGGCTGTCGGTTCGTGAAGCTCATCGCAGAGTCCCCCGTCGGTCGGCGTGGTGGTGGGTCGAGGCGTCCGAGCCGGCAGTGAGACGACGCGGCCCGTTCGGATCCCCGGTCGGGTCGGGCGGTCCTCCGTCGTCGTCCGTGAGGTCGAGTCCGCGTCCGTAGTAGCCGATACCGCGCAGCTTCAGGCCACGGTCGGCGATCCACCGGCGCAGTTTCTCGCCACGGTTGGCGTAGTCGCCTCCGTCGTGTCGCGCGAGCATCGCGCCGCGCCGATAGACCACCATCTGGGCACCGTCGAGGTGGAAGAAGATGTGCGGCGCATAGGCCACCTGGTGCACCGGCGCGCCCTGGTCGAGCCGCGCGACGGCATGCGCGGCGACTCGGCCCGAGAAGTCGAGCAGCGCCGGCGGCATGCCGAGCGCGGCGAGATCGAGGGGCAGCTCGGTCCGCGCGCCGGGGCCGATCACGACCATTCCGAGGCTCACCGTCTCGCGCCGCGCGTCGAGCACGGCGGCGACCGAGAGGTCGACGAACACAGTTTGCCGCAGGCGATTTTCGACTCGCAGCTGGACCACCGAACCCGTCGGCGTGATCTCGTCGTCGTCTCCCGGCAATCCTTTCCAGGTCAAATCGAGGGCCGGCTTGCCGGTCCCCTCGTTGCACGTTCCTTCGGCCGCACCGCCCGCGGTCGCCGAGGCCGGCGCCACGATGAGGCTCGCCCCGACCAGAACCACGCACAGCAAGCCCAGCCGACCGGCTCGCTTCGCCGTGCTCGAGAGTCCTTGGATCGCTCCCATGTTGGATCCTCCGTGTTGAAAGCAGCCGGCTCGAAACGAGCCGGTCGGAGTCTCAACGACGGTGGACCCTCGACTCCCTCACCGGCGAAGAAAATCGATCCTGGGTTTGCCGCTGAAGCTCCGCGAAGTCTCGACCCAGCGATCGTTGATCAGATTGCGCCGCATCTCGTAGAGGACCGCGACCGGTTCGCCGTCGACGCGGGCGGGCGGTAGGCCGCTGCGCCAGATCCAGTCCATGTAGTGGAAGACGACGACTGGAGGATGCAGATCGTTCTCCAGCACCGGCTCGCGCAGCGTGCCGTCGCGGTCGACGATGAACTCGAGCACGAACGTCGTGCGCCGCCCGTCGACGAGCGAGCCGGCAAGCGACTTCGGCAGCCGGAGCGGCTTCTGGCGCGGCATCTCGAAGCCCGGATGCCCGAAGTCGGTCCACACATCGACCGAGTCCGGGACGCGATGCAAGGCGCGCGGCGCGAGCGTGTCGAAGAGCGCGCCGGCGGTACCGTAGGCACTGAAGTCGCGCCGATGTACTTTGAGATCGAGCGCGCTCGCGGTGTACCAGTACCAGGCCGCGCTCGCCTCGTCGCCGGTGTTCGCGTAGACGATCGCATGCTGGAGCGCCAGCTCGGCGAGCACCTCGCGCGCGTCGCTGGCACGCGCCGTACTGTCGAGAATGTCGCCCTTCAGCTTCAGCGTCGCTCGCAAGCCCTTGGTCCAGCGGCCGGCGCGCAGCAGCGCGTCGACCTCGGCGAGCTCGGCGTCCCAGGCACCGCGGGCGGCGTAGGCACGGCCCCGGTCGGCGATAGCCGGAGCGGCGAGCGCTGCCATGAGTCCCAGGCAGAGCAGGCCACGGGCCACGTCGCGGAGGGTGGGGCTTCGATGGGGGGCGATCGACAGCATGGGGAGCTCCTGAACCGTGGCAGGACGCACTCATTTGTTGTCCAAGTCAACTCAAATCGCGTCAACCGAGAAGATCTCGTATCAAAGCTACGATTTGTCTTGCTACTTCATTCTTCCCAGGGCCAGATGTGCAAAGCTCTTCAGTCTTCTCGTCGGTGCGTCAGGTGCGCAGGGTGAGGACATCGGACCAGGACTCCTGAGTCGGATCTTCAGCTCGACTAGTGTCCCGGGACGACTTGCCTAGGCGCCTCGGAGACCGGTGCAACCCGGCGGAGAGCCGACGCATCGGAAGAGGCATGAGACCTCTCGACGACGACCGACGCCGCCTGCCCGCGATCCTCGACGCCACCGCCGACGCGGCAAAGAGCTTTCTCGCCGACCTCGACTCCCGCCCCGTCGTGCAAACGCCACCGGCGATCGAGCCACTGGGCCTGCTCGACGACGGCCTCGGCGCCGACGTCGCTCGCCGCGACCTGCTGGCCCGCTACGGGCCGTGGCTGAGCGGCAGCGCCGGACCGCGCTACTTCGCCTTCGTCACCGGTGGCGCGACCCCGGCGGCGCTCGCCGGTGACTGGCTCACCGGCGCGTTCGACCAGAACGCGGTCGACGCCGGCACCTCGTCGGCCCAGGCGCTGGCGCTCGACGCCCTCGGCATGATGCGTCAGCTGCTCGGCCTGCCGGAGCACTTCGGCGGCGTCTTCGTCACCGGCGCCACGGTGTCGAACTTCGCCGGCCTGGCGGCGGCGCGCCAGTGGCTCGGCGAACGGCGCGGCGTCGACGTCGCCGAGCAGGGCGTCGCCGCGCTCGGACCGGCGACGGTGCACGCCGGCACCGCACACTCGAGCGTGCTGAAAGCGCTGTCGATGGCGGGCCTCGGACGCTCCGCGCTTCAGCCAGTCACCACGCTCGAGGGTCGTGAAGCGATCGATCTCGACGCGCTCGAGGCGGCCCTCGACGCGGCCGACGGCCCGACGATCGTGGTCGCCGCCGCAGGCACCGTGAACACCTGCGACTTCGACGATCTCGGGGCCCTCGGTCGGCTCAAAGAGCGCTACGACTTCTGGCTCCACGTCGACGGGGCGTTCGGCGCCCTCGCCGCCGCCTCACCACGCTTCGCGCACCTCGTCGCCGGCCTCGAGCACGCCGACTCGATCACCGTCGACGCACACAAATGGCTCAACGTGCCCTACGACGGCGCGCTGCTGCTGACGCCGCGCCGCGACCTGCTCGGCGCGGTGTTCCGCAACGCCGCGTCGTACATCGGCACCGAGATTCGCGACGACACCTTCGTGCACCTCACGCCCGAGAACTCACAGCGCTTGCGTGCCCTACCGATCTGGTCGACCCTCGCGGCCTACGGACGTCGCGGACACGCCGAGATCATCGAACGCTGCTGCGACCTCGCCGCGTCGCTCGGACGCCGCCTCGACGCCGACCCGCGATTCCGCCTGCTCGCCCCGGTGCGCCTCAACGGTCTTTGCTTCACGGTCTCCTCCGAAGGCTCCCAGGAGCCGACACTGGACGACATCGCCGCCTTCCTTGCCCGCCTGCGTGACGACGGTACAATCTACCTCACCCCCACCGTCTACCGCGGCCTCCCCGCGGCGCGCGTCTCGATCACCAACTGGCGCACCGACGAGGCCGACATCGAGGCCGCCTGGGAGGCGCTGCAGAGGTGCGTCCGAGTGTGAATGTGACCTGACGAGGACGGTGCGCGGCAAGGAGAGGGCGCGCGGCGAGTACTTTCGGACGGATCATGGCGTGATCGAATGACCTGGCCCCTGGCACGAGACCTGCATCATCGAACGCCTCGAGGCCAAGAACGCCGTGCTATCGCCGGGAGCCCCTGATGACCGACCCAGCCCTCCGTCGCCGACCGATTCCTCGCCTGCTCGCCCTCGCCCTGACCATGGGCCTGCTCATGGCGCTCGCCGCCTCTGCCGTCGCCCAGCGCGGTGACCGCGGACGCACCTATAGCGCGCACGGCGCCTGGGACGCCGAGCTCGCCGCGGTCGACGAGCTACTGCGCGACGGGCGCTGGAAGAGGGGCCTGCGTGCGACCTCGAATCTCAAAGACGACATCCTCCAGCAGGCGACCCGCGCCCCGGACACGCGCGAGGTGCTCACCGAGCTCGCGCTCCAGCACGCCATCGCCTACGCCAACCTCGGAGAGCGTCCCAGCGCGGCCTGGTACTGGTATACCGCCAACGCGCTCGACCTGAAGGTCCAGCGCCGCGACTTCAGCGCCTACGGCGCCGCAGCCGGCCTCTTCCGCGAACTCGAGCCCCGCGCCCTGCGCAAGGTGCCCCCACCCATCCAGGTCTGGACCGACTTCAAACACCCCGGCTTCGAGCCGCCGCCCGAGAAGGCCCTCGACCTGCCGAAGAGCCTCGCCGGTTCCATCGTCGACGGGCGCCGCACGCCGTTCCTCCTCGAATTCATTCTCGACCGCGAAGGCATCATGCGCCAGCCGGTGCTCGAGAACGACCTGCATCCGCCAATCGTCGTGTTCCACTACATGGACTGGATCTGGCGCAGCGGCCTGCCCCCCGCCCGCGTTGACGGCGAGCCGGTCGCGATCCTCTACCTGATGCAACGCAACCTGATCAACGACGCCTGGGTCGAAACCTCGCGCGGCTACCGCAACCTACCGCCGCTCGAGCCGGGGCGCTGGTAGGCTCTGGATTCCTCCGAACCAATGCAGGGCCCGGCGGTCGACGGAGACGAGCGCCGCCACTTGAGATTGTGCGAGTGCATGTGCGAAAGTACGATCATGGCAACCAACCTCGCCATCGACCCTGCACTTCTGGAACGAGCTGTCGAAGTCAGCGGCGTCAAGACCAAGACCGCTGCCGTGACCCTCGCCCTGAAGGAGCTCGTCGCACGCCGTGAGCAGGCCCGAATTCTGGAGCTCTTCGGCTCCCTCGACTGGGATCCAGACTACGACTACAAGTCGGAGCGCTCCCGCGATTGAGGCTCCTCGTCGATACCAGCGTCTGGTCGCTGGCCTTCCGCCGAAATCGACCTGACGGCACCGAGGAAACACTCCGGCTTCGGCGCGCACTGGCGAAGAGAGAGTCAGTTCTGACGACTGGCTTGATCCTTCAGGAGCTGTTGCAGGGATTTCATGGTCCGAGGGCAGCCGAGGCCCTGCTCGATCGTTTTCGCGCTCTGCCCATGATCGTTCCAGATCGTACCGATCACATCGAGGCGGCCGAGCTTCGAAATCGATGCCGGAGAGCCGGAATTCAGCTGGGCACCGTCGACGCGCTCTTGGCCCAGCTCTGCCTACGTCGCGGCCTGACGATGCTGACGACCGATCGTGATTTTCACCACGCCGCTCGAATCTTCCCCCTTGAACTCTGGCGGCCTACGGAGTCGGCAGGAGACTGAACGGTACAGGGACGCCGAAATCGAGCCCATGGTCACAACCAAGACCCATCTCGACAGCGGATCTTGGTCGATGCCATTCCGTCGGCTCGACGACTCGGCGTCCTGGTCCCGGAGAGACCGACGAAGGCGCACCCGTGCGCTATGCTCCCGCCGCCATGGCCGACGCGCACCACGCCTCCACTCCGCTCGATCCGACGCCCCTCGACGACTCCACCTTCGCTGAGCGCTGCCGCGCGCTGACGTGGCTGCTGCTCGACGTCGACGGCGTGTTGACCGACGGGCGGTTGCTCTACACCGCCGAGGGCGAGACGGTGAAGACTTTCCACGTGCGCGACGGGCTGGCGGTGCGGCTGGCGCAGCGAGCCGGGCTGCGGCTCGGGGTGATTTCGGGACGCTCGTCGGCGCCGCTCGAGCGGCGGCTGACCGACCTCGACTTCGAGCACGTGGTGCTCGGCTCGCAGGACAAGCGGGCCGACTTCGACGACTTTCTCGCTCGCCACGGGGCCGAGGCGACACAAGTCGCCGGCGTCGGTGACGACCTGCAGGATCTACCGTTGCTGCGGCTCTGCGGGCTCGCCTTCGCGCCGGCCGACGCCGACCCGGAAGTGCGGGCGCGGGTCGACCGAGTGCTGACGCGGCGCGGCGGCAACGCGTGCGTGCGCGAAATGATCGAGTCGATTCTGCGAGCGCGCGGCGCCTGGGACGAGGTCGTGGCGCCGTATTTCGGCCCTCCAGAGCAATGAGCCCTCGGCAGACCGGACCGCGCGCACGGCTGCGCCGTTGGCTGCGGCGACGGCTGCTGGCGCGTATCCTGCGGGTGGTGTCGTGGCTCGCCGCGAAGCTCTCGTGGCGCGGCGCGCAGCGCGTTGGCGCGGCGCTCGCCGTCCTCGGCTACCCACTGGCGCGGCGCGACCGCGGGCGCGCGCACGAGCACCTGGCGCTGGCCATGCCCGAGCTGTCGGAATCTGAGCGCGAGGCGATCGTTCGGGCCAACTTTCGCCACTTCGGCCTGTCAGGCCTCGAGCTGCTGCACGCGCTGCGCCGCCCGCCGCTCGACGTCGCGCGCCACGTACGCTTCGAAGGGGTCGAGATCATCGACCAGCTGCGCGCCGAGAAGCGACCGATTCTCCTGGTCACCGGGCACTGCGGCAACTGGGAGCTGATCTCGCTCGCCAACCATGCGCACGGCGTCGGCTTCGCGGCGATGGCGCGCGAGCTCGAGGACCCGGCGGCGCACGGCCTGGCGGTGCGGCTGCGCGACCACTTCGGCACCGAGACGATCGCGCGCGGCAGCGGCTCGTCGGCGCGGCAGCTGCTGCGCGCGCTGCGCTCGGGCAAGGTGCTGGCGATGTTGATCGACCAAGACATCGCCACCGACGGGGTGTGGGTGCCGTTCTTCGGCCACCTGGCGCACACGCCGCGCGCCGTCGCCGACCTGGCGCTGCGCCTCGGTGCGGCCGTCGTGCCGGCGTTCGACGAGCGCCTCGACGACGGCACCCACCGCGCAGTGTTCCACCCGCCGCTCGAGCTGCCCGACGACCCGGTAGGCGCGACCGCGGTGATGACCGCCGCGATCGAGGCGCAGGTGCGCCGGCGCCCCGAGCAGTGGGTGTGGATGCACCGACGCTGGCGACGTCGTCCACCGGCCGACGAGACCTGACCGTGACGGCGCTGCTCGAGCTGGCCCATGCCGGCCGCCGGATCGACGGCGACGCCGGCGTGCGCTGGCCGTGGCGGCACCTCCACCTGCGTCTCGAGGCAGGCGATCGGCTCGCCGTGGTCGGCCGTTCGGGCACGGGCAAGACGCTGCTGCTCCGCGCCCTCGCGGCGCTCGACGCGCTCGACGAAGGGGCACTCCGCGCCGACGGTCGCACACTCGACGAGGCCACCCGTGCCGCGATTCCCGCGCACCGGGCCCGCGTGCTCTACCTGGCGCAGGCGCCGGCGCTTCTCGACGACCTCGACGGCCGCACCGCGCATGTGCTCGACAACCTGCGCTTGCCGTTCGCGCTGCGGGTCCACGCCGGCAAGCGCTTCGACCGGGCCCGCGCCGTCGAGCTCTTGGCGGCGCTCGAGCGTGACGAGAGCTTCCTGCGCGCGCGGATCGTCGACCTCTCGGGAGGCGAACGGCAGATCGTCGCCGGAGTGCGGGCGCTGCTGCTCGAGCCGCGGGTGCTGCTGCTCGACGAGCCGACGGCGAGCCTCGATCCGCAGGCGACGGCGTCGTTCGAGCGCCTGATTGATCAGTGGCTCACGGGTGGGTCTGAAAACGACTGGGCGGACGGCAACGGCCGCGCCGTGGTGTGGACGAGCCACGACCCGGCGCAGCTCGAGCGGGTCGCCGCTCGCCGTCTCGACCTCGGCGCCGACGCGCCGTCCGGCACGGAACGGGAGAGACCGTGAGCGTCGTCCAAGCAAGCTACGTCGAGATCAGCCTCGGCCAGCTCGGCGCCGCGGCGGCGCTCCTGGCGGTGAACATCGTGCTCTCGCTCGCCCTGCGCCTCGGACTGGCGCGCGATCTGCTCGTCGCCAGTGTGCGCATGGTGGTGCAGCTGCTCCTCGTCGGCCTGGTCCTCGAATGGGTCTTCGGCAGCGACGAGCCGCTCGTGATCCTGACGATCGCGCTGCTGATGGCGGGCATCGCCTCAGTGTCGGCCGTGCGCCGCACCAGCCGACGATTCGCCGGCATTTACTGGAGCAGCCTGGTGTCGATCCTCGGCGCGTCGTTCCTGGTCACCGGCTTCGCGCTCACCGTGGTGCTGCAAACCGATCCGTGGTGGGAGCCTCAGTACCTGATTCCGCTCCACGGCATGCTGCTCGGCAACGCCCTGAGCGGCATCTCGCTCGGCCTCGAGCGTTTCCTCGAGGGCTGTGCGCGCCGGCGCGGCGAGCTCGAAGGACTCCTGGCGCTCGGCGCGACGCGCTGGGAGGCGGCGCGCGGCGAGGTCCGGGGGGCGCTGCGCGTCGGCCTGGTGCCGACGATCAACTCGATGATGGTGATGGGAATCGTCAGCCTGCCGGGAATGATGACCGGCCAGATTCTCGCTGGCGCGGCGCCCGCCGACGCGGTGCGCTACCAGATCGTGATCCTGTTCATGATCGCATCGTGCGTGGCCCTCGCCACCACCGCCGTCGTCGCCCTGGCCTTCCGGCGACTTTTCGACCGCAGTCACCGACTGCGCCGCGAGCGCCTGCGCGAAGCCTGAGCAGCCAACAACTCCAACGCCAGCCACCACCCGACCCGCTGAAAACTGCCCGGCCCCGACGAGTCGGGGACGGGCAGGTGAGCGCTCGGCGCTCGGTCTGCGGCTCTTTCAGCTGTCGGCGGCGATCGCGAAGTCGCTCTCGATCTGCGACAGCTTCTTGCCGTCGTTGTTCTTCACGTAGACGCGAAAGCCACTCAACGCCTTGGTGTTCCCGGACGACGTTTCGCTGTCGAGCTCCCAGCTGTCGTGATCGATGTCGAGCATCTCGTACACGGTGCGGTCGAGCGCCGAGCCGTCGTTCGTGGAATGGCCCTCGTTCACACGCTGGTAGTAGAGCTTGAGCTGCTTCACTTTGTCGCTGCCGGCACTCAGCGCGATTCCGGTGAGCGCACAGCCCGCAGGGACCTCGCCCTGCTTCTCGAAGTCACCGCCCTCGGACGTGATCCAGTGGCGCTCCCCGGAGCGGACGTTTTCGACCATCATGCCGACCCGCTCGAGGTTGCCGTTGGTGTTGACCGTGGCGCCGAAACCCACGGCGAACTCCTCGGGGTCGTCGGTGCGCACTTCCTTGTACTTGTCGTAGTCCTGGCCATCGATGTCGTGCCACACTGCGTTGCTGCGCAGCGGCACATACAGCTCCTCGAAGGCGGCCTCGAGCTCTTCGGCACGGGTCTGGCCGTCGGCGTTGGTTGTCGCATCGTCACTGCAGAACTCCCAGATCGGACGCAGCAGGCTGTCAGCGAACCCGATGACGGCTGGTTGGTAGGGAATTGTCGCCGCCCAGCCGGAGTAGTCCTGGCTCGCGGTGACACCGGTGCGCCCCTCGGTCGTGCCGCCGAACACTTCGACTCCCGTCGTCGAGGCGACGAGCTCGGCCTTGGTGCCGACCGAGTCGTCGTAGGACGCAGAGCCAGAGAGCCCCGCGTACGCCGCGCCGACATTGATGTTGAACTCACTCAACGATTCGAACGTCTCCTTCGAACCGTAGGCCCAGTATCGGCATTGACCGCCGACCTCGACGCCGACCACGACATGGGTGCCGTAGGTACTGAAGAAATCGGCCGGAGAGATACTGAAGTCGTCGAGCGCGGTCTGTACCTCTGCAATGAGCACCGCCGACTCGTCGCGAATGCGCAGCACATAGCCGGTCGAAGTGTCGAAGATCGTGGAGTAGTAGTACTCGCTGCTCGCCATCACGTCTTCGCCGTAGGACACATCGATCGAGCCGGAGAACGAGCCGTAGTCACCGCTCGCGCTGAGCTTCGCCTGCGTATCGCGCGTGAACTCCTCGAAGTTCTCGCCATCGGCCTGGAAATGCTCTGTCGTGGGAGTCGAGTTCTGGACGAAGCAGGTCGTCGGGACCTCGTAGGTCGCATCGGCGAGCCCGTCATAGGAGAACTCGGTCGTTTCGGTCGCGTTCTGGATGCCGTCGATGACGACCGGCTCCTCAGTGGAACTAGCGTCGGCGTACTCGCCGAGGATGTCGTAGAGGTAGCCGAGCATGTCGACGCCGGGAAGGTAGGTCATCGTGTTCTCTCCTGGTTGTGGTGACCGGCGGTCTTCGCCGGCTCTGTCCATGCCCACACCGTGCGGCGAGAGAGTCCGCCACGAACCAGCGACTTTTCTTGGAGACGAGGCGTCGGTCACAGATCCTTCGTCAAATCGGACGGTTCAGGACCTCGACGGACGTGGCGGCGGGCGGACAGGGGCGGCCTGCCGTCTCGAGACGTTGACGCAGCGTCTCGGAGCGCGGGCTCTCCGGGGTTACCCGCCGCAGCAGGGCGAGACCATCGCGATACGACTGTCGGGCCTCGTCCTCTCGACCGAGGCAGCGCAGCACGTCGCCGAGCTGGCGCAGATTCCACGCCACCGAGGGATGGTCGACACCGAGGGCGCCCCGGGTCCTCTTCAACACCTCGCGCAGCAAGGCCTCGGCTTCGTCGAGCCGCCCGGCGTCGAGCAGCACCTCACCGAGAGCCCCGAGGTCGTGCAACTGGTCGGGATGCTCCGCGTCGCCTCGGGCACGCCGTCGCTCCAGGGTGTCACGCAGCAGGCTCTCGGCGCGTTCAAGATCGTCGCGTCGTCCGAGACCCGCGCGGCGATGCAGATAGCCGGCGACCCGACCCTGCGTGCTCAGAGTGTCCGGGTGGTCGAGATCGAGCAGCATGCGGCGCAGCCGCAGCGACTCCTCGGCGAGCTCGAGGGCCTCGCCGAAACGTCCCTGGTCGGCGATCGGCACCGACAGGTTGAGCAGCAGTCGCGCCGTTTGCCGATGCTCGGTGCCGTAGAGCTCGCGCGACATCTCGAGCGCCTCGCGGTAGGTTCGTTCGGCGTCGGCGAGGCGCCCGAGCCCGTTGAAGACTCGCGCCATGTTGTTCAGGACGGTGACGATCCGCGTATGGCGTGCACCGAGCTGGACGCGGCGAATCGCCAGCGACTCCTCGAGCAGCGGCAAGGCCTGGGCGGGCCGCCCCTGGTAGCTCAGGGCGAGCGCCAGGTTGTTGAGGCTCGACGACACGGGAAGACGGTCGATCGTGCCCTGTGCGGCGAGTGCGCGACGCCGCTCGAGGGTCTCGCGATGCATCGCCTCGGCCGCCTCATAGTCGCCGCGAGCCCAGGCCACGATCCCGAGCTCGTTGGTGCTTTCGGCGAGAGCGCTCGCGTCGGCCGGCCCCTGCCGGCGAAGTGCCAAGGCCTCACGGTGCAGCGCCTCGGCCGCCTCGAGCTCGCCTTCGAGCCGGCGGACGACTCCGAGCTCGTAGAGCGCTTCGGCCAGCTCGTCGAACGACGCGTCCTCGGCCCGTCGGGTGGCGACCGACGCCTCGAGCAGAGCTGCCGCATGGTCGTCGCGCCCCAGCTCACTGTAGAGCACGGCCAGGGCGATCTGCAGCTCGCTCTGCACCGCCGGCTGGTCGTCCAGCGCGTCGAGACGCCGCTGCCCGGCGTCGAGCAGATCGAGCGCGCTGAGCGCGTCGCCCGATGCACCGCCGAGCTGGACGTTGGGGTCGGCGAGGCCGAAGAGATCTACCACGAAGCTCTGCACGGCCTCGGCTTTCGCCGCTTGGCGGGTCGCATGGTCGCGTTCGGCAGCCAGGCGCACGGTATGCCAAACGAGGAGGGCGGCGAGGACGAGCCCGGCCAGCAGAATCGCACCGAAGGCGGCGGCATGGCGCGCGACCAGCTTGGCGGCGCGATAGCGGACGGTCGGCGGCCGTGCCCGCACCGGTCGCCTGGCGCGATGGCGGCGCAGATCCTCGGCGAGCTCGCGCGCGGTGGCGTAGCGGTCGCCCGGCCGTTGGGCCAGCGCCTTGGCGAGAATCGCATCGAGATCACCGCGCAGCTGTCGCCGCCTCTCTCTCGGCGCGACAGTCGACGCGGCCGGCGGACGATCCTGGAGAATCGAACGTACGAGATCGAGAACGCCGCCCTCGAGCCCGTGCGGGGGACGGTCGGCGAGCAGCGTATAGAGCATCGCGCCGAGTGCGTACACGTCGGTTGCGGTGGTCACCGGATCGCCCTGAATCTGCTCAGGGCTGGCGTAGGCGGGGGTCATCGGCCGAATGCCTTGACCGGTCAGAGAGACCGCGTCGTCGTCGAGCAGCTTGGCGATGCCGAAGTCGAGCAGCTTGGGCTCGCCGTGGCGGTCGACGAGCAGATTCGAGGGCTTCAGGTCACGGTGAACGACCAGCGCCTGGTGCGCCGCCTGGACAGCGTCGCAGACACGACCGAAGAGCTCGAGGACCGCATCGACGGAGAGGTTGCGGCACGCGCAGTACTCAGTGATCGGCTCGCCGTCGACGAACTCCATGACCAGGTACGGAATGTCGTCCCCGCTCGTGTCCTCGATCGTGCCCCCGTCGTACAAGCGCGCGATGAGCGGATGCTGCAGCGAGGCGAGAATCCTTCGCTCGTGGTGGAAGCGGCGAAGGACCGTTTCGGTCGAAAGGTCCGGCCGCACCAGCTTCAGAGCCACCTCGTGCTCGAAGAGACCGTCGTCCCGCGTGGCCAGGTACACCGTACCCATTCCACCCGAGCCGAGCTCACGACGAAGGCGATACGGACCGACGCGGCGGCCCACCCATCGGTCGCCGCCAGAGGGTCGCTCAGAGTCGACGAGCGCCACGGCACCCGCGTCGAGTGTCTTGTGCTCCGTGCCCGCCAGACGCACGAGCCGGTCGAGGTGCCGCCGCAGCGGTTCGTCGCCCCTACAGGCGGATTCGACGAACGCGGCACGCTCGCCGGGCGGTCGATCGAGCGCCTCATCGAAAAGGCGATCGACTTCGCTCCAGCGGTCGAGAAAACTCACGGGCGCGCGGCCGTCACGGGCCTTCCGGAGCCTCGAGCAACGCCGCCAGGTAGGCTCTCGCACGCGTCCAGTCGCGTTCCACCGTACGCCGCGGCAGATCCAGTGCACGACCGGTCTCTTCGACGGTCATCCCGGCGAAGAAGCGACACTCCACCACCTGGCCCATGCGCGGGCTGTGCTCTTGCAGCCGGGTGAGCGCCGCGTCGATGGCGAGCAGCTGATCGAGCCGCGCCTCGGCCACGTGATGATGATCGAGGAGGCTGATGTCGGCGACCCCGCCACCGCGTTTGGCGCGGCCGCGCCGACGCGCTTCGTTCAACAGCACTTGGCGCATGGCGCGCGCCGCCAGCGCCAGGAAGTGTTCGCGGTCGGCGACGCGAATCCGCTCGGCGTCGACGAAGCGCGCGTAGACCTCGTGGACCAGGCTCGTCGTCTCGAGGTGGCCACCGCGCCGGCGCTGGCCGTGCGCCAGCCGACGCAGCTGCGCGTAGACGTCACCAAAGAGATCGTCGAGGGTCGTCTTCCCGAGCGTCGCGGGCCCGTCGTCCTTCTTCGAATCCCCCTGGCTCAGACCTTCGCCCCTCGCCTCACTCCCCACCTCGTCGCACATGTCAGCTCCGACGCGACTAGAGTGCGTCGAGTCGCTCCGACACCTCGTTCCAGAGCGCACGGAAGGCCTCGGTCGCCGGACCCTTGTCGAACGCGCCGACCGGCATCCGCTCGACGCCCATGCGCTCGACGGCGCTCGCCGACGGGATCGACGCGGCGAGGAACTGTTCTTCGTCAGTGGCCTGCTCCATGAGCTCGAGGTGCATTTTCTTCCGCCGGTCGACCATCGAGAAGTACGGCCAGACGGGAATGCCCTTCGGTCCCTTGGCGTCGAGGTGACGCAGCAGCTGGTCGAGCGTGCGCAGCGAGAGCGTGGTCGGAATCACCGGCACGAGCAGCGCATCGGAGAGCTCGAAGATCGCCCGTGAGGTCGCCGAAATCGACGGCGGGCAATCAAGAAGCAACGTGTCGTAGTCGTCGGCCAGGGGCGCCAGCAGCTTGCGCAGCGGCTTCGACGGCTTCTTCTGATCGTCGAGCGCGACATCGAGCTTGCGCAGCGAGAAATCCGCGGGCACCAGGTCGATTCCCTCGAAATCAGTGCCCCGAATGTGCTTCTCGAGCGGATGCTTGTGTCGCAGCAGCGCCTTGCGCCCGCCCTTGAGCGACGGCCGGACGCGGAAGTAGAACGTGGCGGCGGCCTGAGGGTCGAGATCCCAGACCAACGTCCGACGCCCGGCGAGGACGCTGGCGTAGGCGAGGTTGACGGTTCCGGCGGTTTTTCCGACGCCGCCCTTGAGGTTGTAGAGCGCAAGAGTCTTCACGATGCCTTGATGGTACCGAATCGAGCCCTGGTGTGGAATGTCGGTAGACTCACGGTGTGAGCCCTTCGATACGCTTTGCCCGCGATCGTCCGTTGTTCGTGTCCGGCCTCGCGGTCGCCGCGCTCTGCCTGCTGCCGCTGCTCGTCGTCACGGTTCCGCCGATGATCGACCTGCCGCAGCAGCTGGCACAGATCCAGCTCCTCGGCGCCGCGCTCGACGGCGATCCCGCCTACCGTGTCCAGTGGTGGCACCCGAACAAGCTCGGCTATCTACTGCTCGGGGTGGCCCAAGGGCTCGCCGGGCTCGTCGGCGACCGCCTCGCCGCCGGCCGGCTTGCCGGTGGGTTGCTCGTGCTGTCCTGGGTCGCTGCCTTTCACTGGCTGGCGGCGCGGCGCGGACGTCCCCCCGAGGCGGCCGCGCTGGCGTCGCTGCTGGCGTTCAACCACTGCACCTACTGGGGTCTGGTGACCTTCCAGACCGGCGTGCCGGTGTTCATCGCCTGGCTGCTGCTCCTCGACCATGTCTCGGCGTTTGCTCGACACCCGGGGGCGCAGCCGTTCGCTCGCGACGCCGCGCTGACGGCCGCCGGCACACTGGCCCTCTACGCCGCGCACATCTTTTGGCTTCTCGCTGGTCTCGCCTGGCTCGCCGCCGACAGCCTGCTGCGCCGCCGCGGCGTCGGCGACTGGCGCCGCCTCCTCGCGCCCCGCATGGTCGGTGTCCTGCCGTCGCTCGTCCTGACCGCTCTCTGGTACCCGACGCTCGAGCGCAGCGGCTTCACCTCGGAGACCCGCGTCGGCTATTCGTTGCTCGAACGTTTCGACCCCGAGCTCCTCGCCGCCTGCACCTTCGGCGGTCTCTTCGGCTCGCTCGAGCCTGTGGTCGCCGGCCTGCTCGCGCTATGGCTGGCGCTCGGGCTCGTCGCCGCGCTCCAGCGGCGGCGTACACAACGTGCGCGCGCCGCAGAGCCTGCAGCCGAGCAGGCTGCGAACGAACCCGAGGCGAGCGACAGCGAGACACGCGTCGACCTGCATCTCCTCGCCGCCGCCGGGCTCCTCGCGGTGCCGTACATCAGCCTTCCGGCGGTGGCCCAGAACACGATCTTCCTGGCCTCGCGCTGGCTCGCCCCGGCCGTTGCGCTGGCGCTCCTCGCCGTGCCGCGACTGCCCGCACGACCGCTCCTGGCGCGGCTCACGGCAGCGCTCGTGGTCGTCTCGTTCACGGTGTCGACCGCGAACGCGTGGCTCGCCTTCAACGAGGACGACCTCGACGGATTCGCCACCAGCCTCGAAGCGGTCGGCGACGTCGTGGGCGAAGAGCCCGGGCCGTTGGCGGCCGCGCCCCGCCTCCTCGGCCTGACCCTGATCCGGCGTAGCGAGATTGTCCGCGATCTGCCCTACTACCACCTCCACGCCTACGCCCAGGTGGTGCACGGCACGCGCCTGGCGAACAGTTTCGCCGCCGAAGCATCGAGCCTGGTCGTGTTCCGCCAGCTGCCGCACACGCCGCCGTGGACACCGATGCTCGACAAGTCGCCGCAACGCCTGCGCGTCTCCGATCTCGACCACTTCGATCTGGCGTTGATCCAGGCCCCGCCGGAAACGCACGAAACCCTCTTCGGACGCGATCCGCGGCTCGAGCCGCTGACGCCGCTCGCTCGCTGGCGCCTCTACCGCGTCGCTGCTCCCGACGCGCCTTGACGCCGCGCGATCGTGCGCCGTGGCTCGTTTGACAGCCTCCGGGGCGAACGGTAACGTTTCCCGTGGTGCGGTGCCGGAGTCCCCACCTCCATCTTCTCGTCTCCGGCCTCGGCTCTCGCTCCTCAGCAGAGCACCGGACGCACCCACCGACCGCTCGCCTCACCGACGACACCAATTGGAGAACCCGATGGCCGAAGCCTGGATCATCGATGCCGTGCGTACGCCTCGCGGACGCGGCAAGAAGGATAAGGGTGCCCTCTCGGGCATCCACCCGCAAGAGCTGATGGCGCAGACACTGAACCGCCTGGCCGAGACCACCGGCGTCGAGACCGGCGACGTCGAGGACGTCGTTCTGGGCTGTGTCAGCCAGGCCAAGGAGCAGGGCGCCAACATCGCGCGCAACAGCGTCCTCGCCGCCGGCTGGCCGATCGAGGTCACCGGCGTGACCCTGAACCGCTTCTGCGGCTCGGGCCTGCAGGCTGTGAACTTCGCCGCGCTCGGCGTGCTCAGCGGCCAGCAGGACCTGGCGGTCGGCGGCGGTGTCGAGTCGATGTCGCGCGTGCCGATGATGTCGGACGGTGCCGGCATTGACGGCGGCAATCTGCACCTGCGGGAAAAGGTCCACCAGGTCGCCCAAGGCATCAGCGCCGACCTGATCGCGACCCTCGAAGGCTTCACGCGCGCAGAATGCGACGCCTTCGCCCTGCGTTCGCAGCAGAACGCCGAGCGCGCCCAAGACGAAGGCTGGTTCGACCGCAGCATCTTCCCGGTGAAGGACCCGGCGACCGGCGAGGTGGTATTGACGAAGGACGAGCATCCGCGCAGCGGCACGACACTGGAGGGCCTCGCCGAGCTCGATCCGGTGTTCGTGCGCTGGGGCGCGACCCCGGTCGACGGCGAGGGCTCGAAGACCTCGGACCAGATCGCGCTCGAGCGCTACCCTGAAGCGGGCTCGATCAACCACGTGCACACCGCCGGCAACTCGAGCGGCATCGTCGACGGCGCTGCCGCCGTGCTGATCGCCGGCGACGGCTATTCGCGGGACCACGGGCTGACGCCGCGCGCCCGCATCCGCACGGTCGCCACCGCCGGCGCCGAGCCGCTGATCATGCTCACGGCGCCGACCCCTGCCTCACAAAAGGCGCTCGCCAAGGCCGGCATGACGGCGGCCGACATCGATCTCTGGGAGATCAACGAGGCGTTCGCGGTGGTGCCGCTGCAAACCATGCGCAATCTCGACATCGACCCCGACCGGGTCAACGTCGCCGGCGGCGCCATCGCTCTCGGCCACCCGCTCGGCGCCACCGGCGCGGTGTTGCTCGGCACCCTGATCGACGAGCTCGAGCGCCGCGACCTGACGACCGGCCTGGTCACGCTCTGCATCGGCGGCGGCATGGGAATCGCCACCATCGTCGAGCGGGTCTGAGCATGACGACGCTCGGCATCCGCCGCGAAGACAAGTCTCGCTGGGAGCGGCGGGTGCCGATCGTGCCCGCGGACGTCGAGTCGCTGCACCGCGATCACGGCCTCGACGTGATCGTCCAACCGTCCGCGATCCGCACCTACGACGATGACGCCTACACCGCAGCCGGTGCACGCGTCACCGAGAGCCTCGACGAGGCGACGGCGATCTTCGCCGTCAAGGAGGTGCCGATCGACTGTCTCTTGCCCGAGCGCACGTACGCCTTCTTCGCCCACGTGATCAAGGGTCAGCCGTACAACATGCCGCTGCTGCGCAAGCTCCTCGACCTACGAATCACGCTCGTCGACTACGAGCGCATCGCCGACCGCCACGGCCACCGACTGGTGAAGTTCGGCCTCGAGGCCGGCCAGGCGGGCATGCTCGACACGCTGTGGGCGCTCGGCCGGCGGCTCGAGGTCGAGGGCTTCACGACGCCGCTGCGGCAGATTCGGCAGGCCTATCGCTACGCCGATCTGGCCGACGCGAAGGCCCAGCTGCGCGCCATCGCCTCGGCTCTCGAGGACGGCTTGGCCGGCGCCCGCCTCGCGGCACCGCTGGTGTTCGGATTTACCGGACGCGGTAGCGTCAGCCAGGGCGCGCAAGAGATCTTCGACCTGCTGCCGCACGAGCTCGTGGAGCCGGAGGAGCTGGCCGACGTCGTCGCCTCCGGGCGTCGTGACCGTCTGGCGAAGGTGGTGTTCGACAAGCGCCATCTGGCGGCGCCTAGGGAGCCGGGCCACGAGTTCAACGAGGCCGAGTATCACCAGCATCCGGAGCGCTTCCGCGGTCGTTTGCACGAGTTCCTGCCGCATCTCACGGCGCTCGTGAACGGCATCTACTGGACGGAAGACTACCCGCGCTTCGTCACCAAGGCGGAGATCGCCGCGCAGTGGCAGGCCGGTCAGCGACGGCTGCGCGTGATCGGCGATATCACCTGCGACATCGACGGCGCGATCGAGCTCACCTACAAGTCGACCCAACCGGACGCACCGGTTTACACCTTCGATCCCGACTCGGGAGGCTACAGCGACGGCCTCGAGGCTCCGGGCGTGGTGGTGATGGCGGTCGACAATCTGCCGTGCGAGCTGCATCGCGACGCGTCGGATCACTTCAGCCACGCGCTGCGCGACTTCGTGCCGGCAATCACCGCGGCCGACATCACCAAGCCGCTGCGTAAGCTCGACCTGCCGCCCGCGATCGAGCGCGCGGTGATCACCCACCGCGGCCGGCTGATGCCCGACTACCGGGATCTCGAGCACGCGCTCGACGCCGCCGGCGTTTGACGGTGAGCGCTCGGCGGGCGCCGGCGCGCTTCCCGGCGGTCTTCTACGTCGCAACGCCGCTGCTCGCCGCGCTGCTCACCCTCGCGGTCGTCGAGGCGTCGCTGGTGCACTTCGCGCCCGTGCCGTTCGCCTCGGAGCACAATCTTTACTACCAGGCCGATCCGGTCACCGGCTATCGCCATCGGCCGCACAGCCAGGGCCGCTACGCACGCAGCCTCGGCGTGATCAACGCGCACGGCCACCGCGACGACGAGACGTCGCGCGCCAAGCCGCCCGGGGTGGTGCGCATCCTGGCGCTCGGCGATTCGTTCACCGCCGGTGCCAACGTCGACCAGGACGAGCCCTGGCCGCAGGTGCTCGAGCACCTGCTGCGCTCGCGCATCGATCCGCGGATCGAAGTGATCAACGCCGGAGTCGGCGGCTGGAATCCGCTGCAATACGCCGCCGAATACGAGCACCGCGGACGCGATTTCGATCCCGATCTCGTCGTGCTCGGCTTCTTCGTCGGCAACGACTCGTACCTCGAGCACCGCAGCGTCGACGAGGTGCGCACCGCGGTGCACGGTCGGCGCGTCGATCGCGCAACCGCCGACGGCGTCTCGCTCGGCCTGCGGATCGCGACCTACGAGCGCTCGCACCTGGTGCGCCTGCTGCTCAACGGCGGCCGGCTGGTGCCGCGCGCGAACGACCTCGCGATCGCCGGCGAGCCGCGCGACGGCGGCCGGTGGAGCGACGACTTCCTCGACCTCGTCGCGCGCCGGCTGCCGCGCAATCACGGCGCCGCGACTCCGGAGCGACGCGCCCGCATGGCGCCGGTCGCCGGCCACCTCGAGCGCATCCGTCAGCTGGCCGTCGAGCGCGGCGAGCCGCTCTTCGTGCTCCTGATCCCCGACGAAGTGCAGGTCAACGCCGGCCTGGCGACGCACCTGCGCGAGCACCTGACGCGCGACTCGTCGACCGCCGACCGGGTCGCGGATCTCGATCTCGACATGCCGCAGGCGATGCTGCACGAGATGCTCGGCGGCGAGGGTCTGCAGATCGTCGATCCGCTCGCCGCGTTCCGCGCTGACCCGCGCCGCCTGTTCATGAACGACACGCACTGGACACCCGCCGGCCACCGACTGGCCGCCGAGATCGTCTTCGACGCCCTGCGCGCCGAGATCGAGAGCGCACTCGCCGTCAGCTTTTCGTGACGCGGCGGTAGAGGCTCTCGGGCTCGAGGTACTGCAGGTGCACCTCGAGGCCGATCTGCAAGACATCTCGATCGCGCAGCCGAATCTCGCGGCTGGGCTCGAGATCCTCACCGTTGAGCTTCGAGCCGTTGGTCGAGCCGTGGTCGGTGAAGCGGTAGACGGCGCTGCCGTCGTCCGACGCGGCGCGCGCGATGTAGCCGTGGACCTTCGACACCGAGTCGACCGCGAGCGTGATGTCGTTGGTCGCCGAGCGGCCGATCGAGATCAGGTGGGCATACGGGTTGCCCGGGCGCTTGGCGACGAAGGCGACGCGGCTCAGGTAGCGCAGCACGCCGGTGCTCTTGACCGACACGGTGAGCAGCTGGATGCCCGATTCGTTGGCGTCGACGACATCGGATCCGTCGTCGCCGCCGAAGACACACAGCAGCGCGGGGCGAGGAAACGCTTCGAAGAAGCCCTCGGGGCCGCCGCGCGCCGCGGTCGTCTGCAAGTGCTCGAAGCGCACCCAGCCCTGCTCGTCGGCTGCGTCGCAGCTCCAGCTCTCGTCCACGCTCTGATTCATATCGGCCGTTGGCTCCGTTGGAGATCCTCAAATCCTCGACCCGTGAGGCCGAGTCCGACGTCACGCCGCAGCGCGACGAAAAGACGAGCGTAGCACGACGACCCGGCGCTCCAGTCTCGTGACGGCGCCCGGCGCGGCGCTACAATCGCCGCCATGAGACTCATCGTCCGCCCCACGCCCGGATCGCGCTCCACGGCCTCGACCTTGTCGCTCTTCCTCGTCTCGTACCTGGCCATCGTCTCGTGCCTGGCCTCGGGTGCGATCCTGCCGTCGCCCGCTCACGCCCTCGGCGCCTCGGCGACCGACTCCGCCGCCCTCGTCGCACCGCCGATCGACCTCGATGCGCTCGAGCCTGCCTCGACCGGCGGCCTTGCGGCGGTCGATCGTGCGCTCGCGCGCCTCGCGACCCACCGCCGCCTGCTGGTGATCGCCGCGCACCCCGACGACGAAGACACCTCGCTCCTCACCTTCGTCGCGCGCGGCCTCGGCGGCGAGGCCGCCTACCTGTCGCTGACCCGCGGCGACGGCGGCCAGAATCTGATCGGCGCCGAGAGCGGCGAAGCGCTCGGCTTGTTGCGCTCGCGCGAGCTCGAGGCGGCGCGGCGCATCGACGGCGCACGCCAGTTCTTCGCTCGCGCCTACGACTTCGGCTTCACCCGCTCGCTCGACGAAACCTTCACCCGCTGGCCGCGCGACGTTCTGCTCGACGATGCGATGCGCGTCGTCCGTCGTTTCCAGCCGCAGGTGATCGTCTCGATCTTCCCGCCGACCGCCGCCGCCGGCCACGGCCAGCACCAGGCGTCTGCGGTGGTCGCCGAGGAGGTCTTCCGCCTGTCGCGCGCCGAGGACGACGCGTTCCCGGAGCTGACCGCCGAAGGCCTCCAGCCGTGGCGCGTCGACTCGTTCGCGCGCGCCGGCTGGTTCGCGCCGGACGAGGCGCGAATCGAAACCGATCTCGGCCTGGTCGAGCCGTTCAGCGGACGCTCGATGCTGCAGCTGGCGCTCGACAGCCGCAGCCAGCACCGCTGCCAGGACATGGGCCGCGTGCAGACGCCGGGCGACGCGAACGGTCGCTACATTCCGGTCGCCGGTGTGCTCGCCGAGCTCGGAGACGAGGCGCGCGACCTTTTTGCCGGCGTCGACACCAGTCTGCCGGCGATCGCCGACAGTCTCGCGGACGGCGCGCTGCGCCAGCAGGTGGCGCTCGAGCTCGACCGCGTCGCGCGCGAGGCCAGAGCGGCCCGCGACGCGCTCTCCGCCGTCGATCGCGCCACCGCCGTCGGACCGCTGGCCGAGATCGTGCGCCGCCTCGACGCCCTCGTCGGGCGCCTCGACGCCGCGTCGCAAGACACCGCCGGCCGCGCACAGGTGCGGCGTCTGCTGGCCGAGAAGCTCTTCGTCGCGCGTGAGGGTCTGGCCGCCGCCGCCGGCCTGGTCGCCGACGCGTTCACCGTGGTCAACGACATTACCCCCGGCGCCACGCTCGAGGTTCGGACGCTTGTGTGGAGCTCGGACGACCTGCCGCTCGAAGACCTGGAGATCGAGCCCGTCGGCGATTGGGCTCTGCTCTCGAGCACGCCGGCCGATGCCGAGGCGTCGCGCTTCGCCACCCGTCTCGACGACGAGCGGATCCTGGTCGTCGAGGCACCGGCCGAGTCCGGCACCCTCCCCGGCGTGCCCTACCACCTCGCACAGCCACGCCGCGGAGATCTCTTCGACTGGCGCGGTGTGCCTCAAGCCGTCCGCGGCCTGCCCTTCGCACCGCCGTCCCTGCAGATGCGGTTCCGCTTCCACCTCGCCGACGCACCGATGGAGCTCGTGCGCGAGGTCGTGCAACGCGTCGGCGACCAGGCGCGCGGCGAGGTCCGGGAGCCGCTCCGCCGAGTGCCGCCACTCGAGATCGCGCTCGATCGCAAGCTCGCCGTCTGGCCTCTCGGCAGCGCGACACCCGGCGAGCACGCGGAGACCCTGACCGCGCGGCTGCTGTCGCATGTCGACCAGCCGCTCGAGGTCGTCGTCACCAGCGAAACACCGGACGGCTGGCGGCCGATCCCGCCGCAGACGGTGACGCTCGCGCCGCGGAGTCGGGCCAGCGTCACGCTACGCCTCGAGCCGACCTCCGCGCTCACCCCCGGACCGGCGCGCGTCGCGGTGCGGGCCACGGCGCGGGCGGCAGCGTCCGACACCACGGACGAGGCTGCGGCAGGCTCCGCGGCCTCGCTCGAGGCCACGCAGCTCGAAGCCACGCCGCTCGAAACCACGCTGCTCGAAACTACAGCGGCGCTCGACCGCATCGCCTACGAGCACATCCGGCCGACGGTGACTCCGCGGCCGGCCCTGGTCGATCTCTCGGTCGTCGACCTACGCCTGCCGACGCTCGAGCGCATCGGCTGGGTGCGCGGTGCCGCCGACGAGCTGCCCGAGCTGCTGCGCGCCGTCGGCCTGCCGATCGAGGTGCTCGACGCGGCGACGCTCGAGGCCGCGAGCGCCGACGACCTTTCACGCTACGACGCGCTCGTCGTCGGCTCGCGTGCCTACGAGGTCGAGCCGGCGCTCGCCGTTGCTCACGACGCGCTGCTCGGCTATGCGCGCGGCGGCGGCCTGCTCCTCGTGCTGTACCAGCAGTACCAATTCGTGCGCGGTGGCTACCCGCCCTACCCGCTCGCAATCTCCCGTCCGCACGATCGCGTCACCGACGAGACCGCGCCGGTGGTGGCACTGCGCCCGAGTCATCCGGCGCTCACCACTCCCCACCGCATCGGCCCCGCCGACTGGCAGGGCTGGGTGCAAGAGCGCGGCCTCTACTTCGCCGGCACCTGGGACGACGCCTACACGCCGCTCCTCGGCCTCGCCGACCCGGGGGGCGACGAGCTGCGCGGCAGCCTGCTGGTCGCGCCGCTCGGCGACGGCACCTACGTCTACACCGGCCTCTCCTTCTTTCGCCAGCTCCCCGCCGGCGTTCCGGGCGCCTACCGCCTCTTCACCAACCTCCTCGCGCTCGCGACGCCGGAGGCCGGGCGGTGAAACCTCGTCGCCCGCTGCGGCATCTATCGTCACACCGCGCTCGAAAGGCGCTTGAGCCCATGCCTACGATCTTCCAGCACTCCGCCCGCACGCTCTCGACGCGTGCCTCCCGCGGTTCCCTTGGCGTCGGCCTGCTGGCGGCCGTGCTGCTCACCACCGGCCTGATCACGGGCTGTGGCGGCGACGGCCGCACGCCGCTGACGATTTACTCGCCGCACGGCCGCGACCTGCTCAAGCTCTTCGAGGAGACCTACGAGGCGACGCATCCGACCGTCGACGTGCGGTGGCTCGACATGGGCTCGCAGCAGGTCTACGACCGCATCCGCTCGGAGCAGGCGAATCCTCAGGCCGACGTGTGGTTCGGCGGCCCGGCGACGATCTTCGCGCGCGGCGCCGACGACGGCCTGCTGCAGCCGTTCCGACCGACCTGGGCCGACACGGTGAGCGCCGGTCACCCGGACGACCTCTACTTCAGCCTGTACCGCACGCCGCCGATCCTGGTCTACAACGAGGACGTCGTGCCGCGCGACGAGGCGCCGCGCGACTGGGACGACCTGCTCGACCCACGGTGGAACGACCAGGTCTTGATTCGCGATCCGCTGGCCAGCGGCACCATGCGCACGATCTTCGGCATGATTCTCGAGCGCTCGGTCCAGCGGACCGGCGACGCCGAGGCCGGCTTCGAGTGGCTGCGCGAGCTCGATGCCCAGACCAAGGAGTACCCGCACTCGCCGTCACTCCTGCACCTCAAGCTGCAGCGCCAGGAAGGCCTGGTGACGATGTGGGAGCTCACCGACATCCTGTTCCAGCGCCTGCGCGGAGCACCGCTCGGCTACACCTTCCCGGCGAGCGGCTCACCGGTGATCGAAGACTCGATCGGCCTGGTGACCGGCGCTCCCCACCCCGACGAGGCCAAGCGCTTCATCGAGTGGGCGGGCAGCGTCGAGATCCAGGAGCTGGCGGCCGAGCAGGCCTTTCGCCTGCCGGCGCGCACCGATTTGCCGCCGGACGAGCTTCCCGAGTGGGCGCGTGAGGCACTCGAGGGTCTGGTGGTGGCGGACGTCGACTGGCCGCTGCTCGAAGAGCACGGCGACGAGTGGATGAACCGCTGGGACGCCGAGGTGCGCGGCCGCGGCGCCGAGCGCGGCGAATGAGCGCACCCTTCGTCGCGCTGCGCGGTCTGTCGAAGAGCTTCGGCGACGTCCGCGTGCTCGAGGCACTCGATCTCGACATCGCCGAGGGGGAGATTCTCGCCCTGCTCGGCCTCTCGGGCAGCGGCAAAACCACCGCCCTGCGCCTGCTGGCAGGCTTCGAGACGCCCGACACCGGCACCATCCGGGTCGGCGGTGACGACGTGACGCGACGACCGCCGCGCCGCCGCGGCTTCGGCATGGTGTTCCAGCACTACGCGCTCTTTCCGCACCTCAGCGTGCGCGAGAACATCGCCTTCGGCCTCGAGGCGCAGGGCTGGGACAAAGCCGCGATCGCGCCGCGCATCGACGAGATGCTCGCGCTGGTCGATCTCGAAGCGCTCGGCGAGCGCCGAGTGAGCGAGATTTCGGGCGGCCAGCAGCAGCGCATCGCTCTCGCCCGCGCCCTGGCGCCGAAGCCGCGCCTGCTGCTGCTCGACGAGCCGCTGTCGAATCTCGACCCGGCGCTGCGCGAGCGCACGCGCCACGAGCTGCGCGCTGCGGTCCACCAGGTCGGCATCACGACGGTGCTCGTCACCCACGAGCAGGAAGAAGCGTTCCACGTCGGCGACCGGGTGGCAGTGCTGAACCGTGGACGCCTCGAGCAGGTCGGGACGGCGCACGATCTGTACCGCCGACCGGCGACGCGCTTCGTCGCATCCTTCGTCGGCCGTGCCGGCGCGCTGCCGGGGACGGTCGACGCGGTGCTCGACGAAGCGACGGTGCGAGTCGCCCTTCCCGGCGGCGCGCGCTGGACGGCCACCGCCGCCGCGCCTCTCGCGCCGGGCGATGCGGTGGAGCTGGTGGCGCGCCCCGAGGCGCTGCGCCTGGTCGTCGGGCATCGCGAGGCCGCGGAGAGCGTTGACGGCACGCTGATCGAGCTTCGATTCACTGGCCCGGCGACCTACGCCCAGGTCGATGTCGCGCCGGACGCTGGAGCGACATCGGCGGGGGAGCCGGCACGCATCGAAGTGCGCGTCGACGACTTCGACGCATCGATCGAGTCGCTGTCTCCCGGCGGGAGCGTGCGGGTCGCACTCCGCCCGGCCGACGCCCCTGATGTGATCTCGCCGCGCGCCTTCCGGGCCGAGGCGGTCACGGTTTGAGCCTGCGACGCCACCTGCCGACCGCCGTCATCGCCGCGGTGCTCGGCTGGCTCGTCGGCTACCCGCTCCTGCTCACACTGCTCGAAGCGATCGGCGGCCCCGGCGCCTGGACACTCGAGCATGCGCTCACCTTCGCCCGCCGTGGCGACGAGTGGCTGGCGCTGTGGCGCAGCGTGTGGATCTCGCTCGCCAGCGTCGCGGGCGCGGCGCTGGTCGGCGTGCCGCTCGCCTTCGTGTTTGAACGCACCGACTTTCCAGGCCGCCGCGTCCTCGGTGCGCTGCTGGCGCTGCCGGTGGCCTTGCCGCCGCTGGTCGGCGTCGTCGCCTTCCTCTTTCTCTGGGGCGAGAGTGGATTCGTGTCGCGGGGGCTGCAGCTCGTCCTCGATCTGGAGCGATCCCCATGGCGTTTGCACGGCGCCGGGGCCATTCTTCTCGTGCACACGTATTCGATGTACGTGTACTTCTACCTTTTCACCCGCGCCGCCCTCTCTCGCCTCGACGGCTCCATGCTCGAGGCGGCGGCGGCGCTCGGCGCCGCGCCGCCACGCATCCTCACGCGCGTGGTGCTGCCGCAGCTTCGACCGGCGCTGCTCGGCGCCGCGCTCTTGACCTTCATGACCTCGCTCGGCTCGTTCTCGGCGCCTTACATCTTCGGCGGCGGCTGGCGCGTGATGACGACGCAGATCCTCGCCTCGAAGACCAGTGGACGCACCGAGCTGGCACAGGTCGAGGCGATCGTGCTCGCCAGCGTGGCGCTGGTCGCGCTGTGGGTGATCCGCAAGCTCCAGGGCCCCGACACCGTCGCCGCCGGCCACGGCGTGGCGCCGGCGCGGCGACGCACGCCGCCGCTCGCCGCGCGCCTCGGGTTCGCCGCCCTCGGCTGGGGCCTGGCGGCGCTGGCGCTGGCGCCGCACTTGACTCTGCTGGTGGTCTCGTTCGTGCCGCACGGCACCTGGACGACCGAGCTGATTCCTCCGGCCTGGGACTTGTCGAACTACCGCGAGCTCTTCGCCGACCGCGAGCGCTTGCGGCCGATCGTCACCTCGCTGTGGATGGCGACGGTCGCGACCGCCGGCGCGGTGACGCTCGGCTTCGTCGCGGCGCGCCGCGCGCTGCAAAGCGGCGGACGCACGGGCGGCCTGCTCGAGAGCCTGATCGCGCTGCCCTGGGCGATTCCCGGCACCGTCTTCGCCATCGCCCTCGCGACGGCGTTCTCGGTCGACGCACCGATGCTCCTGCGCTTCGTCTGGGTCGGCACTCCGATCATCCTGCCGCTCGCCTACCTGGTGCGCTGCCTGCCGATCACCGGTCGCGCCGCGCTCGCCGGCCTGCGCCAGCTCGACCCAGCGCTCGAGGAAGCGGCGGCGTCGCTCGGCGCCGGCACGATCCGTCGCCTGAGCCGCGTCGTGCTGCCGCTGGTGCGCCCGTCGCTCGTCGCCGGCCTCGGCCTCGCCTTCCTCACCGCCCTCGGCGACTTCGTGACGTCGATCGTCCTCTACACCTTCACCACCCGCCCGATATCGATCGAGATCGAGTCCGCGTTGCGCGCCCAACAGTTCGGCGTCGCCGCGGCCTACGGCGTGCTGCTGATGCTTCTCGGCGGCACCGTGTTCTTGATCTGGGGGCGGGGCGAAGCGACCTCGTGAGCCATGCTCTCGACCCGTCGCGGAGCCCTTGCGATGTCTATCCTCAATGGCTGAGACCAATGTCTGACGCTGAGACCATGCCTGACACTGAGACCAAGTCTGACGCTGAGACCCATGTCTGAGACTCCCAAACCCGACCAGGGACCGGCGCTGGCCAAGCTCTGGGTGCTCATGGTGACGGCCTTCGTCGACATGATCGGTTTCGCGCTGATCATGCCGCTGCTGCCGTACTACGCCACGGACTTCGGCGCCGACGCTTTCACGGTCGGTCTGCTGATGGCGACGTTCGCCTTCGGCCAGATGGTGATGGCGCCCGTGTGGGGCCGGGTGTCCGACCTCATCGGTCGCAAGCCGGTGATGCTCATCGGCCAGGGCGTCGCCGCCGGTGCTTTCGTCGTCTTCGCCTTCTCGACCACGGTCTGGATGCTCTTCGCCTGCCGCCTGCTGCAGGGCATGGGAGCCGGCTCGATCGGCTCGATCAACGCCTACGTCAGCGACGCTGTCGGACCGTCGAAACGCGCCGAGGCGCTCGGCTGGATCACCGCGTGCACCAGCGCCGGCGTGATGATCGGACCGGCGATCGCGTCGCTCACCGTCGGCTTTAGCCGCGCCGCGCCGGGCCTGATCGCCGCCGCCGCCAGCCTGCTGAGCATGGTCTTCACCTGGATCTGGCTGCGCGAGATGAAGGATCCGAAGAAGCGGACGTCGAAGCCACGGGCGATCCGGCACCAGATGGCGAGCATCCTGCGCCACCCGGCGAAGCGCACCAACTCGCTCGTGTGGATCTACACCGCCGGCATGATGGCGTTCATGTCGATGACGGGCATCATGGCGCTCTACCTCGACGCGCGCTTTGGCATCGACGAGCAGCAGATCGGATTCTTCTACCTCGCCGTCGGCGCGGTGTCGGTCGTCATGCGTGGCCTGCTGCTCGGCAAGCTGGTGCGCCGCATCGGCGAGGTGCGCACGCTGCGCCTCGGCGCGCTGTGCCTCGGCCTCGGCATGCTCGGCATCACCTTCGCGGTGGAGCCGTGGATGTTCGCCGTCGTGCTGGTGCTGGTGCCGGCGGGTACCGCGATGCTCTTCCCGAGCACGACGTCGTTGATCTCACGCTACGCCGACCCGGACGAAGTCGGCCAAACGATGGGCGTGCAACAAGCCTTCGGCGGCATCAGCCGCCTCACCGCCCCGATCTGGGCCGGCGCCGTCTTCCAGCACATGGGCATCCGCGAGCCGTTCTGGATCGGCGGCGCCCTCGTGCTCCTCACCGCCCTCTTCGCCCTGCGCCTCAAGCCGGGCGAGAATCCACACGAGGACGCGCCCGGCTCGACCCCCGCCGAGGCGGCCACCGGAGGCTAGCGCGACTCGAAGGCTTGCATGAAGATCTCTTCGACCACGTTGCCCGCGACGCGCTCGGGCGACGAGACGACGTTGAGTGGTCTCCCGGTGCCGACGCCATGGAGCAGAATCGCGCCGTCGACCTTGGTGAGCAGCAGCTCGATCTTCACCGACGAGCGCCGATTCCCAGCGAAGCCGTCGCCCCGCTCGGCAAACGGCACGCGCAGCTCGAGGAAGGCGTCGATGCCGAACGCCTCGGCGATGACGCCGCGCAGCTCCGGGGTGAAGCTCAGGTGCCCCTCGGCGAAGAGGAACTCACGAACCTCTTCCTCGGGCACGACCGTGAAGGAGACCGGCATCTCCTGCGCCTCGATGACGATGCGCCGCTCGAGGCGACCGCAGTCGACCACTTCGTGGCACTCGGTGGTGATCACGGCCACCTTGGCGATCGCCGACGGGTCATAGGCCTTCGCCTTGGTCACAGTGGCGCTGAACTTCGCGCTCGCCGGAGCGACGACGAGCAGACTCAGAGCCAACGGGATGGCGAATCGAGACGATGGGCGACGACGCATCGAGTCCTCCACTCGGACGAAGAATAGACGGCCAATCCTTACCGCTCTCGAACCTAGCGCTGCATCCGCGCATCGAGCTCCTCGAGGGTCTTCGGCCAGTCCTTCTTTAGCAGGCGTGAGAGCGCTCGGTCGGCGAGCAGCTTGCCGCTGGTCTGGCACGTGGGGCAGTAGTTCGCCTCGTTCTCCGCGTAGACGATGCGCTGCACGGGAGATCCACACACCGGGCACGGCTCTCGATACTTTCCGTGGACGGCCATCTCGGGCCGAAACGCCGTGACCTTGTCCGGAAAGCCGTCGCCAACCTCGGCCCGCAGCCGCTCCGTCCACTCGCCGAGAACGTCGCGGATCGCAGCCAGCAGGCGCGCTGCATCCTCGGCGTCGAGATGGCGCGTCTGCTTGAACGGCGACAGGCGCGCCCGATGCAGAATCTCGTCCGAGTAGGCGTTGCCGATCCCTGACAGGATCCGTGGGTCGGTGAGCGCACGCTTCAAGGTGTGATTGCGCCGCGTGAGCGCCTCGCGAAACTCCGCGTCCGATGCCTCGAGCACTTCGAGGCCCCCGCGGTCGTGAGCCAGCACCGCCTCGGCGCCGCGTTCGACGTGGAGTGACGCCCGCTTCTTGCCGCTCGCCTCGGTGAGCATCAAGGAACCATCCTCGAAGTCGAAGGCCGCGAGACCGATCCGCCCGGGGATCTTCGGCCGCGGCGCGCCCTCTGGGCGTGGCCGCCAGCGCAGTCGCCCGGCGACCATCAGGTGCAGCACCAGGTGCAGGTCGTCCTCGAGGTCGAAGATCAGGCGCTTCCCGAGCCGCCGCAGGCCGACGACTTCGCGTCCTTCGACCGCGCTCAGCGGCGGATCGAACGAACGGAGCAGAAACGGACTGCGCAGTCGCACCGTCTCGAGGCGCCGTGCGAGCACATGGCGCTCGAGCGCCTCGATGTAGACGACGAGATCGGGAAGCTCGGGCATCGCGGACCCAGTCTACGTGGGCGAACGCACGGGCGACCACCACAAGCAAAACGCCGACCTGAAAGGTCGGCGTCGTCGGACAACGGAAGGGGCGATTGGTTGCGGGGGCAGGATTTGAACCTGCGACCTTTGGGTTATGAGCCCAACGAGCTACCGGACTGCTCCACCCCGCGTCACCGTTGTCAATCGCTGTCGCCCGCGTCGCGGGCTTCGCTGTCAAGACCGCCGGTTCCCCGGCGGGCCCATGATTGTACATGCTGGTCGATGCATGTCAACCCCATCTTTGACACCATTGTCGACGATCCTCAGTTGGCCACGTCGGTGCCGGTTCCCTGGGCGTCGAAGAGGCCCAACCACTCCTCCACGCTGCGGCCGACGCGGCGCTCGAAGGTCTGCGCCAGGCTCTCGGCGCCGCCGAGGGGCTCGTCGAGGAAAACACGCTCGACGCGGTGGAGCGGGAAGAACATGGTCGCCAGACCGAGGCCCGCCTCGTCGCCGTAGGCCGCCGAGCGCATCCAGTCGTCGAAGCTCGAGAGGTTCAGCCCGCGCATGGCGATGCCCGCCGGGTTGATCTGGTGCAGGATGCCCCAGTACTTCTCGTGTGGATTCATCACGTGGACGACGACGATCGCCCCCGGATCCATCGCCGCTCCGAGATTCACTCGCCACCCTCTGCCGGCTGCGCGAGCTCCAGCAGCACGCCGCCGGCGCTCTTCGGGTGCACGAACTGGACGCGGCTGCCACCGACACCGCGCGTCGGCTCGTCGCGCAGCAGCCGGCTTCCAGCCGCCCGCAGACGGGCGTCGTCGGCCTCGACGTCGTCACTGCGCAGGCAGAGGTGGTGGATGCCGGGACCACGGCCGTCGAGGAACTTGGCGATCGGCGAGTCGTCCGCCGTCGGCTCGAGCAGCTCGATGTGGCTCTCGCCGACGCGGATCATCGCCACCCGCACCTTTTCCTGCGGCACCTCTTCGATGTGCTCGATGGTGAGGCCGAGCGACTCGTAGAAGCCGCGCGCCTCTTCGATCGAACGGACGGCGATGCCCAGGTGGTCGATCTTCTCGATCATCGTCTGCCTCCTCGCTTCAGCCGCGCAGCAGGTTGCGCGCGATCACCAGGCGCTGGATCTCGCTGGTGCCCTCGCCGATGGTGCAGATCTTGGCGTCGCGATAGAACTTCTCGGCGCGGTAGTCCTTCACGAAGCCGTAGCCGCCGTGGATCTGGACGCCGAGGTCGGCACAGTAGACCGCGAGGTCGCCGGTGTAGAGCTTGGCCTGCGACGCCAGCTGACTCCAGCGCGAGCCACCGGCGTCGGCCTCGACCGCGGCGGCCATGGTCAGCGCCTCGCCGGCGGCGATGCGCGTCGCCATTTCGGCGAGGTGGAACTGGATCGCCTGGAAGCCGACGATCGGCTTGCCGAATTGCTGGCGCTCCTTGGCGTAGGCGAGGGCGGTGTCGAAGGCGCCCGCGGCGGTACCGAGGCCGAGGGCGGCGATCGAGATGCGACCACCGTCGAGAATCTGCATCGCCTGGTGAAAGCCCTGACCCTCTTCACCGAGCAGTTGATCGTCGGGCACGAAGCAGTTCTCGAGGATGACCTCGGCGGTGTCGGACGCGCGAATGCCGAGCTTGTTCTCTTTCTTGCCAGGCCGGAATCCGTCCATGCCCTTCTCGACCACGAACGCCGACATGTTGCGCGCCCGCGGACCGTCCGGATCGGTAACCGCCATCACGACGCAGATGTCACCCACCGAACCGTGCGTGGTGAACTGCTTCGTGCCGTTGAGCATCCAGCCGCCGTCGACGCGCTCGGCCTTGGTCTGTCCCGCGGCCGCATCCGAGCCGGCGCCGGGCTCGGTGAGGCCCCAGGCGGCGATCTTCTCGCCGCTCGCCAACGGACGTACCCACCGCTCGCGCTGCTCCTCGTTGCCGAACTTGAAGATGTGGTTGGTGCCGAGGGAGTTGTGTGCGGCGATGGTGATCCCCACCGACGGATCGATCTTCGACAGCTCGGTGATCACCAGCACGTACTCGACGTAGCCCATGCCGGCGCCGCCGAGCTCTTCGGGGAAGATGACGCCGAGAAAGCCGAGCTCGCCGGCGTTCTTGACCACGTCCATCGGAAAGCGCTGCGCCTCGTCCGTCTCGTCGACGATCGGATCGATCTCGCCGCGCGCGAACTCGCGAGCGGCGTCCTGCACCGCGCGCTGTTCTTCGGTGAGAGAAAAGTCCACGGAGTTCTCCTTCGACTGAGTCCTTCGACTGGGACAAGAGAGCGTGCGCTCTCGAGGGATCGGGGAATTCGCTGGGTCGTCAGACGGGGCCCGTCGACGGGCCCGACGGACTGCGACCGCGGAGGCCTGCGATGCTACCGCGCGGCCAAGATGCGGGCAATGTCGAGACGGTCCTGCCCACGGACCGGGATCACGACAAGAGCACGCGCAGGAACGCCTGGACCTGCGCGTCGTGCTCGCTGTCGGGCGCATGGAACGCGAGACCGACCGAGTCGTCCTCGCGCCAGCTGACCCGCGCCGTAACGCGCAGCTCGTCCGTGAGGTAGACGACCACGAAGCGCACGGTCGCGCCCTCGCGCCACGACGACGGCGCCTGGCGCACGCAGAGCCCGCCGAGGCTGAGATTCTCCAGGGTCACACGGCGCCGCTCGGCGCCCTCGAGCACCAGGGTCACCCGCTGCCGGAGACCGATCCGCACCTCGGTCCGCTCGCCGAGGTCGAGCGCGGCGGCGACGTTCTTCGAATGACGACGCGCAGCCGCGATCTGCAGCTTCACCGCCACCGCTGGATGCCGGTCGAGGAAGGCGAGGAGCTGATCCTTGCCGATGCGCAGCACGCGCGTCGTGGTGCTGGTGCGCGCCGACGCGGTGCGCTTGTAGCCCTCGAAGAGACCCGTTTCGCCGAAGAAGTCTCCCGGGCCGAGGCGTTCGAGCAACTGCAGCGGCTTGCCGCGTTCGTCGCGAAAGATCGACACGGCGCCGGTGCGGATCACGTAGAAGACGTCTGATGCATCGCCATGCCGGTAGACGCGGCGATGGCTGGCGAAGACCTCCTCGCTGAAGAGCCCACCGAGAGTCTCCAGCTCGGATTGGTCGAGGCCGTCGAAGAGATCGACACGCCGCAAGACCGCGAGGGCGTCGGCGCGCGCCGCTTCGCTCGTCTCTGGAGCTGCCGGGGCAGAGCTCTCGGTCGTTTGGTCAGAGTCCATGCAAAACCTCGTCGATCGTCCGCCTACTTTATTCTGAAGCGGACGGGGCCGAATTCTGAAAAGTACGGGACCGAGGCCACGAGACCCGAGCCAACGAAGCCGAAGCGAGCGAGCAAGTCCGACCCTGTTTCGCCGCGGCGGGCTGTCATACAATCCCGACCATGCCCAAAATGCTCGAGTACAACGCCACGCTTGTCGAGAAGATCGATCTCACTCCGTCGCTCGCGGTCTTCCGCGTGCGCTGCGACGAAGCGCTCGACGGGGATCCGCCGTTCGTCCCCGGCCAGTACATGACGATCGGGCTCAACAACGAGGCGCAGCCGGAGCTCGGCTCGGTCCGCAGGCCGATGTCGCTCGCCTCGGCGCCCGAGTCGGCGGACGGGCTGGTCGAGTTCTACATCCGCTACGTCACGCACCCGGAGTCTGACAATCCGCTCACCCACCTGCTGTGGCGCACGCACAACGACGACCGGCTCTACGTGCGGCCGAAGGCGGTCGGGCATTTCACGGTCGACCACACGATCGGCACCGACGATCCGCGGCGCAAGGTCTTCGTCGCCGCCGGCACCGGCCTGGCACCCTTCTTGAGCATCGTCCGCAGCCGCGTGCTGCGCGACCCGAGCGCCGTGCTCGACGAGTATGCGATCTTGCACGGCGCCTCCTACCCAGCCGACCTCGGCTATCGCGACGAGCTCGAGCACCTCACCGACAAGGGCCTGCACTACCTGGCCACCATCAGCCGCCCGCACGAGGCACCCGACTGGACAGGCGACACGGGGCGCGTGGAAGACTACTTCCGGCCCGAGCGGCTCGACGCGCTCGAGCAGCGGCTCGGCCTCGCCGCCGACGACCTGCGGCCAGAGAAGGTTGTGGTCTACATCTGCGGCCTGCAGGGCACGATCGGCAAGACCATCGAGCGCTTGCTGCATCGGGGCTTTGTGCCGGACAACAAGAAGCTGCGGCGTGCCTTCGAGATTCCCGAGGAGATCCCGTCGTCGCTCTTCTTCGAGCAGTACGACACGACGCCGGTGATCGACATCAAGGACCCCGCCGTGCTCGAGCCGCTGCGCACCATTCTGCAGCGCGCGCTCGACGACCACTGAACGCGGTCGCACGCCGCCCATGCGCGTGCTGGAGCTCTACGCCGGCATCGGCGGCTGCGCCGTCGCGCTCGACGCCACCGACGCGCGCATCGTCGCCGCGGTCGAGCAGAGCCGGGTCGCGCTCGACGTCTACCGCGCCAACTTTCCGCACCACCCGACGATCGCACGACGGGTCGACGATCTCGGGCACGACGAGCTCGAGTCCCTCGGAGCCGACCTCTGGTGGGCCTCACCGCCCTGCCAGCCGTTCACCGTGCGCGGCCGGCGCCGCGACCTCGACGACCCGCGCGCCGAGACCTTCCTCGCTCTTCTGCGAGGTCTCGAGGCAGTGCGTCCTCGGGCCTTCGTGCTCGAGAACGTCGCCGGCTTCGTCGACTCGCGTGCTCATGCCCGGCTGCTCGAGGTCCTCGAGCGCAGCGGCTACCTCGATGTCGAACAGCACCTGCTGTGCCCGAGCTCCCTCGGCTGGCCCAACCGCCGCCCGCGCGTGTACATCGTGGCGAGCCGGACGCCGCTGCCGTCGACGGTGCAGCTCGACGACACCGGGAGCCCCTCACGGACTCGGCTTGCCGACCTGATCGACGAGACGCCGCGAACCCCCGCCCTGTCAATGCGGCTCGAGCCCGCCCTCGCCCGGCGCTATGCTAGCGCGCTCCATCTTGTCGAGCGGGACGACGACGCGGCGGTCACCACCTGTTTCACCGCCGCCTACGGCCGTTCGCCGGTACGCAGCGGCTCGTATCTCCTCGAACGGTCTGTCGGAGGCGAGAGCACACCGCGTCATTTCTCCCCCGCCGAGGTCCTGCGTCTGCTCGGCTTTCCCGCCGACTTCGAGCTGCTAACGACACTGGCCCGCCGCAAGGCATGGCATCTCGCCGGCAACAGCTTGTCGGTGCCGGCGGTGCGCGCCGTGCTGTCGCGGCTGCCTGCGCTCACCGAGCAGCTCGCGCTGCCTCGTCGCGTGGCGCCGACGGCATGATGCCGCCGCACGCCCCGACCTGGCTGCTCGTCGTCGCCCTCACGGCGACCCTGCTGGCGATCCTGCTCGGCGTCCTCCTCTGGTCGAGCCGCACGCAGCGCCGGATTCGCATGCAGCCGGGCCGTCGACCCGGCCCCGTCGACGAGATCCTGCGGCCGGTCGAGGCGCTCACCGGCGGCTGGCTGGTCGACGGGATCGGCGTCGAGATCATCCAGAACGGCGCCTTCTTCGATCGCCTCCTTCGCGACATCGCCGCGGCACGCCACAGCATCCACCTCGAGGTCTACGTCTGGTGGCGCGGCGAGATCTGCGAGCGCGTCGCCGATGCGCTGTCGCGACGCGCGCGCGAAGGGATCGAGGTTCGACTGCTGGTCGACGCCGTCGGCACCCGCAAAATGGACGACGCGCTCGACGCGCAGATGCGCGAGGCCGGCTGCCGGGTCGCGCGCTACCACGGCTTTCGTCTGCGCACGATCGGCCGCCTGAACAAACGCGACCATCGCAAGGCGGCGATCTTCGACGGCCGTATCGCCTATGTCTTCGGTCAGGGTATCGCCCAGGAGTGGGTCGGCGACGCTCGCGACGCCAGCGAATGGCGCGACACCGCCACCCGCCTGCGCGGACCGATCGTGCACCACATGCAGGGCGCGTTCGCGAAGCAGTGGATGGAAGAGACCGAAGAGGTGATCGCCGACCTCGACTACTTCCCCACCCTCGAACCCGCCGGCGTGGCGCGGGCCCAGCTGGTTGCCAGCTCACCGCGCGGCGGCGTGTCGCAGGTGTCCCTGCTCTATCGTCTGATGATCGCTTCGACGTCGCGCGAGCTGTGGATCCAGAACCCGTACTTCGTCCCCGATCCGGGCCTACGGCATCTCTTGATCGACGCGGCTCGGCGGGGTGTCGACGTGCGGGTGATGGTGCCCGACAGCGAGAACGACTCGTGGCTCGTGCGCCACGCCGCGCGCCAAACCTTCGACGAGCTTCTCGCGGGCGGTGTCCGCCTGTGGCTCTATCACCACACGCTCCTGCACCAGAAGATCATGCTGATCGACGACGTCTGGGCGCACATCGGCTCCACCAATTTCGACGAGCGCTCGCTCGACATCAACGCCGAGCTCAGCCTCGGCATTCTCGACAAAAGCGTGGTCGCCACGCTGCGTGCGGCCTGGGACGACGACCTCGCCGGCGCTGTCGAGCTCGACCTCGACACCTGGCGTCGGCGCAGCCTCGGCGACCGCATGGCCAGCCGCCTGGCGTACCTGGTCAACGACCAGCTCTAGGCCACCGCGAGCGGTCACCGGAGACGCGTCTTCGCCGACGCGGCGGCGCGGACGATCCCGAGCCGCTACGACGACAGCGCGACGAGTGGATCGTCGGTCGTGCCGAGCTCGAGCGCCAGCCAGGCCCGCGCCTTGGTCCAATCGCGACGCACGGTGCGCTCGTCGACGCCGAGGGCACTCGCGGTCTCTTTCTCGGTGAGGCCGCCGAAGAAGCGACACTCGACGACTGTGCGCGCGCGCTCGTGGAACGAGCCCAGCTTCTCCAGCCCTCGGTGGAGCGAGAGCATCAGCTCGGCCTGTTGGTCGATCGCCAGCTGCTCCGGATCGAGTGAATCGTGGTCGACTCCGCCGCCGCGCTTGGCGCGCAGCCGCTTCTTGGCCTCGTCGAGCAGAATCTGACGCATCGCCCGGGCGGCCACGGCGAAGAAGTGCTCGCGGTGACTGTAGAGCTGCCGGTCGCGCTGCGCGAAGCGAAGGTATGCCTCGTGAATCAACGCGGTCGTCTCGAGGGCGCCCCCACGCACGCGGCGCCGGCGCTGGCCACTGGCGATGTGCCGAAGCTCCGCGTAAAGCATCGGGAAGATCTCGTCGAGGGCCTCGCCGTCGCCGTCGGCCAGGCGGTGCAACAACACCGTGACGGTTCCGGCAGGGAGGTCGATCTCTTCGCGTTCGCTCATCGTGGCTCTCCCGCCCGACGCGTCGCGACTGCGCGCGTCCTGAGGCCGGCGATCTCCATTCTGGCACACGGCGTGTAGACTCCAGACCGAGCCCGCAATGCACGAAGCGCTCCAGCAATGGCAGGAGATTGAGTCGCTCGTCGACCGTCTCGACGTCGACCACCTCGACGCCGATCGACGCGTCGACGACCCGCTCGTTCACGGCGCGTCCAGCGCGTCCGACGTACGGGGTGTGCCCGTCGATCACCCCCTGGAGCACTCGCTGGAGCACTGTTTCGGGCACCTACTCGAGCGCGCCCTGGCGAAGTCTTCCGTGGCGACCTTGGGGCCGGGAGACCCTGTCGGGCCGTACCGGATCGAGGCGGAAGTCGGTGCCGGCGGCATGGGCACGGTGTACCTGGCACACCGCGCCGACGGCAGCTTCGAACGCAAGGTCGCCGTCAAGCTCCTGCACCGCTGCCCGAGCGACGACACCGCGCACTCGCGCTTCCTGCGTGAGCGCCAGATTCTCGCCGGCCTCCGCCACCCGCACATCGCGCAGCTGCTCGACGGCGGAGAGATCGAGGGCGTGCCGTACCTGGTGATGGAGCATGTCGACGGGCTGCCGCTCACCGACTACTGCGACCTGCACGGCCTGGGCCCGGAAGAGCGGATCCGGCTCGTCGTCCAGGCCTGCGACGCGGTGCATCACGCGCATCGCCGCGGTGTGATCCACCGCGACCTGAAGCCCTCCAACCTGCTGGTCGAAGACACCGAGGGCGAGGCGCGAGTGGTCGTGCTCGACTTCGGAATCGCCCTGCTCGAGCACGACGACGTCTTCGTCACGTCGACCGGCCAGGTCTTCGGCACACCAGGCTACATGGCGCCCGAGCAAGCTCTCGGCCAGCGGGAGGAGATCGACCGGCGGGTCGACGTCTACGCCCTCGGCGTGCTGCTCTACGAGCTGCTTTGCGGTCGTCGGCCCTACGAAGGCCAGAGCGGCCGCGAGATCCTGCACAAGTTGATCGGCGACGAGCCCACGCCGCTGCGGCGTCACCTGCCTCAGGTCTCCACCGATCTGTCGACCCTGGTGGCGACTTGCCTCGAGCGCCAGCCTTCGCGCCGCTACGACTCGGTCCGCGCGCTGCGGGAAGACCTCGACCGCTACCTCGACGGCAGTCCGATCGCAGCCAGGCCCGCGTCGTGGGCGCAGCGCTGGTGGCGGCAGGCGCAGCGTCGCCCACAACTCGCCGCCCTGGTGGTCGCCGCCGCGGCGATCACCGTCGCCTCTCTGATCTTTTCGGCCCTCCAGGCCTGGGAACACTCACGAGACCTGCAGGTCGAGCGCAACGCGGCCCTCGAGGCGCAGCGCGAAGCCGAGGAGCTCCTCGACTTCATGCTCCAGGACCTGCATTTCGGCCTGGAGCAGCTCGGCCGCCTGGACCTCCTCGAGCAAGTCGCCCGCAAGTCCCTCGGCTACTACGAGCGGCGCTCGGGCGACGTGTCGTCCGACGTGCTCGCGGGCCGAGCGACGGCCCTCTACAATGCCGGCCGCGTGCTCGAGGAGCAGGGCGACGTGGACGCCGCCCTGGAGGCCTACGGCCGCACGCACCGCGCCTTCGAGCAGCTCGTGCGCACCGATGCCGACCCGCGCTGGCACTTTCAGCTGGCGCGCAGCCATCGAGCCTTGGCGGGGACTCTCGCCACGTCGGGCGAGCCGGCTCGAGCCCTCGAGCACATCCTCGAGGCGGTGGCGTGGACACGCCACCTGAGCACGCTGGACCAGCCTCCACCAGGCTGGACCAACCTGCACTTCGAGTGCCTCGCGCTCCACGGCTGGATCGTCCGCGAAGCCGGCCCGGCCGAGCAGGCGATGTCGATCCTAGGCCAGGCTCGAGACTTCGCCGCGGCCATGGCCGCGCACTTCGGCTCCAGTGACGGCTCTGACTCCTGCTCCAATGACTGCCTGGACTGGCGCCACCAGCGAGCCGTCGCCATCTCCTACATCGGCCTGGTACATCTCCAGGACGGCGACCTCGAGGCGGCTCTCACGAGCTTTCAGCAGGCGCGCGAGGAGTGCGAAGACCTGGTCGTGCGGAAGCCCGAGAACAATAGCTGGCGCGAAGAGTTACAGCTCGTTCTCAGCCGGCTCGGGTCCGTGCAGCTCGACCTCGAGCGACTGGATGCCTCCGAGGCCGCGTTCATCGAGGCCCGGCGGCAGTCGGACCTCCTGCTCCGGCTCGAGCCCGGCAACAGCAAGTGGCTGCGCGAGCTCTCCGTCGTCCACGCCAGCCTGGCCGCGATCCATCGCACCCGAGGAGACCTGGCCGAGGCCCGCGACGCGATCGAAAGTAGCCTCGAGATCTCTCGCATGCTCACCCGCCGCTTTCCCGAGAACCACTCGGCGCGCAACGATTTGGCCTGGGATCTCCTCGACTTCGGCCGCGTCCTTCAAGCCTTGGGTGAATCCGGGAAAGGGCGAGGTGCCTGGACCGAAGCGGTCCAGATCATGCGCCAGATCCGGCGCGAAGCTCCGGAATCTGTGTACTACCTCGACACGGAGGCGCAGGCGTTGCTCGAGCTCGGGCGCCGCGACGAGGCCCGTCCGCTGATCCAGCGTCTCTACGCCCTGGGCTGGCAGGCACCGGATTTCATCGAGCTGTGCGAGAAGCACGGACTGGGGCCCGAGCAGATCGCCGAGGAGCAGCCACTCGACGAAGTGGGCGCGCCGCCCTCTCCCCAACCGACCTCCGGAGACGACCATGCCACTCTCGCCGCGCCGTAGGCGACCCGCTCGCCAGCAGCCGCTGACCGGTGGGTTCGCGCTCGCCGTGCTGGCGGCCTTCTTGTTGCTCGGATGCCCGGCCGGCGAGCCGACGACACCCGAAAGGCCGCCGTCGACCGCAGATGTCCACGACGTTCCGACGCCGACGGAGTATCTCGAGGCCGCGCTCCGCGCCGGGCTCTGGCTCGACACGCAAGAGCGCGCCGTCGAGATCGGCCGCTCTTGGGTCGAACCAACCGACTTGGGCGACTCTGCGGCGGCCTACCCGGACCGCGTGCCGTTCCACCACAATCTCTATGCGGGCAACATCGGTGTGGTCCTCTATTGGCTCGAGCGCTGGCGCCACACCCTGAACGACGAGGCGCTGGCCAAGGCCCGCGCGGGCGCCGACCACATCCTCGCGTCGCTCCCTGCGTCGCTTCCCGAGGCACCACCCGAATCGACGGTCGACGCCGTACAGGTCGCGCCCGGGGACCTCTACGGCCTCTACACTGGCTGGGGCGGCGTCGCCTGGGGCCTCGAGCAGGTGCACCGGGCGACCGGCGACGCGCGCTATCGCCAGGGAGCCCTGCAGTTGCTCGATCAGATCCACCAAAGCGTCGACCTTGCGGGTACCGACCACAGCAGCCAGGCCGAGGGCGGAGAGAACGAGGGAGCCCCGCTCGTCGCCTGGAGTCTGGTCACCGACGTGCTTCTCGGCAACGCCGGCATCGGCCTCCTCCTGCTTTGGGCCGACACCACCTACGACCGTCCGGAGTCGCGCGCGCTGGCCGCCGGTACAGGACGCTGGCTGCTCGCGCACGCCGAACCACGCCCGGGCGGCATCAGCTGGCCGATCGAGCTCGGCGGCGACCTGGTGATGCCGAACTTCTCGCACGGCGCGGCCGGCAACGGATACTTCCTGGCCAGCCTCTACCAGGCCACCGGCGAGCAGACCTTCCTCGACGGCGCCCTCGCCGCCTCCGGCCACCTGCTCACCATCGCCGACACCGGTGCCGCCATGAGAGACGACGCGGCGGACGGCGAGACCTGCCTGATCTTCCATTTCGAGGGCGACGGCGAGGAGCGCCACTACCTCGGCTTCTGCCACGGCCCCGTCGGCACCACTCGCTTCTTCGAGCGCCTCCACGCCGTTACTGGCGACGATACGTGGCACGACTGGGTCGAGCGCGGCACGCGTGCGCTCACCGCCAGCGGCATTCCAGAACACCAAACGCCAGGCTACTGGAACAACGTCAGCCAGTGCTGCGGCGCGGCCGGCGTCATCGACCACTTCGTCGCCCAGTACCGCCGCACCGGTGACCGAGCCCACCTCGACTTCGCACGCCGCATGGCGGACGACCTGATCGCGCGCGCCACCGCCGACGACTCCGGCGGCCTGCGCTGGATCCAGGCCGAGCACCGCGTACGCCCCGACGAGCTCGAAGCCCAGGTCGGCTACATGCAGGGCGCCGCCGGCATCGGCATCGCTCTGTTCCACCTCGATGCCGCACTGCGTGATCGCGACCTCGAGCCCCTGCGCTTCGTCGACAACCCCTGGCCGTGAGCCTCCACCCCGACCCTGCCGAGCTCCACCCGTCCCGAGCGGGCCAGCCGCCTTCGCGCGAGCGCTTCCGGCAGCCGTGGTTCGCCTACGTCCACAGACTCGCGACCCCTGCGAAGTGGCTGGCTGCGCTGCTCGTCGCAGCCCTTCTCCTCGGCTGGGTCATCGGCCTCGCGCTGCCCGCGACGATCGACTTCGTCGACGTCGAGCACCCGCTCGAAGCGACGCCGGCCGAGATCTTCCCCCTGCTCGACAGCCGCGCCGGCCAGCAGCGCCTGTGGACCCGCGCCTGGGAACGCTCGGGCGGTCAGTCGGTCCCGCCGATGAAGCTCGCCGACCTTGGCGGCCCGAGAGCCGGCATCGGCACCCGCATCGGCTACTACCCCGACGGCGACCGCCTCGGCTCCTTCGCCGGCCTGCTCTCCACCCTCGCCCGCGGCGAGGGCGTCATCACCGAGAGCATCGCCAACGAGCGAGTCGAGTACCGCATCGACTTCGGCTTCGTCATCGCCCACCGCGCCGTCAGCCTCCACGCCCTCGACGCCCGGTACACCAAAGCGCGATGGGTCGAACAGCTCCACTTCCCCAACCCCCTCGCCCGCTGGCTCCAGCTCGCCATCGGCGAGTCGGCCAACGAGAACTTCCGAATCTTGTTGATCTCGGCAGAAGACGTCGCGGCCGAGTCGCGAACCCCAGGATAAGAGCCCGGGATCACTCACCCCGCGCCCTCAGCGGTCGGATGCGACGGCCGCTGTCAGCCGTCGCCCGTCAGCGAGAGATACATCGGCGGCACGTGATCGACGAGCCAAACCCCGTTCTCAGACCGGAAGAATTCGTGCCCGTCGCGGCACATCGCACCCGCCGCGACAGTCAGCACGACGAGCTCCCCGTGGCGCCGTCCAACCGCCGACGCCGTGTCCACGTCCAGAGACAGGTGGACATGCTGCCGCCGCATCTTGAGCAAACCCTTGTCCAAGATCGAGTCGAGGGAATGCTTGGCCGTTCCGTGGAAGAGACTCTCCGGCGGCTGCACGGGCTCCAGCTTGAGATCCACCGCGATCGAATGCCCCTGCACCGCTCGGATCCGGCGACCGTCCGGTGAGAACGAGAACCGCTGCTTGGCGTTCCACGCGACGACATCTTGCACCTGCTCCAGCGTGAGCTGCTTCCCGGCGGTGTTCGCGAGATCGATCAGGACTTGCGTCTCGGCCCAGCCGCCCGAGTCGAGCGTCAGCCCGATGGACTCTGGTTTGTGCCGCAGCACGTAGCTCAAGAACTTGCTGGTCTTGATCCGCGGATCGGGCATCGATGGCTCCTGCCTGGGCTCGACGAGCCCTGGGGACAAAGCCCTCCCGGTCAAGACCAGGCGGTGAGATCGCCCGACTCGAAGCCGTCCGCGAAGATCGGCAAGGGGCCGAGAGGTCCGCAGTCCGTGCCACCGATTTGATTGATCGTGATCGAGATGGAGGCGTTCCCGCAGCGTTCCACGACGGCGCAGTACCGAGTGCCCGCAGTCAAGCTCACGCTGGGGAGAAGCACGGCGTTGTCGTCCTCTGCGATGGACGCGACGCAGCTCGCGGGCTCTCCACACGATCCCGAGAAGACGTGAGCCGCCGCACCATTGTTGCCTGTACCCGCTTCGACCAGGACGGTGCAGTTGTTCGTGGGGGTGAAGCAGACGACACGGTCGAAGCCGTCATTGAAACCGCAGTTCGTCGGTACCCATGGGGAGCAACCCGCGCCCGTCATCGCGAAGTCGTCCGACAGGGGCGTGGGTCCCTCGACGAAGCCGAACGTGTCGTCCCAGTCGAGACTGGGCTGCCCCGTGCAGTTGTCGGTCGACATCTGGGCTGCCGCGGGGAACTGCACCGTGACCGCCAGGACAATGCACGTGAAGATCAAGTCGCCAGATCGCATCATCGACAGCATCTCCATGCCTTCAGACTGAGTTCCAGGGGTGTGCTTGACACCTCGTACGACCGGATCGGGTCGTTCGAAACAAGAGACGAGGCGTCCTCTCCGATAGTACCGCCAACGCATCGCTGAGCCAACTTGAGAGGTGCGAGTAGGCCCCCGAGGCCACCCTGGACAGCACCTTGCCGACGAGGAGCGATGATGCACACTCAGAGGCTCTGTCCGCCCGACACCTCGATGCGCTGCCCGGTGATCCACTGCGTCTCACCGGCCAGCAGCGTGGCGATCGCGCCACCGATGTCCTCGGGTAGGCCGACCCGACCCATGGCAGTGTTCGAGGCGATGAATCGATTGATCCCCTCGTTGTCGCGCACGACGCCGCCGCCGAAATCGGTCTCGACAGCGCCGGGCGCGATCGTGTTGACCGCGATCTTTCGCGGCCCCAACTCTTGAGCCATGTAGCGAGTCAAGACCTCGATCGCACCTTTCATGCTGGCGTATGCCGAGTACCCGGGAAGGGTGAAGCGCGCGAGGCCGGTCGAGAGATTGACGATGCGGCCACCGTCCTCGATTCGGCCGAGGAGCTGCTGGGTGAGGAAGTAGACTCCCTTGAAATGGATCCTCATCAATCGGTCGAACTGCTCCTCCGTCGTTTCGGCAAAGGGCTGATGAACACCGACGCCGGCGTTGTTCACCAAGAAGTCGAAGGTCGTCCGCTTCCAGATGCTTTCGAGCTGCTCACCGACCCGTCGCTCGAAGTCTTCGAAGGACCCGCTGTCTCCCGTGTCGAGCTGCAACGCAGCCGCTCGCCCGCCGTTCGACTCGATGGCGGACACGACAGACTGCGCCTCGTCGGCACGGGAGTGAAAGGTCAGCAGAACGTCGACGCCCCGCCTTGCGAGGTGAAGCGCCGTCTCGCGGCCGAGGCCGCGGCTCCCGCCAGTGATCAAGGCAATCTTCGACGGGGCAGTCTGCGTCTGAGAATCGGCGGTCATCGGCCAGTCTCCCAAGGTCGGTTCACAATTGCTGCCATGCGCGTTCCAGACTGACGGACCCCGCTGCCGATCGCCTGCCTGATTCGCCGAAAGACCTGCCAGAATCTCCGAGACCAATCGGCCGCGAAGTGAATGCCACACGATGACAACAAACGCTCCCATCGCTCGACTCGCCGAAGCTGCCGGCACCTTCTTCGCGTCGCGGGCCGGCGGCCTCGAACATCCAACCGACCTTTCCGATCTCTTGGTGATCGGAAGCCGTCACCCGACGCGGCTCGAGCCGATGCTCTACGAGCCGTCGTTCTGCCTGATCGTGCAGGGCGCGAAATCGGTCCAGGTCGGCAGAACCGAGATCAGGCTCGCGGCAGGCGACGCGATCGTCGTGAGTCACCACCAGCCGGTCTTGGCCAAAGTGACCGACGCGACCTCTCACAAGCCGTTTCTGGCTCTGGCGTTCAGCCTCGATCTCAGCCTTCTCCACCAGCTGAGAGAAGAGATCGGCCCCGAGGAATCGGTTTCGCCTGCCGCACGATCACTCGAGCACGGGTCGGCCGACCCGGCTCTCGTCGAGACGGCGTCCCGCCTGTTCTCTCTCATCGGCCGCCCTCGCGAAGCGAGAGTCTTGGCGCCGCTGGTGCGTCGAGAGCTCCATTTCCGCGTCGTGGAGGCACCCCAGGGACGCACCGTGCGCGCCCTGCTGGAGCACCGGAGCCAGGCGAGCCAGGTCGCTCGCGCGATCGCCGCGCTGCGCCGAGACTTCACGCGAAGCCTGAGCGCTGCGGAGCTGGCGAAGGTCGCCGGGATGAGCGAATCGTCGTTCTATCAGCACTTCAGAGACACGACCTCGACGACTCCGCTGCAGTACCAGAAAAGCCTCCGCCTGCTCGAGGCGAGGCGACTGCTGACCAGTGGGAGTCACAACGTCACCGGAGCGGCGCTCGAGGTCGGCTATCAGAGCCCGAGCCAGTTCAGTCGAGAGTACTCGCGCCACTTCGGCCATCCGCCACGTCACGACCTGCCGTCGACCGACTCTGCCGACGCACCTCCGCTCGACTGACGTCACGTGCTCGCCTTGCGCCGGGGCGCCGGGTCCTCTAGCGTTCGCGTGCGAGCGGCGCAACGCCGCGGACAAGGAGTGATCATGCGGGTGCTGAAATTCGGGGGGACTTCGGTGGCGACACCGGAGTCGATGAAGAAGGTCGTGGACATCGTGCGCCGGGTGCACGAGGCGGGTCGGGCGGTGGTGGTGACATCGGCGCTCGGCGGCGTGACCAACACGTTGCTCGACGCCGCGGCGCGGGCGGCGGCGCGCGACGAATCGATGCTCGACGCGTGGAGCGAGCTGCGCCAACGGCATCGCGACATGGCGCGGGCGCTGCTCGACGACGCCGGAGCGAACGACCTGATCGAAGCCCTCGACCCGCTCTTCGAAGATCTGCACGACCTCCTGCGCGGCGTCTACCTGCTGCGCGAGCTCAGCCCGCGCGCTTCGGACGGCATCGTGTCGTACGGCGAGCGGCTGTCGAGCCAGATTCTCGCCGCCGCGCTGCGCCGCGCCGGAGTCGCCGCCGGCGCCGTCGACGCACGCCAGATCATCCGCACCGACGCTCGCTTCGGCCGCGCGACGGTCGATGTCGAAGCCACTGAGCCGATGGTCCGGGCGGCGCTCGGGACGCGCGACGACGTCGCTGTCGTCACCGGCTTTCTCGGCTCCAGCGCCGAGGGCTGGACGACGACGCTCGGACGCGGCGGCTCCGACTACACCGCAGCGCTCCTCGGCGCCGCGCTCGACGCCGAGGCCGTGGAGATCTGGACCGACGTCTCGGGCGTGATGTCGGCCGATCCGCGCATCGTCGACAACGCCTTCGCGCAGCCCCACCTGAGCTTCGCCGAGCTGATGGAGCTGTCGCACTTCGGCGCCAAGGTGGTCTATCCGCCGACGGTCCACCCGGCGCGCAGCCGCGACATTCCGCTGCTGATCAAGAACACCTTCGAGCCCGACCACCCGGGCACACTGGTAACCGCGACGGCTCCCGCCGCCGAAGCGCCGGTGCGCGGCATTTCGACCGTCGACCGCGTCGCCCTGTCGCGCCTCGAGGGCGATGGCATGGTCGGCGTGCCGGGCATCGCCGCGCGCCTCTTCGGCGCGCTGGCCCGCCACGAAGTGTCGGTGATTTTGATTTCGCAGAGTTCGTCGGAGCACTCGATTTGCTTCGCGGTCGCGCCCGGCGACGCCGACGCCGCGCGCCGCGCCGCCGACGAGGAGTTCGTGCACGAGCGACGCCTCGGCCTCGTAAACGACCTGGTGGTCGAGCTCGACCACGCGGTGCTCGCCGCGGTGGGCGAGCAGATGGCGCATCGTCCCGGCATTTCGGGGCGGCTCTTCGACGTCCTCGGCCGCCACGGCGTCAACGTGCGAGCGATCGCCCAGGGGTCGTCCGAGCTGAACATCTCGCTCGTCGTGCGCGGCGAGGACGAGGCGCGCGCGCTGCGCGCCGTGCATGCCGCGTTCTTCACACCCCGTCGCCGGCGCCTCGACATCGCGCTCGCCGGTGTCGGCCGCATCGGCGGCACGCTGCTCGAGCAGCTCGGCGAGGCCGCTCCCGGGCTGCTCGCCGGCGAAGAGCTCGAACTGCGCCTGGTCGCGGTGGCGAACAGCCAGGAGATGATGCTCGACGCCGACGGTATCGACCCCTCGACCGCCGCCGGGCGCCTCCAGGACATCACCGAGCCGCGCCTGGAACCGCGCGACGACAACGCCCTGCTCGACTTCCTCGGCGCGCGCTCCGGGGCACCGAGGCTGTTTGTCGACTGCACGGCGGCCGACGCGCTCGCCGCCCTCTACCCTCGCCTACTCGAGCGCGGCGTCGGCGTCGTGGCGGCGAACAAGAAGCCGTTTGCCGAGTCGCAGCAACAGTGGCGCCAGATCCACGACGCATCGCGCATCGGAAGTTGTGCTCTCGGCTTCGAGGCGACGGTGTGCGCTGGTTTGCCGGTGCTCGCCACGCTGGCCGAGCTGACGCGCAGCGGAGACCACATCGTGCGCGTCGATGCGGTCCTCTCCGGCACGGTGAACGCTGTGCTCGATCGCCTGGCGGCCGACCTTTCGTTCTCTACTGCTGTGCGCCAAGCCTACGACGAGGGTCTCACCGAGCCGAATCCATACGATGATCTCTCGGGTGGCGACGTGCTCCGCAAGCTTGTGATCCTGTCGCGCCTCGCCGGTCGCGCCATCGAGCCCGACGAGGTCGCGGTTGAGCCGCTGCTCGCGCCCGAGCCCTGGGCAGGGCTCGATCTGGCGACGCTGTGGCAGCGTCTGCCGGAGCTCGACGAGGCCTTCGAGCAGCGCCGCGCCGACGCCGCCCGCGACGACGCCCGGCTGCGCTACCTCGCCACCGTCGACGCGGACGGTGCGCGCGTCGAGCTCGCCGCCGTCGGCGCCGACCACCCCGCGCATTCGCTCGCCGGACCCGACAACGTCGTCGCCATCACCACCACTCGCTACGCCGCCACGCCGCTCGTGGTCCGCGGCCCGGGCGCCGGGCCCGCCGTCACCGCCGGTGGCGTCTTCGCCGACATTCTCCGCGCCGCCGCGCGCACCGCCTGATCGACGGTCGGGATCAGCTGAGATCGAGCTCGCGCAGGCGCAGCTGCAGGGCCTCGCGCGAGACGCGGAGAGCCTGGGCGGCAGCGTCGAGCGCACCCGCGTGCGCCACGAGCGCGGCATCGATCGTCACGCGGTCGAGATCTCCGGCGCGGACGACGCCGGGGAGCGTCTCGAGGCGGCGGTACAGGCTCGAGCGCGAAACGCCGAGCTCTTCAGCCGCCGGCTTGGCGCGCCAGCGATGTCGTTCGAGGGTGGCGACGATCACGGCGTCCTCGATCTCGGAAATCGGACGATACGAAGAGCCTCGCCTCGTCGGCGCGCTCTCCGCCTCCACCTCGACACGCGACGCGGGCTCGGTGGAGTCACCACCCCCCAACTCGACCTCTTCGACCAAACGCCGTACGCCGAGCGGCAGGCGGGGTGCGCCCCCGGCTCGACCGGCGATCGCCAGCTGACGGGCGACGTTCGCCAGCTGACGCACGTTGCCCGGCCACGGATGACGCGCCAGCGACGCCACCAATCGTGCGGGCACGAAGCGCGTCGCGTCGTCGCCCGGACCCGGGCTCCATCCTTCACGCTCGAGCAAGTGCAACAGCAAGCGGCCGACGTCTTCACGACGCGCGGCCAGACGCGGCGTCTCGAGCACATAGCCTGCGAGGCGATGCAGGAGCGCGGCGCGGAACCCGCCGTCACGAGCCGCCGCGTCGAGATCGGCGTCGGTCGCGGCGACGACGCGCACATCGACCTCGCGCTCGGCGCTGCCGCCAACGGGCCGCACCCGCCGCGTCTCGAGCACGCGCAACAACGTCGTTTGCACCTCGGGCGGCGCCTCGCCGATCTCGTCGAGGAAGAGGGTGCCGCCGTCGGCCTCGACGAAGTGGCCGGCGCGTGTCGCGTCGGCACCGGTGAATGCACCGCGCACGACGCCGAAGAGCTCGGCCGAGGCCAGCGACGGCGTCAACGCACCGAGGTCGACGGCGACGAAGGCCTTGCGGGCCCGCGGACCGTGTTCGTGCAGTGCGCGCGCCACCAGCTCTTTGCCGGTGCCCGAGGCGCCGCGCACCAGCACCGAGACGTCGCTCGCCGCCACCGCCGGGATCTCGGCACGCAGCGTGTGGATCAGCGGGCTCTCGCCGACCAGCCCACAGCGTGGTGCGTCGGAGCGCAGGATCGCCGGCGCGAGATGCAGCAGCAGCGTGACGGTGCGCGCCAGCACCAGCACCACGCCGTCACCGATGCGTTCGAAGTCGAGTGGCAGCCGACCACGCACCTCCACGCCGTCGACTTCGAGGCGCGTGCGCCAGCGCGACGCCTCGAGCTCCAGGCACCGTCCGCGCCGCCGTAGCACCACCGGCCTTCGGCTCAGTCGTGGGTCGGCGAGAGCGCCCACGCGTTCCCCGTCGGGCGAGAACAGCTCAGGACGAGTCCGCGACAGCTCGGCCCCCTCGCCCTCCTCGAGCAAGAGCACGGCGCGATCGCCGATGCGCGACGCGTCCGGATGCCAAAGAACCGTGAGCACGGGCTCGAGCGTGCTGCGCGCACCGCTCAGGACGCGCCCCGTCGGCGACTCCCAGGTCTCCATTCCGCCCGACGTCACGCGTTCCTCCATGCTCGAGACCAGCCCGAGGCCCGATCAACTCTTCGGCAGGCGATCTGTCCACTCGCAGCTTACCGCGGGATCCGCTAGTCCTTGAAGTGGTTCTCGCACACGGGGCCGGATTGATCGATCCAGTTCATGGCGAACGGATGGCGGCGCGAGCTGTCGATCCAACCGGCAACGTCGAGACCACTCGCTCAGGCTCGAGGCGCTGTCCGAGATCCTTTTGCGTCATTCCGCCCGCAGATCGAGCTGACGCTGCGCCGCCTCCTCGCGACGGAAACAGCGTCGACAGCGCGCCTCGTACGATTCCACGTCGCCGACCTGGACCGTGTCGTCGCCCCCAGCGATGCGTTGGCTGAACTGCGCTGGTGCGCCGCACAGCATGCAAATCGCATGGAGCTTGTCGACATACTCGGCGCGCGCCATGAGCTCTGGCATCGGCCCGAAGGGTTCGCCGCGGAAATCCATATCGAGCCCGGCGACGATCACTCGCAGGCCGGCCGACGCCAAGTCGGCTGCGAGTGGCGCCAGGCCGTCGTCGAAGAACTGCGCTTCGTCGATCCCCACCACCTGCACGCCGATATCGAGCGCGCGGCGCAGCTCGGCGCTCGACGTCACGGCGCGTGCTTCGAGCGACCGATTGTCGCGCGAGCGGACGGCCTCCGAGCGCGTGTCGGCCCGCGGCTTGAAGACTTCGACTCGTTGGCGCGCGATCACCGCACGGCGCAGCCGGCGGATCAGCTCCTCGCTCTTGCCGGAGAACATGCAGCCGGCGATGATCTCGATATGACCTCGGGTCCGTTCGTTCATCGCCGATCTCATGCGGCGAAGAGGCGCTCGAGCGCTCGCATGTCGAGCCCGACGAGCGTCGGCACGACGCGGTCGGCGAGTGGACTGAGGCGATCGGAGTCGAAGCTGGTGGTGATCCCGAGCGAGAGGCAACCAGCGGCGGCGGCCGAGCGCAGACCGGCCTCCGAGTCTTCGATCGCCAGCACCTCGTGCGGATGCAGCAACCGCTCGGGTAGCGGCGGCAGCGCGTTCAGCTCGCGCATGGCGTGCCGATACGGTTCCGGATCGGGCTTGCCGCGTTCGACGTCTTCTGCCGCCACGACGATCTTGAAGCGATCCGCGAGATCCATCTGGTGGAGCGCCTGCTCGACTTCGGACCGCAGCGCGCCGGTGACCACGCCGAGCATTCGTCCCGCCTCGTGCGCCGACACGACGATCTCGCGCGCACCATCGACAAAGCGAAACCCATCGGCACGGATGCGCATCGAATAGTAGGCCGACTTGCGCGCCACCAGGCGCGACAGGCGATCCGGCGGCGCCGGTTCACCAGCGGCGGTGAGCACCGCCACCAGCGCCCCGAGATCGTCCCGACCGAGGCACAGGCTTTCGTAGTCGGCATCGCTGAGCTCGATCCCCTCGTCGGCGAGAGTTCGCTGCATCGTGGCACAGTGGACGGGCTCGTCGTCGACGAGCACTCCGTTGAAGTCGAAGAGCAGGGCGCGCATCGCCGCGGATCATAGCCGACCCCGGCCGGTCTCGCAGCCCGCAGGCGTTCGGCCGATTCGTCAAGGATTCGTTTGACCCCGCTCGCCACCTTCGCTAGATTGCTCATGGACCCACGACGGAGAGCAACCCATGACTCCTCAGACCGAGACTTCCAGCACACCCGAGAGCGCCACCCCGGCGCCGACTTCATTCCCGGTGACGGTGACGCAAAAGGCTGTCGACATGGTGAACACCACGCGCGACCAGGAGCAGCTCGACACCGAGAGCGGCCTGCGGATCGCCGTCCGCGGTGGCGGCTGCAGCGGCTTCGAGTACGCCCTCGATTTCGAGAACGAGGTGCGCGACACCGATCTCGTCTACGACCAGCACGGACTCAAGGTCGTGATCGACCCGGTGAGCGCCCGCTACCTCCAGGGCACCGAGATCGACTACGTCTTCGGCATGCAGGGCGCCGGCTTCAAGTTCAACAACCCGAACGCCATCGGTACCTGCGGCTGCGGCTCGTCGTTCTCGATCTGACGCAGACACCGTCCGTCGACACCCATCGCCCGACCGCGGAGGCCAGCGAGCGGACGACGAGGCGCAGCGATGCGTGAGGTCGTGTGGATCGACGGCGCGCGCACGCCGTTTCAGCGCGTGGCGACGGGCTTCGCCGACGAGACCGCGTATCGGCTCGGCGCGGCGACGCTGCGCGGTTTGCTGACGCGGCTCGAGCTGTCGGGGGACGCCGTCGATCGTCTCGTCGTCGGCCATACAGTGTCGAATCCGCGCGCCACCACCGTGGCGCGCGAGATCGGTTTCGAGGCCGGGCTCCCGGCGACGGTGCCGGCGGTCACGGTGACCGCCGCCGGCGCTTCGGCCACCGAAGCGATCGCACGCGCGGTCGACTGGATCGCGACCGGTCAGGCAGATGTCGTGGTCGCCGGCGGCGCCGACGTGATCTCCGACCCACCGATTCGCTTCCGCCGCGCCATGCGCCACAAGCTGCTGCGCGCGCGCAGACTGCGCGGCTCGCTCGACGCGCTGCGCTTCGCCGCTTCGCTGCGGCCCTGGGATTTCCTACCCGACGTCCCCGAGGTCGCCGAGCGCACGACCGGCCAGTCGATGGGTGCATGGACCGAGGCCTTGGCGCGACGCCTCGAGATCGGCCGCGCCGAGCAGGACGCGTTCGCCGCGCGCTCGCACCGGCGCGCCCACACCGCGCGGGAGCAGCTCGCGCGCGCGATCGTGCCGGTGCGGGCCGCCGACGGGACGATCCTCCGCGACGACAACGGGGTGCGCCCGGATTCGTCGCTCGAGACCCTCGGCCGACTGCGTCCCGCCTTCGCCCGCGGCGGCACGCTGACCCCGGGTAACAGCTCGTTCCTCACCGACGGCGCCGCCCTCGGGATGCTCGCGGCGGCAGAGGTCGTCGAGTCGCTCGGCCTGGCGCCGCGCGCCGTCGTGCGTGGACACGTCCTCACCGCCCACGACCCACACGACGAGCTGCTGCTCGGCCCGGTCTTCGCCATCGCTCGCTTGCTCGACCAGGCCGGCCTCGACTTCGACACGATCGACGTCTTCGAGCTCCACGAAGCCTTCGCCGCGCAGGTGCTCGCCGTCCGCCGACTGCTCGCCGACTCCTCGTTCGCGCTCGAGCACCTGGGCCGCTTGCACGCGGTCGGCTCGCTGCCCGAGGACAGGCTCAACGCCTGGGGCGGATCGCTCGCTCTCGGCAACCCCTTCGCGCCCAACGGCGCGCGCCTCGTCACCACCGCCGTCGACCGCCTGCACGCCGAGGGCGGACGACTCGCCGTCGTCGCCACTTGCGCCGGCGGCGCCCTCGGCCAAGCGATGCTGCTCGAGCGCCTCTGAGCACCAGAGCAGGTCAGCTCGCGGGCGCCGCGACGCGCACTTCGAGGCGGAGCTCGCGACCGACGGTGTCGATCGTCGTATGGAACGCCGCACGATCGAGGCTGTGCGTCTCGACACTCGCTCCCCCCGCGGCGTCGGGCCGAACGAGGGCGATCCGGGCACCCGCCGCACCGAGGCGAATCACTGCTGCCGCGGGCGTCACATCTCCTGTCGGCGGCGTCACGAGCAAGTAGTCGCCGACGTCGGCACCGAGCTCGACCCGGGTCGCACGCTTCTCCTCGATCTCTCCGTACTCGAGACGGACGACGATCGGCTCGTCGGCGATACAGGTAGGCGGTGCCGGAACCACCACCCCGTCCCCCGCTCGAGAATCGCCAGCCTGCGTCAACTCGACCAGTGAGCCCTCGAAGTGCTCGATCACCCGTGTGGCGAGCGGCAACGCGACCGGATCGAGCACTGTGACAACCCCAGGGACGCAGTCGACGAAGAGTGGCAAAACGACTTGATGGTCGAACGGAATCCACACCAAGACCAGGCGGCGCACCGCGTCGAGAGCGCGACGCGCCACCGGCCGCGCCCAGGTGAAGCGAACTGGTGAGATCTCGGCGCCGTCGACTCGGATTCGCAGGTCGATCGATGCACGGCGCGCGGCAGCGAGAGGCGTCACCACGAGAAGCGGTGAGTCTTTGGCGTCGGCCGCATCCATCGTGGCGGAACCCGGCTCACCGCGTCTCCGCGGCACCGTCGCCGGCGCCACACGGATGGGTCGTGAGCCCCAATCGACGCGGCAGCCCCCGAGACGACAGATCTCCTCGAGGGCGACAGGCCAGGGCACCTTCCGGAGCTCGACCGAGATCGAGCCGGCGAGGCCCGTCTCGAGAGCGAGCGCATCCTGAGTGATCGCGCGCATTGACTCGAGGACGTCGACCAGGTCGGCGTCACGAAGCGAGAGCTGCAGGCTGTCGGCGAAGCCGACGAAGCCGACGTCCGGCGACTTCACCTCGAGTGTCGGCGGCGAGCCGTCGACCCAGTAGCAGGCAAGCCCCTGCGCGACACACACTCGATCGATGCTGCGCGCGAACGGAACCGCGACGAGCTCGATCGTGACCGCACCCTCAAGCTCCTCGTCAGCGACGAGCTCGCCGCCGGCGATGGCGGAGAAGCTGCTCATCACTTCGATCAGGTCGGCGTCGCGCAGACTGAGGGAGATCTCTTGTTCCCAGTCGACCTGCGGCTCCGCCGACGCGACGTAGGCGAGCGCAGAGGACACGAACAAGACGATGTAGCGAACGATCCAGGGGTGTCTCATGGCGGGTCTCCGGGTAAGACGATCCATTGACTGGCGGCGGTCGTCACGCTGACGTAGCCGTTCGCATTGCTGATCACGATCGGTGCAGTCGACGGGACGACCAGCGGATCCTCCTCGGCGATCGAGGCTGTGTCGACCGAGGCCGTGTCGACCGAGGCCGTGTCGACTAAGGCCGTGTCGACTGAGGCCGTGTCAACCGTGACGCTCCGAGGCCCAGCCGTGAAGACGGCCAGCGCCAGAACGAGGCTGACCGCCGAGACGAAGCCGGCCGCAGCGGCGAGTCGAGGCCACCGAGCTCGGCGCGAAGGTCGCTTGACGCCTCGCAGCCGGGCCTCGAGACGTCTCTCGAGGCGGGCGACTGCCGCGGGATCGGGCTCGAGAGCGTCGCGGATGCGCTCGTCGAGAGCCGTGTCGGTCGACGGCGTCACCGGGTTTGTAGATGTCATGACTCGGCCTCCTCCGGTGCGGCGAGCAGCAGGGCGCGGGCGCGCGACACTCGCATCTTCAGGGCGGACTTCGAGATCCCAAGAACCCGGGACGCGGTCGCGACGTCGAGCTCTCCAGCGCTGACCAGCAGCAGCGCGTCGCGCAGCGCGGGGCTGAGCCGGTCGATCGCTGCGAGCGTCGCCGTCAGCTCCTGCCGTACCGCCAGGCGCTCGCTCGGCGGCGCTCCGCCGCCGGCCCAGGCGGCCACCGCTTCGAGCGGCGCCCACAGGCGCCGACGCGCCAGCACTCGACCGAGCCGTCGGCGCGCTACGGTGAATGCGAACGCGGCCGGAGAGGACGGCGGACCGTGGCGACGCCAGCGGTCGACGAGCGCCGCCAGCGCCTCCTGCGCCGCGTCTTCGGCCAGCGCCTCATCGCGCGTGCGTCCGCGGCAGTAGCGCAGCAGCGGTACGACCAGGGCATCGACCGCGTCGTCCAACGACATCGCGCCGAAGCTCTCGGCCAGGGCGCCGTCGTCGAGGACAGCAGCCGGTGTGGGTGTGTTCGGGTCCATCTGCTTTTATGTACCCGCACACCGGTGGCGGTCACATCAGCACGGCTGCGTCACGATCATCTCGCTCAGATCACCCGCAGCCGATCCTACGTGGCGAGTGTTCTCCGAGCTGCCCGAAGGCGTTCAATCTCCAGTCGACACGGACGAGACCCTTCGACCATCGGCCGCGGAGCTCGAGCGCCTCTGACTGCTACGATCGCCGCGCTCATCCTTCTCAGCGCGTCGCTTGGTGTGCACGCCCCCACTGGCCGGGCTGCCCCGACTCGACGACCGCGCCTTGACACTGCAGGAGACTCTCCGATGCTTCGTTCGACCCCGGTTCGCCTCGCTCTCGTCTTCGCCCTCGGCCTCTGCGCCGGTCTCGCCGTCGCCAAGGGGCCCAAGATCGACGCCTCCTTCTTCCGCGGCCAGGCGCCGGAAGCGGCCGCCGAGTCGTTGCTCCGCGCGGCGCTCTCCGAGGCCGGCGACGGTACCTGGGAGCGGATCGCCGTAGCCGAGGTCTACCACCGCAGCGGCGACGTCGAGCGCGCGGAGGAGATTCTCGACGGCATCACCAAGCGCGACAAGAGCGACTGGATGCGCATCGGCCGTCTCTACTACCGCGGCGGCGACTGGGAGAAGGCCCGCGCGGCGTTCGACGAGGTCCTCGACCGGGCACCGAAGGACGAAGACTGGCTGGCCGAGATCGGCATGTACTACAACCTGCAGGGGGATCGCGAGACCGCTGAGACCCTCTTCGAGCGCTCGTTCGCAGAAGATCCTCGCCACCTCTACAACACGCTCAAGGCCGCCGGCTCGTACCTCGGCGTCGACGACCGCTGAAGGCTCGGCTCGCGAGGGCTGCCGACCCGAGGCTTGAAGGGTCGGCAGCCCGTGGGGGCATCGAGTCAGCGGCCGCCGGGATCGGCGAGAAGCGACTCGGAGACCACGGTACCGGTTTGAACGAAGACGTCTTCACCCGGCATGATCGCCCGTCCGCTGCCGCCGGTCGAGTACGCGAGGTTCCATTTCGTGACGATGCGCAGCGGGCTCGACGAAAGATCGATGTATCCCGTCCACCCGGTGACCGATGCACAATCCTCGTGCGCGTTGGACCACGCGACCGTCCATGAGAGCGTTTGGGTGTTGATGTAGTACGAGCCGACCAACGGATAGGGTGTGCCCTGACACTTGTACCCCGCAGCGTTGTTCACATAGGTGCCGGAGAGTGAGCAGACGTTGGGCTGCGCGGTATTGCTGCAGTTGGAGAATTCCAGGTCCATGGTCGATCCGCTCTGATTCTTCCAGTGCGTCGACGCGTCGGACACCATCTCCAACACGCGATGGGCGATGTGATCGGGATTGTCGCGCGCCCCGAGCGGGGCGGAACCGGCGACGAGCACGCCGAGCAAAACCAAGGCGAGCACGAGCGGCTGGGTCCTTTGACGCTTCGTCAAGAGTTGTGGTGTCGACATGTGCAACTCTCCTTTCGCGGACGGGAAGCATCCCTTCCGCAGTCGTAGATCAAAAACATCTCGGATCGAGGCATCGGAAGATGGCCTTTCCGAGACGGGCGAACGACGACTTCAGTCGACCTCGTTCGAAAGGTCGGCAATCAATCAGAAAGCGGCTGGCGAAGCCTGGGCAGGCAAAAAATCTGCTCTGAAGTTAGCAGATCGATCCCAAAAGAGCAACGTTCACTCTCGACAGGTCCGGCCATCACCCCACCGTGAGGTGATGGCCACGGTTGAACCGCGCCTCCGGCTCAGGGGATGAACTGAGCCCGGAAGTTCGACCACCTCCAGCCCTCGGTAAGCGACTCGGCGACGCCGCCCGGCTGACTGCCGAACTGGATGAAGCTATAGCTCGTCGACACGGGCTGCGTGAACGAGGGCAGCTGGATCGTGTCGCTGACCCTCACCTGGCCCGAGCTGTCGCGGATCTGATAGAAGGTCACCTTGGCCTCGGTGTCGTACTCGAAATGTAGACTGTACGACTGGTTCTGCTGCACGCCGGGGCTGGCGTACGACTCGACGCCGATCGGGTTTCCGAGCGGCCCGTTCGACTGGAAGGTGGTCCGGTTCTGCGTACCGCGCGAGTTGACGTAGGCGATCATGTCTTGCCAGCGGGTTCCGTTGTTGAGCCAGAAAATGCAGTGGAACCCACCCGGCTTGTTCGGGTCGAAGTTGCTGACGCGGAAGTCGAAGTCGACGACGATCTTGCGGAACTGGCGCGATCCTCCGAACGGCATGTCGTACTGCCAGTTGCCGCAGCGATTGCAGTTCAGGAACGTGCCGGGAAGCTCGAAGACCACGGCACCAGGGGGCACACCGTCGCCACCACCGCCACCACCGCTGTCGCCTCCGCCGCCTCCCCCGCCGCCTCCATCACCGCCGCCACCACCGTCACTGATCTCCTCGATGCACGACGCCTCGGTGCCGACAGAAAGCAGGCCTTCGGCAGTGAACGTGGTCAGCACCATGCCGTGGCCATCGCCCTGGAAAACCCAGTCGATCGTGCCGAAGTCGGCGGGCAGTGAGAGGTCGGCGTTGGAGACTTCGAACGACGACTCGTCCGAGGTGATCGCCACCACCGAAAGCTCCTCACCGGCCTCGTTGTAGACGGTGCCTTGCACTGTCGTCCCGGTGGTCGGCGCGTCGAGGGCGAGGAAGGAAATCTCGGTGCCGCCGTTGAACGCGCCACCGCTGAAGAATCGATGGCTCCAGCTGCGGCACGTGGTCCGATTCGCCGACACCATCGTGCCACCGTTGGCCGCCGCCCCGGTCGAATCGATGCGGAAGAAGTCACCGATCAACAGGTTCGGCTCCGTGCGCCCGATCACCTCGACCACCAGGTACCCGGTGGCGAAAGAATCGCTGCCGCCGACCAGACCGGGCAGGAAGCGCATATTCACCGAGCGCACTGCGCGCCGGGCGAGCGTCAGCTCTTCGAACACGACCGGAGAGGCCCCCGGGCCGTCCTCGGAGTCGTAGAACGAGTAGCGGACCACGAGATCCTCGTCGGTGCTGTTGCGCACGGCGAAGAGCGTGGTCTCACCGCTGAGACGTGAAAGATCGACGCTGTAGTAGGGCAAGACGAGCGCATTGCCTTCGGCGAGCATCTTCATCGGCAGGGACGTCGTCTCGTACGACGTCGCCGCCAAGACGGGCGCCGACAGCCTCGGCGCCGGCTCCGGCGCGCCGGCCGCGACTGGCTCGGCGACTTCGAGCCACTCGATGTAGACCTCGGCGACTGCCGTCCCAGGACAGACCATGGCGAGAAGAAGGGCGAAGAGCACGGCGGTGCCCTGTGTGCACCGGCAGCTGGAAAAGCGAAGATGAGAGCGCATCAGTTCCTCGTCAAGTCGTGTCGGGCACTCGGTCGCACCGGGAAACGGTGGGCCGACGAAGCGGGAGACATGGACCATACTACGAATCGCACGAAAAATCTTGCGGCGACTCAGCTAAACCCCGATGAACAAGGGCCCTCGGGACACCAATCGACCTCCGAGAAGTGCTCGAGACGGGTCCAAACTACTCGACTTGGACCCAGTCTCTGTACATTCAACCGGCATCGTGAGATAAATGGCCTCAACCAAGTCCCGTCCCTTGATTCCATCGCCAAGGCCCAAACTCACAAGGAGTCCGCCGATGACCTGTCGCATTCTTCTCGCGTGCCTCGCTGTCCTGCTCCTCCTGCCGTCGAGCCTCGCTGCCGAGTCCTTCGCCGGCGTTCCGCTGGGCATGAGCTCCGACCCCGCGGAGCTGGAAGCCTTCGAGGGCTACGCGCTCGACCTCGACGCCAGCGGTGACCCGTCTCTCGCTCGCCTGGCTGAAAGCGCCCGCGCCGCCCTCGACGCCGTCCGCTCCCACGACGTCGAAGCCTTCCTGGCGGCCAAAGTCGTGCACGACTACCGTCATCAGACCCTCGCCGACGCACAGCGCGCGCTGCAGGTCGAGATCCGCAGCCAGACCGTGCCGACACTCGACGCGGCGTCGGGCATCGCCGCCCTCGGCGACCTGCAGAAGATCAATGTCTACTACGGCTGCGGCGCGCAGCTGCAGTGTGACAACGGCTCGACGATCTCCTGCAGCTGCGGCAACCCGTACGGCACCTGCTACTACAACCCGAACGCCAACTCCTGGGGCGGCAAGGTCGACTGCGACTGCGCAGGGTCCAGTTTCGATGTCGTCAAATCTTGCCCCTACGTGCCGACGAGCTCCTGCTCGCCCGGCTGCCGCCTCGAGTGCGGTCCGACCGGAGGCCAGTGCAGCAGCGGCGTCTGCTACTGCTACTGAGCCGATCCCCGAATCCGTCCGATCGATCCAAGAAACTTCGACCGACTGGAGCCTCCCTCATGATTCGTCCGTCGATTCTCCGCTCGCTCGCTCTCCTGGCCAGTGTCGTTCTCTTGACGCCGCTCGCAGTCGCCGCCGAGGACTTCGCAGGCATCGAGCTCGGCATGGATGCCGGTCCGGCCACCCTCAGCGCGTTCGACGAGTACGCCACCGCCCTCGACAGCACCGGAGACCGAACCTTGGTGCAGATGGCGGCGAGCGCCCGCGACGCTCTCGTCGCGGTCCAGGGCCGCGACATTGAAGGCTTCGTCGCCGCCAAGGCGGTGTTCGCCTACTACGCCGAGACGCTCACCGACCCCCAGCGTGACCTCCTGGCCAAGGTGCACGAGCACCTGGCCCCGGCGCCGTCGGTCGACTTCCTGGGCGGCTCGCAGAAGATCAATGTCACCGCCGGCTGCGGTTCGGAGATCCGCTGCGACAACGGCTCGTCGCTCTCGTGCGGCTGTTCCAACGCCTCGGGAACCTGTTCGTTCGATAAGAACGCCAATTCGTGGGGTGGCAGCATCACCTGCAACTGCGGCGGCTCGACGACGACCCGCAGCTGTCCGTTCGTCGGCGAGGTCTGCGACCCGCCGTGCAGCATCCAATGCCCGAGCGGCATCGGCGCCTGCGTCGACGGGCGGCGAAACCTCTGCCTCTGCGCTCAGTGAGCGCTTGAGGCCGCCGCCAACGCCCTCACGGTCGCCGGTGGTCGATCGAGCACAGGATCATGTGCGGGACGGTGAGCGCGGCGAGACCGATGAAGACCACCTGGACGAGCGCCGGGTCGACCGCCGTACCGACCCGGCGCAGCGCCGTCCAAGCGATGGCGGCGAGCGCCAGTGTGGCGAGCGTGAGCGGCGCGGCGAGACGGACGAAGCGACGTGGCGCCAGGCCTTCGGCCGCCATGGTCTCGAGGCTGTGGCGTAGCGAGTGCCAGCAGCAGAAGTAGATCGCGAATGCGACCAGCGGCGGCGCGACGACGCCGAGCGCGACGAGCAGAGCGATCTCGGCCAGGACCTCGGCATGCCCCGGACGACGCTCGAGAGCGCGCCGGAGATGGTGGGCGACGACCCAGGCGAGAGCAGGAGCGAGACCGAGCGCCGTCCCGCTCGCCCATAGCGCCACCTGGCGCGTCGTCGGCGCCACGGCGTCGCCCACCAGCCAGCCGAAAAGCACCGCCACCTCGCCGGCGTGCGCCCACACGGGCACCAAGATCGGCAGCGCGCCGCGCGCGACGACTTCGAACGGGTGGAGCCGTGACGTCGACAGCCGGCGTCGCACGTCGCCGAGGCCGAAATGGATCGCCGAAACGGCGAGGAAGACGACGAGCGAAGCGAGCGGCACCAGGCTCCAGGCGACCACCACCAGGCTCGCCAGGCCGAGGTACGCGGCGCCGAAGACTGCCGGCCACGCCGCTCCGAGGCGCGGCTCGAGCAGCACCCGGCCGAGGCGGTGGTCGAGTGCCCCGTGGGGGACGCCGAGCACTGCGACGCCGAAGGCCAGGAGCGCCAGCTGCGCGGGGGCCGCGAGATCGACGACCAGGAGCGCCAAGACCGCGCCGGCGGTGAGCAACGAGGCGACGCGGCCGTGCCGTCGCCACCAGTCGGAAGGCAGAGCGCCAGAGCCGCGGCGCCTGGACACCCCTCAGGCCTCCGCTCTGCGATCCACCGCGACGACGCTGCCACGACCCCGCAGCTCGCGCCAGCCGGCGGCGAGAAACGGACGTTTCGGCAGGGCGGCGACGACGCGCAGGGCGTCGAGCCACGAGTCGGAATCGGCCAAGAAACGCACCAGTGCCGACGGCGGTGTGCGGGCGAAGAGACTCGCGAAGAGTCCCGGCGCCCGCGTCGGCTGCTGCTCGAGGACCGACAGGAAGATTCGATCCATGGCGAGAGCTCGGCGACGCCAAGGCCGCACCGACGCCGGCGCGCGCCCCGCGCGCAGCGCCACCGCCAGCGCCGCCGCGGTGCGCTGGATGGCGAGGAATGCATAGCCGCTCGAGGCACGGGCACAGCCGCCGGCGACACCAATCGGCACGACACGCGATGTCGCTGCGCGCGGCGACAGGGGCGTCATCGGCAGCTGCGCCTGCTCGCGCGCCACCGTCTCCGCGCCGTCTAGACCGCGCGCCGCAAGATACTGATCGAGCATGCGCTCGTAGACTTTCGGAGGCCGCGACTCGGAGGAAAACTCGGTCGCCTCGACGAGCGCCTCGCGCGGCGAGAACGGCAGCAGATAGATGAAGCGCACGCCCTGCGCGGAGACAGTGTCGACCGCACGCTCCGGGCAGCCCGGGCCCGCCGCAGCTCGGCGGAAGTCCATCAGGGTCGCCGTCGTGTCATCGAAGATCGGGCGCCGCGCCCGGATGACACGGCCGACGAAGCTCTGCACCAGGCCGCCGCGGGGCGGCGCCGGGCGTGAGTCGAAGAAGTACTCGGCGTCGAGCGCGCCGGCATCAGTCTCGACCCTCACACCGTCCGCATGCTCTTCGACGCCGAGCACGCGCGCGCCAAGGCGCAGCTCGACCCCCGGCGCCCGGCGAAGACGCCCCAACGCCTCGCGATAGAACGCCGCGGCGGGCAGGTGCTGGTACGGGTGCTCTGCACTCTCGACGACGACATCCGTCTCGTCGGTGCGAACGCTCCAGCGCGTCCAGGCATGGCGCACGCAGTGCTCGAAGAGGTGCGGCTCGCCGCGCCAGAAACACCAGGTTCGATCGTCGACGTACCGAGTGCGCGGCTCGACGAGAACGACTCGACGTCCTGCTTCGCGACCGGCCACGCCCTCTTCGACCACGCCCTGGTCGACGAGGTGCGCCGCCAGGCTCAAGCCGGCGCAGCCGGCACCGCCGATGACCAGCGGCCGTGGCATCAAGCGTCGCTCGAACCAGCCGGCGAGAGGCCGCGCCACAGCGCCGACGTGGGCAACGACGCGAGCGGGCGGTGCAGCCGTTCGCGGTGACGCCGCGGGGCCGCTTCGATGCCGAGGAGACCGGCGCAGCTGTCGCTGAGACCGCGCGCCGCGAGCACGGTCACTGAACGCAGACTCTGCACCAACTTGTGTGCCCGCGTCGTGTGCGCGCGGCCGTGCCAGTAGCCCGGTCCCTGCTCCCGGATCCTGCTGCCGATCGCCTCGTAGCTGCGGCTCGCGGTGAGGATCGACCAGCGCGCGCGTGCGGGCAGCAGAGCGATGCCAACATCGGCGCTACGATAGTAGTCGTGCGCGAGGTCGAGCAAGCGCTCGACCGCGGCGTAGACCGGCATCGAAGCGGCGGCGTCTCGATGCCCGACCGCCGCGATCACGGTCTCTGGCGCGACCCACGAGGCAGGCAAGTAGATCCGACCCGCCGCAAGGTCCTCACCGACATCGCGCGCGATGTTGGTCAGCTGCATCGCGATTCCGAGGTCGATGGCGTAGAGAGGCGCGTCGGGCGCGCGTGTGCCGAGCACGCGGCACATCATGACGCCGACCGTCGACGCCACTTGATAGCAGTAGCGCAACAGATCGTCGCGCGAGGCGACGCGCACGATGTCGAGATCGGTGCGCAGGCCGCGCACCAACTCGCGGGCATAGTCGACCGGAATGCCGCGCCGCCGCGCCAGGTCCAGAAAGTCCGCGACCGGCTCGAGCATGCTGTCGCCGCGTTCCAGGTCGTCGCCGACACGCAGCATCCAGCGCAATCCCTCGGCCGGATCTTCCAAATCGTCGGCGAGGTCATCGACGACGCGGCAGAAGCGGTACAGGGTGGCGACATCGGCGCGGATCGAGCGCGGCAGGAGATACGCGGCCCAGGTGAAGGTCTTGGCGCGCCGCGCCATCAGCGCGGCCGCCGGTTCCGCGTCGAGAGCCTCGACCGGTGGCGTCCGGTCGTGTACGCCAGCGTGATCCTCGCGCGCGCGCGCGACGAAACGACCGCGCTTGGGTGCGGCGGCCGAGTCGTCCTGAGCCCCGACGAGCACGGAGCGGGCGGCGCGCTCGCCACCGGCGGCGCCGGTCTCGTCTTCAGCGTCGAGCAGGCGGTCGAGGACCTTCGCCGAGGTCAAGACACCGGGCAGGCCGGCACCCGGATGCGTCCCGGCGCCGACGAGATAGAGATCGCGCAGCTCCTCCGAGCGGTTGTGAAAGCGGAACCAGGCCGACTGGTGCAGCATCGGCTGCACCGAAAAGCCGGCGCCGTGATGCGACAGCAGACCGTCGCGGAAGTGCTCGGGGGTGACGAAAAAGTCTTCGACGATGTCGTTCTCGAGACCCGGACAGACAGTCGACGACAGGCGCTCGACGACCCGGTCGCGCAGCGTCGGACCCGCCTGGGACCAGTCGGTCGCGCCTCGCAGGTTGGGCACCGGCACCAGCGCGTACATCGACTCGCAGCCGGGCGGCGCAAGCGACGAGTCGGTGCGCGTCGGCGCATGCAGATAGAGGCTCACGTCGGGCGCCAGAGTCTTGCGGTCGAAGATCTCCTCGAGCAAGCCACGGTAGCGCGGTCCGAGCAGGATCTCGTGGTGCGCGAGGTGCGGATAGGTACGGCGCGACCCGAAATAAAGCACGAACAGACCCATGGAGTACTTCATACGCTCGATCCGTCGATCGCTCCAGCGCCGCCGGTGTGCGGCCGGAACCAGCTCGCGGTAGACGAAGGGCGCGTCGGCGTTGGCGACGATGCGATCGGCGCGCAGCATCTCACCGTCGTCGAGCCGTACTCCCGCCGCGCGCGCGCGACGGCCGCCACCCGGCGAACCGTCGACGAGAATCTCTTCGACCGTACGTCCGAGGTGCAGGGTGACGCCCTCTTCCTCGAGCAGCCGAACCATGGCGGCGACCAGCGCCGTCGTGCCCCCCATGGCGAAATGCACGCCGTCGTTGCGTTCGAGGTAGTGGATCAGCGAGTAGATCGAAGTGGTGGTGAACGGATTGCCGCCGACCAGCAACGGGTGGAAGCTGAAGGCCTGCCGCAACTGAGGATCGCGCACGAAACGGCTGGTCTGGCGGTAGACGCTGCGATCGCTGCGCAGCGCGATCAGGCTGGGCAGCACGCCGAGCATCGTCTTCAGCTCGTGGAACGGCTGGTCGCCGAGGCGCTCGAATCCGACCTCGTAGATGCGCCGCGTTGCATCGAGCATGCGGCGATACCCCTCGACATCGCGCGGCTCGAAGCTCCGCACCTGCTGGAGCATCGCATCGAGGTCACTGGTGAAGTCGAGATTTCGACCATCGTCGAATCGCAGGCGATACCAGGGTTCGAGCGCACGCAGCTCGACATACTCGTCGGTGCGCCGACCGAACAGCTCGAAGAGCTCGTGGATCAGGAACGGGGCCGTGATGATGGTCGGTCCGGCGTCGAAGGTGAAGCCGCCACGGCGATGGACTGCCGCCCGCCCACCGGGCTGCGGCTGGCGGTCGACGATCGTGACCTCGTGACCACGAGCCCGCAGGCGCAACGCGGCGGCCAATCCTCCGAACCCGGCACCGATGACGAGAGTGCTCGTTGCCACGGGGACTCCTATGGATCAAACAGTTCGATGGAGGAGCAGTCCGGGCGAGCCGCGGCGAAGGGCCCGCACCGGACCGAATGCCGCGTCAGGCAGGAACGTAGCCGTCGGCGTCGGACTTCGCCTTGGCGATCTGGTAGATCACGACGCCATAAAACGCCTTGGCCACGAGGTCCGCGATGCTATAGCCGACCTGCAGCGCCACCTCGCCGTCGGCTCCCGAGAGCAAGCCGAGCACCGGCATCAGGTAGGCGATCGGGTACACCCACCAGGAGACGGCGATCACCGTCCGCGCGCGCCGTAGGAGGGCCGCCACCTCATTGCTTTCCCTCGCGATCACCTCGTTCAGCTGGTTGAACAGAACATAGAGGATGTAGAAGAAGGGAACCATCGCGAGGGCCCAGAAGACCCACTGCGTGCCCGAGGCGCTCGAGACCTCGCCCGGGTAGCCGAGGGCGATCATGGCGAACGAGGCGATGATCAGGTTGCGCAGCATTGGACCCGCCTTGTCCTTGGTCAAGGCCAACACCGCGACGAGCTCGACGAGCAGAAGCGGTACGGTGATGATCCAGTCGGCGTAGCGGTAGGCGTCGTTGAACGGGATTCCCGATGCCACGTAGCTTCCGCCTTCGAGCGTGAATGCTTCGTACCAGCTCTCCCAGATGCGAAAGTAGTGATACCCGGCGACGAAGACGACCACGCCGGACACGCTGATTGCCGTGCGGTAGGCCGGGGCCACCATGCGCTGAGAGAGGAAAAAGAAGAGACCCGAAGCGAACATCGTCGCGAGAGTCAGGGAGAGGACGTTGTAGACCAGGTTGTACTGGCCCGCGGACAGGGTCGGCAGTTCCATGAGACCTCCTTCAAGGACGGGGGGCGCTCTCGACCAACAGCGGCCGATGCGATGGGTCGCGGAGCCGTCCAAGGGTTGGGGAACCGAGGCGGGATTGATCGTTCATCCCTCACTCGGTTCACGGTCACGGCGTTGTCTTCGACGACCTCTGCCGTACGCTTCGCCCGATCGACGGAGGCAGATGTCGCCGCTTCGAATCGCCTTCGGTTCGCGACTCGATCCCGTCGGTCGCACCGGCCGCAGCTCGATCCGGCGCCGCGTGAATCAACACCAGACAGCGACGCGTCGGACCACTAAACTCGACGCATGACCGACCGCGACCCCCCGAGTGAGGTGCACGGCGTGACGAGCAGCGCACGCCAATGGGTCGAGCGGCTCAAGGCGACGCGAACGCAACGGCTGACCACCGGCTTCGTGACGGCGATGCTCATCGTCTTGGCGCTTTTCCTGCCGATTCTTCTCCTCGACTCCGCCTGGTACCCCGCAATGCTCGCGAGCGTCGCATGCCTCGGCGCGCTGCGTCTCCGACACCAGGCGCGGCGAGGCGTCCCGGGCACGGGCGCCCTGGTGCTCGCACTCTATTGGCTGGTGGCGACCGTGTCCTCGGCCACGACCGGAGGACTGGGAACCGTCTCGATCGGCTGGGTCTTCCTCTGCCCGTTGGTCGGCGGCTTGATGCTCGGCCGTCGCGGCGCCGTCGCCGGTAGTGCGATGACCTTCACGTCTCTGCTCGGCTTGGTCGCTGCCGAGCATACCCACTTCGACCTGCCGATCTTCGTCGACGACCAGTTCGGCGCCGTCCACGATGTCACCGACGCCGGCGCCCTGGCGATTGCGGGGGGTCTCTTCGTGTGGCTCTACTTGCGGGAGCAGCGCTGGGCCGAGCTCGAGATGTTGCAGAGCATCGCGCGGCTCGAGCGCGAGGTCGAGGTGCGCAGCGTGGCCGAGCAGGAAGCAGTGCGCGCTCAACAGGCGGAGCAGCGCTTCCTGGCCGTCGCCAGTCACGAGCTGCGCACGCCGCTGAACGGTGTGCTCGGACTCACTCAGATTCTCGCGGGCCGCGACCTCGGTCGCGACACCGACCCCTTGATCCGCGAGTTGCAGGCCGCCGGCCTGCAGCTTCGAACCTTGGTGGACCAGATCCTCGACTTCTCCGCGACGTCGGTCGCCCAACGCGCTGTTGCCCCATTCGACCTTGACCAGATCGTGTCGTCGACCCGCAGCGTGCTGGCCGCGCAGGCGCCGCCCGACGTCGAGGTCCGGTTCGAGCTCGAGAGCGGGTTGCCGACGCGTCGGCTCGGCCACGGCGACCGCGTGGCGCAGGTGTTGCTCAACCTCGGTGGCAATGCGCTCAAGTTCACCGAGCAGGGTGAGATCGTGCTCGGAGCCCGCCGGTCCGAGGCGCCCGAGCAGGTCTGCCTCATCGTGCGCGACACCGGCATCGGCTTCGACTCGCGCGACGCCGAGCGCCTCTTCGAACCGTTCGTGCGCGTGCATCGTGGTGCGACCGCCGAGCGCGGTCTCGGCCTCGGTCTCGCCATCGTCCGCGACGCCGTGCATGCGATGGACGGCGCCATCCGCGTCGAGTCGACCGAAGGGGTCGGAACGACGTTCTTCGTCGACCTGCCGCTGCCGGTCGTCGACGAACCGCCGCGCGGCGCTGCGGCGAAGAGCGGCGCCGTCTCGAGCACCCAGCCGGCGCCGAGCGCGTCCCCCCGTCGAGCTCTGGTCGCAGAAGACGACCCTCTGAGCAGCTTCGTGCTCACGACCTTTCTCGAAGAGCTCGGCTGGAGCGTGACCCACGTCGCCGACGGTGCGCGCGCGCTCGACGAGCTCACCGACGGCGCCTACCGGCTCGGCCTCATCGACGGCGACCTGCCCGCACGCAGCGGCGACGAGGTCGCCCGCGAGCTGAGGCGGCGCGGTCTCGACACTCCCCTCGTCGCCGTCACCGCCTTCGCCATGCCCGGCGACCGCGAGCGCTTCCTCGACGCCGGCATGAACGCCTACCTCAGCAAGCCGGTGCGCTTCGAGGATCTCCAAGACCTCCTCGACACGCTCGATCCCTGACCCTCGTCTGCCCATGCGTCGCGAGTCCGTCATGAAGGCGTGGAGATCCAGGGCGGTCGGATGCGTGCGGGGTCTCGCGCCCCTCGTCGGCCTGGTCATCGCCGGCGGTGTCATCGCCGGCGGTGTCGTCGCAGGCGGTGCCCCACAAACCCCAGCGCTCGACGAGCTCGCGGCCGAAGTGGTCGATCTTTGGGCCGAAGCCGACCTGGTCTGCCTGGGCGAGACGCACGGCAGCGTGCTTGACGCGGCGCTGCGCGAGGCCGTGGTGCGGCATCCGCGGTTCGTGGAGACGGTCGAAGTGATCGTGGTCGAGTTCGCCAACCCGCGGCACCAGGCGATTCTCGATCGGCTGGTGCTCGACGGCGAGGACCTCTCGCGGGAGCAGCTGCGGCCGGTGTGGCGCGACGCCGGGCTCGGTGCGGTGTGGGAGCTCGAGCTCTACGAGTCGTTCTTGCGCGCCGTCGCGGCGGCGAATGCCGGGCACCCGCGCGCGCGGCGTCCGCGGATCGTCGGCGCGGCCTTGCCGATCGATTGGTCCGCGGTCGAGCACGCTGAAGACCTCGCCGATCTTCCAGATCGCCTCGACCATTTCGCGACCGTGCTGCGACGCGAGTCGCTGGCCCCCGCGCGCAAGGCGCTCGCCATCTTCGGTCGCGCGCACTGCGAGCGCAGGGTCCCGGCCGCCCTGGCCGTCGCCGCGCGCGACGCACCAGGGCGAGCGCGCACCGTTCTCGCCGCCGACCCGGCCCTCGAGCCGGCGCACGTTCGCCGCGTCCTCGGGCTCGACGAAGCCGACCCGATGGACACTGCGCGGCTGGTTCCGGTGCGCGACACGGCGCGAGCGGATCGGGCTGCCGACTCGCTCTTCTTCGAGGGCCACGCCGTCGCCGGTCTGACGCTCGGCAACCTCACCGACGCGGTCGTGCTCCATGGGCGCCGCGACACGGTCCTGTCACCGCCCTGGGTCGGCAGCTCTCCGGCGGATGCGTCTCCCGAGCTGCCAGAAGAGCTCGCCACCGAGCTGGCGCGCCGAGCGCGGATCTGGCACGAGGCGCAGCGCGAGCGACCCCACCGGAACTGAGCTCCGCTCCGGGCTCCGGGAGCACCGGTGTGAAATCGATGAGGGGTTCGACGGAGACCTCTCGCCGACTCCTTCGACACACCTCTCTTCCTGCCGGCTGCGACGCGGTCGCCCGGCGAAGCTTCTCCATCCGAACGTCCAGGAGATCGAGATGCTCCGTTCTTTCCTTCTTCGCGGGTCGCTGCTCCTCGTCGTGGGGCTCGGCCTCTTCGTCGCCGGCACGGCCACCGCGGCATCCTCGCACAAAGCCTGTAGCTGCTCCGGCGGCATCGACAAGTGGGGTCGCCAGATCCCCGCTTGGGAAACCTACTGCGGCTACCTGACGTGCGGCACGTCGAACAAGCAATGGGAGTGCACCGCCAGTGGCTGGAAGCAGATCGGCTGGTGCGGCTCCGGTAACTGCATCTGCCGAGACGGCCGCGACGAGTGGGACGAGCCGATTCCCAACGCCACCACCTGGTGCGGATTCGAAACTCCGGCCAACAACCTCGACATCTATCAGTGCAACTGGTCGAGCCAGTGGCAGTACGTGCGCGCGGGCAACTTCTGCGACGTCTGTACCTGCTACGACGGCCAGGACCGCTGGGGCAATGCGATCCCTCCGAGCAGCACCTACTGCGGCTACACCACGATCGGCGTCAACGGCAATCGCTGGCAGTGCACCGCGGGCGGCTGGGACATGGTGAACAACGGCGCCGCCACCAACAACGCCAAGTTCGGCATCAACACCGCCGCGTTCCTCGATCATCCGAACGGCGAGACCAACGACCTGTCGCGCGCTCAGACCGAAACCATGGGCTGGTACCTGATGATGATCGGCAACCGCGACGACTGGAGCGAGATCGACTGGCGCATCACGCCGGCGATCCAGAACGCTCACGCCAGCGGTCTGACGCCGATCCTGCGCCTGTGCACCGAGCACAATTGCCGTTACCAGAACAACGTCCAGAGCCTGGTGCAGATGCTCAACGACGGCTTCCTGGCGTCGAACGTGAACCAGGACTACTACGTCGTGCTCGGCCCGAACGAGCCGCCGACCGAGAAGTGGATGACGCCGACCACCGAGGCGATGACGCCCGCCTGCGGCACCAACGACTACTGCACGTGGCAGCTCGCATCGATCGCCGGCGAGATCGCGAACTTCGTCGACTACACGCTCGACAACGTCTACTCGTCGCGGCGAATCAGCGGCGGCGGCGACATTGGCTTCGTCTCACCGGTCTTCGACTGCCACAACGATCTCAACACGCCGGAGCTGATGTCCGAGCTGCACGCGGCGCTCGTCGCCCGCGGACGCAGCTTCACCGACTTCGACGCAATCGGGATGAATGCCTACAACCTGCACAACCAGGACGCGAAATTCTACGTCGATCGCTGCAAGGGTTGGCTCGAGAGCGCGACCGGCATCAGCCGCTACAGTCACGACTACTTCATCACCGAAACCGGAATGCTCGAGGTTTCGCAGAACGGCGTCGTCCCGGCGGTCGCCCGCGACCAGTTCCGCCAGGTGAACGAGCGCTTCCGCAACGACTGGACGATCGACGCGGTGCTCTTCTTCAACGCGACGGGCCGCAACCCGGACCCCGACTTCTCCTACAACGTCCTGACGCAGACCTGCGAGTGGGACTACATTCTCGGCGGCCACTGAGCCGCCCCAGCGACACCTCACCGCTGATTGCGTCAACTCGACGAGCCCCGGGCGCCGCCCGGGGCTTTCTTCGTTCTCTCCGGTTGACGTACGGCCTGAGAGCCCTCTATCGTCGGTAGACGATGAACGAACCCACGCGAGTCGACGCGCAGAGCCACGACGGCCCACAGGATCTCGAGAACACGCAGGGCCTCGCCGTCTTGTGCACGGGCAACTCGTGCCGCAGCCAAATGGCCGAGGCCTTCTTCCGCCGCCACGGCGGTGATCGCTTCACGGTTCACAGCGCCGGCACCCGACCGGCCGACGAGGTCCATCCGCTGGCGTGCGAGGTGATGGCCGAGGTCGGCCTGCCGCTCGACGGCCACGAGCCCAAACACCTCGACGCGCTGCTCGGCAAGGTGCCGATCGACGTCGTCGTCACCGTCTGCGATCACGCGGCCGAGACCTGCCCGGTCTGGCCGGGCGGCGCGACGCGTCTCCACTGGCCGTTCGAGGATCCGGCCGCGTTCGAGGGCGATCCCGAGACGACGCGGACGAAGTTCCGCGAGATCCGCGACGCGATCGAGCGACGGATCGTCGACTGGCTCGCCTGAGGCCCTCGGCCGGGCGACGGGCCGGAGGGCGCACGGTCGGTCTGCGCGATACAGTCGCGGCATGAAAGGACGCGTCCAGAGCGGCGGGCTGGCGATCCCGGTGCTCGTCGCGGCAGGCGTCTGCCTGATCCTCGGCATCGCGTCGACGGTGTCGCGCGGCCTGCCCGACCCGGTGAAACACGACGAGCACAGCCTGCTGCTCGCCGCCGACACCTTCGCGCACGGTCGCCTGACCACTCCGACCCCAGAGCACTGGCAACACTTCGAGCGCTTCCACGCCCTGCTCGAGCCCAGCTATCAGTCGAAGTACCCGACCGGACCGAGCCTGCTGCTGGCCCTCGGGCAGACGCTCGGGCATCCGATCGTCGGCGTCTGGCTCGGCCTCGCCGCGCTCGCCGGGGCGACGGTGTGGATGCTCGCCGGCTTCGTCGACCGCCGGTGGGCGCTGCTCGGCGGCCTGCTGGTCGCCGTCCGTTTCGGCCTGCCGAACTACTGGCTGCTCAGCTATTGGGGCGGCGCGGTCGCCGCCGTCGGCGGAGCGCTCGTGTTCGGTGCCCTGCCGCGCATGCTGCGACCGCCGCCGGAAGCTCCCGAGTCGTTCGCCAGGCGCCTCGCCGCTCCCGCGCTCTTCGGCCTCGGCGCCGTGCTGCTGGCCCTGAGCCGACCGCTCGAGGGCCTTCTCTTCCTCACCGTCTGCGGCGCCGTGCTGCTGGTCGGCCTGGGGCGTCGCCCGCGCGACGAGCGGGCACGTACCGCCGCCGCCTGGACGCTCGGCGCCGGTGCGATCGGCCTGATCGGCATCGCCTGGCTGTTGGCTCATAACCACGCCGTCACCGGCGACACGCTCCGCCTCCCCTACCAGGAGTACGAGGCGCAGTACGCCATCGTGCCGCAATTCCTGTGGCTCGATGCCGGCGAGGTGCCCGCGTATCGGCACCTGGTGCACCTGCGTTACCACCTGGGGGTTCTGGCACGGTACGAGCGCCTGCAGAACCCTGGCGAGCTGGCACACGCGAACGTCAGACGACTCGTGCTGTCGTGGGAGTTCTTCGTCGGTTTTCTGCTCCTGGTGCCGCTGCTGGCGGCGCCGTGGGCGCGCCCCGGGCGCTGGCTAGCTCTCGTGGCGGGCCTGTGCGGCCTCTACGCGCTCGTCCTCGCCGGCTACCAGAGCTTCCATCCGCACTACATCGCGCCGCTCACCGCACCGCTGATGCTGGTGATCGTCGCCGGACTCGAGCGGTTGTCGCGGCTGCCGCTCGTTCGACGGCTGGACGCCTCGACACACGCGCGCGTCGCGTGGGCGCTGGCGGGCCTCCTGCTCACCGCCGTCGCCGTCGAGCGCGGCATCGTCACGCGCGACCGCTATCTGGCGAGCGCCGCGCGCCATCATGCTCCGCAGGCCCAGGCGACCCTCCGCGAGAGCCTGCGGGCCCAAGGCGGACGCCACCTCGTGCTCGTCCACCTGCTGCCCGACAGCTCGATCCACGATGAGTGGATCGTCAACGGCGCCGACCTCGGCGCACAGGCGGTGCTCTGGGCCTTCGACCGCGGCCCCGAGGGCAACCGCGCGCTGCTCGAGAGCGAGTCGGGACGCACCGCGTGGCTGCTGCAGGTCGGCGCCGATCCACGCCAGGCCACGCTGACGAAGGTGCGCGACGCGCTCTGACCCGACGGATCGAGCCCTCGACCGGGACCGCCCAGAGCGAGCCCGGAGAGTGCGTCGGCCTGGTAGGATCGCGCCGAGCGCCCGCCGCACACCCGCGCCTCGTCGCCGACACGCACGCCTCGGAGACCGCCCCCGATGAGCTCGTTCGTCCACCTGCACGTCCACACCCAGTACAGCCTGCTCGACGGAGCCAACCGCGTCGACCGCCTGGTGGCCCGGGTCAAAGAGCTCGGCATGGACGCGATCGCCGTCACCGACCACGGCAACCTCTTCGGCGCCATCGACTTCTACTCGCGCGCCAAAGCCGCGGGCGTGAAACCGATCCTCGGCATCGAGGCCTATGTCGCTCCCGATGTCGACGGCCGCAGCTCCGACCGGACGAACCGCACCTTCACCGGGGTCTCCGACGGCGGCTTCCACCTCGTGCTGCTGGCCGAGACGCTCGCCGGTTGGCGCAACCTGCTCAAGCTGAGCTCGGACGCCTTCATCAACGGCTTCTACTACAAGCCGCGCATGGACAAGAACACGCTCGAGCGCTGGAGCGACGGTCTGATCGCGATCAACGGCCACCTCGGCTCGTCGATCGCCTTCCACCTCGATCGCTACGAAAAGTCGGGCGACGAGGCCCACTGGCAGACCGCGCTCGACGAAGCACGCTGGCACGCCGAGATCTTCGGCCGCAACGACGGCGGCGACTCGCGGTTCTTCGTCGAGCTGCAGCGTCACATTCCCGAGCAGGAGGCGATCAACCCGCACCTCGTACGCCTGGCGCGCGAGCTCGACCTGCCGCTGGTGTGCGACAACGACTCCCATTTCCTGCTCGCCGACGACTGGGACAGCCACGACTCCCTGGTCTGCATCTCGACCGGCAAGATCAAGGACGAGCAGGATCGGATGCGCTATCCGAAGGACTTGTACCTCAAGTCACCGCGCGAAATGTACGACCTCTTCGAACACTACGAAGACGGTGCCGGCCGCGAGGCGCTCGAGAACACGGTGAAGATCGCCGAGCGCTGCAACGTCGAGCTCGATCTCGACCAGAACCACGCGCCGGTGATCGAGATCGTGCGTCGCGAGCCGACCGAGGAAGGGATCGACGCGGCGCGCGGCTCGACCCTCTGGTACAAGGCGTTCTGCTCGCAGTTCGAGCTCTTGCCCTGCGATCCGCGCCAGGTCGACCGCTCGCCCGAGGAGCTGAAGGCGCAGTCGGACGCGGTGCTGCGCGAGCTCTCCGAGGCCGGCCTGGTGTGGCGCTACGGTGAGGACGGGATCACCGACGAGCACCGCGCACGCCTCGAGCGCGAGCTCAAGATCCTCTCCGACAAAGACATCTCGGCCTACTTCCTGATCGTCTGGGACTTCGTCAACGAGGCCCGGCGACGGGGCATCCCGGCCAACGCCCGTGGCTCGGGCGTCGGCACCATGGTCGGCTACTGCCTCGGCCTGTCGAACGCCTGCCCGGTGCACTACGGTCTGCTCTTCGAGCGCTTCACCGATCCAGACCGCTCCGAGTATCCCGACATCGACATCGACATCTGCCAGAACGGCCGTGGCGACATCATCGACTACGTGCGCGAGAAGTACGACGGCGAAGACGAAGAAGCCGGCGAAGCGCATGACGCGGCGATGGGCAAGGTGGCCCAGATCATCACCTTCAACGTGCTGAAGGCGAAGGCGGCGATTCGCGACGTCGGCCGAGTGATGAATCGTCCGCTGCCCGAGGTCGACCAGATCTGCAAGCTGGTCGGCGACCAGCTGAACATCACGCTCGACGACGCCCTGGAGCAGAACGACGAGCTGCGTCAGCTCTACGAGCGCGACCCGCAGATCAAGCGCTGGATCGACACCGCACGCAGTCTCGAGGGGCTGGCGCGCCACTCGGGAGTGCACGCGGCAGGCGTCGTCCTCGCCTCACAGCCGCTGCCCGACGTACTGCCGCTGGCGATCAACAAGCAGGGCGACCGCGAGACCGTGGTCACACAGTGGGACGGACCGACGTGCGAGAAGGTCGGCCTGCTGAAGATGGACTTCCTCGGCCTGCGCACGCTCTCGATCATCGAGAAGGCGCGTCAGCTGGTCGCCGAGACGCTCGACGACGCCGTGATCCGCGCCACCGTCGACCCCGAGGGGCAGCAGCCGGAGACCTGGGACCCGCTCGACCTCGACCGCCTCGAGTTCGGCGACCAGAAAGTACTCGACCTCTTCCGCCGCGGCGACACGGTGTCGGTGTTCCAGTTCGAGTCGGAAGGCATGCGGCGCCTGCTGCGCTCGATGCAGCCCGACCGTCTCGAGGACCTGATCGCTGCCAACGCGCTGTATCGCCCCGGCCCGATGGAGCTGATCCCGACCTACAACGCGCGCAAGCATGGCCGCGAGCCGGTTCCGTCGCAGCATCCGATCATCGAGAAGCACACCCGCGAGACCTACGGCATCATGGTCTATCAGGAGCAGGTGATGCAGATCGTGCACGAACTCGGCGACGTGCCCCTGCGCCAGGCCTACTCGTTGATCAAGGCGATCTCCAAGAAGAAGGAGAAGACGATCAACGCGATGAAGGGTCAGTTCCTCGACGGCGCCGAGCGCAAAGGCCTGAAGCGCAAAGAGGCCTCGGAGGTCTTCGATCTGATCCTGAAGTTCGCCGGCTACGGCTTCAACAAGAGCCACTCGACGGGCTACGCCATCGTCGCCTACCAGACCGCGTACCTGAAGACCTACTTCCCGGTGCAGTACATGGCCGCGGTGCTCACCTACGAGGCCGAAGTCACCGAGAAGGTGGTCAAGTACATCGACGAGTGCGGCCGCGTGCTCTTCCCCGACGGTCACCACGGCGTCGCTGTGCGCGCACCCGACATCAACACCTCGGGGCTCGGCTTCACGCCGGTGTTCGCGGAGGGCGAGCCGCACGACGCCAACCACGGCTACATCCGCTTCGGCCTGTCGGCGGTGAAGGGTGTCGGCGAGCGTGCGGTGCAGGCGATCCGCACCGAGCGTGACGCCAGCGGGCCGTACGAGAATCTGTGGGACTTCTGCGAGCGCGTGCCGATCGGCTTGATCAATCGCTCGACCATCGACGCGTTGATCAAGTGCGGCGCCTTCGACCGCGTCCACGGACCGGAGAGCCGCGCCGCACTGTGCGAGGCGCTCGAAGGCGCGATGAAGGCCGGCCAACGCGCCGCCGCCGACCGCGCCTCGGGCCAGACCGACATCTTCGGCGTATTGCTCGGCAGCGACGGAGACGACGAGCCGGCGCAGGCGCCGCCCGAACCGTCTCTACCCGATGTGCCGCCGTGGCAGCCGGTGGAACAGCTGAAGGAAGAGAAGGCGGTGCTCGGTTTCTACGTCTCGAGCCATCCGCTGAACCAGCATCGCGACCTGATCGACCGCTTCGGCAGCGTCAAGGCCGAGGACCTGACGCGTGTCGGCGACGGCACGATGGTGGCGATCGGTGGCCTGGTGACGGCGGTCCGCGAGCGCACCATCCAGCGCGGCCGCAGCGCCGGCCAGACGATGGCCATCCTCGGATTCGAGGACCAGACCGGGCCGGTGGACGCGGTGGTCTTCTCCGAAGGCTGGGCCAAAAACAAGCACCTGCTGGTCGAGGACGCCGTCGTCTTCCTGATCGGCAAGGTGCAGCGCCGAAGCGACGAGCCGAGCGTGGTGGTCGATCGCGTGGTCGGTCTCGCGAACGCTGAAACGACGCTCGCGCGCGGCGTGCGCATCACGATCTACGCCGACCGCCTGGCCGAGCCGATCGCCGACGCCTCCGAAGCGACCTCGGCCGTGCCGCCGCTCGAGCGCCGGCTCAGCCGGCTGCGCGATCTCTTCCGCGATGCCTCGACCGGCCCCGGCCGCGAGCTCTCGGTCACCTTCGAGATCCACGAGCAGGGCCGCGTCGTCCAGGTCGACTGCAACGGAACGCGGATCAAGCTCGGGCCCAACCTGACACGGCACATCGGCAGCCTGCTCGGTGACCCCGACGCCTGCCTGCTCGTCGGCCCTCGGCCGCCTCGCCTGCGCGATCCGCACCCCGCCGACATCGCCGCCGCCTGAGCCCGGCCGGGCATCGTCTGTCCCTCCGCCAGGGATTGAAATCCCCGGCTCACCTCGTCTGTCCCTCCGGGACAACGAAGGCCGGAGCGACCGCAGGGCACGGGCCGTCCTGGGACCGCCGGCATCCTGCCGGCTCCGGGTCCGTGGCGGAGGGCACGACGGTCGCGCTCGAAGAGCACGTCAGCGTGAAAGTCGCGCCGGCATCTTGCCGGCTCCGGATGTGGGCACGCTGACGCCGAGGGCTGATCGCGACCGTCAGGCGTGGCGACGACGGCGATGGTCCGCATCGTAGGGCGCGAGCTCCTGGTGAACCATCTCGGGCCGTTCCTCGAAGGGATTGCGCACCCGCACGTCGCCGTACCACCGGCCGTGCTGGAAGTCCTCCGAGAGGATCTCGGGAATCGAGTTCTGCTCGGCGTACGCCCAGAGATGCGCGTCGTACCAGGCGAGCTGGTACGCGCTCATGCCGCGCAGCGCCAGGCGCACGGTGTCCTGCGTCGGCAGCAGAATCGGAAACGAGTTGAGCATGAACTCCACCTCGCGCGAGAGCTCGGCCGGATCCAAGAGCGGTCGCGTCGCGCCGTCGAGACGCTTGCGCGGGCGGCGCGCCACGGCGACGAACTCGACGATCGATTGATGAGCCAGCACCAGCGAGCACTGGTCGAGCCCCTGGCGCAGCAGCGCATGGGCGACGCTCTGCTGATGTGGTGCCTCCGCATCGTAGCGATAGATGAGAATGTTGGTGTCGACGAGGGTATCCATCAGTCGGAGTCCTCGCCGGCAGAACCCTCCTCGACCGGCCACTCCGGATTGCGCATCAGCTGCTGCATGCGCTCCTCGTAGAAGCTCTCCCGGGGCCAGCGCGGCGCGGAATCGACACTGGCCACAGCGACGTCGCGAATGCCCTCCGCGCGCCAACGCTCCTCGAGCAGCGCCTGGTTCTCGTCGAAGACCCGCAGCGCCTCCTGGCGCGAGAACCGCGGCTGGCGCACCCCGGGCGGCACCAGCCGGATCCACGGGCCGGCGGGCTGGAAATCGATCTCTTCGCCCGGCGCGATGCCGTAGCGGTCGGCGATGGCTTTGGGGATCGTGACCTGAAGCTTCGACGTGACTTTGGCCATGGCGGCACCTCCGCCAAGGATCCTAGCAAGGGCAATTCCTTGATTCAATCCTTACCGACGAGGTGAGCCTATCCCTGGCGTCGGTGCGGTCGCGCGATGAGACGCTGTGCACCCGCCGCTGCAGCGTGGCGCTTACCAGGCTTCGCGATGGACTCCGGCGACGGCGCGTCCCGACGGATCGGCGGCGTCGGCGAACGAGGCGTCCCAGGCGATGGCGGCGGCCGAGCTGCAGGCGATGCTCTTGCCCCCCGGCACCGTCGACGCTGCGGAGTCGCCCGGGAAGAGGCGCTCGAAGATCTCGCGGTAGAAGAACGCCTCCTTCGACTGCGGCGGGTTGATCGGGAAGCGGTGGACCGCATGCTCCACCTGCCGCTCGCTGATCTCCTCGTCCGCGAGAGCACGCAGCGAGTCGATCCAGCTGTAGCCGACTCCGTCCGAGAACTGCTCCTTCTGCCGCCACACGACGTCGTCGGGCAGCAGATCTTCGAAGGCCTGGCGCAGGATGTGCTTCTCCATGCGCGGTGTACCGTTGTCATCGACCGTCATCTTGTGGCGCGCGTCGAGCGCCATGGCGACCTCGAGAAACCCGCGATCGAGGAACGGTACGCGCGCCTCCACGCCCCAGGCGGCCATCGACTTGTTGGCGCGCAGGCAGTCGTAGTAGTGGAGGTCGAAGAGCTTGCGCACCGTCTCGGCGTGGAACTCGTCGGCGTTCGGCGCCTTGTGGAAATAGAGGTAGCCGCCGAAGACCTCGTCGGCGCCCTCACCCGACAGCACCATCTTGATGCCCATGGCGCGGATCCGCCGCGCCATGAGGAACATCGGCGTCGACGCGCGGATGGTCGTCACATCGTAGGTTTCGATGTGGCGAATCACGTCGTAGAGCGCGTCGATCCCCTCCTGCACCGTGTAGGTGAGCTCGTGGTGCGCGGAGCCCAGGTGCTCGGCGACGCGTCGCGCCGCCGCCAGGTCGGGCGAGCCCTCGAGGCCGGTCGAAAAGGTGTGCAGCCGCGGCCACCAGGCTTCCTCGCGATCGTCGGCCTCGATGCGCAGGCGTCGATGGCGCTCGGCGAGCGCCGCGATGATCGACGAATCGAGGCCGCCGGAGAGCAGCACGCCGTACGGCACGTCGGACATCAGCTGGCGCTTCACCGCGGCATCGAGCGCAGCCCGCAGATGCGACGGATCGGCCTCCTCGCGCGCCGCTTCACGCTCGCGCCAGGCCGGGCGGTAGTAGCGCCGCGGACGATCCTCGGCCGGGTCGCCGGCGGCCGTCTGGCCAAGCGCGCTGTCGTAGACGTGCCCGGGCGGGAACAGCTCATAGCTCGGGCAAACGTCGAAGAGCGCCTTCATCTCCGACGCCACGACGCGCTGGCCGAGGCGGTCACGCCCCCAGTAGAGCGGGATCACACCGATCGGATCGCGCGCCACCAGGTAACGCCCCTGCTCGACGTCCCAGAGCACGAAAGCGAAGATGCCGTTCAGCTCTTCGAGCCACTGGGCGGCGGCCTCCGGTCCGCGCTCGGCGTAGAGCGCCAGGATCACCTCGCAGTCGGAGCCGGTCTGGTAGTCGTAGCCGGCAAGGCGTTGGCGCAGCTCGCGATGGTTGTAGATCTCGCCGTTCACGGCCAGCACCAGCCGGCCGTCGGCGCTGCGCAGCGGCTGTGCGCCGCCGACCGGATCGACGATCGCCAGGCGCTCGTGCGCCAGCAGGGCGCCGTCGTCCTGGTAGACGCCGCTCCAATCGGGTCCACGATGACGCATGCGTCGAGTGAGCGAGAGCGCCAGGGAGCGCAGCTGGGTGTCGTCGTCGGAAAGCTCGAAGAAGCCGAGGATGGAGCACATGCCTCGATTCTATGTCGGCGCGGGCCCGAATCTGCGAAGATCTCGACCCACCACAGGATCCCCCGAATCACACTCCGGAGTGACCATGCTCACCGAAGGCGAACGCTTTCCCGACATCGATCTGCCCGACCAGACCGGCGCCCGCCGCAGCTTCGAGACTCTGACCGCGGCCAACGGCCTGGTGCTCTACGTCTACCCGAAGGACGACACGCCGGGCTGCACCACCGAGGCGACCGACTTCCGCGACCTCCTCGGCGAGTTCCACAAGCTCGGCTACGAAGTCGTCGGCCTGTCGAAAGACGGCGCCGACTCCCACTGCAAGTTCATCGCCAAGTACGACCTGCCGTTCACCTTGCTCAGCGACGAGGAGCTCTCGTTCATGGAGTCGATCGGCGCCTACGGCGAGAAGACGATGTACGGCAAGGTGAGGATGGGCGTGATCCGCTCGACCTTCATCATCGACCGCGGCCAGACGCTCCGCAAGGCGATGCGCAACGTGCGCGCCAAAGGTCACGCGGCGCGCGTGCTGCGCGAGCTCGAGGGCTGAGCGCGGTCGGTCGGTGCCTCGCCGTCGAGACCTCGCCCGTCGACACCTCGGCCGTCGACACCTCAGTCGCGGTGCCACTCCAGGCTGTCGACCAGCAGCGTGCCGTGGGTCGTGCGGTCGAAGTAAAGGTAGACGCCGGTGACCTGCGCCAGGTCGATGCCGTCGATCTGGTGCACCGGCACCCGCACGGTGCGGAACACGCTCTTCGCGTTCGTCGTGCCGTCGGTGGCGCGATCCGGCGCCGGCACCTCGTCGACGCGGTGCCAGCTGATCGCGCCGCCGCCGTCCTGGAGGCCGATCCAGAACGCCTGGTCGGCGTTCACCGGGTTGTCGTACGGCACCGGCGCCTTCTCGAGCTGGCCGACACGCAGCGCGAAGTGGGTGTAGGTGCCGCCGTTGCCGCTCGTCGACGGAACACCGAAGCGGATCCACTGCCCGGCGCCCGTCGCCACCCAGCCGATCGCCACGTGGTCGGTATTCTGGCGAATGTACGACGACGTGCCCGACATCGAGCCGGCGCCGAGCAGCTGCGTGACGACATCGATCGAGGTCGAATGCGCCGGCATGCCGCTCTCGAAGTTGGCGATCACCCGGCGCTGCACCGGCGCGTTCTGGACGAAGAGCCGCCGATCGGCACCGGCCGGATTGCCGAAGCCGTCGGCCTTTGCGCTGTCGATCGACACCACCGACAGCGGCTGCCACTCGCCGCGGATCAGACCCTTGTACACCGACTTGCCGAGCAGACGCCAGCGCAAGAAGCCGGTGACATAGGCCTTGGTGATGCACAGCTGGTCGGCCGGGTCGAGGTACTCGCGGTCCTGCTGCAGGCCGAGCAGCGCGCCGGTCGCGTTGGTCGCATCGCCGATCAGGCCGGCGTGGTCGGCGCCGTAGATGTGAACGAGGTTCTTCTCGAACGGCGGCGCCAGCGCAATGCAGGGCGGCGAGTTGCAGGTCGTGGTGCCTTCGGTCCCGGCGTCGTCGTAGGCGCGGAAGGCTTCCTTCACCGTCCCGCCGAACCCGGTGAGATCTTCGTCCTGCGAGCCGTAGAGCGTGAGATAGGCCGGCGTGTCGGTGCCGTCGAGAGCATACCCATCGGCCGACGGCGACAGGCCGACGACCGCGTCGATGCGATAGCCGCTTCCGAGCGCATCGTCGAGGATCGCCGCCTCGGCGACCAGCTCTCCGCCACGGCTGTGGCCGACCAGCGCGGCGCCCGTCGTCGGCCGCAGGCGATACGCATCGAGCGTCTCCTGCAGCGCGTCGAGCACGTAGGCGCCGTCGCCGCCGACACCGTTGTTCGGACGCATGGCGATCGCGAGCAGGAAGCCGTTGCGCGCCAGGTGGTCGGCGAGGTCGCGGTAAGCGGCGCCGCTGTAGCCATTGCCGTTGACGATCAGCACGACCTTCTGATCGGCCACCGCGGCGTCGGTCCAGCGTAACTCCAGCGATGTGCCGACTGTCGCCACCTGCTCACTGTGCACCACGCCGTCGGTGTAGGCCGAGGTACAAGTGTCCGGAAGACTCGGAAAGATCTGTGCGTCGGCGCTGTGTCCGACGAAGATCGAACCGCTGAAGACAGACCCGCCGAAAAAGAGTCCGACGGCGAGGAGGCCGATCAATGGGACAAGGCGACCGGCCCGCGGGGCTCGACCAGGCGTGTGAACAGCAATCGAAGGATGCAGACTCGCGTGTGACATCGAGGGAATCTCCTGAGTTGGTGGACGCGAGGCGTCCGAGTTCCCAGAAGCAACGAAGCGACGAGCCCGAGTCCCTCACCCTCGGTGCGTCGTCTCCAGCAGCTGCTCGCAGCGTCGACGCTTCGCCCGCGCGTCGACGGCGAGATTCAGCTGGCCGCGAGCGCGCTCGAGGTTGTGGCGGCCAGGCTCGGGGTGGCGGGTGCGGTCTTCGCGGAAGTAGCTGTTCTGCACCGCGTCGGCGCAGAAACGGGCCGCGAGCTCGAGCGCGATCCGCTCGATGCCCGGCACCAACGACGCGCGCTCGTCGGTGGGCAGAGGGCCGATCTGCGCCTCGAGCGTGGCGAGCCACGAGCGGGCCGAGGCGGCGAAGAGATCGAGGTCGAGGGCGGCGGCATTGGGCGTGTCTTCGCCGGCGCGGTTGCACCACGAGCGCCAGGCGTCGCCCATTTCGACCGCCAATGGCAAGAGACCGAGCGTGTCGAGATCGATGAGGGCGACGGCTTCATCGACCTCGCCATCCGCGCCGCGCGCAAGCAAGCGCACATTGGAGATCTTGAGATCGCCGTGGGTCGGACGCTCCGGCAAATCGAGGGTGCCGTCCCAGCTCGACCAGGCGTCGAGGATGCGACGACCGAGGGCGCGCGCCGGGGCCTCGAGCCCATGATCGTCGCACCCCTCGAGCGCCGCCTCGAGATCGCGCATGCGCTGGCGCGTGTCGTGGATGTGGCGTGGCGGTGCCTCGAACTCGGACGTCCAATCCGCGAGCGCGGCATGGAAGCGGCCGACCAGGTCGCCGGCCGCCGCCGCCGTCGCCGGTGATTCGACGCGGTGGATCGTCGTGCCGGGAACGTACGTCAAAACGCGCCACACGCCCGGTTCGTCGTCACGATCCAGGCACAGCGCCCCGCCGCGCGTCGGCACCAGGCGCGGCGTCTCGAGTCCCTGGCCGGCCAGGCGTTCGGTAACGGCGGCGATGTCGTGGTGGATGCGCGGGTCGAAGAGCGGCGCCACCCACTGCAGCACGGCGCAGGGCGCATCGGCCTCGTCGACGACGATCCAGGTGTCGTTGATCAGGCCGGCGTCGGCGGCCGGTCGCGGCGTGCCGGCGAGCGACCAGGCGGCGAGCGCGGCGACCGGGCGTTGGACGTCACGGTCCGGGAGATCTCGGCCACGGGTCTCGATATGCTGCATGCGCCGAGCCTACTCGCCCCGCCCCCCATCGTTCCAGGACTCGCAGGAGCTTCTGATGCCTTCGATCCGGCACCTCGTCCGACCGCTCGCTCACGCCGTCACCCTCGGCGTCATCCTGCCGACGCTCACCGTCCTCTCGCCTGCCGCGCTGGCCGCCGTCCCCGACTACGACGAGCCCCGGCTGGTCGCGCGCACGAACTTCACCGGCGCGTTCATGCTGCCCGACGGCGTGTTCGCCACCAACAGCACGCCATCGCTCGCCGACGACGGACGAGTCGCGCTCTACCTGAGCTTCATGCCGGGCGACGTGCGCGGCGTCTTCGTCGAAGGCGCCGGCGTCGCGTTCACCGGCGAGGTCGGCGCGCTGCTCAGCGACGTGTCGCTGAACGCCTCGGGCTTCGTCGTCTTTCCGCAGAGTTTCAGCTCGCAGGACGGTGTCTACTTCTACGACGACGCCGACAGCTCGAGCGGCTTCCTCACCGGCGAGCCGTTCGGTGCCACCACGTTCTCTTCGCCACAGACCAACGAGGCGGGCGATGTCGGCTTGCGCGGTGGCTTCTCGGCCGGGCGCGTCTTCACGATCTGGGACGGCTCGAGCGCGGTGAATGTCGCCGTCGAGGCCGGCCTCGACGCCGGCAGCCCCTACTCGTTCCTCTTCACTCCCTCGTTCGACGGCGAGGATGTTCCCGGCCGCGGCATCGCCGGCAAGGTGCGCCTGGGCATGAACGGCCAGACGGGCGGTGACCAGCCCGATGAGATCCGCATCTTCCGCGTCGGTGGCTCGACCCTGATCGCCGAGGACCAAGACGCCGAGCCGAGCTCGCAGTTCGACAGCTTCGACAACGGCGTGTCGTTCCGCACCGGCACGGGCGGCGACCGCGTCGCCTTCATCGCGACGCTCACCACCGGCGTGCGCGGCGTCTTCGTCGGCGACGGCGCAACAACCACAACGATCGCGCTCGACAAGGATCCCCGGGTCACGGAGATCGAGTTTTTCCACCCGGTGGTCAACGAGGACGGCCTGGTCGCGTTTCGTGGCGTCGACGAGAACGGCCTGCAGGCACTCTTCATCGGCGACGGCACGACGCTCGTGCGCCTGATCGGCGAGCACGACCTGATTGCGACCGACCTGGGCACGGCGCGCATCGACCAGAACGACGGCAGCCCGGTGTTCGGCGGCGCGCCGGCGATCAACGCCGCGGGCGACATCGCGATCCGCGCCACGCTGACGCCACCGGACAACGACCAGGTCGAGTGGGGCACAGGGCTCTTCGTCTTCCCTGCCGGCGCTCTGTTTCGCGACGGCTTCGAGTCGGGAGATCTCACGGGCTGGGGTGCCGTCGTGCCCTGAGAGCTCGAGCTCGCCTTGTCGCGAAAATCTCGTCGACCTTGATCCAATGGGGCGAAGAATGGCGCCTGAAGAACTGAGGGCGCCGAGTCTTGCGCGCAGATTAATGCTTTGATAGCATATTCAGGCGCCCTGAATCAGCTGCCGAATTCCCAACAACTCCGAGGCTCGAGACTACTCGGACCTCTGCCGGCGGCACATTCTATGCCATTGGAACATCAGGAGAGCGCCATGCCGATCCGATTCCCCACCCCCTGGCTCCGACGATCGACCCCTCACAGCTCGCCGCCGACCGGCTGCCGACCATCGATCGCTCGCAGTCTGACCCTCAGTCTCATGCTCGGAGGGCTGGCCGTCGCTGCGCATGCCGCGGACGGAACCCTCGTGCACCAGAGCACCGTCTACCAGATCGCGAACCTGGGAAGCGACCGCGTCGACTACGGCGAGCTCGTCGACTTCGCCGACGGAGCCCGGCCACTGACGGCGACGCGCAGCGGCGACACCTGGCTCACGGTCCTCAATCCGGTGATCACCGCGCCGCAGAGCCTCGTCCGCTTCGACGCCGCGACCGGCGCCGCGCTCGACTCCGTCTTCCTCGTGCCGCCGACCGGCTTCCGCCCGGTCACCACTCTCGGCACCGGTCCGAACAGCCTCTTGTGGGTGCTCGCCAAAGACTACTTCGCGAACGAGACCGACCTCGGCCAGCTCGACCCGGTGACCGGCACGATCACCCGCATCGCCACGATGCCGGGAGTCCTCGCCGGATTCACCGTCGCCGACGGCGAGGTCTTCTCACTGCTCGAGTCGACAGAGATCGGCGTCGATGCCCAGCTGGCTCGCGTCGAGCTCGCCACCGGCGCGGTCGAGGTGCTCGCCGACCTGCCGGACAGCAGCTGTGCGGCAGCGGGAGATCTCGACTTCGACGATGGCGGCGCGCTGCACATCGCGATCGCCGATCACACCTGCGGCATCATCTTGCCCAGCTTCGAGGTCGTCCTCCACAGCTACCGACCGCTGTCCGACGGTTCGTTCCTGCGAATCTCCAGCTCACAGCCCAGCCTCGGCGGCGAGCCTGCGGCGCTCGAGGTCACCGGGGGTGTCGCGGTGATCGACGTGCCAACGCTCGACGCCCGCGGGTTGGCCCTGCTGATCGGTCTGCTCGCCCTCGGCGGGCTGCTGGCGATCCGTCGCGATCTGCTGCGCTGACGTCTGCCCCGACCGATCCGACGGTCGACAACGCTCCCCGGGAGAGATCATGGTTCGCTTCCTCCGAGATGGGGTCTCGACTTCGACCCGCCGCGCCCTCACCCTCGCCGCCTGGCTCGCCGCCGGCTGGCTCGGCCTCGGCACGTGCTCGGCAGCCAGCACCGGGGTCGTCTGGCATCCGAGCAGCGGCACCTATCAAGTGCACGAGTTGGGCACCGGCCAGGCGACCCTCGACCAGACGCTCGACCTCAGCGATCAGCTGCTCTTCGTCCGTGCCGCGGATCTCCGCGGCGGCACTTGGCGAGTGATCGACGATCCGCCGATCACCGCGCCGCCGTTCCTGCTGCAGATCGATGCCGCCACCGGCGCACGGCTCGACGAGATCCAGCTCACCTTGCCCGTCGACGGGGACGTGCCGCGCGACCTCGAGACGGGTCCCGACGGCACGCTGTGGATGCTGAGCTCGCGCAGCGGTCTGGCGCCGACCGTGATCGGCCAGCTCGACCCGACCACCGGCCAGGTGGCCGAGATCGCGACCTCCGAGAGCCGCGTCGGCGGCCTGACCTTCGTCGGCGACGAGGCGTGGACCGTCATCCCTTCGAACAACTTCGACACCGACGCCATGCTGGCCCGCCTCGACCTGGCGACCGGCGCGCTCGAGGAAATCGGCACTCTGCCCGACACTCCGTGCTTCGAGGCGGGAGACCTCGATTTCGACGACGGCGGGGCGGTGCACATCGCGCTGTCGCCGACCGCTTGCGTGACGATCCCGCCGGTCGAGATGTCGCTTCGCAGCTACCGCCTCGCGGCTGCGGGCGAACCGCTGACGCAGATCGCGCAGTTTCGCCCGGTGCTGGCGGGAAACGTCGCGGCACTGCACGTACGCGGCGGCGTCACGCCGGTCGACGTTCCGATGCTCGGCGTCGGCGGCCTGATCGCTCTCGCCGCTCTCTTCGTGCTCGGCGGCATGCTGCTGCTGGGCCGCGCACGCGCCGGCGGCTGAGCGCCACCGGCGCCGACGTCGGGCACCCTCAGCCGAAGAGCTTGAGGAAGGCGATGAACGCGGTGAAGCCGTCGCCCGGTCCCTCGACCGGCACGCCGACCTCGAAGTTCATGATCGTCTCCCACGGCCCCATCAACGTGCCCTCGAGGCCGACACCGGCGATCATCTCGTTGTCGAGGCCGGTGAGCTCGTCGGTGAGCCAGGCGGCGTCGCCGATCATCTCGACCTGGACGATCGAGCCCAGGTCGATGCCGTAGCTCAGGTGCGCCGCCCAGGCCTCCTCGGCGCGCACCAGGCCGCCCTGGTAGCCGATCACCTCGGCGTCCCCGAACGGGCCGAAGTCGTACTTGCTGAAGCGGTCGAGATCCTCGCCGCCCAGGTACTCGATCGCCGCACCCAGCTTGGTGAACTTCGGCAGCCACCAGGTTTTGGCCAGCGACGCCTCGTAGAGCAGGTAGTCCTCGTGCTCCGGGTCGAATTCGGTGTTGCCCGGCAGGCCCCAGAACTCCCACTCGTCGCGCTGGTTCCAGCTCACCTCGGCCGCGGCGCGCCAGCCACCCCGGGAATAGGTGAGCTCGGTGGCGAAGCTGTGGGTCAGCGTGTCCTGCGGCAGGATGAAGGACTCGTCGGTGTCGTCGGCGTCGGAATACCGCGTGTAGCCGAGCGAGTAGGTGAAGTCGAGCTTGGTGAAGCTACCCAGCGGTCGACCGAGGAAGACCGACACACGCCCTCGACTCGACTCGATCTCTTCGGCCTCGATCTCGCGGCCGTCGCGGTACTGCTCGTCCGACGTCGGAATGAAGAAGCCGAACGCGCTGGCGCCGAAGTCCCAGCGCGAGTCGAAAATGCGCGGCTGCGCCCAGTTGGCGGTGAGCAGCGCACCGGCGAAGAAGATATTCACCTGCTGGCCAGTGCCGCGCCAGTCGAGCGCAAGGTAGTTCACGCCGGCGAGCGGAATCGGGTAGTCGAGCGACTCGTCGTAGAACACGCCGCCGAGGGCGAAGAGACGGGTCGTGTCGCGCTCCTCCTGCACCACGCGCTCGCCGTCCTCGTTCTTCACCAGGTACCGCAGACCGTCTTCGGTGTCGCGCACCATCGTCACCTCGGAGTCGAGCGCCGCCTGGCGCCGACGCTCGAAGCCGTCGACGTTGATCTCGATCGACGACAGCCGCGTCTCGCGCTCGACCTGGGTCGAGGCGTTGAGAATCGACAGAATCTGCTGGCCGACGTTGCGCACCGGCAGGACGTAGGCATCGCTCGACCACTCGGTCGGCTGGCCGGCCGAGTCGACCGGTTCGAAGGTCATGGTCTCCTCGTTCGAGATGACCTCGCCCTCGAGGCCGACCTGGAGCGCACGCGTCTTGAGCCGGGCGTAGAGCGACCGGTCGACCCACACGGTGCCCTGGTAGAGGTTGCCCTCGGAATCGGCCGCAACCGGCTCGAAGTCGATCACCCACGCGTCGCGTCCGTCGACCACCTCGGTGCCGCGAAGGCGATAGGCGTACTCCTGCGTGAAGTTGATCTCGAGCGGCAGCACAGCGGCCTTCTCGGGCTGGATCAGCGGAATCTCGGGCAGGGTCTCGCCACGCCACTTGACGCCGTTCACGTAGAGCGTCTCCCAGGCCCAGTCGAAGCCCTCGCCGCGGCGGTAGAAGAACGGCCCCTCGAAGGTCGCCTCGACGGTCTCGGCGCCGTCACCGAGCCGGAAGCGCAACGACAGGGTGTTGGTCGCCGTGTAGTGGTCGAGGCGCCGCGCCTGGCGGTCTTCGAAGGCCTGCAGGCGGCGGAGGATCTCTTCGACCGGAATCTGCCGCTCGCCGGCGACGTCGACCTCGTCCTCGATGCCGCCCTCGAGCTCCGCGGCGGTGACCCGGCCGAGCTTGAGCAGCGTCACCGGCGACGGCTCGTCGACACGCAGGGCGAGGCCGTCCTGGCCGCGCGTCTGATCGAGCACCATCGACTCGAACCCGTCGTCGAGCGCGATGCGGCGCGGACCCCGCAGGAGCGTGTCGTCAAAGCCGAGCTGCAGCGCGTCGGCACCCTGTGGCGACTCGGCGATGACGCGCAGCGAGAGGTCCTCTCCGCGGACGAAGGTCCACGCGCGTGCGCCGGTCGTCGAGCGTGGCGTGGTGTACGGGTCGAAGGAAAGGTCGCCCTGGAACTCGCGCGCCAACACCTTGAGCGGCGCCAGCTCGGCGGCCAGCGCCTCCGACGACGCGACCTCGGCCGGCACGCCGAAAACGGTGACGGCGAATCCCTTCTCGGTCATCTCGGCGGCACGCGCCAGCGCGCGCGACGGCTGGTCGGGCCACGGCAGGTGGTCGAGCACGATCGGCTTGCCGGGATCGAGCTCCGCGAGCGCGTCGCGCGCCGCCTCGAGGTCGGTCAGCGGCGCGTCGCCGCGCAGAGCGATGCCGTCGGCGTAGGCCGCAATGTCCTCGCCGTAGAGCGCGCGCAGGGCGTCCGCGTCGGGCTCGAGCGGGCCGACGATCACGCGCGCCTGCGGATGCGCGCCGGTGATCGCCACCGCAGCACGCTTGACCAGGAAACCGAGCTCTTGCACCGTCACCTCACCGACGGCGGGTCGCCAGTCGATTTGCAGGTGTGCCCGCTCGCCGGCGCCGCGCGCCACCGACGCCAAGGCACGCAGCTCGGCCTCGAAGATCTCGAGGTTCTCGAGCAGCGGCGCCGGCGACTCGAACACGGTCACCGTCCACGGCGTGCCGCCAGCCTGGCGCACCTCGTCGAAGGCGCCGACGCTCGGAGTCGAGACGTCGTCCTCTCCGACCGCGTCGACGTCGCCGAGGCGGGTCGGCCAGAGCACGTAGAGCCGCGCCTCGCCCTCGAGCCGCGGTTCGGCGCCGAGCGCCTCCGTGAGGGTCGACGGATCGTCGACGCGGACGCCCGCGCACGGGTTGCAGGGTGGCGTCTGGGCCGGCACGCCGGATGCGGCGCCGAGCCAGAGAGCGAGAGCGAGACCGACGCCGAACCCGGCGGCGCGCGGTCGGCGGAAGGTGGAGTGAGCGGACACTGGTGTCATCGAGGAATCCTCGTCGTGGTCGAATCGGGGAGCGCCCGGCGGCTCGTGCGGAGGGAACGGGGCGGTGGTGTGCGGATCTCGTGCGAGACGCTAGACTCGGTGTGCCGGGCCGGCCTGTCGACTCATCGCGACAGATCGACGCGAAGCGTATCGAAAAGCTGTCAGACGCGCCTGTCGATCGGCGCGCTCGTGGCCGCTCCCCAGGTCATTCGTTCGGCGGCGCGGCGTGGTTTCGCCGCGCCGAGGGCGTCGAGAGCCGTCTCTCGGCGACTCTTCCGAGAGCAAGAAGCTCGCCAACCCCAAACGGTTTCGAGACCATCCCGTGTCCGACCACTTCGCCGATCGCCTGATCACCCGCGTGCGCCAGCTCGGCCACCCGTTGTGTGTCGGCCTCGACCCGCACCTCCGCCACCTGCCGCCGCTCTTCCAGCGCGGCGCCTCGGCTGCCGATCCGCGGACGGTCGCCGGCGTCGGCGACTTCCTGCACGCCGTGCTCGATCGCATCGGCGACCGAGTCGCGATCGTCAAGCCGCAGATCGCCTTCTTCGAGTGCCTCGGCTGGCGCGGTCTGCGTCTACTCGACGAGATCGTCGCGCGCGCCCGCCGCCAGGGCCTGCTGGTGCTGCTCGACGCCAAGCGCGGCGACATCGGCTCGACCGCCGCAGCTTATGCCGCAGCGTACCTCGGCGAGGACGCCCCCCTGCGCGCCGACGCGATCACCCTCGCGCCGTACCTCGGGCTCGACTCGATGGCACCTTTCGTCGACGCCTCCGGCGCCGGCATCTCCGGCCTCTTCGTGCTCGTCCGCACCTCGAACCCCGGCGCGCGCGACTACCAGGACCTGGCGACGACGTCCGAGGACGCAGACGGACGGGACGCAGACGAACGGGACGATGCCTTGCCGCTCTACCGCCGCGTCGCCGCATCGCTCGCCCCGGCGGCGGCCGACCTGATCGGCCCCACCACCGGCTGGTCGTCCCTCGGCGCGGTCGTCGGCGCCACCTGGCCGGGACAGGCCGAAGCACTGCGCCAGGTTTTGCCGACGAGCCTCTTCCTGATCCCAGGCTTCGGCGCCCAGGGCGCAGGCGCACAGGACGCCGTGCGCAGCTTCGTCCCGGGCCCCGCCGGCCGCGAGGGCGGCATCGTCAGCAGCTCGCGCGGCATCCTCTTCCCAGCAGGTTCCGCGACCGACGACGACGGAACCTGGGAGCGCGCGATCGACGCCGCCCTCGACGAGGCGATCGATACCCTCGGCTCGGCGATCAGCCGCTAGGCGTCGCGGCGGGATATCGAAGTACGACCCTCTGTGAAATCTTCATGAGGGAGCACGAGATGTCAAGTCGAGAAACCAGTATCAGCATCGATGAACATCTGTTGCGCGAGGCACGCCGGCTACTCCAAACGGACACGATTCGTGAGACGGTCCAAGAGCCATTTCGCGAGGTCTTGCGGGCCGAGGCACGCAGACGAGAAGTCGAGGCCTTGCGGTCGATGGACGGCATGGACCTCGACGACCCCGACCTGATGCAGGGAGCATGGCGTACCTAGAAGCCAGGTATCTGGTCGACAAGAGCGCCCTCGCTCGAATGCGAAAGCATGCGGCAGTCGCAGAGCGCCTCGCGCCGATCCTCGAGTTGGGCGAAGCGGCAACCTGCAGCATGATCGATCTCGAAGTCCTCTACAGTGCGCGCACGGCAGAAGACCATCGCCAGATTCGCCAGAGGCGCGATCTGGCCTATCGACGGTTCCCGATGACTGAAGAGATCTTCCAGCGCGCCATCGCCGTTCAAGGTCTTCTCGCCGAACAGAACCTGCACCGCCTTCCGATTCCGGATCTCCTCGTCGCCGCGACCGCGGAGCGTCACGACTTGACCGTTCTCCACTACGATCGAGACTGCGAGCGCATCGGTGCGGTCACCGGCCAATCCATGGAATGGATCGTCGAGCCCGGCTCGATCTGAGCCGGCGACCAGGCACGGAGAGCGACGCCGAGCGACCGGCTCAGGGCAGAGCGACGACGTACGAGACGATCGAGGAGATGGCGCCCTCTTCGACCGCGACGTGGACCACGCCGGCAAAGTGGCTGATCGGCGCCAGGCGCTTGCGGCCGAGGGTCGGGGCGTCGTCTCGGCCGAGACTGCTGGCCGTCGCGCGCAGCCCGTCGCGCAGAATCGGAGCGAGCTCTTCAGAGAGACCACGGTCACTCCAGTAGACCGAATCGACCTCGACGACACGCCCCTCGCGATCGAAGCCGATCTCGAAGGTTCCGGCGCCGGTGCTCGCGGCCACCACGTCGCGGCGGACGAGATGCTCGGCTTCGAGCGTCGCCGGCTGCGCGACCTCGGACGGCACGATGGCGATGAGGAAGGCGCGGTCGGCCGCGACCTCCGAGCGCTCGATCAACTCGTCTTTCAGCACCTCGGCGCGCGCGTCGAGTCCGGCGGGCGCACCCTGCGCGAGAGCGCGCTGGAAGCCGGGGGAGGATCCGACGATGCGCGCCCCCTCGGCGTCCCGGACATCGAAAAGGACCCAGTTCGGCCGATGGTCCGGCCGGGCGACCGGCTCGACGCCAAGCTCCAGGCAGGTACGCCCTGGCGTCGCGGGCCCGTCCTGCAGCCAGCTGCCGGGATCGAGGAACTCACCACACTCGAGGACGATCGAGTCGATACCGGTTCCGTTCATCGCCCAGCAGAATCCCCACTCCCACCACAGGCAGCAGCCGTTGCCACAGGCGACCTGGTTGCCGACCGCGCCGCAGGCGATGGTGAAGCAGTCGAACCAGGCATGGCCGCTACAGTCGCGGCAGTTGGCGAAACAGCTGTAGAGCGGATCGGCCGACGCCGCATCCGGAGCGGCGAGCGGCAGGGCCAGGAGCAGGCCCAAGGTGAGCCAAAGGATCGAACGCAGCGGTCGAATGGTCGGGCGACGGGGGGGACGGAATCGAGTCGGCATCTTCGTCTCCTGGGTGCAATCGAAGCGGCATTGCTTCATGCACCAGGCGTCGAGCCACGGCCAATCGTCCCAGGATCGATGCCTTCCGTCCCCCCGAGCCATGCTCTCCGCGAGTCAGTTGCGGCGGATTTCGATCGAGCCGTTGACGTTCTCGAGCGAGACGAGGCCGCCGCCCGCACCGACGGTTCCGCGCAGCTCCTGGCCGACGATGCCGTCACGGTCGACCTCGAGGCCGAACTCGTTGCGGATGGCCCCGTGGACAGTCTCGGCACGCACCTCGGCGTCGGCCGACGCGGGAAGCACCAGCTCGATCGAACCGTTCACCGAGTCGATCTCGAGGCGCTGATCGCCGCCGAGGCGCACGACCTCGAGCACGATCCCGCCGTTCACAGTCGCCAGCTCGGCATCGCCGGCGAGGCCCCCGGCCTCGATGCTGCCGTTGACCAGAGACGCTTCGACATCGCCGGCGACGTCGCGGACGTCGAGCGAGCCGTTGACCAGCGAGATCTCGTCGAGATTGGCGCGGCGCGGCACCTGTAGGCGGTACTCGACCTCGGCATTGTTGCTGCCCCAGCCGCGATCGTTCCGCGGGTACCGGGTTTCGATCTCCAGGCTTTCGGGACGCGCATCGACATCGATCTCGACCTTGTCGAGCGACGACTCGGAGCCGCGAATTGTGGCCTCGACGAGCACTTCGTCGCCGTCCCAGCCAGTGATCGTGACGTCGCCGTTGACGTTCGAGAGGGCGATGCGTCCGTCGGCCGCCAGCGAGTAGGTGTTCGACCACTCCTTCTCGGCGCCGGCGGCGCTCAGCGGCAGGGCGAGCGCCAGGGTGAGCGCCAAAGTGAGCCGAAGGACGGCGCGGAGGGGCGACCGGCGGGAACACGAAGGGGTGCAATTGAACATGAGGATCTCTCCAGGCCACCGCGCGGGGCGCGACGACGCGAGTCGGTCGATGGATCGAGAGGCCTCGGGATCTCGGAGACTTGGGATCTCGGAGACTTGGGGATCTCGGAGACTTCGGTCTCTCGGAGACCTCGAGGACCTCTCGTCGGTGTCGTCTCCTGAGATACCGATCCCCGTCCGGGGGTTTGGATCGTGTCTCGCTTGGTATTCAAACTGCGCCGAGGCAAACCGCGAGGAGCCGCAGCCCCTCCGGCTCGTCGATCGCCAGATCGTCCGCGCCGTCCGCACGCAGCACCCATCGCTGCACGCCGCGCCGACGGGCACGGACCAGCTGGCGCACGAGCAGCGACGCGCCGGTCTCGGGATCGGCGAGGTCGGGATGGTGCCAGAGCCCCAGCGCCGCGTCGGGAACCGCGCGCGGCGACGCAACGCAGCGGAAGACGACGAGCGCTCCCCGCGGCAGCGCGGGCTCGAGCGCACCGAGATCGAGCCGACAGGCGAACGCGTCGCCGAGACGACCGAAGCCCGACACCGGCAACCAGTCCTCGGCCTCCGGCTGCTGCCGGACGCGCGCCAGCAGATCGAGGCGGCCGTCGAGATTTCGTCGACGCGCGCTCGCGGCGGCCGCGTCGAGAAGCCGCTCGGCGGCCTCGGTGAGCGAGCCCCAGTAGGGCACCGCGTCGACGAACGGTTCGACCGCCTCCGCCGCGAGCAGCTCAAAGCGGTCGCCGACCACCGGCGCGGCGAGGAAGACGCGCTCCAAGTGGCCGCTCGAGGCGTCGCGCTCGAGCGAGCGCGCCGCCTCCTCCGCCGCATCGAGCGCGCCGGCCCGTCGCGCGATCTCGACGGCCCGCGCCTCGAGCTGGTCGCGGCGCGCCGGCCGCCGGGCCGTCGGCAGCGAACGCGCGGATACCATCACCGGGCTCGGCGACGCCTCCCCGACGAGCCGGTCGAGCGTCGTCCACGGCTCCCGCGCGGCGAGCCCGCGGCGAGCCGCCCCTGCCGTGGCCGGCCCTGCGCCGTCGAAGAGCCCCGGACGGCGCGCGCGCTCGAGATCCAGCGTCACCCCCTCGGCGAGCAGCGAGGCGGCCTCGGCGACGAGTCCCCGTCGGGCAGCTCGCCGCCTCGACGCCTCGACCCGCAGCATGCCGTCGAGCATCTGCCGTCGGGCACGCGAGAAGAGGCTCGACGCCTCGGCCTCCTGGCGCGCGCTCCACGGGCCGGGCAACGGATCCGCAAGCGCTGCGAGAGCCGACGATACGGCGCCTGATCCACCCCTGTGTCCGTCGCCATCTTCGCCGCGGAGCAGGTCATCGAGTCGCAGCACGGCGCTCGGGTCGTCCGCGTCCGGCACCAGGAAGAGCGTCACCGGCACGGGCTCGACGGCGCGATAGATGCCGACCCCCGCCGGCTGCTCGTCGGCAGACCCGTCGGCGGCCTCTTCGGCGGTGCCCTCGGCCGGCGCCTCGCACAGGTCGGTGAGGAGAGCCTCGAAGCGTCGCACGCCCCAGGTGAGCAGCTCGAGCCGCTCCGGCGACGCGGCGAAGCGCGACGGGCTGAAGGTAACCTCGTGGCGACCATCGAGGCGATAGACGCCGGCATCGCCGGCGCACGGCTCGAGGCGAGCGCCCACCGACGAGGTGACGAGCAGGCGCTCGACGTCGGCCGGGGTCAACGGCGCCGACAGCGGCGGTTCGTCCGCCTCCTGCAGCACGCTTCCCTCGCCGACATCGAGCACCTCGACCGCGGCGTCGGCCTCCGCGCGCAGCGCCGCCACCGCCTCGTCCATCCGGCGCGGCGCGCGGCGCTCGGTCATCGCCAGGCGCTCGATCGTCTCCTCGACCCGGTGGAGGATCGGCTGCAGCCGGCCGACGACGCGCTGAAACCAGTCGATGCGATCGGCGAGGCGGCGGTAGATTTCGGCCTCGACCGTGTCGCGGTAGAAGTAGTTGCGGATCCACACCTCGTCGTGCACCTGGCCGATGCGGTCGATGCGGCCGATGCGCTGCTCGACCCGCATCGGATTCCACGGTAGATCGACATTCACCAAGACGCCGCAGTGCTGCAGGTTGAGCCCCTCGGCCGCCGCCTCGGTGCACAGCAAGAGACGCACCCGTGCGCCATCGGGCGGGTCCGCCTGAGCGCCAGCTCCGAACGACGCGCGCAGCGCCGCCTTGGCGCAGGGTCGCCAGGACACCTCACCGCCCGGCTCCCGATCCAGCACTTCCCCGCCGCAGCCCGACCAGCAGCCGATGCCGACGTGGGGAAACTCGGCGGCCAGCGCGTCGCGCAGGTGGTCCATGGTGTCGAGGTACTGGGTGAAGACGAGGACCCGCTCGCGGGCCGCGAGTAGCTCACGCAGATCGGACCGCACTCGTACCAGCTTGGGTTCCTCGTCGACCGCGGCGAGGTCTCGCACCAACGCGTCGAGCGTCGCGATCTCGTCCCCCGTCCCGTCGTCCACGACCTCGGCCGACGCACCGAGCTCGGCCTGCCGGCCCCGCAGCGTGAGCTGCGCCGCCATCTCGGCCCCGCGATCCGGATCGTCGACCTCCAGCTCGTCGAGCTCGATCGCGTCGAAAGCAGCCGACGGGCGCCCGAGGAGCGCGTCGCGGCGACGCTCGAGGCTACGCCGCACGGCGAAGAACGAGGACGTCAGGCGACGGCGGTACACCGTGAGCACGAAGCCGAGGCCGGGGCGCTGCTCCTCGGCGCGCCGCCAGGCACGGGCCAAATAGGCTTCGATGCGCCGGTAGAGTGCACGCTGCGTGGCATCGAGATCGATCCATACCGTGTCGGGCCGACGGATCGGCACCGGTGCCCGCAGCAGACCGCGACGCCGATACTCGCGCAGGCGCTCACGCGTGGTGCGCCAGGCGAAGGCGTGCACCGGCGTGCAGCGAGCGAGGGCCGCGTCGACCACGGCCCCTTCGGCCGAGGAACCATTCGGCGCCGCGTCCGCCCGGGCCTGGAAGTGGCTCTCGAGATGCCGCGTCGCCGCCGCGACATCGCCAGTGCGCAAAGCCGCGGCGAAGGTCCCGAGCTGCGGCAGATCGAGCGCGCCGGCCGGCGCCTCGGCGAGCGCGTCGGCGCACATCGCGGCGAGAAAGCCCGCATCACGCAGCGCCGGCGGCGCCGCCAGCTCGCGGAAGAAGCGTAGGAATGCGTCGGTATCGCCGCCCCAGCGCCCACCGACGCCGAGCAGACGCAGCAGCTCCCAGACCTCGAGCGGATGCACCTGCATCGGCGTCGCCGTCAACAGGTACAGGGCGCGGCAGTGCTGCCGCAGTCCCGGCCGATCGCCAGCGCCGGCGAGCAGCTCGAGCAAGCGGTTGGCGCGGCCGGGCTGTGCGCCACCCGCGCCGAGCTGGCTCCAGCGGCGGCGCGCATGGTGCGCCTCGTCGACCACGACGAGGTCCCAAGGCGTCGCCGCAAGCAACTCCTCGGCGCGGCGCCGACGGCGCGCCGTCTGGGTCGACGCCAGAAGCAGGGACTGGTCGTCCCAGGGCGAGCCACCGGCGTTCGCGACCTCGCGGTCGGCGCGGTCGAGCACGACGTCTCCCTCGAGCCGCGGCACATCGAGCGCCGCCTTCTGCCAGAGTTCGTCCTGCCACTGGCGCAGCACCGCTTTCGGCACCAGCAGCAGCGCGCGCCGCACCCGACCGGAGATCCACAGCTGGCGCAGGCAGAGCGCGACCTCGATCGTCTTGCCCAGGCCCACCTCGTCGCAGAAAAGCATGCTCTGCGGCCACCGCGCCACGACCCCGCGCACGGTGTGCAGCTGGTGCGGCCACGGCTCGACGGGCGACGAAACGACACCGAGATCTCCCGCCGACGGCAGCTCAGGGGCCCGCCGCAGCAGCTCGGCGGCGAGGCGCTCGGCCGCTGGTCGCTCACTCGCTTCGATCGCCCGCATCGGACGCGGCAGCCTATCGCGAAACCATCCGCGGCCAGGCGGGTTCAATCCATCGTGAGCACGATCTTGCCGAGGTGGCCGCCGGCGCGCATCTGCTCGTAGGCGTCGAGGATCTGCTCGAACGGCAGTGTGCGGTCGACCACCGGCCGCAGCCGGCCGTCGCGGAGACGTTCGGCGGCGAAGGCGTGGAAGCCCTCGACCAAGCGTGCTTTTTCTTCGCGCGAGCGGGCGCGCAGCACCGAGCCGATCAACCGCAGCCGACGCGACAGCACGTCGCGCAGGTCGAGCGTCGCCCGGGAACCGGCGAGGACTCCGACCAGGACGTAGCGACCGCGGGTCGCCAGAGCGCCGAGCCGCGGCCCGAGCGGCTCGCCGCCAGCAAGATCGATCACTAGCTCGACGCCGCCCGGTACGTCCGCGCGCAGACGCTCGACGAATCCGGCGGCGTCTTCGGCCGAACCGCCGCCGAGCTCGAGGCAGAGGTCGGCGCCGAGCGGGCGCAGTGCCTCGAGCCGTGCGCGGCTGCGCCCGGCGACGACGACCCGCGCGCCGAGCTCGCGCGCCAGCTGCACGGCGAACGTGCCGACGCCCGAGGCGGCGGCGACGATCAGCACCGTTTCACCGGCCTCGAGGCCCCCCTCGTGCACCAGGTTGGTCCAGGCCGTGAGCGCCACCTCGGGCAGCGCCGCGGCGTCGGCGAACCCGAGCCCGTCCGGAATCGGCATCGTTTGGCCGCTCGGCACGACGACCCGCGTCGCATGACCGCCGCCGGCGAGCAGGGCCATGACTCGGTCGCCCTCGCGCAGCGACTCGACACCGGAACCGACCGCCTCGACCACGCCGGCGCATTCGAGCCCCGGGATCTCGCTCTCGCCCGGCGGTGGTGGATAGTGGCCGCGCAGCTGCAGGAGATCGGCACGATTCAGCGCCGTCGCACGCACCGCGAGGACAACCTCGCCGGGCCCCGGGATCGGATCCGGCAGCTCGACCAGGCGCGGCGGACCGGCGGCGAGAGTTTCCGGCGTCGTCGGGCAGACAGCGAGCATCGACTCTCCTCCTGGGACGAGCGCGACGTCAGGGCAAGAACGGCTGGTAGACCTCGTCGGCCACCTCGATCAGCAGCAGGTGGAAGCCCCGACGCGGCCCGATGCGAACGAAGCCCGCATAGCCGGTGAACGACTCTTCGACTCCGAACCAGCTGCCGGACGAGGCGTGATGCAAGGCGCCACGATAGACGTCGATCAACTCGTCGGTGAGACGCGGCACCGCGAGCACCACCCCGCCGACATCGCCGGTCTTGGTGCGCGCGGTCTTGGCGTCGACCACGCGTTGGACGAATGCTTCGAAGGCCTCGGGCGTCGGCTCTTCGAGGTGGTGCAGCAGATGCAGGACCTTGCCCTTGTCGTCGAAGGTGACGGCGTCGAAGGTGTCGCTCTCGCGGCTGCCGGGACGCGGCAGATCATGGTGGACGATGGCGCGACGCACCAACGGCAACCATTCGGCCAGGTAGCGCCACGAGTTGCTGAGCGAGCGCTCGGCGAAGAAGCCGCCGACCGCCGTCAGAGCCCAGTCGAGCAAACGGACCGCGGGCGCCTCGGCGAGCTCGACGCCGCCCACCTGCATCTGCGAGCTGTCGTCGAGACGCATGGCCATCTGACTCACCGCCTGCCGCGTCGAGCTGCCCGTGAAGAGCTGTCGCAGGCGCGAGCTGGTCGTTCCCTCACCGCGATTCGAGCCCTCGGACTGGTCCCTTTCGACCGGCGACACATCGTAGGCGACGTCGCGGAACACCCGCCGGTACCAGGCCGACGGCGGCTCGAGGGTCCGCTTCTCGACCTGTGCGTGCAACGACTGCTGCCGGCTCCATGTTTGCCACGGGGTATCGACCGGCAGCCCGTCCCAGCCTTCGGAGAACAGGCCCACCAGCTGGCGCCCTTCGACGAAGAGGATGCGCCCCTCGTCCTCGCCGCGGCGCAGCAAGAGCGTGCCGTCGAAGCGCTCGGTCTCGAGCTTCTGCGCCAGCGCCTCGAGATCCGTGAACGTGGAGTCGAGGTCCGAGTGGAGCAGGCGCGGCGGATGCAGCATGCCCGCGGCCACCGACACCAGTCGACCCGGCAGCTCGGAGGGCGGCGAGTGCAGCCGCGGCTCGACGTGCTCGGGCAGCTGCGCCAGCGCCTCGTCGCCGGTCGCACCGCTGCGCGAGTCGACCGCGCCGAGCAGCACACCGTCTTCGAAGAAGAGCCACAAGTCACCACAGTGCGCAGCGCCGGCGAACGCCGGGGCATGGAGCGGCCGGTCGAGCAGCCGATCGAGCAGCTTCGCCGACGGCTGCGGCTCGAGGCGGCGGCTCGACCAGGTCTCCGCGAAGGCCACCAAAGCCTGCGCCGACCGGCGCGAGAGGTGCCTCAGCGTCGGGATCGTCGCCTGCACGGCGAGGCTCGCACGCCCCGCGACCGGCGCCGTCGCCTCGCTGGACGACGCGTTGGCGAACGGCCGCAAGTCGTCGGCCATCTCGGCCGCACTGGCGTAGCGGTCCTGCCGCTCCTTGCGCAGCGCCAGGCCGACGACGGCGTCGAGCGCCGGCGGCAGATCGGGCAGCAGCTGCCGCAGCGGCGTCGGCTCGCGGGTCAGAATCGCGTTCGCCAGCTCCATGAAGGTCGAGCCCTCGAACGGATACGCGCCCGACAGCAGCACGTAGAGCAAGACGCCGGTGGCGTAGAGGTCCGCCCGGGCGTCGACCTCGCTGCCGCGCAGCTGCTCGGGCGCGGCGAACTTCGGCGTCGCGAGGACAATGCCGGCCTGCGTCTTCACCAGGTCGTGGCCCTGGATGCGAGCGATGCCGAAGTCGGTGACCTTGAGACGACCACTGCGCAGGAGCATGATGTTCGACGGCTTGATGTCGCGGTGGACGACGCCGTGGCGGTGGGCCTCGCCGAGCGCGTCGAGCAGCTCGACCACCATGCGGGTCGCGTCGTGCACCGGCATGCGCTGGTCGCCGCGCAAGACTTCGTCCAGGCTTCGGCCGTCGAGCCACTCCATCACCATGAACGGTACCGAGTCGACCTCGCCGACCCGGTAGACGGTGGTGATGCCGGGATGGCTCAGGCGGCCTGCGGCCCGCGCTTCTTGCTCGAAGCGCCGGCGCAGCTCGTCCTGCACCTCGGGGGGCTCGTCGGCGAGAATCGACCCGCGCAGCGTCTTGATCGCCACGGTTCGATCGAGCGATGTTTCACGTGCCTTGTACACGACTCCCATCGAGCCGATTCCGACCTGCTTGTCGACGATGTACGGAAACTCGGCACGGGGCTCGGATGGCAACTGCATGGAAAGACTCCTCTGGAGCAACGAGCGTCTGGGCCTGGCGAGGTGCGGGCGTGTTCGGGATAGGATAGCGCTGGAAGTGCTCGGAGGCTGGTGCCTTCCGCGGTCTTCAAAACCGCTGTCCCGGTTCGAGTGCGGATCGGGAGGTGGGTTCGATTCCCATGCGCTTCCGCCATCATCCGGCTCGTCCGACGCTCTTTAGTTGCCGCAACGGGTGTTGTGGTCACAGTTTCGCCGTCAGAATGTTGTCAAGGCGAGGCGAACGGCCAGTCGGCCAGCGGCAGGACTTCGCACCGGGACCCGGCCGGCAGCGCCGCACTGTGGGCCGGTAGGCGGAGCAACGCCGTCGCGCGCGCGGTGGCCGACACGTCGTGCGAGCCGCGTGGCACGGTCGGAAGCGCCTCGAGCCGGTCGCCCGCACGGTGGACTGTCGCGGGCAAGAAACGATCGCGCCCCGCGGTCGGCGGCAGCGCGCTGCCTGCCCGTGCCGGCACCGCTCCGTGCCAGAACCCGTCGCGGCGCCCGAGCAGCCGACGAAGTAGCGGCCGCACGAAGAGCCAGAAGGTCGTCATCACCGACGCCGGATTGCCCGGCAGGCCGAAGACCCAGCCGCGTGCATGGCGCGCCACCACCAGCGGCTTGCCCGGCTGCACCGCCACGGCGTCGAAGAGCCGCCGGCAGCCGAGGGCGTCGAGCTCGTCCTCGACGAAGTCGTACTCCCCCTTCGACACGCCGCCGCAGAGCAGGAGCACGTCGTGCTCGAGGCCTGCCCGGATCCGCTCCGCCAGCGCGTCACGGCGGTCGGGCGCGATGCCGAGCGACGTCCCGACCAGACCGAGGGTCGACAGCGCGGCGGCGAGAAAGGGCGAGTTGGAGTCGCGCAGCTGCCCGGCCGCCGGCTCGTCGTCGGCCGGCACGACCTCGTCCCCGGTGGCGAGCACAGCCACGGTCGGCGCGCGCCGTACGGCGACCCGGGCGACGCCGTGCGAAGCGAGCAGCGAAAGCGCCGCTGGCGTCAACAAGGTGTCGACCTCGAGCAGCGGATCGCCCCGGCGCACGACTTCGCCCTGCCGGCGAACGAATGTGCCCGCCGCAGGCTCATCGTCGATGCGCACCGCGGGCGACGACGGTCGAGGCGCGTCGGCGTCGACTCGTTCGATGCGTTCGACGGGCACCACGCGGTCGGCGCCGCCCGGCAACATCGCGCCGGTCATGATCGACATCGCTTCTCCCGCGGAGAGGGACCGCGTCGGTGGGTGCCCGGCAGCCGATTCGCCGACCACCGGCAGCACGGCTCCACGAGTCACCGGGCCGGCGAGGGCGAAGCCGTCCATCGACGAGACGTCGGCGAACGGCTGATCGAGAGTGGCGGCGACCGGCTCGGCCAGGACTCGGCCCAGCGCCTCGCCGCGCGTCACCTCGACTCGAGCGGGCCGCGACGTTTCTTCCGGCTCTCCGAGGGCGAGCTCGGTCTCGATTCGATTCCACGCGTCTTCGGGGCTCAGCATGATGCGATGGTATACTCCGCGCGCTGTTCGTTGCTCATCGTCCTCGTGTCGCCGGCCCGCACGTCCCTGCTCTCCGTCCCCTCGATCCAGATCCGATGCCCAACACCTTCGAATACCAGGGCACCCTCGAAGAGACCTCGATTCCCGAGATGTTCTGGACGATCTACCGGCACAAGGTGCCCGGGCGGATCGAGATCGCGCGCGATGGCGCCACCAAGCGGATCTACATCAACGAGGGCAGCGTGATCCACGCGTCGTCGACCGATCGTACCGACCGGCTCGGCGCTCACCTCTACCGGCTCGGTCGCCTCAGCCGCGACGAGCTGGCCGACACCATGCGCGAGCGCGAAGCGACCGGCAAGCGCCACGGCCAGGTGTTGATCGAGAAGGGTTTCCTGTCTCCGGGTCAGCTCTACGAAGCGATCCGCTCACAGATGGAGTCGATCGTCTGGAGCGTCTTCGCCTGGCAGTCCGGAGATCTCAATTTCAAGATCGGCCACCAGGTCGACCCGATGATGATCAAGATTCATCTGCCGATGCGGCAGGTGATCGTGCGCGGCATCAAGCAGGTCCAGGACACCAAGAGCCTGGTGTCGCGGCTGGGCAAGAAGACGACGGTCTTCAAGCCCGTTTACACCACCGAAGAATTGATTGAAATCGCTCTCGAGAAGGAAGAGTTCGAGCTCCTGCGCCTGGTCGACGGCCGGCGTAGCCTCTACGAGGTGTGCACCGCCGGACCGTTCGGCGTGTCGGAGAATGCTCGGCTGCTCTACGCGTTCCATGTCTTGCACCTGATCGAGCGCGCCTCGCTCGAAGACACGGGTGTGCGCATCCGGCTGGCCGCGGAGCGGAAGCCGGTCGACGACGCGCTCACGTGATGCGTCTCGGGACGAGGAGATTCGACTGTGCCTTTGTATGAATACCAGTGCCAGGAGTGCGGGACCAAGATCGAGGAGCTGCAGCGCATCGCCGATCCGCCGCTCACCGAGTGCTCGGTTTGCGGCGGCCTGCTGAAGCGGCTGATCTCGTCACCGGCCGTGCAGTTCAAAGGCAGCGGCTGGTACGTGACCGATTACGCCGGCAAGACTAAAGGCAGCGCCTCCGGCGACGTCGCCTCCGTGGGAAGCGGCGACTCGAAGGACAGCGGATCGGGCGCGTCGGCCAGCAGCTCCGACGCATCGAGCGGGGGAGAGTCGAGCTCGTCGTCGTCCGGTGACGGATCGTCGAAAGGCAGCGAGAGCAAGAGCACGGCGTCGTCCGGCGCATCGAGCAGCTGAGAGCCGGGGCCGGCGCGATGGCGCGGATGCCGACACCGCGACGCGCGCTCGGCCTCACTCTGCTCGTCGCGCTGAGCCTGTGGACTGTCCTCCAGGGCGCGCGCGAAACTCGTCGTGCCGCGGCTCTCGCCGCCGCCGACCCCTGGTCGGACGAGCAGCCCGAGCTGTGGACCCTGCGCTCCGGCGCCGTCGCGCGGCTCGAGGCGATGGCGAGTCAGCTGCGCTCGGTGATGCCGGCCGACGCCTCGCTGGCGGTGACCCCCGCCGCGTCGCTCGAGTGGCGCGGCGACTTCGTGGTCTTCTGGCTCGCATTCACGATGCCCGAGAGGACGGTGCGGCCCGCCTCGCGGGCCGCCGACGCGCTGGCCGCCGACTACTGGCTGAGCTGGCCGGCCGACACCACAGCGCACGGCGCCGAACGCACGGCGCCGCACGTGCCGCCGTGGCGTCTCGAGAGCGTTCTCCGGGTCGGTGACGCCCATCTGCAGCGTGTTCTGCCGCCACCGTCTGCACCGGAACCGACCGAGATCGCACCGTCTGAGATGACACCGTCTGAGATGACACCGTCTGAGATGACACCGTCTGAGATCACACCGTGATCGTCGCCTGGCTCTTCGTCGGTTCCGTCACGGCCGCCGCCTGGATGATCCTGGAGGCGACCGGTAGCCGACGCGACGCCTCGGGTGACCCGGCGGCGGCACCGGGAGACGTCGCCGCGCGCCTGGCGGCGTCGGGATGTGGTGGCCTCGGCGTCTTCTGGCTCGCCTTCTGGGGCCTCGACGCGCTCGGCGTCGGCTGGTCGCGCGGCGTCGTGCTCGGTCTCGTCGCGGCGCTGCTCGCCGTGGGAGCCGCAGGCCTGACGGTCCGGCGACGACGCGACCGCACGAGCGGTCGCCCACGGAGCGACGACGCCCGACCGCGGCCACCGCGCACGCCACCGTGGCCGCACGTGCTGCGCTGGCTGCCGGCGATGGCGGCCCTCGGGGTCTTCGTCGCCGCGACCGCCGCCCGGCTCGACGTCCACCCCGACTTCATCTTCCACTGGGGCCTCAAAGGCGCGAAGCACTTCCTTCACGGTGGGCTCGATCTCGAGTTCCTGCGTGCGCCCTGGAACCAACTCCTCCACCCCGACTACCCGGGCCTGATACCCGGGCTCTTCGCCGCCCTCGCCCTGGTCGAGGGCGAGCTCGCCCTCGACTCGATGCTCGCCGCGAGCGGCCCGTTCTTTCTCCTCCTGCTGCTCGCTGCCGATGCGCTGCTGGCGCGCCTCGGGGCGAGCGCTCCGGCGCGTATCGCCGGCCTGACGGCGATCGCCTGGGGCGCGCTCGCCTTCGCCATCGGCTTTCACCAGGCCGGCGGCGCCGATCTGCCGCTGGCGGCGGCAGCGACTCTCGGTGCCGCCGCGCTGGTCGGCCCTCGTTCGCTCCCTCGGCCGGCCCCTCAGAACGAGGCTGCGCGCGACCTCGAAATCGGCTGCGCCGCCCTCTTCCTCGCCTGCACCAAGATCGAAGGCGTCGTCCTCGGCGGCCTGCTGGTCGCCCTGCACCTCGCGCGGCGGGCTCGAGAGCCCGAAGGGCGGCGCCCCGCGACCTTCACGAAAACGCTGGCACGAGCCGGGCTGCTGCCGCTGACGGCGGTCATCACCTGGGCGCTGTGGACGCACCACCACGGCCTCTTCCTGGCCACCAACAGCGGCGACTTCGATCTCGCCCGTCTCTCGATCGTGCTACCGGAGCTGCTGCGCGCCGCCGGTGTCCGTGCCTGGCACGGTTTGCCCTGGCTGCTCGCGGCCTTGCCGGCGCTGCTCCTCTGGCGACCGAGCCGATGGGCTTCACTCCTGCTCGTCGGGCAGCTCGGCTTCTATCTCTACGCCTACCTGGCGGCGCCGGTCGACACCGCGCTCTACGTCGCCACCAGCGCGCCGCGCCTCGTTCTTCACGTCTTGCCGGCGACCCTGGCGCTAGCGGTCGCCGCGCTCGACCGACTCTCGCGCTCCTACTCCTCGTCGTCACCGCCGCCGGTGAGGCCGAGCTTCTTGGCGTAGTAGCGGAACGAGCGAAAGGTCATGCCGAGGAGCTCGGCGGCCTGCTTCTGAACCCCGTCGCAGCGCTCGAGCGCCTGCGCCATGAGCTGGCTGCGCATCGCGTCGAGATGCGCCTCGAGGTCGATGCCCTGCTCCGGCAGGTCGACCAACGGTAACAGCGCCGCGGCGTCCGACTGCGCGATCTGCGGCGGCAGGTCGCGGGTCGTCAGGCGCTCGCCGGTCGACAACGCCAGCGCTCGCTCGATCGTATTCTCGAGCTCGCGCACGTTGCCCGGCCACTCGTAGCGCTCGAGAGCACGCATCGCCTCGATCGACAGGCTGCGGCGCTCGAGCCTCATCTGCTCCGAGAACTTCTGCAGAAAGTACTCGACCAGTAGCGGAATGTCCTCGCGGCGCTCGCGCAGGGGCGGCAGGTGGATCGGGATCACGTTGATTCGATAGTAGAGATCCTCGCGCAACTCGCCGGACTGGATCCGTTCCTGCAGATCCTGGTTGGTGGCGGCGATGATCCGCACGTCGACGGTTTCTTCGCGCGTCCCGCCGACTCGCCGTACCTTGCGATCCTGGAGGGCGCGCAGCAGCTTCACCTGCATCGGCGGCGTCATCTCGCCGATCTCGTCGAGGAAGAGCGTGCCGTCGTCGGCCTCCTGAAAGAGACCCTTCTTGTCGCGCACGGCGCCGGTAAACGCGCCCTTCTCGTGGCCGAAGAGCTCGCTCTCGAGCAGGTTCTCGGGCAGCGCACCACAGTTGATCGACAAGAATCGCCTCTCGGCGCGCGCGCTGTTGCTGTGGATGGCCCGCGCGATCAGCTCCTTACCGGTGCCGCTCTCGCCGCGCACGAGAACGGTCGACGCGGTGCGCGCGACCCGTTCGACGAGCGAGAAGATCTCCTGCATCTTGGCGCTACGGCCGATGATGTTCGAAAAATCGTAGCGTTCTTTGAGCTCGCGCCGCAGATAGGTGTTCTCGGCCTCGAGATCGGTCTTTTCGAGCGCCGCCCGCGCCACCAGCTTCATCTCGTCGACATCGAACGGCTTCGAGACGTAGTTGAACGCGCCCAGCTTCATCGCCTCGATGTGCGACTTGTTCGAACTGTAGGCGGTCATCATGATCACCGCGGTCTGCGGCGACGCGGACTTGATCTCGCGCAGCAGCTCGAGGCCATTGCCGTCCGGCATCAAGATGTCGCTGAGCACCAGGTCGTAGTCGTTGGCCGCGACTCGCTCGCGCGCCGCCGCCATCGAGCTGGCGGTGTCCACCCGGTAGCCGTCGTCGCCGAACAGCAGGGCGAGAAAGTCGATCATGCTCTGCTCGTCGTCGACGATCAGCACCCGCGGGTTCATGAGGCCTCCTCTCGGCGCAGCGGCAGCTCGATCTTGATCGAGGTGCCGCGCGTCGGCTCACTGTCGACGAGAATCTCGCCCCGGTGCTCTTGGACGATGCGATAGACGATCGCCATCCCGAGGCCGAGGCCACTGTCGAAGAACGACTTGAAGGGCTGGAAGAGCTCGGCCCTCTCGCGCTCGCCCATGCCGACGCCGGTGTCCCGGAACTCGATTTCGTAGCGCTCGGCGAGCAGCCGTCCACTGAGCTCGAGGCGCCCGCCGTCGGGCATCGAGCGCAGCGAGTTGCGGGCCAGGTTCCAGAAGACCTGGCTGATCTGGTCGACGTCGGCGACGATGGTCGCGGACGGCGGATCGATCTGCACCACGATCTCGTGGCTCGGCTGCACTTCGTTGCTGTGACGCAGCAGCTCGACGTCCTCGGCCAGGTGCGCGGCGATGTCGAACGGCTCGGGATGATGGTCGGCCGGCTTGGCGAACTGCAAGAAGCTCTTGACCGTGCGATCGAGCCGGCCCGACTCTTTGCGCATGATGCCGAGCAGCTTCGCCATCTTCTCGCTGCGCGCGTGGGGCTCGAGCATCTGCGCCGTGCCGGTGATCGCGGCGAGCGGGTTGCCGACCTCATGAGCCAGCCCGGCGGCCATCTGGCCGAGCGCCGCCATCCGATCGTGGATCTGCACCTGCTCTTGCAGCTGGCGCCACTCGGTGAGGTCCTGGAACACCAGGATGTAGCCGCGCAGCTGACCGTCGGCGTCACGCAGATGCGAAAGCGAGAAGCCGATGAAGAGAGTCTCGGCACCGCGGCGAAGCTGCACCTCGGCGCGGATCATGCCGAGACCGCTCTGGTGCGTGTGGCGCAGCCACGACTCGCGATCGAAGAGCTCGGTGTCGAGGATCGACTCGCCGACGATGCTCTCGTCGAAGTCGAGGATTTCGCGCGCGGCGCGGTTGAGGCTGTTGATCTGGCCCTCGAGGTCGGTGACGATCAAGCCGCTCGAGATCGACTCGACGACATCGCGATGCAGCACCTGCAGGTAGTCGAGATCGTGCTGCTTCTGACGCAGCTTGCGCTCGAGCGCCTGGTCACGCGCCAGGTAGGTGGTGAACGCACCGACCGAGAAGAACGCGATCGGCGGCACCAAGAGCTTGTAGGCCAGCGGCACGCCGGTGAGTTCGTCGCCCGAAGGCGGCTCGAGCCAGTCGACGACACCGCGAAACGGCGCGCCCAGCTCGCGTAGCATGGACGGCTCCAGCCACAGGCCGCGGAAGGCCTCGGAGTGCTGCAGGCTGATCACCACGGTCGACAGGGCCGCCGCCACGACGGCGGTCACGAGACCCGCGCGCCCGCGCATCAAGAACGACGCGACGGCGATGATCACCAGGTAGAGGATGACGGCGTTGGCGGTCGCGCCACCGAACTTGTAGACGACGAGCGAGACCAGGAGCAGGTCGCCGAGCAGCTGAATCCAGGCGTGCCGCTCGGGGCGACGCGCCAGCAGCCGCATCAGCAGGGCGTAGAGCAACGTTTGCAGCGAAACGATCGCCACCACGACCTGCATCACGGTAGCGCCCCGTTCGTCCTCGGCCGGCGGACCGACGAGATCGATCGCCCGCTCGGCACGCAGGCTCTCGAACCAGCGCTCGACGCTGAGCAGCCAGCTCGACTCGCCGTCGAGCGGCAAATAGAGCAGGCTGTGCATGATCAGGCTGGCGAGCACGAGAAGCCGGATCGCCATGAGCCAGACCAGCTTGCGATTGAGCTCCCCCATCGTCCGGTCAGCCTGCGGGGGAGCTCCGGGATTAACCGATCTGCGTGATGATCGAGAACATCGGCAAGTACATCGCAACCACGATGACGCCGATGATCACGCCGAGGAAGACGATCATGATCGGCTCGATCAGCTTCATCAGGCCGTTCACGGCGGTGTCGACCTCGTCCTCGTAGAAGTCGGCGATCTTCGAAAGCATGGCGTCGAGCGCACCGGTCTGCTCGCCGACGGCGATCATCTGGCACACCATCGCGGGGAAGACCTTGGTGTCCGACAGCGGCCCGCTGATCGTCTTGCCTTCTTCCACCGCGTTGCGCACCGTCATGATCGCGTCCTCGATCACCGAGTTGCCGGACGTCCGAGCGGTGATTTCGAGGCCGTCGAGGATCGGCACACCGGACGAGGTCAGGGTGGCGAGGGTGCGGCAGAAGCGCGCGATCGCGATCTTGCGCAGCAGCATGCCGAAGATCGGGATGCGCAACAAGATGCCGTCGATGATGCGCGCACCGCGGTAGGTCTTGTGGTACTCACGCACGGCGACGATGATGACGATGAGCAGGATCAGAGCCCAGCCGGAGTAGCTCTGCATCAATTCACTCGCCTGCACCACCACGCGGGTGAGGAACGGCAAGTTCGCGCCCATCGCGGCGAACATGCTCTCGAAGACCGGAATCACCTTGAGCAGAATGATCGACACCACGCCGACGGCGATGACGATCACCGCGATCGGGTACATCATCGCGCTCTTGATCTGGCCCTTGAGCTTCACCGACTTCTCGATGTAGTTCGACAGGCGCTGCAGGATGATGTCGAGAATACCGCCGGCCTCACCGGCGGCGATCATGTTCACGTAGAGGTTGTCGAAGGCGGCCGGATGACGGCGCATGGCGTCGGCGAGCGAGGTGCCCTGCTCGACGTCGTTGCGCACGGCTTCGATGATTTGCTTGAAGACTTTGTGGTCTTCCTGGCCACCGAGGATCTCGAGACACTGCACCAGCGGCAGGCCGGCGTCGAGCATCACCGAGAACTGGCGCGTGAAGATCGACAGCTTCTTCGACGGCACGCCGCCGCCGATCTTCGGCACCAGCGGGATGCGCCGCTCCTTCTCGCGCAGGTTCATGACCTGGATGTTCTGCCGACGCAGCATCGCCGACGCGGCGTCGCGCGAGTCGGCGACCAGGACCCCTTCCTCGATCTTGCCGCCGCGGGTGCGGCCCTTCCAGACGAAATTCGGCATGCGCTACCTCCTGGCGTTCGAGGTCTGGCCGACGCCCGGATTGAGCGCCGTCGGTCCGCGCGAGATCATTTCTTGCAGCTCGTCGGGCATCGACGAGCGGGCCATCGCGGTCTGCAGCGTGATCAACCGCTTGAAGTAGAGGTTCGCCAAGCTCTGGTTGAAGGTCTGCATGCCGTACTTCGACTGCCCCGTCTGCATCATGCCGTAGATCTGATGCACCTTGTCCTCACGGATCAGGTTGCGGATACCGGAGTTCGGCATCAGGATCTCCATCGCCAAAACGCGCCCCTTGCCGTTGATGCGCGGCAGCAAGGTCTGACAGACGACGCCCTCGAGCACCAGCGAAAGCTGGGCACGGACCTGCGACTGTTGGTGCGACGGGAAAACGTCGATGATGCGGTTGATGGTCTGAGCGGCGGAATTGGTGTGCAGGGTGGCGAAGGTGAGATGGCCGGTCTCGGCGATGCGCAGCGCCGACTCGACCGTCTCGAGGTCGCGCATCTCACCGATCAGCACGACGTCGGGATCTTGGCGCAGCGCAGCGCGGAGCGCCTTCGTGAAGCTGTGCGTGTCGGCGTTCAGCTCGCGCTGGTTGACCAGGCAGCCCTGGTGCTGGTGGAGATACTCGACCGGGTCCTCGATGGTGAGGATGTGCTCGTTGCGCTCGCGGTTGATCTTGTCGATCATCGCCGCCAGCGTCGTCGACTTGCCGGAGCCCGTCGGACCGGTGACCAGCACCAGGCCGCGCGGCTTCTCGCAGATCTTCTCGAGAATCGGCGGCAGGCCGAGCTCACGGAAGGTCTTGATCTCGTAGGGAATGGTCCGGAAGACCCCGGCGACCGCACCGCGCTGGTGGTAGACGTTGCCGCGGAAGCGCGCCATGCCCTTGATGCCGAACGAGAAGTCGAGCTCGAGATCCTCCTCCAGGCGGTGCTTCTGGATGTCGGTGAGGATCGAGTAGCAAAGCTGCTTGGTGTCGGTGGGCGTCAACGGCGGAGTGTTCAACGCCTTCAGCTTGCCGTCGACGCGGATCTGGGGCGGCGTGTTGGTCGAGATGTGCAGATCTGATCCACCCTGCTCGACCATCGTTTTCAGAAGCTGGTTCAGCGTCGGCGGCACGCTCTCGTCTCCTTCATCCCACTCGGCGCCGGGCTCGTGGCGGAGCCCGGCAAATCCTGATGGCGTCTGCCCTTCGGCCGACGCTCGGTTCGTATCGCTGAGCGTCGATGAGTATAGCGCTCGCGCGGCGAGACGACAATCGCGGCGCGCGCCGCGAACAAAACCGACATCGGTCCAGAGGGTCTGCGGTATCGTACCCCGGCCATGGCCGTTCCCGTCGATCCGCACGAAGAAGCCGAGGTCGAACCGAGTGTCGACTTCGGCCTGCTGCGACGCCTGCTCGGATTCGTCCGCCCCTATGCCGGGATGGCGTCGCTGGCCGTCGCGCTGATCATCGTCTCGTCCCTGCTGCAGCTGATCGGCCCGCTGACCACCGCCGTGGCGCTCGATCTCTTCGTGCGACCGCTCGACGACCAGACGGCCCAGGCCGGCATCAGCCGCTTCGTCGCCGGCTGGCTCGACGCCGGCGGCCACGAGGTCGATCCGATCACCGGCGTCGTCGCTCTCGCCGTCTTCTGGGCGCTCGCCACCGCGTTCGCCTTCGTCGTGCTCTATGCCCAGAGCTACGTGATGCAGCTGATGGGTCAGCGCATCATGTTCGACCTGCGGCGCGACGTCTTCGATCATCTGCAGCGCCTGCCCGTCCGCTACTTCGATCGTCGGCCGGTCGGACGCCTGGTGACCCGTGCAACCACCGACATCGAAAGCCTCAACGAGGTCTTCACCGCCGGCCTCGTGTCGATCTTCGGCGACATCGTGCTGCTCGGCGGCATCGTCACCGTGCTCTTCCTGCTCGACTGGCGCCTTGCCGTGGTCAGCTTCGCGATCTTGCCCCTCCTCTTCCTGCTCACTCTCTGGTTCAAGGGGCGGGCACGGCGCAGCTATCGCGAGGTCCGGGTCAAGATCGCGCGCATCAACGCGTTCTTGCAGGAACACATCGGCGGCATGTCCGTTGTGCAGCTCTTCGCCGCCGAGCGCCGTGCGCTGCGCGAGTTCGACCAGGTCAACGACGAGCACCGCGCCGCCAACGTGCGCGCCATCGTCTACTACGCGATCTACTTCCCCGCCATCGAGCTGATCACCGCGATCGGGCTGGCCCTGATCGTCTGGTACGGCGGCGGCCAGATTCTCCGCGGCACTTTGTCGATCGGCGCCCTCGTCGCCTTCCTGCAGTACGCCCAACGCTTCTACCAGCCGCTCGCCGACCTGTCCGAGAAGTACAACATTCTGCAGGCCGCCATGGCGAGCTCGGAGCGCATCTTCGAGCTGCTGGACGCCGAGCCCGAGATCGTCTCGCCGCCCGACGCCTACCGGCCCGACCGTGTCGAGGGACGCGTCGAGCTCGATTCCGTGCGCTTCGCCTACATCCCCGGCGAGCCGGTGCTGCACGACCTCAGCCTGCGCATCGAGCCAGGCGAGACGGTCGCCGTGGTCGGCCACACCGGTGCCGGCAAGAGCACGCTCGCGAACCTGATGCTGAGGTTCTACGACATCGACGACGGCGCCGTCCGCATCGACGGAATCGACGTGCGCCAGTGGGACCTCGAGCGCCTGCGCCGTTCGATGGCGATGGTGCTCCAGGACGTCTTTCTCTTCGCCGGCGACCTCGCGTACAACATCCGGCTCGGCCACAACGAGATCTCCGACCAGCGCCTGCGCCGTGCCGCCGCCGAGGTCCAGGCACTGGAGCTGATCGAGAGCCTGCCTCAAGGCTTCAGTACCGAGGTCCAAGAACGCGGGGCCGGCCTGTCGACCGGGCAGAAGCAGCTGATCGCATTCGCCCGCGCTCTCGCCTTCGACCCCGAGATCCTGATCCTCGACGAAGCGACGGCGTCGGTGGACAGTGAGACCGAGATGCGGATTCAGCAGGCGCTCGAGCGGCTGCTCGCGAACCGCACCAGCCTGGTGATCGCCCATCGCCTGTCGACCATCCAGCGCGCTGATCGCATCGTCGTGCTGCACAAGGGCGCGGTGCGCGAAGAAGGGACTCACCAGGAGCTGCTGGCGCTCGGCGGCGTCTACCACAAGCTCTTCGAGCTGCAGTTCCGCCAGGAAACGGCGGCGGCGTCATGAGCGGCGCCCGGCGGCGACGGCAAAAAAAAACCTGCCTCGGGCGAGACAGGTATCGGGACACTGAAATCTTGGCTCGGAGGCCGGCGGCGTGGACACCGGCGGACCGAGGAGGGTGCTCGAGTCGTTCGTTGCTAATCTCTATAGCAACCTTGGTGCCAACCGCTCGGTCGCACTGGCCACGCGGGGCAGGCCTGGAAATCGCCCGCGAAACCGTGGGACGAGCTCCGGCGGCGGCGGCCTGGAAATCATCTCTGAGAATCTGACATTCTCAGATCTGAGAATATCGACCGCGAACCTGCACCCCTCGAGTCGCGTCCACGACTCCGCGCAAGCTGCCGCCGCACGCCGCACGGTGTGCAACACTAGATGTCCCCGACCAGAGTCCTATGGCATACAGGATCCTCGCCCGCTTCGACGAACAGACCATCCGAGCCACCCTGAGCCAGGGGAACAACGTGCTCGGTTCGGACCCGTCGTGCGACATTCACCTGCCGAATCCCACCGTGTCGCGGCGCCACGCGGTACTGCACGTCGACGGTCGCCACGTCGAGCTCGAGGATCTCGGGTCGACCAACGGCACGATGGTGCGCTCGCGACGCGTCGATCGCGCGGACATCGAAACCGGCGACCCGTTCGTGATCGGCCGCGTCGTCGTGCTCCTCGAGGAAGTTCCGGACGACGACCTCGAGGTCGGCATCGGCGTCCGTGAGCCACTCGATCCGAGCGGCATTGTCGCGCGGCCGAGCGAGCGAACGGAGTCGTTCTCACCTCTCGATCACTTCACCCTCGATCACCTGCCGCGCCTGCTGCGGCAGCTCACCATCGAGCACGATCGCCAGAAGATCGCGCAGAAGATCGGCTTCTCGCTCTACGAGACGATGCCGGTGACGGCGGTCGAAGTCGTCGAGCTCGACGACGACACGGATCGCGGCGTGCTCTACTCGGCGGACGGAGTCGAGGACGAGGCGGGAGACTCCGAGTGGGTGGAGTCGAACGGATTGCGCTGCCAGGTGCGCGCCCGCTTTTACAAGCAGGCGGCGGCCGAGCACTACCGACCGGTGGTCGAGGCAGCGCGGCAGCTCCTCGACCTCGCCGACCAGTTGCAGGGTCGGCGCACGCCGCCGCCGCCGACCGCCGCGACCGCCGAACGGCCGCAGCCGCCGAGCGTCGAGCCCGGGATGCAGAAGATCTACGACCAGGCCGAGCGCGTCGCCCGTGGCGACGTCGGCGTGATGATCTATGGCGAGTCGGGCACCGGCAAAGAGGTGCTCGCCCACTTCTTGCATTCGGCCTCACCGCGCGCGGCGGCGCCGATCGTCGCCATCAACTGCGCCTCGCTGCCGCGGGACCTGCTCGAGGCTGAGCTCTTCGGCGTCGAGAAAGGCGTCGCGACCGGTGTCGAGGCGCGCCCCGGCAAGTTCGAGCTCGCCGACCAGGGAACGCTCTTCCTCGACGAGATCGGCGACATGGCGGCCGAGACGCAGGCCAAGATTCTGCGCGTGCTGCAAGAGAAAGAGGTCTTCCGCCTCGGTGGCTCGACGCCGCGGCCGGCGCGCGCCCGCATCATCGCCGCCACCAACCGACCGATCCAGTCGATGCTCCAGGACGGCAGCTTCCGCACCGACCTCTACCACCGCATCGCCACCTGGGAGGTCGAGCTGCCGCCGCTGCGCCGGCGCCGCGGCGTCATTCCGAATCTCGCCGCCTACTTCCTCACGCGCGAGGCCGAGCGCTACGGCATCCGAGTGCGCGGCATCTCGCGCGCCGCGCTGCGCACGCTGCGTCGCTACCGCTGGCCGGGCAACATTCGCCAGCTGAAGAACGAGATCGCTCGCGCCGTGCTCTTCCTCGAGGACCGCGAGCTGCTCGACACCAGCCGGCTCTCGGCGACGATTCGCGGCGAGCAGCCAGTTCGCGCCGGCGGCTCGCTGCAGGAGATCTTGGACGCCGTCGAGCGCGACGAGATCATCCATGCGCTCGAGGCGTGCGGCGGCGACACCAGCACCGCCGCCGAGCAGCTCGAGATCAGTCGGCCGACCCTCTATCGACGCATCAAGAGCCTCGAGATCGAGATTCCGAGCGGGCGCCGCGAACGCACCTGAGCCGACGCCATGAAGCTCTTCGACAGACCGACCGGCCGGGTCGGCTGGTGGACGATCGTCGCCCGCGGCGCGGCGCTCCTGCTCGTGCCGCTCGCGATCTGGGGCGCCCTCGACCTCGATCGTCGCTGGCGCGCCGCCCGCGCCGACGATCCGGCGTACGCGCGCCTGCCGACCCTCGAGCCCGAAGCCCGTCAGCCTCCGATCGCGGCGGACGGCACGATCGACCGAATCCCGCCGAACAGCCTCCCGGTCGACGCCGACCCAGCCGAGACGATCGTGCCCGAGAGCGAGTCGATCGAAAGCGTCTCGCTCGAAAACACCTCGATCGACTCCGAAACACTCGGCACCGTCCGACCCGACGTTCCGCCACCACCCTCCGGTCCGCCGGGACTCTACGAGCCCCTCGGCCTCGACTCCGAGGAGCTCGCCGCACGGCGCGCGGCGCCGCTGATCGTCGATCGGTCGGCCCCACCGCCGAGCCTCGCACCCGGTGGCTCCTCGGACATCGTCTACCTCGACGAGCTGCGCCGGCGACGGCTGACGGTACCGGTCGAGGGCGTCGACGAGGGCGATCTCTACGACAGCTTCGACGATCCGCGCAGCGGTGGTCGCATCCACCATGCGCTCGACATCATGGCGCCGCGCGGCACGCCGGTGCTCGCCGCCGATCACGGCACCATCGCGCGCAAGCACGAGGGGCGCCTCGGCGGCCTCAGCCTCTACCAAGTCGACCGCCAGGGCCTTTTCAGCTACTACTACGCCCACCTCGACACCTATGCGCCCGGGCTCGCCGAGGGCGACTCGGTGCGGCGCGGTCAGGTGCTCGGCACCGTCGGCTCGACCGGCAACGCCGACTCCTCGGCCCCGCACCTGCACTTCGCGGTCTACGTGCTCGGACCGGAGGCGAGCGTCTGGCGCGGCGATCCGCTGAATCCGTTCCTGATCTGGAACGACTGAGCCCGAGCCGCCGCGGTTTGACCGCCTCGCGGCGCCGCCGTATGCTGGCGAGACGGGCGATGCACCGGCTGTTGATCGCTCGCCCCGCCAGCATCCGTACCCACGTCCGCTCGGCTCCGGAGACTGCCAGCCATGACCGATTCCTCCCGCCTCACCTCGCGCGGCGACGAGTCTTCCCCTGCGCGCGAGAGCGCGTCCCCAGAGACCACCCCGGAGCCGTCACCGCGGCTCACCGAGATTCCTCAGGCCATCGAGCGCTTCCGCCGCGGCGAGATGGTGGTCATCGTCGACGACGAGGATCGCGAGAACGAGGGCGACCTCGTGATCGCGGCCGAAAAAGTGACTCCCGAGGCGATCAATTTCATGGCCAAGCACGGGCGCGGCCTGATCTGCCTGTCGCTGACCGAGGAACGCTGCCGGGCGCTCGAGCTGCCGCTGATGGTCGACGAGGCCAAGATGACGCCCTTCGGCACCGCCTTCACGGTGTCGATCGAGGCGCGCGGCAAGGTGACGACCGGCATCTCGGCGTCCGACCGGGCGGCGACCGTCCGCACCGCCATCGACCCGACGACCCGGCCGCACGACCTCGCCCGCCCCGGCCACATCTTTCCGGTCCGCGCGCGCCCGGGCGGCGTGCTCAAGCGCGCCGGGCACACCGAGGCGTCGAGCGACCTGGCGATGCTCGCGGGGCTGACACCTGCGGCGGTGATCTGCGAGATCATGAACGACGACGGCACCATGGCCCGCCTGCCGGACCTGGTGCGCTTCGCAGCCGAGCACGACCTGGCGCTGCTCTCGGTGAAAGACTTGATCTCTCACCGGCTGCGCCACGAGACCCTGGTCCACCGCATCGCGTCGCCCAGGATCCCGACGCCCTATGGCACCTTCGTCGCCCACGGTTATCGCTCCGAGGTCACCGGCGAGGAGCACGTCGCCTTCGTTCTCGGGGCGATCGATTTCGACGAGCCGGTGCTGGTGCGCGTCCACAGCCAGGACCTGACCAGCGATCTGTTCAGCTCGAGCCGAACGGACGGCGGCTCGCAGCTTCACCAGGCGCTGCGACGCATCGCCGACGAGGGCAGCGGCGTGCTGCTCTATTTGCTGCAGGAAGGCCGCGGCATCGGCCTGCTGAACAAGCTGAAGGCGCTCGAGCTCCAGGAGCGCGGTCACGACACCGTGGAGGCGAACGAGGAGCTCGGCTTCCGCGCCGACGAGCGCAACTACGGCATCGGCTGCCAGATCCTGCGCGACCTCGGTGTCCGCAAGATGCGGCTGATGACGAACAACCCCGGCAAGTACATCGCGCTCGACGGCTACGGCCTCGAGATCGTCGAGCGCATCGCGCTCGAGGTCGAACCGACCCGCGACTCGCAGAGCTACTTGCGCACCAAGCGCGACAAGATGGGCCATCTGCTCAAGCTGGTGGACGGCGCGGACAGCTGAGTCACCCCGTCCAAGTCCGTACGCTCCGAGCCCCTTGCGATCTGCACCGGATCTGCTAAGATCAGACTCACATGAGCGGCTAACGCTCAGATTTTCGACGCCGCGGGAATATCCACCCCCCGCGTCGTGTTGAGTCCAACGATCGAACCCATCGGACCGCCCGCCGCGTTCCGGTTCGCGTCCTGCGAGCCGAGCGCCCCGAGTCCGGCGACCGACACCCGCACTACACGAGGCCTCCGGAAGAGCGCAGAGCCGAGCTCGACACGTCTCGGCGCTTGACAGCGCCGAGGTGTCCACGCCAAACTGTTAGCACTCACCCGGCGTGAGTGCTAACAGCACGGCCGGGACCCACCGTCTGCATCGGGCGCGACCCCCGTCGGCGTTCGAATCCGCTCCACCGAACCTCGCACCACCAGTAGAGCTCCGCGGGCCGCGCCCGCAGCACCCGAACCCAACGCCCGCCCCCCGTCTTTCGGGCGGGCCCAAGGAGGACCACCGTGAACATCAGACCTCTGCACGATCGTGTCGTCGCCAAGCGCGTCGAGGCGCAGGAAGAAGTGCGTGGCGGCATCATCATCCCCGACTCCGCGAAAGAGAAGCCGCAAGAGGCCGAGGTCAAGGCCGTCGGCCCCGGCAAGCTCGACGACAGCGGCAACCGCCTGCCGATCGACGTCAAGGCCGGCGACCGCGTGCTCATCGGCAAGTACTCGGGCAACGAGATCAAGATCGACAATGAAGACCTGGTGATCCTGCGCGAGGACGAGATTCTCGCCGTGATCGAGGCCTGACGCCTCCGCCACTCTTCACTCCCCAGACTTCAAAGCAGAATCCCAGGAGACACTCCATGGCGAAACAGATCATCTACTCCGAAGACGCTCGCAGCGCGATTCTGCGCGGCGTCAACAAGCTGGCCAACGCGGTCAAGGTCACCCTCGGCCCCAAGGGTCGCAACGTCGTGATCGAGAAGAGCTTCGGCTCGCCGACCATCACCAAGGACGGCGTCACCGTGGCGAAGGAAATCGAGCTCGCCGACGGCGTCGAGAACCTCGGCGCGCAGATGGTGCGCGAGGTCGCCTCGAAGACCTCCGACGTCGCCGGTGACGGCACCACCACCGCCACCGTTCTCGCCCAGGCGATCTACCGCGAAGGCTCGAAGAACGTCACCGCCGGCGCCAACCCGATGTCGATCAAGCGCGGTATCGACCTCGCCGTGCAGGCCGCGGTGCAGCACATCGACGGCATGTCGAAGCCGGTCCAGGGCACCGAGATCGCCCACGTCGGCACCATCTCGGCGAACAACGACGCCGAGATCGGCCAGATCATCGCCGAGGCGATGGAGAAGGTCGGCAAGGACGGCGTGATCACCGTCGAGGAGGCGAAGGGCCTCGAGACCACGCTCGAGGTGGTCGAGGGCATGCAGTTCGACCGCGGCTACCTCTCGCCGTACTTCGTCACCGACTCCGAGCGCATGGAGACGGTGCTCGAGAACCCGGTGATGCTCCTCGTCGAGAAGAAGGTCAGCTCGATGAAGGACCTCCTGCCGGTTCTCGAGCAGGTTGCCAAGCAGGGCCGCCCGCTGCTCATCATCTCCGAGGACGTCGAAGGCGAGGCTCTGGCGACCCTGGTGGTCAACAAGCTGCGCGGCACGCTCAACGTCGCCGCCGTCAAGGCCCCGGGCTTCGGTGATCGTCGCAAGGCGATGCTCGAGGACATCGCGATCCTCACCGGCGGCAAGGTCGTCACCGAGGATCTCGGCATCAAGCTCGAGAGCGTCCGCTGGGAAGACCTCGGCCAGGCGAAGAAGGTCGTGATCTCGAAGGAAGACACCACCATCGTCACCGACACCGACTCGCCGGAGCGCCGCGAGGCGATCGCCGGTCGGGTCAAGCAGATCCGTAACCAGATCGAGGAGACCTCCTCGGACTACGATCGCGAGAAGCTCCAGGAGCGCCTCGCGAAGCTGGTCGGCGGTGTCGCCGTCATCCAGGTCGGTGCCGCCACCGAGACCGAGATGAAGGAGAAGAAGGCCCGCGTCGAGGACGCCATGCACGCCACCAAGGCGGCCGTCGAGGAAGGCATCGTGCCCGGCGGCGGTGTCGCCCTGCTGCGCGCCATCGAGGCGGTCGAGGCGGTCGAGACCGACGGCGACCACAGCGTCGGCGTCGCCATCGTGCGCCGCGCTCTCGAGGAGCCGTCGCGCCAGATCGCCGCGAATGCCGGCGAGGAAGGCTCGATCGTCGTGCGTGAGATCCTTGGCCACTCCGGCAACACCGGCTTCAACGCCGGCACCGGCGTCTACGAGGACCTGGTCGCCGCCGGCGTCATCGACCCGGCCAAGGTGACCAAGAACGCGCTGCAGAACGCCGCCTCGATCTCCGGCCTCCTGCTCACCACCGAGGCGATGGTGGTCGAGATCAAGGAAGACAAGGACGACGACCACGCTGCCGCCGCCGCTGCCGGCATGGGTGGCATGGGCGGTATGGGCGGCATGATGTAAGACCGCCGCGCGCGGCCTCGCCGCGCCGCCCGCGCTTCAACAGCGCATTTTGGAGCCGACCCTTTCGGGGTCGGCTCTTTTTCGTATTGACTCTCGCACAGATTGGGGTTTAATCTCACAAGAGAGCTGGCCGCAGACGAATCTGCGAGATCTTTCGTGAGTCATCCCGCGAAGATTTGGCGCCTCTTCCTCGTCCGCCCCGACAGCCACGAATCCATCAGCTTCTCGGAGACTCCCCCATGTCGACACTCGACTCCGCGCCCGCGACCACCGAACCCCAGGCGTTCGACAACAACATCTACGCTCCGCCGACCGCTTCGCTCGAGGCTCCCGAATCGGACACCGACGCACCGGACGTCAAGAAGGTTCCGGTTCTGCTGGTGATTTTCCTCGCCGTCGTCACCAACGGGATCTATATCGGCTACTGGTACCTCAGCCGGCGCAAGAGCCTCAATGCGCTCACGCCCTCCGACGACTACGGCGTCGTGGGACCGATCACGATCATCATCACGTTCACGGCCAACCTCGTCCTGTCGCTCCTGATGATCGTCGACCCCGTCTTCGCCGACCTGGAGACCCCAGCACTGCTGCTCAACCTCATCGGCGGAGTGACCGGTCTCTTCCTCGCCTTCGGAGTGCGTTCGATCCTGCAGATCTACACCGTCGAAGCCTCGCCGCTCGAGCGCATCCGCTTCTCCGGCCTCCTCACGTTCTTCTTCAACATCTACTACCTGCAGTACAAGATCAACCGCATCTTCTGAGCTCGCCTTTCGTCCAGCGCCAGGACCTGCTAGTCCTACCGAAGATCTTACCGGGAGGTCCGACGATGACCCGCAGCACACGCCTGTCGACCAAGGGACAAGTGATCATTCCGAAAGAAATCCGCGACCGGCAGGGCTGGACCTCCGGCACCCAGCTGACGGTCCGAGAGCTCGACGGCGGGGTTGAGCTCCGTGCCCTGCCTGGGCCTGACCAACCGTCGCTCCGTGATCTCGCCGGATGCCTTCACACGGACGGCCCACCGAAAACTCTGGCCGACATGGAGGAAGGGATCCGGCGAGGAGCGGCGAAGAGCCGATGATCGCAGTCGACACCAATCTCTTGGTGCGCTTCTTCACGCGGGATGACCCGGAGCAGTTCCAGAAGGCGGTCTCGGCCCTCGAGGCCGCCGACACGATCTTCGTCTCGACAACGGTTTTTCTGGAGCTCGAGTGGCTTCTCCGCTATACCTACAAGCTCGAGGCCTCCGAGATCCATGAAGCCATTCAAGGCTTCCTGAGCAACCAAAAGGTGGTCGTCGCCAACCGCCTGGGAGTGCTCCAAGCGTCGCGCTGGGCTGCCGAAGGGCTCGACTTCGCCGATGCCTTGCATTGGGCGCTGTCCAACAGGGCTCGCGAGTTCTTGACCTTCGACCGCCGCTTCGCTCGACGTGCCGGCAGAATCGACGCGCGCCCGCCGGTACGGGCCCTGTGATGGTCTGAGCTGAATTCGGCCGCGTCGGCGAGCCCGGCTCTGAAACAATCGGGCCGTGAGCGATGCGTCTCGAGAGTCAGGCGAGCAGGCCCCGACGCCGGGTGAGCCGATCGCCGACGGCACGGCGGCCGGCGGCGATCCCGCGGAGGAGGCCGCGGAAGGCACCGTCGAGCGCTGGCTGCGCTACTGGCGTCAGAGCCTGGCCGACGCCGATCTGCCGTCGCCGGTGCTGCAGCCACGCAGCATCTTGGAGCTCGACCCGATCGAGCTCGAGGATGGTGAGCTCTCTCCGCTGGTGGCAGCACGGCTTTTCGAGCGCGCCGGGCGTCCGCCTCCGGACGACGAGGACGACGACGACCCGCCGATCCCGCTGCGCATCGCGGTGCTGCGTCTGCGCCGGTTGGTGCGCCACGGCAAGGCGATCGAGCTCGATCATGCGCACCATGCGCCGCTGTGGGTCGCCGCCCGGCTGCTGCGCACGGGCCGCCTCTTGGCCCCCGAGGGGCAGGCTCCGGCCTGGCTGGCCAGGCGCTACCTCGAGCCGGTGACGGCAGTCGGTCCGGCGGTCGGCACGGTCGACGCGATGGACGAGTTCCTGACGCGGCATCCCGGACCCGACGGCGGCGGCTGGAGCGAGCTCTGGGAGTTCTCCGAGAGCCTCTTCGAGACCGTCACCGGCCGCGCCCAGGCGCTCTACGAGCCCGAGGGCTACCGTCGCGTCGGGCCGGTCGTCGATCTGCGCCCGCACCGCCCCGGGGCCGGCGACGCGCTGCTCCAGCTGGTCGATCGCCTGCTCGAGCGCGGCGCTCTCGACGCCGACGACGCACTGTCGCTGCTGCGCCGCCTGGTGACCGGCGGGGACGCCGAGGTGGTGGCGCCCGCGGACCGTGCCGTCGACCTCGCCGCGGCACGTCGACATCTCGGCCAGATGACCGGCCGCTTCGCTCTCGGACCCGCACAGCGCCGCGCTCTGCACGCCGCCCTTCGCCTCGCACCGGGAAAGCTGCTGGCAGTGAACGGTCCGCCAGGCACTGGCAAGACGACCCTGGTGCAGAGCCTCCTCGCCTCGGCGTGGATCGGCCGCGCGCTGCGCGACGCCGAGCCACCGTTGGTCGTCGTCTGCTCGACCAACAATCGCGCCATCACCAATGTGCTCGACAGCTTCGCCGCCGTCGACGATGCGGGCGACAGCCTCACGTTCGGCCGGCGCTGGTTGCCCGACCTGCCGTCGTACGGGCTCTACCTGCCCGCCAAGTCACGGGCGCTCGACGACGAGGGACGCTACGCGGTGGCTCGTGCCGAGGGCAGCGACTGGTCGGGCCTGCCTCAGCAGATCGAGACTCCCGGCTACGTCGCCCGTGCCCGCGCGAGCTTTCTCCAGGCCGCGAGCGAAGCCTTCGGCTCCCGCTGTGCCGACCCCGACGAGGCTCTCGACAAACTCCGCGATGCGCTGAAGACAGCGGTCGATCGACTGCGCACGCTGCTCGAGACTGCCGAAAGCCTCGACCGGGAACGGAACCGAGACGCCGACCCGGAGCCCGCGCTCGCCGCGGTCGAGAATGCGCTGCGCGAGCTCGCGGCCGACGAAGAGACCCTGCACGCGCTGCGTGACCAGGTCGACGAGGTCTTGCGCCGGCGCTCGCTGTGGAGCGACCTGCTCAGCTTCGTGCCGCCCGTGCGCGCGCGACGCATCGACGATCTCGCCACGGTCTTCGAGCGCCACGGTGCACTGTTCGAGCGATCCGAGACGCCGCGTCCGAGACTCACCGGACGCTCCGATCAAGCCTCGGTGCGCGCGAGCCTACGCACTCTCGCCGACGAGCACGTGGCGCGCCGACAGGATCTGGCTTCGCAGCGCGAGGTGCTGGCGGCCCGGCGCGACGCCGAGCGCACCTGGCGCCGCGAGCTCGAGGCCCTCGCCGAACCGCTCGACGACGGCGCGGCGCTCGTGGAGCGCATCGTCGAGACCCCGTCCGCGATCGCCGAGCTGCTCGACCGCACGCTGCGACGACGACTCTTCTTCCTCGCCGGGCGCTACTGGGAAGGCCGCTGGCTGCTCGCCGCCGACGAGTTGCTGGCGCGCGGGCCCGCGGCTCGCACACGGCAGTCGCGGCGCGCCGTCGTCGAGCGCTTCCGCCGCTGGTCGATGCTCACGCCGGTGATGGTCGCGACGCTCTTTCGCATGCCGCGGATCTTCGACTACTACGATGGCTTGTCGGCGCCTCTCTTCGACACCATCGATCTCCTGATCGTCGACGAGGCCGGCCAGGTCGCTCCCGAGGTCGGCGCCCCGGTGTTCGCCCTGGCGCGGCGGTCGGTGATCGTCGGCGACGTCCACCAGCTCGAGCCGATCTGGAACGTGAGCCAGGGCATCGACCACGCCAACCTGCGCGACCACGACCTCGACCCCGAAGCGCTCGAGGACGAGGCCGAGGGCCCCGGGCTCAAGGCGTCCGAGGGCAACCTGATGCGGATCGCAAGGCGCGCGACCTACATGTCCGACCCGCCTCGGCACGCAAGCGCGCCCACAGACGGCATCTGGCTGCGGGAACACCGCCGCTCTGTGCCGGCGATCGTGCGCTTCTGCAATCGCCTCGTCTACCGCGGCCTGCTCGAAGCGTGCCGCCCGGCGCTCGATCGAACGCACCATCCGCTGCCGGCGTTCGGCTTCGGCCACGTGTCGTCACCCTCCGAACAAGACGGCAGCAGCCGGCGCAACCTGGGCCAAGCGGAGGCGCTCGCCGACTGGCTGGCCCGTCGGCGCGAAGAGCTCGAGGCCTGGTATCGCCGGCCTCTCGACGAGATCGTGGCCGTGATCACACCCTACGTCGGCCAGATCCAGCCTCTGATCGACGCGCTGCGTCGCCACGAGCTGCCGACCGCCCGCACCGACGACGCGCCCGGCATCTCGGTCGGCACGGTCCACACATTCCAGGGCGGCGAGCGGCCGATCGTCCTCTTCTCGCCCGCGATCGTGCGCGGCGACTCGACCTACTTCCTCGATCGTGGCCCCAACCTCCTGAACGTCGCGGTGTCGCGCGCACGCGACGCCTTCGTTCTTTTCGGCCAGCTCGACGCCTTCAACCGTGAGCGCTCGACACCGACGGGCATCCTCGCCCAACACCTCCTCGAGGATCCGTCGCACGAGCTAGTCGACGTGCTGGCGGCACCGCACCTGCGCTCGGCCCCCGGGGTCGTCGCGGTCGCCAGCCACGAGGAGCATCGCGCCCTGCTGCGCCGCGCCTTAGCCGATGCCCACAAGCGCCTCCTCCTCTGCTCGCCCTACCTGACGCACGGCGCGCTCGACGCCGACGACATCCCGGGGCTGATCACTGCGGCACGCCGGCGCAAGGTGCGCGTCGTCGTTGCCCACTCCCCCGACCTTTCACACTGGCCCACGGACGAGCCCGAGGGCCGACTGCGCGCCGCCGGTGCCGACGTGCTGAGGCTGACTCGTCACCATGCCAAGACCCTGGCCGTCGACGACCATCTCTACGTCGAGGGCTCGTACAACTGGCTCTCCGCCGCCCGCGACACCGACCACCCGCACCACTACACGGAGCGTTCCCTCGCAGTCGAAGGACGGTCCGCCGAGGCGCCGATCAAGAATCTCTGGCGCTCCCTCCGCACTCTCTCGTCCAGCAGGTGACCGCTCGGCTCAGCAGCGATCGGCTATGATCGCTGCCATGGGCTCGTCGATTTCCTCCCCCACTGTGACCTACAGCGACTTTCTCGCCGCCGCCGACGAAGACGTGCCGGCCGAGTGGGTCGCGGGAGAGATCATCGAGATGTCCCCTGCTTCCAGACTGCATCAAGACCTGGCCAGGTTCCTGACCAACATTCTGAGCGCCTTCGTCGAACACCATGCGCTCGGGGTCCTCTTGCCGGCGCCGTTCCAGATGAAACTCGAGGCGTCGGGGCGCGAGCCCGACGTGCTCTTCGTGGCGACGAGGAATCGAGAGCGTTTGCGCTCGACCTATCTCGACGGGCCGGCGGACCTGGCGATCGAGATCGTCAGCCCGGAGAGCCGAGGCCGCGATCGAGGCGACAAGTTTTACGAGTACGAGCAGGCCGGGGTGCGCGAGTACTGGCTGATCGACCCGGAGCGCGAGCGCGCCGAGTTCTACCGACTCGAAGACGAAATCTACAGCCTCGCGACGCTCACGGATGGCGTCTTCCGCAGCCGTGTCCTGCCCGACCTCGAGCTGCCGATCGCCTGGCTCTGGCAGCAGCCGCTGCCGACCCTCGTCTCGGTGCTCAAGGAGTGGAAGCTGGTCTGAGGCCGGGGTCGCACGAACATCTGGACCGATGCGGCCGGTGTTAGGGTCTGCGCATGAACGCTCCTGCCGCGTGTCGTCCCGAAGTCGCTTCCTGGTTCCTGGGCATCGATCGACCAGCCTTGGACAGACCCATCCTGGACAGACCAGGCCTCGTCAGTCTGGTCATCTTGTCGTGCCTCACGTTCGCGTCCTTGCCGCTGGCGGCCTACGACTTCGAGACCTTCGAAGTCGCCGGCGCGCCCATTACGGGGGGACGCGGCCTCACTGACGACAACTGCCAGGTCGGCTACTACCAGACAGACGCCGACGACTTCCAGACGGCCCGCGCCATCCGGCGCTGCGCCGGTCAGATCGAGACCATTGATCCCCCGACCTCGATCTCAGACCGCCGGGCCTTCGACATCAATGCCTCGGGAGTTGTGGTGGGCTCGGCGCAGCGAGCGTCTGGATCGGACGGTTTCATCCTGGACGATGGAGTCTTTACTTGGGTCGAGTTTCCCGGAGCCGAGCAAACCGTTCTTCGGTCCATCAACGACCACGGCGACCTGGCCGGTGAATATGAGACCACCGCGAACGTCCGTCGTGGCTTCGCCCGAATCGACGGCAGCTTCCTCACCATCGACGTACCCTTGGCCGTCGCGACCTGGGCCCGCGGCATCAACAACGACGGCGAAGTGGTGGGCTTCTGGCAAGACGGCGCCGGTCTGCGTCATGGATTCATTCGCGAGCCAAGCGGCATCTTCACCACCTTCGGCTTTCCCGGAGCCACCGAGACTCTTCTGAGCCAGGTGAACGATTCCGGCGAGATGGTCGGCACCTACATCGACAGCGACGGCGGCTCCCACGGCTTCCTGATCACGGCACCGCTGGTGGAGTTCATCACCGTCGACGTCCCCGGGGCCGCCAGTACCGTAGCGACCGGGATCAACGAAGCCGGCGAGCTGACGGGAGAGTGGATCGACGATTCCGGGGTGCGCCGCGGTTTCGTGGCCAGGCTCTTCCTCTTCACCGATGGATTCGAATCAGGAACGCTCGACCGTTGGACAGCTGTCGAGCCCTGAACGGCACCGGAGGGTCGGCCGACGGTTCGTCGGCTGCCTCTGGAGGCCAAAGAGCCGACGATGCGTTTGAGTGCCAACCGTTTCTCTGGGTCATGCTGCTTCGGTTCGCTCCTCGGGCGTCGTCATCACCTCGTCGCCAACGACTCGTTCGCCGCGTCCGGGCCAGCGACCCGCGCGGAGGCGACCGAGCCATCCCGTCGCGCTGACGTGCGCGACCGGGATGAGCACCAAGGTGACCAGGGTCGAGGCGACGAGGCCGCCGATCACGACACGCGCCAGTGACGCCTGGATTTCGGCACCCGGACCGAGGCCGAGAGCGAGCGGCGCCAGGCCGAGGATCGTCGTCGTCGTGGTCATCAGGATCGGCCGGAGACGGAGGCGCGCCGCTTCGATCACCGCCTCGACGGCGCCGAATCGATGGTCGCGCCGTAAGAGGTTGATCGTGTCGACCAGCACGATGGCGTTGTTGACCACAATGCCGATCAGCATCACCAGGCCCATCACGCTCTGCAGGTTCACCGTCGTGCCGGTGAGCAGGAGCGTCGGTACGACGCCGATCAGCGCCATCGGCACCGACAGCATGACGATCAGCGGATCGAGCAGGCGCTCGAACTGCGCCGCCATCAGCATGTAGACCAGCACCAGGGCGAGGACGATGGCAATGGTGAAGTCGCGCCGCGCCTCGAGCTGCTCCTGGTATTCACCGCCGTAGAAGAGCGACATGTCCTCGGGCAGCGGCAGGTCGGCGAGCTCGGCTTGAATCTGCTCGATCGCGTCGCCGAGCGCGACGCCGCTCTCGAGCGTCGCCGACACGTAGGTGACGCGCTGGCCGTCGACCCGCTGGATCTCCACCGGGGCGCGGTCGCGCCGGCGCTCGACCACCGCCGACAAGGGGATCGACGCGCCGCTCGGCGTGCGCAGCGACACGTTGTCGAGGTCTTGACCGGTGAGCCGATCGGCCGGCGCCAGGCGCACGACGATCGGGTACTCCTCGCCGCCCTCGCGCAGGCGCCCGGCTTCGACCCCGCCGACGTTGGCCTGGACCGCGCGCGCCACCTCCTGCACCGACAGACCGAGCTCGGCGATACGCTCGCGGTCGAAGAGCAAGTTCTCTTCCGGCCGGCCTTCGCGACGACTGAGGCGCACACCGGCGACGCCCGGAATCGACTCCATGCGCTGGCGCATCTGCTCGGCGATCTCGTCGGCGCGGTCGAGGTTCCAGCCGCGCAGCTCGATCTGCACCGCGTCGTTCCCGCCGCTCGAGCGGAAGACCCGCCGCAGCACCCAAAGGCCCGACTGCGCCTGCACCTGGATCTCGGCGCCCGGCACTCGGCCGACGGTGGCGGCCCGCAGTTGATCGGCGACCTGGCTGCTCGACTGTGTGCGCCGGTCTTGCGGCTTGAGCTTGAGCTCGACCTCGGCATTGCTACCCCGCACCTCGGTCGACACCACGTCGACCTGGTCGGCCGGCAGCACCTCGCGCACCAGTTGGAGTAGTTCTTCGAGGTAGGTGCGGACGACGGCGATGTTGGTGCCCTGCGCCATCTCGATCTCGACGTCGATCTCGTCGGCGTCGGTTTGCGGCGCCAGCTCGACCGGGATCAGCGGCCAGGCGAGGAGCGCGCCGGTGAGCAGCAGGCCGGTGGCGCCGAAGACCACCAGGCGACGCTGCAGAGCGCCGCGCAGGCGGGCGGTGTACCAGCGCTCGAGCCGCGCCACGGTGCGCGATGAGCGCCGCGGGCCTGCGCCGCGCCGACCGCGCGTCGAGAGCACGCGGGCCGACAGCATCGGCACCAGCGTCAGAGCGACGAAGAGCGAGCAGGCGAGCGCGAAGACGACGACCAGCGCCAGCGCCTGGAAGAGCGCGCCGCTGGTGCTGCTGGTGAACACGACCGGCAGGAAGATCACGCAGGTGGTGAGCGTGGAGGCGATGATCGCGCCGGCGACGTCGGAGGTGCCGACGGCTGCCGCTTCGCGCGCCGGCGCACCCTCCTCCTCGCGTTTGCGCACGATGTTCTCGAGCACCACGATGGCGTTGTCGACGATCAGACCGACGCCGAGTGCCAGACCGCCGAAGGTCATCTGGTTGAGCGTCAAGCCGCCGAAGTAGAGCAACCCGAAGGTCGAGATCACCGAGATCGGGATCGACAGCGCGATGATCGCCGTCGACGAACGATTGCGCAGGAAGCCATAGAGCACAAGAATCGCGAGCAGCGAACCCCACAGCGCCGACGTCTGCACGCTGTCGATCGATTGGCGGATGAACTCGCTCTGGTCGGAGTAGATCGTCAGGTGCAGGTCGTCGCGCTCGGCGTTGATGCGCTCGATCTCGCGCCGGATCTTGCGCGCCACCTCCACGGTGTTGGCGCCGCTCTGCTTCTGCACGCCGAGGCTCACCGCCGGCACGCCGTTGGCTTCGGTGAGGAAGAGCGGATCCTCGTAGCCGTCGACCACGGTGGCGATGTCGCGCACCCGCACCGGGCGGCCATCGACCGCGGTCACCACCGTACGCGCGATCTGCTCGAGGTCCTGGTACTCGCCGAGCGCGCGCACGTAGAGGTCGGCCATGCCGCTCTTCACGTTGCCGCCGGGCACGGTGAGATTCTCGCGCGCCAGCGCCTGCTGCACGTCGAGCGCGGTGAGCCCCGCGGCTTTCAATCGATCGCGATCGAGGTCGACGCGGATCTCGCGGTAGATGCCGCCGCGCAGGTCGATCGCGCCGACGCCCGGGATCTGCTCGAAACGACGCGAGATGTCGTTCTCGAGAATGCGCGTCAGCTCTTCGAGGTCGCGCGTCGAGGTCGCCGCCATGCCGACCACTTCGACCCGGTCGAGATCGAGCTTCCAGATCTGCGGCGCCTCGGCCTCTACCGGCAGGTCGTCGCGCAGCCGATCGAGCGCGGCCCGCAGGTCGTTGGCCGCCTCGTCGATCTGCGTGCCGCGAGCGAACTCGAGCCGGACGCGGCTCCGTCCCTCGGACGAGGTCGACGTGACGCGCTCGAGATTCGGCAGGCCGGCGACCGCGTTCTCGATGCGGTCAGTGATGATCTTCTCGATCTCTTCCGGCCCGACGTTGGCGTAGCGCGTCGAGACGGTGAGCTGCGTGAACTCGATCGTCGGCAGCAGATCGACCGGCAGGCTGCGGAACGACACGACGCCGAGCGTCACCAGCATGAGGAAAAGCATCGACGTCGCCACAGGACGCCCGATGGCGAGACGGGTGATCGAGCCGCCGGCCATCTCAGCCTCCCCTGCGCGCGCTGCGTGGCGTGGTCGGTCTAGCGCTGGATCCGCCTTCGGTCGCCCGGTCGACGGCGAGGAACTCCTCGTTGCTCGGCGGCTCGGCGCCGTGGCGCCGTGCCGCATCGCGCTGGCGTTCGAGGAAGTCCGCGAGCAGGTCTTCGCGCTGCAGGCTCTGCAGCTCGGCGACCCGCTGCCAGCTCGTCGGCCGCACGCGCGCCGTCGCCTCGTCGCCGGTGGAGAGCAGGTGCTGACCGAGCGTGACCACCCACTCGCTGGCCTCGACGCCGCGCAGACCGACCAGGCCGCGGCCCTCGGCGAGCACGTCGACCTCGCGCAGCGCGACCGGCAGTGGCTCGCTGAGCTCGGCCGGCGCGCCCTCGGCCTGAGCTGACGGCGCGGCGTCCTGCAGCCCGCCGGTGATGACGAAGACGCCGCGCACACCCGTGCGAGGGTCGTCCCACAGCGCGCTCGTCGGCACCAGCGTCGCTTCCTCGCTCTCGCCGTAGAGGATGTCGACCTGGACGAACATCCCCGGGCGCAGGGTCCCACCGCTCGCCGTCACCTGGTCGGCGGCGAGCTCGATCTCGCCGACCGTGCTGAAGCTGCCCTCGGCGAGGAACGGCGACACGCGGTCGAGGTCGGCGCGTAGCGGCTCGGTCAGCGCCGGCGACGCGATGCGCACCGGCAGGCCCGCGCGCACGCGGCCGAGCATCGCCTCGGTGAGCGGCACCTCGACGCGCATTGTCTCGAGGTCGCCAAGCTCGAAGAGCACCGTCGACGGGTCGACCAGCTGTCCGACCTCGATCCGCCGCTGCCCCACCGTGCCGGCGACCGGCGCACGCACCAGGGTCTCGTCGAGATCGGCGCGCCGCTCGTCGACCGACGCCGCGGCCTCGTCGACCCGCGCCTCGGCCTGCTCGAGCGACGCCTGCGACGCCTCGAGACGTGCCTCCTGCGTCTCCAGCTCGAGCTGGCTGACCAGCTCTTGCTCGGCGAGCGCGCGGGTGCGCGTCACCTGCGCGTCGGTCTCGGCGAGCCGCGCGCGCGCCTCGCCGGCCTCGCCGCGCGCCAGGCGCAGGCTCGCCTCGGCCTGGCGCAGGCGTTCACGCAGCGTCGCATCGTCGAGCCGCACGAGAGCAGCGCCGGCACGCACCGTCTCGCCGCTCTCGACCAGCACGTCGACGACCGGCGCTTCGATGCGCGGTCTGACGGCGATCTGGTTGCTCGCTTCGACGACACCGGACACACGCTCCTCGAGCGGCAGCGTGCCGTTCTGAGCGCGCACCGCCTCGACCGGCGGCGGCTCGGCGTTTCGTCCGCCGCGGCCCCGCTCGGCGGGCCCGGACGAGCATCCGGCGAGCCACAGCATGACGACAAGCGCGCCTAGGAGAAGGCTGGACGGGTGCAGGGGAGGCATCGAAAAAGAGTTCATCGGACAAGCCAGGCCATGGAGGAGGTCTCGGGGGCACGACGCGGAGCCGCCCCAGCATACGACGAGATGCCATCGGTCCGGGACGCACGAAGGTAAGAGTCTTGTCTTTCGAAGACTTATGCCACGTCGTTGAGTTCGCGGTGCAGGCGCCGCTGGATGCCGACCCGCGCGGGTCGACGGACCGCGCGCGATAAGCTGGCAACAAACTCCGAAGCCCCCCACAGGAGGACAGAATGTCCGCGATCTCTCCCGGATTCGATCTCGCTGAAGCCACAGCACTGCTGGAGATCACGCAGCAGACGTACGACAAGACCCCCGGCGAGCCGCTCTCTCAGCCGACACCTGGTGTCCCGCCCGTCCCCGACCCGCCCGCCGCCTGGACGCTCGACACCGACCTGACGCCGACCGAAGCGACCCTGCTCGACAACTTCTGGCAGGTCTGGCGCAACAGCGACACCGGCGCCTACGCCATCGCGGTCCGCGGCACGGTGCAGACCCCAGCCAGCATCTTCGAAGACGTCTTCCTGCCGCTGCTGTCGGCGCGCGCGTCGCTGTCGCTGAAGGCCTGCGGAATCGACACCACGCTCTCCCTCGACCTGGCGCGCGACGAGGGTGAGAGCGCGGTCGTCGCCGGGGTCCATGCCGGCTTCACCCTCGGCCTGCTGCTCTCCCTGTTCACCACCGACGCACCGCTCCTCGCCACGCTCGTCGAGCTCGACGCCGAGGGCGCACAAGTCTTCATCGCCGGCCACAGCCAGGGCGCATCGGTGGCGACCCTGCTCACCTCCTTCGTCCGCCACTCGAGCCTGCTCTCGGACCTGCAGACCAAGACCTACGTTTTCGCCCCGGCAAAACCAGGTAACGACCACTACGCTGACGACTACAACCAAATCGTCGGCGTCCCCGGCCTCGGCTTCTCGGTCGTCAGCAGCCAGGATTGGGTACCGCAGGTGCCGTTGACGCTGCAGGGTCTGCAGGCGACCAACACGCCGAACCCGGTGTGCTCCTACGAAGGCACCACGACGTGCACTCTCGGCCGAGCCCTCGGCGGCACGCAGAATGCCGAGCTGACGACCCTGGAGAACGCACGCGACACCTTGGCCGAGCAGACCAGAGGACGCCTCGAGTCGACCGCGGCCCGGGTCAAGAGTGGCCTGCCGCAGGCGACCTTCGGCGTCACCGCGGCGCAGCTCGGAGCCGCCCCGAGCGATGTCGAGGGGGGCGACGCGGCGAGCTCCGTGATCGGCGCGGCCTGCGTCGAGAGCCTGATCGACCAGCTGATCTCGCAGGTCCTGCCGTCGCTGAACTTCACGCGCGCCGGCGCGATCGTGCCGGCGTTCGCCACGCCGGGCGCGAATCCGAAGGACCCGAGCGACATGTTCTGGCAGCACCACCTCGGCAACTACCTGAAGTACCTCACGGCGCAGTACGCCTGACCTGAGATTGAACTCTTGACGCGCGGTCAGGAATCGTCGGCCGGATCGAGCCGAGCGACGCCGTCCGCATCGCGCGATACCACCCAGACGCGGCGCTCCGGGAAGCGTGCCCGCAGCGCCGCGTCGTCGGCCGGCGAACGCGGGCGCGCCCACAGGATCGCGCTGTCGACACCGTCGGCGCTATTGCACGACCAGAAGTCGCCCGGCTCGGCGAGCACCAGGTGGCGTCCCGGCGTCGCCTCGAGCTGCGCGCCGATCTCGACCCGACGCAGCGCGTCCGAGCCCGCGTCGGGGCGCTGTGCCGGCAGCTGAACGAGCGCGAGGATCGCGGCGACGACCAGCACGGCAAATCCCACGGTCGACTCGCGCAGGCCGCCGCCTTGAGAGAGGCGGCGCGCGAGCCGGTGGAGCGCAACGAAGCACACGAGCAGGAAGCCGGCGCTACCCGGAGCCGCATAGTGCGGGTGGTACGGCAGCACGAGGGCATGGGCGAGCAGGGTCGCGGCAACGACCAGCGCGCCGAGCCCTACCCCATCGCGCAGGTCGTCGCGCGTCGTGGTGTCGGTTGATCCCGTGCCGCCGCGCCAAAGCGCCACGATCGTCAGCGGCACAAGCAGCACGAAGCCGAGCTGAAAGTAAATCGTCAGCGCCGCCTTGCGCAGCGCCGGGCCGACGACTCCTGTGAACAGGCCGGCGTCGACCTCCCAGGCGAAATGCGGCTGCGCGATCACCGTCGCCGAGTAGAGCCGATGCGGCAGCGTCCACGGTGAGCCGGTGACTGCCTGGTGATAGGCGAGCACGACGCCCACGATCGCCGCCAGCGGCAGCGCGGCCAGCGCCAGTTCGCCAACGGACGGTCGGCGCCGCGGGGCACGCGCCGTCAGCGACCAGGCCAGGGCCGCCAGGCCTACGAAGAGACCCTCGAACGGTCGCGTTGCTAGCAGCAGACCGGCGCCGAGGCCGGCCAGGAGCGCAGACTGCCACTGTCGATCGGCCCGACCTAGCCGCGTCAGGCCACCGACGAGCAATAGGCCACCAGTCGCGGCGAGCGAGCCGCCCCAGTAGCTCTGTCCCCAGTAGCTGCCGAGGCCAAAGCGGAAGGCGACGAAGAGTCCGCCCACCAGTGCCCACTGTCGTCCGACGAAGGCGAGGAGCATCCACGACGTACTCGCTGCGAAGAGTGCAATGCTGAGAGCGACGCCCGCCGCTGGATGGCCGAGGAGCTCGCCGAGTGCGAGCAATGTTCCCTGGCCGGGTGGATACTTGGACTGCCGCGTCGGCGTCGGCACGACATGCGGGCAGCCGAAGGCCTCCTGCGGTTCGAGCGGTGGGTTGGTGAAGCGGCCGGCGGCGAACGTCTCGCTCTGGAGGAGGTAGGCGTGCTCGTCGCCGAAGCGGGCGATTGGGGCGCCGAGAATGGCGAAGGAGGTCGACTGGAGCGCGAGGGCGACCAGGGCCGGTAGGGCGACAACGGCCGGACTGCTGATTGGACGCCATGGGCTCGTGTCGTGCGGGCTGCGCTCGCCGTGTCGTAGCCAAATCGCGAGGAGTCCGCCTGCGAGCGCGACGAGCAAGAGCTCCAGGGGTAGGAGCAGCCACGAGGGGAAGGAGTACGACGCATGTTCGAACACGACCCGCGGAGCTTGTCACAGCTGGCCTGCGTTCAGTGGCAGCTTTCGAGTGCCGCATATGCGTTGCCTATACGACACGCCAAATCGGCGAGTTGGGCGGCGCCTCGCTGTCGTCTAGGCACCTGCAAGCTCAGCGCAAGCCGCAGGTTCTGTTGAGCTTAGAGGATTCCAACAGAATACGACGCGACTCATGACTGTCGCCTAGCCTGCGCGCCCCTCCAGGCGTATAGGTCGGTCGCCTATTCGGCGTCAGGCATGTCGTCTAGGTTGACCATTCGCCTGAGTGCGGGATAGGCTCCAGCCGTTGATTCGAGGAGGTTTAGATCGAGTGAGAGCGCGGGATGGCTGGCGCCTATGCGTCGACTCTTGGTTCGGCATTGCTTCAGCACCCGCGAATAATGCGTCGCTCACTCTTACGGTTCACCGCCAGCGGCAGACCTCAACAGGAAGGTTAAGTTGCGGAATGGGCAGAGGTTGATGGCGATTAGGCCACAACTGTAGATATCTCGAACAAACAACAAAAGGAGAAGCCTAGATGAGCACTATTGCTACCTCACAGTCGTCCCCCCTCGTACTTGAATCTGTGCAGTGGTCTACGCTAGATCATGTTGATGAGATCGAGCCGATCAATGAGAAAGACCTGGCAATTCTCGAAGAGATCCGCGGCGTTATCGATCGCCACGGCTACCATAATCGCTTCGGGGTAGCTCTTCTTCACAAGCACTTCGAGGTGCATGCAGGTGAGGTTGCCTTGGAGGAAACGGATGAGGAAGCTCGCATATCTACGGTCAGGGTAGTAGAAGATAATGGAGAAGACGCTAACCGCATAGGAACAATGTGGCGATTCAAGCAGGACTCCCTTGGGCCAGTGTCCGTGACCGTCTGTGAACGGCAGTGCGACTACAATAGAGGCCACAAGAACGTACATGTCAAGGTCGGGAGGTAGGCGCCCTTTACTCACCTAAAGACCTTTCAGGTAGTCCAGGAACCAGCAGCCGGGGCGAAGGTTCGACTTCTTCTCTTGAAGCACCGGATTTTGCCCACGGGAGATCAAAGCTTACGCAATCGCAGCCAGCTGCGGGCGTGGGCGCTCCCATGAGAGAAAGCTCGTTCAAGGCCCTTGGGTCCTAGACTGGACAAGGCTTGGTCATAGACTGGATGAGGCCGCCGGATTGTCAGAACCTGAGGCCGTCGGTGAACCCTGCCACTCCAGCGCACTCAGCTCCGCCGCTCCGCGGCTCCGTTGAGGCGCTGAGTGGCCAGTTAAATGCCTGAAACTGGAGCCGCGAGTTTGAGGGAACAAGACAATACGGACACCCTATTTCTTGTTGCGGCGCTTGCGCTAGCCGTGGGAGTGCCACTTTCGCTGTTTGCGATCTATTACTTCGCGGAGAGCGTCCAGTACCTTGCGGTAGCATTCCTTTGTGTCCTAACTGCGGTTGCCGTGCTGGGGTTCGTCATCACAGCAAATCGTGATCGCCTGATCGGCTTCCTCTCCGAGCAACCGAAGGCTGTCTTTGATCAGTTCGGGGCATCGCTGACCGAGGCCATCTCATCATTTCGCTCTGGCGAAGTCGCCGAGACCGAAGAGAAGATCTCCGAGTTGGTCCAGCACGTTGCTGGCCGATACGCATGGCTCCAAACACGAAGATGGATCCTAGCTGGGACGACAGGGTTGCTTCTAGGATTCTCGGCTCTGGTTGGTTCAGCTCTGTTGAAACAGCAAAATGATCTGATCGCGAAGCAAAACGAATTTTTCCAGCAGCAGATCGAGCAGCAACAAGTTCAACTTGACGCGCAGCAAAGGGTAGCCAATCAGTCAGTACGGAGTGATGCGATCAATAGGATTTACGGCCCGACCTACCGAGAGAATCCCAGAGTCAAAGCCGAGGCGGTTCGGTCGCTCGTTGCTGTAGAGCGCGTATTTGTCGCGGAAGGACAGAACTCGCTTCCCACGACTTTCATTAACTTGCACAACGCGAATCTGGAACGTGCTTGGCTAGACAGCGCTGATCTGGAGCGAGTGAGCTTTCGCGGAGCCTCCTTGTCTTCAGCGAATTTCAACTCGGCCAACGTCAGCGGCGCTCAGTTCCGATTCGCGACCCTGGCTTTCGCTACATTCCTCAATGCTTCGGCGAGCGGAGCGTTCTTTGCTTTCTCCATAGCAAACGATACTGAATTCGCTGATGCAGATTTGGCTGGAGCGCAGTTCGCCAACTGCATCCTGAAGGGAGCAGACCTTTCCGGGGCCAACCTCGACGGGACCATATTCATCCAGACGGACCTCCGAGGCTCTGACCTGGATGGTGTCAAGAACTGGCGAGGAATCGCGGACATCTCCGGAGCGAACATTCACGGTGTTGAGAACATGCCAGAGGGCTTCAGAGACTGGGCCTTGAGTAACGGTGCGATTGATGACCCGGATGGACTGGACAGACTTTCAGAGGTGATCGGCGAGCAGATGGTCCTTGAAAACCACTCCATGTTTTATGAGTAGGCATTTAACCCCACCACTCCAGCGCACTCAGCTCCGCCGCTATGCGGCTCCGCTGGGCGCTGAGTGGTCGCACGTTCGGCGACTCTGTTTGAGGCTTTGAGGTAGGACGTGTCTAACAAAGAACCGAAGAACGCTCTCTATAAACTAGCTCTTGCAGGGCTGACAGCCATCTTTCTGGGCGCAGTAGGGAGTGGCATCTGGGATCTCTTACTCGCTGACATCGTAACGTGGTTATTTGGAGCTCTAGGGACGGCAGTCGGGAAGGTCTTTGGGACTTATTTTGATTTCCTTTATGCCAGAGTGGGCCGAGGACTTTGGGGCGAGCTCTCTCTATTGCCATTTTTGCTTTTGACCTTTGGCATTCTTGCTGCGAATGTGGGTGGATTCATCTACTTCATATTCTTAACACGATTCAGGAGGAAAATGAGGACGGGAATGGCTAAAAGCCCCGTCACGACAATGTCTATACTGGCCTTCTTCAGTCACGGCTTTGGATTCTGGATAATCATATCTGTCGTGATATTTAATACTCTTATTTATTCGCATGATATACTGAGAACGGTCTATAGGATTAAGGCTGTGGTTTGGGTGGAGCGTTCTATCGAGATTCTGCGGCCCCACGTTGATCATTCCAAATTCCTGGAACTCCGTGCGGCATATCGGTCTATAGACAGCGCCGAAAGTTTCTACCGCCTGCATCGAGATCTAGAATATGTCTCTTCCGAAGTAGACGTCAAACTGCCAGAGTTTGAACCGATAGGCGGTTCGCCTTGATAATTGGTTCTTGGTAGCCATGGAGCCACCTGACTACGCAACTTGAGAGTTCATATGAACACGAGTCTTCAAGTCCGGGAAATCTGTAGGCACAACGAAAGAGAGAGCGGGCGAGGCACCAAGCTCTTATTGGAGCCTGCATCTGCCTGGAATCTCGCCGAACCAGGCACTGCAGCGGACTCGCGGCGCTCGCCGCTGACCTGTGGCCGTTGTGCGCTCAGGACAATGTACTATGATTCATAGAGGTGACATTTGAAGAAGGCCACGTCTATCGGTGGGCAGATTCTCTTGGGCTTCTTGGGTAGTGTTCTTGCCGCTGCACTAATCACTGGGTTGCGAGTGTGGTTGGAAGGAGAAGAGGCTAGAACGTCCGATCTCGTGCTCCTGTTTGGTGGCTCTGTTCTAGTGTCTTGTTTGATTAATCGTTTCCACTTTGGCGCGAGCCCGCTCATGCTTCTCAAGGATCGTCGCAGCGCTCTTCGTCCAGTTGAACGGTTTGGCTAACTCCCGGTTGTGAACCTGAATATAGCGATGGATCTCGTT
>JBCCVZ010000005.1:0-444873 GCA_039194425.1 Acidobacteriota bacterium | reverse complement strand
CCTCGGGGCGGGCGGTCGGCGGTGGGGGGTCGACCTGGGGGCGGTATTCAAGGCGCGGGAGGGCTACTTGGGGGTGGGCACGACCCCGTTGGTGGCCGCCACGCCCGCCGGCCGGGTGGTGAGCGTGAAGGTCGGCGCCGACGACGCCGGCGTCGTCGGTTTCGACCTCGCCACCGGCACCGTCCGCTGGCGCACGGCCGACGCGCGCGCCTCGTACTCGGCGCCGGTCCTGGCCGCGAGCGAGTCGGCTGCTCCCGCGGTGATCGTGCCGACCCGTCTGTTCACCACCGCGCTCGACCCGGCCACCGGCCGCGAGCTCTGGCGCGTCCCCTTCGGCCAGCGCGGGCCGAGCGTAGTCGCGGCGCTTCCGGTGGTGGTCGACGACCAGGTGCTGCTCACCGCGTCGTACGGCGTCGGCGCGCGCCTGCTGGATCTCTCGGGTTCCGCGGGCGACGCACCGACCGTGGGCTGGTCGAGCGCCAGCCTGTCGTCGCACTACCCCACCCCGGTCGTCGTCGACGGCTTCGTATACGGCATCGACGGACGAGAAGACGTCGGCAGCGCGCATCTGCGCTGCCTCGACCTGACCACCGGCGACGTGCGCTGGAGCGTCGACGGCTTCGGCATTGCGCATCTGCTCACCGACGGGCAGCGCCTGCTCATCCAGCGTCTCGACGGCGAGATCATTCTCGCCGACGCGTCGGCCGAAGCGTTCCGGCCGCTCGCCCGCGCCGCCGTCGCCGAGGGTCCGGTGCGCGCCCTGCCGGCCCTCTCCGGCGGCGTGCTCTACCTGCGCACCACTCCGTCGCGCGGCGGCGGCGAGCTCCTCGCGATCGTGCTCGGCGCCTCCTGACGTCGACGCGTCGACTCCCCTGCTAAGCTCTCGACGAGCCAAGCGTCGACGTCGAGAACCGAAAGCTGGAGGCACCATGACCCGCGTCGTCGTCACGCGGCGGATTCGCGCTCCGCGTGAGCTCGTGTTCCGCACCATCGCCGACCCGGAAGAGCATGCGCGGGCCAATCCGGACATCGTGCGCGTCGACTATCTGAGCGAGCGGCGCTGGGGTGCCGGCACGCGGTTCCGCGAGGTGCGCCGGGTGAGCGGCGGCGAGGAGGCGCACGTGCTCGTCGTGCTCGAGCTCGACGAGGGACGCTCGGTGCGCATGGCGACCGACAGCCACGGCACACTTTGGGATTCCACCATGGCGGTGCGGCGCGACGGCGAACGCACCGAGCTGACGGTCACCATGGACGCAAAGGCGCACAAGCTCGTGCCCAAGCTGCTGAATCCGCTGCTCAACGGCCTCTTCGCCAGCGCCATCAGCAAGGACCTCGACCGGGTCGCGGCGTACTGTGAGGCCCGCGCCCGCGACGAGCATGGGCAGGACGACGAAGAATTCGACGACTGAGATCCGAGAGCGCGCAGCTCGAGGACAGACAGCTCGAGGACCTAATGACCATCGACCACATCGAACTCTTCGTCCCCAGCCGCTTCGAGGCCGCCGCCTGGTACCGCCGTGTTCTCGGCTTCGAGATCGTCGACGCTCACCGCGACTGGGCGGACACCGAGGGCGGGCCGCTGATGATCTCGAACGACGGTGGCCAGACGCTGATCGCCCTGTTCCGCGGCCCGGCCCAGGGCGAGCACGCGGTGCGCGGCCTGCGGCGCCTCGCCGTGCGCGCCGACGCCGCTGGATTCGTCGACTTCCTGCGCGCGTCGGGGACCTGGCGCGGCGAGGCGTTCACTGCCGACGACGTGAGCGATCACGACCGCGCGCTGTCGCTCTACTTCGACGACCCCTACGGCACGCCGCTCGAAGTCACCACCTACGAGCCCGACGCGGTGCGTACAGCGCTCGGCCTCCCGCCCGCGTGATCACCGCTGGCCTGGCTCGATGACGGTGCTGGCCACAGCGCGCCGCGAAACGGCTCGGCTGATCGCCCGCCTGGCGGCTCGACTGCGCGCCGGATCGAGGCACCAAAGGCGCCGCCGACGCCTGCGCCTGGCGCACGAGGTGCTGCACGGCGACGGCCTCGAGATCGGCGCCCTGCACCAGCCGCTGCCGCCGTCGCCCTCGATGCGGGTCACCTACGTCGACCATCTCGACGACCAGGCCCTGCGCCATCACTACCCCGAGCTCGCGGCCGAGGCGCTGGTGCCGGTCGACCTGGTCGCCGCCGCCGACCGCCTCGACGGCATCGCCGACGCGAGCCAGGACTTCGTCATCGCCAGCCACCTACTCGAGCACTGCGAGAATCCGCTCGGCGCCCTCGCTGCCTGGCTCCGCGTGCTCCGCCCCGGCGGCGTGATCTTCCTCGCAGTACCCGAGAAGACTCTCACCTTCGACCATCGCCGACCCGTCACTTCCTTCGACCACCTGCTGCGCGACGCGCACGAGGGTCCCGAGGGTTCGCGCACCGGCCATTACCTCGAGTGGGCTCGCCTCGTCGAGGGGCTCGACGGCGTCAGCGCCCGCACCCGCGCCGCCGAGCTCGAGGCCACCGGCTACAGCATCCACTTCCACGTCTGGACGGCGAAAGCGTTCGCCGACTTCCTCGATCGCGCGGCTCGTCCTCTCGACTCTGCCTTCGCGCTCGAGCACTTCGTCCCCAACGGTGACGAGACCCTTGCAGTGCTGCGCCGCCGGCCGCTCCCCCACCCCTCCAGCCAGAGCCCATCCATCCCTCGATCTCAGGCCTCGAACCGCCGCTCGGCGTCCTTGACATCCTCAGGCCCAACAATGAAGATCGCCCCGATCTGGTCTTCTTTCACCGCATCCAGTCTCAATGATCACACCACGATGAGCCGCCGAGCACCCTGCGCCTTCACACTTGTGTGCGTCCTCGTGGCCTCGCTGCTCGGAGCGGCAGGTCACCGGCATTGGTGCGAGCACGATGAGCGGATGTTCGATCGAGTCGCGGATCGCTCTGCCGCCTGGGCCTCGGACATCGCGCTCGACATCGCACGCAGCGATCACGGATGCCTTGCCTGCCAGCTGACGAGCCAGCGGGCCGCGCTGAGCCCACCCGAGATCGAACGGCATCTGCAGCTCTTCGATCGGGCGGCGCAGAGTCCGTGTGTCACTTTCCTGCCCCGCCTGCTTCTCGCGAGTCTCTCGAGTCGCGGTCCTCCCGTCCGCTGAGCCCCCCGAGTTGCTGAGACTCGGCCTTCCTGCTCGTCGATCTCTGGTCTACGGCCGAACGCCGGCCGCCCCTTGGAACGAGATCGTGGCTCTTCCTCGACCTTCGCGCGCTGTCACTCCGAGCGCCGGGTCGCGACGCGCTCAGCCTTCCTCATCGAACGAAAGGACTCAGACCTTGAAAGCATCGACACTCGACATTCGAAAGATCGCCGACGGACTCGGAATCGTCGGCTCCGCCGCCTGTGCGCTCCATTGCATCACCATACCAGTGCTCCTCGTCCTCGGAGCGACGGTACCCACGATGTTCCTCACCGACGAGTCCTTCCATACTTCGATGCTTTGGCTGGTCGTCCCGTCGGCCGTGGTCGCCTTCGCACTCGGCTGTCGGCGGCACAAGGACCGGTGGGTGCTTCTGCTGGGGGCCGTCGGCGTCGTCGGCATGGTGCTCTCGGGCACGGCTCTTCACGACCTGGCTGGCGAGACGGTCGAGAAGCTGGTCACGGTGGCGTCTGCCGCTCTGCTGATCACCGCCCATTGGAGGAACTTCAAGCTGTGTCGTGCCGACTCGTGCCCGAGCTGATGCCCTGAGTGCCCGCACCCTGCTCGGGACCTGTCGAGCCAGGGGTCAGTGCACGTCGTCCGGAGCGCGCATCGCCTCGACCAGGTGCTCCGCCGTACGGCGTAGGTTCGATGGGAGGTCGACAGCCAAAGGGTCGAGCATCTCGAGCCGCGCACCGAGGGCACGAGCGACCGTCGCCGACGAGTCGCTGTGGATCTGGGGCTGCACGAAGAGGGTGCGGATCTCATGCTCCCGAACCTGCCGAATCAACGCGGTGAGCTCCGCGTCGGCCGGCATCTTGCCTCCGATCTCGATCGAGAGCTGACGCAGCTCGTAGTCGTCAGCGAAGTAGCCCCACGCCGGATGCAGCACGAGAAAGGCACGGCCTCGCACCGGCGCCAGGATCTTTCTCAGGTCGTCATCGAGAGCGCGCATCGCTCCGGCGACCGACGCCGCTCGTCGAGCGTACGCGTCGGCCTGCGACGGGTCGACCGCGGCCAACGCGTCGGCGATCGTCCAGGTCATGACCTCCAGCCGCCGTGGCGACAGCCAGATGTGGGGATCCATGCCGGCCAAAGCACCGTCTGAAGCGCCGTGATGGTCGTGATGGTCGTGATGGTCGTGGTGCGCGTGCCCGCCGCCATGCGAGTGATCATGGCCCTCGTCCATCTCGCGCAGCGCGATGCCTTCGCGGAGATCGACGACCCGCGTGCGTCCGCTCGCCTCCAGGGCTCGCAGCCACCTGCCGTTCTCCGCAGGCACTCCGATCCGGAAGAAGATCGCCGAGCGACCGACCCGACTGATCTGGCGGTCAGTCGGCTGGAAGGTTTCAGGAGACTCACCCACGTCGACCAGGTGGCTGACCACGATGCCCGCGCCCCCGACCTCGGCGACCAACCACGTCAGGGGCGGGATGGTGACAGCGACCCGCAGCGGCGCGGCGGCGCCATGCCCCGGCACCGCCGGCAGTCCGAAGAGACCGAAAGCCAAGGCCACGATGGCCCCGAAGCTACGGTTCCTAGAACGGGGAATCCGCATGCGGCGAGCCATCGCGGGCCTCGGAAGACAGTGGGTCGGTCAGCACGAGGTCGAGACGATCGACCGCGCCGGGCGGCAGGACGATGACTCGGGCCGGCGCCAGCGCGCGACGCACCGACCGCAGGTACAGATCATCGCGCACGAGATCTGGCGAGCGCAGCTGTTGCGTGAGGAGATCGTCGAATCGGCGCGCGGCGGCCTGGGCCTCTTGCAGCCGCCGGGCGGCGGCCGCTTCGGCCTCGGCGACCCGCTGGGCCGCTCTGCCGCGCGCCAGGCCGATGCGCCGATCCGCCCTGGAGCGCGCCAGGCTCACGCCGCGCGCGGCGTCGGCACGGGCATCGAGCACCGCGCGGAAGGCTTGCTCGGCCTCTTCCGGCGGGTCGACGGTCCGTAGGCTCACCGAGACCAGCGCGACACCGAGGCCATAGTCGTCGAATCGTTCCTGGCTCCGAAGCTGAACTTGCTGCTGGACGCCCGCCTTGGCGGACGTCAGAAGGTCGTCGACCCCGAGACCGGCAGCGGCTTCGAGAAGCTCCGCGCGCAGAGTCTGCCGCATCACGGACTCCACGTCGTTGCTGGAGAACAGGTAGTTCCCGAGGCGGAGGATTCGATACTGCGCCGTCGCACCGACGTCGATCAGGTTCTCGTCGCCCGACACGAGGCTCAGCTGCGGAGACCAGTCGCCCAGGATCTCCAGGCGCACGACCTCGCCCGTGCGTCGCTCGATCACTCGATCGATGCCTGCAGGCAGACGGTAGTGCAAGCCGGGCGGGACGGCGTCGTCGACCAGCGCGCCGAAACGCAGCAGCGCTCCCGACTTGCCGTTGTCGATGGCGTAGAAGCCCCGAGCGAACGACACGGCGACAAGGAGCACCGCGATCGCGATCAGGCCGCGTCTCCACTGGCGACCGACCCCGTCGCGCACGACCCAGATCCAGCGGACCGAGAGTGGAGGGCGAGGATCAGCGGCCATTCAGCGTTTCCAGCAGAGTCGAGTCCGACTCGAGAAAGATCGTCGTGTTCTCGTCCAGGATCGTCTCGTAGCTCTCGAGGTCGCGCAGAAAGCGGAAGAACTCGGGATCCTGCGAGTAGGCCTCGGCCAGCAGGGCCAGTGCTTCGGCCTCGCCCGCACCTCGAATCGTTTCAGCGCGGGCTTCGGCCTCCGCGAGCAGGCGATCCTCTTCCTTGGAGGCCTCGGCCTCGATCATCAAGGCCTTTTCCTCCCCCTCGCTGCGGAACGCGGTGGCGATGCGGCTACGCTCCGCGCGCATGCGCTCGATCACGCTGGCGCGGTTCTGCGGAGGGAGGTTGAAGCCATTCAGCCGAAGGTCGACAATGGCGATGCCGAAGCTGGGCAGAGTGGTCGCGCGGACGGCTTCGGCTGTCCGGTCGGCCACCTCGCGGAGCCGGACGGCCGACGGATCGACGTTGATCAGGCTGTCGAGCGGCTCTTGACCGACCGCGGCACCGAGGGCCGAAGCCACCAGGTCGAGCAACCGCGCCTCGGCTTCGAGGCGAGTCCGCACGGTCTGCGCAAAGCGGAGCGGGTCCTCGATGCGCCATAGCACGAAGCTGTCGACCACGACGTTGCGCTTGTCGCGGGTGAGCATCTCCGCCGGCTCGTTGTCGAAGACCAGGAGGCGCCGATCGAGACGCAGCACCTTGTCGACCGGCCACGGAGCCTTGACGTGCAGTCCTGGCTCCGCGAGGGCGCCACTCGGCTTGCCGAAGCGCGTCACGATGCCGATCTCGGTCTGTTCGATGACGAAGAAGCACGACGGAACGAGCGCCAGGAGCAGGAGCAACGCTCCAATCGCGCCCAGCCGTATCGGAGTGAGTTTCATGGCGTCTCCCGAAGTGGCGAAACGGGTGGAAATGGCGGCCCGGTCCGCGGCCAGAGGGTGATGCCTCGGAAGTCGTCCGGCCCGCTCTCCGGAGGCACGATCAGCTTCTCCCGACCGGCCAGAACTCGCTCGAGGCTTTCGATCCACAGCAAATGTCCGAGCACCGCACGGTGCTCGCCGAAGAGCTCTGCCGAGGCGGAAAAGGTGCGGCTCTCGCTCGACGCCACCTTGCGTCTACGCGCCGCCTCGGCCTCCGCCTCGGCGACCCGGAGGGCGGCCCGCCCACGACTTCGAGGGATTCGCTGCGCCTGGTCTTCGAACGCATGATGAATCGCCGTCTCGCGATCCTCCTTGGCGCTCGACACTTCCCGGAAGGCGCGGACCGCGGAGCCGGGCGGATGCAGATCGACGATGCGAATCGTCAGCAAGTCGATGCCGAGCCCCTGCTCGTCGAGATCGTCCTGAAGCGCTCCCAAGATGAGAGTCTCGGCCTCGACGCGTCGGTCGGTCAGGAGCTCTTCCAGCGACAGACGGGCGACGAGCTCGCGCGCAGCGGCTTCGGCGTAGAGGTTCACGAAGTCGCGTCCGTGATCGACGCCATAGAAGAAGGTTCCGGGGTCGCCGAGCGTGTAGTGGACGCTGAAGCTCATCTCGACCAGGTTGCCATCTCCGGTGAGATAGCTCGCCTTGCTCGGGATGGTGTTCATCGCCGCGACCGGGCTGTGCCATTCGTCCGTGGAGGCTCTGCGCACCAGCTCACGGCGGTGCTCGACCATGAAGAGATCGGTCTTGAAGCCGACATCGGTCTTGCGCGGATAGCCCACGTGTCGAACCTCGAGCCGTCCGATCGGTGCGGGCGGCACGTAGTGGAGGCCGGGCACGAGATCCTCGGCGACCAACGCGCCGAAGCGGAACTCGTATCCCCGGGAGCCCGCGGGCACGGCGTGCAGGCCAGTCCCGAGATAGACGAGCGTCACCAGCAGCAGACCCATCGCGACGAGGTTTCGGCGGCGCAAGAGCCGAGACTCAGGCAGTTGAGCGTGGACTCTGCGGCCGGCCTGGCGCAGCTCGTCGACGCCTGCCGCCCAAGCGCCCCGCCAAAGGCTGCGCGCGAGAAGCCAGGACAGCAGGAGGCCGCTCAGGACCATGAAGGCACCGGGCCCCGACTCCTCGCTCACCCGCAGCGCATCGGTGAGGTCGACATCACCGAGGACGAAGTCGAGCAGCAGCCCCGCCGCGAGAGCGCCGACGGCGACACTGATCACGTAGGTTCGGACGAAGCGGCGGCCGAACGTCGCGCCGAGCAACAGCACCGTCGCCGCGTTGGTCGCCGGCCCGGCGAGGAGGAACACCAGCGCCGCTCCAGGGCTGACGCCCTTGAGCATCAGGGCGGCGGCGATCGGCGTGCTCGCCGACGCGCACATATAGAGCGGAATGCCGACGATGAGCAGCGCGATCATCGGCAACAGACCCGTGCCGAAACCGAGCTGGTCCAGATTGTCGGGGAGCGACGCGGTCAAGACCCCCGCGAGGACGATGCCGACGACCAGCCAGAACGCCAGGTCGTCGAGCAGCTGGCCGAAGCCGTAGCGCAGCGCGGGCCGCGTGAGATCGCGCCAGAGGCTCGGCTCCTCGGCGGCCTCGGCGGCGGACTCGGATCCGTCGACCTCGACGGCCTTCGTCAGACCTCCGCCGTCCGCGTCCGGCGTCCTCGGCGGCCGACGGGCCAGGGCATTGCGCAACGCCTGACGTGCGCGCGCGCCCCCGGCGAACGTCAAGCCGTGATCGTGGTCGTGGTCATGGTCGTGGCCGTGGTGGTGATGATGGTGATGCCCGTGATCGTGCTGTGAGTGATCGTGATCGGCATGATCGTGCCCCTCGCAGGCAGGGCGAGACGGCCGCGACGCAGGCTCGTCCGAAGGATCGCCGGCGGACCGGAGATCACCGACCGTCAGCTCGTTGACGGACCGCGCCGAGGCGATCGAGAGAATGCCACCCAACACGGCCGTGAAGAATGCCGCGATCGGGCGCGCGATCGCCATCACCGGACCCATCATGCCCCAGGTGAGGAAGATCGAGTCGATGCTCGATTCAGGCGTCGTGATCAAGAAGGACTGCGATGCCGGCCGCGAGGCCCCCTTGCGCCGAAGCTCGACGGCGATGGGCACGACGCCGCAGCTGCACACCGGCAGCGGCACGCCGATCAACGCGGCGCGCACGACGCCGAGGAGGCCCGGTCCGCCCATCCAGCGCAGCACGAGAGACTCCGGAAGCAGCACGTGCATCAAGCCGGCGGCGACGAGACCGAACAGAACATAGGGAGCGGCCAGGACGAGCATCGTCCAGGACGCCCCGGCGACGGCGAAAAGCCAATCCACGAGGTGCGCTCCAAAAAGGTCGGGAAGTGTGTCCGAGGGACGCCGGTGTGGAGGCGCGTCGAGTCGACGCCGGCGGCGTCCTTCGCTGGACACCACGCGCCGAGGACGGCCTCCAAGGCTCGGGCACGAGCCGACCGCAGTCGGTTCCGGCCGAAGCATTGGTGAGGGAGCTGAATCGAATCAGCGAGCGCGGCCGACGGTCGGCCGACGGATCTCGAGCGCTCGCAAGGGGCGGTCGAGCCTCTAGGAGGCCGGCGGGCCGCGCAGTGGCGGGGTCAGCTCAGACGCGAAGGCGACGCCATGGCTCGGCTCGACGATCTGAAGCCACTCGTCAGTCGGCGCGATCGGAGCGCCGTCGAGAGTCACGCCCCCCTCGATCACCACGGTCTGTTGCCCGTGACAGGCCACGCAGTGGTGATCGGCTCCTCGCTCCTCGTGCTCGTGGTGGTGCCCGAAGGCGACCCCTCCGACGCAAAGCGCCATCATCACGAGAAGGACCACAGACGCCCGGCAGATCGATCGATCGAAGGAGAACATCATCTGCGGAGGGCCCTGTGGGTCCTGAGCCGGAGCATGCGCGCGATACTACCTGGATCGGCAACGGAGTCAAGCGAGGCGCCGTCGGGGTGACTCGCCCCGACGATTTTGCCGGCACCTCCTTCATCGCCCGGAACGTCTTGACCCGGGCCTCATCTCTCGATATAAAACCACCTGGTTATGAATCAAGACGAGCTCGATCGCGTCTTCAAGGCGCTCTCCGACCCCACTCGACGCGGCATCCTCGAGGCTCTCGCCCACGGGGAGAGCAACGTCAAGACCCTCGCAGCGCCCTTCGACATGTCGCAGCCCGCGGTGTCGAAGCACCTGCGCGTCCTCGAAGAGGCCGGCCTGGTGCGCCGCGAGAAGCAGGGACGCGAGGTCCGCGTCCGAGTCGATCCACGGCCGATCGCCTCGGCCGAAACCTGGATCGGGCACTACGCCCGGGTCTGGAGACGGCAGTTCGACGCCGTCGAGCACTATCTCAAAATGAAGGCGCTCGACGCGGAAAGCGACCCTGGGTCGCCCGACGCCGAGAGCGAGGAGGAAGCTCCATGAGTACCGACATTCGATTCGAGAACGGCGAGCTGATCGTCACGAGAGTCTACGCTGCATCGCGCGAAGCGGTCTTTGAAGCATGGGTCGAGACCAGCAAAGTCGAGCAGTGGTGGGGTTGCGGCGACACGACCCGCGTGCGCTCGCACATTGAGCCGCGGGTCGGTGGACGCTACGACCACACAATGACGATCGCCGGTTCGGACATCGCCGGCAACGGGCTGATCGTCGAGTTCGTACCGCCCTCGCGTCTGGCTTACACCGCTCCGCTGTACGGGACCACCGACATCCAGATGCGTGTCACGGTTGACTTCACCGAGGTCACCGGCGGCACTCGAGTGCAGCTCGTGCACCAGGGCATACCAGACATGCGCGTCGATGGCGATGTCGAGCTGCGCTTGATCGTGCGCGACGGCTGGACTGCTGCATTTGGCAAACTCGACACTTTCCTCGTCGGCGAGATGCAAGCCACGGTCAGTTGACCGCCCGAGCTAGCCCACTCCGAGGTCGGCCGCAGCCAGCCGAGCGACTGTGCGGCGGTCGACCTTCCCCGAGAGCAGACGCGGCAGAGCGTCGACGACGACCAGCGCGCGTGGGTGCTTGAAGGCGGCGAGGCGGCCGGCGAGGAGACGGCGCAGGTCGTCGAGAGCCGGCAGCTGGCCGGCACGCGGCGCGACGACGGCGACGACGCGCTGGCCCCAGGTCGGATCGTCGACGCCGACGACGCAGACCTCGTCGACTCCGGGGTGGTCGGCGAGCGCCGCCTCGACCTCCTGCGGCTGGACGTTCTCGCCGCCGCTGACCAGCATGCTGTCGGCGCGGCCGAGGATGCGCAGCGAGCCGTCGACGGGATCGATCCGAGCCAAGTCTCCCGTGCGCAGCCAGGGCGTAGCCTCCCGCGAACCGAGTCCAGATCCAGGACGAGCCGACGGTACGTAGCCGCTCATCAGCGTCGGGCCGCCGACCGCGAGCACGCCGTCGGACTCGATCCGCGCCGCGACGCCGGGCAGCGCCGGTCCGACGCTACCGTCCGCGCGCGGCGCGTCGGGTCGCTCGGTGGCGACCTGGGCGCAGGCTTCGCTCAGGCCATAGGTGGCGAGCACCGGCCAGCCACGGGTACGCGCCGCCTGCAACAGAGCCGCGGGCGCCGGCGCTCCGCCGACCAGCACCGCGCGCAAACTCGGCGGCGCCGGTGCCGGGTCGTCGAGCAAGCGGCGGAGCATCGAGGGCACCACCGACAGCAGCGTGATCTCGAAGCGTTCGATCCAGGCACGCGCCGTCCCTGCCTCGAAGCGGGTGCCCGGCGGCGGCAGCACCGCGCAGGCACGGCCGACCAGGCATCGCAGCAAGATCGACAGGCCGCCGACATGGGCCAACGGCAAGGTCACCAGCCAGCGATCGTCCTGGTGGTCTTGGTCGGGGCCTCCCGCCGACCGGCGCCAGCCGAGATTGGCGGCGCTGGCGTCGGCGGCGGCGAGCACGGCGCGGCGCGACAGCGCGACGCCACGCGGTGCGCCCGAAGAGCCCGAGGTAGCGACGACCGCCAGAATGCTCTCCGGATCGACCGACCCGCTCGACTCGACCGGGTTCTCCCCCTCCTCCGTCGGCACCTCGAGGGCCGCGACAAAGGCCGAACGCTCCGACGGCGTCCAGCGCGGGTGCATCGGCACCACGGGCACACCGGCCTGCCAGGCGGCGTAGAGGCGCAGGGAGACGTCGAGCGTGCGCTCACCGACCAACGCGAACGCGCGGTCGGGCCGCGGCACGTCGCCGACCGCAGCCTCCAGCTGCCGATAAGTCCACAAACGGTCGTCGCCCGCGGAGCCAGCGTCCCTCGCGGCGACCAGCAGCGCCGGCGCGTCGGGCGACTCCTCGGCCGCCGACGCCACCGACAGCCGATGGTCCGCCGCGGCGGCAGCGACGCGCAGCGACTGCCGAGCACCCGGCGCGAGCGTGCGGCGGATCGCCCACCAGGGCAGACTGGTCATGGGTCCGGCTCCAGATCCAGGCCCAGGCCCGGCCGCGCGCGATCCGGCCGAAGGGTCGCGGCGCCGACCAGCGGCACCTCTCCCGCCGCCGCCGGCAGGTACGACCGATCGAGGCCGGCAGCCAGCGGCCGATCTGCCTCGAGCGCGAGCGCCAGGCCGAGCGCGGCGGCGGCCTGCAGGCCGACCGGACCGTCGAAGGTATGGCTGGCGATGGCGCCGACAGCGCGGCCGTCGACCCGGTGGCGTGCCGCCGCGCGCGCCAGCTCGAGGCAGGCGAGGAGGCCACCGAGCGCCGCCGGCTTGAGCACGACCGCAACGCAGCGGCCCTCGGCCAGCCAGTCGGTGAATGGCGCCAGGCCGGCCGTCCCTGGACCGGCATCTTGCAGCGATTCGTCGAGCGCCAGCGGCACCGGCGGACGGTGCAGCCGACGCAGCGCGGCGCCTGCGAGCGGCTCCTCGACCAGCTCGGGAGCCACCGCGGCGTAGCGCTCCAGCAGCTCGTCGACGCGCGCGGGCGGCAGGGCGCCGTTGGCGTCGAGCCGCAGCGCCACCGACGGCCAGCGGGCGCGCAGGCGCTCGAGCGCCTCGACCTCGTCGTCGAGGCGTTCGGCACGACCGACCTTCAGCTTCAACGTGCCGAGGCCGCGGTCGACCAGCCGCACCGCCTGCTCTTCGGCATCGTCGAGCGAGGCGACCAGACCGGCCAACGGCGGCGGCTCGCGAGTCGCCGCGTCCGCCTCACCAACCAGCAGCCGATGCAGCGGCTCGCCCCGCAGGCGGCCGAGCAGATCGAGCACCGCCGTTTCGGCCGCGAAGCGCGCCGACGGCAGGGCGGACGGGATCCGTTCCGAAGCCCGCCGCGCCGACTGGAGCGGGGCGTCGACGTCGAGCGACGGCGGCGCGGCGCACCAGCGAGCCAAGGCCTCGCCCGCCGCCTCGAGCGCGTCGGGCGAGTAGCCGGGCAGCGGCGCCGCCTCGCCGACACCGGCCGCACCCGCCGCCTCGAGACGGAGGTGCAGCACGTGCCGCGTGCTCCAGGTGCGCCGCGCGTTGCCTGCGCCGACGATGCGCACGGTGCCCGGCTCGAGGCGCGCTCTCGGCGTCATCGCGGTTCAGCCGCCGGCGGCGAGCCCCATCGCGAAGAGGATGCCGTGCAGCACCATCAGCCGCGCGGTGCCGCCGAGCACCGGATTCAGCGCCCGGCCGTCGCGGATTCGCACGGCCTGCACCAGCCGGCCGGCGAGCGGCAAGGTGAGCAGCGGCAACAGCGCCCACGGAGAGGCCAGCCGCAGCATCACCAGCAGCGCCGGCACCGCGTAGGCGACGAAAACCAGCAGCAGATACTCGAGCTCGCCGAAGCGTCGGCCGAACCGCACGACCAGGGTCCGCTTGCCGGCTTCGGCGTCGCCGACCCGGTCGCGCACGTTGTTGACCACGAGCAGATTGGTCGCCAGGGCTCCCGGCACCAGCGACGCCCACCAGGCGCTGGTGGGCACCGTTTCGAGATTGACGTAGGCCGTGCCGCAGACTGCGACGAAGCCGAAGAAGAGCATGACGAAGACGTCGCCGAGGCCGTGGTAGCCGAGCGGGAACGGGCCGGCGGTATAGGCCACGGCGGAGAGCAGCGAGGCGACACCGATGACGACGATCGGCCAGCCGACCAGCGCGGTGAGATAGACCCCGGCCGCGGTGGCGCAGGCAAAGGCGACGACGATGCCGATGCGCAGCTGCCGCGGGCTGAGCAGGCCGGCCTGCGCCGTCCGAATCGGCCCCATGCGATCCTCGGTGTCGGCGCCGCGCTCGAAGTCGGCCAGGTCGTTGACGAAGTTGGTGCCGATCTGGATGCACAGCGCGCCGATCAGGGTCACAAGCATCGGCAGCGCCACTACCCGGCCGGCGAGGTGAGAGCAGGCGGCGCCGATCGCCACTGGCACGACGGCCGCCGACAGCGTCGCCGGCCGCACGGCGAGAAGCCATGCGGACGGAGAGCCGGGACGCACCGCGGCAGGTGACGGACGCTGCTCGATCATCGCGCGCTCCGTTCGGTCACGGGAAGCGCGGGTACTTGTCGAACTCGGGCGGACGCTTCTCGAGGAACGCCTTTTGCCCTTCCTTACCCTCTTCGGTGAGGTAGAAGAGCAGCGTCGCCGAGCCGGCGAGCTCCTGCAGCCCGGCCTGACCGTCGCAGTCGGCGTTGAGCGCCGCCTTGAGGAAGCGAATGGCGGTCGAGCTGTTGCGCAGGATGTCGCGGCTCCACTCCATCGCCTCCTGCTCGAGGCGCTCGAGCGGCACGGCCTTATTGGCCAAACCCCACTGCACGGCCGTCTCGGCGTCGTACTGACGGCACAGGAACCACACCTCGCGCGCCCGCTTCTGGCCAATCAATCGCGCCATGTAAGCCGAGCCGTAGCCACCGTCGAAGCTGCCGACCTTGGGCCCGGTCTGGCCGAAGATCGCGTTGTCGGCGGCGATCGTCAGATCGCACATCATGTGCAGGATGTGGCCACCGCCGACAGCGTAGCCGGCGACCAGCGCGATCACCGGCTTCGGCATCGTGCGAATCTGGCGCTGCACGTCGAGGATGTTGAGCCGCGGCACACCGTCGTCGCCAACGTAGCCGCCCTCGCCGCGCACCTTCTGGTCGCCGCCCGAGCAGAAAGCGAGCGGACCTTCGCCGATGAGCCAGACGACGCCGATGTCGAGCGCGTCGCGCACGCGATCGAAAGCATCTTTCAGCTCCTTCACCGTCTGCGGCCGGAAGGCGTTGCGCACGTGCGGACGCGCGATGGTGATCTTGGCGATCGCCAGCGGCTCGCCCTGGTGATAGGCCTGCTCATAGCGGATGTCTTCGTACTCGTGCAGCGAGCGCCACTCGGCGGCGGGCGCGATCGTGCGCTCGGCGTGTTGGGCGACGAACGCCGCACTGCGCTCGCGCTCGGCCGCGCGCTCGGCGGATTCGGTCTGGGTCGTGACTTCGGTCATCAGTGGATCTCCTGGATCGCCGCGGCGACGGCGCCGGGCGTTTCGAGGATCAGATTGTGTCCGGCGTCGGCGACCTGCTGCAGCTCCGCCCTTGGCAGAGCTGCGGCCATCGCCCGCATCGGCTCGTGGAACGGCGCATCGAGCGCACCGACGAGCAAACGCACCGGGATGGAGACGGCGGGAAGGTGTTCAGTGTAGGCCGGCATGCGGCCGAGGGAGAGGGCGCGCAGCGCCCAGGCGAGGCCGGCGGCACTCTGCGCCCGACGGCTCGCGCGCTGGGCCGCCCGACGGGCGGCCGGCAGGCGCCGCTGGCTAGCGAAGAGTGGCAGTCGCTGCCAGCGCTCGACGAAGGCTTCGACCCCGTCGGTCTCGAGCGATACCGCGAGCGTGTCGTCGGCGGCGGCGCGACGGTCTCGCTCGGCCGGGTCGTCGAGGCCGGGCCGCACGCCGATCAGAACAGCGGCGCGCGCCAGCCCGGGATGGGCGACCAGCAGGCCGAGCGCCAGGCGCGCACCGAGCGAGTAGCCGGCGAGGACGATGCTTGCGTTCGTGCCGCCGGCGCGCCGCGCGCGCAGCCACGTCGCCAGGCGTTCGACGGTCGCCTCGAAGGTGCTCGGCAACACGGCACCGTCGAAGCGCTCGGCCGCAGACCCGTGACCGGGCAGGTCGGGCGCCTCGAGGCGCCACTCGTCGCCGAGGTGAGCGGCGACCTCGTCCCAGGCGGCGCCGGTGCCGGTGAATCCGTGGAGCGCGACGACGTCCTTCATCGTGGATCCCGATCGAGCTCGGCTTCCAGCGCCGGTACGAGCAGTTCGACGACGCGTCGCGCCGTGGCGCCGGCGCCATGCTCCGGCGCACGCGCCTCGATCAGCATGCGGCGCGGCCTCTCGGAGCCCGACTCGGCCAAACCGGTAGACATCCCGTTCCCCATCGCCTCGGCGAGCGCGGCGCGCAGCGCGCCGGGATCCTCGGCACGACGGTAGGCGAGGCCATAGAAGCGCGCCAGGTGCTCGAAACTGTGATGATGCGGCGTGGTCCACGGCGTCATGTCGACACCGCGGGACGCGATCGGCAGCTGCTCGAAAATCCGCCCGCCGCCGTTGTTCACCACCACGACCGCGCACGGCGCCTCGACCGCGGCGAGAGCCGCCAGGCCGCCGGCGTCGTGGAACAAGCTGATGTCGCCCAGCAGCAGCACGGTCGGCCGACCGGAGGCCGCGGCGGCACCGGCCGCGCCCGACACCAGGCCGTCGATGCCACTCGCGCCGCGCTGCGCCAGGACGTCGATGTCGGCGGGCACGTCGGCACCGTCGACATATTGGTCGACCGTGCGGATGATCAGGCTGTTACCGAGCATCAGCAACGACTCGTCGGGCAAGCTCTCGGCGACAAGGCGCGCGATCTCTCCCTCCGCGATGCCGCCGATGGTCTTTGGGGACACGGGGGTCTTCGGGGATACGGGGGTCCTCGGGGAGACGGGCGTCTGAGCGGCGGGCGTCTCGGCGAGGACTTCGTCGGTCCCGGAGGTCTCGACGGTCGTGGGGACGCGCCCCGCGGCCTCGTCGAGCGCTCGATCCGTCGCTCGGCGCGCCGCCGCCGCCAGCCGGCGCCAGCGCGCGATCCAAGGGCTCGTTGTGCGCTCGATGCGCGGCTCGTCGAGCAGCGCTTCGGCGAAGAGGTCGAGGCCGGCGCGAGCATCGCAGGCGATCAAACGCGTCACGGTGCTGGCGGCATCGGGCCAGCCCCACGGGGCAATCGCCCAATGCTCGCAGTCGCCCCAGAGATCGAGATGCTGGAGCATGCGATCCCACGCGGCCGACACCGGCGGGCGGCCGATCTGCAGGATCAGCGACGGTCGCAGAGCCGGTGGCAGGCCACCCGTGTGCGACCCGTCGTCGACCAAGCCGGCCCCTGCCCGCAGGATCGAATCCAGGCCGTCGACGAAGCACACGTCGCGCAGATCAGGCCGTCGGCCCGAAGCGTCGAAGAGCTCGTCTTCGAGGAGGGCGTCGCCGCGGCGAACGGACCGATCCGGGTGCGCGTCGAGCGCGCCGAGCGACGCGTCGTCGAGCGGCAGGCGCCGCCCCTCGTCCGCCGACGCCCTCTGCCCGCGGAAGCGTAGCTGGCTCGCGGCTTCGGCATAGATCGGGTAGCCCGCCTGCCGGCCGACGAGCAGGGCCAGGTTGAAAAGCTCACGCTGCGCCAGCTGCGACGGGCCCGGCGCCGGGCCGACGACGATCAGGCCCCGCTCATGGCGACGCAGGGTGTTGGCGGTCAGCGCCAGCAGCGATCCGGGCCACCAGCGCACCGGGCGATCGACCCGCGCCGGCGGGCGATCGAGCACCGTGTCGACATCGCGCCGCAGGGCCAACGCGGCGCTGTCCGACCGGTCCCCCCGGTCCGTCTCGTCCGTCTCGTCAGCGGGGCCCTGTGACGCGCCAAGCACCTCGCCGAGCGCCGGCGGCGGCTCGAGCGGCTTTCGAAAGCGCACGTTCAGGTGCACGGGGCCGGGCTCTGGATCGAGCGACCGATGCACCGCCTGAAGCGCCGTCCGGCGCACCGCGCGCAGGCCGGCGCGCGTCGTCTCGGCGCTGCCCAGCTCGAAGAAGGCGCGCACGTGCGCGCCGAAGAGACCGAGCTGGTCGATCGTCTGATTGCCCTGCGCGTAGTGCAGCTCGGGCGGTCGATCGGCGGTGATGACGACTAGCGGCACGCCCGAGGCGGCCGCTTCGACGACCGCCGGAAAGTCGTTGGCGCCGGCCGACCCCGAGGTTCGCACCAGCACCGTCGGCCGCCCGCTGACTCGCGCCTGGCCGAGTGCGAAGAAGGCCGCCGAACGCTCGTCGACGAGCACGTGACGCCGCAGCCGAGGCTCGTCGAGCAGCGCCAACACCAGCGGCGTCGAACGCGACCCCGGACTGATCACGACCTCGCGAACGCCCGCCGCCACCAGACCGGCGACCAGCAGTCGTGACCACACCGGCTGCTCGATCCCACGATGGGCGGCTCGGCCGCGTTCGATCCCCGCCACCGACATCGTCGAAACCTCCGCCGGCTCAACCGCCGACGGAGCCGCCCTCTGCCACGCCGGCGCCGTTCCGGTCGGCAGCGACCGGTGGCACCACGGCCTCGAGCGCGCCGCGCAAAGTGTGGAGCTTGAGCTCGGTCTCCTCGAGCTCGGCCACGGGGTCCGAATCACCGACGATGCCGGCACCGGCGTAGAGCAGCGCGCGCCGGCCGCGCAGCAGGCAGGAGCGCAGGCCGACCCACAGCTCGCCGTCGCCGCGCGCGTCGAACCATCCGACCGGTGCCGCGTACCAGCCGCGGCCGACGCCTTCGCGCTCACGGATCCAGTCCATCGCACGATGGGTCGGCACGCCGCCGACGGCCGGCGTCGGATGCAACGCTTCGGCCAGCTCGAGCACGTGGCGCTCGGCGTGCAGCACGCCGCGGATCGGCGTCAGCAGGTGAGACACGTCGCGCAGCTCGCGGACGCGCAGCGGCGAGACGTCGAGGTGCGCACAGAGCGGCTCGAGACGGCGAACGATCGAGTCGACCACCAGCTGCTGCTCGTGGCGGTCTTTGCCGCTGTGCAGCAGAGCGTGAGCATGCTCGCCGCCGCTCTCGATCGAGCCGGCGAGCGCCTCGGTGATCACGTCGAGGCCGCGCTTGGCGACCAGGCGTTCGGGCGTCGCGCCGAGAAAGGCGGTGTCGCCGCGGCGGAACGCGAAGCGGGTCGAGTGGGTGCGTCCCGCGAGCCGGTCGAGCACGTCGGCCGGATGCAGCGGCTGCGTCAGCTCGACGAGTGCACGGCGCGCGGCGACGATCTTGTCGACCTCGCCCCGCTCGATGGCGGCGCGGATCGCGTCGATGCGACGCAACCAGTCGTCGTCGGTCACCGCCCGCGGGGCTTGGGCCATGGGCTCGACGCCGACAGACAGCGGCTCGCGGCGCGCGGTGATGTCCAGGCGCGCACACAGCGCGAGCAGGCGTTCGGCCCAGACCTCCCGCACCTCGGTGTCGGCGACCTCTTCGGGCCGGACGGCCAGGCCGAGCACGGCGCCATGCGTATCGTGGCGATAGTGGACCCGCGGCACGGTGAACCCGCAGTCGCCGTATGCGGCCCAGGCCGACTCGTCGGCCGCGCCGACGTCGAAGGCGAGGCCTCCATAGAGCCGCGGCGCGAGCGGCGCGAGATCACCGAAGGCACTGCTCTCGACGCGCTCGAGCAGGGCGGAGCCTTCGCGACGCAAGGCGGTGAAGCGCTCGGCGCCGCGACAGCGCACGGCGGCGCAGGCGCCGACGCCGGCGAACGACGCCGCGTCGATCGTCTGCAGGTCGGAGCGCGCCGGATCCCAGACGACACCGTCGGCCGACGTGTCGCCGCCCAGGCGCAGCAGCTCGGCGACCGGCACCAGCGGCGCCGGCAGCGCCACGAGAGCGATCGCGTCACCACGCGCCGCGCGCGCCAGACGGTCGACGACGAAGTCGCGCTGCCGCGCGCGGTCCCGATCCGGCTCGAGGACGGTCGCGACCGACGGCGTCGGCATACGGGCGGCAGTCGAAGCGGCCGCGGTCGAAGCAGTCGCGGTCGTGGCGGTCGCGGTCGGCGCTGTCGCAGCGTAGCGGCTCATACTCCACCTCCGTCGACGTGCGGCGTGGCGACGAAGAGACCCGTGACTCCGAACGTCAGCAGCTCGGAGCGCAACAGCTCGAGGCCTGCGTCGCGCAGGAGCTCGGCGAACTCGTCGGGTGGCGGGAAAGCTTTGATCGACCGCTGCAGGTAGCGGTACTCGCGCGGCGCCCCGGCGAGCACGGAGCCAAGCCACGGCACCACGCGCCGCATGTAGAAGCGGGCAAACGGAGCGACCAGTCCGCCGCGCGGCTCGTTCGCTTCGAGCACCACGGCGCGCCCCCCCGGCCGCACAACGCGTGCCATCTCGGCCAGCCCGGCCGGGCGATCGACGACGTTGCGGATGCCCCAGGCGATGATCGCTCCGTCGAACGAGTCGTCGTCGAACGGCAAGCGCTCGGCCTCGCCGCGCTCGAGCTCGACGCCGGTAACGCCGGCCGTCTCGAGCTTGCGACGGCCGTGGATCAACATGCCGGGGGACGGGTCGATCCCGATCACCGAGGCACCGGGAGCCTGGCGCACGATCTCGAGCGCGACGTCGGCCGTACCCGTGGCGAGATCGAGGAAGCGTTTCTCCGACGCCGGCTCGAGCGCCGCGACGGCGCGGCGGCGCCAGGACCGATCGAGACCGAAGGAGAGCACTCGGTTGAGCTGGTCGTAGCGACCGGCGATGCGGTCGAACATCGCCCCGGAGCCGGGGCGGGCGGTGGGCAGGAGATGTGCGTCGAAGCTCACGGCTACCCTCAGAGGTCCCGGTCGACGATCGATTCGGCGATTGTCTCGAGCGCGCGGCGCGCGCGCCCGTCGGGCACGTCGTGCAGCGCCGCCACCGCCAGCGCCGAGCGCTCGCGCGCCAACGCCAGGGTGTCGGTGACCGCCTCGGTGGCGCGCAAGACGCCCACCACCCGTTCGAAGAGCTCGGCCGGCGGCGGACTGTCGGCGGGCGCTGCGAGGATCGCCTCGACCACACCGCGCAGCGCCGGCTCGCGCTCGAGGGCCAAAATCAACGGCAGCGTCATCTTGCCCTCGACCAGATCGCCGAAGAGGCTCTTGCCGGTCGACTGCTCGTCGCCGGTGAGATCGAGCAGATCGTCAACTGCCTGAAAGCTGACGCCGAGATGCTCACCGTAGACCGCCAGCGCGTCGCAGGCCGCCGGCGGCAGCTCACCGACCATGGCGCCGGCGCGAGTTGCCCAGCGGAACACGGACGCCGTCTTGCCCTCGACGACGCGGAAATACGTCGCGCGGCCCATGCTCAGGGTGCCGCGGTTCTCGAGCTGCAGCGACTCGGCGAAGATCATTTCCTCGATCAGGCCGAACAGGCGGCGCAGCAGCTCGGGCCGGCCGGCGCGCTCGACCCGGCGGAGCGCTTCGACCAGCAGCCAGTCGCCGGCGAAGATCGAGGCCGCGTTGCCGTAGACGGCGCGCGCGGTCGGCGCGCCGCGGCGCGCGTCGGAGACGTCGACCACGTCGTCGTGCAAGAGCGTGGCCGAATGCACCAGCTCGATGGCCACCGCGAGATCGAGAATCGTGCGATCGAACACGGCGCCGCCGGCGCGCGCCGCGAGGGTCAGCAGCATCGGACGCAGACGCTTGCCGCCGAGGTCGAGCAAGTGCGTGGCACTGCGCCCTACGATCTCGGGCCGAGCCGGCAGCAGGCCCATCTCGGTCTCGAAGGTCGCCATGTCGAGCCCGACAAACGCCGCCAGGTCCTCGAGCCGTTCGGCGAGGTGGTCGAGACCGCGCCCGGCGCAGATGCTCTCGAGGCGGGCGAGAAGATCCACTCCCGCGGGCAGGCCCGCCGATGACTCGGCGTCGCGCGCTGGCTCCGAGAGGACGGGAGCCGGGGTCAGTCCGCCACGGCGGGCGGCGGGGGCATCGGCCAGGGCCGAGGCTTCGGCCAGCGGATCGTGGTCGACGAGGCTCTGGGTCGCCGCTTTCATGATCTGTCCTCGGGCTGCGACGTGGGGCGATCGCTCCAGGCGTCGGATCGCGGGGTGTCGGGCATGACGGGAATCTCCGTCGGCTGCGGGGCGGGGCGGGTCTTGCGACCGCTCTTCGAGGCGTCGACCAGCAGCTTCAGGCCGAGACGACCGACCAGGCCGCCTTTGAGAAAGCCCTCGACGAGACTGTCGGCGAGGGCGACGAGGGCCTCCAGGCTCTGCAGGCGCTGCCGGAAGATCACCGCGTCAGGCGAGTCTTCGGCCTCGAGGCGCGGGATCCATTCGCGCAGGTTCTCGAGGATGGGATCCCATTCGCGGCGCTTGCGGATCTGGACGATGTTGCGAATCACCTTCTCGAGGTCGGTGGCCGGCCGATAGCTGACGCGGCGCGAGCCGGCCTGCTTCTCCGCCTCGATCAAGTGCCACTCGCGGAGCTCACGGCACGCCATGCTGACGGCGCCACGCGACAGGCAGAGCCCGTCCATCAGCTCTTCGCTGTCTGCCGGCTCGGCGCGCGACATCAGCCAGCTGTAGACGCGGGCCGTAGTCGGGCTAATGCCCCAGAAGGGGCCCATCGAGCCCCAGAGCTGGACGAACGCCTCGCGGACGTCGTGGATTTCGCTCATCGCGGGTGGTTCTCGCTCATCGCGCGGTGAGCATAATCACCCCGGCCGCAAATTTCAAGCCTTTTTGAAATTTCAGAAGAGAGAATACCCGGCCGCTCGTCCCCCGGCCTGCCGTCTCAGTGGAGGTAGCCGAGCTGCTTGGTGACCCGACGATACCAGCCGTCGCCGACCGGCTCGAAGATGTGTGCTCGCTCGAGGTCGCGGCCGTAGACGTGCAGCGTCACCGCGGTGGCCGACGCGTCGCCGTTGGCGATCGTATGGTACTCGAACGGCGGGATCAGGCTGCCGGACGTACCGACACCGGCCTTCACGGTTTCGTGCGAGCCGAAGCGCCAGGCCTCCGTCTCGTCGTCGCGCTCCAGCGGCTCGTAGCGGGTGACATCGATCTCGCCCTCGAGCACGCCTTCGACACACCACACGCCGTCGTGATCGTGCAGCGCCGTGCCTTGGCGCGGCCCCCAGATCATCGCCACGACGACATAGCCGTGCTCGGCGCTGTGGTACACCAGCCGGCGCGCATAGGCCCCCGGCACCGGCTGCTTCACATCGGCCGGCAGATCGAGGCGTCCGGCGCGGATCATGTCGGTCAGCGTCTCTTGGACGCCGCTGGTCTTGCCCTCGCAGTCGGGGCGGCAGACGGCCGCGTCGAGTCGATCGACCAGCTCGTCACGACCCGGAAAGTCGTCACAACATCGAGTGAGCTCTGCCATCGTGCTCTCCTTCGAAGGGATCACGCGCCGCACGGCGCCGGGGAGGAATGGGAATCAACAGTGCATCGCCGAGCGGCGACGCGGAAGGCTGACCTGAGGATAATAGACTCGCGGCTGCGGACGCCAGCCGCAGACGCAACGATCACAGTGGACTGATCCACCGGCACGGAGAGAGCCCATGAGCCCAGCGACGGACGAAACCACGGAGACGACGCGGCCTACCGCATCCGACGAGGCGGTGTGCGTGATCGGTGCCGGCTCGTCGGGGATCGCGGCGGTCAAAGTGCTGCACGAGCGGGGGATCGAAGTCGTCTGCTACGAGAAAGGCTCCGGCGTCGGCGGCAACTGGCGGTATCGCAACGACAACGAGATGTCGTCGGCGTACGCGTCGCTGCACATCAACACGTCGAAGGAAAAGATGGCCTACTCGGATTTCCCGATGCCGGCCGAGTACCCCGACTACCCGCATCACAGCCAGATCCTCGACTACTTCGAAGACTACGTCGACCACTTCGGCTTCCGCGACGTCATCCATTTCGGCACCGAGGTCACCGCCGTCGAGCCGACCGAGAACGGCCGCTGGCGGGTGAGCGTGCGCGACTCCGACGGCGAGCACGAACGCGTCGTGCGTGCGGTGTTGGTGGCCAACGGTCATCACTGGGCGCCGCGCCTGCCCGAGTTCACCGGCTCGTTCGACGGCGAGACCATGCACTCGCACTTCTACGAGACGCCCGAGCAGCTGACGGGACGTCGCGTACTGGTGGTCGGCATCGGCAACTCGGCGGTCGACATCGCCTGCGAGGCGTCGCGGGTCGCCGAGGAGACCGTCCTGTCGACCCGGCGCAGCGCGCACATTCTGCCGAAGTACGCCTTCGGCCGGCCGATCGACCACTTCACCACGCCCGCCGGTAGCCGCCTGCCGCTGTGGCTTCAACGCCTGGGATTCCAGCTGGTCTTGCGCATCGCGCGCGGGCCTCAGGACCGTTTCGGCGTCACCGAGCCCGACCACCACCTGCTCGCCGCCCATCCGACGATCTCGGCCGATCTGCTCAACCTCGTCGGTCACGGCAAGATTCGCATGAAGCCGAACCTCGAGCGGCTGGACGGCGACGGCGTGGTGTTCGTCGACGGCAGCCGCGAGACGATCGACCTGGTGATCTACTGCACCGGCTACGAGATCCGCTTCCCGTTCCTCGGCGACGACCTGGTCGACCCACGCCAAAACGACGTCCGCCTGTTCCGCAATGTCGTGCACCCGCGCGTCCCGGGCCTCTTCTTCATCGGCTTGGTGCAGCCGCTGGGCGCCATCATGCCGCTGGCCGAGGCGCAGTCGGTGTGGGTGGCGCGCCTGCTGCGCGGCGAGGCGGTCTTGCCGTCGCGGGCGCGCATGGAGCGCGAGATCGAGCGCGACCGTGCCCGCATCAAGCGGCGCTACGTGAAATCCGACCGGCACACGATCCAGGTCGACTTCTACCCCTACCTCGAGCAGGTGCAGCGCGAGGCGGCGCGCGTCGGCGGTTGACGCGCGCTCCCGGGAGACGATCGCTCAGCCGTCGGCGTGACCGGTGAGCACTTCGAGCACGGCGACGGCGTTGAGCGCGCCACCCCGGCCGAGATTGTCGAGCACCGCCCACAGCTGGTACACGCCGTCGCCAGCCGGCTCGACGGCGCCGATCAGCACCTCGCGTCGACCGGCAGCATCGACGGTGCCGAGCAGATCCGACTCCTCGACGATGCCGAGGAGCGGCGGCGCCTCGAGAGCTTCGCGCACGGTCGCCAGACCCGGATCGTTGTCGAGCCGCACCGCGACCGACAGCCCGAGGCCGTGGAAGAGCCCCACACGCAACAGCTGCGCCGACACCGCGAACTCGACGCCGAGCAGCTGGCCGAGATGCTCACGCAGCTGCGGCACGCCGTCGGCAGACGGTCCGAGAACGTTGAAGGCGAGCTGCGCCGGCAGAACCTCGCGCCGTACCTCGCCGCGGAAGCTGAGCAGATCGCGGGTCTGCTCGAAGAGCTCGTCGAGCCCTTCCTTACCGTACGTCGACACCGGCTCGAGCACCGTGGCGACCACCTCGCGCAAGCCGAACTCGAGCAGCGGTTGCAGCAGGTGGGCCAAGCCGATGGTCGCGGGCGGCGGGCTGAGCAACAGGTCGCCTCGGCGCACGGCCTCGAGGTTGACGCCGTCGACGATCGGTACACCGTCGTGACGACCGCCGGCGGCGACGATCAGCGCGTCGACGCCCGCGGGCAGCGTCTCGAGCAGCGGGCGATAGCGTTCGGCGGAGCCGAAGAGCAGGACGAGGTCGACCTCTTCGAGCGAGGTCTCCCCCAGGTCGCCGACCATGGCAGCCGCACCGTCGACCTGGGTGAGCGTGCCGATCTCGTCGGTGTCGTCGGAGAGCAGCCGCAGCTCGTGGGCGAGCTCGGGCCGGCGCTCGAGCGCCTCGCGCACGTCGGTCGCGAGCAGCCCGGTGGGGTGGATCAAAGCGATGCGTGTCATGCCGCGCACCCTATCGCGACTGCGCCGTCGGCGCGCACCACCGAGGTCGTGCTCATCGACGCACTCTAGTAGCGGAGCAGAGCCGCCAACCGCTTCGCGCCGGACGGCATCGCGTCGGCGTCGATGGCGAAGACGCTGGCTCCGTGGCGCAGCGCCTGAAGCGCCGCCTCCTCGATCAAGTCGAGGTCGCCGATCTCGTGCGTCTCGTGCACCGTGACCTCGGCCTCGCCGTCCCAACGACCCCAAACCTCCGCGTCGCGCACGACGAACAGAGCCTGGACCCGGCCGAAGCCGGCCGCGGGGAGGATCTCACGCACCGAGTCGACAAGAGCCAGCCCGGTGCCAAGACGGTTCGCCAGCCCGTCCGCGGCCTCGCGCCGCGCCTGGTCGAAGTGCGGCGCGACGAGCTCCCAGGCGGCGGCGTGCAGGCCCTCGGCGGTCGCTTCGTCCGGGCTGCCGGCGATGAGACCGTCGGATACATGCTGCGTCTGCGTCACCCGGCGGAACGATGCCGCCTGGCGCTCGACCGCTGCGAGCACCAGCGGCGCTCCACTCGTGCCGACCACCTTGCGGACCGCGTCGTCGACCAGGCGCAGGTAAGTCTCGACTTCGGCCCGCTGGTCTTCGTCGCCCCCTCCGTGGCCATGGTAAATCGCTCGATCACCGCCGCTCGAGTCGCCGGTCGAGTGGAACTGCAGCGATCCGCCGTCGAACTCCTTGCCCACCGCGTCCTCGAGACTTTGCGGCAGAGTCGGCACATCGAGCTCGCCCAGGCCCTCGCGCGAGCCCTCGAACAAACGCACCCGATTGAGGCTGAACGCGAGCACATAGAACGTTCCGTCGCCGGTGAGCAGCGGCAGCAGCGGCTTGACGCGCGGCCGCTCGCCGACCGTCACCCGGTCCGACACCTCGTAGGGAAGCCGATGCGTCGCGATCGACGACGGCGAGAGGAACACCCCGAGGCCCCGGCTCTGGTGCTGCCAGAAGTCGAAGTCCTCGTGCAACGTCCGCGCGCGTCGAAGGAGCGCGTCGACGACCGCTTCGTCGGTCTGGCGCGCGAGGAGCTCGGACTCGGCCTCCGAGACGAGGTTCTTGAAGCGAATCGGATTCTGCCGCGTCTCGGCTCCGGCTTGGACGGTCGGCAGATAGAACGAGACACAAGGCGCTTCCGCCTGGTCGAGGAGCTCGTCGAGTCGTTCGCGGGTCAGTCGCATCGGATTCTCCTGGGTCGTGCACGAAGATGCGGCCGCAGCAAGAATATCGTGAGTCTCGCGCTTCGACGACGTCGCCGGTGCCTTGGGATCGCCCCCTCGACGCGTCCGGTACAGTCGCGAACGCCGCCCCGACATTCGACGACCAGCACCCGAGGAGACTCATGAGCGATTCGCCCCCGCGGCCCGACTCCACCCAGACCACCGAGCCCCGAGACGCCGACGAAGGCGCTCTCCACGAGTCCGTGGCCGCCGCCGCGCTGACCGCGACGTTCGATCGCCTCGAGCTCGACGAGACCCTCGCCTGCCAGCTGCGTGCACCGCATCGCGAGGTCGCCGTCGAGCTGCCTCTGCGGCTCGACGACGGCTCGATGCGCATCTACCGCGGCTATCGCGTGCAGCACGACCGCAGCCTCGGGCCGTTCAAGGGCGGGCTGCGCTACCACCCGCACATGGACATCGAGCATGCGCGCCTGCTCGCGTCGTTGATGACCTGGAAGACGTCGCTCGCTCTCCTACCGTTCGGCGGCGCCAAGGGCGGCATCGACTGCGACCCGCGGGCGCTCAGCGCCAACGAGCGCGAGCGCCTGACCAAGCTCTTCGTCGACCGTCTCGGCACTCTGATCGGTCCAGATCGCGACATCCCGGCACCCGACGCCGGCACCGGCGGCCGTGAGATGGCCTGGATCGTCGAGCGCTACTCGGCACGCCACGGCGAGCATCCGGGCGTCGTCACCGGCAAGCCAATCGAGCTCGGCGGCTCGCCGGGACGCGTCGAGGCGACCGGGCGTGGCGTGTCGCTGGCGACCCGCTGGGCGCTCGAGGCCGAGGGCCGGGCACTCGAGGGCGCATCCGTGGCGATCCAGGGCTTCGGCAACGTCGGTCGCCACGCCGCGCGCCTGTTGCACGACGCCGGCGCCAAAGTCGTCGCCATCTCGACCGTCGAGGGCGCGGTCCACGATCCCGCCGGTCTCGACATCCCGCGCCTCTTCGCGGCCTACGAGTCGGGAGCACCCGACGATCCCGCGACGCTCGCCGGCAGCGGCGAAGAGATCGAGCGCGACAGCCTGCTCTTTCTCGACGTCGACGTGCTGATCCCGGCGGCGCTCGAGGACGCGATTCACCACGGCAACGTCGAGCGAGTCCAGGCACGGATGATCGTCGAGGCAGCCAACGCGCCGCTCGACGTTGTTGCCGACCGCATCCTCGGCGAGCGGGGCGTGCCGGTGATTCCCGACCTGTTCGCCAACGCCGGCGGTGTCACCGTGTCGTACTTCGAATGGGTGCAGAACCTGTCGCGCTACCAGTGGGAGGTCGAGCGGGTGCGGGGCGAGCTCGAGAAGCGGATGCGCAAGGCGTGGGACGCGCTGCTCGAGCGCCGGCGCAGCGCCGATCTCGACTACCGCACCGCCGCCTACGGTCTCGCCGTCGAGCGCGTGGTACGAGCGCTGCGTCTGCGCGGCGTCTGAGCACCCGGCGCTTCCAACGCGGAGCATCCGACACGCGCCGTCGGGCGAAGACTCGAGCATGATCCAATCGATCGACTTCCAGCTCGATGCCTACCTCGCCGGCGGCGCTGCCGTCTTCGCGTTGATGACCGCGATGTGGCTGGTCAGCCTGGCGCGGCGCGACGCCGGTGTCGCCGATCCGACCTGGCCCATCCTCTTTCTCGCCGCCGCCATCGTCTTCGCCCTGCGCCAGGATGCAACCGGCCCGCGCACGATCCTCCTGCTCTCGCTGGTCGCCTTGTGGAGTCTGCGCCTCGGTGGCTACCTCGCCTGGCGCAACCTGCACGAGGGCGAGGAAGACCATCGCTACCAGGCGATGCGCAGGAACCAGAACCCAGGATTCTGGTGGAAGAGCCTGGGCACCGTCTTTTGGCTCCAGGCCTTCCTCGCCTGGTTCATCGCACTACCGCTGCTCGCCGGGACCGGCGGCGACCCCGACGCGGCGCTCGGCTGGCTCGACGCGCTCGGCGTCGCCCTGTGGCTCGTCGGCATGGTCTTCGAGGCTGGCGGCGACTGGCAGCTGGCGCGCTTCAAGGCCGATCCGTCGACTCGGGGCCAAGTGCTCGACCGCGGTCTCTGGCGCTACACCCGGCACCCGAACTACTTCGGCGATTTCTGCGTCTGGTGGGGCTTCTACGCCATCGCCGTCGCCGCCGGCGGCTGGTGGACCGTGCCTGGCCCGCTCCTAATGTCGGTGCTCTTGATGAAGGTCTCCGGCGTCACACTCACCGAGAGCACGATCGAGGAACGGCGCCCGGCCTACGCCGAGTACAAGCGCCGCACCAACGCGTTCTTCCCCGGCCCGCGCGGCGACGCCTGAGCGCACGGCGCCCGTCTGCACGGCGCCCGTGTGCACGGCGCCCGAGCGCATGGCCTCTCAGCGCCGACGACCGACGACGCGCCACCACCACGGCGTGTGGAAGCCGAGGAACTCGCGCATGATCAGCGAGATCACCAGCACCCAGGTGGCGCCGAACGCGATCAGCGCCAAGCCGACGGGCCAGTCGGCCCGGCGTACAACCACCGGCTCGGCCGCGGCGTCCCCCTCCACCAGGCGCCGCAGCCGCTCGACGTCCTCGGCCGTTCGCCGGGCCGTGCCCGAGAGCACGCGCACCGGCTCACCGTCGGCATCGAGCCGCAGCCAGTGCTCGTCGGACCCGAGAGACGGAGCCGCGGCGTCGACGCCGACGACGGGCCTGAGCTCCTGGCGGCGAGGCGTCAGCAACCAGGCCACACGGCGCACCTCGGCGAGGCATGCGATGTGGCCCTCCGCGGAGCGTTCGCACGTCAGGCGATGCTCCCCGAGCATCCACAGGCCAACCACGACCAACAACAGGCCGAGGCCCTCGAGCGAAAGCACGAGGATCGTGACACGTCTTCGCGTTCTTCCCACGTCGACCCGAGTCTAACCGCGTCGTCCGACGCCTTGGCGTGCCGGACGCTCCCCCTAGAGCGGCCAGCCGAGCGCGAGCACGCCGGCGACCATGCCGGCGAGCCAGAGCACCAGCTCGGCGACTTGACGAGGATCCCGGGCGACCAAGGCTTTCGTATCTCGCGGCATTGTGCTGTAGCTCTTGTCCATGACGAGACCAAGGATCTCTCCTCTGCCTTACGACAGCCATTACGCTCCGCATCCGAGCCCGCTGCGCGGCGCGCCGGTATGATCGCCGCATGCCGCTCCCGCGCTCCTCCCGCATCCTCACCCCGCCCGCTCTCCTCCTCCTCGGCATCCTCGCCGCCTGCGACTCGACGCCGCCGCCGCCGGTGATTCCCAACACGACGCCGGAGCTCGAAGCCGCCGAGCTGAGCGGCGCGCTGCGCCTGCCCGTGCGCCTCGCCGGCATGCCCGACGAGCCGCTGCCGCTGCGCGAACGCCTGCGTCACCACGCTGTTCCGGGCGTCGCCATCGCCGTCGTCGACGGTGGCGAGCTGCGCTGGGCCGAGGGCTACGGCGTGCTCACGGCCGGTTCCGAGGATCCCGTGACTCCGGACACGCGTTTCCAGGTCGGGTCGCTGAGCAAACCGCTGGCCGCCACTCTGGCGCTGCGCGCCGTCGCCGCCGACCGCCTCGATCTGGACGTCGAGATCGACGCGGTCCTGCGCGCCGCCGGAGCCGCCTACGAGCTGCCGCGCGGCGGGTTCGCCGGAGCGGTGACCCCACGTCGCCTGCTCAGCCACACCGCCGGCGTCGGCCAACCGAGCGTCTCCGGCTACTCCGCCGGCGAGCCCCTGCCGAATCTCGAACAGAGTCTCGGCGGCTCAGCGCCCGCCAACCACCCGGCGATCGCCGTCGAGCGCGCGCCGGGCTCCGGCTGGGCCTACTCCGGCGGCGGCTACGAGGTGCTCCGGCGCGTCCTGGTCGCTCTCGACGGCCCCTTCGACGCGGCGATGCGGCGCGAGATCTTCGAGCCGCTCGAGATGTTGGCCAGCGGCTTCGGCGCCGAGCCGCCCGCCGGCGGACCGGTCGCGCGCGGTCATGGCGTCACGTCGTCGGAAGACTCCGAAGCGCGTCGGGCAATCCAGATCGATGACGGCTGGCGACGCCATCCCGAGTATGCCGCCGCCGGCCTGTGGAGTACCGCGCCCGATCTCACCGCCTGGCTCGTCGACCTACAGAAGTCCCACGCGGGCAAGCCCGGTCGCCGCCTGCCGCGCGATCTCACCCGCACCATGCTCGAGCCGCAAACCGACGCCAACGGCTGGGGCCTCGGCCTCGAGTTGCGCGGCCGAGGTCACTCCCGATACTTCGTCCACCGCGGCGCCACCGCCGGCTATCGCGCTCTGGTCGTCGGCTTCATCCACAGCGGGCACGGCGCCGTCGTGCTCACCAACGGCGACGGAGGCGACGCCCTGGCGCGGGAGATCATCGCGGCCCTCGCCGAGCAGTACGCGTGGCCCGCTCTGCAGCCGCAGGTTCGCAGCACGGTCGACGTCGACGACGCGACGCTCGACGCCCTCGTTGGCTCCTATCGCGGGCTCGAGCTGCCGTCGCTCACGCTCACCGTGGAGCGCACCGACGACGGTCTGACCGCGCGGACCTGGAGCGGCGCAACGCGCCTCTATGCGGCCTCGAGCACCTCGTTCTTCGACCTCGAGCAGGGCTTGAGCCTCGACATCGACACGGCCGATCGAGACGACCCCGACGGAGACGACCTCGACGGAAACAGCCAGGCCCCCGTCCGGCTCACTCTCCGCAGCCTGCACGGCATGACTCTCACCTTCGGCCTCGAGACCGATACCGACTCCGACCCGATCGCCGACTCCGCGACCCACCGAGGAACCTCATGACACGACTCGGCCCCACCCCGTCCCTCCGCCCATCCGCCCGCGGCTTGCGCCCGCGAATCGCGCTGCTCGTCGGCTGCCTGCTCGTCTCGTCGCTCGTCGGATCGCAGGCTGTCGCCGATCCGTCGAGCGACAGCTGGCCGCAGTTCCGCGGCGCCGGCGCCCGCGGCGTCGCCGACGGCCCCGTCGCCACCACCTGGAGCGTTCCGGACAACCACAACATCGCCTGGCGGACCGACGTCCCCGGCCTCGGCCATTCGAGCCCTGTCGTGTGGCACGACGGCGAGCGCGGCCTCGTCTTCCTCACCACCGCCGTGCGCCAGGGCGAAGGCGACGACGAGCTGCGCGTCGGCCTCTACGGAGACGTCGAGCCCGTCGACGACGAAAGCCCGCATCGCTGGCTGGTGCTCGCCTACGATCTCGCGACCGGAGCGGAGATCTGGCGCCGCGAGGCGACCGCAGGCGTGCCGACGTTCCAACGCCACACTAAGTCGACGCACGCCAACTCGACCCCGGCGGTCGACAGCGAGCGCGTCGTCGCCCTCTTCGGGTCCGAGGGTCTCTACGCCTACGACCACGCGGGAGAGCTCCTGTGGTCGAAGGACCTCGGCACGCTCGACTCCGGCTTCTTCCGAGACGCCAGCGCGCAGTGGGGCTTCGGCGCCTCGCCGGTGCTCCACGACGGTCTGGTGATCGTCCAGGCCGACGTGCAAAAGGGCTCGTTCCTCGCCGCCTTCGACGCCACCGACGGTCGCCTGGTGTGGAAGCAGCAGCGCAACGAAGTCCCGACCTGGTCGACGCCGACCGTGGTCGAAGTCGGTGACTCCGCGCAGATCGTCGTCAATGGCTGGAAACGACGCGGCGCCTACTCCCTGGCTACCGGGGAGCCGGTCTGGTGGCAGGAGGGTGGCGGCGACATCCCGGTCCCGACGCCGTTCGAGTCCCAGGGTCTGCTCTTCTTCACCAGTTCCCACGGCGGCATGGCGCCCCTGCTCGCCGTCCACGCCGACGCGCGCGGCGAGCTGCCGCCTTTGGTCGAGTCGACCGACGCGCCGAATCGGGCCACGGAGGCCCCACGCGGCGTCGCATGGAGCCAGCCGCGCGGTGGCTCCTACATGACGACGCCGCTGGTGCACGGCGATCTCCTCTACCGCATGCGCGACAACGGCGTGCTCACGGTCTTCGAGGCCGCCACGGGAAATAAAGTTTATGACGCGCGCATCGGCGGCGGGTCGCGCACCTTCACCGCGTCGCCGGTCGCCGCCGACGGGCACCTTTACTTGACATCTGAGATCGGCGACGTCTTCGTCGTCGCCACGGGACGCGAGCATCGCCTGGTCGCCACCAACGAGCTCGACGCGATCACTCTCGCGAGCCCGGCGATCTCGGGCCAAACGCTGCTCTTCCGCACCCGCGGCCAGCTCGTCGCCGTGGCGGCGACGCCGGTCCCCGAGCAGGCCGATCCGGCTCCGAGCAAGGGCAGTCGCACGACCTCGAGGACGGAGACCGAGGATGCCGGGGCGATGAACCAGCGATGAAGGCGCACCAAGCGAAGACCGTGCCAAGTCGCCGGTCGAAGCTTTCGACAGGCACTGCGGAAACTTCTGTGGAAAAGCTGCGCACGGGGGGCCCTGAGCCCCCAATTCTCCTACGCTTTGCCCGCTTTGCACAGCATCTTGTGCAACACAGTGCAAGTCTATTGTTTTCAAAGGCTTGAGGTTTTTCCACCGAAGCCGCAGATTTTTTTCGCGGCAGAACCCGCCAACTTTTCCACAGTTCTTTCCATTCGTCCCGATTCAGCGCCAAAGTGCCTCGCTGCCGAGCCTCCCCGCGACCACGGCCGAGGATTTTCCACAGCCCCGGCGTGAAGGCTCGATGAAGGCGAACGCCTTGTCTCGAGGCACGTTTCGGCTCGCCGCCGACCCGATTTGCGCCCGCCCCCTTGTCGCGGCCGGCACGACGCTGTACGATCCAGCCATCCTCTGATTTCCAGCGACCGCGCCCGCTCCCCGGCCGACCTCGGCTCACTGCCTTCTGACTCCTCGCGCCTTTGCGCCGCGAGGGCAGCCGAGGCAGGTCGCGCCTCGTTCTCGGCGTCGACGCGGCGTCCCGAATAAGCTTTATTCTGCGATCGGACGAACGCCCGGGAGAGGTGTGCGCGATGACGACGACTCATCTATTCGTCGAGCTGTTGGTGATCGGTCTCGGTGCCTTGATCTGGCTCGGTCTACTCGTGGCCGGGCTCTTCGGCTACGAGGTCGGGCCGCTGCGCGGTACCTGGCTGTCGCTCGAAACCATCTTCCCCCTTCTGACCATCGCCTACCTTGTCGGAATCCTGGTCGACCGTGCCGCCGATTTCGTCTTCTCTTTCTGGGACGGCCGTCTCCTCGCCCGCGAGTTCGGCGGCTCGCGGCGCGACAAGACTCGCTACTACGAGCTTCGCCGCACGCTGATTTCCGAGGCACCCGAGCTCTGGAAGCACCTCGAGTACGGCCGCAGCCGGCTGCGTATCTGCCGCGGCTGGTTCGTCAATGCCGTTCTCATCGCCTCCGTGCTCACGGCCGCATGCGCCTTTGGCCGTCCGCTGGCCGGCATCCACGGCTTTCATCTCTTCTTGGGAGACCTTCTTCTGCTCGTTCTCGCGATGGGATGTGCGGCCTGCTGGTATGAGCTGAACCGCAAGGAGTACCGCAAGATCAACCGCCAGGCCCCTTGGATCGAACAGCGCGAGCGCCAGGCCTCGCGCACCCTCCGCCGCCTGCGGCGCAGACTCTGAGACGCGGCACACATGCCGAATCCGACCGACCACGCTCGCCGGCGCGGTCGCCTGATGAGAGGAAGGACTCGAGATGCAACGCCACGAGAATCGTTTCGAAATCGATCTCGATCGCTCGCGCTCGCCCCGCGCTTTCCGCGACCACCAAAATCTGTGGCACGACGATCTCAGCCGGCTCTACCAGCTGATCACACGGCACGTTTCCATGATCGACGAGGCCGTCAGCGAGCGCCCTCGAGGCGCGAAGACCGAGGGCGACCAGGATCTGCCCCATCTCTCGATCGCAATCTTCGGGCCCTCGGGTTCCGGCAAGAGCAGTCTGCTGCGGACGCTGGCCGACGATGTCGATCGTAGTAAGGACTCGATTCACCCTCCTGTGCGACCAAAAAGCCTTGAGGGGAAGATCGCAACGCTGCCGGTGATGGACCCGACCACCTGGGCCGAGTCCGACCAGTTGCTCTATGCTTTCCTGGCATCGGCACTGGAGAAAGAGAACGACAGCCTCGACGAGGGCGAGTACGGCTATCCGAAAGGCCTGTCGCCGGTGCAACTCGCCTTTCAGGAGGTCAACGAGTATCTCCGCGTCATCGACGAGCCTGAACACACCGAGGAGCACGACCCGCTAGGCCTGAGCCTGCAGAAGCTTGAGCGCCATACCAGCGGCCTGCGACTCAAAAAGGCTCTCGGCAAGTTCATCCACGCGCTCGTCGGCACTTTGCGCTCCGAGATCGTGCTCTTGCCAATCGACGATCTCGACCTCGCTCCGAATCACCTCGTCCGCGCGCTCCAGAGCTACCAGAGCTTCTTGACCCACGGTCGCTTAGTGCCGGTTTTCTGCTTCACGGATCGAATGCCCGAGGAGCTGATCGAGGTCTACTACCGCCACACCCTTCGCGACCAAAACCAGCAGCACCCGATCGAGAGCGCGACTGCACGCCTCTCGATCAGTGAGCAGCTAGCCGTCCAGTTCCTCGCCCGCTGCTTTCCCGTACGCAACCGCATCCGCCTCGGCCCGGCGCCTGCGCGCGTACAGCGCGCTCGAATGAGGGTACGAATCGACCGTGACCGGGTTACATCGGGCGACGCTCCGAAGCAGCAGGTTCTCGAGCTCCTCACCACCGCCAGCTTCCTGCTTTTCGGCCACCCCGATAGAGAAGATGCCCACCTCGTCAAGGCCGCCCTGCGGCCGTCGACGTTGCGACGCCAGTTCCAGGTCGTCGACGCCATGGCCGACTGCCGCCTTCACGCTCTTCGTACGCCGCAATTCGGCTTGATGGCGGGTTTGTCGGTCGAGGAGATTGAGAAGATCGGCGAGAAGGGTCATACCCGGATCTTCGGCGACACCGATGAAGTCACGACTTGGAAGAAGCGGGTTGCAGCAACTTCACCCGAACACGGACTTGAGGCTCGAAAGACGGGGAAGGAAGGATTTGAGGGCCAAACGGGAAGCCAGGACGTGCGACTTTGCAAGAGATGGCCCGAGATCGGAATGGGTGGAGTGTTGAAAGACGCCAAACCGACGCATGCAGAGAAGGGTGGCAAACAGAACCCCAGCCCAGCCGCCATCTTCGAAGGCTTCGAGCTCTTGGCGCGTCGGCTGCACGAGCTTGAAAGAGAAGCGACCTGGGCGAAGATCTTCAACAGCGCCACTTGGTCTTTGCTCAATGTCCACCGCGACACCCTGCGCGAGCTCGGTCTCTTTCTCGAGGATCTCTACAGCTGGAGCCCCAAAGAACTGCGCAGCGTGGTGATCGAGAACATCTTGACGCAGGAACGCTCGGTTCGGAGATCCGTAGTCGACCGCTGGTTCAATCGCGCCGACTACCGCCGGAGTCAGGTGCTATCCCTCCTGGCAGCCAACATCTTTCGTCCGTGGATGCACGGAGAGGAACCGTATGGAGACGAGGAAGTTCCGATCCGACAGACCATCAATCTCGAGCGAAAGCACAAGGGCTTCGGACTCGCCACACGATTCGACCGAGCCAAGAAAGAAATCTATGAAGACCCTGAGGCTGTTCCGAAGCGCCGTGATCAGATCCAAGGGCGCCTGACCATTCCGGCACCCCAGGCACTCATCTGGTTTCTGAACGTCACTCTTGGCTTCTACCTGCCTCAGATCATGGCTCGAAACTGGAGCCGCGCCGTGGCGAATGATGAACCGGTTCGAGGGCGCATGAACGGCTACGGCTGGGACCTACAGCATGCGCCGATCAACGCGGCACGCATCGCGGATGCGAAAGTCGAAGCTTTCTCTTTCGGCATGCTCTTTCTCAACACCGAAGAGTTTCAGGATACCTTTTCCGGAGAGCGCCTCAATAGAAATCTCGAGTCGCGCGAAGAGCTCCTCCTGCGAATCTGGACCTGCTATGGCTACAGCTCCGGACGCTTTTGGGCCTGTTTCTCGATCTGGCGTGGCCTCGGCTTCATCGGCCAGGCGATTGAGCTTGGTTACCGAAACCAAGAGTTTTTCGAGCACCGGTCGAAGAAGGCGTCCAAGAGGAAAGCGGAGAAGGCCCAGTACAGGGATGCACGGGACGTCCTTCGCACCGACATGGAGCGCCTGATTCGCTCACACTGCCTGGGGGGCCTCGTCCCCGGCTCGCTCCTGAATCGCAACGAGGACGAAGGCCGGCTCTCAGATGCACTTTGTGAATTTCGACCGTGGAGTGCTCCAACTCGGGACGGGATTCGCGGACTCGCCAACTCCCTCGTCGACTGGCTCGAAGATTGTTGGGACGATGTCGTGTTTCCACTCCCAGCAGGGGAGCTACACATCGGATGGGGCGACTGCTTCATTCGGCGAGTGCACGGGGAATACATCCTCGGTAGTCTCTGGCCACGGCTCGACGCAGCTTACCTGGAAAAGCAGCCAGGTCTCGATGCCGGAAAGGGGAAGAAAAGGCAGAAAGGGACGAAGGGGAAGGAAGGGAACGAGGGACAGAAGAATCGGTGGCAAGCATGGCATGCCGCCAATGCTTGGAGCAGCTACATTCTCCAGTATTGGCGCGGCTGCCCACCAATTCTCCACCTGCTTCTAACTTGCCCGGCCTTTCTTCGGAGCGACTACTACTTCGGCGAGAAGACCAAAGACGTCTGGAAGCGAAAGGCCGATCCCAGCCTGCCGCCGAACAAACCACATGGTCAGAAGGCCAAAAGTGATCACTTGCCATCAGCTTCTGCCTGGATCGATCGTCTGAAGATTCCTCCAGCACTCGCCGAGCACTTGATGGGCCTTTGGTGGGGCACCAAACCGAAGAGCAGCACAGTGATTCCCCGGACTTGGAGCAAATCTGATCAAACTGCGGTGATCTCAGACATGCTCAAGATCGAGCGTGTCACGCTCGAGGGCTTCTACGTTCCAGAGTTCGACTATCACCGAGCCGAGACTAGAGAGTGGCGACGACACGAAGACACTAGGGATAGCGAGGAAGGTGAAGTCCCCGAGACAAAAGCTGAAGTCACGTCTTCATGAACCGTCCCCTCCTCCCCTTCGACATTCTTGGCCAAGTCAGCCCTCTGCTCTCCTGGGTCGAGGGCACCGGCGGCGGGCGCCTTCCGGTGGCGTGGCAGGCGGGGCCGCGGCCAGTGAAGGAGCGGGAGCAGGGCTGGCTTCTCGACGAGTTGCCGACCTACTCCTACGACAACGTCGAGGAGATCGTGTCTGGTAGTCGGGCGCTACATCGGCTGGGCCACAGACGGCCGAGCCGCATGCCGGCGGATCCGCGGTGGCCCTACCGACTCGACCCGCCAGCCGACTACGACCTTCTCCAGGCGTTCCGCTACCTGAACGAGTACTTCCTCGTGTGGAACGGGACCGAGCCCTGCGTGCGCGAAGGGCGCATGGAGGACTTTCACGAGCTCGGCATCCGCCTGCCAGCGAGTCATATCGTGCGCCATGGACACGCGCGGACGGTGTCAGAGGGCGTGATCTCGTTTCGAGACGCCCTCGATCTTCCAGAACAGATCACCCTTCTTCCGAGCAACTCATTCGGCCTACGCAGCGTCGTTCGCCGAGGGCTCAGCGAGAGCCACCTCCATCTCCAAGGAGTCACCAGCGCGGAGGAAACCTGGGCCGACAATCTCTTGAAGCCGACCACGCTCAGAGGCTTCGGCGGCAGGACTCCCGAAGAGCATCGTCTGCTGGTCCTCGATCTCTTCGCAGGCAAGATCCTCGCTCTTGCCATATGGACCGCCCAAGTCGAGCGTCTGCACTCACGGAAGGCCAGCGAAGAATACGGATTGCGTCCACGGCGCCTTCTGCGACTCTTCGATCGCATCTACTTCGCGCGCAGTCCTCACGAAGAGCACTTGGCGACCCATCGACTGCGAGATGCCATCGCCGACGCGATCTATCAACCGACGACTCCCGAGCCAGTTCCCGAGGCCCTCGAGCTTGAACTGGTCGCCGCCGCCAGGGCTCGCCTCGGGCCTCTTGCCGGCCTCGAGGACTCGGAAGGATCGATCGGAGGACTTCAGCAGGAGGGCGATCGACTCCACGAACGAAAGATTCTTGAAGAATTGCAGAGAGTCCTTCGACTTACGATCAGCAAACACCTGCCCGGAGCCAAGAGCCTCGAGATCGAGGGAGCGCTACCTTTCATCGTCGAGGCAGCGATCCGGCGTGCCACTCGACAGGTCACACGACGCAGATGGCGGGCCAGCGCTCTGGCCGAAACCGTGTACAAGAGCTTGCCCACAAGGGATCGTGAGCGCCTGCCCCGCGGTACAGGCTGCCTGCTCAGTGACCACCGCCTAGACGACGACTTCCGCTTTCTGCTGCGCTGGATCAGCCCGACCGCATACCATCAACAAGTACTTTGGCGGAGCGGTAAACCTCCGGGCAACTGTCCCGAAACCCTGCAGGATCGGTACCGTCTGGTTTGCCAGCTGCACCTAGCGGCGCATCTCGAGCTGATTCGTGCAACGCCGAGCACCTGGTATCAGCAAGCACGATATGGCGATGACGACAAGGTCAAGCGCAAAGAAGCGAACCCTCCCCGCCATTTTCTCCATCGCGCACTCTTCCGCTACCTCGTCTGCCGCACCCATCACTGGCAACTCTCGACCCAGCAGGGCCGCACCACTGGATTGAGCCATTTCCGGCGCTACTACGCATCGTCCCAGCGACGCCCAAAGCTGCACCAGATGGAGCGATCGCGCCTGGTCTTCGAACGCCTGCGCAAGTGGCGGGGACTCCGCGTTCTCGAAGGACGAGTGGCACCTCCGAGCTCGGCACATGAGCTAGTGCCATGGATTCTGGCCCACGCGCGGCCAGGCGATCACGAGAAACGACGCGTACAGAAGTTCGGCCTTGTCGTCCACTTCAAGAAGGAACGGGAAGAAAAGGAGGACCGCCCGTTCTCGAAGCATGAGTACCAACCGGCGCCACGGTTGCGCTGGGGATACCGCCGGCGTCACATTCGCCAGGAAGCCATGCGGCTCTACCGCCTCCTGCGACGACCGACACCGGTCGTTCCCTTTATCGTCGGCATCGACGCTGCGAATCTCGAGTTGGCCACACCACCCGAGGTCTTCGCACCCGTCTTTCGATTTTTGCGTGAGCTTCCGATTTCGACCACCGGTCCGGCACGCCGCTTCGCGCCGTTCTTTTCTCTCGAGCCGAGTATCTGCAAGCTGGTCGAGAAGCGTCGCCTGGGCATGACCTACCACGTCGGCGAAGACTTCCGGCATCTCCTCTCGGGCCTTCGCGCGATCTGCGAAGTCGTCGATTTCCTCAACCCGCATCCGGGGGACCGCCTGGGGCACGGCACAGCTTTGGCGCTCTCGCCCGAGGTCTGGCTCGAGCACAACGGCTACCAGGCGGTCGTCCCAAAGCTCGAATGGCTCGATACTCTAGTCTGGGTCCACCATTTCCTCGGTCCGGGAGACGAAGTGGTCGGCGAGCTGGCGATTGAAGACTGGATCCAGCGATTGAGCTGGGAAATCTATGGCCACGCCGCCGGCGACGACTTCGACCCGCTGCACCTCGACGACCTGAGAACGCGCCGCCGCGCCGGTGACTCGCCGGTCGACCGTACCGAGTATCGTCGACGCCGCGTGTCGTCTGAGCATCGCGGTCTGATGGACTGGAATTGGTCGCCACTCAGCCTCTGGGACGCCTGGACTCTGCGCCAACTCGATCCCTACACCATCAATCTGCGGAAGCTCTTGCGCGGCAAGCTCACACTGCGACGGCTGCGTCACTACGATGAGGAGGACCGCCGCTGGCACGAAGTCCAAGAGCGCATCATGCGCAAGCTGCGCCACAACATCGGCTCGCGAAACGCGATGCTCCTGCTCGGCCTCTACTGGCTCAGCCCCGAGGTGCGCGAGCGCGGCCAGGAGATCCTCGTAGTCGACATGGCGGAGAACAAGCACCGCTGGCTCGAGCTCTGCCGGCGGGTCGAGGATCGGCTCAAGGAGCGGATCCATGAGCACGAACTGGTGGTCGAGGTGAATCCGTCGGCGAATCGGATCATCGGCCCGATGGAGCGGTACAGCCAACACCACGTGTTCGAGCTCACCCTCGACGAAGAGAACCGCCTGAAGCGCGAGGTGCGTGTGTCGGTAAACACCGACAACCCCGCGGTGTGCAACACGAGCCTGGCGCATGAGCACTATCTGCTCGGCGAGGTGCTCATGGAGCGCGGTGTGCCGGAGGCCGAGGTCGTGAAGTGGCTCGACTGGCTGCGCCAGAACGGCAACGAGTACAACTTCGTGCGCCGCCTGCCGACCGAGGACGAGAGCCCGGACATGGCGCGCCTGCTGAACTGGCTGCGCAATATTCGACCGTCGGTGCGCGAGGCCCAGGGTCGCAAGGCCAAGTACGAGGCCTTCGACCGGTGGAGGCGCGACTCGCGCCTGCGAGGTCACGGGTTCGACGCCAAAGACATCGAGCGCTCACCCGAGCTGCTCGATCGGCTACTCGAGCTCGAGAAAAGGCTCCAGCAGGTGCGGCGCTCGATGCAGAGCGACGGAGCAGCCCTGCACGGCGAAGACGCGAAGCTGCACGAAGAGGTCAAGCGTCTGGATTCTATGGTCGAGGAGCTGCGGAAGAAGGCGGGTCTAACCTAAGCTGCCCGACACCTTCGTCGCCGTCGGCCTCAACGATGAGTCGCCCTCGCCCGCCGTCTCGGCGACTGCTACGCTTCGCGCCGTGATTCGCCGATTCTCGTCCCACTGCTTTCGCCGCACCGCCGCGGTGCTCGTCGCTGGCCTTCTCACCGGCTGCCTCGACTCGACCGGTGGAGGGGTGGGGCTCGCCTCCGGCCTTGGCGGCGAGCTCGCTGACCGTCCGGCCATAGCCACCCAGGCGAGGGCAAGCCCCGCCACTCCATCCGGGGGGCCGAGTCTCCCGAACAGGGCCCCACGCAGCGAGGAAATTCTGCTCTCCGGGCGTGGCCCCTCCGACGCCGTGCCCTGGCGCTTTGTCTGCCGCTCCGGTGACCCCGACGCACCGACTCCACGTGGCTGCGGACGATGGACGACGATCGATGTGCCGTCGGTGTGGGAACAGCAAGGCTTCGGTGCCTACGACTACGGCCACAACGAGGACAAGCACGACGAGCTCGGGTTCTATCGCCGCACGCTCGAGATTCCGCCAGAGTGGGCGGGGCGACGCATCGAGCTGGTGTTCGATGGCGTGATGACCGACGCCAGCGTGCGTGTCGATGGCCACCGCGTCGGCCCGATCCACCGGGGCGGCTTCTACCGCTTCCGGCGCGACATCACCGACCTGGTCGAGCCGGGCGGCCGGCACGAGCTCGAGGTGGCAGTGGCGAAGATCTCGTCCGATCGCTCGGTCGAGCTGGCCGAGCGCGACGCCGACTACTGGGTGTTCGGCGGCATCTTCCGCCCGGTGCGCCTGGTCGCACATCCGTCGACATCGATCGACCACTTGGCCTTCGACGCCCGGCACCACGGCTCGCTGCACTTGCGCGCGCGGGTGGTCGACCGCGGCGCCTCGACTCTCGAGGACGCTCGCTTGCGGCTGTGGGTCGAAACACTCGACGGCGAGGCGGTCGACGGCCCCTTCGAAGCGGAGGCGTCTGGTTCGACATTCGAGATCTCAACCCAGGTCGACGGCGTCGAGGCGTGGAGCGCCGACACGCCGCGCCTGTACCGTGCACGCGTCGAACTGGTGCGCGACGGGCAGGTCCTACACCAGGTCGACGAGGTGATCGGCTTTCGCACCATCGAGCTGCGACCCGGCGGGGACGACGAGGTCGCCGGTCTGTTCGTGAACGACCGGCGCGTGCTGCTGCGTGGCGTGAATCGTCACGCGTTCTGGCCGACGACCGGACGCGCCGTCGATCCCGAGGTCGACTGGCGCGACGCTGCGATGCTCAAGGCGATGCACGTCAACGCCGTCCGCGCCTCGCACTATCCGCCGAACGACGCCTTCCTCGACGCCGCCGATCGCCTCGGCCTCTACGTGATCGACGAGCTCGCCGGCTGGCACGACGCCTACGACACTGAGGTCGGCGCCGAGCTGGTGCGCGAGATGGTGGAGCGCGACGTCAATCGACCGTCGGTGATCCTTTGGGCCAACGGCAACGAGGGCGGCTGGAATCCGGACCTTGACGACGTCTTTCACGCGCACGATCCGCAACGACGACCAGTGTTTTGGCCGCACGAGGTGCGCAACGGGCTCGACGCCTACCACTATCCGACGCTCGAAGAGCTTCGCAGCCGCCTCGAGCCCACCAGCTGGCGGTCGCGAAGGCGCGCGGTCTTCGATCGGCTCGGCGGCGGTGCCGGCCAGCCGCCGCTGGTGCTGCCGACCGAGTTCCTGCATGCGCTCTACGACGGCGGCGGCGGCGCTGGCCTCGGCGACTACTGGCGCCAGATCCAAAGCTCGTCTCTCGCCCTCGGCGGCTTCCTCTGGGCCTTCGTCGACGAAGCGATTGTGCGCACCGACGGCAGTGAGCCACGCTTCGATACGGACGGCAACCATGCTCCCGACGGTATCGTCGGCCCGTTCCGCGAGCCGTCGCCGAGCGTCGCCGCGCTGCGCGAGCTGTGGGCACCGGTCGAGATCCAGATCCACAAGGAGATCACGCTCAACAACCGGGTCACCCGCCTCGACAACCCTCGCATCGAGCTGCGCAACGGCTTCGATCATCTCGATCTCGCGCGGTGTCACCTGCGCTGGCGTCTGCTCGCCATCCCGACGCTCGCTGCAATCGACTCGGCCTCGCGGCTCGAAGTGATCGTCGAAGGCTCGAGTGCGATCCGCTCGACCCCGCCCGGCGAGGTCACCTTCATCGAGCTCGATCCACCGCTCGATCCGAGTCGTCCGGGCCTCTTCGAGGTCGAAGTCGTCGATGCATCCGGGCGTGTCGTCGGCCGCAGCCAGAGCTGGCGACCGACCGCACCGGCCGCGGAGCTCGGTCCGCTCCCCTCCTCTCTCCCCGCCTCGGCACACGCTCGAGGCTCTGCGGTGACGCAGCGCGCCGAAGAAGGAAGCGTGATCCTGGAAAGCGAGTCTCTCGCCACCGGCGGCGTCCAGCTTTCGATCGAGCTGCAAGACCAGGTCGTTCGGATCGAATCCGCGACGGCGTCGTTCGACTTCGGTGCCCTACGACCGGCACTCGATGAACGAGCGCCGCGGGTGCGCAGGATCGAGAAAGACGAGAGCTCGTCCGGCGCGGTCGGATTCCGTATGCATCACGACGGACTCCCGCTCTTGGTCTGGCGGCTCTGGCCGTCGGGCTGGGTCGAGCTCTCGTGGCTGGCGGACGACGGCGAGGCGATGCCCCCCGGCCTTCTCTTGCCCTGGATCGACGCGTCGAAGACACCCGCAGCCCAGGCATCGCGTCGCGAGCACGGGCTGGCGGCCGGGCTACGCTGGTGGGGCCTCGGCCCCTGGCGCGTCTGGGGCAACCGCATGCACGGACGGTGGGGCCTCTGGCAGGTCGGCCGGGCGCAGGAGCGCGCTCCGCGCTGGGGCCACGGTCCGTCAGTCGACGGCTACCGCGTCGCCGGCTTGGCGCGCGTCGACACAGCCGACGGCGCGCTGCTGGTCGTGCCAAGCGATGGACTCGTCCTCGCCGTCGGCCAGCCGCGCTTCCCAGGCGACGCCGAGGAAGCCGTCGCGGCGAAGCCCGCCCTCGACGGCCTCGGAGTGTGGGCTGCAGCGCCGTCGATCGGCACCAAGTTCTACCCACCCGAAGACCTCGGAGCGACCGCGCCGCCGCCGCTGCCACGACGCGGCTCCTTGTGGCTGCGACCTGCACCGCCCGCGCCCTCCGACGACCCATCCCCAACCGAGTCGCCATGAGCCGCCGCAAGGGCCCGCCCGGCCCTACCGACCCCGACGCAGGTCTCTTTCAGGGCCGTTCGATCGCCCGTCGCTTCGTCTCAGACGACGGCCTCGTCGTCCTGGTCGGCCGCACCGCCGCCGACAACGACTTGCTCACCTTCAAGCTCGCCACCCAGCGCGATTTCTGGCTCCACATCGCCTCGGGCCCGGGCTCCCATGTCGTCGTCCGGAATCCCGACAACCTGGCGCGCCTTCCCCGCCCCACCCAAGACCTCGCCGCCGCTCTCGCCGCACGCTACTCCAAGGGCAAGGCGGGTGGACGCACCGCGGTTCACCTCTGCCGCATCGCCGACGTCTCAAAACCGCGCGGATTCCCTGCGGGCAAGGTCACTGTCGGCCGCACTAAGACCGTGTACGCGTCACCCGCCGACGCTCCGAACGTCGGCGGGTGACGCGGGACGACACCGAACGAATCGAGAGCTGCTCGATTCGAGCCTCGATCGTCCGGAAGCTTCCCGCCTGCTGCTCAGCATGGAGCTGGGCCCAGGCTCGGCCTAGGCAGAATGTATACAAACATCTGCACTTGCCATATACTCTCTCCAGAAGGACTCTTTCCAGGTCGACCAGGCCGCTCGAGGCGGCCGCTCGCATCGGTTCCACCCCCTGAGGGACCGAGTGACTGGCGGCGCCGTGCGTCGTCAACCCGCGCCCCCCCAAGGCCTAGCGACCCTGCGTGCACTTCCCCGAAGGCACGGAATCCCTGAGAGCGCCTTCGTGTCGTGCGAACCGCACAGGACCGACAATCTCGGAACAAGGAGCCAACGATGACCAGAAACCAGGTGCAGAGAGCTTTGACGATCGGAGCCGTGTTTGCAGTGCTTCTCCTGTGGGCTGCGATGCCCTCCTTCGGCGAGGACGTCATCCGCAACGGCGTGGATCTCTGGCGAACGCCCGCCGGGTACTCCTCTCTCGACTTTTCCGACAATCCTGTTCCGGCCGGCTTCTTCTGCAGCTACTCGGAGCCGTTCACCGGCCGAGTCGTCTGGACGGGCGTGCCGCTCGCGACCCAGCCGAAAGACAGTCTCAATGGGACTGACACGATCGTCCAGCGCCTGGACGACGCGGTGTTCGACGACCAGGGAGTCGCGACCACCCGGATCCGGGTGCGCGCCCTCTCGATGGCCAGTGTCGAGCCGATCCATACCGAATGCGGGAGCTTCCACGTCGCGGTGAGGCTGGACGACGGCGAGCAGCCGACGACCGAGATGCGGATCGTCCGAGAGCGTGAGGGCGGCGGATCGTTCACCTCGGAGTTGGCGTTGAACGTGCGACTGACCTTCACGCCGGTCAAAGGCGGCACTCCGCTCGAGCTGACGCAGTCGACGGTGCTTCCAGGCTCCACGTTGGGAGCCTGGTCCAGCGAACCGCCGCGGCGAGCCGGCGATGAATCGGGCAGTGCTTTCCGCAAAGCTCTCAGTGGTTTCGTGACCGTCGACACCAACAACGACGGCCTCACCGATCTGACCCTGCCGGGAGTTTCGAACTTCTATGCCTCCGGGCGGGAGCTTCAGCAGGGAGGCATCGTGGCGAGAGGTTGCGTGCCTCCGCCTGGACTGCCCTACTGCCACACGGAGTGGGGAGGCAAGTGCCACTGCACCGAGAACCCGCTCTGAGCTGAGCTCCGCCCTGGTGCCAGGCAGCCCCCTGGATCCGGGGTGCCCGGCGGCCTCTGGATCCGCAGCGTTTCAGCGCTCGCGGATCCAGGGGCAGAGGCCGAGCGTCTCGACACGGCCGCGCTCGAGTGCGCGACTAACTTTAATGTATACAAGAAGCCGTTTTCGCCATATACTCTCTTCAGAAGGAAACATTCCAGGTCTGCCAGGTCGCTCCGTGCGGCCCCTCGCATCGGTTCTGCTCCGTCAGAGACCGATTGACTTGAGGTGAAGTGTGTCTTCCACCGCGCCACCCAACGTCTGGCGAGTCTGCGTGCCGTTTTTCGATGGCACGGACGACCTGAGAGCGCCTTCGCATCGTGCAATCCGCACAGAACCGAGACTTTCGGAAGAAGGGAGCCAATGATGACCAGAAACCAGATGTTGAGGACCTTGGCGATCGGAGCAGTTGCTGCTGTGCTTCTCGCGTGGGCCGCGATGCCCGCCTTTGGCGCTGATGTGATCCGCAACGGCGTGGATCTCTGGCGAACACCAGCCGGGTACTCCTATCTCGACTTTTCCGACAATCCTGTTCCAGCCGGCTTCTTCTGCAGCTACTCAGAGCCTTTCACCGGCCGTGTCGTCTGGACGGGCGTGCCACTCGCGACCCAGCCGAAAGACAGCCTCAACGGGACCGACACGATCGTCCAGCGACTCGACGACGCGGTGTTCGACGACCAAGGAGTTGCGATCACCCGGCTCCGAGTGCGAGCTCTTTCGATGGCCAGTGTCGAACCGATTCAGACCGAGTGCGGGAGCTTCCACGTCGCGGCGAGGCTAGATGACGGCGAGCAGCCCACGACCGAGATGCGGATCATCCGCGCGCGCGAGGGCGGGGGAACGTTCACCTCGGAGTTGGAGCTGAACGTACGACTGACCTTCACGCCGGTCAAAGGCGGCACCCCGCTCGAGTTGACGCAAACGACCTACCTTCCAGGCTCCAGCTTGGGAGCCTGGTCCACTGAACCGCTACGATCCGACGACGAGATGGACAGAGCATTCCACAAGGCCGTCCGTGGCTTCGTGACCGTCGACACCAACGGCGACGGTCTCACGGATCTGACTCTGCCGGGAGTCTCGAATTTCTACGCCTCCGGGCGGGCAGAGGTCGAGGGAATCGGCGTCGATTCGACGTTTGGTGCTTGCGTGCCACAGCATGATTCACCCACTCCCACTTTCCCTACCCCCGATCTAATCTATTGCCACGATGCTGGCTATGGAAACAAGTGTCACTGCACCTACCCGCTAGTTGGTCTGCCTTCGGAGTAGTCCATCATGGTGTCGACTCTCGTGACGCGACCGGGAGACACCTCTTGCGGACACTCCTTCGGACCCTGAACTCCTCGGCAGCTCGAGGTTGAGGGCACCGAAATAGACGTGTGAGCGTGCACACAAGACAAGTCGCTGCGCCGGCTCAACGCAGCCGGCGCGGTGACGGCTAGACCGTCACCAGGATGGGTGATCCGGCACACCGACGCGTTGGTGCGTCCGCGTATCTTCGCCCCAGAGGCTTCGAGCATCGTTCTCGAAGCCGAAGTAGACGTCGAACGTGCCACCTCCCCATGCGTTGATGTCGAAGAGCACCGCGGTCGGATAGCCCAATCGGGCGGCCATGTCGGCGACGTTCGCGACGGCATGGCCGTCGATCCGCAGAGTCTGGCATTGAGGAAGCTGGTCCCAGTTTTCGTTCCAGGTTCCGATGTCACCGATGACATAGAGCTGATCGGCGTACGCACGGGTCTGAATGGAGTCACAGATCCCCTGCAGCTCCAGCTGATCACCCTCGGGGACCAGGACCGCGTGGCCGCCGAGGCGCGTGGTCTGAGGCAGTACGGTGGTGATCGACAAGCAGCTGTTGATCGACGGGTACTTCAACGTGTCCGCAGGATTCACGGTAGCGACCTGGCCTTCCGCAATGGTGATCGTCGGCATTCTCTTCTCCAGGTTGGTTGTCCTCAAATCGAGCGTCTAGCGTTCGACGATCCTGTCGAAGACAAGCCACGGACGACATGGCGACGGCCTGAGTGAATCCGTGCAGTGGTCGTTCGACCCCGCCGAATCGCGGCGCCCAAATCGCGACCGAGGACTGCCGCTCGATCGCGAGAAGAACTCCTGCCGGCTCGGTCTCATATGCAACGTCGTCTCGATCGGCTCACGTCGCGTCAGATCCGGCTCGAGGCAGTACAACGGACCGGTTTCGAAGGTTGTCTCAAGGCGTCCGCCGTGCAACAGGGCGAGACACCTCCTGAGACAGGTGCGATGTCGCAGTCACCTGCACACGACGCGAAGATCCCTGGCAAAGTATTTATTTTTCAATCACTTGAGAGATCTTCCTCGACCTGGCACTGCCCTTGCTCTTCTGGAGACGCGTCCAACGACACCTCGCGGCGCCGACCCACCGCGAGCTTTCCACGAAGAACGAGGTACCCACCGTGAAACACCTGACGCTTCTCATCAGTTTCGCTGTTTTCTTCAGTCTCCTGTTCTCCGCACCGGCCGCGGCCGAGGCGTGGGCGCCGCGTGCGCTCGACCAGCGTGCGCAGCCCCTGGCCGACGACAGTGCCGACCAGGACGACGATGACGACGGATCCGACGACGACGGATCCGACGATGGCTCGGACGATGCACCGGGCGGCGACGATGACGGTTCCGACGACGACGGGTCCGATGACGGGCCCGACGACGGGTCCGATGACGACCAGCCGAGCGACGACAACGACGACGGCAGCGACGGCGACGACGGCAACGACGACGACGGGTCGGACGACGACCTGCCGGGCGACGACAACGACGACGGCAGCGACGACGACGACGGCAACGACGACGACGACGGCAACGACGACGACGGCAGCGATGACGACGGGTCCGACGACACGGATGATGGCAGTGACGACGACGGCAACGACGACGACCCGCCGGGCACCGACGATGACGACGGCTCCGACGGCGACGACGGGTCCGACGATGGCTCGGACGACGGCAGCGACGACGGGACGGACGACGACGAGGTCACCGTGGGCTTCGACGAGGACGACTTCGAGGTCGCTGAAGGCGACGAGTTCGCCTACGTCACAGTCGAGCGCTCGGGCGACGCCACCGGCCTCGTGACCGTCGACTACACGACCATTGCCGACACCGCGACCGCCGGCGAAGACTTCCTGGTGACCACGGGGACGCTGGTTTGGGCCGCCACGGACGACGACGAGCAAACGATCGAGATCCCGATCTTCGAAGACGCTCTCGAGGAGGGTAACGAGCAGTTGTTCGTCGTGCTCAGCAACCCGACCGGTGACGCACGACTCGAGGAGGACGACGCGATCGCCGAGCTGGTGATTCTGGACAACGACGGCGCGTTCGCCTGCGTCGAGGACGACGACACTCTCTGCCTGCAGGACGAGCGCTTCAGGATCGAAGTCGACTGGGCCGCCGGCGACGGCCAGCAGGGCGTCGGCCGCGCCGAGCCGCTCTCGGACTCCTCGGGCCTGTTCTGGTTCTTCGGCCGCGACAACTACGAGATTCTGCTCAAGGTGCTCGACGGCTGCCAGGTGCCGGGCCTCGAGTCCTACTGGGTCTTCTTCGCCGCGACCACCAATCTCGAGATGACCGTCACGGTCACCGATACGCGCACCGGCATGACGAAGCAGTACTTCAATCCGCAGGGACAGGCCGCCGAACCGGTGCAGGACCTCGGGACCTTCACCGACTGCAACTGACGCTCCGTGGCAGCAACCTGAAGTCGGCCGGATGCGGCCGCGGCCTTCCCGGCGCGCCGGGAAGGCCTTTTCTCGTCTCGTGCCCTACAATGACCGACGAGTTCTCGACGATGACACTGCCTCTACGCCTGCTCTGGAGCTCTCTCGGCCTCGCCGCCTTCGGGCTGCTCGCGGCCGCCGTCGCCCACTCCACGGGTGGCCCACGCGCCGCCCTGGCGGTCGCAGCCTTCGGCCTGGGCGCCTGGGCCCTCCTCGCCTGGTCCAGCAGCGGCGCAACCGACGGCACCGGAACCGACAGCGCCGCCGACAACGACTTGGTGTCGGCGCCACCACACGATCCCGAGGCCTGGGACGATCTCGACGCCGTGATCGAGACAATGACCGGCGCGCTGATCCTGGTGGACCCCGCGCGCCGCATCCGGCGCGTCAACCGCGCCGCCCTCGAGCTTCTCGGCTACAGTGCGGACGAGCTGATCGGCGAAGACCTCGACGCGGTCTGCCCTGAGAGCGAACCGGTGAACACCGGCAGTCTGATCCAGCTCAGCACCAGCGGGCGAGTCCGCAACGTCGAGCGCGTCTTCCGCCACCGCGACGGCCGCGACCTGCCGGTGCTCTTCTCGGGCTCGACGCTGCACGACGGCGAGGGGCGCGTGCGCGCCTTCGTCTGCGTGGCCACTGACATCGGACCGGCGAAGCAGCTCGAGGCCCAACTGCGTGACTCTCTGCGCCAGAAAGACCTGCTGCTGCGCGAGGTGCACCACCGGGTGAAGAACAACCTGCAGGTGATCTCGAGCCTTCTCGACCTGCAGTCCGACCAGATCGACGATCCGCGACACCTCGAGCTGCTGCGCGACAGCCGGCACCGGATCCGCTCGATGGCCTTGATCCACGAGCAGCTCTACCGCCACGACAACCTCGCCGAGGTCCGGCTCTCCGCCTACCTCGAAGACCTCGCCAGTCATCTTTTCCGCTCGTTCGGTGTCGCGGCGGGGCGCATCGTGTTGCGCTGCCGGCTCGAGCCGCTGACCCTCGATCTCGACCGCTCCGTCGCGTGCGGCCTGATCCTCAACGAGCTGGTCTCAAACAGTCTCGAGCATGCGTTCGCGGACGACTCCGGCGGCACCGTCGAGATCGTTCTGCGGCGTCTCGACGACGGCGCGGTCCGCCTCGAGGTGCGCGACGACGGATCGGGCTTCGACCCCACGGCGCCGCGCCCGCACTCGATGGGGCTCGAGCTGGTCACGATGATGGCCAGCCAGCTGCAGGGAACGCTGGACACCAAGAGCGACCCCGTCAGCGAGCGCGGCACGCACGTCAGCGTCACGTTTCTCGACGGGCGAACGCCCTGAACGATCATCGGAAGGATGTCATGAGCCGAGTCGAAGACTGTGCGGCGATCTTGATCGTCGAAGACGAGGCCATCGTCCAGGCTCATCTGCGGCGTATTCTCGAGCGGCTCGGGCATCGCGTGGTCGGCGCCACCGGGCGCGGCGAGGAGGCGCTCGAGATCGCGGCGCGCGAGTCGCCGGACCTCGTGCTGATGGATATTCGCCTGGCCGGCGATCTCGACGGCATTGAGACCGCGCTCGAGCTGCGCCGGACGATCGGCTGCTCCGTCGTCTTTCTGACCGCCTTCGCCGATACCGAGACGCTCGAGCGAGCGGGCGACGCGGAGGCCGCGGGCTACCTGATCAAGCCCTTCGAGGTCGACGAGGTGCGCGCCGCGGTCGCCACTGCGCTGGCCAAGGAACGGGCGGTCCACCGGGTCGAGGAACATGGCCGCGACCTGGTCGCGATCCTCGATCAGCTCGATGTCGGCACCGCGATGCTCGACGACGCCGGCCTCCTCTCCTTCGTGAGCCGCCCTGCGGCACGCCTTCTCGACCTCGACGCCGGCACCGTCGTCGGTCGTCCGTGGCGTCGGGCGCTACCGTTCGACCGCGCGGTCCTCGACGCGCTGGACGAGCGGCTCACTCTGCCGCAGCACGATCGCGAGCGCCTCGAGGCGCGGCCGACGGGATCGGCGCGGCGCCTCGAGCTCGACGTCCGCGACGATCCGCGCAGCGCCGCGAAGCGCATCCTCTTCGTTTACGACATCAGCGAGCGGCACACCCTGCAGCGCCTGCTCCAGGAGGGCACGCGCTTCCACGACCTGGTCGGCTCCAGCCCACCGATGCTCCAGGTCTACGAGCAGATTCGCCAGGTTGCCGCGGTCGACTGGCCAGCCGTCATCGAGGGCGAGACCGGCAGCGGCAAGGAGCTCGTCGCGCGCGCGATCCACGCCGAGAGCCCGCGCGCTGGCGGACCGTTCGTCGCCGTCAACTGCGCCGGTCTCACCGAATCGCTGCTGGCGAGCCAGCTCTTCGGCCATCGTCGCGGCGCCTTCACCGGCGCAGTCTCCGACCACCGAGGATTCTTCGAGACCGCGAGTGGCGGCACGCTGTTTCTCGACGAGATCGGCGACGTCCCGCTCACGGTACAAACCAGCTTTCTGCGAGTGCTCGAAGACCAGCGCGTGACACCGCTCGGCGCGACGGCGGCACGCACCGTCGATGTCCGCATCGTCACTGCCAGCCACCGCGACCTCGGGGCCGAAGTCGCGGCCGGCCGCTTCCGCGCCGACCTGCTCTACCGAATCCGCGTCGCCCGCGTGCGGTGTCCTCCACTCCGCGAGCGCGGCGACGACCTGCGGCTGCTCGCCCATTTCTTTCTCGATCGCGCACGCGCGGCGATCGGCAAGCCCGAGGCGAGTCTCGGCTCCGAGGCCCTGCGCCGGCTCGCCGCCTACAACTGGCCGGGCAACGTCCGCGAGCTGCGGGGTGCGATCGAGCATGCACTGATCTGCTGCCGCGGCGTAGAGATCCAGCCCGGCGATCTGCCACCCGAGATCGCTGGAGCCGCGGCGGCAGGCACACAGGAGGCCAGCGCCCCGGCGGACTCGGAGAGCGACGAGCGACGCCGCATCCTCGGTGCCATCGAGCGCGCCGGCGGCAATCGTTCCCGCGCAGCGCGACTCCTCGGCATCAGTCGCGCGACCCTCTATCGACGCCTCGAGCAGCTCGAGATCGACTGATCCTGAGCGCCGGCTCGAGTGTCCGATTAGACACTAGCCGAGCAGGCGTCGAGCATCGCGCGCGATCACGCCGAGCCCCAGACGATCCGCTTCTTCGACGACACGCTCGAGGCGCGCGCGCCCGGCGCGTTCGCTGCCGCCGCGCAGTTCCAGCTCGCCGAGCTGAAGGCGGGCCTGCAGCTCGAAGGGCAGGAATCCATGAATCGTCGCCTCCGCGAGAGCCGCCTGCAGCGACTCGCGCGCGGCCCGGTCACTGCCCGCGGCGCGGTCGATCGACGCCTTTGCGAGAAGGGTCGGAATGCTGTAGGTCGGGCTCGGGTCAGGCGTTTCGACGGCCGCAGCGCGCTCGATCGCCGCACGCGCGCCCTCGAGATCGCCTTCCGCCGCCAGCGCGCGAGCCATCACGACGTGCGCACGCACGGTCTCGAACACGCGCCGCCCTTCCCCGAGCTCCGCCACCGACTGCCGCGCTTTGGCGAGCGCCCGGGCGCTTTCTCCCTGGGCGAGCAGCAGCTCCGCCAGCGACAGCCGCACTCCGGCCCAGCCGAGTCCGGCCGACGCTTCTTGATCTGCCTGCGCCTGGTCGAGGAGCGAGCGCGCGGCTTCAAAGTCCCCGAACGCGCGGAGCGTCTCGCCCAGATACTGCCGCGCCAGGCTGGCGGCGACCAGGTCTCCGCTGGCGCGGAAGGTCTCGAGCGCGCGCTCGCGCCCCTCCCGCGCCGAGATCACCTCTCCCTGCAGGTGCAACACCCGGCCGAGGCGGACTTCGACATAGGCCACGGCCTGCCGGTCACCCGCGCGCTCGGCCAGCACGAGCGCGCGATCGAGAGCGTTGCGCGCCTGCACCAGCTCACCACGCAAGATCAGAATGCCGCCCTTGGCCTCGAGCACCAGCGACTCGGCGCTCGGCTCGTCGAGCTCTTCGGCGAGCGCCTCGGCCTCGGCGCACGCCGTGGCAGCCTCGGCGAGGCGCCCGGTCAAGACCATCGGACCGGTCGTGTTGATCAAGGTGTAGATCTGGGCGAGACGGTCGCCGAGAGCCCGCTGCAGCTCCAGCGCCTGGCGGAAGATCGCCGTCGAGGCCTCGAGATCGCCGAGCTCGCGCAGCACCAGCGCCTTGTTGGTGAGAGCGCGCGAGCCCAGCCGCTCGTTGCCGACCGCGCCGTAGAGCTGCGCCGCGTGTTCGTACAGCTCCTTGGCCGCGGCCAGGTCTCCTCGATCCCACGCCAGGTTGCCACGCGTGGTGGCGGTATCGGCCTGGCCCAAGCGATCTTCGTGTCGCTCGTAGATCGCCGCCGCATGGTCGAGCGCATCCGCCGCCGCGTCGAGCTCACCGAGCCGGCGCAGCACGCGCCCTTCCTGGAACCGCGCGCGGGCCTCGACCAGGGGTCGGTCGGCCCGACGCGCCTCGGCGACGGCGCGGCGCGCGGCCTCGAGCTGCGCCTGCGGCTCGGAAATCACCACCGACTCGGTGAGCGCCAGGCGCGGATCCGGTGGATCGCCGGGGCGCAAACCCGCAAGCAGCTCCAGGGCGGACTCGTTGTCGCCAGCAGCGGCGCGCAGGCGGGTCAGCGACAGGCCGACTTCGAGCCGCTCTCCGGCGCGCCAGCCGCCAGACGCCTCGCGCTGCCGCCACAACACCTCGAGATGCTCGGCCGCGCCGGCCAAGTCGCCGCGCAGCCGCGCGAGGTGTGCCCGGTACGGCCGCTGCTCGAGGACGGGCAGTGCCTGCGCGCGGCTCAGCGCGTCTTCTCCGCGCTCGATCGAGCCGGACTCGTCGCCCTCGAGCTCCAGCGACTCCGCCAGCGCCAGGTGGAGACGCGCCGCCTCGGGCTCGAGCTCGAGAGCGGCTTGCAGGGAGCGTGCAGCCGCCGCGCCGTCGCGCCCCCGGAGGTGCTGCTCGGCCTGCTCGAGCAGGGAACGCGCGCTGCTCTGCCCGGGCAATCCGTCCAGGCCACGGCGCGAGCCGTTCGGCACGAGCAGCACGACGAGAAGGAGCCCGAGCGCGAGCGCGCCGACGAGAGCGACGAGAACCCGAGGCGTCGCGAGCCGAGACTGGATCGACCGCCGCGGCGCGACGGCGGCACGAGACGAGGCGCCGGGTATGAGGTCCTGCGCCGAAGACGAGAGGCGAAGAGTCGGCGCCGCCTCGGAGATCCGAGTCGTCGGTGGCTCGGCCTCCAGAGAGGCGGGCAGCGCGGTCCAATGTGCGCCGCTGCCCGCATCGACCTCGAGACCCCGCGCCAGCTCCTCGAGATCGGCGATCACCGCGTCCATGCTGCCGTAGCGACGCTCCACTTCCCTCGCCAGCGCTCGCTCGACGATGCGCGTCAGCTGCCGCGGAGCGTTCGGCACCAGCTCCCGCAGCGGCTCCGGCTCCGCATGCAAGACCTCGTAGAGGACCGACAGATCGTGGCCGTTGCCGAAGGGTAGCCGACCGCTGGCCATCTCGTAGAGCACGACACCGAGCGACCAGATGTCGGACGCCGGCCCGACTTCTTCACCGCGCACTTGCTCGGGCGAGACATAGCCGACAGTGCCGAGCAGCGTCCCCGAGCGCGTCAGGCGCGAGCCGGGATCGCGGCGCTGGTCGAGCTTGGACAGGCCGAAGTCGAGAACCTTGACCAGCCCGTCGCGCGTGATCATCAGGTTCGCGGGCTTGATGTCGCGGTGGATGATGCCGCGAGAGTGCGCGGCGGCGAGGCCGCGCGCGGTCTGCAGAGCGACATCCACCCAGTCGGCCGGCGCCAACGGACCGAGGCGAAGGCGCTCGCGCAGCGTCTCGCCGTCGTACGCCGCCATGGCGATGAACACGCGGCCATCGGCCGTCTCGTCGATCGCGTGGATGGTGCAGATGTTCGGATGATCGAGGGCCGAGGCGGCGCGCGCCTCGCGCACGAAACGCCGCGCTTCTTCGCCGCCAGAGGCCGTCGGCGGCAAGAACTTGAGCGCAACTGTCCGGTCGAGCTGGCGGTCCCGGGCTCGATAGACGACGCCCATGCCGCCGGCGCCCAGCCGGCCCAGGATCTCGTAGTGACGAATCGTCTCGCCAACCTGCAGCTCGCCCGACAGCGTGTCCGGATCCTCGCTCATCAAGGACCGGAGTGTACCGCAGGGGTCGACGAGACGAGCTTCAGCGGCGGGGCCGCGCTGTCGGCCGAAGACGCGTCGGACCGCCGTCCTCAGGGCACGACGACGGACCAGGCGCCCAAGTCGCCCGACTCGAAGTCATCGATAAAGACCGGCGAGGCGATCCGGCGAGCGCTCAGCTCGGGCAGAACACCTGGCACCGGGACGGTCGGCTCGCTCTGCCAGACGACGAGGAAGTCGGCGGCGGCGCCGGCCACCGCGGGCAGTCTCTGCTCGCCGATCGACTGGACGTTGATCAGCGTATCGGGGCAAATCGGACGTCCGGTGGGACGCAAGAACCGACCGACGACCGCGCGGCCGTCGCCGTCGACGGCGCCTTCGGTCTCCCAGGTGGCGAGAATCTGGCCGCGGGCGTCGCTGCCCAGGCTTGGCTGCTCCTGCTCGCCGGCGGTCGTCTCGTTGAGCTGCCATTCGGGGCCTTCGGGACCGACCTCGACACGCCGGGCGAAAATGCCGCCGGCGCTGCCGTCCTGCCCCTCACTGCGCCATGCGACCACGAACGCTCCGTCGGCCGTCGACGTCACCGTGGGGTCCGAGCGATCGCCGGCGCCCGCGACGTTCACCAGTATCTCCGCGCCGAGCGGCTGCCCCATGGCGTCGAGCCGCCGCGCCCGAATCTCCCCCTGTTCCTCCCACACGACCAGCTGCTCCCCGTCGCCGGCGATGGCGATCGCGGGCGACGAGGCCAGAGTGCTGGCGGTCACTTCGAGCTCAGCGCCGAGCAGCACTCCGGTGCTCGAGACGAGGCGATGGTAGATCCCGCCGCCGCCCCAGACGACCGCGAAGCGCCCGAGGGCATCGGCCGCGGCTCTCGGCGTTTCGGCGTCGAGCGGCGACTCGTCGATACGGAACGGCTTGCCGAGCGCCGCACCGGTGGCAGCGAACAGACGCGCCTCGATCGCGGTCTCGGTGCTCAGATCGTGGGTCCAGACGACCGCGAAGTCCCCACCCGCCAGCCAGGCGACATCGGGCTCGTCTTGGTCCTCGGCGGTCTCTGTGTTCACCGCGAAGATCTCGCTCAGCGGCTGGCTCGCGTTGTCGTAGAGGCGCCCGAAGACGCCCGTCTCGTCGGCATCGTCCGCTTCCCAGACGATCGCGTTGAGCGTCGACGTGGCGGCAGCGCGCGCATTCTCGCCGACAGCGATGTCGAACTCGTCGGAATCGCCGGCGAAGCTCGGGGTCTGCCAGGCGAGCAGCAGGCTGGCTATCGCCAGCAGCCGCTTCGGACGGGGTCGCCTCAGACTGGGTCGCCCCGGACTGGGTCGCCTCAGACTGGGTCGCCTCAGGTCGGGGGAAGTCATCGTCATCATCATGAGGTCTCTCACTCTGGAAACCGGGCCGGCGCTTCGATGCGGCGTGCGTCGGCCCGGTGGAATCGTTGCGTCACGAGTCACCGTTCGAGAGCATCGTTGGAGAACCATGCGCCGACTCGGTGACGACCGGGTGTCCCCAATCGAAGAGCAAGAGGCATGCCTGGCGCGGAGCTGCGAAGGCCGACGACCACTCGTGCGGTTCGCCCTGTTGTCGGGCGCGCGAGCTGTCTCAATGTCTCACGAACTGTCTCAGGCACTGTCTCGAGCAATGTCTCAGGCACTGTCTCGGGCACCGCAGGAACGGCAGAGTCTCGCCCCTCTTCGAGCCTCGACTCACTCGAAGGCGCCGGAGAGCAAACGCGCCTCGAGGTCATCGCGCAACACATCGACCTCGACATCGCGGCGACCCCGCAGCGTTTCCTCGCCGTCGGGATAGAAGGCGAGCAGGTACTGGCTGCGGAGCTCTTGCTCGATCTGCTCGTAGACGGCGGTGAGGTCGTCGTACTCGCGGGCGTAGTAGACGCGGCCGCCAGTGGCGTCGACCAGGCGATCGACGCGCGAGGTGAACGAGCGTGAGAAGAGGCTGAGGTCGAGGCCGTCGTCGGGCTCCTCGCGCATCAGGATCAGGTAGATCGGGACCCCCATCTCGCGCGCGATGCGCATCGACGAGCGGAACGGGAACTGATCGTCCTCGTCGGCGCCGTCGGAGAAGACGATCAGCGCCTTGCGGCCGCGCACGCTCTGCAGCTGCACCAGCGAGTAGACGATCGACTCCCAGAGCGCCGTGCGTCCCGAGGCTTCGAGACCGTAGATGGCGCGCACCACGCGATCGATGTCACCGGTGGTGCCGCGCGCCAGGCGCGGCTCGGAGTCGAAGTCGACGACGAAGGCACGGTCTTGCGCCTCGAAGGTCGTGCGCAGGAAGTTCTCGGCCGCGCGCTGCACCCGCGGCAGCTTGACGAACATGCTGGCCGAAGAATCGATGGCGAGGCCGAGCGTCAGCGGCAGCTCGCTCGAGTCCTGGAAGGTGGCGATGTCGCGCGGACGGCCGTCGGCGCGCACCGCGAAGTCGGTCTGCCGCAGGTCGCGCACGGGGCGGCCCTCGTCGTCGGCGACGACGACGTAGAGCTCCACGAGCTGCACCTCGACGCGCTCCCCGGCGTCGGGCCCGTTGAGGAAGAGGACGTCCTCGGCCAGCGAGCCGTCGTCGAGCAGAGCGACCACGCGGACGTAGCCGACGGGGCGCTCCGCGGGCACCAAGATGCGCTGGCGGAACGGCGGCGCGTAGAGCGTCGCCACCGCCTCGTTGTTCCAGAAGAACAGCACGCGATCGAGGCTGCGCTCGACCGGCACCGAGATGTCGGCGGCGACCTCGACCAGACCGGTGACGCGTCGCACTGTCGGCTCGGTGATGCGCACCGCGAGCGCCGCATCGCCGCCGTTGAGCACCGCCTCGTCGCGGCCGAGCTCCTGGCCGGCGGAATCGAAGGCGACCGTAGTCAGCATCTGGCGGCGCGGCGTGCGGCCCAGGTCGAGCCGCGCGGCCCACGGCTCGGAGCGCGCCGACGCGACCTCGCGCTCGTCGAGCAAGAAGGCGACGCGAGCGACCCGCGAATCGAACACCGACACCTCGAAGCGCGTCCTCCCACGCAGCAGCGCGGCCTCGGGCTTCTGAATCTCGACCACCTTCGGCGTCGGCAGGTAGGCGCGTCCGCCGGCGGCGACGATCGTCGCGCGCCGGCCGCCCCAGCGCCCGCTGCGCAGCTCTTCGACCAGCACGCCGACGCTGGTGGCGTCGCTCGGCAGGTCGAGATCGCGACGGAAACGCCACTCGCGGCCGTCCGTCAGATCCTGATCACGCAGCGTCTCTTGCAGCAGACGACGCAGCCCGCCCTCGGTCTGCGCCTCGACCGTGATGCGCAGGTCTCCGATGAGCAGATCTCCGATCCCTAGGTCTGCCGCGCCGAGATCGCCCACACGCGCGGCATCGACGGTCTGTTCGTCGGCGGCCGCGTCGTCGGGGTCGGCCCCAGCGAGGTCGAAGAGATCGAGACGCGCTTCAATGGTCGATGGCGCCGCCGGGTCGCCCGGCACTTCGAGCACGGCGGCGACGTCGAATGTGCCCTGGAGGCCGGCGAGCACGCGTCCGAGACGCAGACCGGACAGCGCCGCGGGGACTCCGGCGGCGCTCCAGCGCGGTGCTTCGACGCTCCACCCGTCGCGCGCGACCTGCACCACGAGCGGCACGATGTCCCGCGCCGAATCGAGGCGCGACGGGTAGCGCAGCACGGCGCGCATACCGAGGCGGTCGACGAAATCGCGCAGCGCCACATCGCCGGCGAGCAGCCGACCGCCGGTCGCTCCGGCCAGGCGCAGCAGCGGCGCGGTCGGGTCCTCGAGACGTACGTCGTCTTCGGCCACAAGCTCTTCGGTCTCGTCTTCGTCGTCGTCGCCACGGCGGAAGATCTGGCCGGGGCGGATGGTGATTCCCGGGAACGCTGTGACCTGGTCTTCCGAGCCGCTCTCGAGGGCGCCGAACTCGGCCGCCTGCTCTTCTTCGTCGGCGGGCAGCGCGATCGGCGCCACGGTCCAGCCGACGGCTGCGAGCGCGCGCGCCAGCTCGCGCGTGCGCGTATCGAGATCGATTCCTTGGACGGTCTGGCGCAGGACCAGACGCGCGGTCTCTTCGTCCACCCCGCGCAGATACCTGTCGAGCGGGTCGAGGTCGTAGCCGTCGAAGACCGGCAGCAGAAGACGCGGCCCTCTCGACGCATCGGGCCCGGTGGCCAGGTCGGTCGCCCAGACGACCATGCGCTCGAGCCGCCCGAGCACCAGCTCACGCTCTTCGCGCACCGCGTCGGCGATCAGCGAGGCGCGCTCCGCGGCCGGCAAAGCGGCAGAGCGCGCGAGCTCTTCGAGCGTGCGACGGCGCAGGTCGACAAGGGAGTCGAGACCGCTCTCGGTGAGCGCGGCGCGGCGCAGACGCTCGCCGAGGACCAGCGGATCGGCGGTGCGCACGAGGGTCGACGGCGGATCGTCGATCCCGGCCTGCACCAGCCAGACCTCACCGCCGGCCGTCAGCTCCTCGGCCAGCGGCGTCAGCGCGTCGGCGGCGCGACGCAGCGAACCGAGGCTCGATAGCATCGGCTCGAGGTAGACGATGCGCGGCACCGGGACGCCGACGCGCGGAGTCGCGGTGACCGGCGCCGCCTCGCCTTCGCGGACCGTGATCTCGGGGAGGTTGGCGTCGTCGCCGGCGCGGGCTCGTCCGCGCCCGTCGACGACCTCAACCCATAAGTCGCGCGGTACCGGCCGCTCGATGCTCTGCGGTTCGGGAGCTGGCGTCGCCGCGTCGGGCCGCGGGGCGGTCGGCGCCTGCGCCACGGCCTGGCCGGCGGCGAGCGCCAGCCCGAGCGCCCAGAGGGCGAGACTTCGTTGCAACGACGTGGGGAATGCGGCGGACCGTGGACGGGCGACGGGTCGCGCCAGATCGGCGGTCGACCCGCCGGAACGGGCGGTCGGGATCTCGAACATCATCGAAGACTCGGGCACGGCACGTCGTGGAGAAGATCGGGCATCGACACCTGAGATTCCAAGCAATTCGCTTGCCAACCTCGACGAGGTGGTGAAGTCAACGATCGAACGGCGAGCGAGAGACCGGGTAGCCGATCTGTTGCACCTCGTCGGCCAGCTCGACGAAGGCGGTCTTCGGATCGAGGGACCGCGCCAGAGCGGAGTTCAGCGTTCGATGCTCGTACACGGCACGGACCGCCGCCTCATCGACCGGACGGCCGTAGTACTCGTCGGCCCAGGCCTTGTAGGTCGTCGGATCGCCGTCGAGAAAGCGCAGCAGCCGCGCCGAACCGTCCGGATCGGCGCCGCGCGGTTCATCGACCGGGCCCCGGCTCCAGGCGTCGTCGCCGCGCAGCCGCCAGAGGCAGAACGTCGAGTCATCCCGCGCCGACGCTTCATCGTCGAGAAAGGCCGCGAAGGCCTCCGGGACTCCGTCGAAGAGCCCGGGCCACGGCCGCCCCTGGGCCATCGGCGCCTGGTGCGCGAAGCCTTTGATCAACGCTCCGTGATCGTTGAAGCAGACGAGAAAATCGTCGCCCTCGCCGTTGCGCATGAGCGCCAGCGTTTCGTCGTCCGACCAGGCGTCGTTGATCGAGAAGTAGCGAAACTCCCATTCCGGGCAGAGCACCGCGTCGAGCACGGCGAGCGATCGCATCAGGCGCAGCAAGCCATCGACGTCGGGCAGATCCGACGGGTCGCGGCTCGAGAGGCGCCCGCGAGCGGGGACGTCACGTGCCCCGGCCGATCCCGGAAACGGCGGGCCCTGACTCATGGACTCCCGGGCCTCGTCGGGTCGTCGAGCGCGTAGTACTGCACGCTGAAGAGCTGCGACGGATCGGTCCAAACCTCGACCAGGCGGAAGCCCGAAAGCGCGGCGTCGGCGGCGAAGTCTTCGACCCGAAACTTGTACGAGTGCTCGGTGAGGATCCGCTCGCCGGCCGCCAGCTCGATGCGCTCTTCGTCGATCGTCACCGTCTGCGCGCGCCGGCTGACGAGGTACATCTCGACGCGCCCGTCGTCTGGGTTCCACAGCGCCTCGTAGTCGAAGGCGTCGCGATCGAAATCGGCGTCGAGCTCGCGATTGAAGCGCCGCAGGAGGTTGTAGTTGAACTCCGCGGTGACGCCCTCGGCGTCGTCATAGGCGGCTTCGAGCACGGCCCGGCTCTTGCGCAGATCGACCCCGATCAGCAGGCCACCACCGGGCCCGGCGATGGTGGCGATGCGGTCGAGCAGGTCGTGGCGCTCGGTGGGCGAGAAGTTGCCGACGGTCGAGCCGGGGAAGTAGACGACCGTACGCCCTTCCTCGTGCTGCGGTAGCTCGAAGTCCTCGGTGTAGTCGGCCGACACCGGCAGCACCTCGAGCGTCGGATACTCGACCGCCAGGCGCGACGCGGCTTTCACCAGGTGGTCGTGCGAGATGTCGACCGGGGCGAACGCGACCGGGTCTTCGAGGTGGTCGAGCAAGTGGCGCACCTTCACCGTGCTGCCGGCACCGAACTCGACCAGCAGCACGCGCGGACCGAGATGTTCGGCCATCGCGGCGCCGTGCTCTTCCATGATCGCTAGCTCGGTGCGGGTCGGATAGTACTCTTCGAGCTCGCAGATGCGGTCGAAAATCTGCGAGCCGCGCTCGTCGTAGAGGTACTTGCAGTGGATCGACTTAGGCTCGGCGCGCAGGCCGGCGAGCACTTCGCGTCGCTGCTGCTCGAGCTCCGGTCCTTGTCCCAGGAAGACGTTGCCCTCGGCCGCCGCGGCGTCGAGCAGGGAGCTGGGCGACGCCATCACCGATCTCCGGTGTGCGCGTCGCGCGCCAGGCGCAGGCCGGTCATTTGCCAGCGCACAGGCGCCGGGAAAAAGTTTCGATACGTGGCGCGAATGTGCGAGCGCGGCGTGGCGCACGAGCCGCCGCGCAGCACGAGCTGATTCGACATGAACTTGGCGTTGTACTCACCGAGCGCTCCCGGCGGCGGGCTGTAGCCCGGATAGGCGACGTAGGGGCTCGCCGTCCATTCCCAGACATCGCCGAAGAGCTGCGCCGGGCGATCGCCCGACGCACGGGGATCGAGCGGGCGCGGGCGATAGGCCGCGTCGTCGACGAAGGTGCCGAGAGCGACGTCGTGCGTCATCGCCTCGGCGCCGGCGGCGCACGCCGCCACCTCCCACTCGCTCTCGCGCGGCAGACGCACGCCTGTTGTGCGCAGTGACACCCAGCGCGCGAAGGCGTCGGCCTCGTAGAAGCTCACGTGGCACACCGGCTCGGAGAGGCGCACCTGCTGCATGCCGGCGAGCGTGAAGCAGCGCCAGCCCTCGGCGTCGTCCGACGCGTCGTCGGCCACCCAGTAGAGCGGCGCGCGCCAGCCCTCGGCCTGCACGGTCGCCCAGCCGTCCGAGAGCCAGAGCTCGGCACGCTCGTAGCCGCCGTCGGCCATGAAGTCGAGCCACTCGCCGCAGGTCACGAGGCGCGAAGCGAGCTCGAACTCTTCCAGGAACACGCGGTGGCGCGGTCCCTCGTTGTCGTAGGCGAACGCCTCGTCGGCACCCTCGTGGCCGATGCTGTAGAGGCCCTCCGTATAGCGGTGCCAGCGCAGCGGCGCGACCTCGGCCGCAGAGGCTCCGTCCGGGGCCGTTGCGTCGCTCGCCGCACGGTAGACCGGGGCCAGCGGGTTGCGCGAGAAGAGGTGTTTGACGTCGGTGAGCAGCAGCTCCTGGTGTTGCTGCTCGTGATGCAGCCCGACCTCGATCACCGGCTCCGCTTCGGCCACGGCATCGTCGCTCGCCTGCTCCAGGAATCGAGCCATCGCCTGGTCGACGTGACGCCGGTAGGCCTGCACCTGAGCCACCGTCGGCCGAGAGACGAGGCCCCGGTCAGCGCGCGTGAACTGCTCTCCGAGCGAGTTGTAATAGGAGTTGAACAGGTAGGCGTACGAGGGGTCGAGGGTCTCGTAGCCCTCGAGACCGGGCTTCAGCACCAGGGTCTCGAAAAACCAGCTGGTGTGCGCCAGGTGCCACTTCGCCGGGCTGGCGTCGGGCATCGATTGGACGACGTAGTCTTCGATCTCGAGCGGCGCACAGAGCGCCTCGGTCTGACCGCGGACGGCGGCGTAGCGTCGAGCGAGCTCCGAGCGCTCGGAGCGCGAATGCGGAGCGGGCAATGGCTGAGGGTTCGTCGAAGGCGGGAGGTCGGACGAAGCGGACGCGGTCTGAGACATCGCGGTTCCTGGGGACGAGTACGGACGAACGACCCGGCGAGTCCCCGGAATCGGGATCGCGGGCCGGGGCGAGCACGGACAATCAGGGGGCGCAGACGCTCAGGAGTCGACCTCGACGCCTTTCCAGAAGGCGAGGCGGTCGCGGACGGCGGCGGCAGCGGGCTTCGGGTCCGGGTACACCCAGACCGCGTTTTGGTTCAGCTCGCCATCGACCTCGAGGTGGTAGTACTTCGCGGTGCCCTTCCACGGGCATACCGACGTGTGATCGCTGGCACGGAAGTACTCGGAGTGGATCGAATCGTGAGGAAAGTAGTGGTTGCCTTCGACGACGACAGTGTCGTCGCTCTCGGCGACCACGCGGCCGTTCCAAACGGCTTTCGCCATGGAGATGCTCCGCTGCGGGATTGGAGGCGGTGCGGAGCGCGCGCGATCGAAGCGTTGTTCACGCCCTGATCGTCACGCGCGGCTGCGGATCTGCACGCCTTAGTTTAAACCACTGGCACCCGGGCGTCCAATTCCTCAGAGGTACGGCTGCAGCTCGCTCCACTCGCCGCTCTGCAGCGAGTCCTTGATCACGTTCATGAAGGCGTCGGCGTCGGCACCGTCGATCAGGCGATGATCGAAGGTGAGCGCGAAGTAGCACATGGTGCGAATGGCGATCGAGTCGACGCCGTCGGCGTCGGTCTCGACGATCGGTCGCTTCTCGATCGCGCCGATGCCGAGAATCGCCACCTGCGGCTGGCTGATCACCGGCGTGCCGAAGAGCGACCCGAAGACACCCGGGTTGGTGATCGTGAAGGTGCCGCCGGCCGCCTCTTCGGGCTTGAGCTTCTTGGCGCGGGCTCGATCGGCGAGATCGTTGGCGGTGCGCGCCAGGCCGATCAGATTCTTCTCGTCGGCCTTGTGGATCACCGGCACGATCAGGCCGCCGCCGTCGAGCGCCACCGCCATGCCGAGATTGACATCGTTCTTGTAGACGATGTTCGAGCCGTCGATCGCAGCGTTCAGCTGCGGATGCTTCTTGATGCCGTCGCACACGGCGCGGAAGATGAACGGCATGTAGGTGAGCTTGGTGCCGTTCTGCGCCTGGAATCTGCTCTTGGCGCGGGCGCGCAGCCGGGCGACGCGCGACATGTCGACGTGGAAGACGGTGGTCACATGCGCCGACGTCGCCTTGGAGTAGACCATGTGATCGGCGGTGCGCTGGCGAATGCGCGTCATCGGCTCGATCGTCACGTTCTCGCCCGGATGGTAGGCCGGCACGCTGAAGCCCGACGTCGGACGCTGGGCCGGGGCCGGCGGTGCCACCGACGGGGCCGGGACCGAGGCCGGAGTCGAGGCCGCCGGTGCGGCGGCCGGCAAGCGACCCGCGGCACGGGCCTCGATGTAGGCGAGGATGTCTTTCTTGGTGACCCGACCGTGAATGCCGGTGCCCTCGACCGCGGCGATGTCGACGTTCTCCTCGGCAGCGATCTTGCGCACCACCGGGCTCGAGGCGGTCCGCAGACGCTCCTCGAGACTCGCCGGCGCGTCGTCGCTCCCCACGGCGTCGCTCGCTTCGGCGGTCGCGGCTTCGGCAGAAGCCGCCGAGGCAGCCTCCTCGCCGTCGTCCGCGGCCGTCTCGGCGGCACCGGACGCGACCTCTTCTCCCGCGGCGCCGAGCAGTCCGACGATCTCGTTCACCGGCACGGTGTCACCCTCGGCGCAGCGCTTCTCGAGCAGCACTCCGTCGGACGGCGCCGGAATCTCCGCGTCGACCTTGTCGGTGGAAATCTCGAGCACCGGCTGGTCGCGCTCGACGCTTTCGCCCACCTCGACGAGCCAGCGGGTGATCGTGCCTTCCGCGATGGACTCGCCCATCTGCGGCATCAAGATTTCGGTCGCCATCGTGTCGGACTCCTGCCTGGAATGCTCTGAAATGCTGCGGACTTGAGTGATCTGGACGCTGTGTGGACCGGCTCGGGCGCGGCAGCCGGCTCAGAAATGGATCGCGTGGCCGACGGCCGCATGGGCCGCCTCCATCACCGCCTCGGAAAGCGTCGGATGCGCGTGCATCGTGCGCACCAGCTCTTCGGTGGTGGTCTCGAGCTTGAGCGCGACGCAGGCCTCGGCGATGAGGTCGGTGGCGTGCGGACCGACGATGTGGACGCCGAGCACCTGGTCGTAGCGCGTCTCGCGCACCACTTTGACGAAGCCTTCGGTGTGGCGCAAGATGCCCGCCTTGCCGAGCGCCGAGAACGGGAACTTGCCGCAGGCGACGTCGTAGCCCCTGGCGCGCGCCGCCTCCTCGGTGAGACCGACGCTCGCCACTTCGGGATGGCAGTAGGTGCACGACGGCACGAGATCGTAGTCGACCGGCCGCGCATCCTCGTGTCCCGCCATGTGCTCGGCGGCGAGAATGCCCTCGGCCGAGGCGACGTGAGCGAGCCACGGGGTGTCGACCACGTCGCCGATGGCGTAGACGCCGTCGGCCGCGGTACGCATGTATTCGTCGACCGCGATGTAGCCGCGCTCGATCTCGACGCCGAGCGCCTCGAGGCCGAGATCGCTCGACACCGGCGCGCGGCCGACCGCGACCAGCAGCATCTCGGCGTCGAGTGTCTGCGCCTCGCCGCCCTCGGGGGCCAGCCGCAGACGCACACCGTCCTCGGTCGTCTCGGCCGACTCGAGGCGGGTCGAGGTCATGCTGCGGATGCCGCGCTTGCGGAACGCCTTGGCGAGCTCGGCCGAAGCGTCGGCGTCTTCGATCGGCAAGAGGCGCGGCAACATCTCGACCAGAGTCACCTCGGCGCCGAACGAGCGGTAGACGGACGCGAACTCGGTGCCGACAGCACCCGCGCCGAGCACCACCAGCGAGCGCGGTACGCGCTCGAGGCGCAGGATGTGGTCGGAATTGACGATGCGCGTCCCGTCGGCCGGCGCGATCGGGATGTCGCGCGGCACCGAACCGGTGGCGAGGAGCACGAAGCGAGTCGTGTGCTCCGTGCTTTCGCCGTCCCGCTCGACCACCACCCGCCCGGGGCCGACGACGCGGCCGCGGCCGTGGATGCCGTCGATGCCGTTCTTCTTCAGCAAGAACTCGACGCCACGCGCGTTCTTGGCCACCACGCCGTCTTTGTAGGCGTGAGCCTTGGCGAGATCGAGACGCGGCGCCTCGACTTCGATCCCCAGGCCGTCGGCGCTGCGAATCTCGTCGAGCATCGAGGCCGTGTGCAGCAGTGCCTTGGTCGGAATGCAGCCACGATGCAGGCAGGTGCCGCCGAAGTGCGGGTCTTTCTCGACCACCGCGACGCGCAGGCCGAGCTGGGCGGCGCGGATGGCGGCGACATAGCCGCCGGGGCCGCTACCGATCACGATCAGGTCGTACGACGAGCTGGACACGTCGGAAATCTCCCGGAGCGACGAGGCGTCAGGGCAGGTCGAGCGGGCGGGCCCGGTAGCGGCCGGACCCGGCGTCGACAATGCGCGCCCAGGGCGTCTCGTGCTCGTGCTCGAAGAGGCAGAGCCAGCCGCCATCGGCGGCGCGCGGAATCCACTCTTCTTTGTTGGCGAGCGTTTCGAGGGGATACAAATCGAAGCCCATGATCCAGGGAAGGCCGACATGGGCGACGGTGGGGATGAGGTCGGCCCAGAACACGCCCTGAGTCGAGTCGTCTACCGAGTCGTCCGAGGAACCCCCGTCGAGACGCACGATGCACATGTCGCGGTTGTGGCCGGTCGTGCGCACGGCGCGCACGCCGTCGACCGGCTCAGTTTCGTCATCGAAGAGCTCGACGACGCCGGCTTCGAAGAGCGGCTCCCAGTTGCGCGGATGGTAGCTGGCGCGATCGCGCACCGACGGCTCGCGCGCATGCTCGACCTCGCCGCGCGCCATCCAGTAGCGCGCGTTCGGAAACGTCGGGCGCGGGTCGTCGTCCGGGCCGGTGCAGTTCCAGCCGCAGTGATCGAAGTGCAGGTGGCTGAGCAGCACGTGGGTGACGTCGCCGAGCTCGAACCCGGCGTCGGCGATCGCCTGCGGCAGCCGCCGTGCCCCCTCTTCGAGCGCGAAGATCGAGTGGAACTTGGCGTCGTGGTGGTCGCCCAGGCCGGTGTCGATCAGCAGCAGCTCGTCGCCGCGCTCGACCAGCAGGCAGTGCGTCTCCATCGGGATTCGATTCTGCTCGTCGGCCGACTTGTGGCGGCTCCACAGGGTCTTCGGCACGACGCCGAACATGGCGCCGCCGTCGAGGCGGAAGCCGCCGTCGGAGACGCGATGCAGGCGCAGCGCCCCGAGCTCGACGGCGGTATCCCCGCCATCGGCCGCGTCGCCGCGAGACGGAGCGTTCCCGGAGGCCGCCATCCGCGACGTCCCTCAGCCGCGCGCCGACTGCCAGACGTCGACGCACTCTTTGTAGTTGACGGCGATCTGCTCGATGGCGTCGTCGGCCGCGAGGTCCCCGGCGAGGTAGCTCTGCAGCGGCGCCTTGAAGTTGGTGCGGCCGACGGCAAAGCCGATGTAGCCGTCGAGCGGCGCGGCGACGCGCAGCCAGCGATGCACGCTGTCCTTGTCGGAGCCGCGGCCGAGCAGGATGTTGCCCACCGCCTCGCGGCCTTCGCCCGAGCGCGTCTGGGCGGCGACGGCGCGCGCGTCCTCCTCGCGGTCGAGGCCTTCGATCTTCCAGATGTCGGGCTCGATGCCGAAGTCCTGGAGCTCGCGGATCGCCTCGATCATCAGCGTCGGCCGCAGCTCGACGTCGTAGCGATCACCGAGCGCCTTGTCCTCGTCGGTGGTCGCCGGCACGAGCAGCTCGAACATGAAGTATGCGTCGTCGTGCGCGTGGATGTAGTCGGAGACCTCTTTCAGCCGCGCCATCTGCTCGCGTCGACCGGGCTCATCGTCGCGCGGGTGGTGGCGCACCAGGACCTTGACGATGTCGGGGCGGATGAAGCGCAGGTGGTCCTGCCAATGCGGACCGTACTCGAAGTCGAAGATCGGCTGGCCCGAGCGCTCGATGCACACCGAAACCGGGATGCCCTTGGCCTTGGCGTCGGCGAGGATGTGCGCGCCGTACTGCGCGTCGACCAGGATGCCGACGACCTCGGCCGGCACGCCGAGGTCGATGGCGCGCAGAAGGCCGCGGTAGACGAGAGTCTTGGCGTCGGCGATCGGGCTGTGCTGATCGTTCCCTGCGGTGATCACCGGTGCCGAGGTGAGGCCGAAAAAGCCTTTCTGGAAGCTGCCACGATGATCGAACGGCTGCACGAAGAGGGGACGGTCGTAACCGATGGTTTTCATCTTGCGTTCCTGCTGCCTGCGGGAGTGGAATCGGGGAGGCGGGCGAGCCCGGCGGGAGAGGGGGACGCGGGCTCGGGGCCGCGGTCGAGGATGAATCGAGTAGACCACATCGCCGCGCGCGCCGACAAGCTGACGCGTGTCCTGGATGCGTCCCATCGACGCCTCCCATTGAGAGATGTGGCCCGTTGATGATGTGTCCCGTTGATGGTGTGTCCCATTGATACAGTGGCGCCGCGGACTCCGACCCACCCCGACGCCGCCCGACCCGATGCCCTTCCTCGACTCCCCTTCCGCCGACGACCCGCCCGAGGCCCGCACGCACGGCGCCACCGAGCGGCGCCGGCGCGGCCGCCGGCCCGCGCGCCATGCCCGAGGTCTGTTCGCGGCCGCCGCGCTCGGAGTCATCCTGGTCGCTGGAGTCGGCTGCTCCCGATCCGCGGGCGAAGCCGGCGACGGCGGCCTGCCCGACATCTTCCTGCTCACGGTCGACACGCTGCGCGCCGACCACCTCGGCGCCTACGGCCACGAACCCGCGCGGACGCCGACGATCGACGCCCTCGCCGCGCGCGGCACGCTCTTCGAGCGCGCCTACACCCCGCTGCCGCGCACCACGCCCGGCCTGGCGTCGCTGCTCACCGGCCTGCTGCCGGTGCGCCACGGCTCGCGCGAGGTCGGCGACCCGATCGACGACGTGCCGCTGCTTTCCGAGCTGCTGTCGGCGCGCGGCTACGCCACCCTCGGCGTGTCGGGCAACGGCGCCGCCGGCGGCCGGCAGAACCTCGGCCGCGGCTTCGACCAGCTACTCGCCGGCCGCCGCGAGCTGCCCGGGACCGAGGCCGGCCCGCTGACCACCAAGGCGCTCGAGCTGGTCGACGGGGCCACGCTCAACGCCGAGACGCCGCTCTTCCTTTGGGTCCACTACGTCGACCCGCACTTTCCGTACCGGCCGCCCAAGCCGTGGCGCGAGGGTGCCGGCGGCGAGGAGTGCCTGGAGCTGATCGACGGGCGCTGGAAAGAGAGCCACATCGATGTCTTCGACGACGTCGACGGCGTCTCCTCGCGCGCGCTCGAGAGCTGCCGGCGACTCTACGACGCCGAGATCGCCTACGTCGACGCCGAGCTGCGGCGTCTGCTCGACGGCCTCGCCGAGCGCGGACGGCCGGCGGACGATGCGCTGGTCGTCTTCACCGCCGACCATGGCGAGAACCTCGGCGAGCGGCGCCTCTTCTACGAGCACGGACCGCACGTCCACGACGCCAGTCTGCGCGTGCCGCTGATCGTCGCCGGCCCGGGAGTCGCCACACGGCGCGACTCCGACACGGCACGGCTCGAAGACCTGATGCCGACGATCCTCTCGCTGCTCGGCGTCCCGGACACCGACCGTCCGGCGAGCGACGGCGTCGACCTCGGGCCGCGGCTGCGCCCGCCGCCCTTCGGCCTCGAGCTGGCGCGGCGCACGGACGAGCCGCCACCGGTGCTCGCCGAGAGCGGCAGCGTGCTGCACCTGCGCTCTGTGCGCAGCCTGGTCTCCGGCCGCGCCGACGCGCGCTCGTGCACCCACGGCCCGCGGTTCTCTCTCTGCGGCCGCGACGGCGAGGCGATGCTGCTCTTCGATCGCGACGCCGACCCCGGTCTGACTGTCGACGTCGCCAGCGAGCACCCTGAGGCGATCGAGGCGCTCCTCGAGCAGCGCCAGCGGTGGCCGGCCGAGTCGGCGCGCGAACTGGCAGTGCTCGACGGTCGCTTCAAGCTGGTGGCGACGCCCGAGCGTGGCGGCGGCTGGAAGCGCGCGCTCTACGACCTCGAAGCCGATCCGGGCGAGCGGCGCGACGTCGCCGGGCGACATCCCGAGGTGGTCGAGCAGCTGGGTGTCCGTCTCGACGCGCTGGCCGCCGAGATCGGCGCGGTCGCCCCCGCCGAAGCGCGCGACGACGAGGCGCTGGCGACCCTGCGCGCGCTCGGCTATGTCGAATGACGGCGGGAGCGCTCACCGAGTCGACGAGGCCGCCACACCGAGGCTGACGGCGCACGCCGAACGCCGGCTCCGCATCCACACCAGCAATCGCCTCGAGATCTTGCTCGAGCGCTTCGCCCGCGCCGTCGCCGACGAGCCGCTCCCGCCGCTCGAGCGCGAGGTGGTGCTGGTGCAGAGCCTCGGCATGTCGCGCTGGCTCACCCTCGAGCTGGCCCGCCGCAATGGCCTCGCGGCCAACCTCTCGACACCGTTCCCGCTGCCCTTCGTGCGCTGGCTGGCGCGCCGCGTTCTCGACGGCGAGCCTCCGCCCCCGAGCGAGGAGATCCCGCGCCGGGACGATTCACCGTGGGGCCGTGACCGCCTCGCCTGGCGCCTCTTCGCGCTGCTCGGCGCGGTCTCGTTGGAGGATGCTCCGGACGAACCGGCCCTGGACGACCCGGACGCGCCCGTGCGCGCCTACCTGCGCGGCGACGTCGGCCAGCGAAAGCGTCAGCAGCTCGCCACGCGCCTCGCAGGCCTCTTCGACGCCTACCAGACCTTTCGGCCGCGCCTGCTGCGCGCCTGGGCGCGCGGCGTTCTCGACGCTCGCACCGAGGCGGGCGGCGAGGCCGGCGACGAAGCGACCGCCGAGCGTGACCGCGCCACCGCCGCCTGGCAGGCCCGGCTGTGGCGCCGGCTACTGGCCAGCGCGACGCCGGGCACCGACGCCGCGCCGTCGTCCGAGCGTTTGCTCGACCTGGTCGAGCACCTCGAGACTGCCCCGTCGCTGCCGAGGTCGGCGTTGCCGCGCCGCGTCACCGTCTTCGGCGCCTCGACCCTGCCACCGGCGGTGCTCGAGCTGCTGGTCGCCCTCTCCCGCTTCGTGCCCGTCACCATCGACTTCGTGTCGCCGACGCACCACTACTGGGCCGACCTGCGCTCGGAGCGGGAGCAGGCCCGCCTGCGCGACCGCATCCGCCGCCGGGCTGGTGCGGCTCCGCCGGCCGAGGACGATCCGCACGAGGTCGGCAACGCGCTGCTCGCCGCGCTCGGCCGCCAAGGACGCGATTTCTTCGACCTGCTGCAGCGCGCCGACACGACCGGCGACGCCTGGCACGAGCTCGACTTCGTCGATCCACGCTCCGACCGTGTCCGGCCGCTCCTGCTCGACCACCTGCAGGCCGACATCCTGCACCTGGTCGACCGCGGACGCGCGCCCGAGCATCCGCCGTTGCCACCGCCTGCCGACCTGACCTCCGAGAATGGCGCGACCGGCGCCGAGCGCTCGATCGAGGTCCACGTCTGCCATGCGCCGGCGCGCGAGATGGAAGTGCTGCGCGACCGTCTGCTCGCCACCTTCGCCGCCGACCCGACGCTGCGACCGAGCGACGTACTGGTCTTGGTGCCCGACATCGAGCTCTACGGACCGGTCGTGCAAGCAGTATTCGGCGTCCTGCACGAGGACGGCGTCCGCCTCCCCTTCTCCATCGCCGACCGCGGCGCCGGGCGCGAGCGTCCGCCGGCCGAGACACTGCTCGACTTGCTGCAGCTGGTGGCCGACCGGCTGCCGACACGGACCGTGTTCGACCTTCTCGACGTGCCCGCAGTGCGCCGCGCCGCCGGCCTGGCGCAGGGTGACCTGCCGCGCCTGCGCCAGCTGGTCGAGCAGGCACGCGTGAGATGGGGTGTCGACGGCGCGCAGCGACGGCGCGATTTCGGCGTGCCGGCCATCGACCAGGGCTCGTGGCGCCAGGGTGTCGACCGCCTGCTCCTCGGCTACGCCACCGGCAGCGTCGACGCGCTGCTGCGGCCCACCGACGCGTCGGGCCTCGTGCCGCTCGCCGGCGACACCGCGGGCGACGCCGAGGCGCTCGGACGGTTCGCACTCTTCACGGACACTCTCTTCGAGCACCTCGAACGGCTGCGCCGGCCGCGCCCGCTCGCCGACTGGTCGCGCGACCTGCTGGCGGCGCTCGACGACCTCTTCGCGGCGGAGGGTGAGGCCGAGGAGCTCGGCCTGCAGCTGGCGCGCGATGCCTGCGCCGAGCTGGCGGACGCTTCCGACCTGCTTCTGCTCGACAACGTACGAACGCTCGACGACACGCGAACGCTCGACGACACGCGAACGCTCGACGACACGCGAATGCTCGAAGACAGCGCCGAGGCGGCTCCCCGCATCGAGCTGGCGGCGCTGCGTCAGCATCTCGACGCCCGCCTGCGCGCGCGCGGCTTCGCCAGCGGATTCCTCGACGGCCGCATCACCTTCGCCAAACTCGAGCCGATGCGCTCGATTCCGTTCCGCATCGTCGCTCTCTGTGGCCTCGACGACGGCGCCTTCCCGCGCCGAGACGCCGAGCACGGCTTCGACCTCATGCGTCGCGCCCCTCGCCCCGGAGACCGCTCCGCACGCGAGGACGACCGCTACCTCTTCCTCGAGATGCTGCTCGCGGCCCGCGACAAGATTGTGCTCAGCACCGTCGGCCGCTCGCAGCGCGACGGCGCAGAGCGCGCGCCATCGCCGATCCTCGCCGAGTTGCTCGATCACATCGAGCGGAGCGTCGCGCCGGCACCGGGCGCCGAGAGCATTCTGGACCACATCGTCACCGTCCATCCGCTGCAGCCGTGGAGCCCGACCGCCTTCGACCCGACGCGTCCGCTGCTCCACAGCGCGTCTCTCGAGGACCTGCGTGCCGCACGCGCACAGGCGGCCGCGGCGGATCCGTCGTCGGCAGCACCACAGCCCTTTGCCGAGCCGGCGCCGGCCGGTCTACCGCACCACGCCGTCGACTCCATCGACGACGCGACCGATCTGGCCCCGTCGGCATACGAAATCGGCCTCGAGACCCTGGTGCGCTTCTGGCGCGACCCGTGCGGCGCCTACTGTCGTCACCTCGGCCTGCATCTCGAGCCGCCACCGACCGCCGGCGCGGAGGCCGAAGCCTTCGCCGTCGACGGCCTCGACGGCTACGCGGTGCGCTCCGAGATGCTGGCGCGTCGCCTCGCCGACCCACACGCACCCACCGCAGCCGACGAGCTCGCGCTCTTCCAGGGTCGTGGCTTGCTGCCACCCGGTCCGCTCGGTGCCGCGATCTACCGCCGCCTGCTCGCCCGCGTCGACGCCCTACACGCCCGCGTGCCACGCCACCGTGCGCTCCCGCCTCGACCGATCGAGCTCGCGGGTCGGTCGGCGCTCGGGCCGTGGCGTCTCTCGGGCAGGCTGCGCCACATGACCGACTTCGGCGCGCTGCACGTCCGCTGCGGCCCGCTGCGGCCACGCGACCTGCTGCGTGCCTGGCTCGAGCACCTTGTGCTCGCCGCCGTCCTTCCAAGCCTCGGTGAGCCCGAGTCGAGCGGCGACCCGACACCACCCGGCACCACGCAGCTGGTCGCCGAAGACACCGCCGTGCGCCTGCCACTCGCCCCGCCAGGCGCCGCCCTCGATCTCCTCGGCGTTCTCATCGACGGCCAGCGGCTCGGCCTCGACGCGCCGCTCCCGGTCTTCGAGCGCACCTCCCACGACTACGTCACCGCCCGCCTCGCCGCCGCTGACCCGACCCGCCGCGCCCGCCGCCCGCCTCTGGAGATTGCGCGCGACACCTTCCTCGGCCGCGGTCGTCCGCGCGGCATGGCCCAGGTCCCCGCCGAGGCCGACGAGCCCGCCGTGCGGCAGGTTTTCCGGCCGCGCGACGGCGGCGATCCCCTCGCCCTCGAAGCCTTCGACCGGTGGTCGCGCCGCCTCTGGCAACCCCTCCTCCAGGCCACGGGGGCGGGCCGATGAGCGGAAGAACGAGCGGCCGACGCATCTTCGACGTCGCCTCGACACCGATCGAGGGCGGCATCACCGTCGTCGAGGCGAGCGCCGGAACGGGCAAGACCTATTGCCTGGTGGGCCTGGTGCTGCGGATGCTGCTCGAGCGCCGGGTGCCGGATATCGCGTCGGTGCTGCTGGTGACCTTCACCAACGCGGCAGCCGACGAGCTGGCGGTGCGGCTGCGGGCGGCGCTGCGGGATCTGTTCCGGATCTTCGATGGCACAGACGACGCGGACGACGACTCCCTCGATCCGCTGACGGCGACACTGCTGGCACGCCACGGCGGAGCGGCACGCGCCGAGTCGACCGAGGTTCTGCGGCGCGCGCTGCTCGACTTCGACCGGATCACCGTCTCGACGTTGCACGGCTTCTGCCACCGCGTGCTCGACGAAGCGGCGTTCGAGAGCGGGCTGGCGTTCGACCCGCAGCTGGTCAACGCCGACGAGGTCTTCCTGCTCGACGCGGCGCGCGACGTGTGGCGGCGGCTGGTCTTCGATCCCGAGGCAGAGCCGCTGCTCGCCGGCCTGGCGGCGGCGCGCGGCTGGGCGCCCGAAGGCTTCACCCCGGACCTGGAGCGAGCGCGACGCCATCCGTCGACCCGGGTCGTCCCGGCGCCGCCGCTCGAGGAGGCTCTCGACGCGCTGCGCGCTGCGCGCGACGCCCTCGCCGCGAGCTGGAGCCCGGGTCGCGTACGCCACTGGCTGGGGACGCTCCCCTGGAAGCGGGCCGCACGGCAGAACGACCAGGCGACGCTCGCCGTCGCCGCGGTGCGCCGCGGCCAGCTCGCCGACCTCGACGCGTTTTGCGCCGGCGCGGCCGACGCGGTCGGCGCCGCACTGCGCTTCACCACGAGCGAGCTCGAGGCGCTGATCGAGCCGGTGGCCCACGACGAGATCCGCGCGCACGCCACGGTGCAGGCCTGCGACGCCGTGGCGCGAGCGGCGAGCGACGTCGAGCATGCCGTGCGCGCCCACCTGGTGCGCGAGGTCGCCGAGGTCTTCGACGCGCTGAAGGACCGGGCCGCGGTACTCGGCTTCGACGACCTGCTCCACCGCCTCGACGCGGCGCTGCAGCGTCCTCGCGTCGGCCGGCGGCTGCGGCACGCGGTGCGCGAACGCTGGCGGGCGGCGTTGATCGACGAGTTCCAGGACACCGATCTGGTCCAGTACCGGATCCTGCGCGCGCTCTTCGCCGACTCGACCTCCGGCGGCTCGGCGACAGCGACGCCTCTGATCCTGGTCGGCGACCCGAAGCAGGCGATCTACCGGTTTCGCGGCGCCGACGTCTTCGCCTACCTCGCCGCCCGACGCGATGCCGCGCGCGTCTACGATCTCGAGCGCAACTGGCGCAGCGCCGACCGGCTGGTGGCCGCGGTGAACGCGCTCTTCGCGGGACCGCAGCCCTTCGTCGTCGACGAAATTCCCTTTCACCCCGTGGCGGCGGCGGAGCGCAGCGCGAGTCAGCGTCTGGTCGGCGACGACGGCCGGGCGCTCGAGTGGCGCTGGCTCGGCGAAGAGTCGAGCAGCGCGCGCGCCGAGGCGACGGCGGCGCGCGACGCGGCCGGCGAGGTGGCACGGCTGCTCGAGGCGGGGCTCGAGCTCGCCGACCCGCCACACGACGGCGACGAGGCCCGACCGCTCGCGCCGCGGGATGTCGCCGTGCTGGTCCGGACCAACGAGCAGGCGACCTTGATTCAAGCGGAGCTGCGTGCACTCGGCGTGCCGGCGGTGATCGGCCGCGCCGGCGACGTCTTCCACACCGACGAGATGGCCGAGCTCGAGCGCCTGCTCGTTGCCGTCCTGGCCCCGAGCGACGCCGGGCGCCTGCGCGCCGCCTGTGCCACCGACCTGTGGGGCGACGACGCCGCGGCACTGCGGCGCCTGGCGGACGACGATGTCGCCTGGCAGCGACGCGTCGACGCCTTCGAAAGCTATCGCCAGAGCTGGCGCGAGCACGGCTTTCCCGCCGCCGTCCGTCGCCTGCTCGATGCTCGCAACGTGCGCGCCCGCCTCCTCGCCCGCCCCGGCGGCGAGCGCCGATTGACCAACGTGTTCCACGCCGTCGAGCTGCTCGACCGCGCGATCCACGCGCTGCGCCTGTCGCCCGCCGGCCTGGTCGCCTGGCTGCGCGCCGAGCGCGCGCTGCCGCGCCACGACCGCGACGCCGCCGAGCTGCGCCTCGAGTCGGACGCCGAAGCGGTCACCGTCGCCACGGTGCACAAGGCCAAGGGGCTCGAGTGGCAGGTGGTGCTGTGCCCTTTCTTGTGGCAGGCGCAGCCGGTGGACGAGGCGCCGGTCGAGGCGCATCTCGACCTTGATCGGGTCGTGCTCGACTACGGCTCGCGCCACTTTGAGGCGCATCGTCAGCTGGCCGAAAGTGAGCGTCTGGCCGAGGATCTGCGTCTCGCTTACGTCGCGCTGACCCGCGCGCGCCGACGCGTGATCGTCACCTGGGGTGCCATCGGCCGCGGTCCGCGCTCGGCGGCGTCGGCCCTCGCCTACTTGCTGCACCGGCGCCAGCAGACGCTGTCCGGTAGCGCGGTCGACGAGGCAGCCGCCGGTCCCCGGGCGGCGGCGACGCGGGTCGCATCGGCGATCGCAGAAGCCGCCGATCGCTCGGGCGCCTGGCGCCAGGATCTGGCGCGCCGGGTCGACGCGCACGCCGACGTGATGGCGCTGCGCGACCTCGACGACGATCCTCCGCCGGCGCTCGCGCCCTACGGCGACGCCGACCGCGCCCTCACCGCGCGCTCGCTGCCCGCGCGTCTGGCCGCGCTGCCGCGCTGGCGCGTCGCCAGCTTCACGGCGCTGACCCGCGAAGCCCACGACGAAAGAGCCCCCGGCGCACAGAGCGCCGACGAGCTAGCGCTGCTCGCCGAGCACCCGGAGATCGCCGATCCATCGCTGCCGTCGGACGGTCTCGTCGCAGCGGGGGCCTTCGGCGAAGGGGTGGGGGAAGAGAGTGCCGACCCGGACGATCGCTCGCCGGCCAGCCTCTTCGTCTTCGCCCGCGGGGCGCGCGCCGGCAGCTGCCTGCACGAGCTCTTCGAACGCGTCGACTATCGAGCCTTCGACGTCCAACATGTCGATGAGGTCGGCGAGCGTTTGGCGATCGATTCGGTCATCGACGCTGCTCTGCAACGCCACGGCCTCGCCGATCCGCGAGCCCACCGCGACGCGCCCACCGGCTGGAGCCCGCATTCGGCGGCGCGCGCCATGCTCGAGCGAGTGCTGCGCGCCGAGGTGCCGGACGCCGGCTTTCGCCTGGCCGACATCGACCGTGCGCATCGACTCGTCGAATGGCAGTTCTACGCGCCGCTCGCCGCGCGCCCGTCCGACCTCGCGGAGGTCTTTCGCCGCCACGCCGCCTCGCCATGGGCCACCGACTATCCCGAACGCCTCGAGCGCCTCGGCCGCTCGACGCTCGAGGGCTTCCTGACCGGCTATCTCGACCTGGTCGTCGAGCATGAGGGCAGCTGGTGGATCATCGACTGGAAGTCGAATCACCTCGGTCCACGGCCGTCGGACTACGGACCCGACGCGCTTGCACGGGCGATGGCCGCACACGACTACGTGCTGCAGGCTCATCTCTACGCGTTGGCGCTCCATCGCTATCTCACGAACCATCTCCAGGGGTACGACGCACGCCGCCATTTCGGCGGCGTCGCCTACGTCTTCCTTCGTGGCGTCGCGGCGTCGACCGACACGCGGAGCGAGCCGACCGGCTGGTGGATCGAACGGCCGTCCCTCGAGCTGCTCGAGGCGCTCGACGCGCGGCTGTTGGTGTCCGCGGGAGGGGCCGAATGAAAGGGCCTGGAGTGTCTGGCGGCCGGATCGACCAGGCCTTCGCGCGCCTGGTCGAACGCCTCGGCGGCGACCCGCTCCTCGTGCGCACCGCGCGCCTGGCGAGCCGCGAGCGTGGACGCGGCCATGCGTGCCTCGACCTCACCGCGTGGGCCGGGCGACTCGAAGGAGGCGACGCCCTACCGCCGCTCGACGCCTGGCGCGGCGCGCTCACCACATCGGAGCTAGTGGCGTCGACAGACTCGAGCCCTGTCGAGCCGGCGGAGTCGCCGGATGCGCGTCCGTTCATGCTCGACGGCGATCGGCTCTACCTGGCACGGTACTGGCACGCCGAGCAGCGCCTGGCGCGCCGCGTGCTCGGCCTCGCCGGGAGCTCGTCGGCCGACGGTGCCCGTCCGTCGGCCACTGAAACCACCAGGCTTCGTCGACTGGCCAGTCACCTTTTTCCCAACGCGGGCGACGCGCCCGATCGCCAGGCCCTGGCGGCGGCCTCGGCGCTATGGAACCCGCTGACGGTGATCTCCGGCGGGCCGGGCACCGGCAAGACGACCACCGTCGCCGCGCTGCTGCTCCTCCTGCTCGCCGCCCGGCCTCGGCTGCGCCCTCATCTGGCCGCGCCGACGGGGAAAGCGGCGACGCGACTCGCCGAAGCGCTGGTCGAGCGCGCCGCCGCCTTGGCACGAGACAGCGACGACGCCTCTCTCGCCGCGCTGGTCGACCGCCTACCGCGAGACGCGTCGACGTTGCATCGTCTCCTCACCTACGACCCGCGGCACGACCGCTTTCGGCGCGACGCCGACGAGCCACTGCCGGCCGACCTCTTGATCATCGACGAGGCGTCGATGGTCGACCTGCTGCTGATGGACGCGCTCTTCGCCGCTCTGGCACCCGGCGCGCGCATCGTCCTGCTCGGCGACAAGGACCAGCTGGCGAGCGTCGAGGCCGGGTTCGTCTTTGGCGACCTATGCGCTGCTGCCGGCCTCGCTGCGCCGTCCCCGTCGGCCGCCTTCGGTGCGTTCTGCCGCGACCTCGGCCTGGCCCCGCTCCCCGCCTCGGAGGAGACCGGGCGATCGGACCACACCGGGCGATCGGACCACACCGGGCGATCGGACCACACCGGGCGATCGGATCACACCGGGCGATCGGATCACACCGGGCGATCGGACCATGCCGCTCCGGTGCTCGTCGACGCGGGCGTCGAGCTGGTGCGCAGCTACCGCTTCGCAGGCACCAGCGGCATCGGCGCCCTGGCCGCGGCGGTGCGCGCAGGCGACGCCGAGCGCGCCCTCGCAGTGCTCGCCGACGACGCCTTTCCGGACGTCCACCTCCATGCGCACCCCGACGATCCGTCGCAAGCGCTGGCACCGATCGACACCGCCCTCGCCGCGATCCCGTCGGCCGACTCGGCGCGCGACGCCCTGGACCGCCTCGCATCAGTCCGCATCCTGTGCCTGCGCCGGCGCGGCCCCTGGAGCGTCGCCGATCTCGACCAGCGCGTCGCCCGCCGCCTCGCCGCCGCCGGACGGATCCCGAGCGAGGCACGCTTCTACACCGGTCGGCCGCTGCTCGTCGAGGCCAACGACTACAGTGTCGGCCTGTTCAACGGTGACCTCGGCGTCTGCTGGCGGGACGAGGACCAGGATGGTGGCCTGTGGGCGTTCTTCCCCGGCGACCGTCCGGAGACGCTGCGTCGCATCCCGCTCGCCAAGCTGCCGCCCCATGCGACGGCGTGGGCGATGACGGTGCACAAGAGCCAGGGCTCCGAGCTCGATCACGTCCTCCTCGTACTGCAGCCCGAGGACCACCCTCTTGCCACCCGCGAGCTGCTCTACACCGGCATCACCCGCGCCCGCCACCGCGTCGACCTCGTCGCCACTCCCGACACCCTGCGCACCGCCCTGGCCCGCACCAGCCGGCGAGCCTCCGGCCTCGTCGATGCGTTGCAGAATCTGCCGCGATAGACTCGACGTTCAAGGACGACTCGCCGAGGAGGTGCGTCATGCGAAGAAGTATCCAAGCCGTCTTCCGCCACGGTGTTTTAGAACCGACCGAACCTCTCGACCTTCCCGAAGAGAGTCGCCTCACGCTACAGATCGATCAGCCGTCTCCCAGCCGCTTCGATGCACTCTTCGGAAGCATCTCGCACCAAGATGCGGACGAGATGAAGGAGGCGATCGAAGAGGCTTTCGAACAGGTTCATGAACACAACTGGCCTTGAGACCGCTGTCGATCCGTCTGTTATGAAACTCTTCGCAGAGACCTGCCCATTCGAACCACTCGAGAGCTCCGCCAGAGCCGGCTGGAAGCCGGCCGAAGGGCGCATCGCTCGATCCAACGCAAGCCCGCGCTCTCCTCTCGATCGATTCGATCTCGCATCGCGGCACTCCGCGTTCGCTTCATCCACCAGGGTCGGCTGAGGACGACGGAGAGCTACTGAGACCTCATGCGACGCCAAACCCCCGTCTCGCTCATCTACCTCATCTACCTCGCCGCCCTGGCGATGACGACGACCTTGCTCGTCTTCTGGGTGCTGGTGGTGCAGCGTTTCACGCCACAGATCAATGAGGCGATCTCGAGCCTCGGCGGCTTCGAGTGGAACCACTTCCACTGGTTCATCCAGTCGACCGGTGCTGTGTTCTTCTTCTTGGTGATCGTCGCGCTCACCTACTTGCTCGCGATCACGCTCTCGGAGCGCCGCTACCGCGTGAAGCAAGAGCACTTCCTGTCGAACATCTCGCACGAGCTGAAGTCACCGGTGGCGGGCATCAAGCTGCATGCGCAGACGCTCGAGGGGGGCGGGCTCGGCGAAGGCGACGTGCGCGAGCTGTCGTCCTACGTCGTGCGCGAGGCGCAGCGCATCGGCAACCTGGTCGACAACCTGCTCGAAGGCGGCCGCATCCAGTCGGGCCGCGAGCGCACCCTGCGCCCCATCGACCTGCGCGAGTTCTTCCGCGACTACCAGGAGGCCGTACGCGGGCGTTTCGACCTGCGGGAGATCGACCTCGTCTTCGAGGTCCAGAGCCGTTCGGCGGTGATGGCGACCAGCGACACGCTGCAGCGCGTGATGGACAACCTGATCGACAACGCGGTGCGCTTCACCGAGGCCGGCGGACGCATCCTGTGCCAGGTGCGCGATCGCCACGACGACGCCGAGATCGTCGTCGCCGACACAGGCCTCGGCATCCCGAAGACCGAGCTCACCAAGGTCTTCGAGCGCTTCTACCGGCTGGCGCGCGACGAGGGGCAACGCAAGGGTACCGGCCTCGGCCTCGCCATCGTGCACGCCCTGGTGGCCGAGATGCGCGGCAAGATCCGCGCCGTCTCGGGCGACGGCGAGCCGGGCACCCGCTTCGAGATCCGGCTGCCGCAGGCACGGCCCGACGAGGCCGAACGGTGACGCCGACCGAGAACGCGCCGCGCGTTCTGGTGGTGGAAGACGAGGAAGCGATCGCTCGCGGCCTGGTGTTCAATCTCGAGCGCAAGGGCTACGAGGTGGAGCTCGAGGGCGACGGTGCGCGGGCTCTCGAGCGTGCGCGCCGGGCGCACTGGGATCTGCTGGTGCTCGACGTCCAGCTGCCCAACCTCGACGGCTTCCAAATCTGTCAGCAGCTGCGCATGGACGCGATCTACACGCCGATCCTGATCCTCACCGCCCGCGACCAGCCCGACGACGTGATCTACGGCCTCAAGACCGGCGCCGACGACTACATGGTCAAGCCGTTCGAGCTGGCCGAGTTTCTCGCCCGCGTCGAGAGCCTGCTGCGCCGCGGCTCCTGGGCAGGTTCAGGCTCGAACGGCGGCGACGCGTCGACCGAGGCACCGACCAACTCCGGCGACGGCCGCTTCCACTTCGGCGACTATTGGATCGATTTCAAGACGTGGCACGCGCAGACCCTCGACGGCGTCGTCGAGCTGCCGCGCAAGGAGCTGGCGGTGATGCAGGTCTTCGCCGAGAAGCCGAACGAAGTGGTCACCCGCCGCGAGCTCCTCGAGCGCGTCTGGGAGCTGCCGAACCACCCCAACGAGCGCGTGGTCGACAACGTCATCGTCGCCCTGCGCAAGGTCTTCGAGGACGACTCCAGCCGCCCGCGCCACATCCACAGCGTCCGCGGCGTCGGCTACCGATTCGTCCCCTGAGCTCGACCTGACGAGGAAGAACCAGCGCGCGGCGGGGACGGTCTCACTCCTCCTCGAGCACCGCGCGCGGCTCGATCCGCGCGGCGCGCAGCGCCGGCGACAGGCAAGCCAAGGCCGCGACGGTGAGGAGAATCAAGGGCGCGGCGATGTAGGTCGTCGCGTCGTAGGCCGAGACACCGTGGAGCAGGCTGTCGAGCAGCCGTGCGCCGAGCGCGGCTGCCACCAAACCGAGGCCGAGGCCGATCACGGCGGGGCGCAGCGAATCGCCGAGGACCAGGCGCAAGACGCCAGCGGCGTCGGAGCCGAGAGCCATACGCACCGCGAGCTCGCGCGTGCGCTGGCCGACCAGATAGGCGACGACGCCGTAGAGCCCGATCGCCGAGAGGACGAGGGCGATCCCCGCAAAGCTCGCGAGCAACACGAAGTAGAACCGCTGCGGACCGAGGTCGTCATCGATCGCCGCCTGTTGCGACTCGACGGAGCGAGGCAAGACCATCGGGTCGAGAGCCAGAAGGTGCTCGCGAATCGACGCAGCGACATCGTGACGCCCGCGAGAGCGCACGACGCCGCCGAGATAGGGCGAGCCGGTCTGCGCCTGGGCCATGTAGACCGCGGGCGTCGGCTCCGCGGTCAGCGTCGAGCGAATGTCCGGAACGACGCCGACGATCGTATGGACGGATTCTTCATCATCGAATCCGAAACCGAGGCCGATGCGCATCTGCTCACCGACTGCGCTCCGCTTCGGATAATAGCGATCAGCGAGCGTCGCGTTCACCACCACCACCAACGGAGCCGAGCGTGTGTCGCGCTCGGTGAAGACGCGGCCACGGACGGGCTGAATCCTCAGCGCGTCGAAGAAGCCCGCGGACACGACATCGAAACTCGCCCGCAGCTCTTCGCCGGGCTCCGGCACCGAACGGTCGAGGGGTTCGATGGTCGATGAAATCTGACTGTCGCCGAAGGGACCCGTGAATGCGACACCGGCCGCCTCGATCCCCGGCGTCGCGCGCAGCCTTTCTTCGAACTGCTGAGAGAACAGAACGCGCTCGCTCGGCTCGTCGTAGCGACTGTCAGGCAGCACGAAGGAGAACCGCGTGACACGCTCCGGCACGAAACCCAGGTCGAGCTCGGTCAGATGGACGAAGCTCCGCAAGAGCAACCCGGCACCGAGCAGCAACACCAGGGTCAGAGCGACCTCTGCTGTGATCAGGGCAAGGCGCGAGCGCCGTCCGTCGACAGATCCGACGCGGCCGCGGTCGCGCAGCTCGACGCGCGCCATACGCAGGGCGGGGCCGAGGCCGAAGAGCAAGAGCACGAGGAAGGACAGGCCCACGGTGAAGAACAGTACCGACGAGTCGATCGAGACCTGCTCGAGGCGCGGCAGCTCGGGCGGCGCCAGGCGTTTGAACACCGACAACGCGCCCTGGCCGACGGCCAGCGCGGCCATCGCGCCGGCTGCCGCCAGAAGCGCGCTCTCGAGAAAGAGCTGGCGCAACAGGCGCCAACGTCCAGCACCGAGAGCCGAACGGATCGCCAGCTCTCGCCGACGACCCGTAGCCCGCACGAGGACCAGATTGGCGACATTGACCGCGGCGATCAAGACAACGAACTGCACCGCCCCGAGCAACAGCCATAGAGCGGAACGAATCGGCGCGACCTGCCGCTCGCGCAGCTCCACCGCGGCGAAGCGCTTGTTCGTGTTCGAGTCGGGATAGGTCGGCTCGAGCGCGGCTCCCAGCGACTCGAGCTCACGCGTCGCAGACTCCGCGGTGACACCGGCAGCCAGTCGGCCGATCGCACGGAGCAGATGGCAGCCTCGCCCACACCCTTCGAGATCGATCTGCCACGGAATCCAGAGATCGACGTCACCCGGAAAGTCGAATCCGGACGGTGCGACACCGACGACCGAGTACACCGAACCCGAGAGCTCGAGGGTCTGGCCGAGCACCGCAGGGTCGGCGCCGAAATGGCGCCGCCAGAAGCTGTGACCGAGCACAACGGCCGGAGCAGAGCCGACGGCGGTGTCGTCTGACGTCAGATCGCGTCCGATCTCCGGCTCGAGAGCGAACACCGATAGCAAGCCATCGGTGACCCGTCCGACTTCGATCAGCCTCGGCTCACCGTCCTCGACCAAGACATGCCGCGTGGTTCCGTGCCCCGCCACTGCCTCCAGCGAGCCGACCTGCTCCTGAATATCGCGCAGATCCGGCAGCGACATGCTCTCGGCTTGGCGGGACGGATCGTCGCTGTATCTCCTCTCGAGCGTCACCAGCCGGTCGGCTCGCTCGTAGGGAAGCGGCTCGAGCAAGATGCCATCGACGACGGCGAACATCGCGGCACTCGCACCGAGACCGATGGCGAGGGTCACGATGACCAGAAGGGCGAATGTCGGGCGGCGAGTCAACGAGCGCAGAGCACTCACCACTTCGTGCTGGAACTCGGTCATTGGCGGCAGTCCTCATCGGATCGTGGGTCTGCCTGATGTACGGGCGAGGCAAGGTGAAGTTACGCCCGGTTGCCATGGTTGCCCGCTTCAGGGGCAGCCGGCGAAGAACGACTCGGGCGGTGTCAGGAAGACGTTGTCCGGGACCTCGAGGCCGGCGGCGAAGTTGCGGCGCAGGATGTCGGCGAGCGACGTCGTCGCCACCTCGAGCTTGTCGAGTGGCCCGAAGACCGAGCTCGGCAGACTCTGGTACCAGAAGCGGTCGCCGGCGCGGCTGCGGCGGAACTGCTCGAGAATCACCCACGCCATCGTGCGCCCGAGGCCCGAGCCCGGCAGACGCGGCTCGGAAACCATCCCGGCCCAGGGGTCGATGGCGGTCAACTTGCCGTAGAGATCCCGCAGCGTCTCTGCACGGGCGACGTCGCCACCCGTGAGCGCTTGGAAGCAAACGAGCGGGTCGGGCGACGGGGTCGACTCGTCGGCATCGCAGCCAAAGGTGCCGTAGATTCGACCGAGGCCGGGAATCGGGAAGTAGGCCTCGCGAACCGCGGAGTAGCCCGGGATGCCGTTGAGGCGCCCGCGACGCATGGTGAAGACCGGGACGTCGACGCCCGACACGTCGAGCGACGGGACGTTGATGTCGCGCAGCGCCGGGGTCACCTTCGTGTCGAACGCCCCGTTGCGGTGAAAGATCAGGCCACGCAGCAGGTTCTCGGTGTCCTGCGTCAGCCCGGCCTGAGTCACCACGGTGAACGGTGCGCCGGTCTGGCCGGCGTTCTCGAGCGCTCCGCCGCCGAACTGGAACGTCGTCTGGCTGAAGCCGGCGTTCGGCACCGGAGCCCCGCAGGCGTCGACGAGTGGAATCGAGCCGGTGACGGTCGTGTGGCCGTAGCGGAACGCGGCGCTGGTGAAGACCTGGCCGGTGCGCGGGTCGACCGACGGATCGTAGCCAAAGTACGGCCCGAGACCGATGAAGGTACGCAGAGGGCCGATCAGCGACGGCAGGAACTCGTGGTAGATGATGTGCTGGAGATGCGCGACTACCCACGTCCGAGCCGCCTGGTAGAGCTGCTCGTCGCTCCAGCCGGGGTTCTCGGCGGCGAGAAGATCGGCGCGTCGATTGTGCTCGCGCACGAAGATCAGGTGCATCAGCGCCAAAGAGATGTTCTCCGACGACCGGATGTCACCCGCGGAGAGAAACTCCGTCAGCGGCTGATCGCCGGACGGACCGACATCGATCGGCGCTCCGGTCGTGGCTGCCGACGGCAGGTAGTTCTGGAGCGCGACCGGCGGCGGCGCCGGCACTCCCGGCGGCACCAGCGAATCGAAGCTCACCAGATAGTCCTCGACCAGCAAGCGGCCGCCCTGGAACGAGCGCAGGGCATCCGCGACGGCCTGCGTCGAGCCGTAGACCTGGGAGCCGTCGAGGAAATGCGACACGCGGTTCGCCACCTCGAAGCGCGCCCCCTGGCCGAGGTCGACGATCTCTCCCTCGACCAAACGCACCAAGACGCCGGGCACGAAGTCTGGGTTCACTGACGCCTTTGGTAGGCCGGCGAAGGGGGTCGGCGGGAAGAGCGGGAAGAAGAGGAAGGGATCGCTCGGGTCCTCAAAGAACACGAAGGAGCCTGAATCGAGTGTCACCGGCTCTCCGGGCTCGTCTTCGATCGTCTTCTGCAGCGACAAGTCGTGGGAGATGAACTGGCCGAAGAAGGTCGAGAAGATGTTCTGGCGCGCCTCGCTCAGAGGCCCGGTGTCGGGCGAGGCGAGAAGCACGTTCGACACGGTGCGCTCGTTGGCGCGATCTTCGAGCACCGGCTCGGAGACGCCGTCGGCGTAAATGACGCCCTCGGCGCCGCGGCCCAGGAAGTCGTCGGTGGCGCCGAGCGCCGGCTGCGCCAGGTTGTTGCAGAACCCGTCGAACGCGCGTTCGGCGGGGTCGCAGGTCTGCGCCACCGCGGAGGCGGCGAGCAGCAAGCCGCAGGCGGCGAGCGCCCTGGCGGCGAACAGAGAAACGAGGGGGGCTCGGTTCATGAGGGTCTCCTACGAAGACGGTCGAGCGGATGGGTCCTCGGGTTCTGAGCCATGGTCAGAGAGGCAATAAAACAAATCGTACGCGAGCCGCAGCCGCCGCGAGCTCGCCGCGCCGCTGCGCAAACCTCCGGATCCCCGGGGCAAATGCCTGTCCATCTCGCGCCACCCGCGTCCCAGGCGATCCGTGCAAAGGATCTGCGAGAATCGTCGAGTGAATCTCCTCTTCGTCGCCTACTGCTTCGGTGCCCGCGAGGGCCAGGCCCTGATCGGCGTCTACAAGCGCTGCCTGCGCCTGGCGCTCGCCGCGCGGGATCGCGGTCACGAGGTCGCGGTGCTGTGCACCGGCCGCGAGGCCTACGCCGACGCGACGACGCGCGAGGCCGAGCGGCGGCTGCACTTCGTCGACGTGCCGTTCACCGTCGCCGAGGGCGCTGCGATCGAAGACAATCGGCGCACCTTCCTGGCACTGCTGGGCTCGCTCGACACCGATCTCGTCGTGATCGGCGAGGCGCCGCTCGCCGGCGCGCTGCTCGAGGCGACGCTGTGCGCGGTCGAGGCGGAGATTCCGGTCGTCGTTCTCGACAACGCCTATGCGCCAGCGATCAACGCGGCTTTGTGGCGCGAGCTCGGCCCGATGCTCGACGGCATGGTGCTGATGGGACCGAGCGCACACCACGCCTCGAGCGACGTGTCCGATCGACTGCTGCAGGTGCCCCCCTTCGGTCGCTGCGATCGGGTGGCGGCTCAGCGCCGGGTCGACGAGCTCTTCGGGCCTCGCGAGGCGGACGCTGGAGACGCGCCGCTGATCGTGGTTCTCGCCTACGACGCCAAGGTCGAGGCCCTCGCACGCTCGCTGGCGGTGCAGCTGCTCGAGCCGGCCGACTCTGAAAACCGCTCCACGATCCGCTTCGTGTTCTGCGCACGCGACCCGGACGCATGCCGCCATCAGCTGCTCGAGGCCCACGTGCCGCTCGCCCCCGACGGCCCGGTCGCAGTCCTCGAGCCGCCCGACGAGGCGACCTTGCTCGGCCTGCTCGCCGTCGCCGACCTGGCCGTGGTGAAGTACGGCTTCATGCAGGTCGCCGAGTGCCTCAGCCTCGGTACGCCGGCGCTCGCGACCTTCCACGCCGGCCCGCGCTGGGCCGAGTTTCTACCCGCCGCCAGCCGACGCGTGCTGTATGCCACCGACGAGGCGACCGCCACGCCGGAGGTGGTCGCCGCGGCGCGTCGACTGCTGCGCGTCGGCGCCGAGGCCGACGACTCGCAGGGGGTGCCGATCGACGCGGTCCCTCAGGTGCTCGACGCGTTCGAGGCCTTGCCGCGAGAGCCGCGCGCGACCGACGCCGCGGTCGACATCCTCGGGTTCGACCTCGGCGCGCTGCGCTCCGCGCTCGCCTCCCGGCTCGAGCGTCCACCCGCGGCGATCGACATCGTCCGCCGGCGCGCGCTGCGCGTGCGCGTGAGCGACCCGGAGATCCACCCGGACCGTCCGCCCGGCATCGGCCACTATCTGCTGCTCGTCGCCGTCCGGTCCGCCGAGACCTCGACCCGCTGGCTGCGCCTTTGGGCACTAACCTATCCGAACGCCGACGCGGCGGCCGACGACCTGCGTCGGGCCGCGGACCCGGAGAGCATGCCGCGTCGACGGATTCGCTGGACCGACGGCATCCGCGTCGCGATCGAAGACGATCTCGGCGAATACCACCTGCCGCGGCTGAACGCCGGCTGAGTCTCGAGCGACGACAGCGTATGCACTTCCGCCTTTTCGTCGACGACGACACCCCGGGTGTCTGGGAGCGCGAGATCTTCCACCGTTTTGCCGCGCACCTCGAGACCCGCGGCGCCCGCGTCGAGGCCCGCTCCTCTCCCCGATTCGCCGCACGCGGGAGGCTCGGGCGGCGTCACCCGATCGAGCTCAGCCACTGCCTGGCGATCCTCGACCGGCCGCGCGGCGGGCAGACGCGGGACTATTGGGTGCTCGACGGCACCGACTGGACCCTCCCCTTCACCAACCACCTCGACGCCTTCGCCGCCGACCGCCGCTGCCGCCGAGTCTTGAAATGCCAGTGGGAGCGGCGCCACTTCGGCCCCGGCAGCGGGCGCGAGAAGGTCGTGCCGTGGACCTACTTCGAGACCCACGCCACCGCCTTCCAGCAGCGCCTCGGGGAGCTGCGCAGGCGACGAGACGCGCGCGACGCAGCGGGCGCTCTGGTCGGAGATGCCCCAAGGTCACCGCTCTATTTTCGAGGCAACGCGTCGTGGGCGAATCGGCGCCCGATCCTCCAGGCGCTGGCCGCACGCGGGCTCGTGAGGCCGGACTTCGAAACCACCGTGCCCTACGACAGCTACCTCGACGAGCTCGCCGCGGCGCCGATCGCGCTCTGCCTGCCCGGTTTCGGCGTCCTCTGCCACCGCGAGATCGAAGCCTTCGGCGTCGGCACCCCGGTGCTGATGCCCCGACCGGTGAACCAGCTCGCCGATCCCCTCGAGCCCGACGTGCACTACCTGGCGGTCGCGATCGATGTCGAGAAGTCCTCGCCCGACGAGGTCGCCTCGGAGCTCGCTGCACGGCTCGAGACCGCGCGGCACGATCCGTCGTCACTCACCGCCGTCTCAGGCGCCGCGCGCGCCTGGTACGACCGGAACGTGCGCTTTCCGGCCAGTCTCGAGCTCGCGGTCCGTCAGCTCGAGCTGCCCCTGCCAACCTGAGCCGGCCTGCGCCTACGCGCCGTCCTCGAGCTCCGACCAGCGCGTGTAGAGGCGCTCGACCTCGGCCTCGGCCTCGGCCATCTCCTGAGCCAGGCGATGCAGAGCGACGCCGTCGGCCACGTTGGCCGGATCTTCGATCTGCGCCTTCGCCTCGTCGACCTTCGCCTCCGCCGCGAGCACCGCCGCTTCCATCCCGTCGAGCTCACGCTGCTCGTGGTACGACAGCTTCTTCTTCGTCTTCGGCCGCCGCTCGGGCGCCGGCTCGGAACGAGCCATGGCGCGGCGCGCCTGCTCGGCGCGCCGCTGCGCTTCCTGCCGATGCGAATGCCACTGCGCGTAGTCGGCGAAGGGCTCGACGCCGCCCTCACCATCGAGCGCCAGGACCCGCGTCGACACGCGGTCGAGCAGGTAGCGGTCGTGGGTCACCAGCACCAGCGCGCCGGGAAACTCGAGTAGCGCCTCCTCGAGCACATCGAGCGTCGGGATGTCGAGATCATTGGTCGGCTCGTCGAGCACCAGCAGGTCGGCGGGCTGCAGCATCAGGCGCGAGAGGACGATGCGGGCGCGCTCGCCGCCCGAGAGACCTTTCACCGGCGTCGACAGCTGGCTCGAGTCGAAGAGAAAGCGCCGCGCCCACGAGGCGACGTGCAGCGCGCGCCCCTGATAAATCACCGTATCGCCCTCGGGCGCCAGCGCGCGCCGCAGCGTCTGTTCGGGGTCGAGACTCTCGCGGTTCTGCTCGAAGTAGACGACGCGTAGACCGGGCGCCTGCTGGATCGTGCCGGCGTCGGGCTCGAGCTCGCCGACGATCAGGCGCAGCAGGGTCGTCTTGCCGGAGCCGTTGGGGCCGAGGACACCGAGCCGCTGACCGGGCGAGAGCACGAGATCGAGATCGCCGACGATTGGTCGGTTGCCGAGCGCCTTGCTCAAACCCTTGCACACCCACAAGCGCTTGGTCTTCCGCTCCGAGGCCGAGAAATCGATGCCGGCGGTTTGGCTGTCGGTGCGCGTCCGCACCTCGGCGAGCTCGTCGATCATCGTCTCGGCGCGGTCGATACGCGCCTGTGCTTTCGAGGTGCGCGCCTTCGGCCCGCGGCGCAGCCACTCGACCTCGCGCCGCACCAGGTTGGCCAACGTCTCCTGGTAAGCGCGCTGGTGACGCAATAGCTCATCGCGCGCCTCGAGGAAATCGGCGTAGGAGCCGTCGACCTGCAGCAGACCCTCGGGGTACGAGGCGTCGAGCTCGAGCATCCGGCGGGCGACGTTGTCGAGGAAGTAGCGGTCGTGGCTGACGACGACGAAGGCTTTGGGCGCGCTCGCCAGTAGCTCCTCGAGCCACAGGATCGACTCGAGGTCGAGATGGTTGGTCGGCTCGTCGAGCAGCAGCACGTCGGGCTCGAAGGCGAGCTCCCGGGCGATCGCCAGGCGCTTGCGCCAGCCGCCAGAGAGCACGTCGGTGCGCTGACCGCGATCGTCGAAACCGGCCCGAGCCAGCGCCAGCACGACTCGCTGGAAGCGCTCGTACTCTTCGAGCCCGGCGGCCGCGTCGGGGCGCTCGTCGAAGGCGGCGAGAAGCGTCTCCTCCACCGTCTTGCCCGGGGCGAAGATCGGCGTCTGCGGCACATAGCCGACGCTCGCTCCCTTGCGTAGCGCCACCGTGCCGTCGTCGGCGCTCTCGGTGCCGGCGAGGATCTTCATCAGCGTCGACTTGCCGCTGCCGTTCGGGCCGACCAGACCGGCATGATCGCCCTCGAACAGAGTGAAAGAGAGATCGCGGAACAACGGCGCCGCGCCGAAAGCCTTGGTCACCCCATCGCAGCTGAGCAGCACGTTCTTCGCCATCGGCGGGACGATACCGCACCTCCGCGGTCGCCCACACGGTTCCTCATCTCGAAAGTGAGCAGGAACGGAGAAGTCAGCCCCCTCCGTCGACGCTACGTTGCGCGAGTACCGTTTCATTCCTCACGAGGAGATTTGAATGCACTTTCAGCGCGACGCTCGTATCAGCCGGCTCGGCCTGGCGCTCTTCCTGGTGATCGGCCTCTCGATCGCGGCGACCCTCGGCGCCACTCCTGCCGAGCTCTCGGCGACGGACTTCTCGAAGGCGATCGCCAATCCAGCCCAGATCGCCGGCACTACGCTCTACGAGACCAGCTTCGAGCCGCCCGTGTTCACGACAGGACTGATCGTCGGCCAGGACAACTGGGCCGATTTCGAGGACGAGTGGTTCATCGACACCACTCAGCCGCTGACCGGCGCCCAGCATGTGCTCGGCCTAGCCTCCGGCGACGGCGACCTCCAGCTCTTCTCCACCGGCCTGGTGGGCGGTGTCGAGCCCTTCTCGTGCTCGACGATGAACATCTTCCTCAACCGGACGAGCACCGACTCGACGTGGGAGGTCGTCCCGCAGAGCTTCACCGCCGGCTTCATCAACACGCGCGTTCGGATCAACCCGGACGGCACCATCGACGCGGGCGTCAACATCGGCGGCGGTCAGTTCGTGCCCACGGGCACCTCCTGGGTCTTCGACCAGTACAACGAGTTCGGCATCTCGGTCGACCGCACGACGTTCGACTTCCGGCTCTTCCTGAACGGCACGGAGTTCTTCAGTGGCCCCGGATTCGCCGGCACGGTCGAACAGGTCGTCTTCAATGGTTCCTTCGCCGGCAGCTCGACCACCGATCAGATGCTGATCGACGACTTCACCATCCTCGACTGCGCCGACGGTGACCTCGGCGGCCCGCCGCCCAACCCGCTCGAGGTGCCGACGCTCGGCCAGGGAGGCCTCACCGCGCTGGCGCTTCTGCTCGCTGCGGCCGCTCTCTTCATGGTCCGGCGACGCGCCTGATCGACGACGCGCCCGACTGAACGCGCTGACCGCTGTGTCTTCGAGGCCACCGCTGAGGCGGTGGCCTCGCTGCGTTTGGAAGGAGTGCCTGTGCCTCGACGCGCCTCGGGCGGTATGAGAAGATCCAGCCCGACCGCTCCCACCCTCCGGACCTCGCATCCTCGCGACTCCGTCCGCGCGGTTCTCGCCCGACCCTCCCGGCAGACTGTAGTCCCGGCAGACTGTGGTCCCAGCAGACTCTGGTCCCCGACAGACTGTGGTCCCGACAGACTTTGGTCCGCATCGAATCGACCGACCTCGAAGGAGCTCCCATGAGCGACGAGCGCAAGACCCTCGTGCACTACGAAACCAAGGATGGCGTCGCCTACCTCACCCTCGACGATCCACCGGCCAACACCTACACCCACGAGATGATGGCCGATCTCGACGCCGGCATCCTCAAGGCGCGGTTCGACAACGACGTGCACGTGATCGTGCTGCGCGGCAACGGCGAAAAGTTCTTCTGCGCCGGCGCCAACATCGCCATGCTGCAGCAGTCGGATCCGACCTTCAAATACTTCTTCTGCCTCCACGCCAACGAAACGCTGAATCGCCTCGAGCAGACGCCGAAGCTGGTGATCGCGGCGCTCAACGGCCACACCGTCGGTGGTGGCCTCGAGATCGCCATGGCCGCCGACCTGCGCATCGCGCGTCAGGGCGCCGGCAAGCTCGGCCTACCCGAGATCAATCTCGGCGTGCTCCCGGGCACCGGCGGCACGCAGCGTCTGTCGCGCATGCTCGGCAAGAGCCGCTCGATCGAGTTGATGCTGACCGGCGATCTGCTCGACTTCGAGGCCGGCCAAGAGCTCGGCCTGGTGAACCAGGTCTTCGCCTCCGAGTCGCTCGACGACTTCCACACCCAGGTTCACGAGTACGCGACGCAGTTCTGCCCGCCGAACAAGGCGGCGAAGGCCGCCGGCCGCATCAAGCGCTCGGTGCAGAGCGGCTGGGAAGTGCCCTTCGAGTCGGCCCTCGCGATCGAGCGCGAGCTGCAGCAGCAGCTCTTCGAGAGCCAGGACGCGCGCGAAGGCCTCGCCGCCTACGTCGAGAAGCGCAAGCCGCAATTCCAGGCCAAGTAGGCCAGGCCAGGTCAGCAAGCCAGTAGGAACGCGAACGATGAAGGCCTACGATCCCGAGATCGTCCTGGCGGCGCCGGTGCGCACGCCGATCGGCAAATTCGGCGGCGTCTTGGCGCCGCTCTCCGCCGCCGACCTCGGGTCGGCCGCCGCCGCCGGCTGCCTGGCGGTGGCGCGCGGTGACGCCGGCGCGCTCGACGCCGACGCGGTCGACCAGGTGATCTTCGGCCACGCGCGCCAGGCCGGCGGCGGGCCGAACACGGCCCGCCAGGTGGCGGCGCGTACCGGCGTGCCGGTCGACCGCCCGGCCTTCACGCTCAACCAGGCCTGCGGCTCGGGTCTGCAGAGTGTCTTCGCGGCCGCCCGCGCCATCCGCCTCGGCGAAGCGCGGGTGGTGCTCGCGGGCGGCACCGAGAGCATGTCGAACACGCCGTACCTCCTGCCGCGCGCGCGCTGGGGCCAGCGTCTCGGCCACGACCAGATCGTCGACGGCATGTACCGCGACGGCTTCAACGACCCGCTGTCGGGCCTGGTGATGGGCGAAACCGCCGAGGAGCTCGCCGAGAAGTACGGCATCGACCGCGACGCCTCGGACGTCTGGGCGGTGGGCAGCCAGAACCGCTGTGAGACAGCGCGCGCACGCGGCCGCTTCGCGCGCGAGATCGTGCCGGTGACGGTGCCCGGTCGGCGACGCGACGAGCCAACCGTCGTCGCGCACGACGAGCATCCGCGGGACGGCGTCGACCGTGCGGCACTGGCCAAGCTCAAGCCGGTGTTCCGCGATGGCGGCCGGGTCACCGCCGGCAACGCCTCCGGGATCACCGACGGCGCCGCCGCCCTGCTCGTCGCCTCGTCGGAGGCCGCGCATGCGCTCGGCCTGCGCGTCGTCGCCCGGCTGGTCGACACCGCCACGGTCGGCGTCGAGCCGCGCATCATGGGCATCGGCCCAGTCCCCGCCGTGCGCCAGCTGCTCGAGCGTCAGGGCCTCGAGGCCGACGCCATCGACGAGGTCGAGCTCAACGAGGCGTTCGCCTGCCAGGTGCTCGCCTGCCTGCACGATCTGCCGTTCGACCCGGCCCGCGTCAACCCCGACGGCGGTGCGATCTCCCTCGGACACCCGATCGGCGCCACCGGCGCGCGCATCCTGGTCACCCTCCTTCACGGCCTCGACGAGCGCCAGGGGCGGCTCGGCCTGGCGACGCTGTGCGTATCCGGCGGCCTCGGCCTGGCGGCGCTGGTCGAGCGCCTCGACGCGTGACCCCCGCACCCTCGTGACCGACCGTCCGACAGCCGACGAGCCGACGTCGCCCGACGTGCCCACCGGCGACGACGCGTCGCTGCACCTCGTCGTCGACGACCGGATCGCGACGCTGATCATCGATCGGCCGCCGCTCAACGTGCTCGATCTCGACCTGCTCGAGCGGCTCGACGCTGCCCTCGACGCCCTCGACCCGGCAGGGCTGCAGGCGCTGGTGGTGCGCGGCGCCGGCGGCCACGCCTTCTCCGCCGGCGTCGCCGTCGAAGACCACGATCCGTCGAAGATCGACGCCATGCTCGGCATCTTTCACCGCGCGCTCCGTCGCCTGCTGGCGCTCGACGTCGCCACCATCGCCGCCGTCGACGGCCACTGCCTGGGCGGCGGCATGGAGCTCGCCGCGAGCTGCGATTTCGTCGTCGCTACCGGCAAGAGCACCTTCGGCCAGCCTGAGATCAAGCTCGGCTGCTTTCCCCCCTTCGCCGCCGTCGTGCTACCCCACCGCATTGGTCCCGGCGCCGCCGCCGACCTGGTGCTCACCGGCCGCACCCTCGACGCCGACGAGGCTTGGCGCCTCGGCTTCGTCGACCGGCTCGCCAACGACGACCTCGAGCTCGAGCTCGAACGCCTGCTCGAGCATCTGCGGCGTTCGAGCGCTGCCGTCCTCGCCTGCGCCAAGCGCGCACTGCGCGTCGCCGACCCGCGGCGCAAGGCGCTCGAGGACGCCCTCACCGCGAGCGAGCGCATCTACCGCGAAGACCTCGCCGCCACCGACGATCTGCGCGAAGGCGTCGCCGCCTTTCTCGACAAGCGCCCGGCAGACTGGCGCCATCGTTGACACCTCGTTGACCACCAACTCGGAGGACTCTCCATGACCGAACCCGTCGTCCTGCGTGAAGACGAGGGCCGCGTCGCGGTTCTCACCATCAATCGTCCCGACAAGCTCAACGCCCTCAACCAGCAGGTCCGCGACGAGATGCTTGAGCATCTCGAAGCAGTCCAAAGCGACGACTCGATCGGCGCCGTGGTGATCACCGGCGCGGGCGAGAAGAGTTTCGTCGCCGGCGCCGACATCAAGGAGTTCGAGGGCCGCTCGCCGTTCGACCAGCGCGAGGCGATGCGCTTCCCGCGCGTCTTCGACGTCATGGCCTCGTTCCCCAAGCCGGTGCTGGCGATGATCAACGGCTTCTGCCTCGGCGGCGGCTGCGAGATGGCGATGTCGTGCGACATGCGCATCGCCTCCGACAAGGCACGCCTCGGTCAGCCCGAGATCAAGCTCGGCCTGATTCCCGGCGGCGGCGGCACCCAGCGCCTGCCTCGGCTGGTCGGCATGGGCCACGCGATGCGCCTGACCCTCACCGGCGACATGATCGGTGCCCAGGAAGCCCAGTCGATCGGCCTGGTCGACGTGGTCGTGTCGCACGACGAGCTGCGCGCCAAGACCCTCGAGCTCGCCGCGTCGATCGCCGCGCAGAGCCCGCTCACCCTGCGGGTCGCCAAGGAAGCGCTGCGCGCCAGCGAGCGCCTGGCGATCGAGGAAGGCATCCTCTACGAGCGCGATCTCTTCTGCCTCTGCTTCTCCACCGAGGACAAGCAGGAAGGCGTCGACGCCTTCCTCGCCAAGCGCAATCCGGAGTGGAAGGGCCGCTGATCCGACGGCGTCCGTGAGCCCATCGAGCGTCCGTTTACGCGTTCTCTGTACAGCAGGAACGCGACTCCGGAGAGGAACGGACATGACATCGAGCTCGACTTACGGCCCATCGACGCATTCCGAACACACCTTCGAGCGCCGCGCCGTCCAGGCGCGGCGCATGGCACACACAGGCGACGTGGCGCGCGCCGTCGAGCAGTTCGCCGAGCTGCTGCCGGGCGCCGCCGAGCGGCTCGAGCCGGAGCGCTTGCTGCGCTTCCTCGGCCTCTACTGGGATGCCTTGCGCCGACGCCGCGAGGCGGTCGAGATCGAACGGCTGCTGTGCCTCGTGGAAGCCCAGCGGATCGCCTGGCAGCGCCTGGTCGGCAGCGGCCCGCGAGGGCGTCTGGCGCTGCGCCGCCATCGCCGCAATCTCGAGCGCTGCCTCGTTCTGCTGCTCGCCGAGGCCGGGCGCATCGGGACCGAGTCGGCCGCGGGTCAACTGTGCCTCCGCCTGGCCTTCATGCTGCTCGACGCGCTACGCGCCGCGCCCGGCCACCTGCCGGACGCGTCGGCCGAGCGCGGCGACCGGCGCCTGGCTCTGCGCGTCCAGGCACCGGAGTCGATGCCCGGCCTCGACTCCGAAGGCCTGTTCGTCGTCGAGCAGCGCGACCAGCGCTACCACCTGCTGCGCATCGCCGCCTGAGCGGGACGAAGTACGGCGTCGCGGGGCGGGCGGGCCGTCCCGTCGGCCGATGGCCTGGTACCATGCTCGATCAACTCAGGCGCCCGGGAGGCCGTGCGGCCTGCCAGGTCGCCGCTGGAGGATGCCGTGCGCCGACCCGCTGATCGTGTCTCGTCCCGTCGCTTCGACCTGATCTTCCTCACGAGCCTCACTCTGCTCGTGCTCTTCGCGCCGCAGGCCTTGGCGCGCGACGCGGCCCCCGCGGTCGCCTCGGCCCAGGCCACGGAGGAAGCGCTCGACGGCTATCGCCTGCCGCCGCAGGCGCTGACCGAGATCATCGACGCTCCGATGACGCCCGGGGTCAGCGTCGGCCCAGGCGGCGACACGATGCTGCTGGTCGACTGGACCGCGCTCACCACCATCGACCAGCTGGCCGAGGACGAGGTGCGCCTCGCCGGCCTGCGACTCTCCCCCGCGACGCGCGGGCCGAGCCGCGCGCCGCGGTTCACCGGCCTACGCTTCGTCGACCTCGCCGACGGTGCCCTGCGCCCGGTGACCGGCCTGCCCGAGACGCCGCGTCTCGGCAACGTCGAATGGTCGCCCGACGGCGAGCGAATCTCCTTCACCCACACCCGAGCCGACGGTATCGAGCTCTGGGTCGCCGACGTCGCGACCGCACGCGCGCGTCGCCTGACCGCGGGACCGCTGGCGATGGCGCACGACGAAGAGCCGCGCTGGCTCGATGCCGACACCATCGTCTGTCATCTCGTCCCCGAGGATCTCGGCGCGCCTCCTCGTCGACCGTCGGTACCGCGCGGCCCTGTCACGCAGGAGAGCGGCGGCGAAGCGGCGCCGGCGCGGACCTACCAAGACCTGCTGTCGAACACCTACGACGAAGCCCTCTTCGCGCATTACCTCACGAGCCAGATCGCTCTGGTGCATCTCGACGGCCGGGTCGAGCGCCTCGGCGAGCCGGCGCTCTACGCCCAGGTCGAGCCGTCGCCCGACGGCCGCTACCTGCTCGTCGTCTCGGTGCGTCGACCGTTCTCCTATCTCGTGCCGGCGACTCGTTTCCCGCTGCGCACCGAGGTGTGGACCGCCGCCGGCGAGCCCGTGCGTGTGATCTACGATCGACCGCTGCAGGAGAGCATTCCGATCGCCTTCGGCTCGGTGGCGGTTGGCCCGCGGCGCATCGCCTGGCGCCAGGACGCGCCGTCGACTCTCTTCTGGATCGAGGCGCTCGACGGCGGCGATGGAGGACGCGAGGCCGACGAGCGCGATCGGCTGTTCACCCTCGACGCCCCGTTCCGCGGCGACGGTCGTCCCTTCGCCACGCTCGCCCTGCGCTTCCGCGGTATCGACTGGGGTAACGACGACGTCGCGATGATCCAATCGATCTGGTGGTCGACGCGTCAGGCCCAGATGGTCCGCGCCGCGCCGGGCCGAACCGACGCAGAGACCTCGATCGTCTTCGACTTCTCGTTCGAGGATCGCTACGCCGATCCCGGCGACTGGGTGACGACGCACGATGCGCGCGGGCGCAAGGTGCTGCAGACTACACCGGACGGCGACGCGCTCTACCTCTTCGGCGACGGGGACTCGCCCGAGGGCCGACGCCCGTTCGTCGACCGCTACAGCCTCGAGAGCGGCACGACGGAGCGTCTCTTCCGCTCCGAGGCACCGTTCTACGAGCAGCCTGAGATGCTTCTCGACAGCGCCGGCACTCGCCTGGTAACGCGCCGCGAGTCGACCGAAGCGCCGCCGAACTTCTTCGTGCGCGACCTCGCCGACGACTCGCTGCGCCAGCTCACCGAGCTGCCGCATCCGACGCCGCAGCTGGCCGGGGTGCAGAAAGAGCTGCTGCGCTACACGCGCGCCGACGGCGTCCAGCTCACCGGCACGCTCTACCTGCCGGCGGGCTACGACCCCGAGGCTCAGGGTCCGCTACCGACGCTGCTCTGGGCCTACCCGCGCGAGTTCAAGAGCGCCGCCGCGGCCGGGCAGGTCGACGACTCACCGTACCGTTTCGACGCCATCAACTGGTGGTCGCCGCTGGTCTGGCTGGCGCGCGGCTACGCGGTGCTCGACGATCCGAAGATGCCGATCGTCGGCGAGGGCGACGAAGAGCCCAACGACACTTTCGTCGAGCAGCTGGTGACCAGCGCCGAAGCCGCGGTCGACGAGTTGGTTCAGCGCGGCGTCTCCGAGCGCGACCGCATCGGCATCGGTGGCCACTCCTACGGCGCCTTCATGACCGCCAACCTGCTCGCCCACTCCGACCTCTTCGCCGCCGGAATCGCGCGCAGCGGCGCCTACAACCGCACACTCACACCGTTCGGCTTCCAGGCCGAAGAGCGCACTCTGTGGCAGGCGCCCGACGTCTACTTCGAGATGTCGCCCTTCATGCACGCGGACAAGGTCGACGAGCCGATCCTGCTCATTCACGGCGCCGCCGACAACAACTCCGGCACGTACCCGATGCAGAGCGAGCGCTTCTACAACGCCCTGCGCGGCCACGGCGCAATCGCCCGCCTGGTCATGCTGCCGCTCGAGAGCCACGGCTACCGCGCCCGCGAGTCGGTGCTGCACATGTTCTGGGAGATCGACACCTGGCTCGAACGCTTCCTGCGCGCCCCCGCGACTCCCGACCAGCCGGTCGAGGTCCTCGACGGTGAGGTCCACGGCGAGCCCACCGAAACCACCGAGGATCCTGCCCGGTAGCGCGAGTCGAGGAGCAGCGTGCTCGACGACTCGGCCGGCGAGCGATCGGGCTGCCGGCTCAGGCGTCGCGGTCGAGCTCGGACCGCTCGAGCCCCAGGCACTCGTCGAGTGTCGTCAAGCCGTCGCGCAAAGCGCAGAGGGTCGCCTCGACCCGGTTGTTGACGCCCAGCTTGCCGAAGATCCGGCCGACGTGGGTGCGGGTCGTCGCTTCGCTGATCCCGGCGTGATCGGCGACGTCTCGGTTGCTCAAGCCTTTGGCCACCAAGACCAAGATCTCGCGCTCGCGACGGGTCAGGGGCTCGACCTGCAGCTGCGCCGGCGGATAGCGCTCGAGCAGGCTGGCGGTGAGCGCCGCCGGCATCGATCGCTGCCCTCGATGCACTCGCCGAATCGCGTCGACGAGCTCTTGTTTCGGCGCGGTCTTCGAAATGTAGCCTGCCGCGCCGGCGCGCACGGCGGCGAGGATTCGCTCTCGCACCGACGAGCCACTCAAGACCAGGATCCGCGCGCTCGGGTGACGTGCGCGAATCTCGGCGGTCGCGGCGACGCCGTCGAGACCAGGCATCACCAAGTCCATCAAGATGACATCGGGACGCAACAGGCGCGTGGCCTGGACCGCGTCGTCGCCGTCGCTCGCCTCGCCGACGACCTCGATGCCTTCCGCATCGAGCAGCAGCGAGGCCAAACCCTGGCGGACGATCGAGTGATCGTCGACCAGCAGGACGCGAACGACTGCAGCGGCGCGCTGCGAAGGTCTGGTGGGCATCTCCCTCGAAGAACACAGGACGGTCGTGGGCGGTCCGAGGCACCACGCTCTCCGTAGCTTAGCGCATGATGAAAGTCATTTCTCTCGACCGAACACCGCCCGCGATGCGCCCCGGGACCGACGCTCACCATATCGATTCACCCGACCCGTCGACAGCGACGTGACCGATCGCCAGGGGCCGCGACGCCCGAGTCGCCAGGGCAGAGACTCGGGGCCCACCAGACCCGGTCGCCCTCACTTGGCGACGAAGGCGTTCTCGAGCAGGCGACGGTCGAGGTAGGCGACTTCACCCTCGGTGGCGAAACGGTAGAGAGCCGCCGAGTAGATGCCGCTGAGGGTCGCCGAGACCAGGGTGATCAGGGCGTAGCCGAGTCCGATCAGGGCGACGGCGACGCCGATCACCGCCATCGAGCCGGTGCCGACGGCGAGGATCACGATCGGTACGGCGATGATGGTGTAGACGATGCCGATCACCCAGAACACGGCACCGATGCCGAGGTTGCCCGCAATCTGCTCGCCCCAGGTGCGCTTGAGCAGGGTGGCGCTTTCCTTCAACGCGTCGATCGGACCGAGGCCCCGGTTCACCAGCACCGGCACGACGAGGAACGTAGCGAGGTTCCAGGCCAGGCCGACCATGCCGATGACGATGCGGCCGAGGCCACCCGAGCGCTCGCGCGCGGCGCGCAGAATCATGCCGACGGTGGCCGCGAGCACCGACCACGCGAAGATCGAGCCGAGGTGCTGGCGTGCGATGCGAAGACCATCGGCAACCGTCGGGTCGCCGCCGTCGAGCCGAATCAGCGCGGCGCCGACCAGCGCCGAGTTGAAGAAGACGACGACGAAGGTGGAAGCGACATAGAAGACGAAGAGCGCGACGTAGGCGACGATTTCCATCGCCTGGCTGGCCTCGCCGCCAAAGGCGAAGGCGGAGGCCGGCACGAAGAAGAGGACACAGGTGACGACCAGGCCGAGGAACGAGAGGAGCGGAAAAACCATCAGCTCCTTGTCGGCCTTGAGAACTTGAGCGCTGGCCTTCACCAGCTCCCAGCTGTTGGAGAGTCTCTGGAACATCGCGGGCCTCCACGGTTGGCGGATCGGGATCGGAACCCCGAGCATACGACAAGCGCGCGAGGGCTATTCGATGTCGTCGAGTTCGAGCGCCGTCCGGACGATGCGAAGACCGACATCACGCTGAACCCATTCCGAGTCGATGGTGAAGCGACGCGCGAGCCGGCAGCTGTCCGGGATCACGTCGAAGCTTCCTCCCCTCCGGACATAGCGGATTTCCTCGAGCTCCTCGGGCTTGGGCGGGCCCTCGGCGTAGGGCCGATAGATGGTCTTCGTGAGCTCCGAGACGTTGCCGTGGACGTCGTAGAGATGCCAGTCGTTGCGGTTGAAGCTGCCGACCGGTGCCACGGCATCCTCATAGTCGTCGCTGACAGGATTGCGGCAGTTGCCAAAGTAGTGCAGGAGCTCCGGGTCGTCACCGAAGAAGAAGAGATCCTCGGAGCCAGCACGTGCAGCGTACTCCCACTGCACTTCCGTCGGGAGATCGAATGGATCCCCACTCGAAGCGCGGTTCAGCGCCTCGATGAACTTGTTGGCCCGATTCCACGAGACAAATCGCACGGGCTCGTTCGCAGCACCATCCTCCCGGAACTCCGGCACGTCGTCACCCATGAAATGCCCCCACTGCTCCCGGGTCACCTCGTACTGGCCGATGCAGAAATCCTGCTCGACTGTCTGAAGATGAATCGGCCTCTCGTCGGACCGCTCGTCCGACCCCATGTAGAAGGCATCGGCGGCCACGAAAACCATGGGAAGGTGGATTCCGCGCGGCGACGGGCAGCGCGGATCCGACGCCGGAGGCGGCCAGAACCACCAGGCGACTAAGGCAGCAACGAGTCCGCCGACCACGGCGCCGGCCGGGAAGAGCTCCCACCGCCGACGCCGGCGGGGGGTGAGACTGAAGAGCTGCGCATTCTCGCTGTGGAGGTAGAGCGCGGGCAGCGCCCATTCGTTCGTCGTCCACTGGTCGAGAACATGCGAGCGGGCGGCAGCGACCGCGACGTCAACCGGAGCCTCGGCGGCGAGAGCGCGGTAGAGGGCCGCGGCGAACCCGATGGCGACATCGTCGGCGATGCGTGCCTTCATCGCCAGCACCGCCGGCACGCGCTGCTGCACCAACGCCTCCGACACGCCGCGCAGCGCCGTGCTGCCGGCGTGACGGGCGCTCTCGCAGGCGTTGAGCACGACGAAGCGAATGGCGCTGCCGTCGATCCAGCGGGCAAGACGCCCGGCGTCGACCTCCTCGGGCTCCGCCGCGACGCCCTCCGTGTCGACCGCGCCGTCCGCCAGCCTCAGCCAGCCTTCGCCTTGGTCCGGATCGTAGCGGCCATGACCGATGAAGTGCAGCACGTGCACCGGGCTCTCGCTGTCGCGCAGCCGCGCCCGCAGCGCGTCCGCGGACGGTCGGCGCAGAACCTCGAGCACGACGCGGCGCCGTGCCACCATGGGCTTCAGTGCATCGTCGATGCGCTCGATCTCTGCATCGACATCGAGGTCGCCCGCGGCGACCACGACCAGAACGCGCAGCGGTTCGACCAGGATCTGAAGCCGCCGCTCCGCGCGCTTGCCGGGCACGCGCGACAGCGGCGTCTCGACCGACGCGGCAAGGAGCGTTCGGCTCTCGGGGTCGCACAGCAGCTCCCAGGGCAGCGCGTCGAGCTCGGGCCCGTGCAGCTGCAGGCGCAGCCCACTCGCCTCCTCCCGCGCACGTCGACGAGCCGCGCGCCAACAGCGGCCGACCTCGGCGGCGAAGAGAGCGCGGTAGAGGCGTTCGCCGATCTCGATCGCGGCGGCGCGCGGCTCGGCCTCCTCGCGCCGGGCGTCACGACTGCGCGACCAGCCGAGACGCTCCAGCAGGTCGTCGAGCTCGCCGGGCTCGAACGGCGCAGCGACGCGCGTCTCGACGAGCCGACCGTCGTCGATGTGTGACACGCGCCAGCGCGATCCTTCGGGCTCGAGCGTGACGAAGAGGTCGAACGTGGCGTAGCGCTCGAGAGCCGCAGCGAATGTTGGTTCCTGTCGCGTCGCATCTGGACTGTTCATGTCGTCTCCGAGGTTGTGAGCGGTCAGCGTGCTGATTCGTCCCACGGGACGAGCAGGTAGCGACGAATCTCGGTCGTCCAGTCGTCGGCCCACGCACCGCCATCGCGCGCCGAATCCTCGGCGAGCTCGAAACCGCGCAGGCGCTGTAGCCCATCGTCGAGCGCCAGCAGCCGGGCCAGGGGATGATCGCGTCGGCCCGTTCCCGCCAGCTCACCGGGGCGCGTACGCCACGGCACGGGCTGGGTCAGCAGCTCGACATCGACCGGCGTCGTGGTGGCGAAGAGCTTGAGTACGCCAGGCCCGGGAGTCGGCCGGCCGGTCGCCGGATCGTCCGAGCGCGGCCAGTCGCGCGGAAAGCCGAGCCGGATCGAGCGATCGGCGATCGTCGAGGCAACCCCGGTACTCAGCGCGAGACCCGGCTCGAGCAGCTCGTGGCCTCCGCGCGGCGGGTAGAGCAGATCGATGCCGCCGGTGAACCCGAAATCGACGACGTACGGGTACACGGGCTCGGCCGAGCGGTTCTCGAGCGCGAACGCCAAACGTCCACCCTCGTCGTAGAACGGATCCTCCCCCGCTGGCCACACACCCCACGAGCCGTCCTCCGAGCACCGCAGCAGCTCGAAGCCGACGCGGCCGCGCAGGCGACTCGACGGATCGGGGTTCTCGAGCGCCAAGGCGCGACGCCAGCGCGCCTGGCGCACCAGGCGCGTGACGAGTCTCGAGATGACGCCGAGCCGCTGCGCGTCGGCATCGCCCACGACTGGACGCGGCGTCTCGAGCAGGCGTCCACCGGCGTCGACCAACGCCCACACCGGCTCGCCGAGAGCGCCGAGCTGCGGCACCGGATCGTCCGCCGCCGCGCCGCCTCGACGGCCGAGCGCCCAGACCTGGACCTCGGCCTCGTCGAGCGTGACGCGTTGCAGCAGCGGCGCCGCGTCGAGGCTTCGCTCCAGCGCCCGCAGCGACGACGCGGGCAGTTCGCGGCGCGTCACGCCGCGGCGGGCGACGCCGACCGTGAGCACCGGGTCGCCGTGGTGGTGTGCCTCCTCGAAGGCGCGGCAGCCGGCAGCGACAAGGCCCGCGGACCTCTCCTCGAGCAGCGGTCCGGCGGCGCGCGCGGCACCGACCGTGTCGAGGCGCAGCCGTCCGACCGGAGTCGAGGCATCGCGCGATCCCGGAGCTGTCAGCCGCCAGAGCGAGCCGGCGGTGAGACCGAGAGCCGCACCCGCCGCCAGCTCGACCCTCGGCGACGCGCCGGCCGAATTCGCTCGTGTCGGCTCGCGACGGGCGCTCACCAAGACATGCTTCCGCGGCGGCAGGTCGCCGACGCCGAAGAGCAGGCGATCGCGCGCGCCTTCGACCTCCGGAGTCTGCGCGGGGTGGTGGGCGACGATCGTGCCGCGCACGCATTCGATCACGTCGCGCCAGGTGGCGTCTCCCCGGGCATCGAGCAGCGCCCGGCAGAGGTGGAAGGTGAAGGCGCCGTGGACTCCGCAGCCGGTCTGCGACGCCATCAACTCGCCGGCCAGCTCGTCGTCGCGGCACGCGGCGAGATGGACGTGGTCGAGGACCGGCGCGATCTCTCCGTCCGCTCGGCTCCTTCTCATCCTGCGCGCCCACGAAGGACGCGGCGGTCTCCGCAGCGCCACCGCCGAGCGCCGATCGGGCGCGACCCGGCGGATGCGCATCGGACCGCGGTGGCGCCACAGGCTGCCGGCATGGCAACAGTCGAAGATCGTGGTGACGAAGTGGGTCTTCGCGGCGGCGACGGCGAGCCAGGCGTGGATCTCGTCGTCGGTGATCTCGCGATGGGGCCCCCGCCGCGTGCCGTCGAAGGGCACCAGCGTCTCGTCGAGCCCATCGCCCTCGTCGCCCTCGAGGTCGGTGACCTGCGAGCCGTGGCCGCTGAAGTAGACGACGGCGACATCGCCCGGCGCGATGGCCTGCAAGAGCCGTCCGAGCGCCGCGACCACCGCATCGCGCGTCGCCTCTTCGTCGAGCAGAACGTCGAAGCGTCCCGCGTGCGGTCCGTCGTCGAATCCGAAGCGCTCACGCAGCACCGAGGCGACGAGCGCGACGTCGTTGCGGCAGCCACGCAGGGTCACCGAGTCGTCGAAGCCCGGGTATCGTTCGACGCCGACGAGCAGGGCATGCCGGCTCGGTCCCTGATGTCGAGGGGCTGGGCGACGACCTCTCACGGCGCGGTGTCCAAATCAGCCGCGCGGCCAGCGCGCCGCCGGATCGCCGAGCAGCACGTAGGAACGCGCGTCGTGGTACGCGATCCAGCGGTAGATTTCGTCGACCGCTCGATCGCCGCGGCCGATCGTCGCTTCGAGCAGCTGCTGGCCGAGGTGCAGCGCGCGCTGTCCGAAGGCCTCCATCGCGAGGCCCGTCCGGCGACCGTCGAGCAGCGCCTCGGCGAGCTCGCGGAAGGCACCGATCTGCGGCTCTCCCTCCGGCCAGCGAAAACCGTGCTCGAACGCGGTATCGACATGGCCGATGACGCCGAGCGCGCCGGCGGCGAGCAAGCGCCGTGGCAGCGCGGCGACGAAGGGCGGATCGAGCACTGCACCCTCGCCGAGCGCGCGCACGCCCTGCGTCGCCTCGTCGCCGAAGCTCTCCGCCGCCTCCGGCGCCGCGTAGGAGTCGCCGCGCGGCGTGCCGGCGGTAAAGCAGCCGACCAGGACGACGATCTGCCCCTCGAGCCGCCGCGCGCCGACGTCCTCGGCCTCGAAGCAGAGCGCCCGCGGCACCGGCCCGGCCTGCTGCCCACCCCAGCCGGCTCCGATCACCGCGCCCTGGCGCTCACTCCTGCCGGGGCGGCCGAGGCGCAGGGTGAGCGCATGCCCGACACCCACCAACAACGACGGTCCCTCGGCGCCGAGCAGGCGATCGAAGCAATCACGGTCAGCGGGGTCGCCGACGATGGCCTCGAGACGATCGCCGAGACGGGGGCGCAGCGCGTCGGCCAGCGGCCGCGCGAGATCGTCGCGGCACACGCGCGACACCGGGTCGTCGCCGTGGCGCGGCGCGAAGACGGCCATCGAGCGCTCGTCGATGCGCCGGATCGCGGCGTCCTCGGCGGCGAGCACGGTCGAGGCGTAGGCCGCGTACTCGTCGGGCGTCGCGAGATCGAGCCGACCGACCGCATGCTGCATCGCGAGGTCGTGCTGAAGGCCGTAGGGCACCGACTCCGGATCACCGACGAACAACAGGTAGTACGGCAAGCGCCGGGGGTCGACGCGGCCGGGTCCGGCGCGCAGGGAGGCCAACAGGTCGCCGGCTCGGCGCCCCGGGATGTGAACCAGGCGGCGATAGAGCGCGTCGCCGGTCTCCTCGCGGCGCCGACCCACGAGCGGCGCCAGGGCCTCGTCGATGTGGGGGTCGAGGTCGTGGGGCACGATCATGCCCCATCCGGCCTCCGCGAGATCGCCGGCGGCGATGCCATAGGCCACGGGCCGGCGGGACAGCGGACGACCGGCGATGCGGCGCGCCAGCGCCGACGCCGTCATCGGCGCGAAGGCATAGTCGCCGCTCTCGGCGTCGACGGCGAGGCAGCGTCCTGTCGGCAGGTCCCGTGCAGGGCTCTTCATCGAATCCGGTCCCCAAGAACGCGGCGGCGCGCCGAGGCGGGCCGCCGCGTGCGTTCATCGTCCGTGCTCAGCCCGGGCTCGAGCTCGAGCCCGGAGACTCTTCGGCTTCGCCGTCGATGCCCTGCTTGCCGCCACCGGGAGGCGGATCGTCGGGCGGATCACCGAAGAACGGGGCCGCGAGGTCGAGCATCGAGGTCTGCGCATGGTTCCACTGCATGAGAGGTCTCCTTCCGTCGTGCCGCGGCGCCGGGCGGCATGATTCGATGGCGCACAGGGGCGGAGACCCCGGCGCCAGAAAAAGGTTGAGAGGCCCCTCAGGAACCCGACGGGTCGGAGACCAGCGGCGGCGCTCCGTCGCCCTCGAGCACGAACGCCGCCCACACCGAAGTCGCCATGCCTCGCCGCGCGGCCTCGATCTGCGTCTGACGCAGCGCCGACGACGGCGACGCGCCGGAGAGCAGACGGTCATAGAGGTCGAGGACGAAGGGAACGGTCGCCTCGTCGTCGATCTGCCAAAGAGTCGAGACGACGGCCCGTGCGCCTGCGCGGCGCATGGCGCGCGCGACGCCGAAGAGTCCTTCGCCGTCGAGCTCCTCGCCGAGGCCGCTGCGGCAGGCGGCGAGCACCACCAGCTCGGCGCTCAGCTCGAGCGAGGCGATCTCCGCCGCGCGGAGCTCGCGGTCACCCGCGGGGCCCGGCGACAGGGCGAGCACGGCGTCGTCGGCGTGGCGCAGCGAACCGTCGGCGTGGCCGGCGAAATGGACCCACCTCGCCGACGGCAGCGCGTCGAGGAACGCGGACTTGGTCGCCGCGTCGCCACGCAAGACCTCGACCTCGGCCGCCGGCTCGAGGCGCAGCGCCAGCTCCGCCACCTCGCGCTCTGGCCCGTCGAGGGGCCGCCAGTGGTTCGAGCCGTCGTAGAACGGTGCGACGAGGAGCGCGGTGCGTTCCGCGCCAGGAGCCTCGTGCAGACGCTGCGGCGCCGCCAGGTGCACCGGCAGCGACGCGGTGCGCTCGACGCGGTGACTCGCGATCAGCGGCGGCGCGGGCTCACCCCCGAGGGGTGGGTCCGCGTCGCGCCAGGTGCGCCGGAGGGCACAGACGGGGACGCCGTGCAACGGTCCGTCGAGGACGACGAGTAGGCGCTCGGAGGCGTCGATCGAGTCAGAGAAGGGCTCCAGGAGCTGTGCCGAGAGGGCGTCGAGCGGTTCATCGAACTCGTCCTCCTCGGCGCCTGGTTGCATCGCCTTCTGCAGCTTGCCCAGAGCCTTGTCGAGGGGCAAGCGTTCGAGCGAGGCAAAGTGCACGCGCTCGCGGCGCAGCGCCCAGGCGTAGACGATCGACTCGCCGTACCAGTAGACCAACGCGGTGGTGTCGTCTGGCAGGCGCGCACGCAGTGCGTCGAGGCAGGCGCGGTCGTCGCCCCCGGTTGCGTGGTCGGCCTTGGTGACAGATTTGGTGCCGCACGCCGCGAGCTCGTCCCCTGCGAGATCGGCGGAGAGCGCCGCATGCCCCCTCGACTCGTTTGCGCCCCGGGCTGCGCGGCGTGCCTGCCACCAGAGCTCCGAGCGCCCGATCCAGCCGAGCGCCATTGCGGCCGTCTCTTCGGCCAGGGCCGCCGACACCTCGGAGCTCTCAGCGGTACCCCGCCGCAATCGCAGACGGATCTCCGCCTCCCGGTATACCCGCGCACGCGCCGCGAGATCGACTCTCTCGTCCCGTCCCCGCGCGGCACGGTGCATCGAGGCGATGGCGCGGTGGAGCGACGTGTCGGGAGCGGACAGCAGTCGATCGAGGCGCCGGGCCGCAGCAGCAAAGCCAGCGGCCGCGGTCTCGAGGTCCCCTCGCGCCTCGGCGAGGTGTCCCTGGAGGAAGTCGAGGTGCGCACGACGGGCCGGCGTCAGCACGGACTCCGGCGCCGACGCCACGTCGGCTAGAGCCCGTGCGGCGCTCTTGAGGTCACCCTCGCGCGGATCGGCGCAGGGCGACGACAGCTCGAGCTCGGCGCGTTCCATCTGCAGGTCGACCCGCAAACCGCCCAGCGCTTCGTGATCGGCGTGAGCGAGCGAGCGCGCCAGATGCGCGCGCGCAGCCTCGAGGCGCTGCGTCGGTGAGCGCTCGGCGTCATTGCAGGCGAGCAGGCCGAGCTGCCTCTCCCGATCGGCGAGGTCGGCCGACGAGCCCGGCTGCTCGACCAGGACCTCGAGAATCTGCTGCGCCGTATTGAGTTCCTCGCGCTCTCGCATTGCATCAGCAAGTCCCTGGCAGGCGCCAGCGACCGTGTTCCACCGCGTGTCGGCGGTCCGCCAGTGCAGGGCACACTGGAAGGAGTGGATGGCGTCGTCGAAGTCTCCGAGCTGGAGGTGCGCCACGCCAACCCGCCGATGGCGGCGCGCCAGGTCGACGGACCCCGGCACGCCGCCCTTTCCGGACGTGAAGGCGGCCGGCGCGAGGTCGAAAGCGCACGCCTCCTCGTACATCACGGTTTCAAGTGGCAGCTGAGCTCCGGGAACACCACAGCGACGGCGAGAGGACGTCGACGCCCCGGCGTGAGACCCGTCCGGCTCCTCGAGCAGCCGCTTGATCCGCTGCTGGTCGAGCGCCAGAGCACGCCGGTAGTGCCCCAGGGCAGACTGCAGCGCGCGCAGGTCGAGCTCGACTCGCGCCAGGCGATCGTACGCAGCAGCCTGTAGCTCGAGCGCGAGGTCGGGGTCGACGTCGCGGTCGTCTGCCAGGGCCTCGGCGCGCTCGACCGCGGTCGTCGCGAGCTTCCAGGCCAATTCGAGGCGACCGAGACGCCGCAAGTCGCTGACTCCCACCAGGAGCGCCGCATGCCCCTGCTCGACGGCGCCGCCCGCCGCCAGCTTGTCGGCGGCGCGCCGGAAGAGCGCGTCAGCGAGCTTGGCGTGACCGCGCACGGCGCGCCAGCGAGCCCGCCGCAGCGTCACCTCCCCCGCCGCCTGTCGCCACCATCGGGAATCGTCGGCGTCGGTGAGGCCATTCAAACCGTGCGCGACGGCCTCGTAGGTCTGATCGATCCAGTCCGCCGCCGCGACGTTCGACACAGGCATGGCGCGCAGGCGTTCGGCGATGTCGAGGAGCTCGCCGAGCGCCTCGACCCGGCGCGCGGCGGCGAGCGTGGCAGCGGAGCACAGGAGATCGACTTCGCCCCCCGTGCCGGCGTCGCCCAGCGCGTCGACGCGAAGAATCGAGCTCGTCGTCACCAGCAGCGTCAGCCCACCGACGCGGCGCACACTCGCCGCGTCCACGCGATGCGGTCGCCACGACTGGACAAAGCAGACGACCGACTCGTCTCGGTCCGAACTCTGATCCACCAGATGCTCGCGCTGCTGGCCGGCCGTTAGCGCCTGGGTCGACTCCCGCTGACCGAGCTCGAGCCCCACGCCCGGCTCCTCGGAACCACAGACAAGAGCAGCAGCCAGGCCGACGAGCCCGAGGCCGGCAAGCAGGCGCATGAGGTCCCGGCGGAGTGCGTGCTGCCCTGCTCGAGGCCAGTCCGCGATCATCGGTCGTCGTCGAGGACCACCTCGAGAACCATGGAATGGAACTTCGCGCCCTCGGTCTCCTCGACCAAGACGACGTAGTACCCGGCATCGAGCGGTCCGACCTCGACCTCCCGATGCTCGGCGTCGACCGGGTGCTTGAGGATCGGATCGTCGCAGTCCGGGCGGTTCGGCACATGCTGGATCGGACCGCACAGCTTGACCTGCCACGACCCGTCGTCGAGCAGGTCGTCCGGCACGACGAGAACGAACGGTCGCGTCGGCTCCACCTCGATCGTCTTTACCGTCGGCCCGCCTCCGCGGACGCCCTCATCCTGCACACCGAAGACCAACTCAAAACGCGGATTCTCGGCCCCTGGACCGAAGACGAAGACCGTCGCCACCGCGACCAGAGCGAGCGCGGCCGTCGCCAGGACCGTGCGCCAAGGCGTGCCGCTGCGCCGCGTGTCGATCGCGACGACCCGGTCCGCGCCCTCCGACTGCTCTCGGAGCCACGCGACCGCCGCGTCGACCTCGGGATCGTCGACTACCGGCTCGGGGTCGTCCGCCGGCACCGCGGCGTAGAGCGCGCGCAGAGACGCCTGCGCGGCGAGCGCCTCGCGCACCCGATTGGCGTCGTCCTCGGCGAGCCGGCCGCGACGGTAGGCGACGAGCTCGGCGACCGTGACCTCGGGCGCACGCGCGGCGCGTTCGCGGGACACGGCGGACAAGGCGTCACGCCAAGGCTCGGAGGGTGTGCTCACATCGCCTCCTCGAAGTCGTCGCGGGAGTCGGCCGCCGTGGCGAACGCGCTGTCGTCGTCGAGCAGCTCGCGCAGCCTGCGGCGCGCCTGGAACATCTGCGTTTTCACCGTGCTCTCGCTCACTTGCTCGAGCGCGGCGATCTCACGATACTTCATCTGCTCCACGAACCGCAGCTCGAAACAGCGGCGCATCCGCGGCGGCAAGGTGGCGATGGCGCTCTCGAGACGCTCCCGACGCTCCCGATCGAGCGCCCGATCGAGCGGCCCGGCGGCCGGTGCCGGTGGGTCGAGCCACGCTTCGCCCTCGTCATAGTCACCCGGCGCGCTGCTCTCGAGCGACACCGTGTCCGCGGCACGTTTCTGCGCGCCGCGGCGCCGCAGCTCGTTCTTCCACACGTTGTCGGCAATCGTGAAGATCCAGCTCGCCTCGTCGAGGCCGCCGCGATAGTCGTCGGCGGCGCGAGTGGCGCGCAAGAATGTCTCCTGAGTGAGGTCCTTGGCCTCGTCGAGCGAGAGGCCGAGGCCGCGGAAGTAGCCGCGGACCGGCTGGTACCAGCGACGGACCAGCGCCTCGGCGCGACCCGGGGCGCGCTCGATCGTCGTCAGCGTCATCGCGCGAGAGTCTCCTGCACGGCATCGAAGAGCATCTGGGGAGTGAACGGCTTGGGCAGGAACTCGGCGCCGGCGGGCAGAATGCCGCGCTGGCCGAGGACCTTCGCCGGGTAGCCGGACATGAAGAGCACCCGCGCCTCGGGTCGGCGAGCGACGACCCGTTCGGCGACCTCGCGGCCGTTGACTCCGGGCATCACGAGATCGGCGATCAGCAGGCTCAAGGGCTCCTCGATCGACTCGAGACTAGCCAACGCCTCGGCGCAGTCGGCCGCCGTGGTCACACGGTAACCGGCTCGGCCGAGGAGGTTGTCGAGCAAGGTCCGCACCGACCGCTCGTCTTCGACCACCAACACGCAGAGCCCCTCACCGCCCCCGATCTCGACCGACGGACGAGGCCGGCTCCACGGCTCGGCCACCTCGCCGACCGCGGCCGGCAAGACGACGCGGAAGGTCGTGCCGCGCCCGGGCGTGCTGTCGACGTCGACCGCACCACCGTTCTGCCGCACGATGCCGTAGACCGTCGCCAAGCCAAGGCCGGTGCCCCGGCCGCGCTCCTTGGTAGTGAAGAACGGCTCGAAAATGTGCTCGAGCAGCTCCCCCTCGATCCCTTCTCCGCTGTCGCGAACTTCGAGCACGACGGCGGGACCGGGCGCGCCGTCGAAGTCGCCGCGCGCCTCCGGCTCGAAGCGCGTGCCGATCTCGAGTCGGCCGCCGCGCGGCATCGAGTCGCGGGCGTTGACGGCCAGGTTCACCAACACCTGCTCGAGCTGGTTGCGATCGACCCGCACCAGGTCTGGATCGGCCTCGAGCCGGGTCTCGAGATCGATGTCCTCGCCGAGCAGCCGTTCGAGCATGCGCACCAAGTCGAGCACCACCGGATCGAGGTGCAGGACCACCGGCTCGATGACCTGGCGACGGCTGAAGGCGAGCAGCTGCTGGGTGAGCTTGGTCGCGCGTTCGGTGGCGCGCCGGACCTCCTCGAGATCGACCTGCTGGGGAGACTCAGGTTCGGTCTCCGCGAGCAAAAGCTCGGTGTAGCCGTAGATTGACGTCAGCAAGTTGTTGAAGTCGTGCGCCACACCGCCGGCCAGTCGGCCGACCGCCTCCATCTTCTCGGACTGGCGCAGGCGTTCCTCGAGGCTCCGGCGCGCCCGCTCGGCCTCGGTCCGCTCGCCGATCTCGCGCTCGAGCGAGCGAGTCTTCGCCTCGAGCTCGGCGGTGCGCTCGGCGACCAGCGTCTCCAGGCGGCTGCGCTCGTTCTCGAGTCGGCGCATGCGGAGGCGGACCGCGCCGAGCACAATGCCTACCGCCACCAGCGCGAGGCCGACCCGGAACGGCACGGTCTGCCACGGCGCCGGGGTCACGCGCAGCTCGAAACGCGCCGGTGCGTCGCTCCAGCCGGCATCGTTGGCCGCATCGACCTCGATTCGATGGAGCCCCGGCGCGAGCGAGGCGAATCGCAGGCTGCGTTCGACCACCGGCGCCGACCACGCACCCTCCGACCACTCCCCGCCGACAATGCGCCAGCGGTAGCGCACCGACGCCTCGTCGCGCAGCGAGAGACCGGCGAAATGGAGCGTGAACCCGCCGAAGCTCCAGGGCACCGAGGCCCCAGACTCGAGCCGCCCGAGGCGCTCTGAGTGAGCGCTCTGAATCACCACCCTCGGCGGCTCGAGCGGCGGCGGAGCGAGGTCGCGCTCGTAGCGCACCACGCCGCGCGGCGTGCCGAACCACAGCGCCCCATCCGGTCCGACGAGCGAGGCCGTGGCGCTTCCCTCGAGCACGCTCAGGCCTTCGCCCGGGCCGAAATGCGTGAACTCGCCGCCGGCGAAGCGATGGAGCCCACGGTTGGTGTAGAGCCACACCGCTCCGTCGGTGTCGACCAGGCTCTGCCAAACGAAGGGGTCGGTGAGCCCATCGGCCACCGCGTAGTGTGCGATGTCCTCCTCGGCGGTGACGTGGAACACCCCGTCGCCGTTGGTCGCCAGCCAAACTCCGCCCTCGGCGTCGACATCGAGATCCCAGATCGCTTGCCGGGTGAGCCCGTCGGCCTCGCCCAGGCGGCGCAGCGGCGAGTCGGCACCGCGCTCGGGGGCTTCGAGGACGAAGGCGCCCGAGGTCGTCGCGACCCACAGCCGACCGCGACGATCCCGCCGGATCTTCATCACGAACGAGTCGGCCAGCTCAGGGCGGTCGAGGAACTCGTAGCGCCCCTCGTGCCACCACCCCATGCCGCGATCGGTGCCGACCCAGACACGCTCTCCGTCGGCGAAGAGCGAGGTCACGAAGTCGCTCTGCAAGCCGTCGTCGCCGCGGCGCCAGCGGCGCTCGATCTCGCCTCCGCGCCACCACAGAAGACCGTCGCGGGTGCCGATCAGCATGCCGGCCTCCGCCGCCGCCAGGCCATACACCCGATGGTCGTCGATGCCGCGCAGCGGGATCTCGTCGAAGCCCTCGACTCCGCCGACGGCGACACCGTCGCGCGTGCCGACCCACAGTCGGCCCTGCGGCCCCACGGCCAGCGTCCGCACCATCGGGTTGGGCAGCCCCTCCGACATCGCGTAGGTGGCGAACGGCCCTGGCACCAACTTGTCGAGACCGTCGTCCGTGCCCAACCAGAGCACCTGCTCACCGTCGAACTCGATCTCGCGCACCAACGACGAAGGCAGGCCACTCTGCCGGCCGAAGAGACGCGAGTCGTTCCCGTCGACACGCACGACGCCGCGGCCGGTGGCGATCCACAGGCGCTCGAAATGGTCGAACGCGGCGTCGAAGAAGGCTGTGTCCTCGACCACGGCCGGCAGGGGCACCGCGGTGGTCTCCGAGCCGCGGCGCACGAAGACCCCCGCGTCCTCGGTGCCGACGACGATACCGGGCGGTCCGTGAGCGACGAACGTGATCGCCGCCGTGCCGAGGGCGCCGTCGGCCGTCTCGAACCGACCGGCGGCGAGGCGGACGAGCCCACCCGCTGTGCCGATCCACACCGTCCCGTCGGCGTCGACCGTGGCATCGCGCAGGTCGAGGCTCGGCAGTCCGTCGGCGAGACCGTAGAGACGCTCGCTGGCTTCGCCGCCGGACGGCCCCGGCACCTCGAGCGCGAAGAGACCACGGTCGGTCGGAGCCCAAATCGTTCCGTCGGGGTCGATCGCCAGACCGCGCACCGACCCCAGGTCGAACGGATGGCACGCGATGGCGTCGCCCCCGGCCGAGCCCGACGGCATCACGTCGAGCCGCCCGGGGTCGACGACGCACACAGAGTCCGCCGAGTGGACGATCACACGACCGTCCGGGGCCACCGTGAGCTGAAAGACTGTGTTAGCCCGCAGGCCGTCGTCGGTGGTCCAGGTATCGAAGTCGGCACCGTCGTACCGCGTCAGACCCGAGAACGTGCCGAGCCACAAGTAGCCGAGCTGGTCGCGCTCCAGGGTCAGAATCTGACTTTGCGGCAAGCCGTCCGCCTGATCGTAGTGTCGCAAGTCGAGCTGCTGCGCGGCGGCGGAAACCACCACCAGGTGGATTGCGCAAAGCATGCTCCAGGCCAGGCCCCAGACCCCACCGAACCCCTCCACGGGCCCACGCCTGCTGCCACGGAAGCTCCAAGTCACGACGAAAGATCCCATCGGCCGCAGAATATCTCAGCAGCACCCGTTCGCTTCGCCGCCCCCACGGCGGGCGTCAACAGAGCGCCCGCGGGTGCACGACGCGCACGCGCGGAGCCGGCGGCGGGTCACCGTCGGGTGACGCCAGCCAGCGTCGCCAGGCCACCACGTGACGTAGCAAGTGCTCCAGATCGAGCCCAAGACAGGGGCTCGCGAGAGTCTCGAGCCGGCGCTGTCCCTTGCCCAGCACGCGATGCGCGACGTCGGGACGCCCGCGGTCGTGGTGATGGTACAGGCCGACACCGACCTGGATCAGCCCCTGGAAGAGATCTCTCGGCTCCGGTGTGGTCGAACGCCAGACCGTCTCCCACGCTTCATGGCACTCGTAGTACCGGCCGGTGTTGAACAGCTCGATCCCCTCGAGGATCAAGCGTCGCCGGTGGGCCGGCTCGAGGAGCGGACGAAGCTCCCGGTTGAGTGAATTGCTCATCAGAGGGATAATACGAGCAGGGATAGAGTTTTCGTGCAACAAAGACCGGGCTTCATCGTACACGAAAGGACGACAAACCCGCTCTGCCCGGCTCGGTCTCGATGTGAGACCTTAGATTTTGATACATTGCTATTTCTCTACACGAGGGTGCCGCAACCGCCACCGGTGCTTCTCGTCGACCGCTGGGTCCGGGCCCCGACCCGGACCGCGCTGGAGGCAGACACGTGGCTCCGACCCGAAGGCCCACCGACTTCGCTCCGCCGATCTACCGATTCGACGAGTTCGAGTTGCACACCCGGCCGACTCGCCTGCTGGCGCGCGGCGCGGCAGTGGCGCTGCAGCCACAGCCGGCTCGGGCGCTCGAGCTGCTGTTGCAGAATGCCGGGCGCGTCGTCAGCCGTGAGCAGCTGAAGGAGCACATTTGGGGTGGTGAGAGCTATCTCGACCACGACCAGGGCATCAACTTCGCGATCCGCAAGATCCGCATGGCTCTCGACGACGACGCGGGCGCGCCGCGTTTCGTCGAGACTGTGCCGCGGGTCGGCTACCGCTTTCTGTCCCCGGTCACCCGTGCCGGCGTCCAAGCGAGCTCGCCGAAAGCAGTCGAAAGGCTCTTGCCAGACCGCTCCGAGGGGCTCGACACACCCGTGGGGTCTTCGACCGCCAAGCACGCAGTCGCAGTTGCGGTCGACAGCCGACAAGCCGCGGACCCACCGAGCGCCGACGCGCGCGGAGGCGATCGCCAGACCGCCGATCTTCGAGCCGCCGACTCTCGAGATGCAGACTCTCGAGATGAAGACCTACGGATCGTAGCCCCACGCCCGGCCAACCCTCCGGACGTCACGCCATCTGGCGTCGGCCCACAAGGTCTCGCGACCAGCTCGAGCCCCAGAGTGCCCGCCCCACGCCTGACCGACACGCGAGACCGTGGAACCGAGGCACTGACCGACCGCGCCGACGGCGCGTTCACGCCGACCGGACTCTTCGGCTCGATCGATGCCTCCTTGCGGGCTCGGCGGTGGAACCGCCTGGTGCCCACCGTCGGCGCCTTGTTCGCGGCCCTGATCGTCACCTGGGCGCTGGCGCGCCCCAACGAGTCGCCGCCTGCCGCGCCGACGGTGACCGAAGCGATGCTCGCGATCGCGCCGTTCGAGATCGTCGGAGTCGACACTGACACCGAGCCTCTCGGCGTCGCGGTCCACGAGTTGCTGACTCGGCGCCTGGCGGCGCGGCTCGGCGGTGCGCCGACCGTTCTCGCCTCGTCGACCGTCCGCCGCTCCGTCGCATCGGACGCCTCGTGGCCGGCGCTCGGTGCCGACTACGTACTGCGTGCGCGCCTCGCACGCCACGGCGATCGCCTGCATCTCACGCTACGCCTCGAGCCCACGGCGATCTCGCGGCACCTGTGGGCCGGAACGTTCGAGCCCCGGCTCGACGAGTTGCCGGCCTGGTACGACGAGGTTGCGAATCATGTCGCTCAGGCGCTGCAGACCCAGACGGTTCCGCCCCCGTCCGCCGCGACGCTCGATCCTCTGCCGGCGGAAGACCGGGTCGCCCTGCTCATCGCCTACGGCCGCCTCTACCAGGGCGAGATCGCGGCGTCTCGACGCGCGCTTCGTGAGCTCGAGACCCTGGCCGCCCGGCTGCCGTCGCACGCTTTCGCCCACGCCGCTCTGGCCGAGGCACACTGGCGCCTGCGTGGCGAAACGCCGCACGCCGCCTTGCCGGCGGTGGAAGCGGCCGCGCGCCATGCCCTCGAGCTCGACGCCGAGCTCGCCTCGGCGCACCTGGCGCTGTGCCGAGTCGCCCGCCTGCTCCACCACGACTGGGAAACCGCCGCGCGCGAGGCGCAGCGCGCGGTCGAGCTCGCACCCGGCTGGCATCCGCCGCTACTCGCGCGCGCCGCGCTCGCATCGTCGCGCGGCCAGCACGAGGCGGCGCGACGCGATCTCGAGCAGGCGCGCCGCCTCGACCCCCTCGGGCCAGAAACGCGGGCGCTCGACATCGCGCTCGACTACTTCGCCGGCCGATCGAGCGAGGCGATCGAGCACGCACGCGACACTCTCGAGCTCTACCCGTACCATCGCACCGCCCACGATCTCTTGGTGCGTGCCCTGCTCGCCGAGGGACGTGACGACGAGGCCCTGCAGCACCTCGGAGTCGCGTTCTCGGTGCACGGCCAGCCGCCGCCGGTGAGCCTCACCGAGGCCCTCGCGCGTCAGCGTGAGGCGTGGCGCGCCGCCGCCGACGCCGGCCACCCGGTGGCCGCCGAGCAAGCCCTCTGGGCGGCGCTCGCCGGCGACCGCACCGCCGCCCAGGCACTGCTCGAGCGCGCCTGCGTCGACGAGCCCGCCGAAGCGCTCAGCTTCGCCATGGTCGAGCCGGCGTTCGCCCCGCTCCGCCGCCGCCGCGCCTGGCGCGCCCTCGCCGACTGCTTGCCGCCGCCGGCCGACGCGCCCGCGGAGGCGCCCGGGCAGGCCCGCTGACGGAGCTCGGGCTCACGCCACGACGCGCAGCGGCGAAGCGCCGGCCGTGTCGGAGCGCAGGGCCTTCAGCGGACACGTCAGAGCACGCGCGTCGCCGTCGAGCAGCCCGCGCAGCCACGGCTCCTGCGCCATGGTGTCGAGCTCGAGCCTGCCCTCGGGAGTGAGCCGACCGATGCGATTGCGCGGGTCGTCCAGCGCCACGGTGCAGCGCGACACGCCGCCGTCGGCACGCACGACGAAGGCGTTGGCCGCCGCCGCGTAGCACACCGCGACGCCCTCGGGCCCGGCGTAGCCGGCGCCGAGGCCGAGCCGCCGCGCCTGCTCGCGCAGGTCGGCGAGGACTTGGTCCTTCTCGGCCCCCAGTATGCGCAGCCGCGCGTCGTTCGGCCCTCCGAGGCGCGACAGCGGACGCAGGAAGAGCCGAATCCGCTCGTCCCACGGCAGCTCGTCGCGGCACATCGCCAGCAGGCGCGGGATCGACGCCGCGTTGTCGCGGTCGACATGCACACGCAGCAGGATCTCGAGCTCGAGATCGCTCTCGAGCGCCGTCCGCACGTTGCGCCAGATGGTCGCGAAGGTCGCTCGACCACCGGCGCCGGTGCGCTTGCGGTCGTGCTCCTCGGGCGGGCCGTCGAGCGAGATCTGGTAGCGGCGCAGCCCCCGCGCGGCGAAGCGGTGCAGCCTCTCGGCGTCGAGCATCACGGCATTGGTGGTCGCCTCGGCCTCGAGCGTGAAGCCGTGGCGCGCCGCGAGCGCGCTCGCATGCTCCTGGATCTCCTCGATACGGTCGGCGGCGAGCAGCGGCTCGCCGCCGAACCAGTCGAGCCGCAGCCGGCTCAAGCCCGGCGCTCGCCGCGTCAGCAGACGCCGAATGCCCTGGGCGGTATCGTCGCCCATCCGGCCGATCTCGAACGACTCATAGCAGTAGACGCAGCGCAGGTTGCACTGCTCGGTAGGCATCACGATCAGGCGCAGAACGTCGTTCGCCAGGTACGGCAAGCGATCGTCCCACGCGACTGGATCGAGGCTGGTCGCGGTGGTCATCGTCCGGCTCAGGGGAAGCAGACGTCGTCGATCCGCGCCCACGAGATCATCGAGGTGACACTTCTCTCGCCCATCGAGAAAGCCAGGTTGCCTTCGGCGTCGAGAGACACGCCGGGAGGCAGGCTTCCGGGGTCCGACAAGTCCTTGCCCTGCAACCCCACCACCAACGCCTCGACCATCTCGCGGGGCATGAGCAGGGTCGCCCTGCCATCGCCGGCGTGAACGACGCGAACGCTCCTCGGCCCTTTCTCGCTGCGCAGCTGCCGCGCCCCGAACGACATCGCGGGCGTCTCTCTCGTCTCGGAAACCGACGCCTCGGGAGCCGCCGCCTCCTGGTTGGCCAGCGTTCCTGCGCCTTGTCTGTCCTCTTCCTTCTTCATCGTGTCCTCCTCAGGTTGACCACGGGATCTCCGACCTCGGCAACGAACGCAGCCCAGCGTTCCGGGAGACTCCGACCACTCGTGCGCAGAGACTCCGCCCGCACCTCGAGAGCTGCGTCGCGGATTGCGAGCGGCATGTCACCATGACGCACGAAGCTCTGGTAGAGCGCTCGCATCGACTGCATCGCCCAGCGATCACCGACTGGCCACAGGCTGGTGACCAGTCCGCGCGCACCGGCGAAACGGAAGGCGCGCTGCAACGCGCCGAAGCTCTCACAGCCCGAGAGCACCACCCAAGAAGTCGCGCCGAGATCGAGGCGGGCGACTTCCGCGGCGCTCAAGTAGCCGTCGTCTCCGGGCTGGCCGGAGCGATCGAAGCTGCCGAAGCCGGTGAGCACGAGAGCCGAGCCGAGCAGTAGATCGTCGACCTCGACTCGGGTGACGTGGGTGGCGAAATGCAAGACCTCGGCGCCAACCGCATGCCGCCGTACAGCTTCCTCGGTCGCGGTCGGGCCAAGGAGAACAGCGGCGACCGAGGCGCTGTTCGTAGTGCTCTCGTTCCACAACCGTACGATGGCATGCACCTCGGCCTCGGCACCCTCGAGCGTGGGTAGCCTCGGCGCTTCGGGATCGACGAGCTCAGCGCCTGTGTCAACCTCCATGGGCGCTGCGAGAGGTGCACCGACAGCCAACAGACCTCGCCCGTGGGCTTTGGGTGAGACCGTGGCGACGAGATCACGCTCACTCGCCAGGCGCACGACTGGAGGTAACACGTCGAGAAGATCTCGGCCTCGCTCATCGCGTAGCGCGGGAAGCGCCACGCCCCGCAAGGCGCCGTCGGGCACCCAGAGCAGCCGCTCGGCGGGCTCGATGGGATCGTTCGCTCGTTCAGCAGTCAGGCTCTCAAGATGCGGTGCCAAGGGACGCCACAGCAGGGCGCTGAGACCATCGCGTGCGGCCTCGACCTCGGCCTCGTCGACGCGTCCTTCGAGCGCTCCCAACATCACTTTGCGCCAGGTGTCGATAGATTCCTCGAGCGCCGCGGCCGGTCCAAGGTCGAGGAACAGCGGCATCGCGCCCGGCGTCGCGATCCAGGCGGCGTAGCGATCGCGCTCGGCGCCACTGTCCGCGAGCAGATCGGTATAGCGCGCGGTCGCCAAGAGAATCGCCGCGTCCCCAACCTGCTGCAGACGCTCGCGCACGGCGTCGAGGCTCGGTTCCTGCAGCTCCGGCATGGGGCAGTCGGGATCGGCGGCGAGATCACGCTCGAGTGATTCGGCGCGCCGCCGCAGACTCGTGGCGAGGCGAGCACGCGAGTCCTCCGGGAGGACACCCGAGCCGCGATGCCAGAGGGCACCAAGTCGCTGCGTCGACCGATCGAGCTCTTCGAGCTTGGCGCGACGCGCGGTACCGGCGCACTCCCGCCCTAGACGCGCGCGAAAGACCTGAGTGTCGAGCACCAGGCTCCGCGCCGCGATCACCTCGCCCCAAACTGCCCCGACGGACACCTCGGGGTGTCGCCTCGCGAGCGAGACCACGAGGTCGAGTGGGCGACGCCCCAGGCGCTCGAAACGGTCCGCTTCCCGGTGCGACAGGCCGGCAACGCCGATCCTCACCCACTGGCGCGCGCGCGCGCTCGCCGTCAGCGCTTCGGCGAGTGCCGCCGTCACCTCGCCGCCTCGCGCCAGCAAGACTGCTTTCTCGACCTGAATTTCGCTCCGCAGCGGGTGGATCTCCCCGACCAGCGAGCGAGCCAGGATCTCGGCACGCTGGAGGTAGCGGCTGGCCGTCCCGAGTTCACGTGCGGTGCGCGATAGACCCCGCAGAGAGTCGATCCGCCCGGGGTGCTCCAGGTCTCGTCGAGCGAGTAGGGCGTCACAGAGGGCGAAGCCGTGCGCCGCCTTGACCGAGTCGCCGGCTACCTCGTCGAGCGCGGCGAGCCGGCACTCGACGCGCGCTGCGCCGACATGACGATCCTTGGTGCCTCGGCGATAGATCTCCTGAGCTTCGAGGAGATACCGGCGCGCCGGCGCGAGCCCACCGCGATCGCGCTCGACAGCGGCCAAGCGGAGCAAGATCTCGGCGGTAGAGACATCGCCACCCGGGTAGACCCGACGCGACACCGTCAGCGCCTCGAGCTGCGCCTCCAAGGCCTCTTCGCCGAGGCCGAGGTCGGCGAGCAAAGCGCCCAGACGCGACAGGGTGGCGACGGTGCGCGGATGCTCATCACCGAGGCCCACGCGCTGGGCCGCCCAGGCCGCCTCGAGATGTTCTCGTGCCTTGTGCAAGAACCCGCGGTCGTGCTCGAGCTCACCTAGCGCCGCCTGGCTCGAGGCGGTCACCGGGTCGACCTCGCCATGGACCTGCACTCGGACCTCAAGCGCCTGTCGCAGGTTCGACTCGGCGCGCTCGATGTCGCCGAGGACATGCGCAACATAGCCGAGGTTGTGATGGCTGCGCGCTTGGATCGGATGTAGCGAGCCAAACACTTGGCGCCCGACATCGATCGCGCGCGCGAACGCCGCGGCGGCTTCTTCGTGCTCGCCGAGGCGATGCAGGGTGCCGCCCAGCGTGTTGAGCACCCGCGCAGCCTCGCCGCCCGCGCCCTCGGCGTCGAGGATCTCGAGCGCCTCTTCGAGCATTTCCAGGGCTTCGGCGCGCCGGCCGAGATCGTCGAGTACCGAGCCGAGGCTCTCGAACGTGCGCGCAATCTCAAGCGGCGAGCCGTCGAGCGTGCGCCGCAAGTCGAGCGCCACCTGGTAAAACTCAAGCGCGTGGTCGAAGCGACCCCCGAGCTGCTCGAGGCGGCCGAGCAGATGCAGTGCCCGTGCGTAGGACTCCGGCTGTTCGTCCTTGGTCACCGCGCGGAGCTCAGCAAGCTCCAGCGCCATGTCGAAGAGCTGCTCGGAGCGCCGCTCGCCGTCCCGAATCCGCGCCTCGATGGTCAGCTCGAGCAGCTGTGCATAGCGGCTCGACGTCCTCCCGTTCTGCACTTCGACCTGCTTGAGCAGACGTTGGCAAAACTCGAGATCGAGCACTCGGTCGGAACGGACATCGTCGGCCAGGCGGACAATCGCTTGGTCGATCTCAGCGGCGCTGAACGCGTTCGGCTGCGCACCGAGCGACGTGGCGCCGAGGAGCACGACAGCGAGTGCTCTGAGCTTCATCGAGAGGCTCTCGTCACAAAGCGCTTCAGCTTGCGCCATCGCTTTCGCAACCGCACCACCAACCCCCGCAAGCACTTCCCGAGCTTCGTCGGCAGGGGAACCTTGGCCGACGTCATCTGGAAATGCGGTCGGATCCATGCGTCGGGTCGATGCTGCAGAAGCAGGATCTGCTCTTCGGTAAACGACCACTCGGCCGTTTTGCAGGCGCTAACCAGTTGGCGCGTATCGCGCATGAATGTACAGCCCGACGCCGGGCTGCGATCGAACCCCACGGCGCGCCCGAGCTCGTGGACGACGGTACGAAGGTACAAGAGCGGCTGATCTTGGAGGCGTCCCGACAGGGGCGGGGGCAAACGAGTATGGGCTGCGACCACGACATCCTGGCGCGCGGGCTCGGTCGCGCTACCGCCGTCGCTGAGCAATCGGCCGAAGCCGTCAGGCGCCGCGGCCAGGCCGCGATGGCACTGCACGTAGTAGTGCCAGGCCGTGTCCGGGAGCTTCTTGCGGAAACGATCGGCCGCCTCGTTCAGGAACTCGTCCGTCGCAAGCTCGCCGTGCGGCGGGTCAGCGATCGAGCTGCAGTTGTGCTCGACTTCGACCCGCCACGAGGCGGCGCGAAAAGCCGACTCGATCGTCCGCGCCGGATCCGGAGCGTCGGGCCAGGCCACCGCCGTCACCTTGTCGATCTCGACCAGAGCCCGCCGCAAGACCGAACCGGTCCAAGCGAGGCAAAACGTTCCCCTCTCGGCACCGTGCATGTAGTCGCCTCGAAGAGCGGCGGTCGTGTCTCGAAACGACTCGGTCGAGGGCGGAACGCTGGTTTGCGTCAAGACGAGGTCCGAGCACACGACCCACACCGAATCCTGCCACCGAAAGCAGTTGAAGACAGTGTCACGACCCCGAATCTCGACACCCCGCAGATACACGCGGTAGGCCGAGCGTGCGAACCAGGGCGGCTCCGCGAGGTCGCCGACCCGTCCAGACCGATCGCGGGACGGGCGCTCGTAGAGGTCGCCGCTCAGTCGAAGAATCTCCTCTTCCTCGAAGGTCACCCGCAGCGGTCCTTCATGCGCCGGCGTCGCGCCAGTAGCCGCCGCCCCCGAAGCGCCGTGCGGGTCGGGCAAGAGCTCGAGCACAAACGAAGCGCCGGTCTTGGCCTCACCCGAACGATGACGGAGCCCAGCGCCGTCGAGCCCGAGACTGCCGGTCCACGACTGCAGCCAGTCGCGCGCAGCCTCGTCGATCTGCAGCGCGCCCGGCACGTCTGGGGGGTTCTTCCGCTCTGCAAACTGGGCCATTGCTCCTCCTGACAACCAAATCCCCCAAACCGACGCCACGATCTCGGTCTTCTTCTCTCGAAGACTGACGCGAAACGACTCCTGTTGGCACGAATAGCCCTATGATCTCACGGCAGACCGTAGCGCTTGCGCTTCTCCCAGAGGGCCTTGCGGCTGATACCGAGGAGCGCGGCGGCGCGGCCCTGGTGGCCGCGGGTATGGGCGAGGGCGCGGCGGATCTCATCACGCTCGACCTCGGCGAGGGGGCGCGGGGCGGAGTCGGAGTCGGTGGGCGGTTCGACCTCCAGGACGTCGCCCTCGGCGATCACTAGGGCGCGTTCGAGAACGTTACGGAGCTGACGCAGGTTGCCGGGCCAGGGGTGCTCGAGCATCCAGCGCCGGTCGGCGGTGTCGAGGCGCGGCAGCGGGCGGCCGAAGCGCTCGGCGAGGTCGGCGAGCAGGCGGTCGATCAGCGCCGGGAGGTCGCGCCGGCGACGACGCAGCGGCGGCAAGGAAAAGGCCAAGACCTCGAGGCGATAGAAGAGATCGGCGCGGAACGTGCCGCGCTCAACGCGGCGCTCGAGATCGTCGGCGCCGAGGGCAAGGAAGCGCACGTCGGCCTGGCGTTCGCGCCCGCCGAGCGGCGTGTAGGCGTGCTCGGCGAGCAGGCGCAGCAGCTTGGGTTGCAAGGAAAGCGGCAGCTCTTCGACGTGGTCGAGGACCAAGCTGCCGCGCTCGGCGCGCTCGACGCGACCGGCGACGTCACCGGCCGCGCCGGTGAAGGCGCCGGCACGGTGGCCGAAGAGCTCGCTCTCGAAGAGCGAGGCCGGCACGACGCCGGGATCGACCTCGACCAGCGGGCCGCTCGCTCTCCGGCTCGCCTGGTGTACTGCGCGCGCGAGCGTCGTGCGTCCGCTGCCGGGCTCGCCGAGCAGCAGCACCGGCGCGTCGACGGCGGCGGCGCGCTCGATGCCCGGAAGCGCGGCACGCAGGTCCGGTGCGTCGCGCAGCAGATCCTCGAGCGCGCTGGGGATCGGCGTCTCCGTCGCCTGCCGGCTTGGCCTCAGCCGGCGGCGCCCTCGACCAGCTGGTCGGTGACATCCGGCGCGTCGGACCACAACCGCTCGAGGTCGTAGAAGCTGCGCGCTTCGTCGCGGAACACGTGGACCACCATGTCACCACCGTAGTCCAGCAGGACCCACCGTGCCCCGCTCTTGCCTTCGATGTGGAGCGGCTTCACCTTGGCATCTCGCAGGCTCTTCTCGATCGCGTCGGCAATGGCCTGCACCTGGCGCTCGTTGTTGCCGGTACAGATCAGGAAGTAGTCGGTGAAGTCGCTGACCCCGGCGAGCTCCAGCACCTTGAGGTCGACCGCCTGGCGGTCGAGCGCTGCCTCTGCGGCCAAACGCGCCTGCTCGATCGACTCGAGCGTCCCGGCGCGGGTGCGCGGACGGCGCTCGGCGTCGGCGAGAGCGGCCTCGGGGTGCGCGTCGTCGGTGGGCTCGTCGACCGTCGTGGTCGCGGTGGCGGACACCGACTCGGTGGCTTCTGAAACGCGGTCTGTCGAGGGGATGGTCTGATCCTCCAAAAGGTTCAACGATAGAGGCGATACTTTCGCGCGTAGTCTAGCACCGCCCGGGCGACCATGCCTGGCGGCGGCTCCTCGCCCGCCGCCAGCTGGTGACGGACAGCCGTCGATGAGATGTCGACCGGCGGATTGTCGACGCGCCGCGCGCGTCCGTCGGCGAGCGCGGCGCGCAAGGCGGGGTCGAGCGACGCCGAATCGAGCTCATCGCCCGGACGCGTCAGGACACCGAGCGAGCACGCTGCGAGCAGCTCGCGCCAGCGCCGCCACGTCGGCAGAGCGACGAAGGAATCGGCGCCGACCAGCAGCACCGGCTCATCGTCGGGCCGCTCGCGCCGAAAGCGCTCGACGGTTTCGACGGTGTAGGTCGGTCGTGGGCTCATCTCGAGGTCGGAAACCCACAGCGCCCGGTGCTCGAGCAGCGCCAGCTCGACCATCACGTAGCGCGCACGTGCCGATGCTTCGCGACGATCCTTGTGCGGCGGCACCGCCGTCGGAAGGTAGAGGACTCGATCGAGTTCCAGGACCTCGGCGGCGCGCAGCACCGGGTCGACATGGCCGCGATGGATCGGATCGAAGCTGCCGCCGTACAGACCGACGCGCATCACGGACTTCCGGCATCGGCGGCGTCTGCGGCATCCTCCGCGGCGTCGCGTCGCCGCGCCTCGGCGAGCTGTTCGCGCAGGCGCTGTACCAGCGGCTCGAGGCCGTCACGGGCCACCGCGCTGAGCTCGAGGTAGGGGATCTCGCGCTCGGCCGCGGCCGCGCGCAGCGGCGCGCGGCGCGCATCGAGCGCCGCGTCGGCCTTGGAGCCGACCAGGATGCGCTCGCGCTCGAGCAGCGTCGGGTCGAAGGCGGCGAGCTCGTCTTCGATCGCCGTCAGCTCGGCGACTGCGTCGCCCTCCTCCAGCGCCTCGCCGCCCGACAGATCGACCAGGTGGACGAGCACGCGGCAGCGCTCGATGTGACGCAGGAACTGATGACCGAGACCGGCTCCGGCGGCCGCGCCCGCGATCAAGCCCGGCAGGTCGGCGACGACGAACGGATCGTCGAGCGTTCCCCCGGCGACGACTCCGAGCTGCGGAACGACCGTGGTGAAGGGATAGGAGGCGATCTTCGGCCGCGCTGCGGACAGCGCGCTGATCAGCGTCGACTTGCCGGCATTCGGCAGGCCGACGAGACCGACGTCGGCGAGCAGCTTGAGCTCGAGGCGTAAGCCGCGCTCTTCGCCCGGCGTCCCGTCCTCGGCGCGCCGCGGCGCGCGCTGCCGCGGCGTGGCGAAGCGCGCGTTGCCACGACCACCGCGGCCACCCTGTGCCACGACCAGGCGCTGCTCGTGGTCGAGCACTTCGCCGAGCAGGGCGCCGTCTTCGACCTCGTAAATCTGGGTGCCGAGCGGCACCTTGACGTCGAGGTCGCCGCCGCTGCGTCCAGTCCGGTTCGACCCCTCGCCGTGACGCCCGCGCTCGGCCGCAAAGCGCGGCGAGAAGCGCAGGTGGTGCAAAGTGTTCAGCGACTCGTCGCCGACCAGCACGACAGACCCGCCGTGGCCGCCGTCACCGCCCGACGGCCCGCCCTTGGGCACGAACTTCTCGCGCCGGAAAGCGATGCAGCCATTGCCGCCGTCGCCCGCCACCACCTCGATCGTCGCTTCATCGATGAACATCGCAGTTCCTACAGAGCCCTGAGACACGAAAGCCCTCGCGAGAGGCTCGCGAGGGCTCCATGTCGCCGGACGCCCAGGGCGGGCGCCGCAGTCAATCGATCGACGTCACTCGGCCGGCGCCGGATCGATGTGCACGAACTTGCCGCGCCGGCCCCGGTCCTGGAAGCGGACGGTGCCATCGGCGAGAGCGAAGAGCGTGTCGTCCTTGCCGCGACCGACGTTCGCGCCAGGGCGGATCCGCGTACCGCGCTGGCGAACGATGATGGTGCCGCCGGTGACCTCCTGGCCGCCGTAGCGCTTCACGCCGAGGAACTTCGGATTCGAGTCGCGACCGTTGCGGCTCGAGCCCTGACCTTTCTTATGAGCCATCGTGAATCTCCCTCAGGCCTGGATGTCTTCGATGCGCACGCGGTGCAGGTCCTGCCGGTGACCGCGCTTGCGACGGTACTGCTTGCGCCGCTTGAACTTGAACACAGTGAGCTTGGGACCGCGGACGTCGTCGAGCCAAACGCCCTTGACGCTCGCACCGTCGACGACCGGCGCACCGACACGCACGTCGTCGTCGCCGTCCGACACCAGGAGAACGCGATCGAAGTCGATCTCCGGCGCGTCGGCCGAGGCACCGGCCACACGCTCGATGTCGAGCACGTCGCCTTTCTCCACGCGGTACTGCTTGCCACCTGTTTCGATGATCGCGAACATGAATCCTGCTCCTGCGGACGGGCGCGGAGAGCGCGCCGTCGAAACACCCCGCGGGTCGACCGCGCGGCGTCTGGGTCGTTGCTGCTGGTCTCGTGGACGGGTCGGGAAGTCGGAGCCGCTGTGGTTCCGGGCCTCTGGCTGAGGACCGAGCGCTGCGGCGGTCGCGCCGGCAAGACCGCTCCGGCGTCGCAAGGCCGTGGGTCGGTACCTCCCGGAGGTCGGTGCTGGCGGACAGAGATCGACCGACGCCGGGCGGCGCGAACGCAGAGAGTACAAAAACTCGCCGGCTCCGTCAATCTGGCCGATCTGCGTCCGCACCGCGCGGTATGCTCCCGACAGGTCGGCGCGCGCTCGACCTGCGCCCGCGAGACGATCGATGGAGCCTGGACCCGATGGAGCCCGAATACCTGGTCTGCGTCGAATGCGAGACGCCGTGCTACACCTTCACGTATGAGAACGACCACCTGACCGAGGCGCAGTGCCTGATGTGCGGCAACGAGGACGTCGACACCTTCCTGAAGGAAGACGACTTCGAGGCCTTGATGGGCTCGGCGCACTGAGTCGGCCGCAGGGCACAGCTCGCCGCGCGCCTCAGCGTGCCCTGGCCAGCGCCTCGCGCGGAAAGCGGATGCGCACGCTCGTGCCGTCGCCCGGCGCGGACTCGAGCTCGATCGTGGCGCCGTGCGTTTCGGCGATGCGCTGCACGATCGCCAGGCCCAGACCCGTGCCGCCCTTGCGCTTCGAGTAGAAGAGCTCGAAGATTCGCTCCTGGTCCTCGGCGGCGATGCCACGGCCGTTGTCGCGTACCTCGAGCACGGCCTGCCCGCCGTCGATGCGCGCCTCGAGCTCGACCCGGCGGTCCTCGCGCTCCTCGGTCGCCGCCGCCGCGTTCTGCACCAGGTTGAGCAGCAGCTGCACGATCTGGCCACCGTCGACCTGCACCAGCGCACCGCCGGTGAGGTCGCCGGCCTCGAGGTCGACGCCTTGCGCCGCCAGCTCGCCACCGAGCACTCCGACCGCGCGGCGGAGGAGATCGCCGAGCGGCTCGTTCGCCACCTCCGTCGGCCGCGGGCGGGCGTAGGTGAGGAAGTCGGTGGCCAGGCGCTCGAGGCGACCGAGCTCGTCGCGCGTGATCGCCAAGAGCCGCCGCTGCGCCGCCGTACCACCCTCTTCCCGCGCCTCTTCTTCGAGCATCTGCATGTTCAGGCTCAGCGAGTTCAACGGGCTGCGGATCTCGTGCGCCAGGCCCGATGCCAGGGTGCCGACATAGGCCATGCGCTCGGACTCCCCGGCCTGTTCCTCGAGCGCCCGTGAGCGCTTCACCAGGTGCACGAAGCCGGCGATGGCGACCAGCAAGAGAAGCAGCGTCACGCCGCCGACGATCGAGGTTTGCCGGATCAGATCGCGCCGCAACACACCGATCCGGGTCCGCACCTCTTCATCGGAGAGCCCGATCACCAGCGTGCCGAGATCACCGATCGGCACCTCGACCTCTTCTTGAATCGCCGGCGGCAGGTTCGGCAGATCGGCCGAAGGTCCGACTTCGACGCGCGGCAGCGACTGCTCGATCGGCAGATCCTCTTCTTCGCTCTGCTGGTAGACCACCGTCCCAGAGCGATCGCGGATCTCGACGCTCGACACCAGCTGACGCTGGCTGAGCACCGAGTCGATGTAGGTCTTCGTCTCCTGCGCCACGCTGACGACGACGAAGAGATCGTCGCCGCCGAGCTGGGCGGCGCGCGCTTCGAGCTCCGCGGCGATCGGCTGCGCTTCTTCGCGCGCTTCGAGCAGCACCTTCTCGAGCTCGCGCTGCGACAGCGAGTCGAAAATGAGGAAGGCGAAGAGAAGAATGTCGAAAACGACGAAGAGGCCGAACACCGCCGCCGCGACGCCCAGCCGGCGGGTGGTGCTCGACGACGGCGCCGGGGAGCGCGAGATCGGCATCGGGCGGAGAATAGCAGCACCCGAACGCAGGCCTCGAGCAGCGCCCGCGTTGACCCGCTCCGAGGGCGGCGATAGGGTCGCGTGGTGAAAACCCAAGACATGCTCCAGAAGCCTTCGCCACGTCGCCTGCTCGAGCGCGTCGAGTCTTTGTGTGCCGCGCTGTGCATCCTCGCTCTGTTGTGCGCCAGTGCCGCGTGCACCCCGCCGACGGAGCAGACGGCCCCGGACGGGGAGACCTCTGCGGCGTCGACGGACGACACCATCGTGATCGCCGTCGGGGTCGACATGCAGGGCGTGAACGAGCTGATCGCGCCGCCGACCCAGCTCAACTCGGCAATCCACTATTTCTCGATCTTTCGCCCGCTGTTCGACGAAGAGACGAACTTCCGCGACGGCCCCCCGACCTTCGTGCCACTCCTCGCCGCGTCGTGGCAACAGGCCGAGGATCGGCTCAGCTGGACCGTGACTCTGCGCGAGGAAGCGGTGTGGAGCGACGGCGCGCCGATCACCGCCGACGACGTGCACTTCACCTGGCAGGCACAGACCAGCCCCGAGGTCGGCTGGAGCTCGGCCGAGGTCAAGGCACGGATCCGCGACGTCGAAGTAGTCGACGCCAAGACGGTGCGCTTCCACTTCACCGAGGCGTACGCCACCCAGCTCTTCGACCTCAACCTCGGCGTGATTCTGCCGCGCCACGTGTGGGGCGAGCTGCCGTTCTCGCAGTGGCGTGAATCGTCGCAGTGGTTCGTCGACAACCTGGTGGTGTCCGGACCGTTCACTCTCGAGTCCTGGCAGCCGGCCCAGCGCATCACGCTGCGCCGCAACGAGCGCTACTTCGAGCCCGGCCTGCCCGGGGCCGAGCGCGTCGTCTTCGAGGTGATCCCCGAGCGCGCCAGCCAGCTCGCTCGGCTGCGCGCGGGCGGCGTGCATTTCGTCGACTTCATCCGTCCCGCCGAGGCCGAGTCGATCGAGAACGATCCGGAGCTGAAGCTTCTCTCGTACCTGCCGCGCGCCTACTACTTCATCGCCTGGAACGCCACGCGCGAACCGTTCGACGACCCGGCAGTACGCCGCGCGCTGACCCTCGGCATCAACCGGCAGCAGATCGTCGACAGCTTGTTCTATGGCTATGCCGACGTGCCGTCGTCGCCGCTCGCCGCCGACACGTGGGTGCATCACGACGAGCTCGAGCCGTGGCCCTACGATCCGCAGCGGGCACAGGAGATTCTCACCGAGCGCGGCTTCACCGACAGCGACGGAGACGGCGTGCTCGATCGCGACGGCGAGCCGCTACGCTTCGAGCTGATGACCAACGCCGACAACGACCTTCGGCGCGACGTGATCACTATGGTGCAGTCGCAGCTCGAGCGCATCGGCGTCGCCGTCGAGACGCGGACGATGGAGTTCAACGCCCTGCTCGAGCCGTTGGAGAACCAACGCTTCGATGCCGTGATGCAGGCTCTGGGGATCGGCACCGACTTCGACCTGCGCCCTCACTACCACACGCGAGCGAGCGAGAACGGCTTCAACTGGGGCGGCTACTCGAATCCCGAGATGGATCGACTGCTCGAGGAGATCGCGGCGACTGAGGACGTCGTCGAGACCCTGCCGCTCTTCCGCGAGGTGCAGGAGATCCTGCACCAGGACCAACCTCAGACCCTGATCTACGCGTCGCCGCGGCTGCTCGCCGCGCGCCGGGAGCTGCGCGACGTCGAGCCCGACGCTGTGAGCCCGTTCCATCACGTGGCACGCTGGCGACTCGCCGCGGACGACTCCGCGTCGAACGAACCGGCCTCCGGCGCCGCGGAGTAGCCGCGGCGCCTCCGCGGGCATCGTGCTCGGCTACGGCCTGCGCCGCCTCGGCGCGTCGCTCCTGCTGCTCTGGCTGGTTCTCACCGGCACGTTTTTCCTCATCCACCTGGCGCCCGGCGAGCCCGCGGTCTTGTTCGAGAACCGCGAGCTGGGGCCGGAGCAGCGCCAGGCGCTCGAGGCGCTGTACGGCTTCGACCAGCCACTCCTGGTGCAGTATGGGCGTTGGCTCGGCGGCGTGCTGCGCGGCGACTGGGGGAGCTCTCTGTCGCTGCGCCGACCGGTGGCCGACCTGATCTTGGAGCGCCTCGGGCCGACGATTCTGCTCGTCGGCAGCGCGCTCGTGCTCGAGCACCTCGCTGGCCTGCCGCTTGGTCTTCTGGCGGCGCGGCGCGCCGGCAGCGGATTCGATCGGCTGCTTCGCGCCGGCGCATTGCTCATGGCGTCGACGCCAGCGTTTCTCGTCGGCCTCGTGCTGCTCGGTCTCTTCGCGGTGCGCTGGCCACTCTTCCCCGCCGGCAACATGAGCTCGGACGACGCCGCGTTTCTCGGCCCCTGGTCGCGCCTGCTCGATCTCGCCCACCACCTGGCGCTGCCCGCCGCGACTCTCGCCCTGGTCCGCTGCGTCGGCGTCCTGCGCCACGTACGAAACGGTCTGCTCGACGTGCTGCAGCAAGACTTCATCGTCGCGGCGCGCGCCCGCGGCCTGAGCGAGAGCGCCGTGCTCTGGCGCCACGCGCTGCCCAACGTGCTCGGTCCGTTGATCCAGCGCCTCGGCGTCAGCCTGCCGCTGCTGCTCAGCGGCGTCGTGGTGCTCGAGGTGGTGTTCTCGTGGCCCGGCCTCGGCACCTTGGGCTACCAGGCGATCCTGCAGCGTGACATTCCCCTGGTGCTGGCGGCGACCGGTTTCTCGGCGCTGCTGGTCATCCTCGGGGGCCTCGGCGCCGACCTCGCCCACGGCTGGATCGACCCGCGAGTCCAGCGTGTCCGGTGACCGCGCCGAGCGCGAGCTCCGACGCGGCGGCGCCTACGAAGTGCGCGCCGGCGTCGCCTGGCTCCTCGCGCTCACCGTGGCGGCGGTGCTCGCGCCGTGGCTCTCACCATTCGACCCGGTGCGCCAGATCGACCCGGTCGCGGCCCGCCTGCTGCCCCCGGGCGCCACCCGAGTCGTCGTGGAGCTGCCCTTCGAGACCCGCGCCGCCGAGCGCATCGATCGCGATGGCGACCGCCTGCTCCTGCATCGCCTGGGCCGCGTCGAGAGCGTGCCGGCGGCCGACGTGCGCAGCGTCGACCCCCGGCGGTTTCTGCTCGGCACCGACCGCCTCGGCCGCGACGTCGCCTCGCGCTGCCTCTGGGGCGCCCGCGTGTCGCTGATCATCGGCTTCGCCTCGCTGCTGCTCTCGACCACCGTCGGCGTCGGAGTCGGCGCCGCGGCGGCGCTCGGCGGAGCCTGGGTCGACGCAATCCTGATGCGCCTCGTCGACGCGCTGCTCGCGTTCCCGTGGATCATGCTGTTGATCGCGCTGGCCGCGCTCTTCCCGCCGGCGACGTTCACCCTCGTCCTGCTCCTCGGCTGCACGTCGTGGGGCGGTGTCGCCCGTCTGGCGCGCGCCGAGATCGCCGGCCTCCGTCGGCGCGAGTTCGTGCAGGCCGCGCGCGGGCTCGGCGTCGCGCCGCTGCGGGTCGTCACGCGTCACATCCTGCCGCATGTCGCGACGCCACTGGCGGTGGCGGCGACTCTGCGGGTCGCAGGCCTGCTCCTGGCCGAGGCGTCGCTCTCGTTCCTCGGCTTCGGCGTGCCGGCGCCGGACCCGAGCTGGGGCGGCATGATCGCCGAATCCCGCTATGATCCGCTCGCTTCGTGGTGGTTGATCGCGGCTCCGGCGACGGCCCTGGTGGGCACTGTGGTCGCCGTCAACCTGATCGCCGACGGCCTGCGCGACGTGCTCGACCCACGAACCGGCTGAGCCACTCCCTGCACCTCACCTCATGCGGACCGACACCTCATGCGGACCGACGATTTCGACTACTCGCTGCCCGACGACGCGATCGCCCAGCGGCCGGCGCCGCGCGGGACCTCGCGTCTGTTGGTGCTCGACGAGCCGCCCGACAGCACCGCGCGCCATCGCCGCGTCGCCGACCTGCCGGAGCTGCTGCGGGCGGGCGACCTGCTGGTGGTCAACGACACGCGGGTGGTCCCGGCGCGCCTCTTCGGCCGTCGGCCGGGAGGCGGACGAGCCGAGCTCCTGCTGCTCGAGAAAACCGCGCCGCGTGAGTGGCAAGCCCTGGCGCGCCCCGCCAAGCGACTCCGCCCGGGTGTGCGGGTCACAATCGACGACGCACCGGCGACGGCGGAGATCCTGGGCCGCGACGGTGAGATGACGCGTCTGCGCTTCGACGTCGAGATCGAGCCACATCTCGACACCGCCGGGCACGTGCCGCTGCCGCCATACATTCAGCGCGCCGACGATGCGGCCGATCGCACGACCTACCAGACCGTGTTCGCCCGCCACGACGGCGCCGTCGCCGCACCGACCGCTGGACTGCACTTCGACGACGTCTTGCTCGAGCGCCTCGCGGCGGCCGGCGTCGAGCGCGCGTCGGTGACGCTTCATGTCGGCCCAGGGACCTTTCGGCCGGTGACCGCCGACGAGGTCGCCGAACATCGCATGGACGCCGAGCGCTACGACGTCCCGGCCGCAACCGCGGCGGCGATCGAGGCGACGCGGCGACGCGGTGGCCGGATCGTCGCCGTCGGCACCACGGTCGTGCGCACGCTCGAAGCCGCCGCGCGCGCCGCACGCGGCACCTCCGGGGAGGGCGTCGCCGCCGGCGCCGGACGGACCGAGCTCTTCCTCAAGCCGGGCGACGACTTCCTCGTCGTCGACCTGCTTCTCACCAACTTTCACCTGCCCCGCTCCACTCTGCTGATGCTCGTCTCCGCGCTCGCCGGGCGCGAGCGGGTGCTCACCGCCTACGGCGAAGCGGTCGAGCGCGGCTACCGCTTCTACTCCTACGGCGACGCGATGCTCGTCTCCGGTCGTCGCTGAGCGACGCGGCCCTGTCCCTTCGAGTCACTGTCCGCTCGAGCCACCGCCCCGTCGAGTCACTGTCCTGTCGAATCACCCTCGCGCCCGCGCTCGTCGGACGAGCGCAGCGACTCGAGGGGAACCCGCCGCAGGGTCACGGGCACCAGGAAGAAGAGCCAGTAGATCAGCGCCGAGTACACCGGCGCCAGCGGTGCCTCGCGCTGCAGCGAATCGGACGCCAGCGCCTGCAGCAGGAAGAGCAGTGCCAGCGGACCCGTGAGGTAGGTGAGCAGCAGCTGGAACCGCAGCGCGGGGTGAACGCGACGGCGCCGCGCCATGTAGACGTTGCCGCTCAGCCAGCCGAGAGCTCCGGCGAAGCTGAAGAGACGGTAGAGATCGAGCGAGAAGGCGCCTGCCGGCAGCCAGCCGGCGTAGGCGCAGAGCGTGACCAACCAGAGGATCGAGAAAGCCGCCGAAGCGACAAGATCGAAGCGCTGCACGGCGCGCGCCGTCAGTCGGAGTCGCCGGCGAACTCCACGTACGCCTCGACGCTCATCAAGGCCTCGAGCTCGTCCGCGGCGCTCAGGCGGATCTTGGCGATCCAACCCGCCTCGTGCGGGCTCTCGTTCACCTGCTCCGGCGCCTCGTCGAGGCTCTCGTTCACTTCGACGACGACGCCCGAGACCGGCGTGAAAATCTCGGCCGAGGTCTTCGACGAGTCGATGTTGCCGATCGAATCACCGGCCTCGACCTCTTGGTCGACCTCCGGGAGCTCGACGAAGACGATGTCACCCAGCTCGCTCTGGGCGTGCTGGGTGATGCCGAGAGTCGCGATCTCGCCCTCGACATGAATCCACTCGTGGTCTTCCGTGTACAGGTACTCTTCGGGGTACATCCTCGCTCCTGGGGCGTGGCTGTTGAACAGATCGGAGCCCGGCTCGAGCTCAGGCTCGCTTGTACTCGAGCTCAGGCTCGCTTGTAGAAGGGGAGCGGCACGACGACCGCCGGCAGGCGCCTCGAGCGCACCTGGAGTTCGACCTCGGTGCCGACCTCAGCGCTCGCCGTCGGCACGTAGGCGGTAGCGATCACTTTCTCGAGCGTCGGGCTGCGCGTGCCGCTGCACACGCTGCCGACCTCTTCGCCGTCGACCAGCACGGCATGCCCTTGGCGCGCGATGCCGCGCCCGGTCACCTCGAGGCCGACGAGCTTGCGCCCGACCCCCTCTGCCTTCTGCCGGACGAGCACGTCGCGGCCGACGAACTCGCCCTGCTTGAGCTTGACGGTCCAGCGGAGGCCGGCCTCGTAGGGAGTTGTCGTGCGGTCGATCTCGTGGCCGTAGAGAGCCATCCCAGCTTCGAGACGGAGCGTATCGCGCGCCGCCAGGCCCGCGGGCAGCAAGTCGTCGGCGCCGACCTCGAGCAGCGCGGTCCACACTCCCGGCGCATGCTGCGGCGCGAGGTAGAGCTCGAAGCCGTCTTCCCCGGTGTAGCCGGTGCGCGAAAGCAGGACGGGCACGCCGGCGACGCGTGCCTCGGGCACGAAGTGGTAGTAGCGCAGGGCGTCGAGATCGACCTCGGTGAGATCGGCCAGGATCCCCGGAGCCGCCGGACCCTGGAGCGCGATCAGTGCGTAGTCGTCCGAGACGTCGTCGAGAGCGCACGGCGGCTGGTGCGAACGCAGCCAGTCGAGATCCGTCTCGCGGTTTGCGGCATTCACGACCAGCAGGTAATCGTCCTCGCCCAGCTGATACACCAAGAGATCGTCGATGTACGTCGCTTCGGGCGTGAGCAGAGCGCTGTAATGGGCGCGCCCGGGCGCGAGCTTGGTGACGTCGTTGGGCGTCAGCCGCTGAAGGAAGTCGGCCGCGCCGGCACCGTGCAGGTGCAACTCCCCCATGTGCGAGACGTCGAAGAGACCCGCGCGCTCGCGCACCGCATGGTGCTCGTCGGTCTCGGACGCATAGCGCACAGGCATCGTCCAGCCGGCGAACTCGACCAGCTTGGCGCCGGCGTCGCGGTGGCAGTCGAGGAGCGGAGTCTGGAGCTCGGACATGCGGGGATTCTCCAGCGGAACGTTGGGGCCGGGGAGCGGCAAGGTGGGGCGTGTCAGGCGCAAGATATCACGCGCACCGGGCTCTCGCCGGGGGCCGAAAAAGGCTCCATCTCCGTGCTAGATTGGCGGCGACATCGGGCGCGGTGCTGCACGGTGTAGCCATCGAGCGCAGCGCGGCGAGAGCCGGCGAGGCGCCGCCGAATCGAGCCAGGGGAGGAGATTTCGTGCCAAGCGAGGCCCATGCGAAGACCGAAGTCAGCGGACGTGTCGTGCTCTCGATCATCGGCGTGATGGGCGCCTTCAAAACGGTGGCACGCGAGATTCTCGGCGCCAACGGTCTCGGCGAAGCACAGCCCGAGTCCTGGTATCCGCTCGACCGCTTCCTCGGCTGCTTCGACACCGTGGCGCAGCGCATCGGTCCCAACACGGTGACCGCCATCGGCCGCCACATCTCGGCCACCGGCCCGGCGCCGAGCGAGGTGCACAATCTCGAAGAGGCGTTCAACGTTCTCGACGAGGCCTACCGGCGCGAGCACCGGGGTGGCGACGTCGGTCACTACGCGTACATCGCGACCGGCGAGCGCAGCTGCACCATCGTGTCCACCACTCCGTACCCGCCCAATTTCGACGAGGGCGTGATCCAGGCCCTGGTCGAGCGATTCGAGCCCGACTCGCTGGTCGACGTCCGCATCGACCATCAGGCCGAGTCGCGGCGCGACGGCGGCTCCTCGTGCACCTTTCTCGTCAACTGGTGAGTCTTTCGATGTCTTCGCGCACCGCCTCGTACCTCCTCGGCGCCGTCTTACTGTGTTCGATCGTCGCGGCGCCCAGCTCGGCGCAGACCGAGGTCCCGCGCGACTCCGCGCAGCAGGCCGACGCGCTACGCGATCGTGGCTTGGCGCTGCTCGAGAACGAAACGCCCGAAGAGGCGGCGGCGGTGTACCGCGAGCTAATCGCGCTTCGGCCGGACGAGCCCCTCGGCCACGCCAACCTCGCCATCGCCCTGCTCCGGCGCCAGGACTACGACGGCGCGCGCAGCGCCGTCGAGACGGCTCTCGAGCTCGCTCCCGACCGCCCTGACCTGCTCGCTATCCGCGCCGAGGTCGAGCAGTGGAGCGGCGACCTCGACACGGCACTCACCACGATCGACGCGGCGTCGCGCGCGGCGCCTGACGATCTCGAGATTCTCTACTCCGCCTACTCGCTCGCCACCACCGTGCGCGGCGACGCCGGCGACGCGCTCGCCTGGCGCACGCTGCAGAGGCTCGCCGCGCGCCGGCCGGAGAACGTCGTCGTGCTGTCGCAGCTCGGCCAGCAGGCGATCGCGCGCGACGACCGCGCCGTCGCCACGGCCGCCTACCAGCGCATCGGCGAGCTGCTCTGGCAGGCCGAGGCGATGGCCGTCCGCGCGATGGGCGGAGTCGTCGAGGCGCTCGCTGGCGACGACCTCGCCGCCGCTCGGGTGCCCGCGGTGCGCCTTGAAAATGTGCTCAAAGTGACACCGATGTATCGCGAGAGCCTGCGCGAGCTGAAGACCGGCATTCAGGGCATTCCGGTTTTTCGGTTCGAGGGCGAGACGATGCCGACGGCCTTCGGCCCGCCTCTCTCACCGCGCTTCGTCGCCGCGTCGCTCGACGATCGGCCGACCGCCGGCACGGCTCTGGCCGTGCTCGACGCCGACGGCGATGAACGGCCCGATCTCGCGCGCCTGCGCGTCGACGGCAGCCTCGAGCTGCGCACCGCCGCCACCGGCTGGGCGATCGCCGTCGAGCTGCCGCTGAGCGCCGACGCGTCGACGCCGACGGACGAGAACACGACCCCGCCGCTCGACGACGCGACACTGCTCGCCATCGATCTCGACAACGACGGCCGGCGCGACGTGATCGCCTCGTTCCCGGGCGGCGGGGCGGTCTACCTCGGCGCCGGCGACGACCTGCTGGTGCGCGCCCCCGACGACCTCGGCCTCGGAAACCTCGGCGCTCGCGGACTCGAAGCCGTCGACTTCGACATCGAGGGCGATCTCGACCTGGTCGCCGTCGGCCGCCGCGATCCCGACGCGACCGGCGGCGTCGCCACACTCGAGCTCTATCGCAATGCCCTCGACGGCCCGCTCACCGCCGTCGGCGCAGCCAGTCTGCCTGCGTTGCCGCGGCTCGACGCGCACGCCGTCCGTGCCAGCGATCTCGACCGCGACGGCGATCTCGACCTGGTGATCGCCCATCGTCGCGGGGTCCAGTGGCTGGACAACCTGCGCCAGGGACGATTCGACGACCGCACGGCGCGCGCCGGCCTGCGCCCGGGCGCCGCGATGCGCGCCGTTGAAACCGCCGATCTCGACGCCGACGGCCTGCCCGAGATTCTCGCCGGCGGCCCGGACGGCCTGCAGATCTGGCGCAACGAGACCCGCGACAGTGCCGCCGGCGACAATCACGGCATCACCGATGTCGGCCGCTTCGTCGACTGGCCGTTGACGGCGGAGCTTGCGGCGGGCGATGTCGCCTCGGTGCGCGCCTTCGACGCCGACAACGACGGTCGTCTCGACCTCGCCGTCGTGGGGGCGGGCGGCTTGCGCATTCTGCAGCAGACCGCCGACGGCACGTTCCGCGCTCTGGCCGTCGAGCAGGCAGGCGACACGCCCCGGCTGACGGTGCTCGAGGCCGTCGATCTCGATCTCGACGGCGATCTCGACCTGGTCGCTGCCGGCCCGGACGGCCTGGTGCGCTGGACCAATCGGCTGATGGAAGAGGCCGAGAACGCCTACGGGCATCTCGCAGTCCGTCTGCGCGGCCTGGCCCAGGGCAACTCGAAGAACAACGTGCTGGGGCGCGGCAGCGTGGTCGAAATTCGCGACGACGGCGCGTTCCAGTTCCGCGAAGCGCGGGGCGACGTCGTCCACTTCGGCCTCGGCGAGCGGCCCAGCGCCGACGTGCTGCGTGTGGTCTGGACCAACGGTGTGCCGCAGAATCGCCTCGACGTGGCGCGGAATCAGCGCATCGTCGAGGAGCAGCTGCTCAAGGGCAGCTGTCCCTTCGTCTATGTGTGGGACGGCGAGCGCTTCGCCTTCGGCACCGACCTGCTGTGGGCGTCGCCGATCGGTCTCCCCGCCGCGCCGGGGGTCTGGGTCGATTCCGATCCGCGCGAGCTGGTGGCTCTGCCCGACCTGGTCGTCGACGACGGCCAGTATCGCCTGCGCGTCACCGAAGAGCTCTGGGAGGCCGCCTTCTTCGACTTCGTCCGCCTGTGGGTGGTCGATCATCCAGACGAGGTCGAGGTGGCGAGCGCGCTCAAGGTGGTCCCCGGCGCGACGACCCCCGAGACGGTGCTCGGCAGCCGGGCGCTGCGCCCCGTGGCGCATGCGGCCGACGGTCGAGGCCACGACGTCACGGAGCGCGTGCGGACACGCGACGACGTCTACGCCGACGGCTACACGCCGTCGCCGTACCAGGGCGTCGCCGCGCTGTGGACCTTCACGATCGATCTCGGCGCCGCGGCGGTGCAGGCGAGCGCCGACCGGCCGCTCCGCCTCCATCTCGACGGCTGGATCTTCCCCGCCGACGCGAGCCTCAACCTCGCGGTCGCCCAGCGCGACGACTACCCGTGGACGCCGCCGCGCCTCGAAGTCGAGGTCGACGGCACCTGGCGGATGCTCGACGCCGTCGTCGGCTTCCCCGCCGGCAAGACCAAGACGATGGTCGTCGATCTGCCGCCGCTGCCGCGCTCTGCCGACGGTTCGGTGGCGCATCGCCTGCGCCTGGTGACATCGTTCTGGCTGCACTGGGATCGCATCGCCTGGACCGACCAGCCGGACGACGATGCGCCCGAGGTCGTCGCACGACTGGCTCCAACACGCGCCGACCTGCGCTTCCGCGGCTTCTCGGCGCCGGTGCGCCGGGCGCCCAACGCGCCGCACGAGTTCGATTACCACCGTGCCCGCAGCGAGTCGCCGTGGCTCCCCTTCCCCGGCTCATACACGCGCTACGGCGACGTCCGTCCGCTGCTCGACGCGGTCGACGACCTGAGCGTGATCCTCGCCGCCGGCGACGAGATCGATCTCGTCTTCGAGGCACCGGCGACGCCGCCGGCCGACGGCTGGCGACGCAGTCTGTTCCTCGAGAGCGTCGGCTGGGACAAAGACGCCGATCGCAACACCGGAGAGGGTCTGCAGGTCGAGCCGCTGCCGTTCCACGCCATGAGCGCCTACCCGTACGCACACGGCGAAGCGTTCCCGACGACGCCGGAGCATCGGCGCTACGTCGAGGAGTGGCTGACGCGCCGCGTGCCCTGAGCTGGGTGTCCTGCGGCTGTGTGGCCTGAGGCTGTGTGTCCTGAGGCTGAGCACCTTGAGACTGGGTGCCTTCAAGCTGGTGACCGATCGGCTGCGACGATCGGCCGGTCGTCGCAGCCGGATTCTTCAGTCGTCGATGTACTCGGCGATCAGCGCCTCGGTCTCGGCGTCGAGATTCTCGAACGCGATGCCGATCTCGCAGCGATCCTCGCCCACCGCCTGCAGATGAACGACTTTGCCATCGACGCCGACCACCTGCTCTCCGACCGCGACGTCGATGCGCACTTCGGAACGGAGCGGCAGCGAATGGTGAAGCTCGATGCGAACCCCGCCGCGCGACAGGTTCACCGTGCGTCCGGCGGCCAGGTCGGCGCGGAACCCTTCTTCGTCGAAGCGGCTCACCTGCACCAAGTTGATCTTCTCGACACGCGGGCTGCTGCGTCGTTCTTCATGGTCTGAGGAGTCATGGTCTGAGGAGTCATGGTCTGCGGAGCTCTCGTCACTCATCGGCGGGCAACTCTCCATCGGAACGGGATTCATCAGGCGGCGAACCGCGAGTCTATCAGGTGATCCTGGCGAGGCAGGGCCCTGCCTCAGCCGCCGGCCTTGCGGAACTTGAAGCGTTGCACCGGCTTCGGAGCCATCCGCTGGCCACGCGCCGCCAGGCCGACAACCCGGAGCTCGCGCAGGTCATACGTGCTCTCGTTGACTCGCTGGCGCTTCTTCGGCACGTACGCCATGTGCACCTCGATCGCCGGCTCGCCGACCCACAAACGCACGACCTTGCCGTCACGATCCTTCACCAGGTCGTACTCCTTGTCGCGGATGAACCCTGTGACGTGGATGCGCTTGCCCCAGCCATTGCGCTCGGCGTCGCGGTAGACGTAGGTGAGCACGACGCCTTGGTCGTCGTCGAACGGCACGATCTCGAGCACCTTCTGACCGACGAAGACCTTCTCTTCGACGCCGACCACCTTGTACCAGCCTTCGTCTTTGGACACGACGAGCGCCTTGCCGTACTCGCTGAGCGTGAGCTCGAACTCCGACCCCTTGACGTCGGTTCCGAAGAGGCCGGTCTCGCGATCGTACGAGAGCTTGAGGTTGGCCCGCGCTACCTCCTTCTTCGACACCACGTCGAAGCTCTCGATGGTCGTCCGCCGCGGCCACTGCGAGCCGTATTTCTCCAGCACGCCCTCGAGGTACGTGATGGTCGTGCGCGTCAGCCGCTTCAGCTTGCCACGCGTGGTCTTGATGCGGGCGACGATGTCGTCGATCTCTTTGCGCCACTTCTCGATGTCGTAGAGCGAGATGCGCCGAATCGGGATCTTGAGCAGGCGGTCGACGTCGTCGTCGACCATCGGCCGGACGAAGAACTCCTCGTACGGCTTCATCCCCGTCCACACCTCGGCGCGTACCGCGTCGGCGGTCTTGGCGGTCTCGATGCGCTTGTAGACCCGGTTCTCGATGAAGATCTGCTCGAGAGTGAGCCAGTGCTGGCGGTCCTCGAGCTCGCCGAGCTCGAGCTGAAGCTCGGCGCGGATCTGGTCGCGCAGGCGCGTGGTGAGCGCCTCGAGCACCTCCGTGACCGACAGCTCGGCCGGGCGGTCGTTGAAGATCAGCGTCAGGTTCGAGGTGATCGAGACCTCGCATTGGGTGTAGGCGTAGAGCCGCGGCTCGACCTCGTCGGCGTAGACTCCGCGCGGCAGGTGGACGACGATCTCGACGTCCTCGGCGGTGCGGTCGTCGATCGAGGCGACCTTGATCTTGCCTTTCTGGCTCGCCTGCTCGATCGACGCGATCAGACTCTCGGTGGTCGTCGAGTACGGGATCTCGCGGATGGTGAGCGTCTTGCGATCCTTCGACGTCTCGACCCGCGCACGCACCCGCACCTTGCCGCGTCCTTCGTCGTACTCCTCCGCGTCCATCAGGCCGCCCTGCCGGAAGTCCGGCAGCAGGGAGACCCCACGCCCCTCGAGCAGATCGATCTGAGCCTGTAGCAGCTCGGCGAAGTTGTGCGGCAGCACCCGTGTCGACATACCGACGGCGATGCCTTCGATGCCGAGCATCAGCGTCACCGGCAGCTTCACCGGCAGGAAGACCGGCTCGTCCTTGCGCCCGTCGTACGACGCCTGCATCTGCGTCAGCTTGGGCTGGAAGAGCGTGTCGCGGGCGAGGTCGGTGAGCCGACACTCGATGTAGCGCGAGGCCGCCGCGGGGTGTCCCGTCAGGATGTTCCCGAAGTTACCCTGCCGCTCGATGAAGTACTCCTTGTTCGCCAGCACCACCAGCGCGTCGCCGATCGACGCGTCGCCGTGCGGATGCAGCTTCATCGACTCGCCGATCACATTCGCCACCTTGTGGAAGCGCCCGTCGTCCATCTCAAAGAGCGTCCACAGGATCCGCCGCTGCACCGGCTTGCAGCCGTCGCGCAGATCCGGAATCGCCCGATCGACGATCACGTAGCTCGCGTACTCGAGAAAATTGCGCCGCATCAGCGGCTCGACGTAGGTCATCCGAGTCCTTTCGAGAGAGTAGGCATCCGCTACAGCACGGAGGTCAGAATTCCGTGTGCGCCGGGGTAGAACGCGTCCGTCGCCGCAGCGGTCAACCATGCCGCGAACAGGGCGAAGAGCGTGCTGCTCAAGGTACCGAGGAGGTAGTACTCGCTAAAGCGCTTGTCTTCGAGCTCTTTGAATCGGGCGAGGGACTTCGCAGCGAGAACGAGACCGATGGCGTCGAGCTGCCCGTTCAGGGCTAGCACGAAGATCAGAACTCGCTCGAGGTTGCCGATGATCCTGCCCATTCGGATCTCTTCCTCGTCCGGAAAGCTGCTTGCTTGCTGACTGTGGCTGTCGGCCTCCCGAGGTCGCCCGATCTGGCTCAGCAGAGTTCGGATGAAGACGGTCCCTCCCCCGACGGCTACGATGAGCCCCGTCAACTCGAGGAGCGTCGATCCGAGAAGGGGTTCGACGAGAACCCGTCGGAAGCCTGTCGGCGCGTCGCGTGCGAGCTGCTCGCCGCAGATCTTCAACCAGCTCAGCAGAAGCAAAAGGTGCATTCCGAGGAGGACGGATTGCCAGTAGAGCTGATGGTTCGGGATCCGGTTGTCGAGCCAGGCGACTCCAGAGCGAGACAGCTCTCGGATGATCGCGACGACGCCGAGAAGCGCGATCGACACCGGCGTCAGCCATGGCGCGATCAAAGCCCCGGCGAGCGCCAAGAATCCTCCGGCACGCCAAAATGCCCCCTTGAGCCGGATCGGTTGTCCCGGAGTCTGGGGAACTCCATACTCGGTCACGGCATAGGCAGCGACGAGGAGGATCGTGGGCAATGGCGGGCTCATCGGGCGAAGTCTTCAGCAGGTTGTTGATGGGCCAACTGAATTCGGACGATCTCACTGAATCTGCCGTGCTCGATTGATTCTTGGCGCATCAGCCGATTTCGGCTGATTAACTTTCGATCAGCCGATTTCGGCTGATTAACTTTCGATCAGCCGATTTCGGCTGATTAACTTTCGATCAGCCGATTTCGACTCGTTGTTCTTGAGATGGACTGGTTCTTGAGATGGACTGTGCCAATTCCAGCACTCCGCTGATCGAGTCCAGGACGTCTTGTCCCAAACTCGCTTCCAGCGACCCACTGACCGTTTGCGCCTTGACACCTCTACTTTCGGCGACCTCGAGCTGGGACTCGAGCTCTTGGAGAAGGAGCACAGTATCGAGTTGTTTCGGGGTCCAGCGCTCCATCGTTCGATCAATGAGCGAGATGATCTTGTTGAGTCGGCGCGACGTCGCTGGTTCTCCGACAATCTCGACGGTGAACCTCCGAGCTTCGACTTCAGCGAGCTCGAGGGCAGACCGCGCCGCGTACCAGCACGGTCCATCCATGCCCAGCGCCTCGGCCTTGAGGGGAGTGGCGAGGGTACCGAAGCCGAAGCCGAAGTGCGTGGGGTAGGGCATCTCACGCTGGTAGGTCCACCAGAGACCGTCGACCGGCGCATCGATCGCGAGCAATCCCTGGAACTCGTCGCCCAACGTGACCACGAAGCGCGAGGCGACGTGCTCTCGGTATTTCGTGTTCAGAAGCTCGAGCACCTCGACCAGCCGCTCTTGCGCCGCAGCACGGTCTTCGATCTGGCGTGAGCCGACGAGGTCGCCGATCACCGCGACGAAAGGCTCGGTCGGAACGGTCGAGCTCATGCAATGGCCCTCTCGTGGCGTCTGCGTCTCACACCGCCTCCGAGATCAGGTTCTCGACAATGAAGTCCTTGCGCTTGGGGGTGTTCTTGCCCATGTAGAACTCGAGCGCGCGGGTGACTTCGCTCATCTTTTTGATCTGCACCGGCACCAGGCGGATGTCGGCGCCCATGAGGCGCTTCATCTCGTGCGGCGAGATCTCGCCCAGGCCCTTGAAGCGGGTCGTCTCCGGGCCGCGCAGGCGCTCGGTGGCGGCGCGGCGCTCGGCCTCGCTATAGCAGTAGACGGTTTCCTTCTTGTTGCGCACACGGAAGAGCGGTGTCTCGAAGATGTAGACATGGCCGCGCAGGACGAGCTCTTCAAAGTAACGCAGGAAGTAGGTCAGCAAGAGATTGCGGATGTGCATGCCGTCGACATCGGCGTCGGTGGCGAGAACGACCCGGTTGTAGCGCAGGTCGTCGACCGACTCCTCGATGCCGAGAGCTCGCATGATATTGTACAGCTCTTCGTTCTTGTAGAGCGCGGCGCGGTCGAGCGAGTAGGTGTTCTGCGGCTTGCCGCGCAGCGAGAAGATCGCCTGTGTATCGACATCGCGCGACTGCACCATCGAGCCGCCCGCCGAGTCGCCCTCGGTGAGGAAGATCGTGCTTTCGTCGGCGCGCGGCTTCTTGGTGTCGAAGTGGATCTTGCAGTCGGTGAGCTTGGGGATGCGGATCGCCGTCGCCTTGGCGCGCTCGCGCGCCTTCTTCTTCACCGCGTGCAGCTCTTTGCGCAGTTTCTCGTTCTGCTCGATCTTGCGCATCACGCGCTCGGCGACGTCGGCGTTCTTGTGCAGCCACACCATCACCGACTGGCGCGTCGCTTCGACGATCCAGGGCCGCACGTCGGTCGAACCGAGCTTGTTCTTGGTCTGGCTCTCGAACACCGGCTCCTGGATCTTCACGGCCACCGCGCCGATCAGGCCGTCGCGCACGTCGGCGCCGGCGAAGCTCTTGCCGGCGAACTCGTTGATGCCACGCAGCAGGCCCTCACGGAACGCGCTCTGGTGTGTACCGCCGTCCGACGTGTGCTGGCCGTTGACGAAGCTGTAGTACTTCTCGCCGTAGCTGTTGGTGTGGGTGAAGGCGAACTCGAGCTTGTCTTCTTTGGTGTGGACGATGTCGTAGAGCGGCTCGACGTCGCCGCGTCCTTCGCCGCCGCCGTGGCCTTCACCGTCGCCGAGCTCCGCGGCGAGCAGGTCGCGCAGGCCGCCCTTCGACGCGAAGCCGCGACCGTTGTACACCAGCGTCAGCCCGGTGTTGAGGAAGGCGTAGTAGCGCAGACGGTCCTCGATGTGCTCTTCGCGCCAGCCGTACTCACCGAAGATCTCGGGGTCGGGCGTGAAGCGCACGAACGTGCCGTCGCGCGCCGTCGTCTCCTTGCCGCCCTTCTCCGCCTGCAGCTTGCCGCGGACGAAGTGCGCGCGCTTGAACTTGCCCTCGCGCCACGAGCAGACCTCGAAGTCGGTCGACAGCGCGTTCACCGCCTTGGTTCCGACGCCGTTGAGGCCGACCGAGAACTGAAAGACGTCGTCGTTGTACTTGCCGCCGGTGTGCATTCGCGAGACGCAATCGACCACCTTGCCGAGCGGGATGCCGCGTCCGAAATCGCGCACGGTCACGGTGTCGCCGTCGCGCTCGATCTCGATCCGCTTGCCCTTGCCCATGATGAACTCGTCGATGGCGTTGTCGACGACCTCCTTGAGCAGCACGTAAATGCCGTCGTCGGGATCCGTGCCGTCGCCCAAACGCCCGATGTACATGCCGGTGCGCTTGCGGATATGGGTCAGCGGATCGAGCGTTTGGATCGCTTTCTCGTCGTAGAGAACGGCCTGCTTGGGCATCGGGTCTCCTGTGGATCACGGCGGGCGGACGGGGCGGCAAGCAGGCGGTAAGACTATCAGGTCGCGCCGTGCACTCCAATCCCCCCGACGTCCATCCGATCGCCGAGCCCTTTGTTTGATCGGCAGTTAGCTCGATCGGGATCAGCGCGACGCGGCGTGCGGCGGCGCGGGGAGACGAAGCACCAGGACGGTGAGATCATCTTCCTGGGGCGCGCCCTGGGTGAACTCGTCGACCGCATCGAGCACGGCGTCGCGCAGAGCTGCCGGGTCCCGACCGCCTTCGCGGCGTAGCGTTCGCTCCAGGCGCTCGAAGCCGAAGAGCTCGTCCGACCCCTCGGCACGCGCCTCGACCAGACCGTCGCTGTAGAGCACGAGGCTGTCCCCCGCCGCCAGTCGACCGTCGCGCACCGGCAGCTCGAGCGCATCGCGCACGCCGAGCGGATAGGCGGCCGATTCGAGCGCCTCGACACCGCCCTCCGCGGCGAGGCGATAGGGGTAGACGTGCCCCGCGCTGGCCCAGGTGACGATCCCCCGGTGCGGGTCGACAACCGCGTAGAGCAGAGTCGAGAGCAGGCGACGGCGCGCGCTGCGCACGACGATGTGGTTCAAAGTCGCGACCACTGCGTCGACCGACGGATCGACCCGTAGCTGGACCGCCAGCGCCGCCCGCACCATCGACATCACCAGGCCGCTCGACACCCCGTGCCCGGCGACGTCGCCGATCGCCACCGCCAGGCGGCCGTCGGCGAGCTCCTGGACATCGTAGAAGTCACCGCCGACCTCCGACGCCGGCAAATAGCAGTGCGCCAGCTCGACGCCGGCGAGCCGTGGCGGCACGTCGGGCAGGATCGAGCTCTGAATCTCGCGCGCGGTCTCGAGCTCGACGCGCTGGCGCTCGCGCTCGGCGATACGGCGTACGTGCGGCGGCACGTCGTCCCAGGTGTACTCGATCTCGGCGCCACGACCGAGGCTGCGCAGGCTGGCCCAAAGAGGCGCACCGACGGCCAGCAGCACCGCCCAGCCCTGGACCTGCAGGCCGACGTCCTCGGCGGCGACCAGCTGCAGCGCCTGCGTCGCGCAGAGGATCGTCACACACGCGAGCAGCCCGGAGAGCAGATCGCCGCGGTAGAAGGCCAGCACCGGCACAACGGCGGTGATCGCCCACAGCACCCAGCCGCCGCCGAGCGGCATCGCGATCAACATCGGCATCAGCGCCACCAGGGCGCCGTACGCGACCAGCGCCGCGACCAGGCGTCGGCCGCCGAGATGCGACGCTATCCAGGCCGGCAGAAAGACGAACGCGACCAGCAGTAGCGGGATGACGCTGGCGAAGATGCCGGTGAGCAGCACCACGCCGGGCCACGGTCCGTCGAGACTGTTGCCGAACACGTAGGCGGCGGTCGGCCAGACGTCGAAGCGGCGCGCGATCACGCCGCCGGCGTAAAGCACCGCGGTGCCGACGAGGCCGGCCGCGACGCCGCGCAGAGCGGCCCGCGCCATCGTCGCCGAGCTCCAGCGCAGGCCGAGCAGCGCGTCGACCGAGGCGAGATCCTGCGGCCACAGGCCGCGGGCGTACGACTCGCCGGTCGACCACGCCATCATGCCGGTGGCGGCATAGGGAACCAGCTGCAGCGAGAAGACCAGCAGCGCCAGCAACCAGGTCGTCTGCTCGCGCTCGACGAAGCCGAAGCCGCCCTCGGCCGACAAGACCTCGGCGTAGAGGACGAGGAAGACGACGCCCGAACCACAACAGACGAGGAAAATCTGTACGCCGCGCCGCACGCCGAGCAGACCCTCGTGGTAGCGGCGCAAGAACGGAATCGCGACCAGCGGCAGCAGAAAGAATCCGAGACTGGAGCGAATGTAGGTGCCGATCTGCATGCGCGCGACGTCGCGCTGAACCTCGGTGATCGCCGGGTCGTCGAGCCACGGCTGGAATCCGCGCAGCGCGGCGCCCTCGAACACAACCTCGAAGCCGTGAGGACGCGGCTCGTCGAGCACCCGCTCGCGCACCGCGAAGCGCACCGAGACCCGCTCGCGATCAGGCAATCGATCGCGCTGCACCGTCGGCTGGCCGGTGAAGGATGTCGGATCGAAGCCCTGAGCGCGCAGGTGCTCCAGCGCGCGGCGGCGCGCCTCGTCGTCACTCGGTGCGCGCGGGTCGGCCGGCAGTCCGCGACGACGCAGCATCGTGACCATGCCATCGAGGCTGATCCAGGCCCGGTCGGTCCAGTCCCCGGCCTGCGCCCCCGGCGCGTAGACGGCGACTTCCCAGACCAGCAGGCGATCGCCCAGCTGGCTCGCGGCGAACCGCTCGAGCCGCTCGGCCGACGCGCCGGCGCCGAGATCGATCTGCAGCCGCCGCTCGAGGGCGATGTCACCGAGCACGCGCTCGACGACGTAGGCGTCGGCGATCGGCTCCCCGAGGGCGCGCAGCCGCTCGAGGGCGATCCAGTGCGCCTCGTGGCGCGAGATGGTCCACGGCTCCGGCGCCAGCGGCAGGAGCCGTGGCGTCGCCCACAGCAGAACGCCGACCGCGATCAGGCCGGCGATGCTCCAGGCGACGAGATCAGAGGTTGCCGATGATCGCGTCACCGAACTCCGACGTCTTGAGCAGCGTCGCGCCGTCCATCTGCCGCTCGAGGTCGTAGGTGACCCGCTTCTGGCCGATGGCCTCGGCGAGCGCGCCTTCGACCGACGCCGCGGCCTCGGTCCAGCCGAGCCAGCGCAGCATCATGACGCCCGAGAGGATCAGCGAGCCGGGGTTCACCTTGTCCTGGCCCGCGTACTTCGGTGCCGTGCCATGGGTGGCCTCGAAGAGCGCGACTCCGTCGCCCTCGTTCGAGCCCGGCGCCATGCCGAGACCACCGACCTGCGCGGCGAGCGCGTCTGAGAGGTAGTCGCCGTTGAGGTTCATGGTCGCGATCACGTCGTACTCGTTCGGGCGCAGCAGCACCTGCTGGAACATGGCGTCGGCGATGCGATCCTTGATCAGCACCTTGCCCTCGGGCACTTTGCCGCCGTGCTGCGCCCAGACCTCGTCTTCCGAGATCGTGCTGTCGGCGTACTCCTCGGCGGCGAGCTCGTAGCCCCAATCCTTGAACGAGCCCTCGGTGAACTTCATGATGTTGCCCTTGTGCACCAGCGTCACCGAGCGGCGGCCCTGGTCGAGCGCGTAGTCGATCGCCTTGCGCACCAGGTTCTTGGTGCCCTCGGGCGAGATCGGCTTGATGCCGATGCCACTCGCCGGACGAACCTCCTTGCCCAGCTCCTGGCCGAGAAAGTCGATCAGCGCCTTCGCCTCGGCAGTGCCCGAGGCGAACTCGATGCCCGAGTACACGTCCTCGGTATTCTCGCGGAACAGCACCATGTCGACCTTGTCCGGCTCACGCACCGGCGACGGCACCCCGGCGTAGTACTTCACCGGCCGGACACAGGCGTAGAGGTCGAGCACCTGGCGCAGGGTCACATTGAGGCTGCGGAAGCCACCACCGACCGGGGTCGTGAGCGGCCCCTTGATCGAGCAGCGATAGTGACGCACCGCCTCGAAGGTCTCGTCGGGCAGCCATTGGCCACGATGCTCCTGGGCCTTCTCGCCGGCGAGAACTTCCATCCAAGCGATCGACTTGGAGCCGCCGTAGGTCTTGTCGACCGCGGCTTCGAGGACTCGGCGGGTGGCGGCCCAGATGTCCGGACCGATCCCGTCCCCCTCGATGAACGGAACGATCGGGCGGTCCGGAACGACCACCTTTCCGTTCTCGAAGCCGATTTCCTGGCCGTCGGCTGGCGGCTGATAAAACTCTCCCTGGCTCACGGTCGTCTCCTCAGTTTTTCGGGTCATTCGGTCCGCGTCGCTCGCTGCAGGCGGGGCGCGAGCTTAGCATGCCGAATCGCGAGCGACGTGGTAAGATCTAGGGCTCATGGCGCAAGCAGAACCGCGACCGACGATCGACTGGAAGGCGCTGATCGAGCGAGCGCGCGACGCGCGTGAGCGCTCCTATTCCCCGTACAGCCGGTTCGCAGTCGGTGCCGCGCTGGTCACCGACGACGGAACCGTGTTCAGCGGCTGCAACGTCGAGAACCGAACCTTTGGTCTTTGCGTCTGTGCCGAGCGAGTCGCGGTCACCCGCGCAGTCGCCGACGGCCATCGCTCGTTCGCCGCGCTGGCCGTGGTCACCGACACCTCTCCGCCGGCCGTGCCCTGCGGCCTCTGCCTGGAGACCCTCTCGGAGTTCGCCCGCGATCTGCCGATCGCCGTCGCCAATCTCGCCTCGGTCGAACGCCGGTATCGACTCCGCGAGCTCTTCCCACAACCCTTCGAGTGGCCGTCAGAGCTTGCGCTCGACGCGTGAACGCCAACCGTCCGTTGCGGCTCTGAGAGCCAGAGAGCGCGTACTTCCCCGAGAAGGCCCCCTGATTCCTTCAACCCCCCTCACGTCTCAGCGAACGTCGCCGCGAGCCCACGCAGGCCGATGTCCACAACGATCGCTCCTCGAGGAGCATGGCTCCGCGGCCACGGCCGCGAGCAGGAGGTCAGAACATGAGGAACGCAACCCATCGACTCTTGATCGGAGCCGCCGCGGCCTTGCTGCTGGCGTCGGCCGGCTGGTCGGCCGAAGTGCACTTGAACGGTGCCGCCGACGGCCGAATGCTCACCGGACCGCAGGTCGGTGACGCGGCCGACATCGCCCTCACGTACGTGAACGCGAATCTCGCGGCGCTCCAGCTGACCCCGGCGGACGTCTCCGATCTCGAGCTGCGCGACCGCTACACCAGCCCCAATGGCATCACGCACCTCTACTGGCTCCAGCGCCACGACGGGATCGGCGTGCACAACGGCATCCTCGGCGTCAACATCGCCGCGGACGGCAGCATCATCAACGTCCACCATCGGATGATCCCGGACCTCGCCACTAGGGCGCCGGCCGGTGGCCCCGCGCTCCAGCCGAGCACCGCGGTGCAGCGCGCCGCCGAGCACCTGGGCATCGAGAGTCGCCTGAGCTCGATCGATCCGCTCGAGATCGCCGGCGGCCCGACCGCTCGCGTGACCTTCTCCGACGCCGGAATCTCGCGCGATCCGATCCCCGCCGAGCTGCGCTATCAGCGTCGTGCCGACGGCACCGTGGCGCTGGCCTGGAACGTCGTGATCAACCGCGTCGACTCGCAGGACTGGATGGAAGTCCGCATTGACGCGCTCAGCGGTGAACTCGTCGACGAGAACAACTGGACGGCTCACGGCACCAACGAGTACCGCGTCTACCCGCTGCCTCTCGAGAGCCCGAATGATGGTCCTCAGGTCTTGATTCCGGAAGAATCGGATGCGACTGCCTCGCCGTTCGGCTGGCACGACGACGACGGCGCCGCCGGCGCCGAGTACACCGACACGCGCGGCAACAACGTCTGGGCTCAGGACGACCTCGACGGCAACAACACCGGCGGAACGCGTCCCGACGGCGGCGCCGGCCTGAGCTTCGATTTCGCGCACGATGATGTCAACGACGGTCCGACGGACGGCACCAACCTCCAGGCCTCGATCGTCAATCTCTTCTACTACAACAACATCATGCACGACATCTCCTACCACTACGGCTTCGACGAGCCGGCCGGTAACTTCCAGACCAACAACTACGGCAATGGTGGTGTCGGCAACGATCCGGTGAACGCCGACGCTCTCGACGGTTCGGGCACCGACAACGCGACGTTCTCGACCCCGCCCGACGGTACACGTCCGCGGATGAGCATGTTCCTCTGGACCGCTCCGCCGTCCCTCGAAGTCAACTCGCCGGGCTCGATCGCCGGCACCTACACCGTCGGTGGCGCCTCCTTCGGCGCCCTGCTCGACGCGACCGGCGTCACCGGCGACCTGCGCCTCACCGACGACGGCAGCATGGGTGACGGTACGGGCACCACGACCGATGCCTGTGAAGCCCTTCCGGCGAACAGCATGGATGGCCTGATCGCCGTCATCGACCGCGGCTCGTGCGAGTTCGGTCTCAAGGTGCTGAACGCCGAGAATGCCGGCGCCATCGCCGCCATCGTGGTCAACAACCAGGGCGACGGCACGCTCACCATGGGCCCCGGCGTCAACGGCGGCGCGGTCACGATCCCGTCCGTCTTCCTCGGCCAGAGCGACGGCGATGCGATCAAGGCGGAGCTTCCGGGCACCGTCAACGTGACGATGAGCAAGGTCGGTGTCGACCGCGACAGCGACTTCGACAATGGCGTGATCGCCCACGAGTACGGCCACGGCATCAGCAACCGCCTGACCGGCGGCCCGAGCGCCGTCGGCTGCCTGCCGACGACGATTCCGGGAGGCACGTCGGAGCAGGCGGGCGAGGGCTGGAGCGACTTCTGGGCGCTCGTACTTGCCGCGGTTCCGTCCGACACGGCCACCACGGGGCGCGGCATCGGCACCTACCTGACGTTCGAAGCGGCCGACGGGTTCGGTATCCGCAACGCCCGCTACAGCACGGACGAGTCGACCAACGCGATCCACGACTACGCCAATGTCGGCACGATCAACGCGCCGCACGGTGTCGGCGAAATCTGGATGGCCGCGGTGTGGGAGATGTACTGGGAGCTGGTTGCCCGCTACGGCTTCGACACGGACTTCTACAACGGCACCGGGGGCAACAACCTCACCATCCAGCTCGTGATCGACGGCATGAAGCTGCAGCCCTGCCAGCCGACGTTCTCCGACGCGCGCGATGCCATTCTGATGGCCGACATGGTCAACAACGGCGGCGACAACCAGTGCGCCATCTGGCGCTCCTTCGCCAAGCGCGGCATCGGCGTCAACGCCGACTCGGGTGACTTCATTCGCGGTGACGAGACTCCGGACTACACGACCCCTCTGGGTTGCGAGGCCGGAATCTTCACGGACGGCTTCGAGTCCGGCAACACCACCGCGTGGAGCAACTCCGTTCCCTGAGCGGCGCGCTTTTCACTCTGACCTTCGTCAGATACTCTGAAGGCCCGGCCTCTCGGCCGGGCCTTTGTCATGTCTGCGTCCGTCGGTTCGACAGCCGCCGGATTCGCAGTCTCGTCTCTGCCCATTCCCCCCTCCGGACAGACTCGATGCATGATTCACCCACGCCAGCGCCTCCCCCGGTCGACGACGAGCTCGACCGCCTGACGCGTCGACGCGCCATCCACTCTCTGCAACGCACGCTCGGCGAAGACGCCGGCCGTGCCGCCTGGAGCGCGGCCTGCCTCGATGCGGGAGTCGATGCGGATCGACCGCTTCCGCTCGATGCGCTGGCCCGAGTCGCGTCGCGGCTCGCGAACGACTCGGGACCGGCATCTCTCGTCGGCAGCTCGCTCGCGATTCGCGTTCGGACTTATCAGATGCTGACACAGGCTCGCCGCCTGGAGCGATTTCTCGGAGGGAACCATGGCTCATGACGTCCACGAGGACGATCCGGTCCTCGACCCAGCGCGCCTCCGCGAGATTCTCGATCTCGACTTGGTGGCCGAGCAATTCGATCCGGAGCTGCAGAAGCTGGTCGCCGAAGCGGCCAACGCACTCGATCTACCGATCGGCCTGGTCACCGTGGTGCTCGACGACGCGCAGTACTTCGCCGCCATGTACGGTGTCGAGGGCTGGCTCAAGGAAGCCCGCGGAACGCCAGTCGAGTGGGCCTTCTGCACTCATGTCGTGCGCACCGGCGAGCCGCTCGTGGTCGGCGAGACGGCCGACCATCCGAAGACGCGGCACAGCCCGTTGGTGTACGAAGAGAGTGTCCGCAGCTACGCGGCGGTCCCGCTCCGCACCGAGCGGGACCAGGTCATCGGTTCCCTGTGCGTCGTCGGCGACCGAGCGCACGACTTCGATGCGGACGACATCGACTACCTGACGAACCTCGCGCGGCGCGTGCTGGTCGCGCTCGAGGCCCGCCGCGTTCCCGACGACGTCGGTGGCGAGACTCAGCCGCCGATCTGAACCAGCTCGCCGTCTGAGACTGTCTCGTGCAGGCGCTGCGCCTCGGCAGCGTCGGCGACGTCGCTGTGGCAGGCCGCCTTGCCGGCGTCGGCGCCGAGAGCCTTCTTGGTCTTGGACGCCAAGCGGTGGATTTCATCGGGCGAGAGAACGCCCCGCTGCTCGAGGATCGACTTCTGTTCGGGCGACAGCGCCTCGGAGACCTTCGGCTTCTCCCAGGCGTAGGCGTCGTCTTTGCCCGAGGCGAAGGCGACGATCTCCTTCGAGATGCGCACGCTGCACCAGTCGTGGCCACACATGGCGCAGAAATCGGTATCGACGTCGAGGTCCTCGTCGTGCAGGGCGCGCGCCGTGTCCGGATCGAAGGAGAGATCGAAGTGGCGCTGCCAGTTGAGCGCCGCACGCGCCTTGGTCAGCTCGTCGTCCCAATCTCGGCTGCCCGGGATGCCGAGCGCGACGTCGGCCGCGTGAGCGGCGATCTTGTAGGCGACGCAGCCCTGCTTGACGTCGTCGCGCTTGGGCAAGCCGAGATGCTCCTTGGGCGTGACGTAGCAGAGCATGGCGGCACCGTGGTACCCCGCGGCGGTCGCACCGATCGAGCTGGTGATGTGGTCGTAACCCGGAAAAACGTCGGTGACCAGCGGACCGAGAACGTAGAACGGCGCGCCGTGGCAAAGGCGGCGCTGCAGCTTCATGTTGTACTCGATCTGGTCGAACGGTACGTGGCCGGGCCCTTCGACCATGACTTGCACGCCTTTTGCCCAGGCGCGCTCGGTCAGCTCGCCGAGCACTTCGAGCTCGGCCAGCTGTGCGTCGTCGGTGGCGTCGGCCAGGCCGCCGGGCCGGAGACCGTCACCGAGCGAGAACGAAACGTCGTACTGGCGCATGATGTCGCACAGCTCGTCGAAGATCTCGTACATCGGGTTCTGCTTGCCGTGCACCAGCATCCACTTGGCGAGGAGCGAGCCGCCACGCGAGACGATGCCGATCAGCCGCTTCTCGACGTACCGCAAATGCTCGCGCAAGACGCCCGCATGGACGGTGAAGTAGTCGACGCCCTGGCGGGCCTGGTTCTCGATCTCGCGCAGAATCACGTCGTAATCGAGGTCCTCGATGCGCCGGCCGATGATCATCGAGTAGATCGGCACAGTGCCGATCGGCACCGTCGAGTCGCGCAGAATCGCCTCGCGGCAGGCGTCGAGATCTCCGCCGGTCGACAGGTCCATCACCGTGTCGGCGCCCCACCGCACCGCCCAGCGCAGCTTTTCGACCTCTTCGTCGGTGCCCGACGACACCGGCGACGCGCCGAGGTTGGCGTTGATCTTGGTGCGCGCGGCACGGCCGATCGCCATCGGATCGAGTCGGTAGCCGAGATGGACGCGGTTGGCCGGCACGATCATGCGCCCGGCGGCGACCTCGGCCCGCACCTGCTCGGCCGTCAAATGACCCTCGCGCTCGGCGACCCGGTGCATCTCCGGCGTCACGATGCCGAGACGCGCATTCTCGAGCTGCGTCACCGCCGACTCGGCGCCGCGCGGCGCGGTGACGAAGTCGTGTGCCGTCTGCTCGGACGGCGCCGGCATGCCGGGAGTGTCGGGCGACGAAAAGGTCAGCGGGCCGCCGAGATCCGGCGCCAGGGCGAAGCTGCCCGGAGTCGTCCCCTGCGCGGTCGACGACGGATTGGCGGCGCCGTGGAGCGGGCTGGTTCCGGGGCGGTCGATCAGTCGCGGCTTCGAGTGGTCCATCAATCCTCCAGGCCCGGGCGGTGGGCATCGTGTCGGCTGATTGTAGCCGGTAGACTCGTCGCCGGACCGTCCACGCAGCGATGCAACACGAACCACTTTCCTCCGAATGCCCGAGGAGCGATCCGGGAGACTCATGAACGCCCACGTCCTGATCGTCGACGACGAAGACGGACCTCGCCAAGCTCTCGAATACGCGCTCCGGCGGAAGAATCGCTGGTGGACGCTGTCGACCGCCTCGAGCCTCGACGAGGCCCGCAGAATCCTGAGCTCGCCTCCCGAAGACCGTGGTCCAGTCGATGTCGTGCTCACCGACGATGTCCTCGGCGCCGAGCGGAACGGCGGCATCGCGGTGCTCGAAGCCGCCAAGCGCATCGATCCGTTCACGATGGTGATCCTCTTCACCGCCGAGAACCGCGAGCTCGACCGTTTCGAGGCCTACCGGCACGGAGCGTTCGACTGCATCGAGAAGGATCTGATCGGGCAGTCGGCGTGGCGTGAGATCTCGATCAAGGCGAGCGCGGCGATCGACTTTCGGCGCCTGGCGCTATCGCAGCTCGCCGCTCAGAAACGCGTGACCGCGCTCGAGCGTTTTTTCGACCCGCGCCTGCTGCAGGCGGTCGAGAACGATCCATCGGCCTTGGCGGTACGCCAGCGGACCGCGAGCATCGTCTTCTTCGACATCCGCGGCTTCTCGGCCCTCTGCCACGGCCTCGAGACCCGCCCCGACGTGCTCCAGGGCTTCCTCTTCGACTACTACTCGATGGCGACACAGATCGTGTTCCGGCACGCCGGCGTGCTCGACAAGCTGATGGGCGACACGGTCATGGCTCTGTTCTGCGATCTCGGCGCTCGCGGACCGGGCGAACACGATCCGGTGGCCGCGGTCGAGGCGGCGGTGCGCATGCGCGACTCGTTCGACGCCCTGCGCCGCAAGTGGCAGGTGCAGTGGCGCGATGTCCTCGCTCTCGATCTCCACCTCGCCGCGTCCGTGCACACCGGCGACTGCCTGGTCGGCAACCTGGGAACGGCACGCCGCGAACAGTTCACCGCCGTTGGCACCCACGTCAATCTGGCCACGCAGCTCCGACGCTGCGCCGCCGGCGGCCAGGTACTGCTCTCGGAGACCACCGCCGCCGGTCTCGGCGAGGGTTGGCGGCTCGACGAGGCGGGCCGCATCGACGATCCCCCGAGCCGTCCGGGCTCGAGCGTGCGCCTCTTCGAAGTCGCGGCACGGCCCAAGCGCACGGATGCACGGCATGTCTGAGCCGCCCCCTTTGCCCACCGCCAAAGGCATGTCAATCTAGACCCTCGCGCCGAGCGTCGACGCTGCCTTCGACCGTCTTCGACGATCTCGACGATCCGATCCCCTGCAGCCTTCGAACTCTCTTGGAGTGTCCTCCCGATGCCGACCAGAGTCGATCGTCTCCTCAGTCCCTTCCAGAGCTTCGTGCGCAGCGAAAGCGCCGGTGGTCTGCTGCTGGTCGCCAGCGCCGGCATCGCCTTTGCGTGGGCCAACTCCCCCTGGTCGGCGAGCTACGAGGCGCTCAAGGCACTTCCCTTCGGAGTCGGCGTCGGCGAGTGGGCGCTCGAGAAGCCGCTGATTCTGTGGGTCAACGACCTCTTGATGGCGGTCTTCTTCCTCTTCGTCGGCCTCGAGATCAAGCGCGAGCTGCTGGTCGGCGAGCTGTCGAACGCCGCCGCGCGCCGCCTGCCGCTCGCCGCCGCGCTAGGCGGCATGGTCGTTCCCGCGATGGTCTACGTGACGCTCAACCTCGGCGGTTCGGGCCAGGCGGGCTGGGGGATCCCGATGGCGACCGACATTGCCTTCGCGCTCGGCATGCTCGCCTTGCTCGGACCGCGCGTGCCGCTGTCGCTCAAGGTCTTCCTCACTGCACTCGCGATCATCGACGACCTCGGTGCGGTGCTGGTGATCGCGGTCTTCTACACCGGGACCCTCGATTTCAAGGCCCTGGCGCTGGCGTTCCTCGCCTGGGGCGTCGCGATCGGCTACAACCTCACCGCGGGCCGTCGGCTGGGCATCTTCGCCGGAATCGGCCTGGTGCTCTGGTACTTCATGCTCAAGTCTGGTGTGCACGCCACCGTCGCCGGGGTGCTGCTGGCCTTCGCGATCCCGATGAAGCGAATCGTCCGCCCCGAGGATCTGCACCTCCACCTGGAGCGGATGTTCAAGCGCCGGCAGCTCGATCAGCAAGAGGCCGAGCTGGCGCACCTCGAGAAGATCGTTGACCAGGCGCAGAGCCCACTGCACCAGCTCGAGCATGCGCTCCAGCCGTGGGTCGCTTTCGTGATCATGCCCATCTTCGCGCTCTACAATGCCGGTTTCACGCTCGGTGCCGGCGCCTCGCTGGCCGCGCCGGTGAGTCTCGGTGTCTTCCTCGGTCTGCTCGTCGGCAAGCCCATCGGCGTCGCCGGGTTCGCCTGGATCGCGGCCCGCGCCGGCTGGGCCAGGCTCCCCGAAGGCCTCGGCTGGGGCGCGATCGTCGGCTCTGGCCTCCTCGCCGGGATCGGCTTCACCATGTCGCTCTTCATCGCGACGCTCGCCTTCGGCGAGGCCGCGGCACTCGACCAGCAGGCGAAGCTCGGCATTCTCGCCGCGTCCATTTTCGCCGCGATCCTCGGCCTTGGCCTCCTCAGCCGGACCTTGCCGCGGCACGGCACCAGCTAGCCTCATCCAAGGATGTCCTAGTCGAGTGGACGCGGCCTGGACAATGAATCGACTATTGGCTATATTTCAATCCTGAGGTCTAGGGCCGGCTCCGCCGGTTCTTCGACAACACCAGCCTTCGAGCCCACGGCAAAGAGGCCGAAGGCTGTCCACAACGCGGTGGCGCTCGGGGTTTCCACGCTGCGACGACCTTCGTCGACTTCACCAGGGACGCCTCCGCTCGTTCCATCCTTCGACGAGCTTCGGCTCACCTGCCAGGTCCCCCCAAGCGGCGTCACCTTCGGGTGGCGCCGCTCCTTCCTTCTGCGCTCACGGTTCGCGTCGGGGCCTTACTCAGCCGGAGGCCAATCGGGCCGACGGCAGGCCGGCGTGGTCCCGGGGAGCAGTCCCCGGTAGCGTGCGATCAGCCGATAACCGAGCGCCGCCGCCCAGGAGATCGGCGGCACGAGGAGCAGCCGACCGAGCAGAGGCCATGGGGCGCCACACGCGATGAGCGCACGCGCGATGGCGCGGTGGCCGCTGTCGCGGCGCGCGCCGTCGAGCCACCAAGCGGCGCGACGCGTCTGCTCCTCGCGCAGGCCGAGCGCCGCGAGATCGGTCGTTTGCCAGGGCTGGAGGCGTACAGGTTGTAGCAAACGTGCGCGCAACCAAAGCGCCGAGCGGGTACAAAAACCGCAGTCGCCGTCGAAGACCAAGATGGGGGTCCGTTCAGGCATCAGAGTCTCCTTGCTCGTGGGCGGCACACCGTTCGAGGCGCGAACGGCCACTCTCCGGATCGAGCTTGCGTGCGGCCCGCGTCGCCATCACCCGATCCTGTCATGTTCGCCAGCGCTCGGCGGGAGGTCGAGCTTCAGCGTCCGACGAGCTGGAACGCAATCTGACGTCCGTGCCGCTGCGCCAGCTCGATCCACAGCACGGCCAGGTTCTCGAGCGCGCCGGCCAGATCGAGCGGACCGCAGTCGAGCGGTCCGAAGCCGGCGCTCTCTAGAATCGCCGCGACGTGTTGTTTGGCCTTTTCGTCGTCCCCGGCAAGATGCGCGTCGATCGGCGCGCCGTGGCGCTGTGGATCCCGATGATGGTCGGCGCCGAACGTCGCCAGCGCCTTGACCCACCGCGCTTCCGGACGGACCGCGGCGAGATGCGCCGTCATCGAGCCCTCGGCCGGCGGTGCCCAACGCACCGCGCCATCGAACGACAGCGGGTTGGTGGCGTCGATCACGATCTTGCCGTCGAGCACCGCGCCGTCGAGCGACGCGACCGCGGCCTCGGCGGGGACCGCGAGCACCACGACATCGGCCGCGGCGACCGCATCGGGAACCGACGTCGCGCGGGCGCGCGAGCCGATGGTGTCGAGAAGCTCGGACACGTCGCGCCCCGGACGCACGCCGAAGACGACACGCTGCCCGGTCTCGGCCAATCGATGACCGAACCCCGCGCCGACGGCGCCGACGCCGATGATTGCAGTCTCTCGTCTCTGTTCCATGCTCGCTCCTCGGGTTGGGCTGTGTCTCGTCCTCCGCTTGGATCACCACGGCGCGCCACCGGTTACACGCCGCCCGGTGAGCTTGGACCTTCAGAAGGGGAAGAAGACCGGCACGAGAAACACGATCAGGGCGAGAACGACCACCGTCAGCGGCGTGCCGACGCGGACGAAATCCATCGAGCGATAGCCGCCGGCGCTCATCACCAGCAGGTTGGCCTTGTGGCTGAACGGGGTCATGAAGGCGGCCGACGCGGAGATGCCGACCGCCATCAACAGCGGATACGGGCTGATGTCGAGAATCTGCGCAGTCTGGATCACCACCGGCGCCAGGATCACCACGGTCGGCGCGCCGTCGAGACCTTGGCTGAGCAGGCTCGACAACAAGACCAGCGACGCGAGGAAGACGTACGGCCCGAAGCGGCTGCCGATCTCGGCCACACCGACGGCCAGCAGGTCGGCGGCACCCGAGGTCTCCATCGCCGTGCCGACCGGCAGGATCGCGGCCACCAGGAAGAGCGCGCGCCACTCGATCACCCGATAGGCCTCCTCCATGCGCAAAGCGCCGAAGAGCACGGCGACGACGGCGCCGGTGAAGGCGGCGACGTGGATCGGGAAGAGGCCGCTGGCGACGAGAGCGATCATCACGCCGAGCGCCGAAAGCGCCACCCACGCCTTGTCGTAGCGCCGCACTGACGCAGTCTCCTGCGACAACACGACAAAGTCGGAGTCCTCGGCCAGCTGCTCGACCTTCTCGCGCGGTCCGTGCAGCAAGAGCGCATCACCGACGCTCAGCGCGCGATCCCCGAGCTCGTTGTACATCGCCTCGCCGGCGCGCCAAATCGCCAACACCTGGAGGCCGAAGCGGTCACGGAAATGCAGCTGTCGCAAGCTCCTGCCGTCGGCACGCGAGCGCGGCGCGACCACCGCCTCGATCAGCCGCACCTTCGACGACTCGAGACGCGCCGTCGGCTTCGGCGCCTCGAGCTGCAGGTGACCGAGGCCGAGAAGATCGTGCAGCCGGGTCGGCTCGCCGGCGACCAGGAGCTCGTCGCCGGCGTGGATCTGATCGTCGCCGGGCAGCGCCAGACGCAACGTGTCGTCGTGCGCCACGCCGATCACGGTCAATCCGGCGAGCTCGCCGAGACGGCTGTCGCGCACTGTCGTGCCGTCGAGCGACGAGCCGGCCGGCACGCGGAGGACGAACATGCGCTCCTCCATGAGCTGGTCGAGCGGTAGCTCGGCGTACACTTCGAGCCCCTTTTGGTCGCTCAGCGCGGCCATCTCCTCGTCGGTGCCGAGCACCAGCAGTTCATCGGTCGGTCGGAGGACGCGGCGCGCCAGCTCTTGGCGAATCAGGTCGCGTCCGCGCCGGATGCCGACCACCAGCACTCCGAAGCGATCACGAAAACGCAGCTGGCGCAGCGAGCGGCCGACCAGCCCGGAGCCCTCCGGCAGGCGCACCACCAGGCCGTGGACCTGCGACGAGATGTCGCGCAAGTGGCCCGGCTCGGCCTCGTGGACGGCAAGGCCCTGGACCGCGAAAAGTCGCTGCAGGTCCTCGAAGCGGCCGTCGACCAGCAGCAGGTCGCCGCCTTCGATCAAGAAGTTCGGCCCGGGCGCCAGGATCTTCTTCTCGCCGCGCTTCACCGATACCACCGAGACGTCGAGCGCCGGACCGAGACGGGCGTCGCGCAGCGCCGTGCCGACCAGCCCCGAGCCCTCGGGGACTCGAATCGAGGTCAAGCGCTCGTCGATGCGGTAGGCGCCGGTGAGCAGCGACGACTCCTCGGCGCGCTTGCCCTCGATGCGCTCGGGCAGCATCTTGCGGCCGATCGTGGTCATGAAGAGAATGCCGGCGGCGAGCAGCGCGAGACCGATCGGAGTGAAGTCGAAGAGCTGCAGCGGCGGCTCCAGGCCCTCACGCAAGACCACCTCGGCGGTGAGGATGTTGGGCGGCGTGCCGACCAGAGTCGTGGTACCGCCGAGAATCGCGCCGAACGACAGAGGCATGAAGAGGCGCGACGGCGACAGCCCGGAGTGGCGCGCGATCGACGACACGGCAGGCAACAGAACGGCTGCGGCGGCGACATTGTTCATGAACGCCGACATGACGCCGGCGACCAGCATCAGCAACACGATCAGCGGCACTTCACGTCCGCCGGAGAGGTTCGCGATGCGCGCCCCCACCCAGTCGGCGACCCCGGTCTCGAGCAGCGCGCCGCTGATGAAGAAGATCGAGAACATGGTGATCACCGCCGGCGACGAGAACCCGTCGAAGGCGCCGGCGACCGGCACGTACTCACCGAAAACCAGGATCAGCAGGCCGATGAACGCGGTCAGCTCGACGGGCAGCTTCTCGGTCAGGAAGAGATAGACCATCCCGACGAGAAGGAGCAGGAGGACTGCGATCGAGACCGTCATCGGCGCGAGATCACGAAAAGAAGATCACTGAGGAAGTGCCACACGAATCCGATCCATCCTCGACGCGTGACGGCGGTATCATGCCGCCTCGCCCCACTGTGCGACTGCGTAGACGCCGCGCGCTGCCGCGCCCGACGTCGACTCACCATGGTTTCACCCGCGATCATACTCGACTTCGCCGACAGCCTCGGCGATCTCCTCGCCGGCCCCCGAGGCCCGATCGGCGTCGCCGCACGCCGCGGTCACGGAATCGTCCCTGCCCACTGCGTCTGAGCGGCCACGCCGGAGGCCCTCGTGAAAACGCGTCTCGCCAGCTTCTGGTTCGCCTACATGGCGGGCTTCGGAGTCTTCTTCCCGCTCTACAGCCTGTACCTCCAGGACGGCCTCGGACTCGCCGAATCACGGGTCGGCCTGGTGATGTCGGTGATTCCGCTCGTCGGCCTCGTCACACAGCCGCTGTGGGGTCAGGCGGCCGACCGGACCGGCTCACGGCGCCTGGTCCTGGTGCTCCTCGCGGTCGGCATGGCGGTCGCCAGCCTGAGCGTACTGCGGGTCGACGGCTTCGTCGGTGTGCTCCTTGCCACCGCCTTCGTGGCCGTCTTTTCGACCGCCATTCTGCCGATGGCGACTGCGGTGACGCTGGCGACCCTGGCGCGCGCGGGCGGTGCCGCCGCGTTCGGACAGGTGCGCATGTGGGGAACGATCGGCTTTCTCACCGCCGTCCTCGTCTTTCCACGCCTGCTGCCTCTGCTCGACGGCCTCGGCGCCGACCGGTCGGGCGAGCTGTCGCTCCCCGGGATCGGCCTGCTGCCGGCCGGACTGCGCTGGATGTTTCCGGTGATCGCCGCCTTCTCGTTGCTCGCGGCCCTGCTGGCCGCGCGGCTGCCGACGACCCCCGAGCTCGGTTTGCGCGCGCTGCGTGGTGACAGCCTCCGCCTGCTCCGCCACGCGCCGGTCGCTCGCCTGCTCGCCTTCACCTTCGCAGCGCATCTCTGCCTGCAGGGCCCGATCAACTTGTTCCCGCTCCTGGTCACCGCGCGCGGAGGTGACGTGTCCTCGATCAGCGGCATGTGGGTCGCGATGCTGGCGCTCGAGATTCCGCTCGTCGGCTTCGCCGGCTTCACGCTGCGCCGCTTCGGCGCGCGCGGCTTGCTGCGCATCGGCCTCGCCGCCGAAGGACTGCGCTGGATGGTGAGCGCGTTCACCCACGACCTCGCGCTGATGGGCGCGATGCAGCTGCTGCACGGCGTTGGTGTCGCCGGTGTCATCATCGGCGGACCGCTCTACCTCGAGGAGTCGGTGCCGGAGCGCCTCCGCTCGACCGGCCAAGCCCTCATCTCGAGCGTCGGATTCGGCCTCGCTGCGATTCTGTCGATTGCCGCCGGCGGCTGGCTGATCGAGCGCTTCGGACCAACGCTGCCCTACGCCGCCGCCGGCACGGGTGCGTTCGTGCTCGCACTCCTGGTCCGCCGCCTGCTGCCCGAGCCGGCGCGCCCCGACGAATCGACCCTGCGCGAGATCCTGCCCGCCCAGCGCTGACGGCGTTCGAGAGATCGAACGGCCGGTCGATCCAGTCGACGGTTCACGCGGCGCGACGCCGCGCAGCGGCCTGGCTGTGGTCTTGCGCGGCGCCGGCGGCCTGTCTGCAACCGGCTGTTCCACAACGACTTGCCTGCTCGCTTTGGAAGATGGCAAAGCAGGCAAGAAGCTTGCTACCTGGTCTAGGCGACGCGGTTCAGCGTCGTCTACCCGGAGAACAGCCATGCACTGTCATCGACAACCCCCTCCCCTTCCTCTCGCGAGCTTCGTCGCTCTGGCCCTGCTTCTGTCCGTGCTCGCGCAGCCCGCCACCGCCTCCGACGCGCGCAACGGCATCGACCTCGGTGTGGCGCTCACCTACGTCGACCTCGAGAGCGGATCCGGCGACCAGTTCGACATCGGCGCCGTCCTCCTGCGCTACCACCACCGATTCAACAACTCCTGGGGCATCGAGGCCGCGCTGACGGCGAAGGACGAGCTCGCGACCGCCGTCCAAGACCCGGTCTTCCTCGACGTGTCGGCACGCTGGACCTTCTTCGAGAACCTGCGCGCCGAGGTCTTCATGCTCTTCGGCGGCGGCATGCTCTGGTCCGACGAGATCGTGACGCTGCCGCCCACCATCTTTCCGCCGATCACCGACACCCGCAGCCGAGAGCAAGCCACCGCCCACCTCGGCGTCGGCATCCTCTACGACGCCACCGACCGCGTGTATCTGCGGGCCGACACCAAGTACCGACGTCTGATCGACTTCTTCTCGCCACTCGAGGGCGGCAACTTCGAGACGTCCTTCGGCCTCGGCCTCCACTTCTGAACGCTCCCACAACCCCGACGACTCGCCTGCAAACCCCTCATTTCGGAGATCCCCCATGAGCCGCCCCCTGTTCACTGTGCCCCGTCGCGTCGGCCTCCGACTCGCCGGAGTCTTCGTCCTCCTGGTGCTCCTCGCGCTGCCGACAGAGGCCGGCGCCGCACCGCGCTACGACCACGGCATCGACCTCTCGGTCGGCTTCGCCTACGGCGCAACCGACTACGATGTCTTCATCTTCCTCAACCCCGTGCCGGGAAACGAGAGCGAGTTCGACTTCGGCCTCGTCGCCCTGCGCTACCACCACCGTTTCAGCGACATCTGGGGCATCGAGGCCTCGTTGAGCTACACCGACGAGCTGATCTCGCGGGTACGCGACGCCTACTTCGTCGACGTCTCCGCCCGCTGGACGATCTTCGAGTCCGACCGTGCCGAGGTCTACGGAGTCTTCGGCCCCGGGATCCTGTTCTACAACCGACCGCTGGGATCACCGGTCGCCTTCGATCAAACCTCGCTGCCGACTCAGCTCGAGCAGTCCGACGAGACGCCGAGCGCGCACGTCGGCGTCGGTGCACTCTTCGCCCTCAGTGAACGCACGTACCTCCGCACCGACGCACGCTACCGTCGCCTGCTGGACATCTTCGGCCCCATCGACGAGCAAAACTTCGACGTTTCGGTCGGCGTCGGTCTGCGCTTCTGAGCCTGAGCCGCCGACGGGGCGACGCCACACGACCCCGCCGGCGGCGCGTTCGTCCCTGGACCCGAACTCCGCCCCTCTCGTCGCGTTCCAGACTCGACGTGACGCGAGCCCCCGACGACGATCGGCCCACGCGGCCTCCCGCGCTGTCCCCCCTGGATCCCGACCTCCCCTGGGTCGAGGATTGGCAGCGCGGGAGGCAGCGTGAGCAGGCGTTCCGAGCCCTGTTCGATCGCCATGCCGCCGCCGTCTACTCGTTCTATCGGCGACGCGGCTTCGCGCCAGACCGAGCCGACGATCTCGTGCAGGAGGCGTTCCTGGGGGTCTATCGCGGACTCGACACTTTTCGCCGCGACGTGAGCTTCCGCCGCTGGCTCTTCGGCATCGCGGCCAACGTCTTCCGCAAAGCACTGCGCCATGCCTCGGCGCAGAAGCGCGCGGGCGACGAGCGACCGTTCGACGAGCAAGACGTCGCCGCGACCTCGTCGGGACGCCGCGCCTCCGAGCCACGTCCCACCGACCCAGGCAGCGCCCCGCATCGCGGTCGGCCGTTCATCGCCCCGCCGACCCCCGAACCGATGCGCCATGTGCTCGGCCGAGAGCGGCTGGCCGAGGTGGTCGACGGGCTGCGCCAGATGCCGCCCCAGATGCGCCGCTGTGCCGAGCTCGGTTGGTACCATGGCTTGAGCCACCGCGAAATCGCCAGCCACCTGGGCGTCTCGGCTCAAACCGTCAAGGTCCAGCTCTTCCGCGCGCGCCAACGGCTCGCGCGGGCGCGACGCGAGGAGGACCGATGAACGCGACTCACCGCGACGGCGATGCGTGGCCCGACGGGCATCCGCCCGTGGAGCAGCTCGTCGCACATGCCGCCAGACCGCCCGGCGACGGGCCATCCGACAAGGTGCCATCTGGCAAAGAGCCGTCCGACGCCGGGCAGCGCGCGCTCGACGAGCATCTCGCCCGCTGCCCGGACTGCCGGATGCTGGTCGCCGAAGCCGACGCCTTCGGCGCCGAGGAGCCGGAGCACGCCGTCGAGTGGCGCGCGCGGCGCGGCGACGCCTGGCGCCGTCTGCACGACCGGCTGGCCGAGGAGACGCCCTTCCCCACACCCGAGCTACACCGCACCGCGGAAGGCGCGACGCACCGAGCCGGGCCTCGAGGCTGGCTCTCCGCCGCCGCTCTCGCCGGGCTGGTCTGCGGCCTCGTCGGCCTGCTCGGCGGCTGGTGGCTCGGCCAGCACGGCACCCCGGACGCCCCGGTCCTCGCTCCGCCGGTCGTCGATCTCTTCCCCCCGTCGTACTACCGCGGTGCCGAGGCGACGAGACCGACCGTGCCCACGGCACCGCTCGTCGTCCTCGAGCTCCATGTCGACCCGCCGGCCGATCTCGCAGACGGTCGATTCGTGGACTACCGCCTCCAGCTGCTCGACGTCGACGACGCAGTGCTCTGGTCGGCCGACAGCGCAAGACCAACCGAGCTCGGCGGCTTCCGCGTCGCGCTGCCGGGTCGGCTGCTACCCGCCGGCAGCTACCGCCTCGAGGTTCTGGGCCTGGCGACGGGCACCGCGACTGAGTCGATGCTCGGCAGCTTCGCGTTCGATGTCGTGAAGTCCGACGCCACACAGTCCGACGACACACAGTCCGACACCACACAGCCCGGCGGATGAGTCTAGTCGCCCTCTGGCCGCAGCGGCTGACCGCGCCGACGCTTGCAGCCGCCGCGGTCATCGTCGCCGTCGGACTCTCCGACGCGCTATCACCGAACGATTCACCGCAAGTCGACGGTGGACACCGCGTCGAGACTCCGACCGAGTCATCGACCACCAAAGACTCCGACCTTCTGGAGCGCGGACGCACCGCGCTCGCTCGAGGCGACCTCGCGACCGCCGAGAGATTCCTCGATCGGGCCCACCGCGACCTCGTGCGCGACGGCCCCGAGTCCCTGCGCCTGGCCGACGTGCTCGAACAGCAGGCGGTGATCGCCGGCCAGCGCAGCGACTTTCCGCGCGCCGTCGCCCTCACGCGCCAGGCGCTGGAGATTCGCCGACGCCTCGCGCCCGACAGCGTCGAGGTCGCGCGCGACTTGCACCTGCTCGGCATCGCCGCCCTGCGCACCGGAGCACCACAACACGCCGAAGAGCGATTCCTCGAGGCGCTGGCCTTGCTCGAGCGGCTCGAGCCCGACAGTCCGCAGCTCCCCAAGCTGCTCGGTAACCTCGGCGTGCTGGCGCTCGAGCGCGGCGAGATCGCTACCGCTGAGGACTTCTTCCGACGCTCCCTGCAGCATCTCGAAGCGCTCGAGGCGCCGTCCCTCGCGCGAGTCCCGACGCTCGCCAATCTGGGCAAGACGGCGCTCGTACGCGGCGAACTCGACGCCGCGGAGCACTACTTTCGCCGCGCTCTGGCGATCACCGCGTCGGACAGCCCGACCGGCCTCGACCACGCTTTCGTGCTCGAGCACCTCGGGCATGTCGCGCTCGAACGCGGCGAGCTCGAGTACGCCGAACGCCGACTGCGCGGCAGCCTGGGATTGCGCGAGGCGCTCGCTCCCGAGAGCCTCGCGGTCGCAGGCAGCCTGAGCGCACTCGCCTACACCGCGCTCCGCGCTGAGCGCGCCGACGACGCAGCGCGCCTGGCCCAGCGAGCGCTGGCGATCCAGCGACGCGTGGCGCCCGAGAGTGTCGGCTCCGCCTGGACGCTCACCGTGCTCGGATCCGCGGCCGAGGCCGCCGGCGAGCCCATCCCGGCGGCCGAGCACTACCACGCCGCCCGGCGGATCTTCGCTCAACAGGCTCCCCATCACGAGGCTCATGCCGCCACCCTGCATCGCCTCGGCGTGCTGGCCGAAGCGCACGGGGATCACGACAGGGCGATCGCGCTCTACGACCAGGCGCTCTCGGTGCTCGAGGCGAAGGTCGACCACCTCGGCGGCACTTATGTCGTGCGCGCGGCATTCACCGCCGATCGCGGCGCGCTGGTCGACGACTTGCTCGATCTCCACCTCCGCCGCGGCGCGCTCGCCGCGGCGGTCGCCGTGATCGAGCGAACGCGAGGCCGAGGTCTGCACGCGATCCTCACCGAAGCGCGCCTGCCTGTCACCGCCCCGCCGACCGCCCGCCGAGCCTGGAACGGCCCCGAGGACGGAACCCTGGTCTTGATGGTCGCGCTCACCGCCGAGCGCGGGCACCTGCTCGCCCTCGGGCCGGAGCGTAACGAGGCGAGCCTTCATGCAGTGCCCGGGCGCACCGTGCTCACGCGCGAGGTCCGCCGGCTCCGTGCGGCCATGGCCCCCGGCCGCAGTCTCGAGACGGCGCGCTTCCACAGCCGCCGGATCGGACGCCTGCTCCTCGACTCCGTCACCTCGCAGATCGAGCGCGCCGACCGCGTCCTGATCGTCGCCGACTCGCCGCTCCATGGCCTCCCATTCGCCGCGCTGCGCATCGAGCGGCCGGCGACCGGCGGCCCCGTAGCCCTGGTCGACCTCCTGCCGATCGCTTACACCCCGTCGCTCTCCGTCGACACCGCCTTGGCCGCACGCCGTCGACACCGCCCAAGCTCGGACACGGCGCCGACGATCGCTGTCTTCGGCGACCCGGCGACCGATCCGAGCGCCGCCGCGTGGACCAGTCGCCTGCCGGCGAGCGCCACCGAGGCCCGGCGCATCGCCGCCCTCTTTCCGTCGCACGCTCGACTCTTCGTCGGCGCCGAGGCGAGTGAAGATGCCGTTCGCCGGCACACAGAACGCAGCGTCTTGCACCTGGCGGGCCATGCACTGGTGGCGACCGACGACCCGTTCGCCTCGGCTCTCGTGCTCGCCGCGCCACGTCCCGGATCTCCGTACGACGGCCTGCTGGAGGCGCGCGAAGTCTTCGAGCAGCTCCGCGTCGACGCCGATCTCGTGACCCTTTCGGCCTGCGGCACGGCGCTCGGCACCGAGCTCGGCGCCGAGGGCATGCTCGGCCTCACCCGCGCCTTCCTGGCCGCCGGCGCCGGCAGCGTCGTGTCGAGTCTGTGGCCCGTCGCCGACCGCAGCAGCGCCGAGCTGATGACGCGGTTCTATCGCCATCTCCACGCGGGGCTGCCGAAAGACGAGGCGCTGCGCAGCGCCCAGCGTGAGCTGGCGGCAGAGCCCGCGACCGCCCACCCCGGCCACTGGGCGGCCTTCCGACTCGAAGGCGATCGCACGCCACTCTGGTTGCCCCCAGGACCGCGACTGGAAAGCTGACGAGCCCCCGCGGCGGATCCACGGGGGTCCTTCCTCGTCGGCGAGTCAGCGGCTCAGACCGCGACTCAGAGTGCGGCGCAGACCGCGACTCAGAAGAAGAATGACGGGCCGATCCGCTGCGAGCCGTCCGGGCAGGAGTAGACGCAGCAGGCGATCCGCGAGTCCCAGTCGTAGATGGTCGTCGAGTAGGCGCAGCCGAAGAGGGTCTGCGGGCAGGTGAAACCGGCCTCGGCCGGGTCCGCGGTGGCATGCAGCAGGCCGAGAGTCATGACTGCCGCAAGGGTGAGGCCGAAGAGGGTGCGAGAGAAGCGATGGATCATCGTCTGTTCCTTTTGAGGATCGTTTCGGGTCGATTCGAGGGTCACTGTCAGGATCAGCGTCGGGCGTCGAAGCCTCGCCAGGGGCGCGACGAACGACGCGTCGAGCGCGTCGGCATCACGGCTATCCGTCGAAGCAGATCAGCGTCTCTTGCAGACCCCAAGGGCAGTCGTAAATGCAGCACATCGGCAGGTCGAAGGGGCCGCCGCCGGTCTGAAAGTGACTGAAGGAGCAACCCGGGAACACCGGACACCAGAACGCCGATGCCGGCGCGGCGCCGAGCGAGGTGAGTGCGAAGACACCGATGAGCGCCAGCAAGACACCGAAGGCGAGCCGTCGGCGGGGAGCGACACCCGGTAGAGAGTGGACAAGGCTTCGTGGCGAGACCATGAGGGATCTCCTTGGACCATGGGAGGAATGCGCCGCATGCGGCGCAGCGGGACCGTGTCCCGCCTTCACTCCTGGAGATCCCAATGCGCCGCCGCGGTTGACACACCGCGACGATCTAGTCGATCGACCGTCGACTCCGCTCGGCGCGTCAGGACGCCGCGTCGGCCTCCACGCCGCCTTCGACCTCGTCGTGGCTCGGCCGGCGCAGGCCCAACGACGCCGCCTTCTGGTGCAGGTAGGTGCGCTGAATGTCGAGGATGCGCGCCGCCGCGGCGACATTCCAGTTGGTTCGTCGCAGCACCGACTCGATGTATTCCTTCTCGCACTGCATGCGGAAGGCGCGCAGGTCGAGATCGAGACGCGGCGACAGGCGCACCAAGCCGGTCTCGGCGCCCGATTCCTCCGCCTCGCCGTCGATGAAGGCTGACGGCAGCTCGTCCCGATCGATCGGGTCGCCGCCGAAGATCACGAGCCGCTCGCACAGATTGCGCAGCTCGCGCACATTGCCCGGCCAGCGATAGCTCGCCAGCCGCTCGAGCACGCCGTCGTCGACCCGCTTCGGCCGCAGCTTGTGCCGCCGCGTGAAGCGCTCCAGAAACGCGCGGAAGAGAAGCTCGATGTCGTCGCCCCGTGCGCGCAGCGGCGGCACCTCGAGCGGCAGCGCGGCGAGGCGGAAATAGAGGTCTTCGCGAAACTCGTGGGCTTTGACCCGCTCTTCGAGATTCTGGTGTGTCGCCGCCAGCACCCGCACGTCGACGACGCGATCCTGGGTCTCGCCGATGCGCCGCACGCGACCGTCTTCGAGCACCCGCAGCAGGCGCGACTGCAGCGCGTAGTCCATGTCACCGATCTCGTCGAGGAAGAGCGTGCCGCCGTCGGCCTCCTCGAAAAGGCCCGGCTTGGCGCTGCGCGCATCGGTGAACGCGCCCTTGGCGTGACCGAAGAGCTCGTCCTCTATCAGATGGCCAGGAATCGCCGCGCAGTTGATCTTCACGAACGGACCGTCGGCGCGCTGGCTCAAGCCGTGCAACGCGGCGGCGACCAGCTCCTTGCCGGTACCGCTCTCCCCGAGAATCAAGATGCGCGCGTCGGTCGGCGCAGCCTTGGCGATCTTGTCCTTGAGCTCGACCATCGGCGGCGACTCGCCGAGCAGCTCCTGGCTCGCCTCGAGCTCGGAGCGCAGCGACGCCACCTCGCGGCGCAGGGCGACGTGGTCCAGCGTGTTGCGGATCGACTGCAGCAGGCGCTCCTTGCTGAACGGCTTCTCGATGAAGTCGTGGACGCCGAGCTTGAGCGCGTCGACCGTCTCGGCGATCGACGCCTCGCCCGACACGACGATCGTCGTCGGCAGGCGGTCCGACGCCGCCAGCTGGCGCACCAGCTCGACGCCGCTCATGCCCGGCAGGCGAACGTCCGAGAGCAGCAGATCCGGGGGCGGCGCCTGCTCGAGATGCAGGAGCGCCGCCTCCGCGCTTTCCACCGCATGCGGCACGAAGCCTTCCTGGCGTAACTGGAAGACCAGGTTGGCCCGGATCTTCGGGTCGTCCTCGACGATCAGGATGTGACTCATCGCAGCAGCATTCTAGTCCTGCACCGGAACACTCGTCAGGATCAAATCGCCTCGAAGATGCCGGCGGCGCCCATGCCGCCGCCGATGCACATCGTCACCATGCCGTAGCGCACGTCGCGGCGCCGCATCTCGTAGAGCAGCTGGGTGGTGAGCTTGGCACCGGTCGCACCGAGCGGATGGCCGAGCGCCACCGCGCCGCCGTTGACGTTGGTGATCTCCTCGTCGAGCCCGACTTCGCGAATCACCGCCAGCGCCTGCGCGGCGAAAGCCTCGTTGAGCTCGATCAGACCGATGTCGGAGAGCTCCAGGCCGGCGAGCTTCAGCGCCTTCGGGATCGCCTTCACCGGCCCGATGCCCATCACCTCGGGCGCCACGCCGCCGACCGCGAAGGAAACGAAGCGAGCGAGAGGCTCGAGCCCCTCGGCGGCGGCGCGCTCGCGCGACATCACCACCACGGCGCCGGCACCGTCGCTGGTCTGCGAGCTGTTGCCAGCGGTCACCGTGCCGCGGGCATGAAACACCGGGCGGAGGCCCGAGAGCACCTCCGGCGTCGAGCCGCGGCGCGGCCCCTCGTCGACAGCGAAGGTGCGGGTCGAGGCGCGGCGCTCCCCCTCGACGTATCGCACCGTCTCGACCTCGAGCGGCACGATCTCGTCGGCGAAGCGATCCGAATCGATCGCGGCGAGCGCGCGCTCGTGCGAACGCGCGGCGAATGCGTCGGCATCTGTGCGCGACACGCCGTACTCGCGCGCCACGTTCTCCGCCGTGAGACCCATGCCGATGTACACCTCGGGACGGTTCTCGACCAGGTACGGGTCGGGACGGAAATGGAACCCGGTCATCGGCACCTGGCTCATGCTCTCGGTGCCGCCGGCGACGATCACCTCGCCCATGCCGGACATGATCTGCTGCGCGGCGAGCGCGATCGTCTGCAGACCCGACGAGCAGAATCGATTCACCGTCTGCGCGCAGACGCTGTCGGGCAGGCCGGCGCGCAACGCGATGATCCGCCCGAGGTTCATGCCCTGTGGCCCCTCGGGCATCGCACAGCCCATGATCACGTCTTCGATCTCCGCCGGGTCGAGGCCCTCGGCGCGGCGGATGGCGTCGCGCACGACGGCGGCACCGAAATCTTCGGGTCTCTGCTCGGCGAGCGCACCTTTGTGCGCCTTGCCCACGGCGCTGCGCGCGGCGCTCACGATGACGGCTTCTGGCATCGAATACTCCTTGAATCCCTGAGAACGTGAAGTTTGCGTCTGGGTGGCGGGGCGGCCGCGAGCCCTCAGTTGCGCAGCGGCTTGCCGGTCTCGAGCATGTGACGCATGCGGTCCTGAGTCTTCGGCTCCTGCACCAGCTCGACAAAGCCGGCGCGCTCGAGCGCCAGGAAGTGCTCCTCGGACAGGTGCATCGGCGCCGTCGCGTCGCCGCCGGAGAGCACGCGCGCGACGCGGCGCGCGATCGCGGCGTCGTGAGGGCTCGCCCAGCCCGCCTGCTGCAACGACCAGATCGCCACCTCGAGCGCCGCCAGCAACGCCGCGCCACCGGCGTAGAGCGACTCTTCCTGCGCCGGCAGGTAGCCGTCCGACACCATCGCCAGCACCTCCTGGCGGGCCTCGGTGAGCAGCAGGTCGCGGTTCATCACAATGCGATCGCCCGGGCGCAAGAAGCCGAGCTCGCCCGCCTCGGCGGCGCTCGTCGACACCTTGGCCATCGCCACCGTCTCGAGGCAGCGCTGCGCAGCCGGCAGCGGATCGTCTTCCTTGCGCGCCGCCGCCGGCGTGATCTGACGCCGCACCAACTCCATGAGGCCGCCGCCCCCCGGAATCAGGCCGACACCGACTTCGACCAGGCCGATGTAGCTCTCGGCGTGGGCGATGATCCGGTCGGCGCCGAGCGCGATCTCGGCGCCGCCGCCGAGCGCCATGCCGTGCACTGCGGCGACCACCGGCTTGCCGTGCCGGCGCAGCGCGGCGAGCGCATGTTGCAGCGCGCGCGTCGCTTCGCCGATACCGTCGAAGTCGCCCTGCAGCGCCAACGCGCCGACGCCGCGCAGGTCGGCGCCGACCGAGAAGTTCTTGCCGTCGTTGCCGATCACCAGACCGAAGAAGCTCTCGTCGTCGAGCATCTCGTGCGCCTGGCGCAGCATCGCGACGACTTCGCCGTCGATGGCGTTCGCCTTCGAGTGGATCTCGAAGAGCAGCACGCCCTCGCCCATGTGGTGCAGGCTCGCCGAAGCGTTCGAGCGCAGGGTGTGGCCGGCGCTGCGGATCTCGTCGACTCGCAGGTGCCCGGCGCGCGGCGTCGCCGGCTCGTAGCCCTTCGAGACCCAGTCGTAGACCGCATCGACCCGTCCTTCCGCACGCTGGTAGAAGCTCGGGCAGCCAGCCTCGAGCATCTCGACCACCCACGGCGCGACCGGCTGGCCGGCGGCCTCCAGGTGGTCGATCGTCGCCGCGACGCCGAGCCGATCCCAGAGCTCGAACGGCCCGACCTCGTAGCCGAAGCCCCAGCGCACCGCGCGGTCGATACTGTGCAGATCGTAGGCGACTTCGGGCGCCACGTGCGCGGCGTAGGAGAGCAGGTGGAGAACCGCCGCGCGCACCAGCTGCGCGCCGCGATCGTCGCCCCACTGTTCGTCGAAGAATCCGAGAACCCGCGCACCGAGATCTCGCTCTTTCGCCAGCGCGTCGACCGACGGAAAGCGCACCTCTTGCTGTGCGCGGTACTCGAAAGTCTCCGGATCGAGCACCAGGAACTGCGTCTTGCCGTGCTCGTCGCGCTGCTTGCGGTAGAAACCGCGGCCGGCCTTGTTGCCGATCCAGCCGCGCGAGATCAGGCCGTCCATCAGCGAGCGCGCGCCCTCGTGCGCCAGCACGTCGCGGCGCTCGTCGTGCTCGATCAGGCCGTGGAGATTCTGCGCCACGCCCCAGGCGATGTCGATGCCGACCAGGTCCTGGAGACGGAAGGACGCGGTCTTCGGTCGGCCGATCAACGGCCCGGTCAGCGCATCGACCTCCTCGAAGCGATAGCCGTGGTCGAGCGCGTAGGCCGCGTTGAAGCTGCCGTGGACGGAAAGGATGCGGTTGCCGATGAAGTTCGGCGTGTCCCGGCAGAAGACGACGCCCTTGCCGAGCCGCCGGGTCGCGAAGTCGGCGATCGCCGACACTGCCAGCGGATCGGCCTCGTCGCCGCGGATCACTTCGAGCAGCTTCATGTAGCGCGGCGGATTGAAGAAATGCGTGCCGAAGAAGGTGCGCCGGAAGCCATCGCTGCGCCCCTCGGAGATGGCGTGGATCGGCAGGCCGGACGTGTTGGTGGTGACGATCGCGCGGGCATGGCGAACGGCGTCGATCCGGGCCATCAGATCGCGCTTGATGTCGAGCCGCTCGACCACCGCCTCGACGATCCAGTCGATCCCGGCGAGGCGCTCGAGGTCGTCCTCGAGGTTGCCGATCGAAACCAGCGAACGCGCCGCGCGGCTCATGAACGACGCCGGCTTGAGCTTCGCGATGCGCTCGAGACCGTCGCGCGCGATGCGATCCCGGACCGCACGGTCGTCGAGGTTGGCGCCGCGCGCCGCCTCCTTCTCGGTCAGCTCCCGCGGCACGATGTCGAGCAAGAGCACCGGCAGACCGGCATTCGCGACATGCGCCGCGATCGCCGCCCCCATGGTGCCGGCGCCGATCACCGCCACAGACTCGATGGAATAGGTCATGCGCTACGCTCCTCCAGCAGCTGCGTCGAAGACGCTTTCGAGAACGGGTCCCGCGGCCGGTCTCGACCGCGGGTGTGAAAAGAAATCCTGGGACGTCGTTCCGTCGCCGGCGTCACTCCAGAGCTCGCGGCTCGCGCTCGAGCACCGCCGGATCGAGATCGACACTGATCGGGCAGTGGTCCGAGCCGTGAACATCCTCGTGGATCGCTGCCGCGGCGACATGCTCGAGCGCGGCCGGCGACGCGAGAATGTAGTCGATGCGCCAGCCGATGTTGCGCTCCCGCACGCCCTTGCGCTGGCTCCACCAGGTGTAGCGGTCGCGCGCATCGGGCTCGAGGTGACGGAAGGTGTCGGTCCAGCCCGAGCGCAGCCAGCGGTCGAGCTCCTCGCGCTCCTCGGGGCGAAAGCCGCTGGTCTTCTCGTTCTGCTTCGGCCGCGCCAGGTCGATCTCGCGGTGCGCGGTGTTGAAATCTCCGAGCACCAGAATCGGCGCACCGGCTGCGCGAGCGGGCTCGAGGTGGTCGAAGAGGCGGCGGTAGAAGTCGAGCTTGTACGGAATCCGCGACAGGTCGCGGTTGCGGCCGTTGCCGTTCGGGAAGTAGCCATTCACCAGCCACAGGCCACCGAATCGTGCCAGCTGCAGGCGCCCCTCGCAATCGATCTCGGGCACGCCGAGCGCGCGGTCGAGCTCGTCGGGCGCGCGACGCATGTAGAGCCCGACGCCGCTGTAGCCGGCACGCTCGGCCGGCGACAGGTCGAAGTGCCAGCCGTCCGGAGAGTGCAACTCTTCGTCGAGCTGCTCGTGGCGAACGCGGGTCTCCTGCAGCGCCACGATCTCGGCGCCGCAGCGGTGTAGCCAGTCGCCGAAGCCCTTCCGCGCCGCGGCGCGCAATCCGTTGACATTCCAAGAGACGATTCGCATCGAGGGAAAAGAGAGCTGAGAATCCGGAGCGCGCGGTCGCGTGCGGCGGGCTGCCTTCGCGCCGACCTTATCACGGCGTACCGACCGGTCAGTCAGTCCTGTCCGAGAATCCGGTCTCGAATCCAGTCGAGAATCCGGCCGTCAGGCGGCCCCGCCGGATGACTCCGTCGCCGGGTCGGTCGCCGTGTGGCCTTCCTCTCCGGGCAGCGGTAAGCGCTCTCCGAGCGCACGGGCGCGACGATACACCGCGAGAAAGGCTCGGTCTTCGTCGTGCGGAACCGGCGCCTGCTCGATCACTCGCGTCAGGGTCTCGACCGCGAGACCGTAGCTGCCGCGCTCGTACGCCATCCAGGCGATCACGCGCTGCAGGTCCGAACGGTCGTCGAGCCAGCGATCGAGCTCTAGCGCGCGCTGCAGGTAGCCGCGCGCCTGCAGCGGATACCCGAGGCGCAGCTGCAGGCGGGCGAGACGCACCGCGGCATCAGCCGCGGCCGCCCGATCCGCGAGCTCGTCGGCGAGCTCGAGCTGCTCGTTGCTCAAGTCCTCGGCGACATCGAGGGCGCCGAGCTGCTCTTCGGCGTCAGCGAGCCGACGCACCAGGCGCAGCATCCGGCGGCGGTCGTCGCGTCCCCGGTGGTAGGCCAACGCCGGGCGCCAAAGCGCGACCGCACGCTCGACGTCGCCAAGACGCAGCGCGCTCCCTCCGAGGTCGACAGCGACCCGATGAGTCGACCACTCGTCGTCGAGCCGCGCCGCGAGTCGCGCCGCCTTCTCCAGCGCCTCCAGCGCCGCCGCGTCGCCGGCACCGAGCACGCCGCTCTCGATCTGCGCCAGGCGCAGCAGGCCGTCGACCTGGCCGAGCAGATCGCCGAGACCGACGCGCAGCTCCAGCGCCCGCTCGAGCGCGGCGCGCGACGCTTCGATCTCTCCCTGGCGAGCGGCCACCGACGAATCGGCCGCCAGCACCCGAGCCTGCGCGGCCGGGTCTCCGTGCTCCCCGTAGAGGCGCAGCGCCTGCTCGAGCTGCTCGCGGGCCGCGGTCAAATCGCCGCCTTCAGCTTCGAGCGCCGCCAGCGCCTCGAATCCCGCCGCCTGCAGGTCTCGCGTGCCGACGGCCTGCGCCAGCTGCATCAAGTCGAGGGACGCCTCCCGCAGCGCCTCGGGATCACCGGCGAGGAGCAAGCAGCGGAGGCGACGCTGCCGAGCCTGCGCGAAGCGAGGCGCTTCGTGCAGCGCGATGTCGAAGTAGCTGCACGCCGGCCCCGGTCCGTCGTCGAACGATCGCGCCACGCCGGCGGCCCACAAGCGATCGACCCAGCCCTCGCCCGAAAGCGCCTCGGCCGGGCGCTGCATGCGCGCACCTCCGCCAAGGACATCGCCGAGGTAGACGACCAGATCGTCGGTGACGGCGGCGAGGTCGGGCGCGGTGAGCCGACGCCGATCGAGGCGTACGCCGTCGTCGCTCCACAGCAGCACGTCGAGCGTCGTCTCGCCGGTGGCGGCACGCGCCACGCCGAGATCGACCACCACCGAAGCGCCGAGCGCGGTCACCAGGCGGCGCGCACGCTCGCGCTCCGCCGCCTCCACCGCGAGTAAACCCCGCCCGTCGAGCAAGGAGTGGACCCGGTCGATCGACACTACGTCGACGGCCGGAGTGCGCTCGAGCGTCGTCGTCACGATGACCGGCAGGCCCCAGCGCGCCCACGGATCGGGCGAGCGAACCACCGCCGGCAACACCACCGCGCGGCCTTCGATTCGCGGCACGTCGCCACCGCTGTCGTCGCGCAGGAGCCACAGACCGCCGCCGACGAGCGCCGCGATCAGCCCGAGGATCAACAACCATCCGGTGAGCCGCGAGCCTTTGCGCCTGACGCGACGTTGTTCAGGAGCGGCGGCGGCCGTCGGGCCGCGACGTTCAGACGACGAATCCATAGGCTACAATCATGACCGATCGATCCTTTCACTTTCCTGCCGGCCGAACAATTCCCGGCGGTGGAACCAGGTTGGCCGATCGACCATCCGGCGAGTCGCCGGCCCGTGTCGTATTCCGCGAAACGCCCGCGCCCGTCGTCTCGCGGCAGCCTCAGGGAGCGCCCAGCATGACCCTGCCGCTCGCCGGCATCGAAGGAAAATACGAGATCCTCGCCAAGCTCAGCGAGGGTGGCATGGGCGCGATCTACCAGGTGCGCCACCGGCTGCTCGACGAGGTGCGCGTGGTCAAGGTGCTGCGGCCGCAGCACGAGGGCGACGAAGAGCTGCGTGCCCGCTTCGCGCGCGAGGCGCGGGCGGCGATCAAGCTGCGCCACCCGAACACGGTCCAGATCTTCGACTTCAGCGTCGACGAGCGCGGCGCCGGTCTGATCGTGATGGAGCACATTCACGGCATCGACCTGCAGCGCATCATCGACGGCGGCCACCGCCCGTCGCTCGCGCTCGGCCTCGAGATCGCGCGTCAGGGTCTCCGGGCTCTCGGCTACTTGCACCGCGCGGGCTACGTGCATCGCGACGTCTCGCCCGACAATCTGATGCTCACCCTCGACGTCGATCGCGATCCGTTGATCAAGCTGATCGACCTCGGCATCGCCAAGCGGGTCGACTCGAAGCAGCAGCTGACCGTCTCGGGCTCGTTCCTCGGCAAGTTCCGCTATGCGTCGCCGGAGCATTTCTCGGCCGAGCGCGGCAGCGGGGTCGACGCCCGCAGCGACCTCTACACCTTCGCCCTGGTGCTCTACCAACTGCTCACCGGCGTCTATCCGATGCCGGGCGACTCGACGTCGCAGCTGATCGCGGCGCATCTCTTCCAGCCGCCGACACCGTTCGAGACCAGCGACCCCGAAGGGCAGGTGCCCGAGCCGGTACGCGCCATGTTGCTCCGCGCGCTGCAAAAGGATCCCGACGAGCGCTACCCCGACGCCCGTACCTGGATCGACGAGATTCGTCGCCTGCAGCGCGAGATCGCGCTCGACGAGGCGAGCCTCAGCGAGGCGCGCTCCATGGTGGAGGACGCGCCGCGAGCGGCCGAGACCCGCGGGCCGTCCGGCTCGACCCAGCGTCGCCTCGATCGCCATTTCGGCCTCGAGACGACGCCGCGACCCGGCACCCTGGCCGAGGCCGCCGACCAGGCCCGGGCGCTGCCCGCGCACGACCCCGCGGCGGCTCTGCTCGCCGGCGCCGACGCACTCTTCCAGCTCGGCCAGCTCGACCCGGCGCGCCAGCAGGTCGAGACTCTGCTCCAGCTCGAGCCCGACAACCGCCAGGCCCACGAGCTGCTCGCCCGCATCGCCGCCGGACCGGACGCCGACGACCCCCTCGCCGCCTCCGGCGACCTGGCCGCGGAGGTCGTCGCCGACGCCGAAGCCCGGACCGCCGCGGAGCAGGAGTCCGAAGCCGCGGACGACCGGCATGAAACCAGAGCGGCCGAACCCGACGAGGCCGAACCCGACAAGGCCGGCGACGAGGACGACGAGACTCTGCCGAGCGCGCGAACCGCAGCGGTCGAGGCTCGGGACCCGACTCCCCCTCCACCACCGCCCCCGGCGCAGGCTCCCGCCACGACGCCCACGACCCAGGCCTCCGGCCCGACCGCCGACGACCTCGCCGCGGTCACCTCGGCGCTCACTGCCGGCCGGCTGATCGACGCCGACCGCAAGCTCTACCAGCTGCGCGAAGACTACGGCCCGTCGCCGCGCCTCGACGCTCTCGGCCGTCAGCTCGACACGCACCACCAGCGCAGCCTCGAACGGCAGATTCGAGCCCATCTCGACGAAGCCGACCGGCGCGTCGAACGCGGCGAGTATCCGGCCGCGCTCGAGCTGTTGCGCAAGGCTCAGGCGATGACCCCGAGCGAAGGGGCGCTCCGCGCCGAGCTCGCCGAGGGCATCATCCGCCTCCATCGCACCGTCAAGGCGCGCGAACGTCAGCGCGCCGTCGACGAGATCGAGCGCCACGTGCTGCGCCTCCTCGACGAGGGCAACACCGACGACGCATCCGAGCAAGTGGTGCGCGCGCGGGCGACCTACGGCGCCCACGAAACCTTCGAGTCGCTCGACTCTCTGATCGGCAAAGCCCAGCACGAGCAGCTCGCCGCGCTGGTCAACGAGGCCGGCCTGGCGCTCGAGGCGAAGCGGTACAAGACCGCCGTCCGCTTTCTCGAGCAGGTGCTCTCGATCGACCCCGGCAACGAGTGGGTAGCGCAGCAGCTCGAGCGCGTCCGCGCCGACTACGCCGCCCAGCGACGCGACTTCGAAGCGATCGACACCGCCCTCGCCGCACGTGACCTGGCCGCCGCCGCCACCGCCATCGACCGCGCCGCCGCGACCTGGGGCGAGTCGGCGGTCGCGCGCCACCGCACGCGCTTCGAGAGAGTCCGCAAACAGCAGACCCGCCGCCTGCTCGACCAGGCCGAAGAAGCGCAGGCGGCCGACGACCTGGTGAAGGCGAAGCTCCTCGCCGTCCACGCGCGCGAGATCTCACCCGACGACACCGCCGTGCGCCACTTCGCCCTGCTCCTCGACTCCGCCGCCGAGCAGACACACCCCGACGCCGCCCCGGTCACCGACGGCGAGGGCGGCCTGCTCCACACCGTCGCCGAGATCGAGAAACTGCGCGTCGACGGCGAGCCCCTGCGCGCCTGGAAAGCCACCCAGCAAGCGATCGAGCGATTCGGCGAAGTCGACACCCTGGTCGAGCTCCGCCGCACCCTCGCCGAAAGCATCCTCGACGAAACGTAGAACGCTCGCCGAAATCTCCGCCCCGGATCCGTCTCTCTTGAAGAAGCAGAGAACCGAGGGGGAGAGACAAGATGGTCTATTATCAAGCGCCCGCATTCCCGGGTGATTCGGCGCGAAGAGCTATGTCTTACGACGAGGTGCTTGAGGGTCTGTTCGAGTATTTTGCCACCCCGGATACAGTCATCCAGGTCCTGCGCCTGATTCGGTTTATCCGCGCCCGAATTGCGGCCGGCTACATCGCAAACCTCGGGAAGGCTTACGCTCGCGTCTACCGCGCGCCGAGCTACCCAAACTGTGCCAAGCTCACCGAGATCGAGGAGCAAGCGAGCTTCGTCTTTGACTCTTTTATGTACTTTGACGTTCTCAAGACACGCCTCGAGGAGAACTTCAAAGGCCTTGCCGAACATCCTGTATTCCAGAATCCCGGCCTCCGGCTTCGCCTCGATGTTCTTCGCAGCCGTGCGCTGACGCTTTTCTACGCTCCGCAGCTCATCCGAGACCGTTCCCTGGGCGATACGCGCGCACTTGATACGTCCATTCGCGCGCTAGTCGAGTCCGAGTGGTACGATCCTCGAGCGGCTCTTCATTTCATCTCAGTCGCCTATCGGGTCAACGGGAGGCGTCATGCGCCTCGCCTTCTCGCCAATCACCTTGCAGTTCTCTACCGGCGACTCGAAAACTGCAAAGCACACGAACTCGATCATCGCCCAACCAGCCGAGTACTGGCCCAGACAATGAAGGAGCTCGACTCCGTCACCCGAAGGACGCGGAGGAAGATGGCGCAGACGCTTCGAACGGATCACGGCCACGATGCGCTCTTCGATGCCGCCTTCGCCTTGTGGACGAAAATGGTCGCAGGAGGGCAGCGGTATTCGCTCCAGACTCTCGGCCGAGTGTTGCGCTGACGCTCCTCGGCCGCCAACGAGCAGCCGAGGAGCTGGACTCGGGCGGACGGTCAGGGCACGGTCTGCGACCAGGACGACAGGTTGCCCGACTCGAAATCGTCACCGAAGACCTGGCCGCCGAAGGCGCAGCCGGTGACGCGGATGTCGTCAACGACCCAGCCGTCGCGGCCGAGCGAAAGATCCGTGGCGAGGCGGAAGCGGAAGCGGACGGTGTCGCCGGCGAAGGCGTCGAGATCGACGATCGACTCGGTCCAGTCGCGCGGGTCGCCGCACCAGGCGTTTTGGTTCGCCAGCGGATTGTCGAAACCGTCGTCGATCAGGCCGTCGTAGGGCAGCACCAGGATCTCCGACTCGAGGCGCGTCCAGCTGGCGCCGTCGTCGGTCGAGATCTCGAGCACCGCGCCGTCGTAGCAGCCGTCGCTGCTGTCTTCGATCTCCTGCCACTGCCAGAAGCGCAGGGTGAGCGGGCCCTGGGCTGCCGGCAGCGCGACCGGCGGTGAAATCAGGTGCTGGTCCGAGATGTCCGGGACGTCGGTGGCGGCGTAAGCCTGGACGCCGCTGTGGACGTTGCCACCGGCGAGGGTCCAGGTGCTGCCGTCGCCACCGGTACCCCACGGACCCGGAGCCTCGAGATCGTCGCTGAAGAAGGGCGTCGGCACGAGGCCCTGCGGGCAGTCGCCGGGCAGGACTTCGGTGGTGAACGAGCGGGCCGTCGTCCAGGCACCGTCGCCGCAGCCGTTGGTCGCGCGTACGCGCCAGTAGTACGTCGTGCTGCCGAGCAGCGAGGTCGCCTGGTACGACGGGCTCGCGGTCGTCCCGGCCTCGGCGATGGACGTGAAGCCGGCGTCGAGCGCGATCTCGACCTCGTAGGCCGCGGTGTCGACGACCGGCGCCCAGCTCAGAGTGAGATCGACCGGCTGGTCGATCGCATCATTGGGGGGCGCGCTGGCCTTGGCTCCGGCCGGCGTCGTGCTCCACACCACCAGGTCGGCCGACGCCTGGTGCATCAACGCACCGCTGTTGCCGGTCACGGTCAGAGGGTGGACGCCGGTGGCGAGCGCGCCGGTTCCGGTGACGGTCACAGCGCTCGTCCCCGGCGGATTGACCACCGACGGGGTCGGCGTCGCGGTCGCGCCGGTGAGCGTGGCGCCGAGCGTCACGGGATCGGTGAAGGCGAGAATCGAGCCAACAGCGACATCGAAGACGCCGTTCGTTCCTGCACACACGTCCTGACTCGAGGGCGTGACCGTCAGGCTGAAGTTGGGTGCCTGGTCGGTGCCGGGGAGCGTGAGCTGACCGGTGCCGCCCGGGTCGAGCCAGTCGACGAGACGCGAGGCAGCGCTGCCGCCACCGGTCCACGAGATCGACATCCGGCCGTACCAGTCTGGGTCGTTGTTGCCGCAGGCCGCGAAACCGCCGTGGAGCTGACCGATCACCAGGCGGGCGGGGCTGAACAGAGGCGATCCCGACGAGCCCGGCTCGGTGGTGCCGACATCCCAGTCGTCGACGCGTACGTGGGTGCCGTCGCCCGGCACGGTGTCCTGCAGGTACGACGTCGTCGTGGTCGGTTGATCCTCGAAGCTGATGCGCTTCTCGTCGGTGTTCGGATGGTGGATCGCGATGGCGCCGGCGAAGTCGTTCGACGTCGCATCCCAGCCCGCCCAGTGCACGTTCCAGGCGGCGTCCGGTGCATCGTCGAGCTCGACCAACGTCATGTCCGACGGCGAGTACTCGGCGCGCAGGATCGAGCCGGTCTGGAACTGGTCGAGAGTGCCGTCGCCGGGTCCGCCGCTCTGCGAGCTCCCCGGAGGACGACACGTGCTGTTCTCGTAATTCCAGTAGACCACCAGCGACGCCGCGTTCGAGCTGCGAATCCCGCAGTGGAACGCGGTCATGAAGTACGGCGTGAGGTCTTGCGCCGTGTTGTTCACCATGAAGCCGGTGCAGAAGGTACCGCCGCCGGTGCCGATGACGGCCACCGAGCGGATCTCGGAGCGCCAGGCGTCACCGTCGGGGCAAACGACGTCGACATTGCACGAGCCCGACGCGATCCGGCCGAAGGGAGCGTAGCCCCAGAGCACGCGCACCAGCTCGAGCTCGAGCTCTCCGAGCGCCGCCACCGGCACCTGGACTTCGAGCACGGCCTCGTCGCCACGCAGAATCGGTGTCCACAGCTCGCCGTGGTCTTCGTTGTCGGCGGCAGTGAACGGCCGGATCGAGCGCTCGAGATCGGGGCTGTAGACGAGCAGTCGACCGCCGGCCGGCATGTGGTAGCGGCCGAAACCGAAGGCGAGCGACAGCGCCTGGGGGGCGCGGACGCGGAGCCGCCAGACGGCGAGATCGTCGCCAGCAGCAGCGCCGGCGACGGTTTCCCAGGTGCCCCAGTCGGTCGGCGCGACCGAGACGTCGAGCGGCTCGGCCCAGCGCGGCGGCGTGTCGGGCGGCGACGCGGCATCGCGTGCCAGAAGCGCGCGGTGATCGAGCGCGGCGAAGTCGAGCGTGTCGACGGCATCAAGCGAGGCAACGCCGGGCACCACGGGCGGTGCCGCGAAGGCCACTGTGCTCAGCACGAGGGCCAAGGCGACGACGAGGCCGGACGGCAGCGGGAGGAAGAACGAACGGCGGGACACCATGGGATTCTCCTGGTCGAGGGGGGTATCGAGAGACTCTGCGCAGTCGAGAGATCGGCGAGGCTATCTGGGGGCCAAACGGCAGACGAGTTGACGAGGTCTGCCTCATGATAGCCGCATGCAACGGCCGTCTGCCGCGTCCGTCGGCGAATCGACGAGGCAGAAGCCGCCCACGGCGGCGATATGATCGCGTCGTGACCTGATCGACCCTCTGGAGGCCTCGTGCAACTCGACTCGCTCTATCGCCACCACCTCGAGCAGCTCGACCGCTGGCTCGTCGACTCCCTCGAGCATGCAGCCGCAGCCGGCGCCGCCTTCGACGGCGTCGCCTTCCATGCCGGCTCGGCCGCCCACTACCACGCCGACGATCGTGCGGTGCCGTTCGTTCCGGCGCAGCACTGCCGGCGCTGGGTGCCGCCCCTGGCGTCTCCCGACAGCCTCATCGTCGCGCGGCCCGGGCGGCCGCTCCTGGTGGTCCGCGCCTGTCCGCAGGACTACTGGTACGACACCGCGCCGCCGCCGCCGTCGTACTGGGAAGACGCGGTGCAGCTCGAGCAGGTCGAGCGCTTCGAGCAGGTCCCGGATGTCGTCGGAGCACTCGACGGAATCGCGTACGTCGGACCGTCGCCGGCCGCCGCGGCGAGCCTCGGTCTCGAGGGCGACGCGGTCGAGCCGCCGGCTCTGCTGGCACCGCTCGACTGGTACCGTGCGACCAAGACCGAGTTCGAGATCGCTGTCCTGCGCCAGGCCATCGAGCGTGCGGCCGCGGGTCACCGCGCGGGGCGCGACACCTTTCTCGCAGGCGGCAGCGAGCGCGACGCCTACCGCGCGTATCTCGAGGCCGGCGACTTGCTCGAGTCCGACATGCCGTACGACGCGATCATCGCGTTCGACGACAAGGCGGCGATCTTGCACTACCAGCGCAAGCGTGGCGACGGCCCAGCCGCCGCGTCGCTACTGCTCGACGCCGGCGCAGACGTCGACGGCTACGCCGCCGACATCACGCGCACCTGGTGGCGCGACGCGGCGCGCGGTGGTGTCCACAACGCGTTCAAAGCCCTGGTGCGGGGCGTCGATGCGCTGGAGCGCGACCTGGTAGCGATGGTGCGCCCGGGCCGCTCGTTCGTCGATCTGCATCTCGAGGCGCATCGCCGCGTCGCCGCGCTGCTCGGCGAGGTCGGCGTGATCTCGGCGTCGGTCGAGGAGGCGGTCGAGCGCCGGCTGACCCGCGTCTTCTTCCCGCACGGCCTCGGTCACCTCCTCGGCCTCCAGGTGCACGACGTCGGTGGCCAGCAGACCGCGCCGACCGGCGGCGTCACGCCACCGCCCGACGATCACGTGCTGCGCAACACGCGGACCCTCGAACCCGGCCAGGTGACGACGATCGAGCCAGGCCTCTACTTCGTGCCGATGCTCCTCGACCCGCAGCGCGAAGGCGAGCTCGCGGACCTCGTCGACTGGTCCCTGGTCGACGCGCTGATCCCCTTCGGCGGCGTTCGAATCGAGGACGACATCCTGTGCACCGAAGACGGCCACGAAGACCTCACCCGTCCTCTGGTCGACGGCCCCCCGTCGGCGTGAGAACATCCGACCCACGATTTCGAGAAGGGACCCACCCGATGCAAGCTTCTCTCTCGGACTGGATTGTTTCGAATTCCGAGATTCTCGGTGGCAAACCTTGTGTCCGCGGGACTCGGCTCAGCGTCGCGTTCCTCCTCGAGCTCACTGCCAGCGGCGCGTCGTCCCAACAGATCCTCGAACGCTATCCACACCTACCACCCGAGGGACTCGCAGCCGCCTACGAGTACGCTGCACGCGTCCTGCGAAGTGACGTGATCTGGGACCTTCCGATCTCGGCGTAGATGCGACTCCTCTCCTATCCGATCCTGGCCGATGAGAACATTGACCCGCGGGTGATCGAAGGGCTGAGAGTTCGGCACTATCAGGTCGAAACCGTCCTCCCTTTCTCGTCGTCTCGGAGACTCGCTCAGAATCGATCCGAGTTCGCATTCGGGAGTTGAGCCACGGCTAGCCAGCGTCTGGCCGGGGCTGCTGCCTCTGAAGGCGCTTGCGGAGCGGAAGCAGCAGACCGAGCAGCAGCCAGAGGGCGACCAGCCCGTACGAAACGTCGAGCCATAGTCGGAACAGCGCGGCGCCGAGGGCTGCGAGCGCGAGGAGGGCGAGGCTGAGACCGGCGGCGCGGAGAACGAGCCGACGAGCAGGTTTCTCGGGGTCGGCGGCGCCGGAGACCAGGATCCAGCAGCAGACGAAGACAGCGGCGAAGCTCGCCCACCAGGGGAGGCGGCGCAGCCACGAGCCCGTGGCCAGCGAGTGCACGGTCATGGCGTGGATCTCGACGCCGAGGCGCTCACCGAACGGGGTGGCGAAGCGCTCGGCAGCGCTGCGCACGCCGACGAGCACGACTTTGTTGGCGACCGATCGGCGTGCCGCCGACGACGACGCCAGCTCGTCGACATCGACGACGACGATGTCTTCGCCCGACAGGGACGGCCGTGGCGGCAGGAAACGGAGCAGGCCGTCGACGGGTCGATCGACGTCCTCGAGCTTCAGCGCGCGCACCACGGCGAGGGCCAGCGCCGGCTGCTGCGGGTCGCCGGAGAAGAAGAGCGGCACCGACCGCACCACGTCGTCGGCCTCGGCGAAGCCGACGAGATGGCCGCGATGCTCATTCTCCATGCAGCGAGCGAGGCTTGGCGGCGGCGGAATTGCGGCCGGATCGCCGCGGAAGCTGTCGAGACCGTACCCGACGACGACCGGTACCCCGCCAGCGCGGAGGCCATCGATCGCGGCGCACAGCAGCGGATCCGAGTCGGTCGAGTCGTCGCCATGGAACCAGAGATCGAGCGCGACAGCCCTCGGCGACAGTCCGCGCAGCTGCAGCAGCAAGCGCGCCAGATCGGCGCGGTCGCGCGCGCGCTCGCCGCTGAGCTCGGAGCGCACCACGGCGAGCGGCTGCACCGCGGTCGCCTCGACACGCGGTGCCAACGCATAGCGCCAGTCACCGAGGCGATTCCAGCCGAGAACGCTCGGCGGCGTCGCCTCGGCATAGCCCTTCATTCTCCGCTCGAAGTCGAGGAAGCCAGCGCCCGCCGCCAGGCTGAACAGGGTGACGTAGACACCGAAGAAGAGCAAAAAGGGCCCACGCAAGCGGAGGTCGTCCCGCCCGCGCGCGATGCGCCAAACGATCCCGGCGCCAATCGCCAACGGCACCAAGTAGACCAAGACCTGCCACGGCTGCGACGTCGTCTCACGGTTCAACCACTGGACGCCGCCGTTGACCAGCAGCAGCGGGAAGCCGACGAGCGACGCCTCGAGCAGCTTGTCGCGGATCTTCGCCGGCCAGTCGGTCGCCGGCTTCTTGGGCGGAGTTGCGGCCGGCTGGGGCTCCTCTGCCGTCACAGATCGTCCTGGCCCGCAAGATCTGCGGCGAGCTCGGCGACGATCGGCTGCATCAGCACGTCGTAGAGGGCCTCCGACTGACTGCCGTTGGAGTAGATCCCACGCGGCGGCGTCTTGGTGGCCGCCGCGCGGTCGGCCCAAACGACTCTTCCCGTCGCGGTGTCGATGACCCGCACAGCCACGCTCGCATTGGCGACACTCTTGCTCAGAACGCCGGAGCCCGAGCGCTGGATGACGTCGTACTCCTCAATCCGACCGACGAGGATGAAGTCGACACCGAGGAGCTCGCCGAGCTCGCTCGCCGTCCTGGGATCGATCCACGGGGTTCCCGAGAGCGCCATCTCTCGCTGAGCCTCCTCGAAGCGATCCGAGTCCGCCAGGCGGAATCGACCCGTGGCGAGAAGCTCGGTCTGCAGATCTTCTTGGAGCTGCGACGATCGATTCCGCCAGTATCGCCGATTGGCATGCTGAGCATCGAACTCCAGGACCGCGAGGGTCGGCGCCCTCGCCAGCACCTCGACGCGGGTCGGATCGAAGACCGCGAGGGTTTGCGGGCGCGCCACGAGCTGCGGCTCAAGACTGATCGCTCGGCGCAAATCGCGCCGTGCGGTCGCCGTGTCACCTTGCCGATCGGCGGCCGCGGCGCGCAGGGTCAGTGCTTGCACCAGCTCGGGCGACTGGCCGCGGGTCGCATAGCCGTCGACCGCGCGATCGAGCTGATAGGTCGCGGTCCAAGCCGGCAGACCGACATCGAGCTGCGCACTGGCGAGCGCCAGGCGCGCCTTCGGATCGTCGGGGCGCATGAGAGTCTGCGCGTAGAGCTCCTCGAGCATTCCGACCGTGCCCACGTCGAGGCGCCCCGCCTCCGGCCCGTCGCCCTCGGCTTCGAGCAGGGTGGCAGTGTCGAGACGTGCGTAGACGTTGGCGACACGCTGAACATCGTCGCCGTCGAGGGCGACTCGAGTCCAGTCGGTCGGGCGTGTCGTCCCACCGCCCGGTCCGTCGGACAAGCGTGAAGTCACCACCACCTTCTGCCCCGCAGGCAGCTCGAGAGTCTCCTCGCCCGCCGCGTGCAACACGATCTCACCTTCGAACACCAGCACTTCCTGCACCTGGCCGCGTCGAGTCGGAATCAGGCGCACGCCATACTGCGTCGCGCGCGACCCCATCACCGTCTCGCCGCTCTGCAGGCGGGTCGGCGCATCGGTCTGGAGATCGACGGCGCCCCGGAGAACGAGCAGGTTGCAGTCGAGCGACCCGCCGGGCGGCAGCACGACGACTTCGAAGGCTTCGTCGAGCCGTACCTCGGTCTCGTCGGAGCAGGCGACGCGCGCCTGGATGCCCCGCTCGTCAAGGTCCGGCACGAGCAGGCTGTCTCCCACTGCCAGCGTCATCGACGGCGCCGCGTCCTCGGCCTCGAACGCACCGGCGCGTAGGACCTGCAGTCGATCGGTCGTCTCGCCGACGCCGAGCGCCCAGTCGTCGACCAGGACCTGCCCGATCACCGCGAGATCGTCCGCCTCGGCGTTCGATTCGGAGTAGGGCTCGGTCGTGTCGGCACCAGCCGACAGCGACAGGAGACCGAGCACGACGACAAGAACGAGTTGAAATGTCCGACAAACAGGGTGTGGCTGTCTGGCCATGATCTTCCTTCGAAGATAGCACGCCAGAGAACCGGCTCAGTCTCAGACGAGAGCGCCAGGCCGACAGTGAGTCTTGAGGAATCAGGTCGCCGCGGCCGGGGACGAGGTGGCCTCGGGTGCGGGCTGAGCGCGTGCCGGAGCGCCGGCCCGGACACACACTCGATAGCCGGCCCAGATGAAGAGCAGGCCAACGAACTCGCCGACGTAGAGCGCTTCCACCATGCCCGCTTTGGCCATGCTGCCGCCGATGCCCGGCAGCAGGGCGCCGAACGCGATGAGACTGTTGCCCAAGGCACGCGCCCCGTCGCCTTCACCGCGCTGGCGGGCGTAGCGGATCGCGCTCCAGATCGCGCCGCCGACGAGGAAGAGGACGGCGTAGAGGTTGATGAACGGCGTGAGCCAGCGCACCCAGGTCCAGGCGAGGATCGAGCCCGACGGCATGTGCGCCAGCAGATTCGCCTCGAGCACCGGCGAGGCGAAGACGAAGACCGCGGCGATCACGACCAGCGGCAGGGTGATCGCAGTCAGCAGATTGGCGATCTTGCGTTTCATCAGCAGGTACACGGAGCCCTGGGCCAGCGGGTAGCCTCCTAGCAGCGCGCCGGCGACGTACCACGCCTTGGTGAGGAACACGCTATTGCCAACGAGGGTGATGGCGCTCTCGAGGCCGGTGCCGACACCATAGGTGAAAACCCCGAGCGCCCACCACAGGAGGTGCGGTCCGCTGCGCCTGCGCAGAGAATGCCGCACCAAGACGCAGAGAAACACGGCGGCTACGACGGTGGTGGCGATCGGCAGGTAGTGCACGGGCTGTGGCTGCATTTCGACTTCCTCTCCGGGTCTTCAACCCACCATGAACCCGCGATGCGGCCGGAGGCTCTGGACCGACCCCACGAGCGACCGTCAGTTCGGAAGTCGACGCCGAGTCGAGCCTGAGATCGGGCTCCGGCTCCACGCGACAGGATGTCACGTTGAGAGGCTCCGTCACGCCGAACCCACTGGACGAGGCGTAAATCGAGCGGTAGTTTGCTATGATCGCGGTGTGAGTGACGATGGGTCCAGCACGCCGCGGAGCCCAGCGCTCCGACGCATTCTCCACTGCGACATGGACTGCTTCTACGCGCAGGTCCACATGCGGGACGATCCGTCGCTGCGCGGCCTGCCGGTGGTGATCGGCGGAAGTCCCAAAGGCCGCGGGGTGATCGCCGCGGCCAGCTACGAGGCGCGGGTCTTCGGGCTACGTTCAGCGATGCCAGCGGCGCGAGCGATCAAGCTCTGCCCGCAGGCGGTGTTCATCAAGCCCGACTTTCCGCGCTACCGCGAGGCGTCGCAGCGCATCTTCGAGATCTTCCGACGCTTCACGCCGATCGTCCAGCCGGCGTCGCTCGACGAGGCGTACCTCGACGTCACAGACCATCTGGGAGAGCACCGCAGTGCAACCGAGGTGGCGCAGGAGATCCGCGCCCGCGTGCGCGCGGAGTGCGACCTCACCGTATCGATCGGCGTCGCGCCGAATCGCCTGGTGGCCAAGATCGCCTCGGACTTTCACAAACCCGACGGGCTCACCGTGGTGCGACCGGAGCGCGTGCAGGAGTTTCTCGATCCCCTGCCGGTACGCAGGCTGCACGGAGTCGGCCCCGCGACCGAGGCGGCGCTCCACGAGCTCGGAGCGCACACAATCGCCGACCTGCGCGGGCTCGACCAGGCGCTGCTCGAACGGCGCTTCGGCCGTCACGGCGGCGGCCTTTGGCGGTTCGCGCGTGGGCTAGACGAGCGGCCGGTGCGCACCCATCGCGTACGCAAGAGCCTCGGCCATGAACGCACGTACGCCCAGGATCTGACGACCCTGGGCGTGATGGACGCCGAGCTCGAGCGGCTGGCGGACAAGCTCGCCGACGGCCTGTCGGAGCGTGAGCTCCCGGCGCGGACGCTGACTGTGAAGGTGCGCTACGACGATTTCACCACGTTGACGCGATCGACCACAGTCGACTCGGCCGAGGTCTTCTCCGCCGACGCGATCTCGGCCGTGGCCCGCGCTCTCCTGCGACAAACCGACGCCGGTCAACGTCGCGTGCGCCTGCTCGGCGTTACCGCCTCCGGCTTTCATCGCGGCGCCGTGCAGCTTCGCCTCTTCGAGACGCCTCCGCTCGACGCGCCGGAAGACGCCCCGGTTCCTCAGTTGCGGAAACGGTAGGTGATCCGACCGCGCGTCAGATCGTACGGCGAGACCTCGACAGTGACCCGGTCACCGGGCAGCACACGAATGCGGAACTTGCGCATGCGGCCCGCGATCTTGGCCAGCACGCTGTGGTTCTCAGTGACCTGGACGCGGAAGTTCGAGTTGCCGAGGACCTCGGTGACTCGCCCCTCCATTTCGATGGGTTCTTCTTTCTGAATGGCTCTGCTCCTGGTTGGCCGCCGTCCGCAGCGCCGGCCGTCTCGTCGCGGCTGTCGATCGACGAGGCGGCGTAGAGGACGGAGCGGGAAACGGGCGAATTCGTTCGTATGCGAGTCTGGCGGAGACTGGATGAGTCTGGCGGAGACTGGATTGTGAAAGACGGGGCGTGACGAAAGCCGACACACCTTCGACAGTTTACCTCATCCGGGGGCGGGAATCAAGCGGTGCCGGCCCGTTTCGCCGCGATGCGGCAAGCCCCGAAACCCCTCTCAGTGGGCGATCTCGGCCGGCCGCGGTCGCCGGCTCGGGCTCCACGCAACACGACCGACCGAGGTCACTCCGTGCACGAACGGACCCAGCCCGACAGCGCCGCGTCGGCTGCGACATCCGGATCGGTGATCTCCATCGCGTCCTCACGCAGCACGATCTGGACGCCGTTGCGCAAGTCCTGCAGCACGGCCTCTAGCAGATCGGAGGGCGGTGGATCGTCGTCCGACAGCACCCGCCGCGGACGCTCGAGCAGCGCATCGATCGCCGCCGCCGGGCCGTCGTGCAGCGCGCACAGGACGAGAAAGACGGTGACGTAGGGCAGCGACGAGTCACCGTGCAGATCCGACGCTTCGCGCGGCTCCTCGCGCGGCATGTTCACTTCCGCGTAGTAGCTGAAGCGACCGCCCAGCAGCTGTATGTACTTGCCGCGCGCGGTTTCGGCATCGTCGTTCATGTCGTAGCCGTCGTGCGCGATCGATCCGCCCTGGTCGATCGCGATGTCGGCGATCGCGGCGCCGTCGCGCATGCGCTCGATCTGCTCGAGGCGACAGACTTTCTCGGCCGCGCGCGCGCCCGAGCGATGCGCGAAGACCAGGCCAACGGCGTCGTCGAAGAGCTCGTCGCTCACCGCTTCGACGATCTTGAAGTGCTCGATGCCGAGCGCCGGCAAGAGACTGGTGAGACGCTCGCGCGACGGGCGCCACGGCTCGACCACGCGCAGCGGTACGGCGTGCGCCGCCACCTTGCGGATGGCCGCCCGGCCGGCGATGCCGGCTCCGACGACGACGATCGGACCGGGCCCGAGACCTCGCAGGTCGAGCGCCTCGGCCACCTTGCGTCCGGCGACCGCGCCGGCAAAGCGCGACATGCTGCCGACGATCGGCGTGCGATCTCCACCGGTGAGCCGGTACGAACAGTCACCGACCGTCGCACCGTCGAGAATCGCCGTCACCCGGCCGCGACGCAGCATCGCGCACACCCCGGGCGGGCGGCTCGCCAGGTGCAGCGCACCGAGCCGCACGAAGGGGCCGGCGAGCGTCGCCTCGTAGGCGGTCGGCTCTTTGAGAGCGTGCACCAAGTCGACCGCGTCCAGTGCCGCGGCCTCGTCGACGCTCACCGCCCGCGCTCCGGCCGCCTGGTAGGCAGCGTCGGGATAGGCGGGGTCGGTGCGTGCTCCGGTCCCGGTGACGAAGAAGAGCTCGGGCTCGAGTCCGAGGCCCTCGAGGTCGACGCGCAGCCGCTCGAGATGACGCGGTGCGAACGCCGTTCGTCGCTCGTGGCGAATCGCTTCGTCCGAGCCGAGGAGGAAACGCACGGAGCGGCGCCGCGGCGTCGCCTGGGCGAAGGGTTCCTTCAGCGCTTCGACGAAGCGCTCTTGCAGCACCGTTTCTCGCAAGTCAGTCTCTGGCATCTCAAGCACCCTCGAGATGAACCAGGTGATACTTCTTGCGCCCTTTGCGCAGCACCAGCACCCGCCCATCGATGAAGCGATCGACGCCGATCGCCTCCTGCTCGCCGGCGACCCGCTCGTTGTTGACGTAGGCCCCACCGTCCCGCACGAGGCGGCGCGCTTCGCCCTTCGACTTCGCCAGACCGGCGTCGGCGAAAAGGTCGATCGCGGTGAGGCCCTCGTCGATGCGGGCATGAGCCAGCTCGCTCGACGGAACCGCATCGAAGATCTCGAGCAGCTCGTCGGCCGCCAGCTCGCCGAGCGCGCCGCCGCCGAAGAGCACCTCGCTCGACACCTGCGCCCGCTCGAGCGCCTCGTCGCCGTGCACCATCGCCGTCACCTCGGCCGCCAGGCGCCGCTGCGCCTGCCGCTGTTGCGGCGCCTCGGCGTGGCGCGCGGCCAGCTCGTCGATCTCTTCGCGACCGAGCCAGGTGAAGAATTTCAGGTACCGCACCACGTCATCGTCGCTGGTGTTGAGCCAGAACTGGTAGAAGCGATATGGCGAGGTTCGCCGCGGATCGAGCCAGACGGCGCCGGCCTCGGTCTTGCCGAACTTGACGCCCGACGAGGTGGTGACCAAAGGCGACACCAGCCCGTAGGCCTTGGTGCGCCGCAGCTTGCGGATCAGCTCGGTCCCTGCCGTGATGTTGCCCCATTGGTCGCTGGCGCCCATCTGCAGACTGCAGCCGTAGCGATCACGCAGGACGAGGAAGTCGTAGGCCTGGAGCAAGAGGTAGCTGAACTCGGTGTAGGAGATCCCCTCGTCGCTCTCCATGCGCCGTTTCACCGACTCTTTGGCCACCATGTAGTTGACCGTAAAGTGCTTGCCCACGTCGCGCAGGAACTCGAGGATCGACACCGGCTCGAGCCATTCGGCATTGTCGAGCAAGAGTGCGGGATTGCTCTCGGCGTCGAAGTCGAGGAAGCGCGCGACCTGGGCGCGCAAACCCTGGATGTTCTTCTGCACCTGCTCACGGGTGAGCAGCTGACGCTCCAGGCTCTTGCCGCTCGGATCACCGATCATGCCGGTGCCGCCGCCGACCAGGCCGATGGGCCGGTGGCCGGCGCGCTGCAGGCGGGCGAGCTGCATCAACTGCAGCAGGGAGCCGACGTGGAGGCTGTCGGCGGTCGGGTCGAAGCCGATGTAGAGCGTCACCGGGCCGGCTTCGAGATGCTCACGCAGCCCTTCGCTGGCGTCGTAGACGAGACCGCGCCACTGCAGCTCGTCGAGAAGGCTAGTCGGGGTCGACATGGGAATACGATCTCCTTCGCTCGAGGAGCGGCGGACCTTGCAGCGCCGACGTGATCGAAAGGAAACGGGAGGACGCCGGGCGGGCACCCGGCCGTGCAGAGTGGGCCCCGAAGATACCATCGGCCCCGACGACCGACAACCGACGCGGCCGGCGCCGGCAACCGACACGGCCCGGCCGACGTAGGATCAGGCGACGCACCGCACGCCGCGGTCGGTCGACCCGGGAGCTCCATGGTCACTCGTCTCCGCCTCGTCTCGCTCGCTTCGTCGTTCGCCGTGATGCTCACCGTCGTGGCCGCAGCCGCAGCCGCAGCCGCCGCTTCGGCCGACGCCGCGCCTGCCGCGGCGGAGGATTCCTCACCCTCCGGCGACTCGGTCTTCGTGGCCGACCCAGCCGTCGCTGCCGACCCGCTCGACGACGGCTTCGCGCGCGGCATGACCGTCTCGTGCCCGACCTGGGGCCCGATCTGGGGCTCGGACGCGATGCGTAGCAGCCTCGCCGAGCTCAAAGAGCTCGGCGTCGACTGGGTCTCGATCCACCCGTACGCTCAAATCGACCGCTCCGGCACCGTGCGCTACGCCGCCACCGCCGACACGCCGTTCCTCCGGCGCGCCGTCGAGATCGCGCGCGCCGCCGACATCCACCTCTTTTGGAAGCCCCACCTCGCCTACTGGGGCAGCTTCGACTGGCGCGGCACGATCGAGTTCGGCGACGACGAGGCCGCCTGGCGACGCTTTTTCACCAGCTATAGGGCGTTCATCGTCGACCAGGCACGCTTCGCCGAGGCGGCAGGGGTGCCACTCTTCGCCGTCGGCCTCGAGTACGAGGCGACGACCCATCACGAGGCCGATTGGCGCCGACTGATCCAGGCGGTGCGCGCGGTCTACTCGGGGCGCATCACCTACGCCGCGAACTGGGATCGGCTCGACGACGTGCCGTTCTGGGACGCCGTCGACTTGATCGGTGTCCAGGCGTACTTCCCGCTCGGCGCCGCCGACGCGGCGCCCGACGTCGCCGCCTTCCGGCAGGCCTGGGATGCCCCACTGGCTCGCCTCGAAGCGCTCTCGACACGCTACGACAAGCCGGTGCTCTTCGCCGAGATCGGCTACGACCTCGCCGAACACGCCGCGGCCGAGCCGTGGCGCACACAGCGCGGACGCCGCGCCTCACCGCGCGCGCTGGCGCTGCGCGCGGCGCTGATGCGCGCGGCGCTCGAGCGGGTGCCCGAGGCGCCGCACGTGGTGGGCATGTTCTGGTGGAAGTGGATTCCCGGCCGGCCCGGCCGTCACGACTTCCCGATGGAGCATCCCGAGGCGCGCGAGATTCTGCGCAGCGCCTGGCGCGACACGGCGCTCAGCGGACGCTGAACGGACGCCGAGCACCGGCCGAGCGGAAGACTCAGGCCTTGTCCTCGTCTTCGTCTTCGTCTTCGTCGTCGAGGTCGTCGTCGTCCTCGTCCTCGTCCTCGTCGAGATCGTCGTCGTCGTCCTCGTCGTACTCCTCGTCGTCGTCGAGGTCTTCTTCGAGCTCGTCGTCCTCGTAGTCGTCGTCGAAGCCCTCGCCCTCTTCGAGCGAGCCGAGAATCCAGTCGTGGAGCTCGTCGACCTCCTCGTCGGTCATCTCGACCTGCAGACGCTCGAGCAGGTGACGCGCGTTGCCGGCGAGCGCCTCGCCGAGCTCGTACGCGTCTTCCTCGCCCTGGACGTAGGTGTGGCCGGTGTAGCCGATGCCCTTGAGCACGAAGCTGACGTGCGAGCGCGCGACGCGCAGCCCCTTCTCGATGCAGCGGTCACGCACGTTCTTCGAGGTCCGCGTGAGGTGGTAGTCGTTGTCGTTGATCTCGCGCGCGATCGCCTCGAGGAAGATCGCGTAGCCGTCACTCGAAAGCGGCGGAAACTCCGTCAGCTGACAGACCTTGCGGCCGATCGGCGGCAGGTGATCGCGGGAGGCGACGCCGTCGTCGTCTTGCGGCTCGCGGTGGCGCTCCGGGTCGTAGATCCAGCCCGGAATCACCGACGAGGTCTCGAGGCCACCGAGCGGCAGGCTGTCGAGATAGGCGCGCAGCGAGCCGGCGCCCTGCCAGCCGCGATCCTTGATCGCGGCCCCGAAGCGGTCGAGCAGCGAGTGGCCGAGCGACGCAAGCTGTAGGGGCTCGGGCGACTCGTCGACCAAGGTCCGCACGTAGTCCGCGACCTCGTCGTCGTCGAAGCCGCCGCCGAGCGCGTTCTGGACCTCGGGATCGTCGACCGCGCGCACCCACCACGGGTCGTCGTCGACGATCTCGAGGCGGCCACGGGTCGACAGCACCGCCTCCGTCATACGACGCAAGGAGAAGTAGTCGAGCCAGTTCTGCCCCGACGTGAACTCGGGGAACTCCTTGTACACACCGACCAGCTGGTCGCCGCGAATGCCACCGACCGCCGCGGCGAGCTCATTCAGCCGCTCCTCCATGCGCAGCAGCACGCCGCGCAGTGAGTCGCTCGGATCGTGCGGCACCGGCACTGTCTCGGCGTACTCGACGCCGAGACCGTCCTCGATGTAGGTCTCCTCGTCGAGCACGGCGTCGCAGGCGGCGCGGAATGCGGTCGACGCCGGTCCAACGGTGAAGGCGACCGTGCGTCGGTCGTGAGCGCGCAGGCGCAGCAACACCGGGGTGAAATCCGCGTCGCCCGAGAAAATGATGAACTCGTCGAAGTGGGTCGAGTGCTCGAGCGCGTCGAGCAGGTCGATCACCATGTAGACGTCGGCGCTGGTCTTGCCCTGCGTGGTCAGCGGCGGACAGTCGACGACGGCGAAGCCGCCGCGGACGAGGTGAGGACGGTAGCGGTGGAAGGCACGCGGGTTGAAGTAGCACTTGCGCACGAGCACGCGGCGCCCGCCGCCGAGCTCGTGGCCGAGCTGGAGCTCTTCCTCGATCCAGCGAATCCAGCGTGCCGGATCGCTGGCGAAGGCCTCGGCGGCCTCCGGGTCGGTTTTGTAGAGGCCCAGATAGATGTTGTCGAAGTCGACGAAGAGAGCGGAGCGCAGGTAGCGCCTTGAATCGATGGCTTGCGGTTCGGAGGCAGACACGGTTACGGAGTTCCTTTCCTTAAGAGGTCGCGGGGGGCGCGACGGAAGTTCGGGCCGTCGAAGAGGCGCACGACGTGCTCCTTCACCACCTTGCCGAGGGCATTGCGTGGGAGCTCTCGCACCACGACGAGACGCCGCGGAAGCTTCCAGGGCGCCATGCGCGCACGGGCCCACGTGCGGAGCTGGTCGAGCTCGACGAGTCCATGATCCGAACCTCCTAATGGCAAATCGCGTCCGCCTGATGGGCTCAGGTCGGATGTACCGCGGGCGCCGCATTCACGATCTGAAGCGACGTCCAGCCGATCTTCCCACGAAATCGGCTCCACCGCGACTGCGACGATCTCACCCCACTCGGAGTCGGGCAGACCGACAGCCGCGACATCGGCGACCTGCACATGATCTCGCAATACGGCCTCGATCTCCAGTGCAGAGATTTTTTCCCCACCCGACTTGATCAGGTCGACGCTGCGGCGCCCGAGCAGGCGCACCACGGCGCCCTCCTCGACGGCGAGGTCACCGGTGGCGAAGAAGCCGTCGGGGCTCAGGGCGTCGGACTCTCCGGCTGCCGGTGCACGGCGTCCGGCAGCGTCCCAGTAGCCGTCGAAGACACCCGGTCCACGGACTTCGACCTCGCCGACTCGACCGGGTTCTCCGTCGGGCGGCAAGACGCTCCCGTCCTCGTCGACCAGGCGGACCTCGACGCCGGGCAGCGGGCGCCCGACCGAACCGGCGACCCGCCGCGTGTTCCCGGCAACGCCGTCCTCGGTATGCCTCAGCGGATTCGACAGCGCCATGCCGATCTCGGTCATACCGTAGCGCTCGAGCGGCGGCACGCCGGCGATTTCGCGCCAGCGTTCGAAGAGCCCGTGCGGAAGTGCCGCAGAGCCCGAAACCGCCAGCCGTAGACGACGGGCGCCAGCCCTCCAGCGTGCGCGAGTGGTGTTGTCGGCCGCGTCCCAGGCATCGACCAGGCGGCGGTACATGGTCGGCACGGCCATGAAGAGGGTGATCGCCCCACCGTCGCTGTCGTTCCCGAGCTCGGAGTCGACGTCGGCCGACAGCGCGCGCCATACGCGGTCGGCGTCGAAGCGCGGCAGAAAGCGGATCCCGGCGCCGGCCGCCAGAGCGCACAAGACGACATTCACCAAGCCGTGCACGTGGTGCAGCGGCAGCGTGGCGAGGATGCGGTCGTCCGCGCTCCAGGCCCAGGCTCGATGGAGCGAGGCCACCTGCGCAGCGAGTTGACGATGGCGCAGCGGCACCCCCTTGGGCGTGCCGGTCGTGCCCGAGGTGAAGAGCAGGACGGCGACGTCGTCGGGCGCGCACGAGCACTCGGCCTCGCGATCGGTCTCTGTCGTGCACGCCGCGTCGCCGGCTGCCGCGTCGACCTCGTCGTCTGGCGTCATCTCGAGTCGCTCGTCACCAAGCATCTCGTCGAGCCCCAGGACCTCGAGACCGTGCAGCGCGCCCCCGGGCGACGAAGCTTCGAGCGTCGCACGAGCCGTCGCGTCGACCAGCAACAGGCGCGCCGCCGCCAGCTCGAGCGGCAGCCGCCACGCGGCGACGGGCGCCACGAGCGGCAGCGGCACGAGCACTGCGCGGCGACGCCAGACCGCCAGCTGCGCCGCGACGAACAGGCGCCCCGGAGTCGCCGCCAGCGCCACGCGCTGACCGTGCCCGACACCGAGTTCCGCCAGTCGCGTCGCCAGCCGGTCGGCCACCGCGTGCAGGCCCGCGGCCGACCACGCGCCCGCATCGTCCTCGATGCGGGCACTCGATTCAACGATTCGCCATTTTTTTCCTCGCAGGTGGGCCACTCGCCGGAACTCCTGGTTATTCAGACCACGAGACACACACAGAGTGTCCTGACACGTCGGCCGACGGTCGCAGGAGTCCCGGGGAGTGCCCGGGGCTCCTCCTTACGGACTCCAGATCCAAACGCGGGCCCTCGCGGCCCGCCGAGGGGAGACTCATGTCCAACGCGACCCGCCCGACCGTTCACCCTGTCCACACTCACCTCGCGAGCCTACTCGCAGTCCTCGTCGGTCTCTTCGCTCTTGCGCTGCCGACCCAGGCGATCCGCAGCGTCCCCACGCTCGACGATCCGTCGTGCGCCGCCCCCGTGATCCACGATCTCGGCCTCGGCGGTGAGCAGATCGTACCGGTTCGAGGCGGCTCGGTCTGCCTGCGAGCCTACCTGCCGTCGACCGGCCATTGGCTCGTCGCCGCCGACGATGCCGGTGTCTCGCTCGTGCCGTCGGCCTGCGCCAGCGCCCACGACGGCGACACGGTGCAGCGCCGTGCCGCGCACGAGATCGTGGTCGATGCCGCGGACGCCGGAGATCGCATCGTCTGCGCCGTCGGCGTCCAGTCGTCGTCGCTGCGGCTGACCAGTCGCTTCGCTGCCGGCGACACCGCGGATCGCCCGTTCCCCGGCAAGGACGCCTTCCGCAGCCCGTTGACCGATCCGGCTCGTCTGGCTGCCCTGTGCGGCGATGCAAGCACGACGCTCACCTGCGCCGTGCCGCTGCGGCTCCGCTTCACCACGGATCTGCGCGTCAAGACCGAGCCGGATCCGAACTGCCAGCAGCCCGACCCGGACCCGAGCTGCCGACTCCACGGCAACGTCCTGGCCCGGGCCGGCGGCGGCAAGCAGGCCGGTGCTGCGGGAGACGGTGCCAGCCTCTTCGCTCTCGACATCGAGACCTGGAGCGTGCTCGACGCGGCCACCACCGGCGCGGCGGACCTCGAGGTGCTCGACGCCTACGGCCGTAGCCTCGGCGGCGACGACGGCCTGCATCTCGGCCCCGGCCGCTACTTCCTGCGCGTCGATGGCGCCGACGAAACCGAGGGATTGAACGTCTCGGTCGACGAGGCTCCGTAAGCCCTACCGTCGATTGAGGCTCGACCCGGGGTCACCGCCACGGCGGTGGCCCCGTCTTGGTATGCCGTCCTGTCGTCGTGCGGAGCCCCGTCGTCGTGCAGAGCCTCGTCGTCACGCGAGTCCCCAACCGCATCCCGGGACTCCGCGGGCTGGTCTCCGACCTCGCAACGGATGTCGCTTTCGCTCGACGCTCCCACGCCGGGCGCTGCGTCGTTCCGCGCAGCCCGCACCTGCTCCAGCCACTCTGTGGTCCGCCGGGCATGAATGTCGGGAACCTCACGCCCCTCCATCATCACCTCGAGACTCGCCACCAGCAACGCCTCGGCCTCATCGAGCCTCCCGGTCCGAGCCCGATAGAGCGCCTCCACCGACTGCGCCCGAGCCCGATCGCGCGGATCGTCGAGCACCGCGAGCACTTGGTCGAGCAAGATCCATGCTTCGTCAAGATCCGGCTCCTCGAGCAGGAAACGGGCCAGATCGAGCCGCGCCAACGCAACATGGTCATGGTCTTTCCCGAAGAGCTCCAGTCTCTCCCCCAGCGCCTCGCGGTAGAGACTCTCGGTTTCAGCGCGCCGGTGCGGCTGCTCGTCGAGGATGCGGGCCAGGCCGAGCTGCATCGTCGCTCGAGCAATCTGAATCTGCCCACTACCCTGGTTTGGCGCGCGCGCCAACCATTCGAGCGCGGCACGTGCGGCTTCCTCGGCCTCAAGGATCTCGCCCCGGTCGAGGTGGACGACACTCAGACTGCGCCAGGCCTTGGCCACTTGGGGCTCCCAGCCGGAAAAGCGAGCTGCGAGTTCGAGGCTCATGTCGAGCGAGCGCCGATAGAGCTCGAGCGCCTTCTCGTCGTGGCCGAGGCTGCGATGGCCGGTCCCGCTGTTCGCAAGAGCCCTAGGCAATCGCCCGATGTTCTGGCCCAGCTCTTGGAGGGCAAGAGCCTGGTCCCAGAGTCTCGACGCCGTCGCAAAGTCCTCCTGGTTGAAGCGACAGGAGGCTTCGTTGGTCAAAGCTGTGAATACCTCCGACGACGTCGGCTCGAAGCTCTCTTCGGCGAACTGCCGCGCCGTCGTCGAGACGCGACATGCGTCGTCGATCTCGCCCCAGGCGGTATAGACCGTGCTGAACGCAGCGAGAAGCTCGAGCTTGATCTCGGCATCTTCGCTGGCCATCACCCGCGACTCGACTTCGCGCAGCGCCGCCGCAAAGACTTGTTCCGGCGTCGATTCCCCCGCGCGCGGCTTCAGCTCGAGCAGAATGTTTTGCACCAGCTCGAATCCGCGATTCGTCTTCGACTCTTCGAGCCTGGCAAGCTCTCTCTGTTCCTCGGCACGCTGCAGAAGAGCCCACGACACGACGCCGAATGTGATGGACAGCACGACGATGGCCGCGACCGCGGTGATCGGCCAGCGGTAGCGCCGCACGAAGCGGCGCACGACGTAGGCGCGTCCGCCGCGTCGCGCCGCCACCGGACGCCGCTCGAGGTAGGCCTCGAGATCGGCAGCGAGGGCCTCGATCGACGGGTAGCGGTGCTCGGGCTCCTTGCGCAGGGCGTGCAGCAGGATGGCGTCGAGGTCGCCGCGTAGACGCCGCCCGCGCACCGGATCGACGGCCGCGGCGCTCGGCCGCGGCGGCGTTTCGTCGCGGATCGCCTCGGCGACATCGAGCGCGCCGCTGTCGAGTGAACCGAACGGGTGGGTGCCGGTGAGCAGCTGGTAGAGCAACACGCCGACGCCCCAGACGTCGGTGGCGGTGGTCACCGGAGTGCCGGCGACCTGCTCGGGGCTTGCGTAGCGCAGGGTCATCGGCCGGTGGCCGCGGCGTGTGAGGTCGTCGACGCCCGGGCCCAGGCGCTTGGCGATGCCGAAATCGAGCAGCTTGGGCTCCCCCGCCGCGTCGACCAGCAGATTCGACGGCTTGATGTCGCGATGCACCACCAGGCGCTGGTGCGAGGCGGCGAGCGCCGAGCAGACCTTGAGCACCAAACGCACCGTGGCGTCGACATCGAGCTGCCGACGCTCGCTGTAGACATCGATCGGCAGGCCGTCGACCAGTTCCATCGCGAAGTACGGACGCCCGTCGTCCGTGGTGCCGCCGTCGAGGATGCGGGCGATGTTGCGGTGCTCGAGACCGGCGAGGATCTGGCGCTCGTCGTGAAAGCGGCGCACGGACTGGCGCGACGGACGCTCGTGCAACACCTTGACCGCCACCGTCTTGGCGAAATCGCCCTCGCGCACGGCCGCCGCTACCGCGCCCATGCCGCCGACGCCGAGCGGCTGGACGACGCGGTACGGCCCGACCATAGTGCCTGGGCTCAGCTGCTCGACCCACGGACCCGGCGCCTCGGTTGGCGCGGTGAGCAAGGGCGCCTCCGGCCAGGCCGGCGCGGCGTCGTCGAAGGCGAGCAGCGACTCGACCTCGGCGCGCAGGTCCAGATCGTCGCAGTGCGCGTCGAGGTAGGCGGCGCGCTCGTCCAGGGCGAGGTCGTCGACCTGGTCGAGGAGATCCTTGATGCGTTCGAGACGCGGTGAGGAGCTCATGCCACGACCGTTCCGGAGCGCGTCATGCCGAGTCGTCGGGATCCTCGCCACTCTCGAGCGCGCGGCGCAGCCACAGACGGGCATGCTTCCAGTCGCGCAGCACGGTGGCACGGCCGACACTCAGGGTCTCGGCCACTTCGTCGAAGGTCAGCCCACCGAACGCGTGCAGCTCCACCACCTGGGCGCCCCGGGAGTCGGTCTGGGCGTAGGCATCGAGCGCATCGTCGAGCCGCAGCAGCATTGGGTCGTCGGCTTCCGGCAGGCCGATCGATTCGTCGAAGCTGAGCACCGGCTCGCCGCCGCCGCGCTTGGCGGCAAAGCGCTTGCGCGCATGGTCGACCAGAATGCGCCGCACCAACCGCGACGACACGGCGAAGAACTCGCGCCGGTTGTGCCACTGCACCTTGCGCTGGCCGAGGAGCTTCATGTAGAGCTCGTTCACCACCGCCGTCGGCTGCAGCGTGTGCCCCGGGCGCTCCTGGTCCCATTGCCGGCGCGCGATCAGGCGCAACTCGTCGACCACGAGCGGCATCAGTCGATCGCGTGCCCCCTCGTCGCCGTCGCTCCACGCGACCAGCAGCTGCGAGATCTCGCCTGCGTCCTGCACACACCCTCCGTCCGTGAAGCGATGAGACTGAGCACTTTCTATCACGAGTGCCACACGGAGAAGCGTCTCGGTGTGGCGCCCCGAACATCGCCGAGACGACGGCGACACGACCCACAGCCGGCACGGCGCTCAGGCCACGACCCGCCTGCGGAGCCGCCGCTCGATCAGGCGGGCGGCGGCGAGCAGCAGCCCGAATCCACCGAGGAGAGCGACCCGCGACGGCGGCAGCCAGCGTTCGGTCGCGGTCGGTCGAAGGTCGGTCGCGGCGCCCTCCAGCACTGTCTCGAGGCGCTCGGCGATCCCCTCGACCTCGAGCGCCAGGCGTCCACTCGGCTCGAGCCGCAACGCGACCACTTGAGTGTCGCGCAATCCTTCGAGGTGTAGTGTCTCGGTCATCTTTCGCGCCGCAAAGCCGCGAGCCGGGCTGGTGAGCCGGAGCGACGAACCGGCGCCGGGTGTCGGCAGCACCATGCGGGTGACCGGCAGCGCGCCGGCACCGCCGAACGACGGGCCGAGCAAGGCGCCATTCGCGCTGCTCGGCGTCAGTCGCAGCGAGAGATCATCTCCGCTGACGCGCGACGCGGCGGCCGACGGCGCCGGCAGCAGCTCGAGCTCGAGCGCACCCCGACCGGCGTCGGCGGCCGCCCACCCGACGCCCGGCCCGTCGACTTCGATGCCGTGCGCGGTGAGCGCGGCGGGCACGGCGAGCAGCACCCGGACCTCGGGCGACGGCACCATGCGGAGCGCCAGGCGCCCGCGATCGACCGCCAGGTGGACCCGTGTTTCCGGCATCACCCACGGTGGCTCGAGCACGCCGACACCACCCGCTCCCGGGCGCGCCTGCCACAGGCGCAGGCTGGCGAAGGCGTCGGTGGCGCGCAGGCGCATGCGCTCCACCGGCGCGGCGAACCCGCGCGACACCGTCGACGCGGCGGGTGGACGAGCCGATGCGGTGCCGATCGGGCCGCCCGGACGGACGCCGGCGACGCCCGCCTCATAGTGCTCGACGCCGGCGAGCTCGATGGCGTCGACCGCCAGCGGGCGCGCGAAGAGGGTCCGGGCGCTCGAGCCGCCCACGGTGAGCTCCAGGCTCTCGACGTCGGCCTCGAGCTGAAAGGGCGCCGCGACGCGCTGCTGCGAGCCGACGCCGTAAAGCACGCAGAACGCCGCGAGGGCCAGCAGCCCGGCGCCCAGGGCTTTGGATCGGGACCGCGTCGGCCGCGGCGGCTGGGTCGGTGCTCGTTCCGTCATCCTGCCAGTCAACGCGCAGGATGGCGCTCGATCGGATCAGAGACGGCGCTGACTCAAAGCGGTACGAAGACCAACGTCACCTCGCGGATCTCTTGACCTTCAGCGCTCGACCATCGCAGCTTGGCCCGCTCGCCGGCCTCGAGAATCGGCCCGAGATCGATCAACAAGTAGACGGGAGGATCGTCCGCATCGACCTCGAGAGTCTCGATCACCCCGCCGAACTCAGTGCGCAGCTCGAGGGTCGACTGGGGGTGCCGCGTCAGATCGTCCGGATCCAGCGACAGGCCCAACAGCACAGTCGACGCATCGGCGAGATAGTCGACCCGGACCGTGCTCGGCCCGTTGCGCACCGGGCGCGAGCTGAATTGTGCCTCTTCGAGGGCGACAGAGCCGTCGAAGAAGCGCGTCCCGGGCTCCAGGGCGTCGCGCAGCTCGAGGTTCCAGACGCCGAGCCCGACGACGGCGAGAGCGAGCGCCGCGGCCAGCGACCAAGGAACGAAGTCGAGTCCGCGTCGACGCCCGGGCGCAAACGGCACGACGTCTGCGGAGGACGTGCCATCCGTCGATGATCCCGAGGTCTCCGGCGCGGACGCGACGCCGGAGAGGCGATCGGCCAATCGTTCGACGGCGTCGACCCAGGCCCGATACTCCGGATTCAGGTCGGTCTCGCGCGCGAGAGTCGAGGGACGTGGGGTCGCGTCGAGCGCCTGCCGGACGCGGTCGACCTGCACGGGATCGACCGCGGCGCCGACGACGGCGCCGGCGAGCGCGGTCACCGACACCCGGCACGCCAGACCGAGGCGTGCGATGGCGACATCGTGGAGCCCGAGATCGAGGCGGAGATCGCGGCTACCGAGCCACGGCGCGCTGTCGACCGGCACCAACTCGACGCGCTCGTCGGCGCGATGACTCACCAACCACTCGATCGCATCCGGATCGAACTCGTCGTCCTCGTCGTCGAAGGCGTCGAGGGCCCCGAAGGCGTCGAGCGGCAGGAGGAGCAGGTCTCCCGGAGCCGGCGTCACGTCGGCCGCGGCCCCGGCGACCGTCACCAGCCCGGCGTCGACGAGTCCGGAGTCACCGGCGGTCGAGCCGTTGCCGCTCGCGTGCACCAGAGCGGTTCGGGTCCGTGCGAGCAGCGCGGCACGATCGAGAGCTTTGGATGGGTCCTTTCGATGCTCCAAGGGTCCTCCTTCCGTTAGCGCCGTCGAGCTCCCTGCATCCGCGGACGCGAGAGCCTCCTGTCGGCAGGCGGCGGCGAGACGCTGCAGCTCTCGGCGCAGCCGACCGACGGTCGAACGCGGAATGTCGAGGAGCTCGGCAAGGCTCCGGTCGGAAGGAGGGCTTTCTTCATCACCCGCCTCAGCCCACGCGCGGAGCATGTTGTAAAGACGCCAGAGGGACTCGCGCCGTCTCAGGTTGCTCTCCTCATCAATCCGTCGCGCGATGCAGCGGCGCAAAGTCTCTACGATGTCTCTTTCAAGGACTACTTGATCGGGCGACGACGACGGCTCCGAGCCCAAGCCTTCGTCCCACAGGGCCTGCCAGCGTACGCGGGTCGCGGTGCGGAGAGGCACCAAGAGGTCGCCGAAACGAAATCGCTCGACCCGCTCCATCAACTCCTCGAGCCGACGACTCAGCTCGTCGAGCACCGGCCCATGGTGCCAAGCGACGACCAACTCGACCAAGAGATCGTCGAGCCAGGCGTCGACCGTGCCGTCGGGAAGCGGCGACGGCGCACCATCGGTGGCGCCGTGGCGGACGATCAGGTGGTCGTCACGCAGCGTCGACCGCGGCGGCGGCACGACACGGACCCGACCCGCCGCCTGCAGCTGCTCCACCGCCCGGTGCAGCAGATCGTAGACGCGCGCGCCGATCGGATCGTGCCCACGCTGGCGCGCCGAGACGAACTGGCGCACCGACCATGCGACGGTTCCTTCCACCGCGCGACCGGCGCGCCGTCGGCGCACCAGGCTGTCGCGCCGATCGAGAAAGACGTGGACGTAGGCTTCCTGCACGAGCTCGTCGAGCGCCGCCGCGTTCCAGGTGGCGTGGCCGATGAGGCCGAGCCAGCGCGGCGGCGCGGTCCACAGGCCACGGCGACGCAGCTCGTGGGCGAGAATCCGCCGGAGCGCACTGAGCGCAGCGTCGAGCGACTCGAGATCGAGCGCGTCGGCGTCCCCGGCGGCGAGTTGATCGACAAAGTCCGACAAGTCGGTGCCGGACGATCGATCGGGATCAGGAGTCCTGTGGCTTCGAGACGGGCGATCCTGAGACATACGTTCGACAGACGGACGATCTTGAGACAAGCGATCTGGAGACTGACGACCTTGAGGCTGACGATCTTGAGACTGATGATCTTCAGACATAGCGTCCTCGGACGGGTGACCCTGGGACACGGGCCAGAGACTCAAAGGCAGGAGATACAGCGTCCGACGACGCATGCCCGACGACAAGATCGGTCATCGTGCAGTCATTCTGTCATGTCCCCTCCGGACGGCCGGCCGCGAGACACGAATCGATTGTCGCGCTCGACGAAGCGCCAGGGCCGCTCGACGGCGCGTGTGATGCCGATGCGGGTGGTGGTGCCGACACGCTCCGGCGGGAGGGTCGCCCCGTGCGCCAAGGTCAGCGCCGCCGCCGCCTCCTGCGACGTCAGATCGAGGCCGTGATGCCGCTGGTCGATCGCCAGCGCTTCGGCCAGCTTGCCCGGACCATTCGTCAGATCGCGGCTCCGACGGGCCTTGGGGCGCCGCGGCCGCATCGCCTCGGCGCCGGTCACCGGCTCGAGCGCCCGCACCAACACAGCGCCCGCGACGCCGTCCTCCTCGGTCACCACGTTGAGCATCCAGTGGATGCCATAGCTGCGGTAGACGTAGGCGGTCCCCGGAACGCCGAAGAGCGCCGCGCCGCGACCGGGCCGAATGGTGCCGTCGGAGGTGCGGAACGACCAGGCGTGGCACGCCGGATCGTCTTCCGTGTAGGCCTCGGTCTCGACGATCCGGCCGACCAGAAGGCCATCGTCTTCGTGGCGACGCACCACGAGGTGACCGAGGAGCTCACGCGCCACCGTCACGGTCGGCCGGTCGAAGAAGGCCCGCGGCAGGGACTCGGGACGCTCCGGAGACTGCATCCGCCGATGATAGCCTCGGTGCATGTTCACGACGCGCGCCGAGTCCATCAGCCGCCCAAACGGCGCCGCGCGTCGCCGACTCTCCGGCGTGAGGCAGTCCGCGTGAGCGACGTCGGGCACGAGGCCTCACCGGACGATCTCGCCGAGGCCCTGGCGCGGCTCGACGGCCGCTCGTTGGTGGTCGTCACCGGCGCCGGCGTCTCGCTCGCCAGCGGCGTACCGACCTTCCGCGGTGACGACCCGGACGCCGTGTGGCACCACTCGATCCTCGAGCTCGGCACCTACCGATTCTTCCGCGAGGATCCGGTGACCAACTGGCGCTGGTCGCTCGAACGCTTCGCCAGCCTCCACCACGCACGGCCCAACCCCGCGCATCGCGCCTTGGTGGAACTGGAGCGAATTCAGCAAGAACGAGGCGACTTCTTGCTGGTCACCCAGAACATCGACACCCTGCACGAGCAGGCCGGCAGCCTCGCGCTGGTCAAGGTGCACGGTTCGGTCGACCGCCTGCGCTGCGCTTCCGAGCCGGACGAAGGCTGCCTCTACGGCGCGCCCGCGGGCTCCTTGCCGCGCGCCGAGATCGACCTCGAGCCCTTCGTCGCCGCGCCCTCGCTCGACACCGTGCCGCGTTGCCCCGCCTGTGGCGACCTGTTGCGCCAGCACGTCCTGTGGTTCGACGAGTACTACGCCGCGCACGACGACTTTCAGTGGCAGCGCACGCGGGACGCCGCAGACACGGTGGATTTCGTTCTCTTCGTCGGAACGTCCTTCGCCGTCGGCGTCACCGAGGTCTTTCTGCAGAGCGCGCTGTGGCGCGGCGTGCCGGTCTGGTCGATCGATCCCGCCGGCCTCGCCCCGTACCCGGGGATGCACGTGGTCCCGGCACGCGCCGAAGAAGCGCTGCCCGAGATCGCCGCCGCGCTCGGCCGAGAGCGCGCTCGCTCTCAGTGACGGAACGACAGCAGGTCGCCGACGAAGTCGACGATCTCCAAGACACTGTCGATCGTGTTCTCGCTGCGCCGACGCCAGACATCGGCGGGCTCGGGCAGCGGCAGCTCGATCGCCGCACGGCGCGTGTCCTCCCGCGTCTGCTCGGCGTCGCGCGCCTCCGAGCGCTCGAGACCGCCGTCGCGGATCCAAGTGACAACGCGCTGCAGCTCTTCGGCATCGAACCACACCCCGTGCTCCTTGCACAGGTCGACGATCACGCCGCTGCGTTTTCCGTAGTTGACGCGGTGCATCAGCGCTGAGCAGACGACGCATGGCCGATAGAGCGGCCCGGGCGGCTGCACCGGCACCGGCCGCGACGTGGCCGACGCGTCGCCTGCCAGAACGGACGCCAGCTCGCTGCGCTGGTCGCGCTGCGCCAGTTCCTCGAGGCGCGCGAACGCGTCGGCGCCGAGCCACAGCCCGGCGCAACCACCGCACTCGAGCACCGAGACGGCGAGCGAGCCGAGGCGGCGACCGACCAGCGGCTGATCGTCGCACGCGGGGCACGAGCGTTCGGTGACACTGCCCGTCGACAGCACGCTGTCCTCGGGCGCGATGCCGGTACCGCACTCCGGACAGTAGCGAGCGCGGTCGGACACGCGCGCGAAGCACTGCGGGCAGATCGTCTGCAGATCGCGCTCGTGCAGAGTGAAGCTGCTGCCGCAAAAGCCGCACGACGACTCGTCGCCGCCCCGTGGTGCACCGCAAGCCGAGCAGCGGACGACCCGCGCCTCGTGCACCTTCGGCTCCGGCACCGTCACCACGTCGCCGCAGTGGCAGCGAAATCGGCTGCCGACCGCACGACCCGTGGCATCGTACTGGCGGGCGCACGAGGAGCAGGCGACGAGCAGCTTCATCGCCAGGTCACCGGTCGGTCGACTCGACGGCCCGCAGCGACTCGATGCGCCAGGTGTCGCCGTCGCGGCGCCAGTGGGTGACGATGTCGTAGCTGCCTTGGCGCAGCGGTCCGCCACCGGCAGCGCCGCCAGTGGCGACCACCGTGGCGCGCGCGGCGAGCCGGGCGCCGACCTCCGACTCGACCGCCACGTCGACCCCGGTCAGCACCACCTCGAGGCGCTCGAGCGGCTGGCGCAAGCCGACGAACGGACGCACCAGGGCCTCCCGGCTGCCGATGGAACCGGCCTGCGGCACGTCGAGCGAGAAGGTCGGAGTGAAGTGCGCACCGAGTGTCCGTGCGCGCTCGGCCGCCTCGAGCGCACCTTCGCCCGGCGCCTTCTCGACCAGCTCGACGACGCGCGCGAAGCGCTCCCGGATCTGCGCCTCGGGGCTGTCGCCGAGGCGGCTCAACAGCCACACGACAGCGCCGACGGCGAGCGCGGCGTAGAGGAGATGGGTGCTTCGCAGCTTCATGGCGACTCGTTCCGGGACATCGGCCCTACGCGCTCCGCCCAGGCGCTATTCGCCGGGCGCCACGACCGGGTCGGCGTCGAGATGGAGATAACGCCGCAGCCAGGCGGTGCCGAGGTAGAACGGCACCGTGTCGACGAGGGCCGAGAGCATCTTGAAGACATAGGCCGTGAGAATGAAGGTCCACAGCTGCGGCCAGATCGGCTGCTGGGAGTCGACCGGCAGCGCCGCGGCATAGAAGTGCGTGATGGTGATGACGGCGAACGAATCGACGAATTGTGACACGAGCGTTGAGCCGTTGTTGCGCAGCCAAAGATGCCGCCCATCGGTCAGCCGCTTCCAAAAATGGAAGATGTGGACGTCGATCAGCTGCGCGGTCAAGTACGCGATCATCGAGGCGGTGACCGCGCCGAGCGTCAGCGTGCGGACCTCGAAAAACACCGGCAGGCGGCCGTCGGGCCCCGGCACCGGCTGATCGAAGCCGGGCAGCAGGCCGCCGACCCAGAAGATGAAGACGATCCACACGTTGACCAGGAAGCCGACGATCACCATGTCGTTGGCGCGCCGGCGGCCGTAGATCTCGGAGATGAAGTCGGTGCAGAGGAAAGTGAGCGGATAGGGCAAGACTCCGACTGCCAGCGGCATCGGGATCTCGAAGCCGAAGACGGTGAACGAGAGATCGAGGAAACGCGTGATGCCGATGATGTTGAGCATCGTCATCGAACCGATGAAGATGCCGGCGAGCACCATGAACACACGCTCTCGCCGTCGCTGGATGGTTCCGCCGTAAGGAATTTCGTGCACTCTCGACTCGCTCCGTCCTTGTCTGTCGCGCGCGGGCTTGGCGCCCGGGCGCGGGTCTGCGATCATCGACAGCCGGCGACGCCGCGTGCGCCGCCACGTCCTCGTCTTCGTCTCAGCCCATGATCCGGATCCCGCGCCGATCGGCCGTCCGCGGAGAATCCGAGGAGTCTCTTCCGTGACCCGACCGACTCTCGACATCGCCGGCGACGGCCAAGTGCTCGTCACCGGCTCGCTCGCCTTCGACCAAATCATGGTCTTCCCGGGGGATTTCAAAGACCACATCCTGCCCGAGAAGCTGCATGTGATCAACATCTCCTTCCTCGTGTCGGAGATGCGCCGACAGCGCGGCGGCTGCGCGGGCAACATCGCTTACACGCTCGCGATGCTCGGCCACGACCCGCGGATCGTCGCCACCGGCGGCCACGACTTCGACGACTATCGTGCCTGGCTCGTCGACAAGGGCGTCGACGTGTCGGCGATCGAGATCATCGCCGAGGAGATGACCGCCTCGTGCTTCATCACCAGCGATCAGAGCGACAACCAGATCACGGGCTTTTTCCCGGGCGCCATGGCCTCCGCCGGCGAGCTGAGCCTGGCCGAGCGCGCCGGCGAGCGCGCGGTGGTGGCGATCGTCGCGCCAGACGACCCGGCGGCGATGGCGCGCCACTGCCGCGAGGCGCGCGAGGCGGGCATTCCGTTCCTCTTCGATCCGTCGTTCCAGGTGACGGCGATGGACGGTGAGACACTGGCCGCCGCCGCCGAAGGCGCCGCCATGTTGGTGGTGAACGACTACGAGCTCGCAGTCTTCGAGCAGAAGACGGGCAAGAAGGGCGCCGAGCTCTTCGAGCTGGTCGACATGGTCGGCGTGACGCTCGGCGGCGAGGGCGCCAAGCTCCTCCTGCCCGACACCGAAGTGCCGATCCCGGCAGCGAAGATCGCCGGCCTGGTCGATCCGACCGGTGCCGGTGACGCCTGGCGCGGCGGCTTCGTCGCCGGCCTGCTTCGCGGCCACGACCTCGAGGTCTGCGGCCGCATGGGCAGCGTCGCGTCGGCCTACGCGGTGGAGCAGAACGGCACGCAGTCGCACGGCTACACCGCCGACGACTTCGCCGCGCGCTACGCCGAGAACTTCGGACCGCTGCCCTCCCCGTCCGCGGCCGAGGCGCTGGAGGTGTCGTCGTGAGCGAGCGACGCTACTGGCTGTTCAAGAGCGAGCCCGACGCGTACTCGATCGACGATCTCGAGGCCGATGGCCGCACGCCGTGGGACGGCGTGCGCAACTACCAGGCGCGCAACTTCATGCGCGACGACTGCAAGCTCGGCGACCTCGTTCTCTACTACCACTCGAACGCCAAACCGCCGGGCGTAGTCGGCCTCGCCGAGGTGGTCGAGGAATCGCATCCAGACGCGCTGCAGTTCGACGAGGAGTCGAAGTACTACGACCCGAAGTCGACCCCCGACGAGCCCCGTTGGCAGCTGGTCGACGTCGGCTTCAAGGCGAAGTTCGAGCGCACCGTCTCGCTCGCCGAGCTGAAGGCCGATGAGGCACTCGACGGCATGCTGGTGACCATGAAGGGTCAGCGCCTGTCGATCCAGCCGGTCGAAACACACCACTTCGACCGCGTCCTCGAGCTCGCCGGCTACTCGCTCGCCGAGTAGCCCGGCAACTAGAGACGCAGCGCGGCGACCGCGAAGAGCAGGAACCCCGCGATCATGCCAAGGCCACCGAGCGGCGCGACGGCGCCGAACCAGCGCGGCGCGCCCAGGGCGAGCCCGCCGACGGCGCAGGCGAAGACGACACCGCCGGCGGCGAGCACCAGGCCGGCGGTGGCGAAGAGACCTCCACGCTGCAGCGCCGCCAGGCCGGCGAGGATCGTGCCCAGGCCGGCGTAGACGAGGTAGCGCGCCGCGGTCTCCCACTGCGCCAGCGCCTGCGGCTCGAGACGGCCCTTGAGGCCGTGCGCGCCGAAAGCGCCGCCGGCGACCGCGGCGGCGGCGAGCAGAGCGCCGAGGGCGAGAACGAACTTGGTCACAACCGCTCGTCCCCGCTCAGAGCTCGCCGAGGCGCCGGATCGACGCCACGGTGGTCTCGGCGATCACCAGCCGCTTGTGGTCGGCGAACACGCCCCATTGCGCGGCCTTGTCGAGGAACTCCTGCTTCGACGCCGCGGATTCACCGTCGCGGTGGACCGCGGCGTCGCGCAGGATCACCCGGCCGTCGACGATGTCGTCACAGCGACCGACATAGGTCTCGGCCCCCTCGGTGTCGACCACCACCGTGATGCCGTGCAGCTCGTGCTTCCCGATGTGGAACGTGCCCATCGGCGGTTCAGGCGTTGCTCTGGAAGGCGTCGCGCAGGTCGCCCGCAACGTCTTCTGCGGTACGGCCCTCGATGCGGTGGCGCGGCAGAAAAAACACCAGCTCGCCGTCCTTGAACAGCGCCATCGACGGGCTCGACGGCGGCACGTCGGGGAAGCGCGCGCGCGCTGCCGCGGTGGCGTCGAGATCTTGCCCGGCGAACACAGTCGCCAGACGATCAGGACGTGCCCCCTCACCGTCGAGCGCCAGGCGCACGCCCGGGCGCGCCATGCCGGCGGCGCAGCCGCAGACGGAGTTGATCACGAGCAGGCCGGTGCCTTCGTTCCAACCGGGCCAGCTCTCGACCTCGTCGTTCGTCGTCAGCTCGTCGAAACCGACCATGGTCAGCTCGTGGCGCATGGGCTTCAGCATCATCTCGGGATATGGCATGCGAATCTCCTCGGGGAGTCGTCGTGGGCTTTGGGTTCGCGCGTGCTCGACGCGCACCGCCAATTCTAGCGCGTCGCCGACCCGCGGGCACTGACCTTGCCCCGTCGCCGGTCCTCGGGGCACAATGGCTGAATGACCTTCATGACTGCACGCGTCGTCAACGGACGCATCGAGCTCCCACGAGACGAGTATCCGGACGGGACCGAAGTGACGATCCTGGCGCCCGAGCCGATTCACAGGCTGTCTCCCGAAGAAGAGAGCGAGCTCGAAGATCGCTTCGCCCGAGTGCAGTCAGGCGAGTATGTCGACTGGGACGACCTCCGAGCCCGGCTCTCCGTCAAGTGACGCAGATTCGGATCTCGAAGCGAGCGGCCGACGAAATTGAGGGCGCAGTTCGCTGGTGGCGCCGGAATCGCCTTGCTGCCCCTGATCTCCTCGAACAAGAGATCGCTGCGTCGCTGCAGCTACTCCAAGACCAGCCACAGATCGGCACGCGGACCACAGCGCGGCGACCGGGCGTTCGGCGGTTGCTGCTCATGAAGAGGCGATACCAGATCTTCTACACAGTCGACGACGGGCTCGTCATTCCGTCGCTCTGGCATACAAGCCGTCGGCCCGACGCCGGACTGTAAATTGCGTCACGCGAGCCTCCTGATCGGCCGGCCCAGCCTCTGGGCCTCTTAGGGCTCAGTGGCCGAGCCGAGTCTGTTGGACTCCGCTAGCCTAGGCCGACCTCGAGAGGTGGCGCTAGGGCAGATGCGCGAGGAACGTCTCCTCGTCGAGCACCTCGACGCCGAGATTGCGCGCCTTGTCGAGCTTCGAGCCGGCGTCTTCGCCGGCGATGAGCGCGTCGGTTTTCTTCGACACCGATGAGGAGACGCGGGCGCCGGCGGCTTCGAGACGCTTCTTGGCTTCGGAGCGCTTGAGCGACAGAGCGCCGGTGAGCACGACGGTCTTGCCGGCGAAATAGCCGTCGGTGGCGGGCGGCGCCTCGGGCTCGGGTTGAGTCGTGTTGACGCCTGCGGCGCGTAGGGCTTCGAGCCGTTCACGGGTGTGCGGGTCGACGGCCCAGCGCAGCACGCTGTCGGCGACCTTGGGGCCGATCTCCGGCGTGTCCTCGAGCGTCTCGCGGTCGGCCTCGAGCAGTCGCTCGAGGCTGCCGAAGCGCTCCGCGAGAACGCGCGCGACGCGCTGGCCGACGAAGCGGATGCCGAGCGCGAAGAGCAGGTGCGCCAGGTCGCGCTGCTTGCTCTTTTCGAGCTGCGCCAGCAGATTGTCGGCCGATTTCTCGCCCCAGCCTTCGAGGCCAACGAGATCGTCCTTGGCGAGGCGATAGAGCGAGGTGTAGTCGACCACCAGGTCGTGCTCGAGCAGCTGATGGACGGTGCGCGCGCCGAGGCCCTCGATGTCCATCGCGCTGCGGCCGACGAAGTGCTCGATCGACTGCGCGACGATCGCCGGACATGCCGGGTTGACGCAGCGCACCGCGACCTCGCCCTCGAAGCTCTGCACCGGTTCGCCGCACCGTGGACAAAGCTCGGGCATCGCCCATGGCGTCGAGCTCTCGGGCCGCTCCTCGAGCACCACCGACACCACCTTCGGAATGATGTCGCCGCCCTTCTCGAGCACCACCGTGTCGCCCGGGCGCACGTCCTTGCGCGCCAGGTCCTCGTAGTTGTGCAGCGTCGCACGCTGCACCGTGGTGCCGGCGAGCAGCACCGGCTCGAGCTCGGCGACCGGGGTAAGCGCGCCGGTGCGGCCGACCTGGACGACAATGTCACGCACCACCGTACGCGCCTGCTCGGCGGCGTACTTGTAGGCCACCGCCCAGCGCGGCGCCTTGCCGGTCGCGCCGAGCGTGTGGTGCAGGTCGAGACGATCGAGCTTGACGACGACACCGTCGGTCTCGAACGGCAGCTCGCGGCGCGCCGTGCGCCAGCGCTCGACGAAGGCGAGCACCTGATCGACTCCCACGCAGCGCTGCCAGGTGGCTTGCACCGGCAGTCCGTGGGCGGCGAGCCGATCGAGCATCGCGCCGTGGGTTTCGACGCCGTCGAGCGCGGTCGCCGACGAGAACACCGCGATATCGAGCCTGCGGCGCGCCACCTCGCGGCTGTCGAGCAGGCGGACCGTGCCGGCCGTGGTGTTGCGCGGATTGGCGTAGAGCGCCTCCCCCGCCGCCTCGCGCTCGCGGTTGATGCGCTCGAACACCGCGCGCGGCATATAGATCTCGCCACGCACCAGCAGGCGCTCAGGACTCGGGGACTCGTCGACGGCGTGCAGACGCAGCGGCAGCGAGCGGATCGTGCGGACGTTCTCGGTGACGTCGTCGCCGACGACGCCGTTGCCGCGGGTCACGGCGCGGCGCAACACGCCGTCCTCGTAGAGCAACGAGATCGACACACCGTCGATCTTCAGCTCGGCGACGAACTCCAGCTCCTCGCGGGCGTCGTCGCCCTCGTCGCTCGTCCCGAGGCCGGCGCGACGTTCGGTACGCCGCGCCCACTCGGCCAGCTCGTCCTCGCTGTAGGTGTTGTCGAGCGACAGCATCGGCGGCTCGTGACGCACCGACTCGAACCCATCGACCGGCGCGCCGCCGACCCGCAGCGTCGGACTGTCGGCGGTGCGCAGCTCGGGATGCTCGGCCTCGAGCGCCTTCAGCTCGTCGAGCAGGGCATCGAACTCACGGTCGGTGATCTCGGGCGCGTTGTCGACGTAGTACAGCCGCTCGTGGCGACGGATCGAGTGGCGCAGCGCGGCGGCGCGCTCGGCAACAGGGGTCGGGCTGGACGGCTCGGCGCTCATCGGGTCTTCGAATCCTCAGGTGGTTCATCCGACGGCTGGAGGGACGGGGAAACGGGCTCCTCGGCCGGTGCTTGCGACGGCGGCCAGCGAACCTCGACCGCCAGCCGATCACCGACCTCGATCGCCAAGACTTCGACCTCGACGCCACACACCGGCGTGGACACGTCGCCAGGCCGCAGCCGGAACCGCTCTTCGACATCTTTGCAGCGCACTTCGAGATTGGCCGAACGCCGGAACGGGCTGCCCAGGTAGTGCACACCGGCCTGGCCACCACCCACGATCGCCGTTCCGCCCTGACGAATCGACACCCGCTGCGGGCTCTCGGCATAGCGCCCGAGCCCGACCTGGTACTGCATCAGCTCGAGAGCCACCCACCCGGCGCCGAGCAACACGAAGACAACCAGCCAACGACCTTTCACCGGCCGAATCCTACCAGGCCAGCAGGCGGCGTAGAATCGCGCGATGGGCCAGGAGGAACGCCTGGAGGGCGTGGTCGAGCGGATCGTGTACGCCGACGAGGAGAGCGGCTGGAGCGTCGTGCGCCTGCAGGTGCGCGGGCGCGGCACGCAGACCGCCACCGGGCACTTGCTGGGCATCCAGCCCGGCGAAACCGTACGGCTCGAGGGACGCTGGACGCGCGACCATCGGCACGGCAAGCAGTTCCGCGCCGAGCGCTTCGAGTCGGTGCGGCCGGCGACCTTCCTCGGCATCGAGCGGTACTTGGCCTCCGGCCTGCTGCCCGGCGTCGGACCAACGACCGCGAAACGCCTGGTCGCGGCCTTCGGCCTCGACACGCTCGACGTGATCGATCGCAACCCAGAGCGCCTCACCGAGGTCGCGGGCATCGGACGGGTGCGCGCGCAGCGCATCGTCGAGGGCTGGGAGACGACGCATGCGGCGCGCGAGACGCTGATCTTTCTCCAGGGCCACGGCGTCTCCGCCAACCTGGCGGCGAAGATCCAGCAGCGCTACGGCGACGACGCGCAGCGCGTCGTCCGCGAGGAGCCCCACCGCCTGGCGCGCGAGATGCCCGGCGTCGGCTTCCGCACCGCCGACGGCATTGCGCGCGATCTCGGCGTCGCGCCCGAGGCGCCGGAGCGGATCGCCGCCGGCCTGCTGCACGTCCTGCGGCGCGCCGCCGACCGCGGCCACGTCTACCAGCGGCGCGGCGACCTGCTCGACGGCGCGGGCGAGCTCCTCGGGCTGCCCCCGCCAAGGCTCGAGCCGGTGCTCGCCGACCTCTTGCACGAGGGCGAGGTAGAGTCGGTTGACGCTCCGGGCGGCAACGAGCCCCGGCTCGGCCTGCGCGCGCTGGTGGTCGCCGAGGCGACGCTCGCGAGGCACCTGCGCGCACTCACCGCGCAATCCGAGCTGCCGCTGACGCTCGACATCGACGCCGCCATCCAATGGTTCGAGGAGCGGCAAAGCCTCGAGCTGGCGCGCGGTCAGCGCCGTGCCCTGGCCCAGGCGCTCGGTGCGCGGCTGCTCGTGCTCACCGGCGGCCCGGGCACCGGGAAGACGACCCTGGTGCGCGGCATCGTCGAGATCCTGAGCGCCAAGACGCAGCGAGTGCAGCTGGCCGCACCCACCGGTCGCGCCGCCAAGCGGCTGGCCGAGGCGACCGGTCACGACGCCAAGACGATCCATCGGCTGCTCGAGTACCAGCCCGACAGCCATCGCTTCGCGCGGGGGCCGGACGCGCCGCTGACCCTCGACGTGCTGGTGGTGGACGAGGCGTCGATGCTCGACGTCGCGCTCGCCCGCTCGCTGGTCCGCGCGCTGCCACGCGGCGCGCGACTGATTCTGGTCGGCGACATCGACCAGCTGCCGTCGATCGGACCCGGCCGCTTGCTCGCCGACCTCATCGACTCCGGCGTCGTCGAGGTCGCGCGCCTCGACGAGATCTTCCGCCAGGCGCGCCAGAGCCTCATCGTCACCAACGCGCACCGAGTGCGCGACGGACTGACACCGCTGCCGGGACGCGCCGGCGGGCACGGGATCTCCGAAGGCGCCGACGACTTCTTCTTCATCGAGCGCCAGGAGCCGGAGGCGATCCTGGCGACCGTGCGCCAGCTGGTCGCCGAACGCATTCCGCAGGCCTTCGGTCTCGAGCCGGGCACCGATGTCCAGGTGCTGACGCCGATGCGCCGCGGTCTGCTCGGCACCGCGCACCTCAACGCCGAGCTGCAGGCGCTGCTCAATCCGGAGGGCGACGAAGTGAGCCGCGGCGGTCTGGTGTTGCGGGTCGGCGATCGCGTGATGCAGCAGCGCAACGACTACGACCTCGGCGTCTTCAACGGTGACATCGGCCGCATCCTCGCCTTCGAGCGCGCCGAACGGCGGGCGTCGATCGACTTCGACGGCCGGATCGTGGTCTATCCCTTCGCCGCCTTCGACCGACTCACTCTCGCGTACGCCTGCTCGATCCACAAGAGCCAGGGCAGCGAGTACCCGGCGGTGGTGATCCCGCTCCACACGCAGCATTTCGTGCTGCTGCAGCGCAATCTGCTCTACACCGCCCTGACTCGTGGACGACGCCTGGTGGTCGTCGTCGGCAACCGGCGTGCCCTCGACCTGGCGGTGCGCCAGGTCGAGACGACGCGCCGCGACACACTGCTCGCCGAGCGACTGCGCGACGAGGTGGTGCCGCCTCAGCGCCGCGCCGTGTCGTCGTCCGGCGCGTCGCCGTCTGGCAGGTCGTCGTCCAGCGCGTCGGTGCCCGGCCCCTCGTCGCGCGGTTCATCGTCAAGTCGCTCATCGTCGAGTGGCTCGCCGGACTCGAGATCGTTGTCGCGCGGAGCCTCGGCGTCCGGATCCTCGTCCCAGCCTTCGTCGAACTCCTCCGACGACTCGGTGCCGGCAGTGTCCCACTCCTGATCGTCGACCTCGCGCGTCGGGAGTGGCGTCCACTCCTCCTCGCGCCATGCCGGGTCGGCCGCATCGGCAGACTCCTGGGGATCGATCGACTCTGGATCGAATGCAGGGTCTGACGCATCCCGCGGCGTCCACTCGTCCGCCGGTGGAGTCGGCGGCGGGGTCGGCGGCAGGATCCCGGCGGCAGCGGCTCCGCCGGAGCCCCCGAGCGGCGCGAACTGCTCCAGCGCCGCGGCCCCGAGACCGATCGTCCAGGCGCAGTACTTGACCAGGAAGCCGAAGATCATCGTCAGCACGATGATCAGGCGCAGCGGCCAGGGTAGCCAGCTGAGCAGCTCGCCGAGGATCATCCAGCCGTAGACCAGGACCAGTCCCATCAAGGCGACGGTGTAGGCCCCGGCCGAACGCATCGAGAAGCGCTCGCGCAGCCAGTCGCCGAGCACCAGGACGACGCCGGCCAGTCCGAGCAGGAAGAAGATCGCCACTGCGACCGCCAGCAACAGCACCAGGGGAATGCCGATGCACGAGATGGTCAGCAACAGGGTGAGCAGAACGGTCGCCACCTGCAGCAGCAGGCCGACCAGGCCGGCCTTCCACGGCTCCAGGCGGACCCGGGCCGCGACGCGGCGCGACGCAGGCTCGGCGAGGAAGAGCGTGCAGAAGAGCAGCATCGCGACGAAGCCGAGCTCGAAGAGGTAGTAGAAGAGGTCACGCCAGGCGAACTCACTCCAGCCCCCCGCGCTGCGGTGGCGATCCCCGTCGCTGAGGTCCCACTCGATGTCGGACCAGTCGATGACCTCGCCAAAGTCGACGTTGGAGATCTGCCCGCGGACGTCGACATCCGGGCCGCGCGACAGCGTGCCGCCGACCAGCGTCACATCGCCGTCGATGCGCGTGCCCTCCTCGAGAGACAGGTCGCCGAGCACCACGGTGACATCACCGTCGACCTGGCCCGCGACCTCCATCGAACCGAGCACCACGGTGGCGTCGCCCTCGACAGCGCCTTCGATGTCGGCCGAGCCCATGATCACGACCACTTCGTCGACGATCTCGTCCGCCTCGACCGCGACGCTGCTGCTGATCGCGACTTTGGCGTCACCGCGCCGCATGCCGTCGCGCATGCCCTCGCGCAGCCCGTCGCGCATCGTTTCGCGAATCTCGTCTCGCACCTCGCGCTCGCGCTCACGGGCCCGGCGAAGCTCGTCGCGCGCCCTCCGCCGCGCGTCCTCGAGGACCTCGAGCTCGCGGATCCTCTGCGCGTCGACCTCCTCGAGCGCGCGCTCGACTTCCTCCTCGATCGCGTCGAGATCGACCGATCCGGGAGACGGCGGCCTCGGGAGCGGCGGCCTCGGGAGCGGCGGCCGCGGTGGCTCCATGCCCTCGGGGGCCAGAGTGAGCTCGAGAATCAGCGACGCGTCGCCGTCGACGAAGCGCCTCAGATCGTCTTCATCGACCTCCACGCCATCGACCCAGACGCGTCCCGGGGCGATCTCGATGGCTCGGAATCCGACCTTTTTCTCGCGCGGCTCGAGGACGAAGCCACCGCGTCGCAGCGACAACACCTCGTAGCGCTCCTCCAGCCGCTCGACCAGCGCCGCGCGATCGGCCGCGACAGAGCCTGCCAGCACTGAGTCCACCGCCGAAGAGTCTTCCACCGACGCGGAGTCTTGAGCGAATGCCGAAGGCACCGTACCGAGAAGGGCGACGGCAAACCAGGCGGCGCAGAGCGCGAGGATGCCGGCGCGCCGCGTCCGTCGGACGCATCGGTGGTCGGTGTCGAACAGGGCGTGAGAGAGCAGATCACAGGACATGGGCGGACCTCCCGTGGGATGGAACGAGCAACCCGCGCAGAGCGCGCAGGAGTAGCAGTCCGAACAGCACGCAGACGGTGAGAGCGCCGAAGGTCGTCGGCGTCATCACGCCGACGAGCAACGCTCGCAGCAGGCGGGCGAGGATCGCGCCGACCCCGGCGAGCTCACCGGCGACATGTATCGCCAGGGCGAGCGCGTCCGCCAGGAAGAGTGTGGTCGCGCCCGGGTCGATGCCCGCCGCCAGGGCCAGCAGGAGCGGCGTAAGCACCGCTACCGCCAGGCCGGTGAGCAGCAGAGCGAGGGCGACCACGGCGCGCGCGCGGCGTCCGAGATCGGCAGCGCGCGGCGCCGCACCATGGGTCGCGGCCAGCACGCGGGCGGCGAATCCCGCACTGGGGGCCGGCGCCGGCAGAGCCTGAAGAATCATCGGCAACATGCGGTCGGCGATCGCGTCGGCTGTCTCCGCTCGACGCTCCGCGCGCAGCCAGGTGCGCACGGCATCGCGCAGCGGCTGGTCGTTTGGTGAGCTGTCGGTGTGCATCGTGCGTCTCGTCGTCATGAGCTTCTTGGTTCGTGGTGCCGCGTCGGTGGCGAGCACTCGCCGAGCCCTACGAGGGCCCGAGCGGCGGTGTTACGCAGTCAACTCTGTTCCGCAATCAACTCTCCGGCTGCGGCGCGAACGCCGCGGGCGCCTCGACGCCGAGCGCCTCGAGCTCGCGCGCGAGCGCCTTGCGCGCACGGTGCAAGCGGACCTTCACCGTGTTCAGGGTCACTCCGGTGACGTCGGCGATCTCTTGATACGCCAACCCTTGCTCGAAACGCAACGACAGCACCTCGCGCGCCATCGGGCTCAGCCGCTCGAACGCCGCCGCGACCGCGGCGCGCAGCTCCGACGCTTCGGCGTGGCGATGCGGTGAGACGCTGGCCTCGGGCGCGGCCGGATCGTGGCGCGGGCCGTCGTCACTGTCGCCTTCGAGCGACTCGGCGTCGAAACGCTTCAGGCGCAGATGGTCGATGGTGCGGTTGTGAGCGATCTTGAACAACCAGCTCGAGAACTTGCGCCCCGGTACGTAGGTGTCGAGCCGCCGATAGGCGTTGACGAAGGCGTCCTGGGCGAGGTCTTCGGCCAGCGTGGGATCCTGCACCATGCGGCCGATCAACGACAGCACCGGTCGCTGGTATCGCTCGACCAAGGCACGGAAGGCGTCCGGCGAGCCGGCGAGCGTGGCCGCGACGAGTCGATCGTCGAGCGCGCGCTCGGCGTCCGAGCCCGGCGCCGGCACGGCGTCACGACGGGCCGCCGGGCGCCGCACCGGTTGCTCGACCTGGACCGTCGCCGGAGGCTCGGCGCTCGTCGTCTCGGCATCCGAAGGCATCGGCGCGCGCCGCGGCTCGACCACCGCGCTCGCCGCGTGCTGGGTCCATGGCCTTCTCCTGGTCGTCCGGGTTGAAGGCCAGTGTGTCACGACGGTGGCGGCGGCGCTCATCGTGCACATCCCCACGCGGCGGGTCCCGGCGTCGAGAGGCGTTGGTATGATCGGCGTTCCTGATCCGTCACTGAAGGAGACTCCATGCGCTCACTCTCGATCCTGCTCGTCCCGTCGATGCTCGCCGCGCTCCTCGCCCTCCCCGCGGCACCGGCCGGCGCCGCCGAGCTCGCCGGCGTGCAGATGGCCGACTCGACCAAGATCGGCGACCAGACCCTCGTGCTGAACGGCCTCGGCCTGCGCAAGAAGGCGATTTTCAAGGTGTATGTCGCCGGGCTGTACCTGCCGCGCAAGACGTCGAATCCCGACCAGGTCTTCGCGTCCGGCGAGCCGCGCAAGCTGAAGATGGAGTTCGTCCGCGATGTCGGCCGCGACTCCCTCGTCGGCGCCTGGAACGACTGCCTCGAGGCGAACAACGCCAACGCCGACGACACGGTGCGTGCAGGCTTCGGGCGACTGAACGAGGCCATGGACGACGTGTCCGACGGCGACCGCCTGGTCTTCACCTTCGACCCCGCACAGGGCACCGAGATCATGGTGCGCGGCGAGGTCAAAGCGACCGTCGAGGGCGAGGCCTTCGCCGACGCGCTCTTCCGCTGCTGGATCGGTCCGGTGCCCCCGAGCGCGGACTTCCGCACCGGTCTGCTCGGCGGCGACTGAGTCCCGCTCGGAGTGGGGCGTGTCTGATTCACGCCGCACACAACGGAGTCTCGCGCGAGATGTTTCCTCGGCGACGAGATTCGTTCGCGACGGCCGGTCGCGAGGTCGGACGATGGCGAGCTCGGGCGCGAGAAGGCCGACTCAGGGCAAAAAAAGGAGGGGCGCTACGGCGCCCCTCGTTGGGAGGGATGAGAGGAGGTTTTTTACCCCCTCGCGGGAGGCAGCCTACCAACCAGTCGGTCTGCGTGTCAACAGAGCCCCGAGGCGTCTCTTGAGCAGACTGACTTGTTCCTTTTTCTGCTCGGCGGGCTCGACCGAGGCCTCAAACCAGCAGGCCGAGGCCGAGGATCAGCAGGCCGAGCGCGACCCGATAGACGACGAAAATCGTCAGGTCCTGGTTGCGCACCCAGTCGAGCAGCCAGTCGATCACCAGGTAGGCCGACGCGGCCGCGACGAGGAAGGCCACGACCAGCGGCGCCCAGCCGGCCGCACCGGGACCCTCGAGCCAGAGCGCGCGGAGATCGACCACAGTCGCCGCCAGGCCCGCCGGCACGGCGAGGAGAAACGAGAAGCGTGCCGCGGCCTCGCGCCGAAAGCCGAGCATCAGCGCCGCGGTGATGGTGATTCCCGAGCGCGAGGTGCCCGGCACCAGAGCCAGGGCTTGAGCACAGCCGATGAGCATGACGTGCCGCCATCGCAGGGCGTCGAGGTCACGGACGCCGCGCACCCCGCGGTCCGACCACCACAGCAGGAGCCCGAAGCCGATCGACGTCGCGGCGATCAGCTGGGCGTTGCGCGCGGCGCCGCCGATCCAGTCGAGCAAGACGAGTCCGGTGATCACCAGCGGCACGGTACCGATGGCGAGCGCCAGGCCGAGCGGAACGCCGGTCGCCCGTGGCTCGGCGCCGCCGAGATCACTGCCGTCGTCGTCTCCTTCCGCTCCCACCGCGGACGCGCCGACCGCGACGTCCGAGACGACTCCATCCCCGGTCTCGGATCGCGTGCCGCCACCGGGCAGCCAGGCGTCGGGGTGCAGCAGGCGGACCAAATCGCGCCGAAAGTAGACGAGCACCGCGAGCAACGTACCGGCGTTGGTCAGGGCGTCGAACACCAGGCCCTGGTCCGGCCAGCCGACGAAGTAGGGCACCAGGATGAGATGAGCCGACGAGCTGATCGGCAGGAACTCGGTGACTCCCTGGACCAGCGCGAGAAGAATCGCCTGCAGCAGCGTCATGGCGGGCGAGAGTATCGCAGGCGGCGCCCCCGCGCCGCCACCGGGCGCGCCGAGGTGAGTGATGCGAGACGGTATACTCGGGAAACCCACGGACCGCGACGGTCACGAAGCCCTCACCACCGTGGCCCTCGTGCCTCACGTCGTCACCGGTCCGCCGACCCGTGTCGTCTGCTGGCCGGCGCTGCACCGTCCCGCCGCTCGACTCCCGCCTCCGAGAGGAACTCCGATCCATGCAACGGATGATCGTCACCGGCGCCGCCGGTTTCATCGGCTCGAACTTCGTCCGCCGCGCCCTCGAAGACACGCAGGCCGAGGTCCTGGTCTTCGACGCCCTCACCTACGCCGGCAGCCTCGCCAGCCTGGAGGACGTCGCCGATCACCCCCGCTACTCGTTCGTGCGCGGCGACATCACCGACCGCGAGGCGGTGCGCGACACGTTCGCGGACTTCAAGCCCGACACCGTGGTGAACTTCGCCGCCGAGAGCCACGTCGACCGCTCGATCGACGGTCCGGGCGCGTTCGTCCAGACCAATATCGTCGGCACCTTCGAGCTGCTCGAGGCGGCGCGTGGCCATGTCGCCGAGCTCGAGGCCGACGCGCGCGCAGCCTTCCGCTTCCTGCACGTTTCGACCGACGAGGTCTACGGCTCGCTCGGACCAGAGGGACTGTTTCTCGAAACGACACCGTACGCGCCAAACTCGCCCTATGCCGCGTCGAAGGCCGGCGCCGACCACCTGGTGCGCGCCTACGTGCACACCTATGGCTTGCCGGCGGTGATCACCAACTGCTCGAACAACTACGGCCCGTACCAGTTCCCCGAGAAGCTGATCCCGCTGATGATCCTGAATGCCGCCGAAGGGCGCGACCTGCCGATCTACGGCGACGGTTCCAACGTGCGCGACTGGCTCTACGTCGACGACCACTGCGTCGGGATCTTGCGCGCTCTCGAGGTCGGCGTGCCGGGCGAGAAGTACAACCTGGGCGGCGACAGCGAGCGCACCAATCTGCAGGTCGTCGAAGCGATCTGCGACCTGCTCGAGGCCGAGCGGCCGGCGGCCGAGAACGAGGCGTTGCGCGCGCGAGGGGCCGCCAGCTATCGCGACCTGGTCACCTTCGTCACCGACCGGCCCGGCCACGACCAGCGCTACGCCATCGACGCCTCGAAGGCCAAGGCCGCCCTCGACTGGCGGCCGGCACACGATTTCGAGAGCGGCCTCGCCGCCACCGTGCGTTGGTATCTCGACCACGACGCCTGGTGCCGCGCCGTGAGCTCGGATCGCTACGATCGCAGCCGCCTCGGCCTCGGCGACGCGGCCGGCGGCGGCGAGGAGGAGTGACATGACGCCGACATTCCACGACACCGGGCTGGCGGGAGTCGTCCTCGTCGAGCCCGTGGTCCACCGAGACGATCGCGGCTTCTTCCTCGAGACGTTCCACGCCGAGAAGTACGCCGGCGGCGGCGTGCCGGCCGGCGGCGAGCGCTTCGTCCAGGACAACCATTCCCGCTCGGTGCGTGCCACGCTGCGCGGCCTGCACGCGCAGACGCGGCGCCCGCAGGGCAAGCTGGTACGGGCTGTGGAAGGCGCGATCTGGGACGTCGCCGTCGACATCCGGCGCGGCTCGCCCACCTTCGGACTCTGGGTCGGGTACACCCTGAGCGCCGACAACTTTCACCAGCTGTACGTTCCGCCGGGGTTTCTCCACGGCTTCTGCGTGCTCACCGACACGGCCCAGGTCGAGTACAAGTGCACCGACCTCTACGATCCCGGCCACGAGCTCGGCGTCGCCTGGAACGACCCGGATCTGGCGATCGAGTGGCCGATCGACGATCCGATCCTCTCGGCCAAAGACGCGGCGGCGCCGCAACTGCGCGAGCTCGAGGCCGAGCTGCCGCTCTACCGCGAGGCCGACGTCGCGACGACCGACGGCGGCGGCGCCTGACGCCGCGAGGATGAGCCGATGAGTGAGCCGACCCACGACTTCACGCTCACCGCGAGCGACCTCGATCAGATTCGCCGGCACGGGCTCGACGCCGACGAGGTCCGGCGCCAGCTCTCTCTGCTGGAGCGCGGCGCGCGTCCCGTGCGCCTCGACCGCCCCTGCCGCGTAGGCGACGGCGTCGTGCGCCTCGAGCCGGCACGCCATCGCGAGCTCGAAGCGCGCTACAACGCCGCACGCCGCGACGGGCGCTTCGCCAAGATGGTGCCGGCGTCGGGCGCCGCGACCCGCATGTTCCGCGAGCTGCTCGGCGCGCTCGACCCCTCTGGCGACGGTTCGGCCAACGAGGCCGCTGTCCGATTTCTCGACGACCTTCCGCGCCTGCCGTTCGTCGCCACCGTCGAAGACACGGCCGCACGACACGGACTCGATGTCGCGGCGCTCCGTGCGCGGCGAAGCGCCGACGCGGCGCGACCTCTGCTCGAGGTCTTGCTGCTCGACGGCCCGGCGGACGGTTCGCTGTCGAATGCGCCCTACCTCGGCTACGCCCAGCGGCCCAAGGCTCTGATCCCGTTCCACCGCGGCGCCGGTGAGGAGCGTACGCCGCTCGCCGAGCATCTCGACGAGGCCGCAGAGCACCTGCTCGACCACGAGCGCCGCGCCGTCGTCCACTTCACCATTCCGCAGCACAGCGAGCTCGACTTTCGGGACGCGGCGCGCGCCGTCGAAGCTCGGCTCGAGCGCGTGCACGGCGCCCGATTCGAGATCAGCTTCTCGATCCAGCGCCCGGAGACCGACACTGTCGCTGGGTCAGCCGACGGCGGGCCGCTCCGCGACGCCGACGGTCGCCTGCTCTTCCGCCCCGGAGGTCACGGCTCGCTGTTGCCGAATCTCGAGGCGATGGCCGGAGACCTGGTCTTCGTGCGCAACATCGACAACGTGTTGCCGATCCATCGCCGCGACGAGGTGCTGGCCTGGAACCGGCGGCTCGGCGGCCTGCTGGTCGAGATCGAGGAGTTCATCCACGACACGTCGCATGCCATCGAGGCTGGGCGCCTGGACGGCGACGCGGTCGATCGGGCCCTGCGCCGCAGCGCCGAGCTACTCCAGGCACCGCATGCGCTCGCCGCGCTCGAGCTGCCGGAGTCCGAGCGCCCCGGCCGTCTGGCGATGATCCTCGATCGACCGCTCCGTGTGGCCGGCGTCGTGCCGGTGGCCGGCGAGCCCGGGGGTGGGCCCTTCTGGGCCGCCAGCCCCGCCCACGCGGGGGCCTCCGCGGGCACTGTGCCAGTGACCCCACAAATCGTGGAGTCGGCGCAAATCGACCGCGACGATCCGGCCCAGAACGCGGTCGTCGCCGCCGCGACCCACTTCAACCCCGTGCACATGGTGTGCCGCCTGCGGGACCACCACGGCCGCCCTTACCCGCTGCAGGATTTCGTCGATCCCGAGACCTTCTTCGTCACCCGCAAGTCGCACCACGGCCAGCCGCTGCTCGCGCTCGAGCATCCTGGACTGTGGAATGGCGCGATGGCCGGCTGGAACACCGTCTTCGTCGAGATTCCCGGGACGATCTTCGCGCCGGTCAAGACCGTCTTCGACCTGCTGCGTCCGAGCCACCAGCCGGCGCCCTGACGGCGACTACTCGGTCGTCGCGGTCTCGCCCGACGGGTCGCGGTACGGCTTGACGGCCGGTCGGATCCGGCCGGCGATCCACTCGGTGAGCCCCGCGGGCAGGCACATCAGGAGCTTGATCGGCAGCGCCATCTGCCACGGGAACGTGACCTCTCCGCTGCCGCGTCCGATCGCGTCGGCGATGGTGCGCGCCGCGCGGTCGGTCGGCCAGAGGAACGGCATGCGGGCACGATTCTTCGCGGTCAGCTCACTCTCGACGAACCCCGGACAGATCGATGTCACCTCGATGTCGTACGGCTTGAGGGATACGCGCAAAGATTGCAGGTGGACCCGCATCGCCGCCTTGGACGCGCAGTAGGTCGCCGAGTTGGGCATTCCGACGTACGACGCGAGGGACGCGATGCCGACGATCTGTCCGCTGCCGCGCGCGAGGAACTGCGGCAGTGCCCAGTCGATCATGCGCAGCATTCCGAGGTAGTTGGTGTCGACCATCGGCACCGAGACGCCGGGGCGCATGCGGTGCGGCGGTTCCGGCATGCCGTAACCGGCATTGGCGACGATGATGTCGACCCCGCCGAGCTCTTCGCGCAGCGCCTCGAGCGCGGCGGCGAAACCGGTCTCGTCGGTGACGTCGGCGGTCCGCCAGCCGGCGCGCTCGCCGAGCTCGGCAGCCAGCGCACGCAAACGGTCGTCGCGCCGCGCCAGCAGACCGACGTAGGCCCCGCGGCGAGCCAGCTCCCGCGCCAACGCTTCGCCGATTCCCGACGAGGCGCCGGTAATGAAGACACGACTGTCGGTGAGATCGCTCATCGTTTTCCTCCGGTTGGCACCGCTTTCTACCACGAGTGTCCCGGCGCCGTGGGCCGATCGTGCCTTTGCTATGCTCTCTGCCTCTCGACGTCGGAGCTTTGCGTGTCTTCTCCTCAGAATCCCCAGCCCGCGGAGCGACGGATCCTCACGGGGTTCGAGCTCGCCGCGCCGGACATCTTCAACGAAGCTGTGCTCGATCGCCTGCCGCTCGGTGTCGTCGTGCTCGATCGGCACGGATTCGTCGTCAAATACAACCGCTTCGAGGAACGGCTGGCGCGACGCAGCCGCCACGATGTGATCGGACGCTCGTTCTTCGACGATGTCGCGGTCTGCACCAACGTGCCGCAGATCGCCGGCCGATTCTTCGACCACATCACCGACAACTCACTCGACGAAGACATCGAATTCGCGTTCGCTCTTCCCTTTCTGCCGCGACCGCGCGACGTCAGGCTCTTGCTGCGCTCGTTCGAGCTGCACGGCGCGCCCTACGGAATCCTCCTGGTCGAGGACATTACCGAGAAGAAGGACCTCGAGCGCCAGCGCGAGAACCTGCTCTCGATCTTGATGCACGACTTGAACAACCCTCTGCAGGGCATCGTCGGCTACGCGTCGCTGCTCACCACGGGTTCCATGGGCGAGCTGACGACGCGGCAGCGTGATGCGATCCACGCGATCGAAGAAAGCTCGAGCCAGCTCAGCCAGCTGATCCGGGGCACGCTGAAGGAAATTCGCGGCGAGCATCGCAAGCTCGACACTGTGAACCTGCACGCGCTCTTGCTCTCGTCGATCGGCAACCTTCTCCCCCACGCGGCGCGCCGGCGCATCGAGATCGTCTACGACGGCTTCTCGTTCGAGCGCACCGAGTTTCCGCGCCGCGCGATCGTCGTCCGCGGCATCGTCGACCAGCTCGCCAGCTTGGTCCAGAATCTCCTGTCGAACGCGGTGAAGTATGCCGACGCGCGCATCGACGTGTCGCTCGTCGAGCGCGACGGCGCCGCCATCCTCGAGATCCGCGACGACGGCGCCGGCATCGCGGCGAGCGAGCACGAGAAGATCTTCCAGCGAGGCTATCAGGCGCCTGACAGCCGCCCCGGCGACGGCCTCGGTCTGTACAGTGTTCGCCGGGTCGTCGAGGGCCACGGCGGCGAGATCACCGTCGAGTCGAGCCCAAGGGACGGCGCGCTGTTCCGAGCCGTTCTTCCCACCGACGGCCCGCGCTGACGCGCAGCTCGAGCCCGTCGCCTCGTCGGCCGCCCTTCGCACTGGGTGCCAAGAGCGGGATCACGCGCTCGGCCCCGCTCCGAGCACCGGCCCCCGACGACGCCAGCACGGCCGATCCCTGAAGCTCGAGGCGAGCGACCAGCGCATGGGCCAGGTGACCGATGGTCAGACGAGCATTGATCTCGCCGAGACGACGCAGAGCGGTCCCGCCGTCGACCGTGCGAATGCGACGGGCATCGAGACCGACCGGGCCGCGATAGCCGACGCGGTGGAGCGCGTCGCCGACGGCGAGAGCCGCCGAGCGCAGAGCGGCATCCTCGTCGGGCGTGAGGCCGAGAGCATCACGAGCCGTGCCCGCTGCCGGCACCTCGACGCCGACGAATTGTCCCCGAGCATCGACCCGCTGGCGGTGCATCCCGAGCCACTCGAGGGCCTCGTCGGCGACCCAGAGGAGCTGGCCGAAGTCGTCCATTCGATCGTCCCAAGGCTCGAGCGCTAGCATGCCGTGGCGGCGCAGCAAGGCCCCCGCCGTCGCCTCGAGCTGCTCGCGCGACGATCCGGAGTCGAGCCATACGCGGTCGCGCCCCGAGCTGGTCCACGGTGCTTTCGCCACCCAGCGAAGCGCGGGCTCGGCGCCCTCGGCGACCGACGCCAGGCGTGCCACGATCTCGTCGATGCTCCGCGCCATGCCGGCTCCAGGCGCCGCGATCCCGAGCCGACGCGCCAGCGAGAGCCCGAAGGCGCGGTGATTGACGCCCGCCGCGATGTCTTCGACCCGCGAATCCTGCGCATCCGGCGACGGCAGGTGCGCCAAGCGGTCGGCGAGCCGGTCGACGGCGGCCGGCGACTCGAGCGGACGGCAGCGCGAGGGGATCGACGGAGGACGATGCACCGACAGCGAATCGAAGCCTTCTCCATCGAGCGACGGCGCGACCGCCGACGCATCGCCGACTGCGCGTCGCGAAACTCCGTGCTCGGCCTGCGCCCAGCGCAGCGTCGGCGTTCCCGGGGGATCGTCGAGGCGACCGTGGTCGAGCCCTGGACGCGCCAGTCCGGGCACCGCGACGACGCGCTCGGCCGCCAACGGCGCCGGCAGCCATAGCCGGTCCTCCTCCAGTGCCAGCACGCGGAGCAGGCTGCCCCAACCGGCGATCGCGGCTCGCGGTCCGCCGCTGAGGATGCGGCCGTCGCGCCGCCAGCGGACCTCGGCGTCGAGATTCGCGATCAGCCGGCGCATCGCTCAGCTGTCAGCGGCGCGGAGGCGGCGGATGAAGTCCTCGTCGAGGCCGGCGGCGCGCCGGCCGTCGACACGGAACTCCTTGCCCTTCGCCTTCGATGGCTTCAGCGGCCAGGCCAGGCTCTCGCAGTAGGCTCGCCACGCCGAGCGCTCACCCTTCAGCCGCTGCAGCCAGGTCCAGCCGAAGCGCACATGCTCGATCTCGTCGCGGCGCACGCGCTCGACCACCGCACGCGTCTTCGCATCGCCCCAGCGCTCGGCCTGCTCGATGTACAGCGCGGTGTGATCCAGGTTTGCGTTCTCGAAGGTGAGCGACATCGCGCACACGAAATCGAGCGGCGTGCGGATCGCCTCCACCTTGTTCCAGAAGTAGCCGCTGACCGGGAAGTCGCCGAAACGGGCGCCGGCGGTCTCCATCAGGGCGACGTACATGCGGGTGTGCCGCTGCTCGTCGTCGAGAATCGTGCGCAATCCCGCACGATACTCGGCCGGCGCGTCGGGAAAGGCCAGCAGAGCCCAGGCGAAGAGCTCGGCCGCCTGCAGCTCGTGGTTGGCCAGCGCCGACAGAATGCGCACCCGCTGCCGGGGGTCGCCGAGCCCCTCCGGTTGCGGAACCTTGAGCTTGCGGCGCGCGCCGTCCTCCCGAGTCGAGACGATGCGCAGCTCCGGCGGACGTCCGGGAGCCTCGAGACGCAGTAGCGGTCCGGGCTCGGCGTCGTCGAGATCCGCCGGCAGCGCCGTCACCTTGTCCGTGAGGCTGCGCGAGGTGACGATGCGCAGCGCCGCCTCACGCACGGTGCACGGATCCGGCGCCTCGGGCGTCCCCGAGCCACCACGCTCCGCCGACGGCGAGGACGGGGTCTCCGAGGACGAGGTCGGCGAGGACGAGGCCATGACAGTCCGAGTCTAACGCGCGTCGGTGTACCATGAGGACGATCCCTCTTGTACGATGTTCCCGTTTTCCGCTCCTCGCCCACGCGCCGTCGATCGCACCCCGCGCGACCCCACGCCGGTCGCCCGGGATCTCTGCGTCGGCGCCCTGCTCGGCCTGGCATGGCTCAATGCCGGCCGAGCCGCGGCGCAGCAGCTGATGCGTCCCGAGAACAACTGGGGCGACATGCCGGTCGATCTGCCGCCACCTCTCCTCGGCGGACCCGAGATTCTCACCGCCCTCGTCGTCTCGCTCTTCGTGCTCTGCGGCTACGGTGCTTGGCAGCTCTGGCGCATCGGAGCACTGCGCCGGCTGCTCCGCGGTCCCGCAGGCACTCCCGTGATCCCGACCGAGCCGGTGGCCCGCGGCGAGCTCATCGACGAGCTCGATCGCTGGGCACCCTTCCTGCCTTGGGTCACTCTCGTCCTCGCCCCGCTCGTCGGCCTGGCGGCGATCGTTCTTGGCCGCTCCCACCGCATCCTCGGCGTCGAGATCGCGCTCCTCGCCCTCGGCCTCGCCACCACCACCGCCATCCTCGGCACCTGCGCCCGCTTCCTCGTCACCGATCTCCAGCAGCGCGCCGCGCCCGACTGAGCCGGTCGAATTCAGTCGTCGTCGGGCTCGTCCTCTTCAACCTCGAGGACCATGTCGTCGAGGAGGTCGGCGAGAGCGCGGACTTGCTCGTCGGTGAAGCCACGGCCGATGCGGCGGACGAAGACGCCGATGGCGCTGCTGGCGGTGCGCAGGCCGACAGCGGTGGCCTTGCGGGCCACCAGGCCGAGCCCCATCGACTCCACCGGGCGCAAGAAGAAGCCCTCGAGGCCGGCGTCGGTGAGACGCTGGATCAGCTCGATGCCCTCGTCTCGATGGGCCGTCGCATCCTCGGCCGCGCGAATGCGCTGCAGCAGGCGATCGAGGTCGCGGGCCAGGTCGTCAGGAATCGCTGTCGCGACGTAGAGGACGCGGCGGCTCAACGCGCGGGCGCCGCATTGGTCACCTGCAGCGTGCGCAGATAGGCGACCAGCTGATCGATCTTCTGCTCGACGGTGGCGTCTTCGTAGATCTCGCGGAAGGCGTAGCCCCAGGCCGGCATGTCGCCACCCCCGTGGCCCGGCACCGGCTCGCGTCCGTCGATCACCACACGCACCCGCTCAGCGGGAAACTCGCCGCCATTGGTGCTGGCGAGCATGGTTAGGTTGGTCGGTTCGATGGTCAGGTACTGCGCCAGATCGCCATCGCCTTCTCCGGAATCGCCGTGACAGCTGGAACAGAACGAGCGATAGGTGTGCTTGCCGAACACCGCATCCCCTTCTGCGGCCGCGAGCGGAGCCGACAGCAGGGCGAGAGTGAAGACGGCGAGCACGAGCGGCAGGAGGTAGCGCGGGCAGAGCTTCATGACGTTCCTTTCGTCGACCGGGACAGCAAGTACGGACGGATTGGCTTGTCCAGAATGCCACGGGCGCCGACCACTCGCCACACCCACCGGGGTGGGTCAGAACGCGTCGACCCGCCAACGACCCGAGCGGATAGCATGGCGCGATGTCTCGGCTGCGCCGCCTCGGCCTTCGCCTGCTCGCCGGCCTGCTCGTGCTCGTGGCCGTCGGCGGGCTCGGCCTGTGGCTGGCGCGCGACCAGCCGCGACGTCTGCTCGAGGCACGCATCGCCGACGCGATCGACGGAGAAGCACAGCTCGGCGACCTCGAGCTGATCGACACCCACGAGGTGCGGCTCCACGACCTGCGCCTGCTCGGCTCCGCTCTGCTCCCGGCGCTCGAGCAGGCGTCGATCGAGACGATCGAGGTCCGCGGCAGCCTGGAGGCGCTGCGGGCAGGACAGCTCGAGTCGGTGCGGCTGCACGGCGTCGAGCTGACGCTGCGCGCCGTCGAGGCGTTCCCGGACCGGCCCGACGCCACGCCCACCGGCTCACCGTTCGCGATCGAGCGAATCGACCTGCCGACGGCTCAGATCGTGCTGCACTTGGCGCACGCCGCGCAGGACTCCGAGCGGCTTGTCGGCACGGTGACGGCAGCTGCGCGCCTGCATCTCGAGCAGGGTGCCACGCTACCCACCGGTGAGGTGACGCTCGAGGCCGGCGCGCTGCGACTCGACGCGCTCGCCGCGCTCGCCGGTGTCCCGATCGAGCCGGAGCTCGCGGCCTCGACCGCGACGTCCCGAGTGACGCTGACCGACGATGCGATCGAGGTCACGGGCCACGCGGCACGGCTCGAGGCGACGTCGATGAACGCCACGATCGACGCCCTTCGGTTCGACGCACGTCTTGTCGATCGTGCGGATCTTGCCCTCGAGGCATCGGCGACCTCGCTGCGCCTCGACTCCGACACATGCTGCCCGCTCGTCGTTGCCCAACCGTCGCTCACGGGAACTGGTCGTCTCGCCGGCGACGACGGGGCGTTCGGTTTCGCGGCCGACCTGACGGCACCCTCCTGGCGCACGGGGCGGCTGACCGTCGGATCTGTTGCCGGCGGCGCACCTCGCCTGCAAGTCGACGACGTCGACCTGGCTGCGATCGTCGAGCCGCGCGAGCCGCTTGCGGTCACGGCCGGCGTGGCGCCCTTCACCGGCCGCGCCGACATCACAGTCATTGTCGGCGACGATCTCGACTACGCGATCGACCTGCGGCCAGTCCGCCTGGCGCTCGCCGAGGGTAGCCCTCTGCGCTTCGCCGACGGCACGCACATCGAGCTTCGTGGCCTGCTGTCGCTATCGCCCGACGGCTCCTTGCGGGCCGAGCTCGCCGGTCCGCTCAGCGCCCGACTGACCCTTCCCGGTCTCACCGAAGACCTCGGCGCCGCCCAGAACGACGGCACGATGGCGACGCTGCCACCGCAGCTCTGGCCGCTCGAGGCCAGTGCCGACGGCACACTGGTCGTCGGCACCGCGGCTCGCTTCGACGGCCGCCTGGAGACGCGAACTGGGACGCTCGGAAGAATCGAGGCCGAGGGTACGGCATCGCTCGAGACGGTCGAGGGCAGCTGGCGCTGGCGCGGTCCGTCGGTCGAGACTCTGCTCGACTTGTTGGAGGCCGGGGTACTGGACGCGCCTGTCCTTCCTGCCGGCTGGAGGCTCGAGGGCCGAGTCGAGGGTGACGGTCGGCTGCGGGGCCCGCTCGACGCGCCGACCCTGACCGCGTCGCTGCGGCTCGACAACGCCCGACTGACTCTTCCGACGCTCGAGACCCGACCGCTGGAGCTGACGGCGCGCGGTAGCCTGCGCGTCGGCACCGGGACGCCGACCGAGGCGCTCCGCGTCGACCACTTCGACGCCGCGCTCGGCGACCTCGGTCGACTCACGGTCGGACCGCGCGATCGACACGCCGCGAGCTGGCTGATGGCGCCGGTGCACCTCGACGGCGTCGCGGTCGCGCCCTGGCAGAACTGGCTGCGCGACCACTTGCCTTCCGCGCTCGTCGACGCCACCCTGCAGGGCACGCTGAACGCCGAAGGGCGCCTCGGGATCGACCTGCAAGCCGCCGAGCGGACACTCGAGGCGAACGGCGAGCCGACTTCTCTCCGGCGGCGCTGGCGCCTGGACGGACCGCTCCGGCTCGCGGCGGTCGGCTACGCCAGCGCGGACGGTGCCCGCGTCGTCGAAGGGCTCGATCTGACGCTCGATGTCGCCGCCGCGGGCCTCGGCAACGAGTTCGAGCTCGAGGCGCACGGACAGAGCGGTGGCTTCCTCCTGCTGTGGCAAACCGTCTTCGCCGACCTGACGCAGGCCGCCGCCTCCTGGACGCTGCGCGGCACCCGCCGCGCCGGGACGCTCGACGCCTCCGTGGAGACGACGCTCGAGCGCGGACCACGGTTCGCCCTCTCGCTCGCGGACCTGGAGAGCCCACGCTGGCGCTATGCGCTGAACCTCGACGACGACGACCTGGCGACAACGCGCGAGGCCTGGCTGGCGCCGGTTCTCGCCGAGGCGGCGCCCGAACGCCTGGCAGGCTCGCTGAAGCTGGCGCTCGAGGGCTGGTTCGACGCGCTCGACCCGCTCGATTCGGCGTCGGCGTCGTCCACTCCCGACCTGCGCGCAGACGGCAACCTTCGTCTCGAAGAGTTCAGCGTGACCCGCGGCGGCCTCGAAGTCGATGCGCTGTGCCTCGAGCTGCCGCTCGCCGTGGCGCGCCGGGGAGGCGCCTTCGGCCCTCCGCGCGAGGATCCAGCGACCGGCCCACCGCGCGACGACCGCGGCCAGCTGGCTTACGAACGCATCGCCCTGGGCGGCCTGGCCCTGCCCCGCTTCGCCTCGCCGCTGTGGAGCGACGGCGACGCGGTCGGTCTCGCCGCCGCGGTCGAGCTGCCACTCGCCGGCGGCACCGTGCGCCTGCGCGACGTCGCCGCGCGCCACCTACTGCGCCCCGACCGGCGGCTCGAGGCGGCGGTCGCACTCGACGGCCTCGAGCTCGACCGACTGGCACGCCAGGCCGGCTTGCCGGAGCTCGAGGGTCGGCTCGACGGCGAGCTACCGCGTATCCGCCTTGCCGGCGACCGCCTCGAAGTCGACGGCGGCGGCGTGCTCCAGCTCTTTGGCGGCGAGGTGCGCGTGCGCGACATCTCGGGCAGCGAGCTGACCAGTCCCTACCCGCGCCTGCGCCTGGCCGCCGACATCGTCGACCTCGACCTCGGGCGGATCACCCGCCGCATCGACTTCGGCGAGATCACCGGCATCGTCCAGGGCCGCGTCGACGGCCTCGAGCTCTTCGGCAGCGTGCCGGTCGCCTTCGACGCCGAGCTGCACAGCGTCGAGCGACCCGGCGTGGAGCAAACCGTGGATGTGAAGGCAGTCCAGAACCTCACCATCCTCGGCACCGGCGCCCGACCCACCGTGTTCGACCGCGGCCTGCGGCGCCTCTTCGACAGCTATCGCTACGCCGAGCTCGGCCTCGCCGCACGCCTCGACAGCGATGTGCTGACCCTGCGCGGTCTCGCCGGCCGCACCGACGGCGGCGGAGAGTACTTTCTGCGCGGTCGGCTGCCCTTCGCGATCAACATCGTCAACGCGAGCCCGGGCCAGACCGTGTCGTTCCAGGCGATGGTCCGGCGCTTGCAAACGATCGACCTGAGCGCTGCACGCACCGATGCGGCGAGCCCGCCGCCTGGTACCCTGCGTCCAGACGAACGATCCACCGACCTCGGGACACCGCCATGAATCCTCGACCCCGCCTCTCCCGTCCGCTCTCCTCGACTCGTGCACCGCTCGGCCGTCGTCCCCTCGGCTGTGGTTCGCTCGGCCATGGTTCGCTCGGACGTGCCCTGCTCGGTCTCGCCGGCCTCGCCGCCCTCACCGCAGTGGCCTGCGTGACGATCAACGTCTACTTCCCCGAGGCCGCGGTCAAGGATCTCAGCGAGCGCATCGAAGACGCGGTCGCGCGCGAGGCCGCGGCGCAGGACGACACCTCACAACCGTCCGATCCGTCCACCGAGCCCGACGCGGGCACCTCGGCCCCGGGCGATCCCGAGGCCGGCGAGAGCGACGGGGGAGACGAGGTCGGTGCACGGCTGGCGCGCCTCGGCCAGGTCGCTGTCGCTACCCTGCTGCGGCTCACCGCACCGACCGTGCAAGCGGACACCGTGGCCGCTCCCGAGGTCACCAATCCGGCAATTCGCCGCATCATCGACAGTCGGGCCGGTCGGCTACCCGAGATTCAGCGCTACAAGCAGCAGGGCGTCCTCGGCGAGAACAATCGGGCGCTGCTCGAGATTCGCGACCTGGGCGCACTCGCCCTGCAGGAGCGTGCGGCGGTGCAGCGCCTCGTGAAGGCCGAGAACCAAGATCGCGAGCGCATGTTCCGCGAGATCGCCGCGGCCACTCAAGCCGATCTGTCGCAGTTGCCGCAGATCCAGCAGACCTACGCCGAGACGTTGCGACAGAAGGCGGCGCGCGGCGAGTGGATCCAGATGCCGGACGGAACCTGGCGCCAGAAGTGACTGTCAGCCGGGCTCGGTCATAGGCTCGAGTGCGGGCTTGGCGCCGGGGCCGGCTGCAGTGAGCAGGTCGAGCGCGGCGGCGCGGCGGAAGGTGAAGCCGACCCGTTCGAGCGTCGCGTCGGCCACCTCGCGGTAGAGCCGCTGACGATGGCGCTCGAGATAGTCGCCGCGCACCTGCTCGGCGACCTCCTCGTACGGACGCAGCACGGGCTCACGGCGTTCGAAGACCTCGACGAGCAAGAGCCGGCTGTCGAGCCGGAAGGGAGCCGTCACCCCCTGCCCTCGCAGCTCCCGAACATAGAAGGCGACTTTGGGCGGCAGCGCGAGAAGATCGTCGAGGGTCTGCCAGTCACTGGTCGCGACCCGCCCGCCGAAGGCGTCCGCCGCCGCGTTCAGCGTCGTCTCGCCGGCACGCACCTGCCTTGCGACTTCCTCGAGGCGCAGTGAACGCGCGGTCGGGCGCGGACCGAGCGGCACCTCGAGCGACCGCAGCCGAATCTCGACCGGGGTGGTGTAGAGAAACGTATTGTCGTCGTAGAAGCGCTTCAGGTCAGCGTCCGAGACCTGCCCCATCATGCGCGCGTCGAGCTCACGCCGCGCTTCGATCAGGCCGCCCAGACGCAGCGCTTCCTGCTCGATCACGCGCTCGGCCTCGGGCGAGAGGTCGTCGGCCTCGGCTTCGAGGCCGAGGAGCCGCATCGCGACGTCTTCGCGATAGAGATCCTCGACGATCTCCACGCTCGATCGGCGGAGCGCCGGCGCCAGGTCCATCTCTTGCTCGAGGACTCCGGTCAGCCGTTCGGCGAGGACCTGGGCGGTCATCGGATCGTCGGCGATCTCGAGCACCACCGCCTCGGGCTCGTTCTCGAGGCGCCGCACCACCTCGTCGAGCTCCAGCACCGTCGCGCCGTCCGGAGGTTCCAGGCCGGCGCTCAGCTCCTCGAGCCAGGCACGCCGCTTGCGCGCCGCCAGCACTGCCGCGATCGTGCTCCGCGCCTCGCTCAGGCTCGCTGTCTGCCCCTCGCGCACCCCTTGGACGTAGAAGATCGCCACGCCGTCGCGCAGCGTCACCGGCTCGCTGATGGCGCTGATCGGCAGACCGAAGACGAGCTTCTCGACCTGCGGATCGAGGCGACCGGCGTAGATCCAGCCGAGACGACCGCCGGCAGCACGCGTCTCCGACTGCGAGACCTCGCTCGCCACCGCGGTAAACGCCTCGCCACGGTCGATGCGCCCGCGCGCGGCGCGCAACGCTTCGAGCGCCGCCTCGCGGCTCTCCGGGTCATCGCCCGCGACGCGCCGGTAGATCATGCTCAAAAACCGCTGCGGCGGCGGGTTGAAACCGTCTTCGTTGTCGCGGTAGAGGGTCTCGATCTCCTCCTCCTCGACCCGCTCCTGCTCGCCGGCCCGCGCCACCAGCCAGCGCTCGAGCAACACCTGCCGGCGCAGCACCGGCCACTCGTCGGCGAGCCGCTCGCGCACGACGTCGTCGCCGCCGAGCTCGCGCACCAGCACCTCCTCGACGACGCGGTCGGCCGCCACCTGACGGTACACCTCGAGCAAGTCGTCGACCTGCCCGGAACGCTCGGACTCGGGCAGCGCGCGCACCAGCGCGTCGACCTCGCCCCGAGTCACTTCGCCGCCGTCGTAGACCGCGACCGGACCATCCGGACCAGAGTCTTCGCCACCGAGCGCAGTGTCGGCGCCTCCGGAGACCATGTCGGCCCGGTCACCGCACGCGGCGAGCAGTAGCGCGACGGCGAGGACCAGGGCACCCCAGAAACGAAGACGAGACGTGCGACACATCAGGCGGCCTCCCGGCTCATCAGGCGATCTGCGCGCTCGAGCACCGCCTGGTCGGTGGCGCGCGCGAGCACGTCGCGGTACAGCGCCTCCGCGGCCTCGAGATCGTCGACCTCGACATAGAGAGCGAGCAGCGTCAGGTGTGCCGACCAATACCACGGGCCGAGCTCGACCGCGCGCCGCAGCTGCGCCTTGGCGTCGTCCACTCGCCCGTCTTCGAGCAGGAACACGGCGTAGTTGTAGCGATAGCGTGGACGCAGAGGATGCGTCGTGACGAGCGACTCGAAGAGTTCTTCGGCGCGTGCGCGTTCCTGCCGCTGCGCCCGCCGAATCGCCAACGCCAGGACCGCGCGTGGATATCGGTCGTCGAGCGCGACCGCGGCCTCGAGCGCCTTGAGCGCCGCCTCCTCGTCCCCGCCAGCGGCGTGCATCTCGCCGAGCAGATAGAGACCGGCGGCGCTCTCGCGCTGGTCGAGCACCCAGTGCACCATGCGGAAGGCGCGCTCTTCTTCCCCGTCGGAGAAGAGCAGGCGGGCGATGTTGAACAGAATCGCATCGTCGCTGGCACCCAGCTCGTCGAGCGCCTCCATCACCTCCGCCGCCTCGGCCGGACGGTCGTCGCCGAGCAGCGCCTGCGCCATCAGTCCGCGGTAAAAGGTGTTCTCGGGATCGAGCGCGACCAGCTGGCGCGCGCCCTCGAGAGCGAGGCCCCAGCGACCGGCGCCGAGATGCGCTTTCACACTGCTCATCAAGCTGTTGTCGAAGACCCGCTCCTGGGGCGGCGTGCCGTCGGTGCGCAGCTCTTCGCGGATCGAGTCCGGCGCCGCGCCACCGCCCGAGATGTAGCCGAGAGCCTCGAGCCGCTGGCGGGTTTCGGTGTCTATCTCGTGGACCGCCGCCATCGCCGCCTCGCTCGACAGCTCGTCGAGCAGACTCTGCAGCTGCCGGCGACGCAGCGAAGCCTCGTCGGGACGCGCCGCGACGAGATCGTCGAGCTCGTCCGGATCCTGGTGCAGGTCGAAAAGCTCCGGGCGCGGGCCGTGGATGTACTTCTTGCCCTCGTGGTAGAGCACGCGCAGCTCGCCCCAACCGAAGCCGAGACGCGGTGTCAGCGTCTCCGCGTAGTACACGGCGCGGTCGTCGCGCGCACGATCCCCGAGCGACGGGTCGTCGAGCAGTGGACGCAACGAGCTGCCCTGCACCTCGTCCGGCGCCTCGATGCCGAGAAGATCGAGGATCGTCGGCACGAGGTCGACGGTGCCGACCTGGCGGGCGATGCGCTCACCGCCCTCATACCCCGGCACACGCAGGATCATCGGCACGTGCAGCGTCGCCTCGTAGGCCAAGATCGAGTGCGTGTCCTCGCGATGCTGGCCGAGACCCTCGCCGTGGTCGCCGACCACGACCACCAGGGTGTTGCGCCACTGCCCGGACTTCCGCAGGGTGTCGACGACGACGCCGAAGCTCTGGTCGACGTAGGCGATTTCGCCCTGGTAGAGATCGTCGGCATAGAGCTCGGCGAAGGGTGAGGGCGGATGCAGCGGCTGGTGCGCGTCCCAGTAGTGGATCCAGGCGAAGAACGGACGATCGCGCGGAGTGCGCAGCCACGGAAGGATGGCGTCGTTGATGCGCGCGGCGTTGCGTTCGTCGAAGAAGAGGTTGCTCGGATCCTCGAGCCGCCGGCCTCTTAGGTCCTCGGAGTCGATCGTGACGTGGTCGTCGAAGAAGTCGAAGCCTTGGGCGATCCCGAACTGCCGCGTCACCGGCACCGAGGCGACTGCGGCGCCGGTGTCCCAGCCATTGTCGCGCAGCACCTCGGCCAGCGTCGTCCGTTCGTCGGGCAAACGGAACATGCCGTTGTCGCGCACGCCGTGCACCGGCGGATAGGTGCCGGTGAAGATCGTCGAGTGCGACGGCAGGGTAACCGGCGCCGCGCTCGACGCGCGTTCGAAGACGAAGCCCTCGGCGGCGAGCGCATCGTAGGTGGGGGTGCCGGCGTCGGGATGACCGTACGGACCGAGGCGATCGGCCCGCGTGGTGTCGAGGGTCACGACGAGCACGTTCCACGGCGTGTCAGGGCCCTCGTCTGCGCATCCGCCCAACAGAAGGGCGCTCAGCACGAGGGCGCTCCGAACGAGACGGGAGGCGAGGCGGGTCGAGGTCACGAGTCACCCTCGGGTGCCGGTGGGTCGGGTCGGCGATCAGTCATCGTCGGTCCATCCTGCGTGAAGTCGTCGTTGGCAGCGTCTCGAGTCTCCGCGCCGCGCGCGGTCCGGCGCAGCGACGGCTCCAAGATCTCGAGCTCGAGCGCGTCGAGGATCTCACGGCGGACCGCGCGCCGCTCGACCTTTTCGTTGTCCGCCGTGAGCGCGGCGTGCAGACGCGGCGCCGCCTCGGCACGCGTCATCGACCGTCGCGGGCGATGGCCCAGGACCTCGACGACTCGCAGAAGCCGCCCTTCCTGCACCGGGCCGAAGATCGTCCCGGGAGCGGGGATCTTCGCGGCCGCTGTATCGGCCGGAGCGTCGGCCGGCGCGAACCGTCGGTCGATCGCCTTGCCGAGGCGAAAAATCTGCTTCGGCGTCATCCAGCCCGAATCGACCAGCCGCGCCGAGGGCACCGAGGCGACGATCTCTTCGAGGCTGGCTTCGGCGCGTCGGGCGCGCGCCGCGACCGTCTCGAAGGTCTCGACATCCCGCGACGAGATCTGCCGAGGATCGAGCCGCAGCTCGGCAAGGCGCAGATGAAAGCGCGGTGGAACCACGAGCGTTGCGGCGCGTCGGCGGTAGAGAGTATCGACCGCGGCGGCACTCGGCTCCTCGAGGCGCGGAGTCACCAGCGTCCGCAGCTCGAGCTCGGCGCGCAGCACGCGGCTCTCCGCGGCGAGCGTGTCTCGAAACTCCGGCGCGTCGAGCAGACCGCGCGCGCGTGCCGCGTCGGCTCGGATGTGCCGCTCGATCAGCTGGTCGAGCAGCACATCGAGCGCCTCGGCGTCCAGGGGCCGCGGCAGGCGCCGATCCCGAGCGAAGTGGGTGAGATCGCGCCGCGTCACGCTCAAGCCGCCGGACAGACGGACGAGCACCGCCGCCGGACCGTCGCCCGGATCGGCGACGCGGCGCGGTGCCAGCCGCTCGCGAGCCGCGGCCTCGCTCTGCGTCCGCAGGTGATCGAGGCGTTCGCGGTGCAGGCGCTCGGTGACCCGACGCTCGACGACCCCTGCGGGTTCCGGACCGCCAGGTTGCACCGCGTCGACCCGGAGCACCGTCCAGCCGTCGGCGGTCTCGAGCACCGGCGAGAGCTCGCCCTCCTCGAGGTCGCTCAGCGCCGCCGCGTACTCCGGACGCAGGGCCTCGAGAGTGGCGAATCCGAGCCGGCCACCGCGGAGGCGGGTCTGCGAGTCGGAGTGCTGACGCGCCAGCTCGCCGAAGTCTTCACCCGCGACGAGACGACGCCGCAATGCCTCGGCCTCGGCGCGCAGCGCGTCGACTTCGGTGGCGTCGGCGCCGTCCGGTCGTGCCACGAAGAGGTTTCGCAGACGCCAGCGGGCCGGTCGCTGCACCACAGGTTCCCGCGCCGCTGCGGCAGTGACCGCTTCCGCGCTCGGCCGGGCCTCGGCCGCCAGCGCACGGTCGAGGGCTCGCGCGGCGAGCCGTCGCTCGAGCAGCCCATGCCAGGCGCGATACTCCGGATCCTCGAGCCCACCGCGAGCGACGAAGCGTCGCTCCAGCTCCGGCTCGAGCACCAAGTCCTCGAGCCGGCGGAGCGCCTGGCCCCGGGTGTCGCCGCGCGCCGACAGCGGTCGCTCGGCGAAGCTCTCAGAGAGCTCGCGCGCGGTGACGACCCCGCGCAACGTGGTCGCCACAGGTCGCTCCGGATCCCCCGCCGGAAGGGTCCACGTCTCGGCCACCGAGCGAGCGGCGGCCTCTGGAGTCTCGGACGTGCCCACACCAACGGCCGACGGGGGCGCGGCCCCGAGACCGGCAAAGCCCGCGAGGCCGGCGAGCACCAGCCAGCCGGCGTGACTCCGAGACGCTCGGCGACGAGCTGTGTAGTGTACGACTCGCCCAGACGGCGAACACCTCGCCCGCCGAGCGGACGAGGTGTTCGAGGGCGAATCCCCCGAGGGATTCACGGCGCGACAGCAGCGACGGTCAGTCGACGTCGAAGCTCATCAGCTCCACCGGCAGATTGTCGCCGGTGACGCGGAAGATCGCGTTGAAGCTGCCCATGTCGCTGCCGGTCGAGGCGACGTTGGTGATCGTCGGGACGAACGACGCCGAGGTGAAGTTCACGCGCGCGGCGCGCGTGTCGGACGGTGCGGGTCCCGAGCCCTGAGTCAGCGCGACGCCATCGCAGGTCGAGGCGAGCGCCGAGTTGCCGGCGCAGGCCGCGTAGTCGGTGTTGCGAAGGCCGGCGATGAACGAGCCGCTGTGTGTCGCGATCGGAGCCGTGAGCGCGGCCGAGAACCGGCCGGTCGCCGCCGGCGACTGCGGGATGCCGTTCACCAGCTGACGCTGGAGCACAACGACCGAGGCCGGGTTGACGTCCCACACGGTCATCACCATCGAGGTCGAGTAGTTGCCGGCGACGGCGAAGCTCACCGTGGCGATCGAGTGCACCGGACCAGCCGGCGGGTTCACCGCGAAGCGGTTGCCCACAGTGCCTCCGTCAGTGGGATCGCGACGGAACGGCGTGTCGTTGTCGTACATCGCGGTGCCGACGACACGGAGACCGTCGAGGACCGTCGCTTCGACGCTCGGCACGTCGGTGTCGGGATCGGCCTGCCTCTCGCCGGCGACGGCATTCAGCGTCAGGACGAGGCTCGCGGCGGTGAGCAGCAGAATCAGAAGACGTGGGAGGCCAGCTCGTTTGAGCATTGGGGAAGACTCCTTGGCACGGATCGCCGGCGACGGGGGACTCGAATCACGACTCCGAGAGGCGTCGGCAACGGCATCAATCAGCGAGTGGAACGCATCAGGCAATGATCGGAGAGGATAGCCCGAACCTGGAGCCGGGTCAAGCGCCGCCTCCAACTTGCCCAGGGAGAATGGGATCACCGACGACCTCACCGAGGGGCCGCCACCAACGGAGACGCTGAGAGCCGCCCTCTCGGTACAGGGTGAGCTCGTCTCGCAGCTGATCAAGTGCTCCGACGGCGCCCGAGCGCGAGGCCGAGCCGACAGCGCGTTGTTGCCAGGCCACGGCCCGCAGGTCGCCCGCCGCCGCCGCCGCCATCGCGAGGCTGCGCCAGGCGTCCCAGGCAAGGGTCGCCGGCAAGGCGGCGACCGCGTCTTCGATCGCCTCCGCTCGGATGAGCGCCGCCGCCGCGTCGTGCACGCCGACCGACTCCACAGTGGCGAGCAGCCGAATCCGATCCGCCTCGAGCACCGCACGCTCGTCCGCGGTGCCGACCCGCTCCAGGCCGTCGTCGAGCCGGTGCAGTGCTTTGGGCGCGCGCCCGGAGCGTAGCTCGATCACTGCCCACCAGCGCCAGGGCAGTTCATCGTGCGGCCGACTCGAGACCGCGCGGGCGATGGTCTCGGCCGCCGTCTCGAGGTCGTCGAGCTGCCAGGCGGCGATCGACCGGTTGAGCGCCGCCTCGCCGTGCTCGTCGGCACGGGCGAGGACTCGATCGAGCACGTCGGCTGCCTGCTCAGCCCGGCCGGCGAGGAGCTCGAGGGTGCCGAGGTTGTAGAGAGCGGCGATGTCGTCGGGAGCCCGCTCGAGCACCTCCTCGAGCTCGCGGCGGGCGGTGTCGAGCTGTCCAAGCCGCACGAGGATACTCGCCAGGTTGACGCGCGCCCGCAGGTCGTCCGGCGCGCGGGTGAGCAGGACACGGTAGGTGGCGACGGCGTCCGAGAGCCGGCCGGCCAGAACCTCGTCCTGCGCGCGGGCCGCCAGGTTGTGCACTCCGGTGCGGCGCCGGGCGAGGCGTTCGAGATGCACATCGGAGACCGCCGGCGCGGTCGAGCCAGCGCGGAGCGCATGCTCTCGCGCGGCGTCGTGCTGTCCGCGCAGCCGCGCGAGCCGTGCGAGCGCATGCTCGATCGCATCGGCGGCCGGCGCGGCCGCGTGCGCCGCCGCGAGATGTGCCGCCGCGCTCTCGAGCAGGCCGTCCTGCTCTCCCGGCCTCTCGCCGGTGCCGACCTCGGCCGCGCGATCGAGCTCCAGCCGGCCCAGCGCCCACAGCGCCGACGCGTCGCTCGGCGCCACCTCCAGCACCGCGCGGTAGCCTTGCTCGGCGAGCTCGAGAGATCCGGCGGCCAGCGCCGCGTCGGCCATTGCCCGGCGCGGTGCCACCGCCTCGGGATCGAGCGCCGACGCGCGTCCGAAGGCCGCCCGCGCTTCGTCCGGCCGGTCGAGAGCCAAGAGAAGATGTCCTTCGAGATACGGCCAGCGCAGGTCCTCGCCCTGCAGAGCCGCCGCCGCGCCGTAGGCCTCGAGCGCGCAGGCCGGCAGCTCGTGGGCATGGCAGAGCTCGGCCAGCATTCCGAAGGCCTCGCCACGTTCCGCGGCCGGAGCTTCGTATTCGATCGCGGTGTCGACCGCATCCAGCGCCTCGGACACCACCTCGTGGACCTGCGGGTCGACGCGCGACAGGTCGACGACCGGTGGCTTCGGGTCGCGCCGCGCCGTCGTGCCCTCGTCATTCCCGGCGGTACAAGAGCAGAGCGCGAGGCCCCAGACGAGCCCTGCCGCGAGCATCGGGGCGAGCACAAGGCGCGGTCTGGGGAGCATCACAGCGCCGCTCCCTCAGTGCCCGAACCCTCGACCAGCCGATGGTAGCGGCGGGGTTCGAGAGCGGCGAAGCGCTCGGTGCGGCCGGAGAGCCAGCGGACCGTGACGGACTGAGGGGTCGCGTCGCCGCCTAGGCCAAACACGAGACGCGGATCCCGCGACGAGCCGTAGCTGCCGTCGGTCCGCACGCGCGCCTGTCGGTCACCGTCCGCATGCTCGAGGATGGCAACGGCGCCGAGCGCGTCGCGCCCCGCGGTCACCAGCCTGACGCCGAGCCAGGACGGCGACGAGGCGCCGTTCCGGGTCCCGGCGGATTGTGCGAGCCACAGGGCGACCGGTGCATCGACGGCCGTGACGACGACATCAGGGTCCCCGTCGTCGTCGACGTCACCGACCGCCAGACCGCGGCCGGCGCGGCCGGCGTCGAGCACCGGCAGGGCGCGCGGTGCGGTCGGCTCGAGGCGTCCGCCGGACCGCCCGCGCCACAGCCGATCGGCCTGGTGATACGGGAACGGGTCGCCGGCTTCGGCGAGCTCGGGCACGCGGTGGACATGACCGTGGACCGACAGCAGGTCGAGCCAGCCGTCGAGATCGAGGTCGAGCCACACGAGGCCGAAGCCGGTCGCGCCACGGCTCGACGCCTCGAGGCCAGCCCGCCGGCCATCGTCGAGAAACCAGCCGCCGCCGTTGCGGTAGAGCGTGTGGGTCTCGCCGGCGAGGTGCGCGATGGCGAGATCTTCGTCCCCATCACGGTCGAAGTCGGCGGCGTCGACCCCCATGCCGGCCTCGGCGGCGCCGTCGGCGTTCACCGCCGCGCCGCGTTCCACCGCCTCCTCGTCGACGCGTCGACCCTCGCGATTCAGCCACAGGAAGTTGGGCATGTTGTCGTTGGCGACGAAGAGGTCGAGCCAGCCGTCGGCGTCGACGTCGAGCGTCACCGCGCCGAGGCCCGAGCCCGGCCGCGCGCCGACCCCGAAGGCCACCGAAACGTCGTCGAAGCCGCCGTCGCCGCGATTGCGCCATAGACGATCCGCAAGCGGTCGATAGGTGGTCGGGCCGCAGTAGTCGGGCTCTCCGCTGGGCGTCGGGCAGATGCTCGGTGCTCCCGCCGGCATCTCGAGGTAGCGGACGACGTAGAGGTCGAGCCAGCCGTCGCGGTCGAGGTCGAGCCACGACGCGCCGACCGACCAGGCGGCGTCGCCGGCCACCCCGGCCTCGGCGGTGACGTCGTCGAACACGCCGTCGCCGCGATTGCGCCACAGACGGTCTGGGCCCCAGGCGGTGACATAGAGATCGACGTCGCCGTCGTTGTCGTAGTCGGCCGCGGCGACGCCGGTCGAGTAGCCCACCGAGCCGACGTTCGCCGTCGCCGTGACGTCGACGAAGCGCGGCACCGCGTCACTACCCTTCGCCGGCCCCACGCCCTCGTTGCGATACAGGCGATCGACCAGAGTCGGATTCGGGGGCTCCGTCTGTCCCTGGGGCAGAAAGAGATCGAGGTCGCCGTCGCCGTCCATGTCGAAGAGGCCGGCCCCGGCGCCGTGGATCTCGGGCAAACGGTACGCACCGGCACGGCCGGCGACGTGGACAACGTCGAGGCCGGCCGCAACGGCGCGGTCGACGAGCAGTGGACGCTCCGTCGGCTGGGCGCCCTCCGAAACGACCTCCCGGTCGTCCATCGGGGCACATCCCGAAGCGACGAGCAGTCCACCAAGCGCGAACCCTGCGAGCAGAGCCCCCGTCGACGTCTCGACGACGCTGCAACCACCCACGATCCTCTGCTCTTGCATCGCCGGCAGACTATCGCAGCACCGCAGGGCCCGGGATCACAGCGCCGGATGCCTGCGTTATACGCACGTTCTGATATTGTGCGTATAACGCAGGAACCTCGCAGTGCAAGAACGACTCTCCCCGACGACACAACTCCTCTACTCCGAGCTCCTCGAGCAGTCGATCCATGCGGCTGCCGAGGAGGCGATGGCAGCTCATCCTCCAGGCTCGTTCGTCGAGAAGTCGATCCGAGGTCGCCAATACTGGTATCTCCAGACGAGTGTCGGTGGCGACCGACATCAGACGTATCTCGGACCTGACTCCAAGTTGCTGCGTGGGTGGATCGAGCGAACGAGAAACGCGCGGCGCCGACTCGAGCCAGCCGAGCGCTCCCGCGCCGAGCTGGCCGGCATGATGACCCGGGGAGGTGCCTCGACCGTCGACCCTGCGCTCCTTCGGGTCCTCGAGCTGTTGTCAGACGCCGGGGTCTTCCGCCTGGGAGGAGTGTTGGTCGGCACCCATGCGCTCGGAGTCTACGGCAACATGCTCGGAGTTCGCTGGAGCGGGGACTCGCTGCGGACCCATGATCTGGACATCGCGCAGGATCCGGTGATCGGTGTCGGACTACTCAGCGGCCTCGAAGCGCCGAGCATTCCGGACGTATTGCGTGATTCAGGCCTCGGCTTCTTCGCCATTCCGACACTCGATCCGCGCCAGCCGTCGACCTCGTTCAGCATTCGCGGGCGTGAGCTCCGCGTCGACTTCCTCACTCCGCTCCACGGCCCAGAACGCTCGCGGCCGATCTACCTACCTTCCCTCAAAGTCTCGGCGCAGCCGCTCCGGCTCCTCGACTACCTTATCGAGGACTCAGTCCAGGGCATGGCCATCGGCCGAAGGAAAGCTTTGCTGGTCAACGTCCCGCAGCCGGCCCGCTTTGCTCTCCACAAGCTATGGACCTCGACTCGCCGCGCCGTGGCGTTCCAGGCCAAGGCGACGAAGGACCAGATTCAGGCTGCCGCGCTGATCGAGGTCTTGCTCGACGATCGCCCGAGCGATCTCGAGGCGGCGTGGCGAGAGCTCGACCGGCGTCCCAAGGTGCGTGCGGACATCCGTCGGGTGGCCGGACGCTTGGGTCGTCGAGGTCTCGACCAGGGCCCCCTGGACGAGTTTCTCGAGCTGCTCGGAGCGACAGTCAACGAAACGCCGGCCGGCTAGAAACCGACGCGGCGCATGACGAAGCGCGGCAGGGCGCGTACGATGCGCATCACCCAGCCCCAGGGGAACGGCGTGTAGAGCACGGCCTTGCGGCCGTCGAGCGCGGCGACGACATCGCGCGCGACCGTTTCGGGGTCGCCGGCGAAGGGTGGCGCCTTGAGACCCGCGGTCATTCCCGTGTGGACGAATCCGGGGCGCACGTCGAGAACGTGCAGGCCCTGGGTGGCGTAGCGGTGGTCGAGACCCTCGAGGTAGGTCTGCAAACCGGCCTTGGCGGCCCCATAGAGGACAGTCGGCTTGCGCCCGCGGTCGCCCGCCACCGACGAGAAGACGCAAAGGCTGCCGCCGCCCGCGCGCACGAGACGCTCTCGCGCGGCCTCGCAGAAGAGGACGGTGTTGCGGAAGTCGACGTCGATGAGTTGGCCGATCGCCGCTGGATCGCCCTCGAGATCGTCCTGTTGGCCAAAAATGCCGGCGGTCACGATCACCGCGTCGATGCGCCCGAGCGCCGTCTCAGCGGCGTCGAGGGCCGGGCCGAAGGTGTCGGCGTCGAGCAGATCGCACGAGGCGTGCTCGATCCCCGGATTGCGCCCCGAACGGACGTCGAGGTCGCGCGCGCTGCGCTCCAGGTCGTCGGCGTCGCGGCCGAGCAGGAAGAGCCGATCGCCGCGATCGGCCAGCCGACGCGCCAGCGCCCGGCCCATGCCCTTGGTGGCTCCCAGGAAAACGATATTCATGCCTCTCTCCTCGGCGGCGAGAGTACCGCATCCCCACTGCTTCGAGGCTCTCAGTCGGAAACCTGGCAGCACCAAGTCCCTCAGGAAATTGGAACGTGCGGGATACTTAGACTAGAGTTAACGCTGAAACTACACGTAAGACCCGAACGACCAGGAAGGAGCCTCCATGAGAATTCTCCTCATCGCATCGATCACCGCTCTTCTAGCCACGCCATTGGCCATCGCTGCGGATTCACCTTCAACCGAGTGCCAGAGCCTGAGTCGTGCGCTCGCTCTTGACGCGAACGGTCTGCCCAAGTCAGCCCTGAACCAAGCGTTGGCAAGCACGGCCGACCTCGCATCCGCATGCGAAGCGATGGCTGTCTGCCGAACTGGCTTCGCGGTCTACTGCACAGTCGGCGGGCCGGGAGCGACCTGTGTTGGAGTCGACGCCGTGGATGATCCCGCCGGTTGCGGCTACGTGACCTGCACCAACGACGAGACCACAGAAACCCTTCGCTGCCCCTTCTGCGGCCCACGGCCGAAGTAGAGTTCAACCGAGCCATCGGCGCAGCATTTCGAGCAGAGTGCTGCGGCGGAATGGCTTGATGAGCACGTCGTCGATACCGGCCTCGAGGCACGCTGTCACTTGCTCGCGCACCGCGGTGGCGGTGACGGCGATCAGTGGCAGGCGGTCGCCCTGCTCCTGAGCACGCCAGCGTCGCGCAGCCTCGAGGCCGTCCATTTCCGGCATCGCGCAATCGATCAGGCCGGCGACGAAGCCACCGGCCGCCAAAGCGTCGAGCGCCCGGCGGCCGTTGTCGACAACTTCCACGACGAAGCCGAGCGACTCGAGATGCTCTCGCAGCACCAGTTGGTTCACCGGATTGTCCTCGGCGACCAGCATCCGTCGACCCCCTCCGAAGGCCGCCAGCTCGGCCTCGACCGCCCCTCGGACGTCGAGCGCCGGCGCCGCCGGCAGCGCCAGCGTGAAGGTGAACGACGCGCCCGCGCCCGGTGTGCTCTCGGCCTCGAGCTGCCCGCCCATCAAGGTGACGAGGTGGCGGCTGATCGCCAGGCCAAGACCGCTGCCACCGTAAAGGCGCGTCGTCGAAGCGTCGGCCTGGGTGAACGGCTCGAAGATTCGCTGCGCAACCTCGGTGTCGAAGCCGATCCCGGTATCGACGACCGCGAAGCGGATCTGGTCGCCGGCCGCCGGCTCGACGCGGAGAGCGACGGAGCCCTCCCGCGTGAACTTGACCGCGTTGTCGAGCAGATTGACCAGAACCTGGCGCAGGCGCCCGCCGTCGCCCGACACCCACGCGGGAAGGGTCGGATCAACGTCGAAGACGAGGCGACTTCCCGCGGCCACTGCGCGCTCGGCGAAGAGGGCCTCGAGCGCCGTCGTCAGCTCGGCGAGGGCGAAGGGACGAGCGTCGAGCTGCAGCTGCCCGGCCTCGATGCGCGACAGATCGAGCACTCCTTCGACAAGGTGCTGCAGGGCCTTCGCGGCGCCCTCGAGCACTCCTACGCGCTGCCGCGCCGACGCCGGGAGCGTGTCGGACTGGAGTAACTCGGTCAGGCCGACGATGCCGTGGAGCGGGGTTCGCAGCTCATGGGTAATCGTGGCGAGAAAGTCGCTCTTGGCTCGGTTCGACGCCTCGGCGAGCTCTTTGGCGCGGCGCAGCTCGGCGGCGATCTCGCGCCGCTCGTCGATCTCGCGCTCCAGGAGCCGGTTGACGCGGCGCAGCTCCCGAGTGCGCTCGTCGACACGTCGCTCGAGCAGGCGCTGCGCGTTCTCCAGCACCGCGCGCGCCCGCTTCTCGTCGGTGACGTCGCGGGTCGCTCCATAGACCGTCATCGAGCCGTCGGTGCTTTCGACCACCTGCATCCGCTCGTGCAACCAGCGCACCTCGCCGTCCCTGCGCACAATGCGAAACTCGTGCTCCGACACGCCGACCGGACCGTCGATGAAGTCCTGAATCTTGTCGTAGTCCTCAGGATGGACCAGGCCGGCGCGGCCGATCGCGTCGAACTCCTCGGGCGTGTAGCCGGTGAGCTCGGCGAAGGCGTCGTTGACCCACCCGCGCTCCTCTCGCCCGTCGGCCGAGCGCCAGCGCACCCAGCAGCAGTCGGTCACAAGCTCCGAGAGAATGCGGAACCGCGCCTCGCGCTCCCGGCGCTCGACATCCCGCTTCTCCAGGACGGCGATCTTCTGCTCGAGCTCGGCGACCTTTCGGTGCCGAGGAGTCGACTTGGCTCCTCCATTCGAACCGATCAAGAGACGAGACATAGACGATCGAACGATACCAGACCCATCTCGACGAGATGCCCTCGATGTCCCTGGCCTTTCTTCCCCGCCAGGTCAATCTCAGTGCTCGGCTCTCAGGTCTCAGAGCTCGAGGCGACGCGACAGCATGCTCTGCAGGCGGCTCAGAGGATCGACACGCCGGCGCACGGCGAGGAAGTCGTCGACGCGGGAATCCATCGCCCGGTAGTCCGCGGACCGGGTGAACGTGTCTTTTGCCAGGTAGACCCGCCCCCCTTCATCGATCACACGCGCGTTGAGCCGGTCGACCAGCGCCCGCGTCTCGTCGCGGATCGGCAAGTCGACCGCGATCGACGTACCCGGGCGCGGGAAGGAGAGCATCCCCTCCCCCTCGAGGCCGCAGTCCTTGAGTACGCATAGAAACGACGCGGCACCGGCGGCGACCAGATCCGAGAGCACGCGCGCGGCACCCTCACGCGACGGCACCACGCACTGGTACTGCGTGAAGCCTCGGCGCCCGTAGCCGCGGTTCCAGTGACGCACCTTGTCCAGGGGATGGAAGAAGTCTTCCGGGTGCGCGATGACGCGGCGGACGCCGGCACCGTGCTTGCGATACAGCACTTCGTTGAAGCCGGCGACCGACCAGCGATTGAGCGCCGCGCTCGGCGCGTCGAAGGGCACCGCGAGGCGCCGTCGCGGGCTCGGCGGCGCCGCCGGCGCCTCGTCACGGCTCGCCCAGCGCCCGCGGTAGAGGATTCCGCGCCCCATGGACCGTCCAGCCTTCAGACAGTCGATCCAGCCAACGGTGAACGGCCAGTCGGCAGCCGCCCGCTCGAGGCCACCGAGAAAGCTCTTCAGGTCGGGGAAACGCTCGGTCTCCTGCACGATCCACGGCGTCGGAATCGGTACCAGGGCGACCACCACCTCGAGGACGTGGCCGGTGAGCCCCATGCCGCCGAGAGTGGCGCGGAAGAGCTCGGGCTCGCGCGCGCGGTCGGTCCACAGCACCGAGCCGTCCGCGAGCCGCATGCGCAGCGCCTCGACGTGCGCTCCGAAGGTCCCGTGGACATGGTGCTCTTTGCCGTGGACGTCCGCCGCGACCATGCCTCCGAGGGTGAGATACGCGGTGCCCGGAAGCACCGGCGAGGACCAACCGCGAGGCCAGAAGGTCCAGCTCAGCGTGCGCAGGGAGAGCCCGGCCTCGGCGTGCAGTCGGCCGCTCGACGGGTCGAAATCGAGAATGCGATCGGCCAGCCGCGAGCCTGCGGCGGCGCCGCCGACCGGCAGCGACGCGTCGCCGTAGGAGCGGCCGAGGCCGCGGCTGAGCACGGCCTTACGCGTGGCGCGCTCGAGGTTCTCGTCGAGACACTCAGGCGCCTCGACGATCGGGTAGCGTCCCCAGCCCTGGAGCTTCATCGCGCCGCGCCGAGGCTACTTCGACATCGCGTTCAGGAAGTCCGCGTTGCTCTTGGTCTTCTGCAGCTTGTCGAGCAGCAGCTCCATCGACTCCACGGTCGACAGCGGGTTGAGCACCTTGCGCAGCACCCAGACGCGGTGCAGCTCGCCCTCCGGGATCAGCAGCTCTTCCTTGCGCGTGCCCGACTTGTTGATGTCGATCGCCGGGAAGACACGCTTGTCGACCAGCTTGCGATCGAGATGGATCTCGCAGTTGCCGGTGCCCTTGAACTCTTCGAAGATCACGTCGTCCATGCGCGAGCCGGTATCGACGAGGGCAGTGGCGATGATGGTCAACGAGCCGCCTTCCTCGACGTTGCGCGCGGCGCCGAAGAAGCGCTTCGGGCGATGCAGGGCGTTGGCGTCGATACCGCCGGACAGCACCTTGCCCGACGGCGGCTGCACGGTGTTGTAGGCGCGCGCCAGGCGGGTGATCGAGTCGAGCAGGATGACGACGTCCTTCTTGTGCTCGACCAGGCGCTTGGCCTTCTCGATCACCATCTCGGCCACCTGGACGTGACGCGTCGCCGGCTCGTCGAAGGTCGACGACACGACCTCGCCCTGCACGGAGCGCTGCATGTCGGTGACTTCTTCCGGCCGCTCGTCGATGAGCAGCACGATCAGCACCACCTCGGGCTGGTTCTTGGCGATCGACGACGCGATCGACTGCAGCAGCATCGTCTTGCCGGTGCGCGGCGGCGCCACGATCAGGGCGCGCTGGCCCTTGCCCATCGGCGTCGCGAGATCCATGACCCGCGACGACATGTCGCCCGCGACCTCGAGCGTGAGCCGCTCGAGCGGATAGAGCGGCGTCAGATTGTCGAAGAAGATCTTGTTGCGGACGACATCCGGATGCTCGAAGTTGACCGCCTCGACCTTGATCAGGGCGAAGTAGCGCTCGCCCTCCTTCGGCTTGCGAACCTGGCCGGAGACGGTGTCGCCGGTGCGCAGGTCGAAGCGCCGAATCTGGCTCGGACTGACATAGATGTCGTCGGGCCCCGGCAGGTAGTTGTACTCCGGAGCACGCAGGAAGCCAAACCCGTCGGGCAGGCACTCGAGGACGCCCTCGGCGAAGATCAGGCCGCTCTGCTCGGTCTGCGCCTGCAGAATGCGGAAGATGAGCTCTTGCTTGCGCGATCCGGTGGCGCCTTCGATGCCCAGGTCTTTGCCGATCTGCGCCAGCTCGGAAATCGACAGCTCTTTCAGCTCGCGGATGTCGAGGCTCGGCTGACGCTCGACGGCCGTGCCGGCTCCCCCGTCGCCCCGCGTGCGGCTCTTGGTTCGCGGCCGGGTGGTGGTTGCTTTCTTGTTGGTCATGGGTCTATCCGCTCGTTGCGGCTTCTCCACCGTCGAGAAAAGCCTGGATTTCCTTCCACACGATCGGCACGCCCTCGCCGCTGGCGGCCGAGACCGCGAGCGGGGGCGCGACGAGTCGGAGCCGTTCGGCGATGCCCCGCAGCTGGCGTACGCGCTTCGAGCGCGGCACTTTGTCGATCTTGGTCGCGACGACCCGCAGGTCGAGGTCGAGGGAGTCGAAGTAGTCGATCGCCTGGACGTCGAGATCCGTCGCGCCGACCTTGGCGTCGACCAGCTGGATCAAGAGCGGTGCGGGATGCGCGCCGCCCGCGTCCGGGCCCGCCCCGTCACGACCCGGGGTGTCGCGCGCCGCATCGCGCGCCGACGCGTCGCGGAAGTAGGCGTCCATCAGCACGGCCCACCGCTCGCGCGACGTGCGCGACGCTTTGGCGAAGCCATAGCCCGGGAGGTCGACGAAGTAGTAGCGATCATTGATCAGGAAGTAGTTGACGGCCTGCGTCCGGCCCGGCGTCGAGCTTGTGCGAGCGAGCGCCTTGCGCGCCAGGAGACGGTTCATCAAGCTCGACTTGCCGACATTGGAGCGCCCCACGAAGGCGACCTCGGGTCGGCCGTCGCGCCGGAACTGATCGGGTCGATGTGCCGAGATGGCGAGCTCGGCGGAATGGATCTTCACGATCCCGTCCTTCGGCTCGACGGATGGAGCGACGCTCCGTCCGGACTGTCAAGGAGGAGATCCCGCGGCAGGTACCGCGAGGACGTGAGGTCGGGAGCTGCCGACCGGGAGGGCGGCAGAGGACAGGGTGTGTCGAGGTCAGGTGGGTCGGGGCGATTCCCGCCCCGGGAAGGCTGCGAATCGAGCTGCGGGTGACCGCGTCAGCGGTCGGGATGCCGGGCGGCGGCGCTGCGGGTGGGATGCTCCGGCGAGCCGCCGGCAGGTCTGTCGAGTCGGTCGAGAGAGGGGTTGTCGAGGGTCAGTGCGCAAGCGATCCGGAATCGACGGCCGTGTCGCCGGACATCTCGCCCGCCTCGGGGAGAGGCTTGATCTCGCCGTCGAGCGCGATCGTCAGCACCTCGTCCATCGATTCCACAAGGTGGACGGTCAGGACGTCGCGAATCTCGGCCGGGATGTCTTCCAGATCTTTCTCGTTCTCGTGAGGGATCACGATCTCGGTGATGTCTGCGCGGTAGGCGGCAAGGATCTTATCCTTGATCCCACCCACCGGCAAGACATTGCCACGCAGGGTGATCTCGCCGGTCATGGCGACGTCTTTGCGGACGGGGAAGTTCGCGAGCGACGAGACGAGCGCGGTAGCCATGGTGATGCCGGCCGACGGGCCGTCCTTCGGAATCGCACCCTCGGGCACGTGGAGATGGACATCGAGCTTTTCGGAGAAATCGGGATCGATGCCGAGGAGGTCGGCGCGGCTGCGCACGTAAGACACCGCGGCGCGCGCACTCTCCTGCATCACGTCGCCCAGCTTGCCGGTGAGCGTCAGCTTGCCCTTGCCCTTCATCAGGCCGATCTGGGTCTCGAGGATCTCGCCGCCGACCTGCGTCCAGGCGAGGCCGGTGCAAACGCCGACCATCGACTCCTTCTGCTTGCCCCGGCGACGGAACTTCGCCTTTCCGAGCAGCTCTTCGATCGCCTCGCGGTCTTCGACCTCGACATCCGCCTCGTCACCCTTCTCGACCACTCGCCGCGCCAGCTTGCGGCACACGGCACCGATCTCGCGCTCGAGGTTGCGCACGCCCGCCTCACGGGTGTAGCCGTCGATCAGGGTCTTGATCGCCTCGTCGCCGATCGTCACCTTTCTGTCTTCGAGGCCATGAGTCTCGAGCTGCTTCGGTAGCAGGTAGCCGTTGGCGATCTCGAGCTTCTCGTTGGGCGTGTAGCCGGAGAGCTCGATCACCTCCATGCGGTCGCGCAAGGGCGGCGGCACGGTGTGGATCACGTTGGCGGTGGCGATGAACATCACTTTCGACAGGTCGTACTCGACGTCGAGATAGTGGTCCGCGAAGGCGTCGTTCTGCTCCGGATCGAGGACTTCGAGCAGCGCCGCCGCCGGATCGCCGCGGAAGTCCATCGCCATCTTGTCGATCTCGTCGAGGAGGAAGACCGGGTTCACCGTGCCGGCCTTCTTCATCATCTGGATGATCTGGCCCGGGAAGGCGCCGATGTAGGTCCGGCGGTGGCCGCGGATCTCGGCCTCGTCCCGGACGCCGCCCAGCGAGAGGCGAACGAACTTGCGGCCGGTGGCCTTCGCGATCGACTTGGCGAGCGACGACTTGCCGACGCCCGGTGGGCCGACGAAGCAGATGATCGAGCTCTGCGTCTTGCGCGTGAGCGTTCGCACGGCGAGGAACTCGAGAATGCGCTCCTTGATCTTCTCGAGACCGTGGTGGTCGGCGTCGAGGATCTCCTGTGCCGCCTCGAGGTCACGCACCTCGCGGCTCTTCTTCTTCCACGGCACGGAGACGAGCCACTCGATGTAGTTGCGCGACACCGTGGCTTCTGCGGAGACCGGCGGCATCGCCTCGAGGCGCTTGAGCTCTTGCTCGGCCTTCTGCTCCGCCTCTTTCGGCATCTTCGCCTTCTCGATCCGCTCTTTGAGCTCCTTGATCTCGTCGGCGCGATCGTCCTTGCGACCCAGCTCGTCGTGGATTGCCTTCACCTTCTCGTTGAGGTAGTACTCCTTCTGCGCCTTCTCCATCTGCTTCTTGACTTGCACGTTGATGCGCTTGTCGATGTTGACCTTCTCGATCTCGACATCGATCAGATCGTGCAGGCGCTGGAGGCGCTCGTAGGGGTTCACCAGGTCGAGGAGGGTCTGCTTCTCGGGCGTCGTGATCATCAGGTTCGCCGCCAGAGTGTCGGCGAGCTGATCCGGATCGTCCATCTTCAGGGTCGGCATCAGGCCTTCGAAGGCGAGGTGATGCGACACCTTGGCGTACTGCTCGAAGGTCGAGAGAACCTTCGACATGTACTGCTGCAGCTTGTCGTTGATCGGGTAGCGGACGGTGTAGGCGTCGACCACCGCGACCAGCGCTCCGTCGTGATCTTCGAGCGCGTCGAGAGTGGCACGGCGCTCACCCTGCACCATCACCTTCACGTTGCCGTTGGGCAGACGCAGGTTCTGGATCACGCGGGCGACGACGCCGATGTCCTGGATGTCGTCGCGCGAAGGGTCGTCGACCTTCGGATCCTTCTGCGAAATCAGGAAGAGGCGCTTGTCGCCGCGCGAGAGCGCCTCTTCGAGCGCGCGCACGGAGCTTTCCCGGCCGACGATGAACGGCGCCATCATGTGCGGGAAGACCACCATGTCGCGGAGCGGTACCGCGGGCAGTTCGAGTCTCTCGATATCAACGAAGCTGGAGTTCATGGCTCCCTCGGATTTCGTAGCGTGTCCCTGAATCGATCGGAGCGGAGGAGCGGCGAATGGCGAGAACGGATCAACCGGCCTGGCGGTAGAGCATCATCGGTTGCACCTGGTTGCGCACCACCTCTTCGGTGATCACGACTTCCGTGATCTCGCTCTGCGAAGGGATGCTGTACATCAGGTCCAACATGAGCTCTTCCATGATGATGCGGAGTCCGCGAGCGCCCACTTTGCGCTGGATGGCCTCTTGGGCGATCGCCCGGAGCGCGTCGTCGGTGATCTTGAGCTGGACGTCTTCGAAGTCGAACATCGTCTCGTACTGGCGCAGGAGACTGTTCTTGGGCTCTTTCAAGATGCGTACCAGAGCGCCCTCGTCCAGCGCCTGGAGAGTCGACACGACTGGCAGCCGGCCAACGAACTCAGGGATCATGCCGTACTTGATCAGGTCTTCTGGCTGAATGTGCTCGAGCAGCGCGCCCTCGACGTGCTCCGTCTTGTCGACGTTGGCGACCTTGGCGCCGAAGCCCATCGTTTTCTTGTTCATGCGCCGGGCGATCTGGTCTTCGAGACCGACGAAGGCCCCGCCGCACAGGAAGAGGATGTTGGTGGTGTCGATCTGCAGGAACTCTTGGTGCGGATGCTTGCGCCCACCCTGCGGCGGCACGTTGCACTGCGAGCCCTCGAGAATCTTGAGCAGCGCCTGCTGCACGCCCTCGCCGGAGACGTCGCGCGTGATCGACGGATTGTCCGACTTGCGCGAGATCTTGTCGACCTCGTCGATGTAGACGATGCCGCGCTGCGTTTTCTCTTTGTCGTTGCCCGACGCCTGGTAGAGCTTGAGGATGATGTTCTCGACGTCCTCACCGACGTAACCGGCCTCTGTGAGGGTCGTCGCGTCCGCGATCGTGAACGGTACCGACAGGATCCGAGCGAGGGTCTGCGCCAGGAGGGTCTTGCCGGTACCGGTCGGGCCGATGAGCAGGATGTTCGACTTCTGCAGCTCGATGTCGGCGCGGGTGCGCTCTGAGTACTCGATGCGCTTGTAGTGGTTGTACACGGCGACCGAGAGCTTGCGCTTCGCCTGCTCCTGACCGATCACGTACTGATCGAGCATCTGCTTGATCTGCTCGGGCTTGGGCAGATCGGTTTCTTGCTGCTGATCGTGCAGCCGATCCTCGGCGATGATGTCGAGACAGATGTCGACACACTCGTCGCAGATGAAGACCGCCGGACCGGCGATGAGTTTCTTGACCTCGCGCTGGCTCTTGTTGCAGAACGAGCATCTGAGGGTGTCGTCGACTGTGTCTTTCTTCGGCATCGTTCCTCCTCGGCTCGGCGTCTATTCTAGACGATTCGCCGCTCCCCGACCGCATGCGCGCGGCTCCGCCGCGGGAAAATCACTCCTCGGCGGCAGTGTCGCGTCGCTGCATGATCTGATCGACCAGTCCGTAGTCCACGGCGTCCTGGGCGGTGAGGATATTGTCGCGCTCGGTGTCGATGTGAATCCTGTCTTTGTCCTGGCCGGTGTGGAAGGCCAGGATCTCGTCGAGTCTGTCGCGCAGCTCCAGAATGCTCTTGGCCTGGATCGCGATGTCGGTCTGCTGACCGCCGACGCCGCTCATCCACGGCTGGTGGATCAGCACGCGGCTGTTGGGCAGGATGGTGCGCTTGCCCGCGTGGCCCGAGGCCAGGAGAACCGCCGCCATCGACGCGGCCTGTCCGACGCAGACGGTGGCGACATCGGGTTTGATGTATTGCATGGTGTCGTAGATCGCGAGCCCCGCGGTGATCGAGCCGCCGGGCGAGTTGATGTAGAGCGCGATGTCTTTCTCCGGGTTCTCCGCCTCGAGGAAGAGCATCTGGGCGATCACCAGGCTCGCCAGATCGTCCTCGATCGGCCGCCCGAGGAAGATGATGTTGTCCTTGAGCAGGCGTGAGTAAATGTCGTACGCGCGCTCACCGCGGTTGGTCTGCTCGAGAACGGTCGGGATCAGCATAAGCGTCTCCTGTTACAAACGCCGTAACGAAGCGTCTCATTCCTGCTTTCGTCGGCGAAGAGCTGCTGGTTTCGAGGCGTCGGGTCTTCGGGGGAACTCGGGGGCAACGCGTCGACCGGCGCGCCGGCTCAGGTCTGGTCGTCGGAGAGGTCGTACGGATCCTCGTCGTCGCCATCGAGAGCATACGGATCGTCGGCCTCGGATGTCGCCGCATCGCCTTCGTCGACCAGCTCGGAGCCGGCCTCAGCGGCCTGCGCCTCGTCGAGCTCCTCGCCCAACAGATGCGCGAGCGTCTGATCGCGCAACAGCTGTGCGCGCAGAGCCTCGATCCGCCCGTCCTCGGACAGCCTCTGACGCAGAGCCTGCGACGTCGTGCCCTGCTGCGACGCGACGGCACCGAGGAACTGCTCGAAGCGCGCCTCGTCGAGGCGCTGGTCTTCGGCCTTGGCGACGGCGTCGAGCAGCAGCCGTTCGTGCACTCGCTGCTCGGCCTGCGGCCGCATGTCGGCCGCCATCCGCTCCCAGTCGACTTCGGCCGCCTGCAGGTCGACCCCCTGGCGCATCAGCGTCTCGGCCATCTCGCGCACCAGGCGCTCGATCTCCTGCTCGACCACGCCCTCGGGCAGGGTCAGGGGGTGACGCTCGCGCAGCTGGCGCAGCAGCGCCGCCTGGCGCTCCCGCCGCACCTCGCCCTTCTTGCGGTCGGTGAGGCTCTTGGCGACCGCTTCGCGGAGCTCGGTGACAGTCTCGAAACCGCCGATTTGCGCCGCCAGCTCGTCGTTGAGCTCCGGAAGCTCCTGCTCCTTGACCTCGTCGATCGCGATCTCGAACGTCCGCGTCTCGGCCTCGGACTCGCCCTCGGAGTCGGCCTCGTCGCCTTCGCCCTTGGCGCCGCCGCCAAAGGTCTTCTCATGCTCGACCGACTGCCCAGCCTTCTTGCCCGTGAGCGCCAGCGACAGCTCCTCGTCGGCGCCCTCGGCTCCGATCTCGAAGTGGAACGGACGCGACTCTTCGTCGTCGTCGGCACCGTCGTCGATGCGCAGAATACTGCCGACCACCATGTCGCCCTGCGCCGCTGCGCGCTCGACCACCGTCCACTCGGCGAAGTTGCGCCGGAGGTCCGCCACAGCGTCCTCAATCTCGGCGTCGGCGGCTTCACCTGGCTCTTCGGGGAGGTCGAAGGTCTCGATGTCGCCGAGCGGAATCTCGGGCCGGGTCTCGACCACCGCGACGACGGTCATCGGCTCGCCACTCTCGAACTTCAGGTCCTCGACCTGCGGCGGCATCAAGGGGTCGAGATCCTTCTCGGCCTCGGCCTGCTTCCAGTAGCGCGGCAGCAGACGATCGACGACCTCGCGCTCGATCTCGTCTTTGAATCGGCTCTGGATCAGGCTCTTGGGCACCTTGCCGGGCCGGAAGCCGGGAAGCCGCGCATGACGGCGGAATTCCTGGACGACACGGCCGAGCTCGGCGTCGACCGCCGGCGCCGGGACTTCGATGGTCAGCTTCAGGCGGCAGGGCCCGGTCTCTTCGACAGCGGTGACGACGCTCATGGGCGGCGGGTTTCCTCGTTGGGAGTGAGCTGGACAGCGGAGGGAGGCGTGGTGCGAAAGGGGGGACTCGAACCCCCACCCCTTGCGGGACTAGATCCTAAGTCTAGCGCGTCTACCGATTCCGCCACTTTCGCAGGAAGGTCTCGATCCGAGCGCCGCGGGAACGGGGTCGAAGAAGCAGGGTCGAAGGAATGCGGCTGCCGCTCCGTGGTGGCCTGGACGGCGCCACGGAGAGTCTGCACGGACGCTGAAGGGAAGGGTGAGGGGAAGGAGTGGTGAGCCGCCTAGGAATCGAACCTAGAACCCACAGATTAAGAGTCTGTTGCTCTGCCAATTGAGCTAGCGGCCCACGGGCGGCGGGTACTATACCCACCCGGCGGCGACTTCGCAAGCCTGCTTGGCAAGCCTGCTTCGAATGCGTAGCCGGTGAGCCGGCGACGCGCCCTGCCGCCCGAGGCGATCCCCCGTCCGGTGCTATCCCCCCTGGACGAAGTGTACCACTTCGAGCTGGTCGCCGTCCTGCAGGACGGTGGTGTCGAAGGCGGTACGGGGCACGATCGTGCCGTTGCGTTCGACAGCGACCATCCGCGGCTCTCGGTCGGCCGACGCGAGCCATGCGCCGAGGGTCGTGCCCTCGGCGACGGTCGTCTCGTGCCCGTTGATCCGGAGAGTGATCATCGCCCGCTCACGCCAGCTGCCTCACAGCAGATGCTTCAGCTCCGCCTGCCCGATGTGGCTCGACGCGGTGATGATCAGAGCCGCGGTGCCGCGGTCGACTTCAGGCACCTGCATTGCGAGGCGCAGGAATCCATCGTCGTCGGTATCGCCGGAACCGAGTGTGCGAGGACCGCCGAAGGTCGAGATCATTTTCACCAGCACCCGGGCGCCGGCGACCGCGCGCCCAGACTTCGACGAGCGCGTGCGGAGCGCCAGCTCGGCGTCCTTGCCAGCGCGGATCTCGACGTCGTCCTCCATCACCAGCAGCAGTTGCTCTTGCTCGGCCTCACTGGTGAGGTACTCGAGGATCACCTGGTCGAGCGTCCGACCGCCGTCGGCATTCATGTCGAAGGCGGCGACCGACGCGGTGCCCGCCTCGTGCGTCGGCATCTTGACCTTATCGGGCAGGAAGACCTTGATCTTCTCGTCGAACTTGCCCGCCTGGATCGCCTTGATCATGGTGCGGTGCTGATGGTCCATCAGCGCCATCACCTCGTCGTCGCCTTTGCCGCTCTCGAGCAGGTCGGCGTATGAGCCACGCTTCGCCACGACCACCTGACCTCCGTAGTAGATCAGGCTTTCGATGTACGGGTTGGCGTGCCCCTTGTCCTCGGTTTGGACATGGAGAACGACGTCTCCGTAGCGCACGTCGGTATTGTGCCCAGTGATCATTCCGGCAGATGGCTCCGGGTCGCTGCTCGAGGGATCGTTCGTCTGCGAGACGAGCACTCATTGTAGGAACCGACCCGCCGTTCGGTCAAGCTGCTCACCGTCTCAGAGCTCCGCGTCGAGGGCCGCATCGAGCCGCTCGTGGCGCCAGGAGAAGCCGCTGGCGGCGAGACGCGCGGTGTCGGCCCGCGCCGACGCCAGGAGCAGCTCTTCGCCCATGCCGCCAAGTGCCAGCTTCACCATCGGCGCCGGCAACGGCAGCACGGTCGGCCGATGCAGGGCGGCGCCGAGCGCCCGCGTCAGCTCGAGGTTGCGCACCGGGTGCGGCGTCGCGGCGTTGACCGGACCGTCGAGCTCGGCGGTCTCGAGCAGATGGACGAGGAGGCGCGCGGCGTCGAGCCGATGCAGCCAACTCACCCACTGCCTGCCGTCGCCGACCCGCCCGCCGACGCCGAGCCGAAACGGGGTCAGCATCGCCGCCAGCGCGCCGCCCTCGCGCGACAACACGACGCCGAAGCGCGGGTGGACGACGCGCAGGCCGGCGGCTCGCGCCGGATCGGCGGCGGCCTCCCAGCGCCGGCAGACGTCGGACAGGAAAAGGTCCCCGGGACCGGCGTTTTCGGCGAGCAGCTCGTCGCCGCGGTCGCCGTAGTAGCCGACGGCCGACGCGCTGACGAGTGTCCGCGGCGCCTCGCCGGGAGCCTCCCGCGCCAGCCGCGCCAGGCCCTGCGCGAGCAGGGTCGTGCCCCGCTCGCGGCTGTCGAGAATGCGACGCTTCTTCGTCGCCGTCCAGCGCCCCTGGATCGACTCGCCGGCGAGATGCACCACGGCGTCCGTGCCGAGCAGCGCGTCGGCGTCGAAGGTCCCGGTCTCGACGTCCCAGAGCACACCGTCGCGGTTTCGTGAGCGCACCAGCGCAACGGTCTCGTGTCCGTCCGCTGTGAGCCGCTCGACCAACGCACCGCCGAGCAACCCGCCGGCGCCGCTGACGGCGATCTTCATCGGAGTCTGAGTTCCTCGAATGGCTCAATCATTGGCTTCAGAGTACCACCAGCCTGTGGAGCAGCCTCTCTGATCGGTGCGAAGCTCACGAGGTGTCCGGATCAAAGGAGAATGCACTCTCGAGTAGATCCTCGACGCCAAGCTCGGCCGCCCAGCGCCGAAGATACCGACGATCGAGGCCTCCTGGCGACGAAGCTCTTCACGGTCGAAGGGATCCGAGCCGGCCGGGAAAATGTCGATCTTCAAGCCGGTTGGAATGTGCAGAAGATTGAAGCTTCGGCCTGCCCTCACCGCAGTGACGATCTGGTCACGGTCCGAGTAGAAGCTCGGGCCCAGACGCAACGCCAGGAGAGTCGCCTGGGCCAGAGTCAGGTCAGCGACAAGGTCGATGTCATGTGTCTGCCGCGGGACTCCGTGGACCGAGCTCGCATAGGATCCCCCGACGTGGTAGCAGATCTCGAGATCCTCGAAGGTATCGAGCACTTCGAAGAGGGCATTCCGCGGCGTCAATTCACGGATCCGAGCTCGAACGGCAAGCGCGCTGTGCCAGGTCCTCGCCGTGCACCAGCGCGACGAATCGCCGCAGGAGCTCGCGTTTGCCAGCTTCCGGATGACGCCTCCGTAGACCGGCGAATGCGAGCTGCCGCGACTGCTCGAAGCCCGCATGGACGATCGCGATCTTCTGTGCAGCGATCATCCGCCTGAAAACCTCGAGCTGACGACGTTCGATCTCAGGCGCCGTATCTTCGGACAACGGCGCCGCGAGGTTTTGATGCTCGTGCGGTGCCGGTGCGCCGGCCAAGCGGTCGATAGGCATGCACCCAGAGTACCACCGGCCGCGCTCGTGCGCCGATCGCGATATTCTCGGGCCGCGGCGCCGACGCCGCACGAAGAGATGTCCCCCCTCATGCAGCAGAAGAGCGTTTACATCGCCTACACCGGCGGCACCCTCGGTATGCAGCGCGGCCCGCGCGGCTATCGCCCCGAGCCTGGTTTCCTCGCCCGCCAGATGGACGAGATGCCGGTGCTCCGACATCCTGGGATGCCGCGCTACGTCGTCCACGAGTACGACCCGCTGCTCGACTCGTCGAACATGACGCCGCGCGACTGGGTGAAGCTCGCCGACGACATTTACAGCAAGTACGACGAGTACGATGGCTTCATCGTGCTCCACGGGACCGACACGATGGCGTACTCGGCGGCTGCGCTGTCGTTCATGTTCAACAGCCTCGACAAGCCGATCGTCTTCACCGGCTCGCAGATTCCCCTCGTCGAGCTGCGCAACGACGCGAGAGAGAACCTGATCACCAGCCTCTTGATCGCCGCCGGCGGCGAGGTTCCCGAGGTTTGCCTCTTCGTCGGCAGCCGCCTGCTGCGCGGCAATCGCTCGACCAAGACCTCGGCCGCCCACTTTCGCGCCTTTCGCTCGCCCAACTACCCTCCCCTGGGCGATGCCGGAGTCGAGCTCGTAATCCACCACGAGCGCCTGCAACCTTGGCCCGAGCGGCCGCTGACCTACGCCCGCGTCGGCGGCGCCGAGGTCGCCGACATCCGCTTCTTCCCCGGCATGACACCGCGCGTGCTCGAGCAGTTTCTCGCCCCGCCGCTGCAGGGCGCCGTGCTGCACACCTACGGTCTCGGCAACGCGCCCGACGACCCGTCGATCCTGCGGCCGATTCGCGACGCGTGCGACCGCGGCGTCGTGATCGTCAACTGCACGCAGTGCCTCGAGGGCTCGGTCAACATGACCGGCTACGCCACCGGCAACGCGCTGGCCGACGCCGGCGTGGCCAGTGGCTTCGACATGACCCCCGAAGCGTCCCTGACGAAGCTCTACTGGTTGCTCTCACTCGAGCTCGGCGCCGCCGAGGTCCGCCGACAGATGGGGATCGACCTGCGCGGCGAAATCACCCCGGTCTCCCGCGCCTAGACCTCGAATCCCAGCCTACGAGCAACGAATCGGCGTCGAGTGGTCGTCTGCTCGGGCCGAAGTTCGGCCCGATTCTTGATCAGGCCGGAACGCTGGATCAGAACAGGGGCAGGCAGCCCGCAAACGGATGATGGTTCAGCTGCCCGCCGCCGGTGAGCTCGGCTCCGACGAGCGTGCCGTTCAGCTGGCCGTTGTTGAACGTGACCACGGCGGCCGGCGCCAACACGCTCCCAAGCATGCCGATACCGCTCATCTGCAGGCTGTCCGCTTCGTGCAGGTTCCAGAGCACTGTGCCGTTGGTGGCGCCGTCGAGCGAGATGCCGAAGTTCTGAATCGTGACGCTCGAACCGTCGACATTGACGATCGCCGTGGCGCCGGCCGGCACCTCGATCGTCAACGAGGTGGCCGACGCAAGGTCGAGAGCCGCGAGACGAAACACGTTGCGCTCGGAATCAGTGCCTTCCAGCGTGATTGCGCCCCACGGTGCGACGTCGGTCGTGCCGTTCGTCGGCTCGCCGGCGAGGCCATCGGCGAGGGCGTCGAGAGCCACGGCGGCAGCGGCGAAGTCGACCGGCGTGCCCTGGTAGGCGACGCCGTCGAGAACTGTCGACGACATCATGTCGAGCGAGCCACCATGGGCGAGATCACCACCGTGCACCTGGCCGTTGTGGAAGCGCAGATCGCCGCCGGCGACCAGCGAGTCGCCGCCGAGAGTACCCAGCAGCAGCCCGACGCTGTAGCTGGTGAGGTCGACATCGCCACCGGCGGCGACGCGGCCCTCGGAGTCGGTCGCACTCTGCGTCAGGTCACCGAGCAGAAAGAGGTTGAAGCCACCGCTCTCGCCCAACGCATCGGCGCCGCAGACGATCTGGTCATCGCCACCGCCGCCGTCGTCCGGCGGGCAGACATAGTCGACGTTCCAGTCGCCGACGCCGTTGGCGTTGAGCGTCACGCCGGTCGACGGCTGGCGCACGACCGTGTAGTCGAGCCACGCCGAGGCGCCGAAGACCTGGTTCTTGTTGTTGGCGCCGTCGCCGATCTGCCAGGCCGGGCCGCGAGCGGTGAGCGTGACGATCGCGCCGTCGACCTCACCACGGCCGTAGAGCGTGCCGCTCCACTCGCTGTAGTACCACCAGAGCGACGGATCGATCGCACCGCTCGGGAAGTAGACGCCGCCAGGCAGCTCGAGCTTGGGGCTGCCCGGAGGAGCGTCGGTGGTGACCCCGTCGAGGTGGACGACGAAGTCGAAGACTCGATCACTGTCCCGCTTGTCGTACACCGTGCCCGTGAAGAGCGCGCTGCCGTTGTCGTATTCGATGAACCGTGCGGGCTCGGCGAGCAGCAGGTCCTTGGCCAGGCCGGGCAGCGCCAGCGCATGATTGGCGCTGCCGGTGGTGCCGTCGTCCAACGCGTCGGCGACACAGTACTCGAGGTCGGGACAGGCGAAGGCGAGGTTGAAATCGCCGATGCCGGTCGACCGTAGGGTGGTTCCCGTGGTCGGCTGGTCGATCACCTGCCACGACAGCCAGGCGGAGGCGCCGTCGAGCGTGTTCTTGTTGTTGGCTCCTGCGCCCACCTGCCAGGCAGGACCGCGCGGCGTCAGCTCGATCAGCGCGCCCTCCCAGGCACCGAAGCCCTGGAGCGATCCGGTCCACGTCGGGTAGTAGCTCCAGGTCGACGGATCGACCGGTCCCCGCGGCGCGTAGGCGACGCCGGAGAGCTCCTTCTTGGGACTGCCGGCGGGCGCCACGTCAGTGGCGCCGGAGAGATCGACATCGACGACGAAGCCGGTGCTCGGATCACTCGCCAAGACCACGCGCCCGTCGAGGGTCGCGGTACCGTCGTCGTAGGTCACCCACGCGCCCTGGTCACCGTCGAAGACGAGCATCTCGGAGATCCCCGGGAGCCACAGGGCGTGGCCACCGTCGGAGTTGAAGATGCTGACCTCGGCCTCGTCGACACACTCGCTGCCGGTCTCGCCCGGCGGATCGTCGAGGTCGAGATCGCAGAGCAGGAACTCGTCGTAGGAGCCGGTGAGCGTCGCCGAAGCGTCGTACGAGGTCGACGTCATGCCGACGAGCAGGTCGTCACCCATGTCGATCGTCACCTCGCCCTGCGCGCCTCCGGCCGGACGGACCCAGGTGGTGCCACCGTCCTGCGAGAACTCCACCGTGTAGGTGTCGCCCTGCTTCTCGATGGCGACCCGCACCGGCGGCGTGATGCCGACGTAGCTGGTGGCCCACGTCGCACCGCCGTCGGCGCCCTGCGTGGCGCGGTAGCGGAACTGCAGCGAGCCGCGGGCGTCCGGCCACTCCGGCTGGTACTGCACCGTGACGCGCGGCGCCAGCGGGTCGAGGCCGGAGCGCACCATCAGGCCAGTCTTGCGGAAGATCGTCGCGCCGCCGACCGAGCCGAGGATGTCGACCTCGGTACGCAAAGCCGTAGTGCTCGCGGTGCGGTAGACGAAGAGACCGTTGTCGTCCGAGAACATCGCCGTGCCGTCGCCGGTGACGTGGAGCGCACCTCCCGACTCGTCGACATCGCCCTGGTCGGCGTCGCCGAGGAAGTCGACGGCCCATGCCGGATCGACGACACCGTCGTCGAAACGGTCGGTGATGCAGCCCTCGACCGGCGGCGGCTCGTCGACGATGCGATAGCCGAAGTCGACGTCGAGCTTCACCTCGTAGGGAATGACGGTGATCATGGCGCTGTGCGGCGTCGCGATCCCGTCGAGGTCGTAGGTCGCTTCGGAGCCTGCGGCCAGGCTGCCGACGTCGATGACGACGGTGTAATCACCCGCCGGCACGTCGACGAAGAGGTAGTTGCCGTTCGCGTCGGTGACCGCCGAGGCGACGATCTGCCCGGCGTCGTCGACCAGATCGACCACCACACCCTCGAGCCCCGTCTCATCGCCGTCCTGGACCCCGTCACCGTCGACGTCGTCCCAGACGCGATCGCCGATGGTCGCCGGTCCCGGCTCGCCACACAGCACGCCCTCGAGCGTCTCGACGATCTGCAGCGCCAACTGGCCGGCGGTGTCGGCGGTGCGCGCCTCGCCGTTCGTGAAATAGGCCGCGTACTGGTTGAGCTCGAACGAGTAGGTCCCGAGCCCGACGCCGTCACCCATGATCGTGATGCCGAAGATGCGCACCTCGGGCTCCTCGCCCTTGAACAGCTGCACCTGCTCCATGCTGTTGGCGAGCGGCTCGCCCTGGTAGGTGTCGGTCGTCGGCTGGTAAGCACCGGACCAGGCGACGTCGCCGATCGAGCGCCACACGCCGCTCTGGTCGCGCAGCGGAATCTCCTGCAGCACCTCGAGCGGGTACTCGTGCGGCCCTTCGCCGGTGAGGTCGATGTTCGGCAGGCTGTCCGAGATCCACACCACGACCGGCGTGTGCAGCGGATCGTGCTGGTTGGCGAAGACGTCGCGCACCGTCTCGAACGCGAGGGGCAGCGGAGTCGAGGCCTCGGGTGGAATCTCGCTCATGTCGAGACTGTCGACGACGCTGTCCATATAGACGAAGTCGCCGGTGAAGCCCGTGCGCACGCGCACCGCCGAGGTGGTGTTGAACGGCACATTGCCCTTGCCGCTGAAGGTGACGAGCGCCGCGCGGCTGCCGTTGCCGAGCGCCGACAGCGAGTCGTTCAGCGTCATCCAGGCCATGCGCGCGGCCTCGAACTTGGTGCCGTTGCCCGGGAACTCCCAGGTCATCGAGCCCGACATGTCCATCAGGTAGAGGACGTCGAGCGGCTTGGTCGGATCGCACTCGCCCGGCGGCGGCGGATCGGTCGGATCGGTGTCCTCGGGCTGGCACAGCTCGAAGTCGTCGAAGCGCGCGGTGAACGGCTGGGTGGCGTCGTACGACGCGCCCATCACGCCCGCCAGCGCGCCGACCTCGAGCGCCGGCACGTCTGCCTCGCCGCCGGCGCCGCCGGCGGGCTTGATCCACGTCGTTCCGCCGTCGGTGGAGAGGAAGGCCTCGATCGTCGCGCCGCGCTTCTGCAGCGCCAGGCGCACCGGCAGGGTGATGCCCTGGATCGTGCTGCCGAGCTCGATCGGCGTCGCGCCCGGCGCGGTGCGCACGTCGAACTGCACGGCGACCACGTCGTTGGGCGGGAAGTGCGGCACCACCTGGATCATGGCGCGGGCAGCGGTCGAGCTGTTCGAGCCGCGCACCATCAGGCCGGCCTTGCGGTAGTCGCCGCCCTCATCGACCGGGAAGCCAGTGACGTCGACCTCGACACGGAAATCGCCGGTCACCTGACGGTAGGCGAAGTAGCCGTTGTCGGCGCCGTGGTAGAGGTCGGTGCCGTTCGAGGTCAGCTCGAGGCCACCACCGGTCTCGACGACGCCACCGAGCGTGTCGTTGCCGACCGGCGACTCGAGCCAGCCGGCACCCAGGATGCCGTCGCTGAATCCATCGCCGATACAGCCGTCGACGGGGCCGTCGTCGACCTGCACGTAGCCGAAGTCGACGTCGTCGCGGGTCTCGGCGGCGACCAGCGTGACGGTGGCGACATGCGGCGTCGCGACACCGTCGACGTCGTAGGTCGGCGCCGAGCCGTTGGGCAGCGTGGCGGTGACCACGCGCACGGTGTAGGTGCCGGGTAGCAGACCGTCGAAGTTGTAGCTGCCGTCGGGCGCGGTGGTCGTCGTGTCGACCACGGTGCCGAGGCTGTCGACCAGCTCGACGGTGACGTCGGCGAGCCCGAGCTCACTCGGTCCCTCGGCGCCGTCGGCGTCGGCGTCGTCCCAGACGCGACCGGAGAGCGCCGAGCCGCAGTTGACCACCGAGACGATGTCGATCAGCGAGTCGAGAATTCCTGTCGAGTCCTCGGCGGCGTAGACGCCACCGCCGGTGTACGCGGCGGCGAACTCGAGCAGATCGGTGCGGAAGACATCACTCGACACGCCGTCGCCCTGGATTGCCACGCCAAAGACCACCGAGTCGGCGATCTCTTCGCGCAGCCGCAGGATCTCGTACATCGAGTTCGCCAGCACCTCGCCGTCGTAGGTGTTGATCGCGCCGTTGTAGTTGCCCATCCAGGCCACCGAGCCCCAGGGCAGGAAGCCGCCGGTGGCGTCGTAGAGACTGATCTCTTGGACCTCGTCGAAGCGGTAGAACGACGGGCCGCGGCCGTCGGCGTCGATGTTCGGCACCGTGTCGGTGAGCCAGATCAGAATCGGCACCTTGGCCGGATCGTGCTCGGCGAGCAGCAGGTCGAGCGTGTGATCGAGCGCGATCGCCACCGGCGTCGACGAGCGCGGGTCGATGCTCGCCGGGTCAATCGACTGGGCGATGGCGGTGACGCCGGCGAGATCGCCGGTGAGACCGCTGCGCACGCGCACCGCGGAGGTCAGGTTGAAGTCGGGCTCGCTGTTGCCGGCGAAGGTCACCAGCGCCGCGCGGCTGCCGGGCAGCTCGCTGCCGAGCAGGGTGTTCATCGCGTCGATGGCGTTGACGGCGGCATCGAGCTTGGTCGCGGCGCCGGGGTACGGCGCGGTCATCGAGCCGGAGGTGTCGAGTAGGTAGACGACGTCGAGCACCGAACCGGGCTCGCACACGCCGCCCGGCGGCGGCGGCGGCAGAGGATCGGTGTTCGGGTTGCAGATCTGGAAGTTGTCGAACTCGGCGGTCATCGTCGTGTTCGCGTCGTAGGACGCCACGTCGACACCGACCAGCGTGCGCTGGGGCATGGCGATCGATACCGTGCCACCCGCGCCGCCCGCTGGCACCAGCCAGGTGTTGCCACCGTCGGTCGAGAAGTACGCGGTGAAGACGTCACCACGGCGGGTGATGGCGATCCTGCTCGGGAGCGGGATGTTCAGCGGCGTCGAGGCCAGCTCGCTGGCGACTCCGTTCTCGTCGCGGTAGTCGAATTGCAGCGCTGTGGTGCTGTACACGGGATGGTTGGGAATGAACTGCACCATCACGCGCGCCGCGCGCGTTTCGAGTCCGGCGCGCACCATGAGCCCGAACTTGCGATAGCCGCCGCCCGCGTCGACCGGCACGCCCGACAGCTCGACCTCGGCCCGGAAGTCGCCGTCGGCCTCGCGGTACACGAAGTAGGCGTTGTCGTCGTCGTGGTAGAGCGAGGTGCCGTCGCCGCTGACGCGCAGCTTGCCGCCGACCTCGAGGAACTCGCCCTGGTCGGCGTCACCGAGGAAGGCGTGGCTCCAGCCGGCGGCGATGCCGTCGGAGAAGGGATCGAGGAGACACTCGAAGGTGTCGCCCGGCTCGGTCTCGTCGACGATGCCGACGTTCGGGTCGATCAGCGTCGTGCCGCCGGGTCGGCCCCCGGTACCTGCCCGGTCCCCGAGACCGTTGCCGACATCGCCGGGCTGCGAGTCGCCCGGCGACGATGTGCCGCCGAAGCCGGCCTTGAGCGGCAGCGCGGCGAGGGTCCCATGCCCGTCGAGGACCGTGCCGAGGCGCGCTGCGGCGGTCGGCAGGAGGCTGTCGACCTCACCCGCGCCGGCCAGGCGCGACGGAACCGTCACGGCGAGGCGCGCGGTGTCGCCACACGACGTCGCGACGGCGAGGCGGCGGCTGAGCAGACGACTCTCGGCGCCCTCCGCCAGCCACTGCACCTCGACCCGCAGCATGCCGGCGTCGACCGCCAGCTCGGCGCCGAGCGTCGGCTCGTCGAGCGTCAGCGCCTGGCGCACGAGAAAGTCGCCGTCTGCGGTGTCTTGACGGGCAACGGCGACATGCGCTGCCGGCACCTCGGCCGGCGCCCCGGTCGCGTCGACGAAGGCGACTTCGAGCATCGCCGGGCACGTCGCCGACCGCGCGTCGGCCGCGAAGGCGGGAGTCGCGGCGACGGCGGTGAAGAGAAGAGTGGCGACGGCGAGAAGGCCGAGGCGCGAGATAGAGAACATGGGCCGGGGGCTGCTCATAACCAGGGCTCCTGGGGGGATTCGCTGCGCGTCTGTGGCGCTCGAAGCCGGTCGCCGATGCCTGGGTGGGCCTGCACCGGGGACCGGGGTCCTCGTCCTCGAACGCACGATAGAAACATCCTCGAGTCTGAGTGTGTAGGAGACGGATTACAGCCGCCATTACGACTCGGTGACGGAATCACTGTTCGGCGACGCAATGCCTGCGGCGCGAACGGATTCACTGGGCAGCCCTAGCCTACGTCAAGGACCAAGGCGGCGGCACGACGATCTCTCCCCGACCCACCCTGCGACACGGACGCGCCTTCGACGACCAGTTCAGCGGGCGTGCGTCGCCGAAGGAGAGACTTTGCCGCGTTCGATCGCCGCGTGGTCCCCAAGCTCCGCGGTGACGGCCAGCTTGGCCTCGGCGTCGGCCAGGCGCCGCTCGGCGTCGTCGAGAGTTTCGAGAGCCGCATCGAGGCGGTCGGCAAGATCCGACGCCTGACGCGCCAGCTCGGCCTCGCGCTCGGCATGCTCGAGCTCCTCACGCCGACGCGCCACCAAGCGCTCGAGCTCACTCTGCTCCGTGTCCTTCCCCGCCTCGTCCTTCCCCGCCTCAGAGCCACCGGCGAAAAGAAGCCGCAGGCTGACCGGAAGCGAGCGGCCGACGACCAGGCGGCAGATCGCGTCGGCGATCGCGAACGCGAGAGCAATCTGGAGAAGAACGAGGAAAATGGCGGACATGATGCCTCCAAGCGTTGGACGACCAGTCTACGTCCGTTGCCGGCATCTTATTCTGCCGGATCGACGCGATACAGTCCGGCCCGTGGCTCGCTCCCCCGCCAGCATCGCGCCGCCCGTTCACCTGGCGCTCACCTTCGCCGCCTTCTTTGCACTGGCGGGAGCGGCCCTGCTGCCGCTGCCGGTGCTCACCGACACCGATTCCTACTACCACCTGGCGGTGGCGCGCCTGTTCGCCGACGAGGGCTTGGTCGACCAGCTCGACTGGGCACGGCTCAGCCTTCTGCACGACGGCTTCGGCGACAAGGAGGTGCTCTTCCACCTGCTGCTGATGCCGTTCTCCGGCTCCGGCGCGCTCGGCGGTCATCTCGCTCTGGCTCTTGGCCATGCGCTTCTCTCCACCCTGCTGGTGGCCCTCGGACGACGTGCCGTCGGCGCCTGGGGCTGGACTCTGCCGGCAATCGTCTACCTGGGCTCGATCGACTTCTTGGGACGTGCCGTACGGCTGCGCCCCGAGCACGGCGCGCTGCTGCTGATTCTGCTCGCACCGTGGGCCGTCGCCAGCGGCCGCGCCCGGCTGGTCGGCGTGCTCGCCGCGCTCTACGCCTGGACGCACACGGCCGTCCACGCCTTCGTCGGACTGTGTGTGCTGCTCGCCCTGCAGCGCCTGCTGCGCGATGGCGCGGCGCGCGAGGACAGCGGTCCGGGCGGCGGGCCGGCGCTCGCCACGGCGCTCTTCGCCGTCCTCGGCGCCGGCGTCGGTCTGCTCGCGCATCCCCATTTTCCGCACAACCTGCTGGTGTGGAAGGTCCAAAGCGTCGACTTCTTCCTGTTCAAAGACGTGCTCGACGTCGGCACCGAGATCCGTCCGCCGACCGGCCGCGAGCTGCTGCTCGGCGCACTGCCGGCCTGGCTCGCGGCGGCGGCCCTGGTGCTGGCGCGGCCCGACGCCGGCGACGGTGCGCCGACTCGCGGCACCACCTCGTCGGCGACCCGTCGGCTCGCCGACGCGTACCTGTTCGCCTTCGCCGTCTTCGGCCTGCTCGCCGTGCTGATGCTGCGCTTCGTCACCTTCGCCCTGCCGCTCGGCGCCGTCGCCCTGGCCTTCGCGCTGGCGCGGCGTGGAGGTGTCGGTCGCCGCCTGCGCCTCGGACCTCTGGCCTTGCCGACGGCGCTCGCGCTCGCCCTGGTGCTTCTGCCCGGCGTCGTACGGACCGTGGACTTTCTCGGCCAGCTGCGGGCACCGGTGCTCGAATCAGTGGCAGACACCGACCTGGCTCCAGGAATCGACCCGGAGACGCTCGGCCGCGAGCACGAGTGGAGCCTGTTCGGCGCCGCGGTGCCCGAGGGCGCGGCGGTCGCCGCCGAATGGGGCTCGACCGCGCTCTACGCCTACTGGGCGCCTCAGGGTCGCTATCTCAACGTGCTCGACCCGGTGTTCATGGCCAGCGTCGACCGCTCGGCCTACGCGGCACAGCGACGGCTCTTCGACGGCGACGAGCCCGACACGGCGATGGTGGTCGCCGAGACCCTCGACTCGAGCCACCTGGCGCTGTCGAGCTTTCATCGCGCGCCGCGTTTGCTCGAACGCCTCGACGCCGATCCGCGCTGGCGTAGCGTCTACCGCGGCTGGACGCGGCTCGAGGCGCTGCGTCCGGCGCCGGCCGGGACGTTCGTCGTCGACTGGACGATCGCCGGGCGGCCCTATCCCCTGCGTGCGGGACCGCTGGGCCTGCTCGAGGCCTTCGTCGATGGGCGACGGCTGGAGCCCCAGCAGCGCGACGCCCGCGGTTGCTTCGTCGCGCGCCATCGGCAGGCACTCTCCGGACCGGTCGAGCTCGCCGCCAGCGGCCCGACCGCCGCGTGGGTCGACGGCGCGCCGATCGCTTCGTTCGGCATCGACTCGGGCGCCGTGCTCGGCCGCGGACTGGTCGTGACTCTCCCGGCGACCGGCAGCGAGCTGACGATTCGCACCTGCCCCGATCGCCAGGAAGTCGCCGGCTTCTTCCTGCGGCGCCTGGAAGTACCGTCCGCGGGGCCGACAAGACCGAACGATGAGACCGGGTGACGAGACTGTGAGTGACCAGACCTCAAGCGACGAGGCCGTGAACGATGAGACCGGGCGTGTGGCCTGCCGCCAGCTCACCCTCTTCGCACCGTCGGCCGAGGCCGTGAGCCCGGCGCCAGCGACCGTCGATGCTCCCGAGCGTTCCCCCGTCGCGCCGCCCGACCCAACTCACACCCTCGGGCCGCCCGACGATCCTGTCGACTCCCTGCGAAGAGCGCTCGACGCTCGGGTCACGCCGACGATCACCAGCGTCGTGCTCACCCGCAATCGCTCGCGCATCGTGTCGGCCAAGCGCCTCGGCGACGGTCTCGAAGTGCGCATCCACTGCTGCTTCGCCGACGCCGACGACACGGTGCTCGACGCCGTCGCGCGACTTCTCGCCCCCGGACGAGCGCGCGGCGATGCCGCCCGCCGCCGTGCCCTGGCCATCGTCCGAGAGCACTTTCGGCGTCACGGCCAGGCCGACGCCGAGGTTGCGACCCGGGCACGGCGCCGCCTCCGCCCGGTCGGCACGCACCACAACCTTCTGGCCCTCCGCGACCGCGTCAACCGCGAGTACTTCGACGACGCGGTCGCGGTCGACATCACCTGGGGCCGCGACGCACCGCGCCGCAGACGCCGCGGACGCGCGATCTCGCTGCGTCTCGGCAGCTTCGCCGAGCTCGAGCGCCTGGTGCGGGTGCACCCGGTGCTCGACCGCGCCGACGTGCCGGAGTACGTGGTCGAGTCGGTGGTCCACCACGAGATGCTCCACGCCGTGGTGCCGATTCCGCCCGGGCGCGGGCGCCGCCGCGTGCACACGGCGGAGTTTCGACGGCGCGAGCGCGAGCACCGGCACTTCGAGCGCGCCGAGCGCTGGATCGCCGACAATCTCGAGCGGCTGGCGCGCCTCCGCTGACGCCGTCTGCCACCGGGTCTCGGCCGTCAGCCGGACACGGGCGCGAAGACGGCGTAGAGGAGCGCGGCGCCGAGCGGCAGAGCGAACAGGCCGAAGAGCCAGACCCTGCGCGTGAGCGGCGGCACCACGGTGCGGGCGAACGCGCGGTGCCAGCGCCAGGGAAGCAGCAGTAACACCAGGCTGGTCGCGACCAACAGCCAGCCGAAGGCCGAAACCGCCGGCTCGTAGAGCATGCGCGGCGCTGCCAGGACGAGGGCGCCGCCGACGGTGAGACGGACCGCCATCTCGACGACGTGAGCGCGCGCCGAGCCGGCGAAACCATCGAGAAAGCGCGCGGCGGCGCGTGGCGCGAAGAACGACGCCAGCGCCAGGGTGACGAGATAGAGGCCGGCGAGGACGACGACGAAGAGAGCGACGAGTGCGATCAAGTCGACACTATCCGTAGGCGATGAGCGGGGCGTCGAGCGCGGCCGGCGCGGCGCGTTCGAGCGCGGCGGCGGCGTCGAGATACTCCTCGGCCAACAGCGCATAGGCCCGCGCCCCGGTCGAGCGCGGCGCCCAGTCGAAGATCGTCCGGCCGTGCTCCGGCGCCTCGGCGAGCGACACGTTGGTGCGCACCTCGACGGCGAAGACCTTCGTCCCGAAGCGTTGCCGAATCCTGCGCACGCGCAGGTAGGTGGTCCGAATCCGATAGTCGACGCCGGTGAGCACGATGCCCAGACACTCGGTACGGCGCCCGGTGCGCAGCGCCAGGCGCTCGGCCGCGGCGATCAGGTTCTCGAGCCCCTCGAGAGCGAGAAAATGCGCTGTCGCCGGAACCAGGAAGGCGTCGGCCGCGACCACTGCGTTGCCGCTGAGCAGGCCGAAGGACGACGGGCAGTCGAAGAAGACATCGTCGTAGCGGCCGGCCGCCTTCAGCGACTCGAGGCGCCGCGCCAGCACCGACTCCTTGTGCCCCTGGCGGTCGAGCGCGAGCTCGGCGCCGCGCAGATCGACCGACGCCGGCATCACGTCGAGCCGCTCGCCCACCGGCAGAATCGCGCCGAGGGGGTCGGCGCCGTGCAGCAGTACGTCGGCGACGCCGCCGACCAGCTGATGCTTCGCCAGGCCGAGCGATAGCGACGCGCCGGCGTTCGGGTCGAGATCGACCACGAGCACACGTCGCCCGCGCCGCGCCAATGCCGCGGCCAGTGACACCGAGGTAGTCGTCTTGCCGACCCCGCCTTTCTTGCTGATCACCGCCGTCCACATGATGAAGTCCTGCTTTGCCGTCGGGCCGCCGGCTCCTCCGCCGGCAGGGCACGCGCGGCGGACGCGAACCTTGGGGCTAGCCTAACGCATCGCGCGGCTCACACGCCGTAGACCTCGGCGACGAGCCCGCGGAGGTCGGCGAGCAGCGCCTCGGCGCCGAGCGGCGTGCCGGTCGCCTGCTCGATCAAGGGACCGGCGTCGAGCAGGGAGCCGTGGCGGTGGACGCGCTCGCGCAGCCAGCCGAGAAGCGTCGCGAAGTCGTCGGCCTCGAAGCGCTCCTCGAGCGGCCCGAGGTCACGTTCGGCGGCGGCGTAGAGCTGCGCCGCGGCGAGCGAGCCGAGGCTGTAGGTCGGGAAGTAGCCGAACATGCCGTGCGACCAGTGGACGTCCTGCAGCACGCCGTCGGCGACATCGTCGGCGACCACACCGAGCATCGAGCGGTAGAGATCGTCCCAGGCACCGGGTAGCTCGCCGACCGCCACTTCGTTGGCGAAGAGAGCGCGCTCGAGCTCGAAGCGCGCGGCGACGTGGAGGTGATAGGTCACCTCGTCGGCCTCGACCCGGATCAGCGACGGCCGCACGACATGGAGCGCCGCCCAGGCGCGGTCGACGTCGGCGGCGGCCGGGGCGTCGGGGAAAAGGGCCCGCAGGGTCGGCGCCAGCCAGCGCCAGACGCCGCGCGAGCGGCCGACGTGGTTTTCCCATAGCCGACTCTGCGATTCGTGGATGCCGAGCGACACGGCGGCGCCGGCCGGTGTGCGGTAGAGCTCGGCGGGCAGCCCCTGCTCGTAGAGCCCGTGGCCGGTCTCGTGCAAGATGCCGAAGAGGCCGGGGCGGAGATCGTCGTCCTGCCAGCGCCAGGTGAGGCGCACATCGCTCGGCGCGATGCCGACGCAGAAGGGATGCGCCGCCGGATCGAGGCGGCCGGCGTCGAACTCGAAGCCGACGCCGGTGGCGGCGTGGAGGCCGAGCCGGCGCTGAGCGGCGGGGTCGAAGTGGCCGCGCAGCGGCGACTCGTCGACCGGCGGCGCCTCGGCGACCGCGGCGACCAGCGGCGTCAGTTCCGCGCGCAGAGTGGCGAAAAGCGGCTCGAGCTCCGCCGCCCGCGCTCCCGGCTCGAACTCGTCGAGCATCGCGTCATAGAGAGTCGGCGCTCCGTCCTCGGCGGGAAGCAGGCCGACCAGCGCCTCGGCCTGGCGCCGGCGCAGCGTCACCAACTCCTCGAGCGCCGGAGCGAACGCGGCGAAGTCGGAGCTCGAACGCGCCTGACGCCACGCGGCGAAGCCGCGGCTGCGCGCCGCCGCCAGGGAACGCGCCAGCTCTTCCGGCACGGCGCGGGCCCGCACCACCTCGCGCCGCGCCGCCCGCACCTGGGCGGCGAGCACACTTCCCTCCTCCGCCTCGTCGGCGCAGGCTTCGACCGAGTCGTGGAGCGCGTCCGACACCAGGGCACGGTGCTTGAGGCCGGCGATCGTCGAGGCCACGTCCGAGCGTGCGCCGTGGCCGGCTGGCGGCATCTGGGTCTCCTGGTCCCAGTCGAGCAGCTGCTCGGCGGCGGTGAGGTCCTGCACTTCGCCCCACAATGCGGTGAGACGGTCGATGGCGGTGAGTCGGGGCACGGCGTTCTCCTGGGCACGAGGTTGGGGGCGGTGGATCCTATCGAAGCTCGGTCTCGACGGCGCGTCTCATTTCTTCTACAATCACGAATAAATGAACGGAGAGAGCCATGAGCACATCGATCGGTGAGCTGGAATTCCTCATCCTCCTCGGCGTCTTGCGCCTTGGTGGCGACTCGGCGTACGGAGTGTCGCTGCGCGACGAGATTCGCGATCGCACGGGACGCGACGTCTCGCTCGGCGCCGTCTACACCGCGCTCGGCCGCCTCGAAGGCAAGGGCTTCGTGATCACCACGATGGGTCGGCCGACCGCCATGCGCGGAGGTCGGCGCAAGAAGCTCTGCCACCTCACCGGCGCCGGCGAGGCCGCCCTGTCGGCCGCCTGGCAGGAGCAGTGCCGCATGGTGGCGGGCCTCGAAGATCGACTCGAGACGCTGCACGATGCGCTCTCCGGCTCGGGGCGCGATCATGCGTGAGTCACGACTCACGAGACCGCCCGCGTTCACCCGGCAGTTGGTCGGCCGGCTCTTGCGCCGTCTGCTCGGTTCCGACGACGCCGAAGCCCTGCTCGGCGATCTCGAGGAAGACTTCCGGCGCGCCGCAGCGGCGGACGAGCGCACGGCGCGCCGTGGCTACCGCCGCGACGCCTGGCGCAGCCTCGTCGCCTTGCTGCCGCGCGGCCTCGGTCGGCGACGGGCCGAAGTGCTGGCCAGGCCGGCCGTGACCCACCGCGAGTCGCCGCTTTCCGCGTTCGCCCTCGAGACCCGCCGCGCGGCACGGATGCTGCGGCGCCAGCCCGGATTCGCACTCGTCGTCGTGCTCACGCTCGCTCTCGGCCTGGGCGCCGCGACCGCAGTGTTCAGCGTGCTCGACGATGTGCTCCTCAAGCCTCTCCGCTTTGCCGAGCCGGACCGACTGGTCCACCTCTGGGGCTACGACGTGACCTCGGGGCGCGGCCGATCGAATCTCTCGTACCCGGACTTCGAAGACCTACGAGACGAAGTCGACGGCCTCGCCGCGGTGGCCGCCTACCAGGTCGAGCGCGCCGGATTGGTCGACGGCGCGTCGACCCCGACCCGGATCGACGCCGCCTTCGTCTCGCACTCGCTCTTCGAGACCCTGGGCCTGCGCGTCGCCCGAGGGCGCGATCTCGATCCCGCCGACGATCGGCGCGGCGCGGAGCCGGTCGTCGTGCTCAGTCACGGTCTGTGGCGCACGCGCTATGGCGGCGACCCGGAGATCTTGGGTCGGCGCGTCCGCCTCGGCGACACCGAGCGCACGGTGGTCGGAGTCGCCGACGCCGGCGTCGTCTTTCCCGAGGGCGCCCAGGTCTGGGCACCGATCGAGCCTCGGCCGGGCACCGAAGTGCGCGGCGTCCACAACCTCAAAGCCGTCGCCCGCCTCGCCGACAGCGCCGCGGCGGATCCGGTCGACGCTGGCCTGGCGACCCTCGCCACGCGCCTCGAGGCCGACTATCCGCGCTCGAACGCCGCGCGGGGTCTGCGCACCGAGCCGCTGCAGGAGGCGTTGGTGCAGGCACAGCGACCGCGCCTGCTGCTGCTCTTCGCCGCGGCGGGGCTGCTGCTGCTGGTCGCCTGCGCCAACGTCACCGGTCTCTTGATGGAACGCGCGGTCGGCCGCGGACGCGAAGTGGCGACGCGCGCCGCGCTCGGCGCATCGCGTCTGCAGCTCGCGCGCGGCTTCGCGGCCGAAGCGATGCTGCTCGTCGGCTGCGCAGTAGGGATCGGTATGGGCTTCGCCTGGCTCGGCCAACGGGCCATCGTCCACTTCGCGCCCGAGATGCCGCGCCTCGCCGGAGCCAGCCTCGACCTGCGCGCGTTCGGCTTCGCCGCGGTCGCGGCGGCGCTCACCGCGCTCGCCCTGTCGCAGATGCCGCTGCTCGAGGCGTGGCGACGCGAGATCGCGGCGATGCTCGCCGCCGGCGGCCGGGGCGGCAGCGACGGCCAAGGCCGCCAGCGCCTCCGCCGCCTGGTGGTGATCGGCGAGATCGCTCTCGCCGTGCTCTTGGTGACCGGCGCCGGCCACCTGTTGCGTTCGTTCGAGCGGCTCGCCGCTGTCGACCTCGGATTCGAGCCCGACAACGTGCTGGTGATCGACCTCGACTTGCCCAAGCCCTTCATCTCCGAGGACTGGCCCGAGACCGTCGCCTTCTACGACAGCCTCTTCGAGCGCCTCGACGCGCTGCCCGGCGTCGAGTCAGTGGCCGCGGGACACATGCATCCGGCGAAACGTGGCTGGGAGACGAGCTTCACCATCGACGGCCTCGACCGGCCGCCCGAGGGCTACGAGCCCGAGGCCAGCTTTCGGCCAGTCACCGAGGGCTTCTTCGAAACGGCCGGAATCCGGCTACTGCGCGGACGCACCTTCGACGCGCGCGACCGCAGCGAGTCGGACGGCGTCGTGGTGGTCAACCAGGCATTCGTCGACGAGCACCTGCCGGCGGGCGCCGATCCGCTCGGCTGGCGGCTGCGGCGCGACAACTGGTGGATTGCGACGATCGAGACGCTCGAGATCATCGGCGTCGTCGAAACCACGCGATTCAGCGGCCGCGACGGCCGCATCCTGCCGGCAATGTACCTGTTCCACGCCCAGCACCCGACGCCGGCGATGTCGGTGCTCGTGCGCACACGCGTCGATCCGTGGAACCTGCGCCAGTCGGCGGCCGACGCGGTGTGGGCCCTCGCGCCCGACCTGCCGATCGACCGCTTCGCCACGCTCGGCGATCTGGTCGCCGACACGGTGGCGGCGCGGCGCCTGCTCACCTGGCTGCTCGGCCTCTTCGCGGCGCTGGCGCTCGGCCTGGCGGCGCTCGGCGTCTATGGAGTGCTCGCCTACGCCACCGCGCGGCGGACGCGGGAGCTCGGCCTACGGATGGCCCTGGGCGCAGCGCGGCCCGACCTCGTCCGCCTGGTGCTGCGCCAGGGGCTCGGCCTGACCGCGGTGGGCCTCGCGCTCGGCCTCGGCGGCTCGCTGGCGGCCGGCCGCCTGCTCGACGCCTTCCTCTTCGACACGCGGGCGACCGAGCCGATGACCCTGCTCGCCGTCGTCGGTCTGCTCGCGCTCACCGCGCTCGCCGCGGCCTACCTGCCGGCACGCCGCGCCGCCGGGCTCGACCCGAGCCGCGCGCTGCAAGAGGAGTGAGTGAGTTCTCCCTCGAGCACGGTGACGGCGCCGCCGCGCAGCAAGACGCGGTCGTTCGTGGAGCGGTCGCCGTCACCGCCGAGGCGGCCGTCGACCGTGCCACCGCGCGCCGACGCCTGGTAGCCGACGACGCGCTCACGGTCCAGCCGCCGGCACCACCAGGGCACGAGCGCACAATGCGCCGAGCCGGTGACTGGGTCTTCGTCGACGCCGAGCGCCGGAGCGAAGAAGCGCGACACGAAGTCGGCACCGGCGGCCTGCTCGAGCCCGGCGGCATGCGCGGTGACGATCCAGCCGAGACGACCGAGACGGCCGAGCGCCGCCATGTCGGGCGCGACGGCGAGCACGTCGGCCGCAGTCGGCAGTTCGACGATCACTTGCCCGTCGCCGGCGGCTTTGCGCGCGGTGCCGACCGCACCCTCGGCCAGCACCGCGGGATCGACGCCGAGCGCGCGCGCCGCCTCCTCGGACAACGTCCAGGGCTCGGCCGGCGCAGCCGGGAAGTCGAGCTCGATCGTCCCGCGCGCGGGCCGCCGAGCGCGCAGCACGCCGCTCAGCGTGTGGAAACGCGCCTCGAGATCGGCCGCCAGCCGGCCAGTTTCGTAGAGCACGTGCGCGGTCGCTACCGTCGCATGACCGCACAGCGAAACCTCGGTGGCTGGTGTGAACCAGCGCAACTCGAATGCACCCTCGGCACCGTCCGCATGCGGCGCGACCAAGGCAGTCTCGCTCAGGTTCATTTCGGCCGCCAGCGCCTGCATCCAGGCGTCGGTGGGCTCGCCCGCGGCGTGCCATGAGGCGTCGAGCGGTACGACAGCGGCGGGATTGCCGGCGAAGGGACGGTCGGTGAAGGCATCGACCTGGTAGATCTTCATGGCCCGAGTCTACCGACCCGGGCGCCGTCAGGCGCGATCGATCGGGAACGCCAGCACGTCGGCGAGAGCACCGCCGCCCGCGGCGACCAGCACCAGGCGGTCGACGCCGAGGGCGACACCGGCCGACGGCGGCAGACCGTGCTCGAGCGCGGCCAAGAGGTGCTCGTCGAGCGGCGGCACGGGCAGGCCACGACGCGCACGCTCGGCTCGATCCGCCTCGAAGCGGCGGCGCTGCTCCGCCGCGTCGGTGAGCTCGTGGAATCCGTTGGCCAGCTCGACGCCGTCGATGTAGACCTCGAAGCGCTCGGCCACCGCCGGCGTGTCGCGCGCCGGGTCGGCCGGACGCACGCGCGCCAGAGCCGCCTGCGACGCCGGGTAGTCGTAGAGGAACGTCGGCCGCACCGTGTCGCCGTTCCCGCGGCCGAGATCCGGCTCCACCGTATGGCTGAGGATCAGGTGCAGCAGGTCATCGCGGTCGTCGAGCGACGGCGCGTCCAGGCCCAGCGCGGCGGCGCGGCGACGCAGGGCGTCGAGGTCGTCACGGTGCGGGTCGACACCGACACGCGCGAACGCCGCAGCGACCGTCAACCGCTCGGCCGGCACGGCGCCGAGGACGTCGGCGAGCAGCGCGTCCATCTCGTCCATCAGCGCATGGTGATCGAAGGCCGGGCGATACCACTCGAGCATCGTGAACTCGGGATTGTGCCGTCGCCCGGCCTCTCCGTCGCGGACGACGCGGCAAATCTGGTAGATCGGACCGGATCCGGCGGCCAGCAGGCGCTTCATGTGCGCCTCGGGCGACGTCTGCAGGAAGAGATCGCCGCGGCCCGACGGAGCACCGGGCAGCTCGAGCCGGCAGCGCACCGACGCCAGGTGCAGGTCCGGCACCGTCGACGCGGCGAGCAGCGGCGTTTCGACCTCGAGCACGCCGCGCGCTGCGAAAAAGGCGCGCAGACGGGCGAGCAGCGCGGCCCGCCGGCGCAGCGCCGCCAGCGACGCCGTCGGCCGCCAGGCGCCCGACGCGAGCCGACTCACTCCTTCGAGCGCGACACGTACTCGCCGGTGCGCGTGTCGACCTTGAGCACCTCACCCTCGGAGATGAAGAGCGGTACCTTGACCACCGCGCCGGTCTCGAGCGTCGCCGGCTTCGAGCCGCCGGACGACGTATCACCGCGCACTCCGGGATCCGTCTGGGTCACCTGCAGGTGGACGAAGTTGGGCGGCGTCACCGAGATCGGACGGTTGTTCCACAGCGTGACGTCGACCATGTCTTCTTCTTTGATCCACTGCGCGGTACCACCCATCGCGGCCTCGCCGACGGAGTACTGCTCGTAGTTGCTCGGATTCATGAAGTGCCAGTCGGTGCCGTCCGAGTAGAGGTACTGCATCGACGTGTCGACGACGTCGGCGGCCTCGACCGACTCGCCCGACTTGAACGTTTTCTCGAGCACGCGACCGGTCATCAGGTTGCGGATCTTACTGCGGACGAAGGCCTGGCCCTTCCCCGGTTTCACGAACTCGTTATCGATGATCGCGCACGGATCCCCGTCGATCATGATCTTGAGACCGGAGCGAAATTGGTTGGTATTGTACGTGGCCATGACTCTCCTCGCGACGAATCGCTGCAACGCCCGGGGCGAGACGGATCGGTTCGGGGTCTCGTCCCCGTGCTGCGTGCTCGGGCTGTTGGCGGTCCGTGGGACCGGAGGGATGGATGCTGCTGCCGTCCGCGATGCTGCATGCCGCACCGCTCTGCGCGAGAGACGGCGGGAGTGGGGCGGGACCGGCCGATGATACCCGAAAGCCCTCCGATCGCCGAGTCTCCCGCGCCGCCCGCCGAGAGTGACTCGGCGCCCTGGCGCCGTGCCCTGGCCGGCGCGGTGCGCGACGTCGACCGCCTGCTGGCACTGCTCGATCTCGACCGCGCGACCCTCGCCGCCGCAGGCCTGCCAGTCGCCGACGCCGGCGTCACCGGCTTCCCGCTGAGGGTGCCGCACGCCTTCGTCGCCCGTATGCGCCGCGCCGATCCCCACGATCCGCTCTTGCGCCAGGTGCTCTCGGCTGGCGCCGAGCTCGAGCCGACGGAAGGTTACGTCGAGGACCCGCTCGCCGAGGCCGAGGCGACGACAGTGCCCGGCCTGCTGCACAAGTATCGCGGCCGGGTGTTGCTGGTGGTGACCGGCGCCTGCGCCGTCCACTGCCGCTACTGCTTCCGCCGCCACTTTCCGTACGGTGAGCATCAGCCGCACGAGGCCGGCTGGGCGGCCGCGGTCGACGCCATCGCGGACGATCCGTCGATCGACGAGGTGATCCTCAGCGGCGGCGATCCGCTCTCGGTGTCCGACGACAAGCTGGCGCGGCTCGTCGCGCGCCTCGCCGCCGTGCCCCACCTGCGGCGGCTGCGCGTCCACACCCGGCTGCCGATCGTGCTGCCCGAGCGCGTCGACGCCGCCCTGCTCGGGTGGCTGACGGCGGCTCCGGCGCTGCGTCCGGTCGTCGTGGTCCACGCCAACCATGAGCGCGAGATCGACCCTGCCGTCGCCGACGCCGCCGCGCGTCTGCGCGGCGCCGGCGTCCAGGTGCTCAACCAGGCGGTGCTCCTCGCCGGCGTCAACGATTCGGTGCGTGCGCTACGCGATCTCTCCGTCGCACTTTTCGACGCCGGCATCATGCCGTACTATCTGCATCTCCTGGATCGTGTGCACGGTGCGGCGCATTTCGAGGTCGCGACCGCAACCGCACGCAGGCTGATCCACGATTTGACCGCCGAGCTGCCGGGCTACCTCGTGCCCCGCCTCGTTCGCGAAGACCCCCGCGCGCCGTCGAAGACGCCGCTCGGCCCGGTCTGCGACCCCGCATGACGACGATTTTCGACGCCATCGATCGAAACGACCTGGGTTCCGTCTGGACCCTCGTGCAGCGACACGAGGGCCTGCGGGAGGTCGACGCCGAAACCGGCTTGACGCCGCTCGCGCTCGCCGCCGAGATGGGCCAGGCCGAGATCGTGCGCATCCTGCTGCAAGAAGGCGAGGTCGATCCGAACCACGGCGGCGCGACGACGCCGCTCGAGGCCGCGGTGCTCGAAGGTGACCCTGAGATCGTCGATCTGCTGCTGCGCTTTGGCGCCGATGTGAACCAGGCCGTCGACGAAGGCTTCACGCCGCTGATGACCGCGGCCACCACCGGTGCCCAGCGCATCGCGCGCAGACTGCTCGAGGCCGGGGCGCGCCCGCGCGCCCGCAACGACGAAGGCAAGACCGCGATCGACCTGGCCACCGACGAAGGCTTCGACGACCTGGCGCGCGAGCTGCGCAGCTTCTCGCGCAAGCGCTTCGAGGCCGAGCGCGCCGACCGCGCCGACCGCGTGGCGCGCGAGCAGGAGGAGCGCGCGGCGCGCCGCCGTGCCCGGGCCGAGCAGCGTCTCTCGGGCCAGCCTGAGGCCGAGCCCGAGTCGGCCGACCGATCGGCGACCGGCACGCTCATCGCATCGCCGCCAACCGCGGACTCGGCACCCGGCGACGCCGGCGAGACCGCGCCGAGGCTCGAAGCCTTCGAGCTACCGCCCGAGGCCACGCCCGACCTGGCGGAGCTCGAGGGCATCGACCGCTTCTCGGCGCTGCTCGAGCACGGTGCCTTCGAAATCGCCGCCGCCCTCGCGGCCGACGAAGCGTTCGAGCTCGAGGAACGCGACGAGGCCGGACGCACCGCGCTGATGATCGCCGCCGCCGCCGGGGCTCTCGAGGTGGTCGAAGTCCTCCTCGACGTCGGTGCGGTCGTCGACGCCACCGAGGACGACGAGACAGACGAGACCGCCCTGGTCAAAGCGGTGAATCATCCGACGCCGGCACGCGCCGCGATCGTGCGGCGGCTGGCCGAGCACGGCGCCTTCCTCGACCGCCGACACGGCCGCACCGGCATGACCCCGCTGATGTACGCGGCGACCGCCGACGTGTACCTCGACGCGGCGCAGAATCCGCTCGATTTCGCGCCGATGACCCGCCTGCTGATCGAGCTCGGCGCGGACCTCGAGGCGGAGGACCTACGCGGCAACACCGTGTGGCGCCTGGTCAAGCGCAACGCTCTCGGCGCGCTCACCTCGTCGCCCTCGCGCCGTCGCCTCTTCCAGCTGCTCCGTGTGCTCGAGCACCACGGCGCACGCCAGATCGCCAGTCAAGACGTCTGAGCCGCGACGGCCCTCGCCGTCCCGGACCTCGCCGTCCCGGACCTGCTCCGAAGATCGCGCTCGGACTTCGACGTCTGTCCGTCGATCGGCGCCACGAGTGATTGCGATCTCTCTCGCCCGAGCATAGACTAGCTGCACTTCTTCTCTCGACTGCGGTTGGCCCATGCCTTCTCTCGAATCCGCAATGCGATGAGCGACCTCTCGCGCCCCCCGGTCTGTTCGCTGCCCACGTGGAAGCAAGCGCTACGCTTCCGCCTCGATCCGATGGCTCTGATCGACGAGTGCCAGGCCGCGCTGGGAGAAGTCTTCTGCCTGCGGCTGCCGGGGCCCGAGCACTGGACCTTCATCACCTCGCCGCGGGTCGTGCGTCAGCTCTATCGACAGCCGCCGGGGCGAGTGAGCGCCGGTGAGATCCACGCTCGCTTTCTCGGCTCGCTCTTCGGCACCGACGCCACGTTCTGCCTCGACGGAGCGGCGCATCGTGCGCGGCAGCGCGCCCTGCTACCGCTGCTCAGCCAAGCGGCACAGGATCCCGGCATCGAGGTGATGGTGGAGATGACGACGCGCCGCCTCGCCCGTTGGCGTGGCCGGACCCTCCGGATGCTCGACGCCTGCCACCGACTGTCGCTCGACTTCTTGTTGCGCATCCTCTTCGGCCACCGCCGCGGCGACGCGATCGAAGCGCTGGGCGACTCGTTCGAGCGGCTGTCGACCCTCGGTGCCCGCTCGACCCTGGTCGCTCTACCCAAGCTGCAATGGAACCTCGGTCGCTTCAGCCCCTGGGGACGGATCGTGCACCAGCGCGAGAGGACCCGCGGCCAGATGCGTGCGCTGATCGAGTCGGCGCGCGAGCAGCCGGAGGATTTCGACGGCACCCTGCTCATCGCCCTGCTCGATCATCCTCAACATGCCGCGCTCTTCACCGGCGACGACGCCTTGATCGACGAGCTGATGAACCTTCTCTTCGCCGGCCACGAGACCACCGGCGCGGCGCTCGCATGGTGTCTCGAAGTCCTCGCTGCCGACGAACGGATCCGTGAGCACCTACGCGACGAGCTCGACCGCGTCGTCGGCGACGCGGATCTCGACGCCGACCATCTCGGGCAGCTCCACTACCTCGACGCGGTGATCCAGGAGACCTTCCGCGCAAAGCCGATCGGCCCGTTCTCCTCCTTTCGCCGGGTTGAAGAACCGATCGAGCTGGAGGCTGCCACCGGCCGCTATCGCCTGCCCGCCGGCGACGTCGTCGCCTACTCGTTCTCGGCGATGTCGCAACGACCGGATCTCTTCGAGTGCCCGCATGCGGTCCGTCCCGAGCGCTTTCTGGGCGGCCACTCCACGAGCCAGGAATGGGCACCGTTCGGCGGCGGTGGGCGTGTTTGCCTGGGCAAGGCGATGGCGCTGATGGAATTGCAGGTGGCCTTGGCGACGTTCATGCGCCACGCCGACTTCGCGCTCGTCCACTCGGAGACCCGGATCGAACGTTCGGGCCATCTGTTGGCTCCGGCGGAGGGGCTGCCGATGCGAGTGGGGCCCGCGGCACACTGAGCCGAAAGACCGCCCCGCGCGTCGCTTCGCCCGAGAGCTCGAGATCGCCTCCGTGGTCGAGCAAGATCTTGCGACAGATGGCGAGGCCGAGGCCCATCCCTTCGCCGATGCCTTTGGTCGTCGTGTAGGGCTCGAACAGGCGTGCACGGACCGACGGCTCGATCCCTGGTCCGTTGTCGGCGACCTCGACAATCACCTGGTGGTCCTCGACTTCGGCACCGAAGCGCACTCGGCCGGCGTCTGCCTCAAAGCTCGCGCCGTCCACATCCCCCGCGCCAGAGCGGGACCCCAGGGCATGCGCCGCGTTGTCGCACAGATTCACCAACACCTGCCGCAGCATGTCGCGATCGCCAGCGACCGGCGGCACGTCGGTGGGCAGTGCCGAGACCAGCTCGACGCCTGGCCATGCGCCCTCGAAGGTCGCGACGAACTCGTCGACAAAGGCCCCCAGGTCCAAAGGCTCGGGCACCGGCCGCGGCAGGCGGGCGAACGAGGTGAACGCCTGAGTGAAGCGATTCAGTCGATCGATCTCCTGGCGCACACCGTGCGCGGCGCGGCGCAGCTCGGCCGTCCGCTCGTCCGGCTCGGTCGGCTCCGGACCGCTCGCGGCCAGCGTCTCGACACGCTCCAGCTCGAGACGGGCGGCGGTCAGTGGAGTCTTCATCTCGTGCGCGTGGCGCCGCGCCGCCTCCTGCCAGGCGGAGAGATTCTCCAGCGAACGCAGACGCCGCCGATCGCGTTCCATGCGCCGCGAGGTGCGCTCGATCATGCGCGCGATCCGGCCGATCACGTCGCGGCGACCCTCACCGAGCGTCAGGTCGGTGCGGCCGGCGGCGAGCGCGGCGAGCGCCGCCCCGAGCTGCTCGAGGCGCGCCTCGTCGCGGCGCTGGCGCCACAGCACCAGGCCGGTGGCGAAGACGACAGTGCCGAGGAAGATCGACAGCAGGGCGAGCTGGTAGCGCCGCAGCATCTCGTCGCGGCTGTGCTCGAGCACACGCAGTCGTTCGAGCAGGGTCTGCACCCGGTCGAAGCGCGCGCGGTAGGCGTCGCGCGCCTCGGGATCGAGCTCGGCGAGCTGTCGTTGGTCGTCGAGACTCGCCGCCAGCGCCTCGAGCGCCTCGGGATGGAGGCTGAAAGTGAAGAAGACGGTCGAAGCCTGTCGCTGAAAGGCCTGGAAGAGCAGCACGGCGACCGCCAGCATGGCGACGATCGCCACCAGCGGTACCGTGAGCCGGCTCATGGTGCTCGTCCGGGCGGTGGCGGCGACTGCGTCACCGGCATCACCGTCCAGCGCCAGGCGACCAGCGGACGACGCTGGATCGAGGTCGCGAGCAGCAGGTCGAGCACCTCGCCGAGAGCCTCCGAGCGCTCCTCGGACGCCGCTCCCGCCTCCTCCGCCGAACCCGCTGCATCGGCGCCGTCGAGCGACTTCGAGAACCAGCGCTGCGCCTCTTCCTGCTCCTGGCGCGAGAACGGGATCACCTCGAGGTCGACCCGCAACCGCACGCCGCTGCGCCGCCACGAGGCCGCCATCGAGGCCGGCGCGACGTAGAGTCGAAGCTCGTTCCAGCGGGCGCGCAGCGCCTCGAACGAGTCGAGCGTCGCGCGCACCGGACGCAGGTCGACGCCGATCGCGGCGAGCTCGTAGATCTCGTCCCACGGCTCGTAGCGCACTTCGACCCGGCCACCGCCCTCCACCGTCAGCGCACCGCTCCGCCCGAGCACCCGCACCGAGAAGGTGGTGGTGAGGCCGCTGTCGAGCTGGCGGCGGATCTCCGGATCGTCGAGCACCCGCGGCAGGCCGGCGAGCGAAATGCCCCGGGCGTCGACCACCAGGCGTGGCGGCGGCGGCTCGGCCGCCAGGGCGAGAGGCGGGCAAACGAAGAGCGCCAGAACCGCGACGATCCAAGACACCGGGCTGCGCGCGCGGCGCGAACGGACGCTCACGTCACAGGCCCCGCCCGTAGTCCGCGACTTGGAGGCTGAAGCGGAAGAGACCCCACGAGTTACGGAACACCAACGACGCCGAGATCGTCTTGCGATAGAGCGGATTCTCGGGCAGGTCGAACTGCGGCGAGGTCCGGTCGTAGCCGAACGTCGCCCCGAGCTCGAAGCGCAGATCGCCCCGCGTCCGCGTCAGTCGAGGCCCCCAAAGATCGAGCGAGGCGCGCACACTGCACTCGCCTTCGAAGAGGTCGAGATCGCCGCTCACCAGGTCGAGCGTCACCGAGCTCACGGCCTCGGTTTCGCGCAGCGTCGGCACGTTCTGGACGGAGCCCACACCAACCGCCAGGCGCAACGAGAGCGAGGTCGAGAGGCGTGGCGCCAGCCGCCAGTGCTGGGCCAGCGAGGCGGCGAGACGTACCTGGTCGCTGGCGTAGTGCGGCAGCGGTTCACCGACGGCGACGTCGACGTCGAGGTCTTCACCCGGCCTCACGTCAGGCGACAAGAAGCGCGGCGGCAGCAGGAAGAGATCAGCGTCGAGCTCCTGCCAGTCGATCGCGACATCGACCTCCAGACCCTCGCCCGGAAAGACGGGATCATCGGTCGAGTCGTAGCTCCAGGCGAGCTCGAGCTGCGCCCTCTCGAGGTCGCTGTAGCCGAGGGTCGCCCGCGCCCGACGGCTGTCGCCGAGCAGGTTGCGCCTCTCGCCGCCGTCGTCGCGGCTCACCCGCGCATCGAGGCGAAGGCCGGTGCGCGCGCTCAGCGGCAGACCGAAACCGACCTGGAGGGCCTCACCGCCCGAGTCGCTGCGCCAGCTCGAAAAGGTCGGGTCGAGGCCCAGGGGATAGACCTCGACCGGACCGCCGCTGCGGCTCTCGATGCCGACGTCGAGCACTCCCCGCCGGCCGCCGAAGAGACCGTAGTGCGACCAGCCGGCCTGCAGCCCGCGAGCCGCCGCCGCCGACACGAAGAAGACATCCGAGTCGCCGGCGAAGAAGCGCATGCCGACGAGGCCACCGGGAGAAATCGTCCAGTCTTCGGCGAACAGCGTGTTGAACGACACCGAGTTGGTGAACCGGGTCACCACCAGGTTCTCGCCGAAGACGAAGCGCCGCAGCTCCTGCACGGTGACCACCAGCTCGTAGCGTCCGCGCTCACTGCCGCGGCGCAGCGAGAACTCGGCGGCGAGCACGAAGGGCAGTCGCTCGATGCGGTACACGGCGTCGCGCAGCTCGGATTCCGAGACCTCGGTCCCCGGCTCGATCAGCGACTCGGCGACGATCAGCTCGGGCGCCGCGCGCTCGACCCCCTCGACCACGATGCGCTCGATCAGGAACCGCCCTTCACTCAGGCCGTCGGCGACGGCCGGAGCGGTCCAGAAACAGGCCGTCAGCAGGGCCGACAGAACGGCCAGCAGCGCCGTCGACCGCGCTCGTCGGCGAGTGGCCGCGGCCGTGCTTTCCGGGCCGCCGGACGATGGTTCGAGTGAGTGGCGCATGAATCGGCGAAAGGCTGTCGCGAGCTGGGAGTCTGCCATAGTTGCCTCGAAGTCGCTGATGCGGCGAGCGGCTTCACCGAGTCGTGGTCGGTGTCCGCGATGCTCGCAAGGCGCAAGAGGCATGCCGACGGGGCGCTCGTGCCGGAGACGTCCCGGACGACGTTGACCCACCCGCGGTGTCCGACCGAGCGCACACCGCGTCCACAAAGTCGACCTGCGATCACTCCGCGGCCGGGGCCGGCGCCGGACCTCGCGCGGCGCCGGCGCGGCTCGTCACAGCTCGCTACGGCTCGTCGGGAGCGAGCGGAATCAGGACTCGGAACGTCGTGCCGCCGCCCGGCCGATCGTGAATCTCGATCGATCCACCGGCTCGCCGCACCACGCCATAGACCGTCGCCAGGCCGAGTCCGGTGCCGTGACGCCGGGTGGTGAAGAAGGGCTCGAAGATCTGTTGCCGAATCTCGGGCGCGATCCCGGCTCCCCGATCCTCGACCTCGATCACCGCGTGGCCCCGGCGCCTCGCGGCGCCACGCCGAACGCGCAGCGTCACCGGACGGCCGGGCTCCGACGCCTCGGCAGCGTTACTCACCAAGTTGAGCAGCAGTTGCTGCATCGACACCTCGTTCGCGACGATCCACAGAGGCGCGCGCGGCAGATCGAGCCGTTGATCGTGCGCCTTGAGCTGACGATCGAGGATCGGACGGATGCCGGTGACCATGGCGACCAGGTCGAGCCGGCTCACGGCACCGGCATCTTTTCGGGCGAATAGCAGCAGCCGACGCCCGAGGTCGGCCGCGCTCTCGACCGCCTCGAGCACCGGCGCGATGTCGATCTCGGGCTCCAGCAGCTGGAGCTGCAGGCGGATGGCATCCAGGTACGCATCGAAGTCGTGGACGATTTGCGCTGCCGCTTGCCCCATCGCCTCGAGCCGGCGACGATGGCGGACCTCGGCTTCGAGGCGGCGCCGACTGGTGATGTCTCGCACCAGCAGCTGCACAGCCGGCTGTCGATCCCAGGTGCACGGTCCCGCCTTGACTTCGGCGGCGCGCCCTTCCGTCGTCTCATCGCGCAGCACGACCTCCACCGCCTCGGTCGCCGAGCCCGAGGCGAGGACTCGCTCCACCAGCCGTCGGAGCTTCGGCGCCGACTCCCGGTCCAGCCAGTCGCCGAGCGACGCGGACACCAGATCCGACGCCGCGGCGACCCCCGACAGTCGAGCCATGGCTCGATTGGCGTGTCGGATCGTTCCCGCCTCGTCGACGACGCAGATGCCGTCCGGCGACAGATCGATCAAGCCCTCCAACCGCTCCTTCTCGTCGCGCAGCTGGCGATAGCGATTGAGGCGGGTGATGGTGCGCAGGCGAGCCACCAGCTCGGCTCGATCGACGGGCTTCGTGAGCAGCTCGTCGGCCCCCGCGCTCAACCCTTCGAGCTTCGCCTGCGGATCGTCCAAACCCGTGATCAGAATGATCGGGATCTGGCTCAGGTCGGCGTCGCGGCGCAGCGTACGACACACCTCGAAGCCATCGATGTCGGGCATCAGCACGTCGAGAAGGATGAGATCGGGCGGTGCCGACCTCGCGATCGCCAGCGCTTCCCGGCCGGACTCCGCCTGCACCAACTCGAGGTCTTCACCGATCAGCATCGCGGCGAGCACGGCGCGGCTGCTCTCCTGATCGTCGACGAGCAGAACCTGAGACCGTGGATTCATTGGGGCTCGAAGAGACCTTCGGCCAAGGCGTAGCGCACGAGGCCGGCGGTGCCACGAACATCCAGCTTGTCCTGCAGACGCGACTTGTAGGTGCTGACCGTCTTGACGCTCAGATGGAGCGTCGCGGCGATCTCGCTCACCGACTGGCCCGCAACCAGACCCGCGAAGACTTGAAACTCTCGATTCGACAGGCTGTCATGGGGCCTCTCGGCTGGACTGTCTCCGGCGACGGTCGAAGCGATCCGGCCGGCAAGCTCGGGACCGATGTAGCGCCGGCCGTCGGCGACCGATCGGACCGCATCGATCACCGTCGCCGCCACCTCGCGCTTGTGGATGAACCCCGCCGCCCCCGCCTGCAAGCAGCGCATCGCCACGTGATCCTCGGGATGGCTGGTCAGCACCACGACCGGTAGGTCACTTCGCGCCGAGAGAATTCGTTCGAGGCCCTGCAGACCGTGCCCATCGGGCAGGCCGAGATCGAGGATCACCACATCGACAGGCAGTCGCTGGAGGTCGTCGAGTGCCTGTCCGAGGCTCGACGCCATCCCCGCGAGCTCGATCCACTGGTGGCGAGACAGGAGCTCGGCGAGCGCCTCTCGAAACATGACGTGATCATCGACCAAATACACCCGGACCATCGAGAAACCTCAAATCAAAGATCGCAGTACCGCCACCAAGAAATGGAATTGCCGAGTCGCTGCCGAATCATCAGATTAATCTGACATCAATTTCGTTTTCGGCCGACAGTCAAGACTCTCGACAGTCCTTACTGTATCAAAGATGAAACAGCGAGAGGATGTGAGCCGAGGAATGATCGTCGAGATGTTGTCGATCGTGACCTACGGCGAAGCACGGCCGGCGAGCGAAACTCCTCGGCCCAGCACGGAATCTATCGAGGAGCCGCCATCCGGCCATGCACTTCGAGACGAAGAGCTGCTTCGCTGGGCGGATCCGCCCGAGCTCGACACCTATCGTCCGTTTTTCTTCTGATTCTATTTGAACCAGGGGCCGACGCGACGACGCCGAGGCCTCGAATCCTTGGGAGAGGATTGATGCTTCATGCGACTGAAGTCCGTAGCCGCGCGATGACTGATGGACAGGCCCAGTCGACTCCTACTGGAAGGCCGTTCCCCGACCCGATCGTCGCCGACAGCCCGAGCGCTGCGACCCACGCGGCGCTCGGCGCCATGTATCTGACCCTCGGAGAGTGCGAGGCCGCCCTCGAGCACTTCCTGGCCGCCCACGGACACTCGTGGCGCACCGACCACCTGGCGCTCGCCGCCGAATGCCTGCTCGCCCTCGGCCGGCGGGACGATGCGGCCTGTCTCTTCCGACGCGCGATCGAGCTCGGCGCGTGCGACGAGGAGATCGACGCGTCATTGCGCGGCGGCCTCGCCGCGGCATCGGAAGACGATGTCCTGGAAGATCCGATGGCACGCTTCCAGCGGCTTCCGGCACCGCCCCGCCGTGTGCCGTGCCCTGTGTGACCGACGCTACGGCATCGATCTCTTGAGCAGGGGCCCGTGGCGATCGGCGGGCCCCGCATCGACTTGCAGCGGCGTCTGGGCTGAGCTACCCTCGGCAGGCGAAAGTTGGGCGTAAGAGGCCACTCGATCCCGGCCGGCTCGTCCTCCACCTTCGACCGAGACGGTCCATGCCGACACTCAGCACCACTATGCGGGCACAGCCCACGACCGCCGGCGCGTCCCCGCGTGCGGCGACCGGATCTCCGGACGTCGGTTCAGTGAAAAGGCCTCGCAAGGGCCGTGGGCTCGACCTGGTCGAAAAGCTCGCCGTGCTCGCCGACGCGGCCAAGTACGACGCCTCGTGCGCCTCGAGCGGCGCCCGCCGTCGCGGCACCAGGGGCCGGCTGGGCCACACCGATGGCGTCGGAATCTGCCACAGCTATACGCCCGACGGCCGCTGCGTATCGCTGCTCAAGCTCCTGCTCACGAACTACTGCATCTACGACTGTCGGTTCTGCGTCAACCGCGTCTCGAGCACGACCCACCGCGCGCGCTTCACGCCCGGCGAGGTCGTGCGCCTGACGATCGACTTCTATCGCCGCAACTACATCGAGGGGCTGTTTCTCTCCTCGGGCATCATCCAGAGTCCCGACTACACGATGGAGCAGCTGATCGAGGTCGCCCGCGCGCTGCGCGCGGACCACGGCTTCGGCGGCTACATCCATCTCAAGGCGGTGCCCGGAGCCGACGGCGAGCTGCTCACCGAAGCGGGGCGCTGGGCCGACCGCCTGTCGGCCAATGTCGAGCTGCCGTCCCAGGACGATCTCGACCAGCTCGCTCCCGAGAAGCAGATGCGGGTGATCGAGGGCGCGATGGCGACGATTCACGAGCGCCGACGCGAGGCGACCGAGGCCCGTCGGAGCGCGCGCACCGCGCGTAGCCTCACGCCGCGCAGCCGCCCTCCGCGCTGGGCGCCGGCCGGCCAGTCGACGCAGATGGTGGTCGGCGCCACTGACACCCGCGACGCCGCCATCCTGTCGACCGCGTCGCGGCTGTACCGCACCCACCGCCTGAAGCGCATCTACTACTCCGCCTTCAGCCCGATTCCCCACGGCGACGCGCGCCTGCCGGCCGAGCCGCCACCGCTGCTGCGCGAGCATCGCCTCTACCAGGCCGACTGGCTGCTGCGCTTCTACGGCTTCCGTGCCGACGAGCTGGTCGACGCGCGGCGTCCCGATCTCGATCTCGAGCTCGACCCGAAGACCGCCTGGGCGCTCGAGCACCGGGACTTCTTCCCGATCGACGTCAATCGCGCGTCGCTGGCCGCCCTGCTGCGCGTTCCCGGCATCGGGGTGCGAAACGCTCGACGCATCGTGCGCATCCGAAGATGGCGAGCGCTGCGCATCGACGATCTGGCCAAGCTCCGCATCGTGATGCGGCGCGCGCTGCCGTTCCTCGTCGCCGCCGACCGCAACCCCGAAGCCTTGCGTCTCGACCACACCAATCTGCGCCGCAGAATCCTCGGCGCCGCACGACCCGGCGGCGAGCAGCTCTCACTCTTCGACTCGACACCCGCACGCCCCGTCGCGACCAGCGACCGGACCAGCTCTCTCCACGGTGAGCTCTGAGCTCACCGTCGACCCAGGAGACCTGCATGAGCCTCCCCAACCGCTCCCGAGCCTCCGATTGGCCGTCGATCCCCTACTCCGACTGGGTCGACACCTGCACGACCCTGCATCTCTGGGCACAGATCGTGGGCAAGATCCGCATGGTGCAGACGCCGTGGACCAACCACTCGTGGCATGTGCCGCTGTATGTCACGACGCGCGGTCTAGGGACCTCGCCGATCGCGCACGGTGCCCGCTCGTTCGACATCGACTTCGACTTCATCGACCACCAGCTCGTCGTCCGCACCGCCGAGGGCGACCAGCGACACCTGGCGCTCGAGCCGCGCTCGGTCGCGGACTTCTACCAGGCGCTGATGGCACTGCTCGACGAGCTCGAGCTGCCGGTGACGATCCACACGACGCCGAACGAGATCGCAGACGCGGTTCCGTTCGACCAGGATACCGAGCACGCGTCGTACGATGGGGAGGCGGCTCGGCGCTTCTGGCGCGCGCTGGTGCAGGTCGACCGCGTGCTCGAGGAGTTTCGCGCGCAGTTCCACGGCAAGCACAGCCCGGTGCATTTCTTCTGGGGGAGCTTCGACCTGGCCGCCACCCGCTTCTCCGGCCGCGAAGCGCCGCCCCATCCGGGCGGCGTGCCCAACTTTCCCGACTGGGTGGCGCGAGAAGCCTACTCGCACGAAGTGTGGAGCGCCGGCTTCTGGGCCGGCGGCGGCGGCGTCGACGAGGCGATGTTCTACGCCTACGCCTACCCGAAGCCCGACGGCCTCGAGAACTGGCCGATCGAACCCGCCGCGGCTTCGTGGCACGCCGACCTCGGGGAGTTCGTGCTGCCCTACGCCGCCGTGGCCGAAGCCGACTCCCCCGACGAGGTGCTGCTCGAGTTCCTCACCAGCAGCTACGACGCGGCCGCCGGCCTCGCCGAATGGGACCGTGAAGCCCTCGACTTCGCGCCGCACCCGGACGCTCGAACGGCGGTCGAGGACGTCTGAGAGCGTCCGGGCCTCCATCCACCGTGCGCGTCTTCTTCGAGCCGAGTTTCGACGCCTGGCGCGTCGAAGCCCGGCGCCTTCTCGCCGACGATGTCGCACCGGAGGACGTCGCTTGGGTGCCGTCGACCGGTCGGCATCAGGGCGGTCTCTTCGACGACGCGGCGCCGGCCGCCCGCCGCACCGCCGTGCCACGACAGGCCAAGGCGAGCGTGCCGAAAAGCTTCGTCGCACGGGCGCGCAACGCGGCGTGCCATCGCGATTCCGATCGCTGGGCTCTGCTCTATCGCCTGCTCTGGCGCCTGACCCACGGCGAGCGACGGTTGCTGCAAATCGATGTCGATCCCGACGTCGAGCGGCTACACCGCATGGAGCAGGCGGTGAGGCGCGACGCGCACAAGATGAAAGCCTTCGTGCGGTTCCGCAGGGTCGTGCGCGGCCCGTCCGCCCGAGCCCCGTCTGCCGGAGCCTCGTCTACCAAGACCCAGTCTGCCGATGCCCCGTCTATCGAATCCGAGGACGCAGAGCCCTGGTACGTTGCCTGGCACCGTCCCGATCATCACATCGTCGACAAGGTCGCCCCATTCTTCGTCGAGCGCTTCAACGACCAGCGCTGGACGATTCTGACGCCCGAGCGCTCGGCGTCGTGGGATCGCGAGCGCCTGGTCTTCGGCGACGGCGTGCCGCGGCACGAGGCGCCCGACGCCGACGCGCTCGAGCGACTCTGGCGAACCTACTACCGCTCGATCTTCAATCCCGCCCGCCTCAAGGTGAAAGCGATGAAGGCCGAGATGCCCGTGAAGCATTGGGCGACGCTGCCCGAGGCCGAGCTCATTCCCGAGCTGGTGCGGTCGGCGCGGGCACGCACGGCGACGATGCTCACGGCGCCCGAGCATCCGCCGGCCGCCGACTTCATTCCTTGCGCGAACGGGCCGGCGGCGCCGGTCGACGCCACGGACCGCGCGGCCCGCCTCGACGCGCTGGCCGCGGCGCTGCCCGCCTGTAGCGCCTGCCGGCTGTGCACCGCCGGCCGTCCGGTCTTCGGCGAGGGACCGCCGGACGCGCGGCTGGTGCTGGTCGGCGAGCAGCCGGGGGACGCCGAGGAGCGCACCGGCCGGCCGTTCGTCGGCCCCGCCGGGCAGGTGCTCGACGCGGCGCTCGCGGCGGCGGGCCTCGATCGGAGCAGGATCTACCTGAGCAACGTCGTGAAACACTTCGGCCACGAGACGCGGCCCGACCCGCGCGCCGAGCGCGGCATCCGGCGCATCCATCGCACACCAGGGCAGACCGAAGTCTCGGCCTGTTTGCCCTGGCTCGAGGCCGAGCTCGAGCAGCTCAGAGCGCCGCTCCTCGTCTGCCTCGGAGCGACCGCCGCACGGGCCCTGGTCGGACCGACGGTGCGCCTGCAGCGTGACCGCGGGCGCCCGGTGCCGACGCCACATGCACCATGGACGCTGATCACGGTTCACCCGTCGGCCGTGTTGCGTGCGCGCGAGCCGGCTCTGCGAGCACGACTCGAGCAAACGCTGCGCGCCGATCTGGTCCTCGCCGCGACGCGGCTGCGCGCCCTCGACGCCGCCTGAGCCACGCGGTCCCGAGCTCCCTACTCGGGTAGATCGGCGATGAAGCGCTCGGCGCTGCGGATGCTGGCGCGCAGCGAGCCGAGCAGCTCGTCGACGTCTTCCTCGATCGACACGGTTTCGGCGCGCAGGCTACCGACCGCCTGAGCATTCAGATTATGCTTGAGGAAGAGCACCTGGTCCTTGAACTTCTGTAGCGGCGGATCGAGCGCCGCCTCGGTGCGCGCCAGCGCGGTCTCGAGGTCGTTAAAGCGCTGGCGCGTCACGCGCAGGCTCTCGGCGCTGCGCCGGCGCAGCGACGCATCCGAGATCTCGCCCAGCTCCTCTTCCCACTCCTCGAAGAGATCCTCACCGATGGTGCGCACCGCGTCGATCCGCTCGCGCAGCGCGTCGGCCCGCGCCACGCTCGACTCGTACTCGCTCTTGGCCTTGTCGTAGTGCTTCTCGAGCTTGTCGGCGTCGACGCCGTAGAGCGCGCGGATTCGCTCCAGCGTGTCCTCGAACTGCTCGCCGACCTCTTCCTGGTCCTTCTGCACATCCTCGACATTGGAGCGCAGCAGGTCGCGCTTTTCGCGCCCCAGGCTCTCCCACACCGAGTAGTATACGGTCTGGCAGCCGGCGACGACGAGCGCCAGGGCGATCAGGACGACGAGACGCAGGAGGCTCCGCAGACGGCGATCGACGAGATACTGGTGAAGCGACAAGGAAAACCTCCCACGGAGTAGACGATGCCGGGGCATCGAAATCGACGGAGTGTGCTGACGACGGCGAATCTACCAGCCACTCCGACGCGGCACCAGCCGTGATGCGCGGTCAGCTCGTCGGCAGCGGCAGGCCGAGGCGAGCGAGCAGAGCGCGGTACCGCGAGTCGCCGTGCAGCGACTCGAACCGCGGATGGACCGCGGCGAAGATCACCCAGCCGTCGCGCGCGTCGACGGCACGCTCGAGCCAGCGCAGCGCGTCGTCGGCGCGGCCGAGCGCGGCGTAGTCGGCGGCGAGGGCGAAGGCCGACGGCCGCTGCCGACGGCGGTGGAGGTCGCGATGCAGCTCGATCTCGAGCAGGCTCCGGAGCACTGCGTCGGGCGGCGCGTCGACCGGCGAGGGCTCGCCCTCGACTCCGCGACCGAGCGCCAACCAGCGCCGCGCCGCGTCCGCCGACGCCGCGAGATCGCCACGCTGGCGATGCGCTTCGCGGAGACAGGCGATCGCCCAGCCGTACCGCGGGTCGTCGGCGAGCGTGCGCCCGCAGGCCTCGAGCCCCTCGTCGGGGCGCCGGGCGAAGAGGTAATACCAGCCGAGATCGGAGCGGATCGACAACGACACCGGATCGAGCTCCTCGGCCCGCAACATCGCCGCGATCGCTTCGTCGTGGCGGCCGGTGGCGGCGAACAGTCCGGCGGCGTAGTGGTGCGCCATGGCGAAGGCCGGCGCCAGCTCGACGGCGCGCCGGAACGAGCGCTCGGCCTCGGCGAAATCCCAATAGAAGTAGAGCAGCGCGAACGCGCGCGCGGCGTGCGCCTCGGCCACCGACGGATCGAGCACCAGCGCCCTCTCCGCGGCCTCGAGCGCTCGCGGGTAGGCCGCGTGGGGCCCCGTGCGCGGACCCGGCTCTTCCCAGGCCAGCAGGTTGTAGGTCTCGGCCAGGCCCGCCCAGGCTTCGGCGTAGCCGGGCGCCTCGGCCAGCGCCTGGTCGTAGAGCGCCGCCGCGCGCTCGAGCCCCTCGCGGTCGAACCGTCGCCATTGCTCCCGCGCGTCGAGCACCGCGCGGCGCGCGGACTCGGGCACCGCGTCGGAGCTCGCCGACGGCGCGATCTGCTCACTGTCACGCAGCTCGGAGAGCGTCTCGCCGCCGCTGAACGAGAGCACGGCGGCCGTGATCGCCACCGGCAGCGCGGCGGCGAGCACGCCGAGCCGGCGGCGACGGTGCGGCCCGTCACGCGGTCCGTCGCTCTGCCCCGCCTCGAGGCGACGGACCGGCGCGACGAAGCGATAGCCACGTTTGGGCACCGTGGCGACGAAACGCGGGCTCGAGGCGTCGTCACCGAGCGTGCGGCGCAAGGTGCGCACGGCGGTGTTGAGGTTGGCGTCGAAGTCGACGAACACCTCGTCGCCCCACAGGCACCGGCAGAGGGCGTCGCGCGTCACCAGCTCACCGGGTCGTTCGAGCAGGGCTTCGAGCAGTCGCCGCGGCTTCTCTTGCACCGCTACCGGCGCTCCGTCGCGACGGAGCTCGCCGGTGGCGGGGCGGAAGTCGAAGACGTCGAAGGCAAGACGTGTCACGACCCGAGTCTGCGCGGTTTCGACGCCCTCCACCATGCCCCAGAGCATATTTCAGCTCGATTTCAGATCGAGCGCAGGCGATTCCATGGTCGATCCCGAGGATCTTCGCGAAGCTGGCTGGGGCCTCGAAGCGTGGTCTGAAGCCGTGGTTTCGAAGCGTGGCTTCGAGGCCTCGAACCGCGGCCTCGAGCCGCGCCCTGCTCCAAGCACCTTGCTCCCAGAATCCTGGAGGTCGCCATGAACCACCGTCCTGATCGCTCCAAGCATGTCCCGCTCTCGGGAACCCGAGCTCGTCGACCCCTTTCGAGCCCCGATACTCGAGCCCTCGCCCTCGTTCTCATCGCGCTCGTCGCCTGCTTGTTCGTCGTCCCTGTGTCTTTCGCCGCAACCGGCGAGCAACAGGTCGCCTCCTCCGCCGACCGAGCGCTGCGGCCGGCCGACACCCCGAGGCCACCGCTCACAGCCCCCGCGGCCTATCCCGCAGCCGCGCGGGGCGACGCGGTCGACGTGCTCCACGGCGTGCGCGTCGCCGATCCCTATCGCGCCTTCGAAGCCCTCGACGCGGAAGAGACCCGCGCCTTCGCCCGCACGCAGGACGAGCTGACGCGCTCCCTGCTCGACGCGGCCGCGCCCGCTCCGCGCCTCGGAGCCCGACTGCGCGAGATCGTCGACCTCGAGCGCTGGATCCGGGTCGCGCCGCGCGGCGACAGGGTCTTCGCCGTCGCCACCGCCGGCAGCGGCACGAGCGGCCTGCGCATCGTCATGCTCGACCAGAGCACGAGTGATGCGCGCGAGCCCGAGACGCTGCTCGCGAGCGATGCCCTCGATCTCGGACACGACGACGAGGGACCTGACGAGCTCTCGGGCCTCGTCTCACCAAGCCCCGACGGCCGCTTCTTGGCCTACGGCACGCGTCGCCCCGGCTCCCGCTGGCAGCGCGTGCGAGTTCTCGACGTCGAGAGCCGCCGCCACCTGCCGGAGATCCTGGTCGGCCTCCACGCAACCCAGCCGAACCTGTCGTGGACGGCCGACAGCGCGGGCTTCTTCTGGACCCGCCACCCGGACCCGCCGCCGGGCGCGGAGCAGAGCCACGAGCCTGATCACGCCCGCCTCCTCTACCATCACCTGAGCAGCGCGCCCGCTGAAGACCTGGTCATCCTGGCCGCATCGGACGACGCGCCCGATCGCTCGTTCGCCGCCTTCGTCAGCGAAGACGGCCACCATGTGGCGATCCACGTCACGCGCGACGACTGGGCCGGCCAGCAACTCTGGTCGCTGCCGCTGCCGGATGGCGTGGTTTCGCCCGAGGCGACGGGCGACGCGTTGGCTCCACGTCTGCTGGTCGCCGACACGGAGCACTTCTGGGGCTGGCTCGGCGCCGCGCCGACACCCCCGGACGTCGCGACCCCGACGCATCTTCTCTACTACACCAACCGCGGCGCTCCGAATCGCCGCATCGTCGCCCTCGCGCTCGACTCCGACGCGTCGTCACCGACGCTGCGCGACGTGGTGGCCGAGGGCGACGAGGCGCTGCTGTCGCCGAGCCGCGCCGCCGGCCACCTCTTCGTGCCGGTGAGCCGCGACGCCGTCCCGGTCACGCGCGTCCACCGGCTCGACGGAGGCTTCGTGCGCGAGCTCGAGCTACCGTTCCTCGGCATGGCCTGGTCGGGCTACCAGGGCACCGACAAGGATCGCCGTGCGTTGGTCGGCCTCAGCTCGCTCACCGACCCCGGCACCGTGCTGCGCGTCGATCCTCGCACCGGCGCCGTCGACACGTTGCTGCGTCCGCGCCTGGCCTACGAGCCGCGCGACTTCGTCGTCCGCCGTATTCTCTACCCGAGCGACGACGGCACCAAGGTGCCACTCTTCCTCGCCCATCGCCGCGACCTCGAGCCCTCGACCGCCACCCCGGTCGTGGTCTACGCCTACGGCGCCTGGGGCTGGTCGGCGTTTCCATGGTTCCAGCCCGACATCGTCGCCTGGATGGAGCGCGGCGGCGTCTACGCGCTCGCCGGCGTGCGCGGCGGCGGCGAGTACGGCGAGGCCTGGCATGCCGCCGGACGCGGACGCCACCGCCAGACCGCGGTCGACGACTTCGTCGCCGCCGCGCGCTGGCTGCGCGGGCGCGGAATCGGTACGCGCGCCGGAATCGTCGCCAACGGCGGCAGCGCCAGCGGGCCGCTGGTCGGCACGGCCGTCACCCAGAGCCCCGAGGCCTGGGACGCCGCGCTGATCGACATCCCGGCACTCGACCTAGTGCGCTACGAGAAGCTTCTCGGCGGCACGCGCTGGCGGCCCGAGTTCGGCCGCGTCGAGGTCGAGGAGGAGTTCCGCGTGCTGCACACGCTCTCGCCGTACCATCAGGTCGAACGGTCCGCGGCCCGCGCCACGAACGAAACCGGCGACACGACCGACAGCACCGAGGCACCGTGCCTGCCACCGATCTTGGTCAGCGCGAGCGAGAAGGACGAGGCGACGGTGCCCTCGCACGCCTACAAGTTCGTCGCCGCCGCACAGCGTGCTCAACGGGCAGCCACGCGTGGAGGACGCACCGCGGACTGCACGGCTCCGGTCCTGCTCCAGGTCGCCTGGGGCGCCGGCCACAGCGCCGGCACGACGCCCGAGCAGTCGGCCGACACCTGGACGCGGCGCCTCGCATTCCTCGAGCGCGTGCTGCCGAGCGGCCGGTCAGCCGCCGGTGAGCGCCGCCAGCGCCGTCCACAGCCGGCGGTTGGCGCGCCGCTGTAGCGGCGACCAGGCGGGCGACGGCAGCGCGTAGGGCAAGCGGGAGGCGCCCGGCTGGTCCCAGAGGTTGCCGTCGCCGGTGAGATCCCACAGCAGGTCGGCGCCGTCGTAGCCGGCGTCGAGCACCTGGCGGGCCGGCGCCCCTCCGTTGCGTTCGAGGCGATTGCCGGCGACGACGACTCGGTCGGGCAGCGGGTCGACGTCGAACGAGCGCGCACCAAGGAAGCTCACGAGGCCCGACACGGCGACGCCGAACGAGTCGTTGCCGACGATCTCGTTGCCCGTGATCTCGACGTCGTCGGCCGCCAGCACCAGCACTCCGGTACCCGACGGCACGGCGGCAACGATCGCCGACGGATCGGCGAAGTTCTCGTGATTGTTCTCGCGCACGCGGTTGCCGACCACGCGGCAGCCGCGCGCTTCCTTCGACGGCACGTCGGGCAGCGCGAAGACCAGGATGCCGCCGGCATTGTCGTAGACGTCGTTGTCTTCGACCACGGCGTCGAGCGAGTTCTCGATCTCGATGCCGGTGACGTTGCCGTGCACCGTGTTGCCACGCACGATGATGTCGCGGCTCTGGCCGACGTAGATGCCGGCGTCGCGCGCGCCCGTTACGGTGCAGCCCTCGACCAACACGCCCTGCACCTCGACCGGGTAGAGGCCGTAGAGCCCCGTGTCTTCGATGCGCAGATCGCGAAACACGATGTCGCGCCCGAGGTTGATCATGATGCCGTTGGCCGTGTAACGACGGATATCGAGGCCCTCGATGACCAGCTCGCTGCCGGCGCCGATCATGGCGTCGGCGAGCTCGCCACGGCCGTCGAGCACCGGTCGCCGTGGCTCGGCCGCCGCCGACTCCTCCACCACCAAGCCACGCAGAGTGATGCCCGAGACGTCGAGCGTCAGCGCCTCGTGGTAAACGCCGGGCTCGATCTCGATCACGTCACCTGGCCGGGCGCGGTCGATCGCCCACTGAATGCGCTCGTCCGGCGTCACGCGCAGCACTCTTGGTTCCTCAGAGAGGGCCAGGCCAGTCTGTGGTTGCACAGACTGTGGCTGAACAAAGTGGGCCAGGTCAGTTTGTGGCGGAAGCAGTTCGGTGCGCGGTACGCGCTCGACCACCGGCAGCCCCGACGGCACGGTCGCCGGCACCTCGGGCAGCGCGCTGTCGTCGGTGAGCGCGTGGAGGAAAGCGATCAGGGCCTCGCGGTCGCCGTCCGCGAGGTCGAAGGGACGAATCTTGTCGTCGAGGTTGGACAGCTCCGGCCCGCCATCGACGCCGGCGCCACCGCCCTGAGCGTAGAAGTCGACGACCTCGGCGAGGGTGGCGAAGGCGCCATTGTGCATGTAGGGCGCGGTGAGGGCGACATTGCGCAGCGTCGGAACCTTGAAGGCCCGCTCGAGCGAGCGGACGGTGCCGGACGCGTCGTCGCCCTTCGACACGATCTCGGCGCGCCCGAGGTCGGGCACCTCGAGGTCGGGCGGATCAGGCACACCAACCACCTTGAAGTCGGCGTTGGCGAACGTCGGCACGTTGTGACACTCGAAGCAACGTGTCTCGAGCGAGCGGAACACGTTGAGCCCGCGTCGCTCCGTTGGCGTCAGCGCGCTGCGATCGCCGCGCGCATAGCGATCGAAGGGCGAATCGTCCGACACCAGGGTGCGCTCGAAGGCGGCGATCGCGAACGTGATGCGCTCGAACGTCACATCGTCCATCTCGACGGTGCGATCGTCCTCGTCGGCGAAGGCGCGGTGGAAGAGCTCGAGATACTCCGGAATCGCCTGCAGCTGCGCCACCAGATTCGGTCGATTCTCCGCCATCTCCGAGACGTCGACGATCGGATGCCCCGCCTGGTCCTCGAGATCGACGGCTCGGCCGTCCCAAAACTGCAGATGGTTGAACGCCGCGTTCCACACCGTCGGCGAGGCGCGCCGGAGCACGACGCCCTCGCTGCGTGCTGGGCCCACACCGACGCCGCCGCGCCCCATCGAACGGCCCCGGGCGTCCGAGAAGCCGAGGTCGGGATGGTGGCAGTGCGCGCACGAGAGCGTGTCGTCGCCGGAGAGGATCGGGTCGAAAAAGAGCAGCCGCCCGAGCTCGATCTTCGCCGGCGTCGACGGGTTCTCCGGCCGGGTCAGCGGCTCTGGAAACGGCAGCGCCAGGCCGTTCGCGCTCTCCAGCTTCGCCCAGTGCGCCGCCGCACGACGCTCGATCTCGGCCTGCGACCCGTCGTCGCGGCGTGGCGGATCGAGGGCCGCGATCGGCGCCAGGAACACCGCGGCGAGCCCGCTGAGCAAAACCAGCGCGGCAATCCACCAGGCATTGAGGCGCGACCGCGTCGCGCGGCGCGCCGGCAGCTCCTTCGTCATCACTCTCCTCGCGTTTCCGGCCGCAGCAGTTTACCAAGGCGGCCCGCAGCGGAGGCAGCGCTCGACCCGCCTCTGAGGACAACACTCCAGTCGGACTTTAGATTCGTCCCGGTCAAAGCCCGATGACTCAGGCGGCGAGGCGATCGCCGTCGACGACGGTCGACGCTTCGCCATGCGGGCGCCAGGGCAAGACGCGCTCGCCACCGCCTCCGCCGCCGCCACCACGTGGGGACGGTGGTTGGGGAGCCGGCGGCGGATTGCGAACGAAGGCGCCGCCGGCGAAGCAGAGGACGCCGAGAAGCAGGAGGAGGGGCGTGGCGCAGGCGCCCAGAAGGGTCAGCGACAGGCCGAATCCGACGGCGAAGAGCAGTCCGCCGAACGCCTGCAGCGCCCAGCCGGACAGCCGCTGGGCGGGCGAGACGGATCGACGATTCGAGCCACGGCACATGGCGGTCTCCTGCAAGCACGCCGCTCCGCGGCCCGTGCAGAACAGCCGGCGCGACCGGCTCGCCGCCTACCAGTTGGCGCCGAAGATCGCTCCGTAGACCAAGAGAACCAGCACCGCGAGCGGACAGACGAAGCGTACCAGGAACGACCACACGCCGGCCGCCGGCAAACGGTGGCCGCCGGCCTCAATCGACGCCAGCGCGGGCTTGATGCCCCACTTCCAACCGACGAAGATGCACAGCGACATCGCACCGACGGTGAGGAAGTAGGTGCCGAAGATCTCGTTGGCGAAGTCGAGGAAGCCTCCGCGCTCGTAGAAGTTCGTCAGGCCGCCGAAGGCACCGAGCGAGAGCGCGCTCGGTACCGCGAGCACGAAGCACAAGGCGGTGACGAACCAGACCGCGCGCTCGCGCGGCCAGCGTCGGTCGTCGACGAAATACGACACGATCACCTCGAGCAGGCTGATGGTCGAGGTCAGCGCGGCGATCGCCAGCAAGAGGTAGAAGAGGACGCTTACGACGCTGCCGAAGGGCAGTGAGCCGAAGATCGACGCCATCACGATGAACACCAGGCCCGGTCCCGCGGTCGCCTCGGCGCCAGCATAGAACAAGGTCGGGAAGACGATCAGGCCGCCGAGAAGGGCGATCGAGGTATCGAAGATGGCGACGCTGCCGGCCGAGATCGGGATCGCGTCGTCCTTCGACAGGTACGAGCCGTAGGTGATCATCGCCCCCATGCCCAGCGACAGGCTGAACAGCGCCTGGCCGAGCGCGCTGACCGCACCACCGACCGTCAGGCTCGAGAAGTCGGGCGCGAAGAGGAACGCGAGTCCCTCGGCCGCGGTGCCGAGCGTCATCGCGCGCACCACCAGCAACACGAGGAAGAGGAAGAAGACCGGCATCAGCACCCGCGCCGCGCGTTCGATGCCGCCAGAGATGCCCTTGCGCACCACCAGCGCCGTGAGCAACAAGAAGAGCAACGACAGCGAAATCATCAGCACGCCGTTGGACGTCAACCCGGTGAAGATCGCGGCCGAGGAGTCGCCGTCGATCGTGGCGTTGAACTTGCCGACGAGCGACAGGCCGACATACCCGACCGTGATGCCGGCAATGACGCTGTAGAACGACAGGATGCCGAATCCCGCCATGACACCGATGCCGCCGACGATCGGCCACCAGGTGCCCGGCACCAGCTGCTTGATCGCGCTCACCGGGCTCTGTTGCGTGGCACGACCGATGGCCAGCTCGGCGAGCAAGACCGGGAAGCCGATCACGAAAACGAAGGCCAGGTAGAGAAGCACCCAGGCGCCACCGCCGTTCTCGCCGGCCGTGTACGGAAAGCGCCAGATGTTGCCGAGGCCGATCGCCGAGCCGGCCGCGGCCAGGACGAATCCGAACCGACTGCTCCAATTGCCACGCGGGCTGATGCTCACACCTGCCTCCTGCTCGAACCGTTCTCACGATCTACGGTGGCACGACCTGCGCTGTTTCGAATTGCGCGCTCGTAGGCACCGACGGGACCGTGCCGGGCCCGGGTCTCGGACCCACCAGTGGGGGACTCGCTCTCAGTCAATACGAAGGGACGGCTCATCGTACTACAGCGCCACAGCACGGATGATAGGCTCCCCGGCGCGGTGCATCTCGCCGCATCCCCTCCCGTCGTCATGCTTCCCGGACCTGCCCCGACGGACCCTCTCCTCTTCGCACACCATTCGAGCTTCTATGAGTCATGATCGTTCTTCCCGCGCCAGCGCGCGCCCGTCGCCGGGCCTGCGCCTGAGTGTGCTGCCCGAAACTCTCGCCATTTGCCGGATGAATCCACGCGCCCGCGTTCCCTCTTGGGTCGGCGGCGGTGAGTTCTCCACTGTTTCGCGCACACCCGACGAGCTTTCGATCGTCTGCACCGAAGACAACGTCCCACGCGGCGTGCGCTGCGACAAAGGCTGGCGCGCGGTGCGCGTGGTCGGCACGCTCGACCTGACGCTGATCGGTGTTCTCGCGTCTCTCGCCCAGCCTCTCGCCGAGGCGCGCATCGGCCTCTTCACCATCTCGACCTTCGACACGGACTACCTCCTCGTCCGTGCCAGCCGTCTCGACGACGCGCTGCGCGTGCTCGAGGACGCCGGCCACGTGGTCGTCGGCGAGGAGGCCGAGGATTCGGACGATCCCGAGATCGACGAGGGCGAAGACCTCGACGCAGAGGACGAGAACTTCGACGACGAGGACGATGAAGACGAAGACCTCGACGACGAGGACGACGAGGACGACGAGGACGACGAGGACGACGAGGACGACGAGGACGACGAGGACGACGAGGACGACGAGGACGACGAGGACGACGAGGACGACGAGGACGACGAGGACGACGAGGACGACGAGGATCTTCCCGCCGACGAGCGCGACATCGTCAACGAGGACGAGATCGAGGGCGACACCAGCGACGGGATGTACACTGGCGCCATCCCGCAGGACGATGTCGAAACCGTCGAAGACACCTTCGAAAGCCTCGGCCTGAGCGCGCCGATCATCGAGACCATCGAAGAGATCGGCTTCGCCCACCCGACGCCGATCCAGGCCGCCGTGCTGCCGATGGCGCTCGAAGGCTCCGACATCATCGGCCTCGCCATGACCGGCAGCGGCAAGACCGCCGCCTTCTGCCTGCCGATGGCCGACCGGCTCACCCACGGTCGCGGCATCCGCGGTCTGATCCTTTGCCCGACGCGCGAGATCGCACTCCAGACCAAGGCCTTCCTCGACGTCTTCGGCCGCGACCACGCGCTCGAAACCGCGGTGATCATCGGCGGCGTGCGGATGGGACCGCAGATCGACGCCATCCGTCGCCAGCCCGACATCCTGGTCGCCACTCCTGGGCGCCTCGCCGACCATGCCCGGCGACGCAACCTGCGCCTCGACAAGATCGAAGAGCTGGTCCTCGACGAGGCAGACCACATGCTCGACCTCGGATTCCTGCCGCAGATCCAGGAGATCCTCGAGCACCTGCCGCGCAAACGCCGGACGATGATGTTCTCGGCCACCATGCCGCCCGAGATTCGGCGCCTCACCCGCCGCTTCATGGACGACCCGTATGTCGCCGACCTCCGGCCGGTGAACCGTGTCGCCTCGGGCATCAAGCATCGTCTCTACCTCGCCAAGCAGGAAGACGACAAGAAGGACATCCTGGTCCGATTGCTCGAAGAGGTCGAGGGCACCACCCTCGTCTTCGTGCGGCGCAAGGTCTACACCGAGTGGCTGAACCGTCAGCTCGAGCTCGCCGGCCTGCCGGTCGAGCGCATCCACTCCGACCGCACGCAGGCCCAGCGCGTGCGCGCGCTCAAAGGCTTCCGCGAGGGCAAGTACCGGATCCTCGTCGCTACCGACGTCGCCGCCCGCGGCATCGACGTGCCGCGTCTCGCCCACGTCGTGAACTTCGGTCTGCCCGACACTGTCCAGGACTACGTCCATCGCGCCGGCCGCACCGCACGCGGCGACGCGGTCGGCATCGTGTCGTCGATCGACTCCTGGCAGGGCAAGCCGATGGTCAAGGAGATCGAGCACGTGCTCGGTTTCAAGATCCCCCGCTTCGAGGTGGACGGCGTCGAGATGTACAAGGAGCGCCCAAAGCGCCGCAAGCAGGTGCGCCGACGCCGCTTGCTTTGACGACATAGATTCCTGGTATGCTAGGTGTAGGAATTTCAGCACTCCTCACCCCGGCCCCAAAGAGATCCAGGAATCGTCGTGTTTCACCCCAACACAGCATCCCGTCCTTTCGTCGCACCCAACGCGGCGAGTCTTCGCACGCGCCGACGGGCGAGCGCACGATTCGACATCCACCCGACCACGATCGTCCTCGCGCTCGCCGTCGCCGTCAGCATCTCCTGCTGCGCATCGATCGCTCGCGCCGACGAGACCCCAGTCCTGCGCGTCGACGTCGGCAGCGACGCGCCGATCGGCGCGCCGGCGGTCGCCGTCGCCGGCAACGGTCTGACTCTCGCGGTCTGGCCGGCCCTGGCGAGCGCCGGCCAGGTCGAGGTGCGCGCGCGGTGGGTGATCGACGACTCACCCGTTGGCGCATCGTTTATCGTCAGCAGCTCACCTTCCCCCACGCACGGCGCGCCGCAAGCACGTGTGATCGACGGCGGCGACTTCCTGATCGTCTGGCGCGACGGCCCGGCGCTTCGCTGGCGCCGCTATGACGGCGCGACGCAAGTACCCGGCGCGGAGCAGTCTGTCGCGCTTGACGAGACGCCCGAGTCGCTCGCCATCGCTTCCGACGGCGACCTCGGCGCCGCCTGGCGGGTGCCGTCGAGTGCCACGCTCCAAGCCGCGCGTTTCGACATCGCCGGCGTGCCCCTCGGCGGGGTCTTCGAGATCACGAGTCAAGGCGTGGAGCCGGTGCTCACCCTGGGCGCCGCCGAGTCGGTAGTCGCTTGGACCCGCACGGGCGGAGACGACTTCACCACCACCTCGACCGTTCTGGTCCGGCGATTCGACGACCTGAACCAGCCGCTCGGATCGGAGCTGACCGTCGATTCCGCAGTCTTGCAGTCCCTGCCGTTCGAGGGCGAGCAGGTCTCGAGGGCCCGTCCCGCGCGCGCCCTCGATGGTGCAATGTTGTTGGTTTGGGACCACCTGCTAGTCGACCAGACCGCAGCCGAATATCAGACAGTGCGCTCGGCGATCTACGACCCCACCGGTGTCGAGCTGGCCCGCGACGAGGTCGGCCCCTCCGGACAGTTCAACGATGGAACCAGCCAGGCGACAATCGCCGAGACGCGGGGCGGCTCGTTCGTGGTTCTTTGGAACTACTGGCCCTTCTTCTCCGGCGAGCGATCCTTCGCGGCACGGCGCGGCGCCATCGGCGAGCCGCTCCAGGCACGCGTCGTGGTGTCGAACGCTCGACCCATGTCGTCGTTCTCTCAGACATTCGATACGGCAGCGGCGACCCTCGGCGACGAGCCGCGCGAAGACACCGTGGTCTGGGTCTCGGACGACTGTGGCCCCGGGGAGCTCCGATGCCTCTTCTTGCGCCGGGTTCCGCCGACGCAGGTCTTCACCGACGGGTTCGAGAGCGGTGATCTGGGAGGCTGGTCGTCGGCGATCGGCGACAGCCCCTGACGGCTTCCCGGCGTCACGACTCCGACGACGATCGAGTGCCCGTTCGTTCGCCGCCGTCGGCTCGTTCAGCCAGCCGCTCCTCGAGACCTTTTGCCTCGAGCGCCGCAAGTGCGCGACCGAGCGCCGAGAAGAGATCGACGCCGATCTCCGCGTCGATCTCACGATAGATGGCCGTGATCTCGTCCGACGAGGCGAGCAGCCGCTCGATCTCCTCGACACCTCGCGACGTCAGCGAAAAGGCACGCCGCCGGCGATCGTCGGGATCGCGACCGCGCTCGATCAAGCCCGCCGCCAGAAGTGCCGGGACCTTCTGCAGAACGAGCTGATGCGAGGTGCCGAGCGCCTTCGACAGATCGGCCGCTGTGGCGCCCTCGCGGCGCCCGAGCTCGAGCAGTAGCGAGCAAGACCGTACCGGAACCACCAGCCCCAGGCGGCGGAAAATCGGCTCGACCTGGCGTTCGATCAAGAGGCTCAGCTCGTCGGCGCGCTTGCCCAAGAACAGCGGCCCTGCGAGGGTCCGCGCGAGGGTCGAGGAAGGGAGTCGTTCGCCCGGTGGCTCGTTCGTCATGCGTCGGCGCTCGTCTCGTTCAGGTCGTCGAAGTCAGAAGTGGGTCTTGGCGACGAATCGATGCGAGCCGTCGAGCCCGAGGCGCTCATATCCCGTGACGACGTCATCCTCGGTTACGACGCGAAGGCGCAGCTCGTCGAGCCCTTCGAAACCGAGAAGCGCGCCACCGAGAGGCACGAGACGGACGCGCCCCTCGCCGTCCCAACTGTAGTAGAGCACATCGCCTTCGCGCAGAATGTGGCGTGAGCCATAGGCCCCGGGAAGGCCGTCGAGCACCGCGGGGTCGAGACGCGGAGGCTCGAGGCGGGCCGCCACCACCGTCAGGAACCATTCGGCCCGCGCGCGCCGCACGGAGTCTTGCGCCGGGTCGTCTCGAAGCCATTCGAGCGCCAGTCGATGCGCGACGTGCAGGGCGGCGGCCGAGGACGCGGCGACATCGGGCTCGACGCCGGTTCCTTCGAAGTCCGTCCCCAGGACTCCATCGCGAACCGCACCGGTCGGAACCTGCAGCACGAAGCGATCGTTCAGAGCACGTCGCTGCACCGGATGCGCCCCGCCTGCCGTCGTCTCTCCCACCACCGTGGCCCTCCCCAGGTTCTTCAGGACGAACGCGAACCACTCGGCGGCCGAGAAGCTCGTGTTGCTGGTGAGCACGTAGAGAGGCATCTCCGGCATGCGGTCACCGGGCACCGACGGCAGCACCCACTGCGTGCGCTCGAGGCGCTCACCGTTCTCGAGATCGGAGGTCTCGAAGAGTCGCTGCGACGGAACGCTGCGGAGGAAGTAGCTGCACAGCAGCTGAGCCATCTCCAGGTAGCCTCCATTGTTGAAGCGCAAGTCCAGAATCAGCGCCTGGCGGGATGCGAGCAGCTGCATGGCCGCGGCGACGAGCTCATCGGCGGCCTCGGGATCGGCAAACTCGGTGAGGTTCAGATATCCGATGTCGCCCTCGAGGAGCGCGACGTCACGAAGCCCGTAGTTGTTCTGTCGCGACCTCTGATCGGCGAGCTCCTGCTCGCGTTCGTGCGCCGACTGGTCGGCTGCTGCGTGCGTCGAGGCCGCCACCCAGTCCGGATCGACCACGACATGAAAGTGCAGGTCGCCGCTAAGCTCGACCAGGTCGGTGGTCAGGCGCGCAGCCAGCTCGGCGACCGTGCCGGCAGATGCGTACCGCCCCGCCTCGAATCGATCGCGCAACGCGGCACGCAGCAGCTCGGCCTTCGCCCCATCGACATAGTCCCGGTCGAGCACGTCGCGCAGGGCCTCGACGACGGCACGCGCCTCGTCGCCGGTCGGCGGAGCCTGCGTTGCGAGAGCTTCACGGGGAGGCCACGCGAAGGCGAAGAGACATCCCGCGAGGACGATCCAAAACGCGAGCCTCCGGCGAGTCTCGGAGGTCGAAGCGATCGAGCGGGTCGAGGGGATCGAGTACGGCATGGAGGGTCTCCGATCGAGGTCGATGTGTTGGCTCGTGCAGAATCGCAATGTATTGCGCAATAACTTGCGCTTCTACGCAAGCCAATGCTCGAGGTTGCACCGACGCCCTCGCGTCGGCACCTCGAGCGACGATCACATCTTGCTGTAGCTCGGCCCGCCGCCACCCTCGGGCGGCACCCAGGTGATGATCTGGTACGGGTCCATGATGTCGCACGTCTTGCAGTGCACGCAGTTGCTGGCGTTGATCTGCAGCCGCTTGCCGGTCTCGTGCTCGGCGTCGTCGACGATCTCGTAGACGTTCGCCGGGCAGAAGCGCTGGCACGGATTGGCGTATTCCTGCGCACAGACGGTGACGCAGTGCTCGGTGTCGGCGACCAGGAGGTGCACCGGCTGGTCTTCCTCATGCGCCGCGCCCGAGTTGTAGACGTCGGCCACCTTGTCGAACGTCAGCTCGCCGTCAGGCTCGACCTGCGGCGGAGGATCGACCAGGTTCTCGGTGAGATTCTTCATTTTCTCGTGGCCTGGCTCCATCCCTAGCCGCGGCAAAAAGCCCCAGCCGAGGCCTCCGGTCACCATGCCGAGACCGGTCTGCAGCATGCCGCCGACGACACCGTGCTCGAACCCCTGGTGGAAGTTGCGATTCGGCCACATCTCGTCGAAGATCCAGCTCGACTCCACCTTCTCTTCGTAGCGCGCCAGCGCCGACTCCGGCAGCTCGCCGCCGTGGTCCCGCAGCCCTTCGAAGATCGTCTCGGCGGCGAGCATGCCGCTCTTCATCGCCAGGTGGACGCCCTTCAATCGCTGGTTGTCGAGAAAGCCCCCCGAGTCGCCGCAGAGCAAGAAGCCGTCGCCCCAGCCGCGCGGCATCGAGAACCATCCGCCCTCGGGAATCGCCTTCGCGCCGTAGAAGGTCATCTTGCCGCCGTCGAGCAGCTCCCGCACCCAGCCGTTGGTCTTGAAGCGGTTGAACTCGTTGTGCGGATCGAGGTACGGGTTCTTGTAGTCGAGGCCGACGACGATGCCGACGATCGCCTGGTCGTTGTCCATGCCGTAGATGAAGCCACCGCCGAAGGTCGACCAGCCGAGCGGGAAGCCGAGCGTGTGGGCGACGAATCCGGGCTTGATGCGCCCCGGCGGTAGCTCCCAGATCTCCTTGATGCCGATGGCATAGACCTGCGGGTTGCGGCCATCGGTCAGCGGGAACTGCGCCTCGAGCTGCTTCGCCAGCGTGCCACGCGGCCCCTCGCCGAGCACCACGACCTTCGACTTGATGTCGACGCCGGGCTCGAAGCTGGGCTTGGGCTGGCCGTGCTTGTCGATGCCGCGGTCGCCGGTTCGCACACCGACCACCCGCTTCGAGCCGTCCTCGGCCTCTTCGATCAGCGCCTGCGACGCCGGAAACTCGCAGAAAATGTCGATCTCGAGGTCCTCGACCTGCGGCGCCAGCCATTTCATCAGCTTGCCGAGCGAGGCGACGTACTTGCCGTCGTTCTTGAGCGGCGGCGGAATCGGCATCGACAGCGCCTTGGACTCGGTCATGTAGAAGAACTTCTCGTCCGTCACCGGCGCCTCGAACGGCGCCTGCTCCCAGGTGTCGGGCATCAGCTCCTGGAACGCGCGCGGATTGACCACGGCGCCAGACAGCGCGTGCGAGCTGATCTCCTGGCCCTTCTCGAGCACCGCGATCGCGACCTCGAGCGGCTCACCGTCGCCGCCCTTCTCGACCGCTTCGTTGTGCGCCTCGATCAGCTTTCCGAGGTGGTAGGCGCCGGCCAGGCTCGCCGGCCCGGCGCCAACGAAGAGAACGTCGAGCTCGAGCTCTTCCCGCTCGATGTCGTCGTGAGTTTCAGCGGACACTGGCATAGGGACGACTCCTCGGAAACAGGGTGACGAAGGGCGCGCGGGCCGACGCGTCGCCCGCCGGCCGAGACTACCACCGCGTCACCAGCCGAGGCTCCCTCGACGCCCGCACCGAGCCACGCCGGAGCGACCGCGATTTGTGCTGAAAAAGCAACATATCGTCCCTGCAGCATCGACACCCCGTACACGAGTCGACAGAGTCGTAGACCACGCGGACCAGACCGCCCCCCCTCAACCCCTCTCGACTCTGGAGACACCATGTCGCGCCAAGCCATCCTCGCTCTTTGTCTCGCAGCGCTCGCGCTTCTCGGCACGTCCATGCCGGCGGACGCCGACACCTTCGTCCAGCGCAATCCGGCACGCGTCGCACCGGCGAACATCAACGACATCGGACCGCCACCGAACACCGGGGCGTCGATGGACCACAACGAGTATCCGGCCTTCTCGCTCGACGGCAAGCTCTTCTTCTGGACGCGGCAGGAGAACCCCACGCCCGGGACTCAGTGGCTGTGGGTCTCCTACTTCAAGAACCGCGACGCGTTCGACTCGACGCCGCCCGGTGCGACGCTTCCGGCTCTCCAGATGTCGACGCCGTGGGAGATCCACCTGGTCAACCACCAGTTCCAGACCGATCCGGTCACCGGTGCGCCGCCGCCGCTCTACCCCGCGGTGCCGCTCAACGCCGACATTCGGGCCGTGGCCGTCTGTGACGAATCCGACCCGAACTATGTCTTCGACTATCCCAACCGCTGGCGCTATCGCGTCACCCTCTACCTCTCGGTCGGTGACGTCACCGTGCCACTGAGCGAGATGTGGCGTCAGCACCGGCTGGTGATCAACGTCGACAAGGCCACCGGTGAGATCACTTCGATCGAGACCGCGCCCACCACCTTGACGCCGATCGAAGTGATCCCCGAAGCCACGGCGCACGGCGGCGGACGCGCTCAGGAGATCGAGCCGATGGTCACGCGTGACGGCAAGTACCTCTTCTGGGCGTCGAACAAATGGGGCGGCACGGGACGAGTCGCCGAGTACATCTTCAGCTCGACCGCCTGCGGCATGATCAACCAGACGCCGCAGCCGTACACCAGCCTGCCGGTCGGCGAGTTCGGCTGGGAAGACCAATACTCGGGTCCGCAGCCGATCAAGCAGCGCACCAGCCGCACGAACTATCACGCGATGGTCGAGCTGCTCAACGGGCGCAAGGCCTTCATTTTCGAAGAGTGCCAAGGGCAGGTCCAGTGCGGCGTCGACCCGACGCCACCGAGCCGCGACTGCGACTGCGACGCCGACAACGAGCAGCTGTCCACAACAGGCTTCTTCGCCGGCGGTGGCCCGACCGTCATCGCCAACCGGGCCGGACTGTCCGGCAACCAGCTGCTCTGGGTACCCGGCGGCCGCACCACGCATCCGGTGATCTCGGGTCCGCGCAACCCGGACGGCTCGTGGTTGCTCTTTTTCATGCGCGGCAAGAAGATCTGGTACACCAAGATCGACTACGTACCCTGAGCCGACGGTACGTCGAGGATCGAGGACACCCTCTCCTCCGTCGGCCCTCGGCTTCTCCCTACCCGACATCCACGGGCTCGGAATGACCGTTGACGACACAGCGACCGCTGGGTAGACTACCGGCCCTTCGCGGGGCACCGCCCCTCGGCGGAGCCCCGCCCAGGTCGCCCGTGCCGATGTAGCTCAGTTGGTTAGAGCGCCTGAGTGTGGATCAGGAGGTCCCCCGTTCAAGCCGGGGCATCGGTACCACCCAAACCCTTCAGTGACCGGCACTTCCGACGCCGCCCACACGGGCGGCGTCGCTGCGTTCAGGCGTGCTCGACGCCGGCGTTCTCGATCACTCGCACTCGCCGTCGCTCTTCACCGACACGCCGGCGGAGGCGGCGACGCAGGCGTTCGAGTAGGTCTTTTCGTCGCAGCCGCAGACCGGCATGAAGATCTGCGGGCAGATCTCGGGGCGCGGCTCGCAGCGACCCTTGCCGTCGCAGGTTCCGAACGGGAAATTGCAGTAGGCGCTCGGAGAGCAGTCGTCGTTCGACGCGCAGACCGGCACTCCTTCCTCACCGCACGGGCCGTCGTGCGCCTTCTGCGCTCCGGCCATCAGGCGCATGCAGTCGTTGCCGTAGGTCACGCCGTCACAGCCGCAGACGGGATCGAGTTCTTTCGTGCAGAAATCCGGACGCGTCTTGCACACGCCTTGAAGATCACGTCCCTTGCACAGGCCGACCGGCAGGTCACACACCTGGTTCTTCTGCGGGCACTTGATGCCAGCAACACCTCCGCAAATCTCCGGGCACTCGCCCTCGCTAGCGACCACGATATGGGCCGCATGCGCTTCGCAGGAATTGCCATAGGTCTTGCCGTCGAGACCGCATACCGGATCCCAAACGTCTGGGCAGACCGCGGGCTCACAGAGTCCGTGTGGCGGTGTGCACAGCTCACCCTGCGGGCAGTCGCAGTCCGATACGCAGCGCGTGAGGCCTGAATCACCGGCATGGTCGTCGGCGAGCGCGGCGGAGACTCCGAGAACCAAGCATCCCATGACCAAGACTCGGGCCAGACCACTGACGAGACGAAAGCTGGATAAACGCTTCGGCAGTTCATTGAACATGATCGATCTCCTCTGCATGGAAGACCTGCCGACACTCCACCGGACACACTCCGGTCGGAGCCGGAAGGCCTCAAACGCGGCATATTGTGCGAAGGGTGTGTTGCCGTACAGTATGCCACACCGACGCCAGGACGAATGATCGAGCCACACGTCACCGCGCGAGCGAGCCGGATTCGAGATCGGGAGATCCGTCGATGCACCTCATCTGCCCCAACAAGAACTGCGGGAGACTGTACTTCTCGTCGAGCACTTCCAGGCAGCGCTGTCGCAGATGCAACACGTTCTTGGTTCGGAACACGAGTCGCTGGTCGCAGAAACCGAGCATTGGCGAAATAGACCTCGATCTCAACACCGCGAACCGACCCAAGCGCCATTCCACGCGGATCGACTTCAGCGGCATGGACGGAAGCATCGACAATCTCAAGAAAGACTCCTCGTTCGAACCTCCTGCGCGTCACCATTCACCGATCGCCCGCTGCACCGGCGCCTCCGCGAACTCGGCCCTTTGGAAAATGACCACCACCAATGGCTTCACGGGAATCAACCACAACGAGACGAAGCAGCAGAGGGAACCGGTGAAGGGCAAGGCCGGGCGCAAGAACACGAATTCGGTGATGGGTGTCGCCATCTACAAGAAAGGGACTGTCTCGGCCAATCAGTGGGCGAAGAACGGATCGTGGAATCGGAGTCAACCGTGGAAGAACTACGAGTGGTGCCACTTGATCGGTGACTGCCTGGGAGGCCCGACCAGCGCCGCGAACTTGGTCGCCGCACGCTACTGCGCCAACACCTACATGGCAGCGCTCGAGGTCATCTTGGCCGGCAAGACGAAGTACAAGGTCGACGTCAAAGCCCTCTGCTCGAGGCAGCATCTCGGCGTGGTGATCGACTACCGGGTCGTCGCTTCGAAGACCTGGACCAACTTTGTGATTCCGGCGGGGCTGATGGCGTTCAGCAGATCCGACTTCCAAGCGGTACAGAAACGCCTGAAGAGCTGGCTGAACAAGAACCGCTAAGCGGCACGATCGGCGTGCCGTCGACGCATCCACACGATCACCGCAGCGGCGAGACTGACGGAGATCAGGGTCGATGCGGCGGCGCCCTGCATGCCGAAGCGGGGAATCAAGACGAGATTCAGCAACGAGTCCACAGCTAGCGTGACGCCGGTGACCGCGAGGACGAAGCCGGCGCGGTCGGTGTACTGCAGCCAGAGCATCGCCAGGGCGGCGACTGCCCAGGCGAGGTTGGCCAGCACGAGCAGGTTCATCACCGGTACAGCGTCGGTGAAGCCAGAGCCGAAGAGCTCGAGGATCGGACGGGCCGCGACGATCAGCACCACGGCCGACGGCACGAGCGCGAGCACAAGCATGCGCTGGCTGCGGCGGTAGACATCGAGCGCCTGAGCGCGGCCCTGGTCGAGCGCAGGCTGGAGCACGGTGGCGACGAGGCCGACGATCGTCGCCTGGACGACCACGAGGAAGTGTGCCGAGGTCGACGCCGCGGCGTAGTGGCCCACTTCTTTCTCGTCGCCCAGCGCCTCGAGGAAGTAGAGGTCGGACTGGCCGAGGCCGAGGGCGACGAGAAAGGCGCCCATCATCGGCATCGACGTCACGAGCCACTGTCGGGGATGGCGCTGCGACGGCGCGCGTTCGAGGCGCGGCAGCTCGAGGCGCACCAGGGCGAGCCACTGCAGGGCGGTGACGGCAGCGGTGGCGACGAGGGCGAGGACGACCGCCTCGTGCACAGTGAGCTCGCCGAGCGCGAAGGCCCAGCCGGCGAGCAGGCCGAGCTTGAGCAGGGGAAACCCGATGCGCCAGGGCAGACCGGCGAGCGCCAGTCGATGCGCTGACTGCAGGGCCCGACTGATCAACGCACCGCCCGCAACCAGCGGCACGCCGACCGCCATCCAGGCGATGGCGTGGTGGTCGTCGGGGTCGCTCGGCCCGAGATGAAAGAAGGCGGCGGCCCAGACGATGGCGATCACGGCCACCGAAAGCCCCGCCGCGAGCCCGAGATAGAAGCGCAAGTACTCCCAGACCGCCGCCAGGTCGCGCCGCCCGAACGGACCGGCGAGTGCCTTGGCCGCCGCGCGATCGCCGCCGAGCAGCACCGCGACGCCGGCGAAGGCGGCGAACTCGCGCGCCACGCGATAGTCGCCGTAGGAATGCGCGTCGAGCAGTCGCGACAGGCCGATGTTCAGCGCGTAGTCGGCGCCAAAGCCACCGGCCGCCAGAGCCGCGGCAACGAGCCCGCCGCGGCGCAGGTGGTCACCCAGCTCCGGCACTCGCGTCGTTCGCTCGGCTCCGCCCTCTCCCATCGTCGGCTCAGCGCCCCCAGCGGCAGCGCAGCTGACGACCGACGGTGCAGCGAATGACTTGATCGGGAATCGAATAGAGCGGCTGGCGATCATGGGTCAGCACGAAGGCGACCGCGATCGGCTCGCCGTAGGGCGAGAACGGAATGTCGTCGTAGGGGATGAAGAGCTCGAGCACCTGGCCGTCGACCACGTGACGCGGACGGTAGACCGGAATCTCGAGACGCGCCAGCTGGTTCAGATATTGGCGATCGAACGATCCACCGAGGTGCTTGAACGTGGCGAGGAGCTCGAGCTGGCGATCGAGGCCATACGTGATCAGCGCGAGCTGCACCAGCATGCCGCGCTGGGTGAGATCGGGCGTGCAGGCGTCGAGAAAGGCACGCGTCGAGATGCGCAGGCTGGCGCTTTCGAAGACCTCGGCCAGCGGTTGGATTTGCTCCGGATCGACGTGGAAACCGTCGGCGCCGACGCGCGGCGCCTGCTGCAGATCGAGACACTGCGCGATGTACGCGTCCTCGAGCCGGTCGATGCGGCGCTCGAGAGCTCCGATGTCGTCCTCGAGTCGGTCGACGCGCCGTTCGAGCCGCGTGAGCCGCCCGTCGATCGAGCTCTGGCGCTCGGCGAGAGCCTCGATCGCGGCTTCGTCGAACAGCTGCTCGTGCAGCAGGTCGACGAGGACCGCACGCTGTTCCTCGAGCATCTCGAGATGCTCCTCGAGCGCCCGGCGGTTGCCGCCGATCTCGGTGCTGATCGCCGCCAGCAGGGGCGCGATCTCGGCCTCGAGGCGGGACTCGTAGGTCTTGCCGCGGACGCGGTCGATCGTCTCCCCCACCGCGTAGCCGGTGAGCGTCTGTCCGACGAACGAGCCGACGCTGCGCAAGAGCTGCCGGATCGGCTCAGTGGCGGCCCGCTTGCCTCCGGCCGGCGACGGGACGAGCAGCGGCCCGGCGCCGAGCAGTCCGACGAGGACGAGCGCGGAGGCGACGGCAGAGTGTGACCGGCGCGTTCGGAGCATGAGCCCCTCCGACGGTGTGCAAGCGATCGGTTGCGGAGCGAAAGGAGACGACGCGGCAAGCTTATCGAATCCGTTGTGCCTCGTGCCGCGGGCGTGTTGCGCGGCTCGAACGAAGAAGCGCCGCCGCGCATCGAGCACGGCGGCGCGCACTGTCCATCGCGAAGGATTCCGTCGCGAAGGATCGAGACGGAGGGTCAGTCGCGCAAGCAGAAGTGGTTGCAGAACTGGGCGCCCTGGCTCGACAGCTCCCAGGTGTCGTCGTCTCCGTCGTGGTTGGTGATGCAGTACCCCGAGCCGTTCGACTGCGGCACCCAGCCACCGAGCGCGCAGTAGGGATACGCACTATCGTTGAGCACCAGCGAGCCGCTACTGCCGAAGAGGATCTCGCGATGGCTCAGCTGCGTGCAGGTGGCCGAGCGCGGGATGCAGGTGAAGTGGCAGCTGGCGCCGCGGGCGATCAGCTCCCAGGTGTCGTCGTCGCCGTCCTGGTTCACGTAGCAGTAGCCGTTGGTGGTCAGCGGGATCGAGCTCGCCAGAGCACAAACGCCGTAGCTGTCTTCGTTCAGCGTCAGCTGTTCACTGACACTCCCCGACGTCTCGATCAGCGAGAACTCACGGGTGAAGTTGGCGGGCGTCGCCGACGAACAGCTGCTCGGCTTCCAGATGCACTGGAAGAGGCAGTTCGCGTCGGCCGTGATGAACTCCCACTCGTCCTCGACCGCATCGTAGGCGACGTTGCAGCTGCCGCCGGTCGCAGTCGCCTGCGCCATGCCGACGGCGCAGTACGAGACCTGGCTGCCCGGCACCGAGTAGTACGAATCGCCGATCAGGTAGATCTCGCGCTCCGAAAACGGCCCGTCACAGCAGCCCGGGCTCGACGCCGGCGCGGTGCGCGAGAAGGCGAGGTCGGTCACCATCACGCCGCCCGTCGTCTTGCGATCGAAGCGCAGCTCGACGCTGCGCACGTCGCTGCGGTCGACCGAGAAGCGCGAGAGCGGAATCCGCACGGTGTTCAAGAAGAGCTTCGGAACGACCGAGAACGAGCCCGGCGGATAGCGCAGGGCGTCGCTGTAGAGCGAAGCACGGACCGAGGAGACCCGGCCCAGACCGTCCGTGAGACGCACCGAGAGGTCCTGGTCGACGCCCGACGGGTTGCGTCCGTCGGTGAAGTCGATGCCGACGCGGAACTGCACGTCAGTGAAGCCCGTGAGGTTCCGCTGGCCCGACGGCAGGCTGTTGCGCCAGTACGCCGAGGTGCTGTTCCAGCCGAGCTCGAGCTGGCTGAGACCACGCTTCGACGAACGGGCCGACGGAGTCGTATGCGGCTGGCGCTGGTCGTTCTGCGTCGGCAGGCAGCGCTGCGGCTGCGGTGACTCGCCACCACAGAGCGCATACGGCGAGAGCCCCGAGCGCGTCACCGAGCCACCGAGGTGGTTGGTGGTGAGGTGGCTCGAGGTGAGCAGGCGGTTGACGTCGCGGCGCAGTGAAGCCGGCGCATGGTACGACACGCGGACATCGGCGCCCTCGGCCGAGAGCGGCGGGTCCTGCGCCGACGTCAACAGGTCGACGTAGGCCGTCTCTTCCGACAGGTAGCGACGGAAGAAGGCCATCGAGTAGGCCTGTCCGGCGCCCCGCTGCTCGGCCGCGCTCAGCCGGTCGGCGGCGCTCGGCCCGCAATGCGGATCCGAGCTCGACGTCCAGTCGTCGCGCGCACCCGCCGGGAACAGGCCCGGCGTCCACACCGTGTTGAAGTAGTTGTGGTTGGCGCCCATCACCAGGAAGGTGTGCTTGAACTCCTGATCGCTCGACACGTTGTAGCGCGCGTCGTCGTAAAAGTGCACACCCTGCAAGTCGTTCACATCGCCGTCACAGTACGGCAGCACGACGCCCAGCGGGACACGATTCGCCACCGTGCGGTTGAAGTCGGTGGGCGCGAACGGCAGCACCGCCTGGAGGCCGTAGGGCTCACCCTGCGCGCGGTTCAGCTCGAAGTGGCGCACGACGCCTTCGCCACCGCGCGAGTGACCCATGGTGCCGACGTTGTCGAGATCGACACGGCCGACGAAGAGGGAACCGAACGGCGAGCCACCCGATGCATTCCAGGTGTTCCAGCGACCGAGATGGTGCTGCAGCAGGTACGCGCGCGCCTCCATGCCGAGATCGAAGACCGAGTTGTCGTAGGCGTTGATGCCATTGGCGCTCACCGACACGACGATGTAGCCATGACTCGCCAGGCGCTCGGCCAGGTAGTCGTAGCCCTCGAAGCTCGGGATCGGCTGCCGGCCGCCGGAGCACGGCCACTGCAGGAAGGACGACGAGCCCGAATAGCAGGTGACGTGGCGCCCGTGCAGGAAGAGCACGAGCGGGTACGGCCCGAGCCGCAGATCGCTCGGATGGTGCACGTTGGCGCGCACTTCGACCGAGATCGGGAAGCCCGGCGGACGGTAGGCGCTGTCGCCGAAGTTGTAGCTCCGCTCGGTGACGTCGTACGGACCCCAGTTGCCCGGGTCCTGGGCCACCGCGGGCGCACCGGCGGCAAGAGCGACGCCGAGAAGGACGATCGCGACGCAAAGACTCGTGTTGCGCATCATCGGTCTCCCTCAGCGACGGGTCGAGCCGCCGTCGGCGGCGTCGTGTACGGTGGAGTCGTGGTCCGTGGACTCGTCGACTGTGAGGCGCGAGGCGTCGAATGCACCGAGGTCCCAGACGTCGGCATCGCCCGCGGCGACTGCGCGGCGCGCCACTCCTCGGGCGTCGGCATCGGTCGACAGGGCGTAGAACACCCGCATCGACGCGCCGGTCTCGAGGGCGGCGAACGACTTCGCCGGCGCCAGGAAGATCAAGGTCTCGAGGCGGCCGTCGGCGGGATTCAGGGAGCGAGTGAAGGTCGTGTCACCGATCGTGAGCACCGGCGGCAGGGCACGCACGGGAAACGGCTCGTCGTCGCTGGTGACCTGGATCTCGACCCACTCGCCGCTCTGCGCGAGGCGATCGACCGTGGCTGTACGCGTCGCCTCGGGCTGCTCGTCCTCGGCGGCGAACGACGGCGTGGCGAGAAGAAACGAGAGAGCCACAGCTGCCGCGACGGCCGCGACGATCGCTCTCGGCGCGGTGGGTGCACAGGGGTTCGAGCGCTGCCGCGAGCTGGCCCGCGACGGCGCCCCCTGTCGAGGGACGGGAACGTGAAGTCTCATCAATGAATCTCCAGGGAGGACTGGAAGCGGCTGCATGCCGTGTCCTGCCCCCATTCGAGATCGATTGCGCAAAGGCGGGATGAAGGGGCCGTCAAGATTTTGCGAATACTCTGCCTTCTTTGCGATTGCTCATCCAACAACGACTTTCGCGGCACGTGGCCAGGTCCCGTGAGGATTTTCGGCCGTAGATTTTGCCAACGCGCGGCGATAGCATTCGATGCATACGAATCTCGCCTCTCCTCCCGCCCCCCGTTCGAGCCAGCCACCGGATCCGACTCATAGCCCCCGCCCCGAAGGAGAAGCCATGTCTGATCTCTGTGCCTCGCCCCGCCGCTCGCACGCGGCGTCGACGCTCGTCTCTCTGGCCCTCGTGCTCGCTCTGGCCGGCACCGTCGTCGGCAGCTCCACCGCCGACGCGTCGCTGCTGCGCGTCTACTACCCCGACATCGAACAGGGCAGCGCCACCCTCATCGTTTCGCCCACCGGCACCGCGATGATGGTCGATTCCGGCACCGGCCTGAAGTCGGTCGACGAAGGGGTCGAGAACTTCATCAACGACCTGATCGACGCCGGCATCATCACGGGCATCGATTACACCGTCGCCACGCACTACGACGAAGACCACATCGGCCGCATGGAGAACGTCTACCAGTACGTTCCGTTCAAAACAGGCGCCGTCGCCTACGACCGTGGCACCTTCGGCGGCACGCCGACCACGTTCGCCTACGACGACTACAGCTTCGGCGCATCGGCCTTCAACCGCACCACCGTGACCTGCAGCAGCGCGGCGTTCGACCTCGATCTGGGCGGCGGCGTGACGGTGAAGTTCACGACCGTGAACGGCGAAGTGTGCGGCGGCCCGACAGTGTCGACCAGCGGCGTCGACCAATTCGAGAACAATGTCTCGGTGACGATGGTGGTCCAGTACGGCGACTTCGACCTGTGGATCGGCGGCGACCTCACCGGCAATCCGCTGAAGGGCGTCGCCGACGTCGAGACGCCGACCGGCATCGAGGTGATGAACATCGACGTCTACACCGTGAACCATCACGGCAGCGACACCAGCTCGAACGCGTCGTTCCTCGCCGACCTCGCCGCCGAAGTGGCGATCAACCAGAGCTCGATCGAGAACAATTTCGGCCACCCGCGGGCCGACGTGGTCAACCGCATCCTGGCCACCAACGACAGCTTCGGCAACGCGCCGCTCTTCCTGCAGCAAAACCCGGGCGACCCGGGCGACACACGCTCCGACGACTCGCTGGCCGACGCCATCGCCGACTGCGACGACGCGGGCGCCGGCGAAGCGCTCGGCCTGCCCGGCACGATCGTCCTGCTCTCCGACGGCACCAGCTACCGCATCCATGCGTGCGGCATCGCCGCTACCACGCTCTCCGCCGACGAGGGCCTCGGCACGATCGGCGACTATCCGCCGGCGATCCGCAGCGTCGCCCATACGCCGCGCGTGCCGACGGCGGCACAGGCGGTGACCGTCACAGCGACGCTCGAGGACACGGCCTCTGCCGAGATCCGCTACGCGCTCGACGGGGTCGCCCAGACGCCGATCGCGATGAGCTTCGGCGGCGGCGTCTCCTGGAGCGGCGCGATCCCGGCGCAGAGCGACGGAACCAAGGTCACGTTCCGCGTCGCCGCCACCGACGCGTCGGCGCAAACCGAGCTGTCGGCCGCCGGCTGTTTCTACGCCGGTACCACCGACATCGCCACCTTCCGCGTCGAGGATTCCGCGAGCGTTCTCGTGCCCAAAACCTGTGCTGTGCGGGTGCGCGGCACGATGACCGTCGAGCCGGGCATCTTCAACGACTTCGTCACCCAGGCCTACGTGCAGGACGGAACCGCTGCCGTGCAAGTCTTCGATCGTGCGATCGATCCGGCGATCCTGCGCGGCGACACGGTCGAGTGGGTCGGCGAGCTCGAGCAGTTCGCGGGTCAGACCGAGGTCAACGCGGCCGAGAACTTCGGCAACTTCGGCTCCACCCGCATCGGCTCGGGCACAGTGCCGGCACCGCAGGTGGTGACCGTGGCGCAGGTCGGCGAGGCGCTCGAGGGCGAGCTGATCCGGATCAACGGCGTGACCATCGACACCGGATTCATCTTCGAGTCGGGCAACTCCACGCTGACCATCACCGACGATGGCGGGATCTCGACGATCTCCCTCCGAATTGACGGCGACACCGACATTCCGGGCGTCAACACACCGACGCAGGCTTTCGACATCGTCGGCATCGCCAGTCAGTTCGACACCTGGGTGCCGCTCGATGGCGGCTTCCAGATCCTGCCGCGCGAGCGCACCGACTTGATCTCGGACGAGGTGAACTTCTCGCAGGTGATCCTGAGCGAGATCCACGCCGACCCGGCCAGCGGTGCCAACGGAGACGCCAACGGAGACGGCACGCGCAGCGCCACTCACGACGAGTTCGTCGAGCTGCTGAACGTCGGCTTCACTGCCGTCGACATTTCGGGCTGGACCGTCGCTGATTCGGTCGATGTGCGCTTCACCTTCCCTGCGAATACTTTGATCCCGGCGCGTGAGGCGGCCGTGGTCTTCGGTGGCGGCACGCCGACCGGCGCGTTCGGCAACGCCGCCGACAACGGCCTCGTCTTCACCGCGTCGGGCCTCGCTCTCAACAACAGCGGCGATACCGTGACGTTGGCCGACGACGGCGGCGTGACGGTGCAGGCGGTGACCTACGGCTCCGAGGGCGGCTCCGACGAGTCGCTGGTGCGCGACCCCGACTACTCGAATGCACCGTTCGTGCAGCACCAGTCGGCCAACGGCTCGAACAATGCCCGCTGGTCCCCCGGCGCGCGGATCGACGGCCGCGCCTTCACAGTGCGTCCGGGCGATCTCGTGCTGAGCGAGATCCTCTACGACCCGTCGGGCAGCGACAGCGGTCTCGAGTGGATCGAGCTCTACAACACCACCAGCAACGACATCGTGCTCGACGACCTGTGCCTCGGCAGCGGTGGCGGCGACTACACCAACAGCCTGATCTCGCTCGACGGCTGTGGCGTTTCCGGTACCGACGCCTGCGTCATCGCCGCGGAGAGCACGTTCGTCGTCGGCGGACCGGACTCGACGGCCGACAACGCCAACCCGACCTTCGACCTCGTCGAACAGATCTCACCGGGACTGCAGAACAGCGGCTCGGTAGCCGACGGCGTCGCCCTCTTCGCCGTCCGCTGCGCGCAGGTGACGGCGCTGACCGTGCCTCTCGACGCCGCGGTCTACGGCGACGCCAACAGCAACGGTCTGATCGACGAGACCGGGTCGGCGAACGCGCCGGACGTCGGCGACGCCTCGAGCGGCCAGTCGATCGAGCGCACCACCGAGGCCGGCGCCTGGCAGATCCAGGGAACACCGATCCCGGGCACGACGCCGCTCAACGGCGGCGGCGGAGGTCCCGGCGGCGGTCCCGGCGGGTCGGGCGACCTGCTGCTCTCCGAGGTCTTCTACGATGCCTCGGGCAGCGACGACGGCCTCGAATGGGTCGAGCTGAAGAACGTGTCCGGCTCTTCGATCGACCTCTCGTCGTACTGCATCGGCAACGGCGGCAGCAACTACACGTCGAGCAAGGTCCCGCTCAGCGGCACGGTCGCGGCCGGCGCCACCTTCGTCGTCGGCGGCCTGGTCGCCAACGCCAGCAACGCCAACCCGGTCTACGACCAGCCGTACAACTTCTCGCCGGACTTCCAGAACAGCGGATCGACGGCCGACGGCGTCGCGCTCTTCGCCACCGCCTGCGGGAGCGTTACGAGCTCGAGCGTGCCTGAGGACGTCGTGATCTACGGCGGGTCGAACAGCAACAGCCTGATCGACGAGACCGGTGCGGTCGGCGCCGTCGACGTCGGCGACGCCCCCGCGGGCCAGTCGATCGAACGCACCACCGCCGGCGGCACCTGGCAAATCCAGGCCGCCCCGACGCCGAACGCCGCGGCCTTTTGAGCCGCGACAACCTCGGAGGATTCTCGCCCCGGTCGGCTCGGTCGACCGGGGCCTCGTTCGCCCTCCGACTACGCGCCGATGGTGCGTCGTCTACCCACCACCAGGTCGACTGGGCCTCGCAAATCACTGTCGTCGCTGCACTCTGCGAGCAGGAAGAACTCCCTCGCTCTCAGCCACTCACTACGGTCTCGGCAGGTCGGCCAGCAACTCTTCGGTGGCTCGCATGAAGTCGGCGACGCGCTCAGGAGTGAGCTTTTGACTGCGCTTCGAGCGGCGAGCCCTGGAGTCGAAGATCAGGCCGGATTCGGCGTCGAGCTCGGCCGCGACGAGAGTCGGTCCAATCCGGGCAGCATACTCGTCAGCGGACGGACTGAGCTTGCCGATCAGCCACTCGACCACCTTGAACCGGAGTGAGTCGGAGCCTCCCAAGAAGGGAGCGCGGATGTCGCCCGTCGCCACGAGACCCGGGTTGAGGCCGTACACGCCAATCTCTGGGTAGCGACTCGTAGCATCCAGCACGAGGGCCTCGTTGGCGGCCACGGTCTGCGTGTGAGCAGCGAGTTGAGCGTATCTCTCTTCTGAATTCAGGTCGCTTGGGTTCCCGGCGACGTTGCTGCCAGGGGCTCCCATGACGAAGACACGTGCTCTCGCCTCGAGGTTTGCCCCCAGACTCTCGGCGACACCCCGAAGAATGACGAATCGGCTCAGGTAACTCACCGCCAGGTCGATCTCGACCCCGTCGTCAGATGTCTCTCGACGTTTCGGGCTCAAGATGCCGGTCGTGAAGACGAGAAGACCCAGGTCCTCCGCGGGCAACTGGGTCGCAACACGTCGCTGCTCCGCTACCGTGGACAGGTCGGCCTGGATGAAGTCGATACCGTCGGTGCCGCGGTCACGAAATGTGCGGCCGACCACGGTGACGGTCGCTCCCTGAGCGGCCAGCCACCGGGCAATGGCTCGCCCAAGCCCACTTGTGCCCCCAACAATCGCTGCTCTTTGTCCGTTCACCCGTGACCTCCTCCACTCCTCGCGGCCTCGTCTTGATGCCAGCGGCGCCAAGCGTAAAGTTTCTTTCTAGACAGAAACTAATCGAGCTCGCGAGAGATGTCAAGCGCATTTCGTTCTGGAAAGGAGTACACTGAGCGCAGGCACTGGAGCCACCGTGGGGAGACCCAGAGAAACAACTGACGAGCAGATTGTCATCGCCTCGCGGCGATGCTTCTTGGAGCGCGGAATCGGCGTTTCAGCCGCCGAAATCGCCAAGGAACTCGGAGTCAGCCACACAACGCTTTTCAACCGGTTCGGCTCCAAGGAAGGCCTGATGATCGCTGCGCTCGGGCCGCCTCAAAAGGTGGAGTGGGTAGAGGTCTTGGATTCGGGGCCGGATGAACGCCCGATTCGAACGCAGCTCGTGGAACATGCTCGGGTCATTGCCTCGTTTTTCCGCGAGCTGCATCGAGGACTCGGTCTTCTCCAAGCGGCAGGAATCGACCCGGCACGAGCCTGCGATCGGACCCGCGTCGACCACTCCACGCCCGAGCAGGCGTTTCGTGCCTTCGTCTCCTGGTTGCAGCGAGCTCAGGAGGAAGGGCGTCTTGCCGACTGCGATCTTGAGACCGTGGCGTCGACCATTCTCGGCTCGCTTCACGGACATGCGTTCACCACGCAGATCCATGGGAGAGAGAGCGCTCCACCAGCCAGCGAGGAGTACGTTGAGCGCTTCATCGACGTGCTGTGGCGAGGAATCGGCGTCTGAGAGATGGAATCGAGCCCTTCCTCACCGATCGGGACCCACAGGGCCCAATCCCACGATCAACCAACTGGTGCTGCGTCGTCGGCAGCGACCGGGCCTATGGCCGCAGGTGCTGACCTGAAAGCCGGTGCGCTACGACCGGCGAATCACCGACAAGCCGTACACTCACGCCCAGGTCTTCTTCGACGGCGACGTCATCGAGCGCGTCAAGGTCGAGGACGTGCACTGACGCCGCGAGCCGACGTCAGAACTAGGTCTGAGGCCCTTGCATTCCCGGAACGCCGATCTCGGGCATCTGCTCGGCGAAGCCCTTCGGCACGCTGAACGCGTCGGCGGGTGCTTCGGTCGGCTCGGGCAGGGTGAGGACGCGGGTCAAGACGGTGGTCTCGGAGTTTCCTTGGACCACGTCGCGCCGGACTTCGAGCCTCTGATGCGCCGGGAATCCGGCCTGGTCGGCGAGCAGCGGCAGAAGCTGCTCGTCGATCTGCTCATGGCCGGTACGCAGGCTCGGCTGCAGCGGCGGCGGGATCAAGACGTCGATGCCGGCGACGAAGCGATAGACCGCAAGCATCTCGATCTCGGCGCGCACGATTTCGGTCGGGAACCGCGAGTCGACCGTGAACGAGGCGCGCACCTCGATCTCGTGCGTCGGCCGGCCGTCGAGGTCGTCGGCCGCGCGGGTCGACGACTCGACCTCGACATCCCGGAGGCGGTAGCTGCGGGTCAGCGGCGATAGCAGGCTCGACACCGGCTTGGGATCTGCGGGCATCCAGAAGAACGTACCGATCTCTCGGTTCAGCGCCACCGGTGTGTCGCTGTCGAGCGAACCGAGCAGGGCGTCGAAGTGCTGTGCGCCGACAGCGCCCGTCACCTCCTCGATTTCGTAGCGATAGCGTCCCTCGTCGACCAGGATCCGGCTCCTGGTCTCCCGTTCGCGCGGCCAGCCGACGAAGGTCTCCGTCGCGGTGTACATCTCGGCAGCCGAGAGAATGGTCGTCGAGAGAAGAGTTAACCCGATGAAACCATGAGCGATTTTCCTCATGATGAGCTACTATACCTTACGACGAGCCGAGTACCTCCCGTAGATCCGCTTCAGTCTGGCGCGCATCCGTGCACAGCGCCGCGGCGAGGCGCGGTGACACCGTACACTCCAGCGAGCCCGCGGCTCCGAGGTCGGCGATCCGGCGCGACGAGCCGTCGGCGGGGTCGAATCGCACCAGCTCGACCTGCTCGCCGACCGACCGGCGCGCGAAGTACACCGCGCCGTCGACCTCCGTCCGGTGCACCAGGCTCTGCCACGCGAAACTCTCCGAGCCCGCGACTCGCTCCGCAGGCCCCGAGCCGTCGAATCCGATCCCGTCGACCGGCAGGCGCCACAGTCCTCCGTCCTCGCGCGCGAACGTCAGCATGCGGCCGTCCGCGCTCTCGTGCGCCGCGAAGCCACCGCCGCGGGTGACCTGCACCGGCGCGCCGCCCGCCGTCTCGAGCCGCCACACCTGCCAGCGACCGCTGCGGTTCGAGCTGAAGTAGATCGACCGGCCGTCGGCGCTCCAGCCGAGCTCGGTCTCGACGTGCCGATCGTGCGTCAGACGGCGGACATAGCGCTCCGCGGGCCGGGCGAGGTAGAGATCGGAGTACCCCTCGAGGGTCGCCGAGAAGGCGATCTCGCGCCCGTCCGGCGACCAGGCGATGCCGAGCAAGAAACTCGCGTCGAGCTCGCTGACACGGCGCGGCGCGGAGCCGTCGGCCGCCGCGACCCACAGGTCGGCGCCGCCTTCGCGACGCGAGAGAAAGGCCACCCGATCGCCGCTCGGCGAAAAGACGGGACGAGCGTCGGCGCGCGTCGACGGGCACCACGCAGTGCCGACGGCGTCGGCCCGGAGCGCGAAGCGGCGGATCCCCTGGCGCGGCGTTTGGGCGACGTACACCAGGCGTCCCGCGGCGGCCGCGGGCTGAACGGCGTCGTCGAGGAGCTCGAGCACCCGCGCCGCGCCGCCGTCGACCGGCCACCGCACCAGCCGAGGGTCACCCTTCCCGACGGTCCCGACGACGAGCCCTCGGCCGTCCGCCGACCAGGCGAGACCGCTGATCAGCTGATCGAGCGCGGCGACCCGTCGGAGGTCGCCCACGGCCAGGTCGAGAAGCATCAGGTCGACCCCCTGAGACGGCGTGCCACGGGCGAAGGCGAGGCGAGAGCCGTCGGCCGACAGCGTCGGCATGCCGTCGCCGTACGAGTTGGCGGGTGGCTCGGTGAGATCGCTCTCCGCAGCGGTCGCCGGATCGTGCCGCACGAGGCGAAACCGCCCCTCGGCGTCGGTGCGACCGAAGATCACCCGGCCCGAGGGCTCCCAGGCGAGGCCCACGGACGGAGCGTCGAGCCGCGTCACCGTCTCGACCGTGCCGGTCCGCAGCACCAACCGCGCGATCTCGGAGCCGCTGTCGGTCGTCCGCACGAACGCCACCGAGGTACCGTCCGGGGAAAAGGCTGGCCAGCTCTCGACCGCTCGATCCGCGGTCAGGCGGCGCGGCGCGGAGCCGTCGAATCCGCCGAGATAGAGGTCCCAGGTCGACGACTCTTCGCCCGCGGGGTCGCCCGCGGCCGAGCTCACGAGCCTGGGCGGACGGTGGACAAAGGCGATCCGGGTACCGTCCAGCGACACTGCCGGATACCGTTCGACGCCGAGCCACGCGGTGAGAGGCCTCGTGGTCCAGGGAGCCTCGATCCCGTTCCGGGGTTCCTCGTCCGCACGGCCGAAGGCCACCGACACTGCGAGGGCCACGATCACCAGCGTGATCGCCGACAGGCCGAGCGCCATCTGCAGCACCGAGCCGTCGAGACGCGCCCAGTAGCGCGCTCCAGTCGTCGCTTGCCCTCCGTGCGCGGCCTCGAGCTCGGGGGGCACCGTGGCGACGCTCCGGACCGGCGCCAGCAGGCGATAGCCGCGGCGAGGAATCGTCTCGATGAGCGCCGGGGCGTGCGCCGACTCACCGAGCGCCTTGCGCAGCTTGTGCACCGCCAGGCTGAGCGCTCCGTCGGCAACCACCACGTCGTGCCAGACACGGTCGAGGAGCTCCTGCTTGGACACGACCCGCCGCGGTTGAGCGGCCAGCACCATCAGCAACTCCATCACCCGCGGCTCGAGAGTGACCGACACCGCGGGCTCAGTGGTCGACAGGCGATTCAGCGTCGGCTCCACCAGCCAGCGGCCGACCCACACCGCCCGGCGACACGCGGATCGTTCGCCGTCGGCGCGCGGCGGCGCATCGGACGAGGTCGAAGAGAGCAGATGCCTCATCTCAGCTGATACGGAAACGCCCGCACGGCGTTCTGGCGACTCCCGTCGCGACCTCTCGAGGCGCAGGCACGAAAATGCAGCCGAAATGCTCCTGGAAAGCCCTCGATCAGCCCGCCGAAAGCTCTCCGAAAAGACTCGTCGCGGCCTCCTGCCTAGGCTCGATCTGGCAGCGAACGCCGCACCCGCGGCGCTTTCGACGCACCTCGAGTCAACGCGTGCCAGATCGCGGCGATCGAAACGCCAGGTCCGGCCCGCCGATCCAGGAGTACCCCATGAACATACGCCCTCCATGCCGCCTCGGCCTCGTGTCCGTCGCCCTGGCCCTGCTCCCACCGATGCTCGCCGGATCGGCCCTCGCCGACGACGCCGGCCGACCGAACCCGACGCCTCCGGCAGGCGGCATCGGCGAGACGGCGCCTGGCGCCATGCCCCAGGATGCCGCCGACCTGCGACGCACGCGCGACCTCGTCTTCGGCTTCGCGCTCAGCGACGCACAGCATTACCACATCGAGTCCTGGCGGGTCGCAGACCCCGCATGGTGGCTCGACGCGACCCGCAACCAGAGCGCACGCGACGCGATGCTGGCGCTGATGGACCGCCTGCAGGGTCCCGACGCGAACGCGCTGCAGCAGTCGCTCGACGCCGATCCGAATCTCTTCGGCGTCGAGGTCGAGGAGATCGTCGTGGCTCAAGACCCCGACGGCTCGCCCGCGAGCCGCGAGACCGCTCTGCGCATGACCATCGACGCCCGGCTCCGGCCAGATCTCGTCTCGCTGCACGAGGCGGTCCTCGACCTGTCGGCCCATGCCGTGCACACCGTCGCCGCCCAGGGAGAGGAGGCGCGGCGCATCTTTCTCAAGTTCCTTCTCAGCCACCACGACGAGTCGCCGACGAACGAGCCGATCGACAGCATGCTCTACGACCCCGATCGATACTTCGTGCCAACAGCGAGGCTGCTCGACGAGCTCGAGATCGCGCTCAAGAACCAGGTCCATGCGTGGTACGACGCCGAGCTAGAGGTCCATCTCGCCGACGACGGAGCGACATTCGATGTGGCCACTCATCGCTGGCTCGATCGGGAGGCTCGGCGCCTCGAATCCGAGGTGTCGCACCAAGCCGTGGCGTCGTACCTCGAGCAGCTCGACCCGGATCTCCGCGACGCCGTGACCTCCTACCTGGTCGACGAAGACCTGCCCCGGCGGCTGACGATTCTGCAGGGCGAGAGCCTCGAGCGTGAGGCCGCGATGATCGCTACCGCGCGCGCGATCCTCGAGCACGTGGAGGGCAACTGATCATGCAACAGATCACGACCCCCACGCGGTTCCTCCACCTACCTCTCGTCTGTGTTCTGCTCATCGTCCTGTGGATCCTCCCGAGCGCCTCGGCCGAAGCAGCCAGGGTGATGAAGTTCACCGCTTCGCCGACTCCGACTGTCGAGGTCGACTTCTACTCGAGCTCCGGCGGCCGCATCCAGGTCGACCTGCAGGGCACGGTCGAAGTCGTTGGCCAAAACCTCGTCGACGAGGTGGTCTCCGTCTTTCTCGCGACCCAGCCACTTCCGAGGAAGCTCGAGCTCGAAGGTCGGTGGGTTTGGCAAGGGCCGTTCAACCTGCCGCAAACCAACGCCGTTCACGCCGAGTGCCAACAGGGTGGCTTGCTCGGAGCCTCGGACTGCTCGTTCGAGAATGGGCACACCTTCACCGCTCTGCCGCCCGACACGGTGGCTGTCGTCAGACACGACCTCACCGCGGCCGAAAAGGGGATCGGTTGGAGCGCGATCGAGGTCTCGGTCAGCGGCGAGGTCTCCCTCTCACTTGGCGCCGGCGGCTCGGCAGGTGGCCAGGTGACCCTGGTCGTCGAAGACTCGGCCATTCTCGTCGGATCGGAGGACTTCCCGTGGACCAAGCCGACCAGGACCGGGTCCTGCCCGGACGAGCTCCCGGTCTGGGACTACAACCAGGAGCAGTGCGACATCTGCCCGCAGGAGAAACCGGTATGGGACCCGGCGAGCAAGACGTGCCGATCGTGCCCCGACGGCCAGGAGTACGACGGAGAGAAATGCGTCGACAACGCTCCGCCCAACTGCCCGGACCGGATGACCTGGAACGAGGAGCAGCAGGAATGCATCTGCCAGGACGGCTTCTACCCGTACCGTGACACGCCCTATTCTCCGCTCGAGTGCCTGCGACCGTTCGAGCTACGCCCCAAGTTCCCCAACAGCGGGACCGGCGGTGATCCGATCGTCGCACGCCCGCCAGGCGACGGCGTCCTGTGGGTGCTCCGCTGTCAGTACAAGGACACGTTCGACTGCATCGACATTCCTCTGCCGGACGGGAGCATCGTCGTCGACTGCAGCCGAAAGAAGACCCTCGTCTGCGAGTGGACGCCGATCAAGCTGAAGCACGAGGCCGTTCCGGGTCCGAATCGGCGGGTCTGCCACTACGGTCTCGGCTGGCAGGCGTGCCCCGACGATCCGCTGCCCGGCGTCCCGATGCCGGCCTATCCCGACCTCGACTTGCTCGGCGTCTTCGGTGCCTGCCACGCGGTGGGCCCGGTCCAAGTGACGCCTTGCGCGTCCGGCGGCGCGAGCCCGAGCTCGACGCTGCCCGATCTCGAGGTCAGCCTGCTGTCTTTCGAGAACTCGACGCTGCGTCCCGGGGATGCCATCGAGCTGCGCGTCGAGGTGGTGAACCGGGGCGGCGTCACCGCGGCCAACAGCGTGCTCTGGATCCACTGGACCCCGGCTGACGGGACGACGCGATTCCAGCGGTTGTGGATCGGCAGCCTCGCGCCCGGCCAGAGCCGTTCCCTGAGCGCGCGCAGCGACTCGACGCTCGACCAGCCGTTCACGGCGATGGCCGGCACGCTGTCGGTGCGGGCGAGCGCCGACGGTGAGAACACGCTCGACGAGGCGAACGAGGCGAACAACGAGCGCTCGACGAGTCGCTGGATCGCGACGCCGTCGGGCGGCGGGCCGAATCTGCGGCCGTCATGGATCCAAGTGACTCCGCAGCATCCGGTCGAGGGCTCGCTGGTGACCCTGCAGGTCGCCGTCGACAACACGGGCGACCAGCCGGCGCCGGCCGCCGCGCATCGCATTCGCGTCGCGCGCCCGGGCGGCGTCCACACCGTGGACACGCGCTCGACGCCGTCCCTGGCACCCGGCGAGGAATGGACCAGCCAGCTGGTGGTGCCGGTGCCGGATCCCGGCGCCTACACCGTGACCGTCGAGACCGACGTGCTCGACGGAGTGATCGAGACGTCCGAGCTCGACAACACGCACCACCGCCAGTTCACCGTGGCCGGCGACACGACCTGCCTGCCCTGCACCACCGGGTCGCCCCAGTTCGTCGGCGCCGAGGTCTGCCTCGACAGCGTCGCCGGCGTGCCCGCGGACGGCGAGCGCTGGCGCTGCCAGGGCGTGCGCTTCGACGGCTCGTCGTGCGTCGCGAACGGCAATCATCCGAACGGCTGGCAGTTCGTCGGCCCGCGCTGCCCGCCGCCGGAGTCGCTGTGCGCCGGCACCCTGCACGCCGACCGTTGCGGAACGCCTGGTCTCTGCCCCGGAGCTCTCGATTGCTCGTGAGCCCCGCTCCCCGATCGCCCAGCGGGTGGCGAGCCCGCCGCGGTGATCCCACAGCCCCGCTGCGCTCCGAGGCGCGGCGGGGCTTCTTCGTGTCACAAGTCGAGACCGAGCTCGCCGATGCGGCGTCGCAGGGCGAGCTCGGAGACCTCGAGCGCCGCGGCGACGGCTTCGAGACTCGGGCCGACCCGGTCGCGCGCCGTGCGGATCTCGGCCGCGGTGAGCTCGGCCGCCTTGCGCAGACCAGGGATCTTGTCGATCAGGGCATAGATCGACGAGCGTGGGATGCCGAGCGCGTCGGCGGCGGCGGCGGGGCGGTAGCGGTGGGCGCGCAGCGCCGCGACGACCTCCGCCTCGCGCAGAGCGGACGGCTTGCGCGCTCCGCCGGGATCGGCGTCGATGTCGGTGTCGGTCACGGCAGCAGTGTCGGTTGCGGCAGCAGTGTCGGCGTCGGTGGCCGGCTCGGACGCCGGCGTCGTAGGCCTGTCGGATCGGCCCGGAACCGAGCGCGCCAGCAGCGCCTCGATCTCACCGAAACGCGCGGCCGGATCGTGCCCGCGGTTAGCGATCACCAGTTGGCGCACGACATTGGCCAGCTGACGGACATTGCCCGGCCAGTGCCAGGCCGCCAGTCGAGCCACAAGCGAGGCCGGCAGCCAGGGATGACGCCGTGGCTCGAGCCGGTCGAGCGCACCGATCGCCTCGAGCTCGCGACGCAAGACGTGGCGGACGAGGCGGCCGAAGTCGTCGCGACGGGCGCGCAGCGGCGGCAGTCGGATGACGTAGCCGCCGAGGCGATGCAGCAGCGGCGCGCGAAAGCTGCCGGACTCGATCGCCGCCTCGAGATCGGCGTCGGTCGCCGAGACGACGCGCACGTCGACCGCTCGCGTTTCTTCTCCGCCGACCCGGCGCAGCCTGCCAGTCTCGAGCACGCGCAGCAGCAGAGCCTGCACGTCCGCCGGCGTGTCGCCGACCTCGTCGAGGAAGAGCGTACCGCCGTCGGCCTGCTCGAAGTGTCCGCGGCGACGCCGTGCCGCGCCGGTGTAGGCCCCCTTCTCGGCGCCGAAGAGCTCGGCCGCGGCCAGGGTCGGTGGCAGCGCCGCCATGTTGAGCGCCACGAAGGGTCCATGGGCCCGCGCACCCGCCTGATGGAGTGCCCGCGCTACCAGCTCCTTGCCGGTGCCCGAGGCGCCGAGCAGCAATACCGGGACGTCGAGATCGGCGACTTGCACGATGTCGCGCCGCACTTCTGCGAGCGCGCTGCTCTCACCGACCAGACCGAACCGCGGCGTTGCCGGGTCGACCACCGGGTCGAGTCGGTGCAGCAGCAGCACGACCCGACCGCCGAGCAGGAGCACGACACCCTCGTCGAGCGCCTCGGCGTCGACGCTGCTCGACGCCCCGATCTCGACCAGCGCATCGTCGACGACGCGCGCCGCGCGCAGGCGGCTGGCGCCGCGCTCGATCACCAGTCTGTCGCCAGCGCTGCGCACGCGCAGCGGCGTCCGGCTCAGCCCCGGATCGTCGAGCGGACGGCTGGAGGAGCCGCCGACAGCGGCGAAGTCGGGACGACCGCGCGACAGCTCGGCCCCCGCGCCGTCGAGACCGGTGAGCAGGGCCCGTTCGCCGATACGCTCGAGATCGGGGTGGTAGAGCACGGTCAGCCCGGGCAGGCGCGAGGAGGCGGCGAGCGACGCACCGCCAGCACGCGTACACGTCCGGCTCCACGTCTCACCAAGCTCACTCATCGTTCGCCACCGGGTCGACCATGCGTCGATCCTATCGGCTGGACTTCGTTCGAGCTCGACGGACGAGGACAGAGCTCGTTCGACGCCTGAAGTCTTTGAAAACACGCGAGATCGGCCGTCTCGAGCTGGCACGGGCGTTGCTCTATCGATGGTCATCGTCGAGCGCGGCCGCCCGCCGGCGGCCGCGACCCGCACCGGCCCACGGGGCCACCACCGAACCTTCAGGGGAGAGACCATGATCGACAAGCTCGTCCACGTCCGAGGCAACGTCAGCAGCAGCGGTGAGATCACGGCCGGATCCGGCTTTCGCGTCGTCCGCGACCGCACCGGGATCTTCCAGATCCTGCTCGATCGACCGTTCGCCGACACGCCGACGGTGACCGCGACCGTGATCTCCAACAGCGCACGCGACGACAAGACCCGCGTCAACGCGGTGGTGCAGCGCGACGGTCTGCAGAGCGACCGCTTCATCGTGATCACCGGCGACGACGACGGCGATCTCGACTCGAAGGACTTCGGCTTCATCGCCGTAGGCCCGGGCTGAGCCACCGGCGGGCGGTGCGTCGGGCCGCGTGCCGGACGCACCGCTTGGGCGCCGTCCTGTGACACTCTCGACGCCGCGCCGGGCGCTCTCGACCTGGCCGCCCACCGAGCCCCCAGGCAGCCCACCGAGCCCACCGATTCGGAGACCGCGATGCACCGTCCCACGCCTCGAACGTACCGCCTCGCCCTCGGAATCAACCTCGACGCGGCGCCGATCCTGCAGACCCGCTGGCGGGAACGCTACTTCCCGCTCGACAACGCGCTCGTCGACATCACCGACGAGGCGGCGCCGCATCCGGCCTGGTTCACCAAGCTGCATGCGGGCGACCACTTCTCGATCCGCCTCGTCGACATCACGTCGATCCTCTCCCCGAACCAGCCGCCTTTCTTCCCGGCACTGCTCGACCTCTTCTTCACCGCTCCGCGCACCGGCGAGGCGCGCTCCCCGTTCACCGAGCCTCCCGCCCGTTGGACCCTCGCGCAGCGAGCGACACCGCGCTGGAGCCCGGTCTACAGCCGCTCGACGCGCCACGAGCTCTCGACCTGGGAGATCCGCGCCGAGGCCGAGGGTGGCCTCCCGATCGACCTCACCTTCGCCGAGGTCGAGGCGCCGTTCGAAGCATTCCAGCTCTCCGTCATGCTGCGCGTCGAGCGCGAGCCGTACACCGACTACTTCGTCTTCGACCCGGAGATGATCGTCAGCGACATCGACGTGCCGCCGCTCCCCGAGGCCGACGACGATTGATCACGGCGCGTCGTCGAGCACGGTGACGTCGAGCACGGTGACGTCGAGCACTACGACGAGGTCGTGGAACCGCGGATCGGCGCGCAGCGCCAGGAGATCCGGCTCGCGGCGCACTTCCGTGAGCTCGAGACCCGCGCGTAGAGCGGTCTCGAGATGCGCGAGCGCACGCTCGCGGGCGCCGCAGAGCTCCGCGGTGACCGCGAGTGCCAGCAGATCGTAGACGCCCGCGGCGTCGGCGATTTCGCCGTCGACACAAGCCGCCTCGAGATCTCCGGCGCGCGCCAGTGCGAGGCGACGCCGCGACACGAGGCGCGGCTGGCCGGGCGACGCCTCGAGCCGCTCGTCGAGCAGCCGGACGGCGCGGGCGTAGGCGTCGCGCGCGTCTTCGGGCCGGTCCGGCATCTGGCGATAGGCGTCGCCGAGATTGAGCCAGAAAATCCACTGGTTGCCGGCACCCGGCTGAGCCAGGGCGTCCTCGAACGCCGCCGCGGCGCGCGCGTAGAGTCCCCGGCTGAACAGGATCGTCCCGAGGTTCGAGTAGAGCGAGGCGTCGGGACGAAGAGTCAATGCCTTCTGGACGAGACGCGACGCCTCGTCGAGACGACCCCGCGCGAAGGCGAGAGCACCAAGGTTGCGCAGCGCGTAGACGTTGTCGGGCGCCTGCTCGAGGCTCGCGGTGAACGCCTCCTCGGCCGCGTCGTAGCGGCCTGTTGTGTACAGCAGAGCGCCCAGGGCGTTGCCATAGAGCGGCTCCGGACGCAGGGTGAACGCACGCCGAAGGTCCTCCTCGGCGCGGTCGAGCGCGCCCTCGGACTGCGCCAGCCGGCCACGCCCGAAGTGGCCGTCGGCGCTCGTCGGCTCGAGCTCGAGCGCCGTCTCGAAAGCCTGCCTCGCGCCGTCGACGTCGCCGCGCTGCCCGAGGACGAGACCGAGGCTGACGTGCGCGTCGGCGAGGTAGGGCCCAAGGCGCACCGCGTCACGCGCCACCGTCTCCGCCTGCTCGAGGAACACCCGGTCGCCGCCAGCGACGGCGCCCCGTCCTTTCTCCCAGTAGACGCGGGCGAGCCCGGCGTGCGCCGCCGCCGAGTCGTGGTCGGCGGCGAGCAGGCGCTCGAAGATCGCTCGCGCGGCCTCGACGTTCTCCGGTCGGTCGGGGCGCCGCACCGCGTCCATGCCGGACTCGTAGAGCGCCAGCGGGTCGTTGATCTCGCGGTCGACCTCCGATCGTGCCGCCGTAACCGAGCCCCGGCCGAGGTCTCGCGGAGCGTCGTGAACTGATCGTGGCGCCCAGAGCGCGACCGCGACGGCGAACACGGCGAACAGCGCGAGACCGGCCGCCAGCAGCGGTCCACGCCGCATGCCCAAGGTGCCGGCGCGGAAGGCCCGGAAGGCCCGGTCGACGGACGACGACGCGGCGGGCAGCGAATCCGTCGCCGGATCGGTCGCGAGACTCCAGGTCGCCCGCGTGTCGCGCGGCTCCGGCGGCGTCGACTCCCGGTCGGACAACCGGCGCTCCTCGTCGAGCCGGGCGAGGTCGTCGGCGACGGCGCGCGCGCTCGCCGGGCGCAGCTCGGGCGCCTTGGCGAGCAGCCGCTCGATCAGCTCCGAGAGCTCCGCCGACAGCTCCGGGCGGAGGGTGCGCGGCGACGACGGATCGTGTCCGGCGACCCGGCCCAGGGTGTCGACGAACGACGCCCCGCGAAACGGCGAGACGCCGGTTGCGATCTCGTAGAGCAACACGCCGAGGGAGAAGAGGTCCGAGCGCGGCCCGAGCGCCACGCCGCGCGCCTGCTCGGGCGACATGGCGCGGCCGGTGCCGAGGATCTGGCCGCTGTGCGAGAGCTCCGTCCGCTCGTCGTCGAGCGTGTCGAGCTCCTTGGCCAGGCCGAAGTCGAGAATCTTGACCCGGCCGTCGGCGAGCACGGCGACGTTCTCGGTCTTGAGGTCGCGATGCAACACACCGAGGGCATGCGCCGCGGCGAGGCCCTCGGCGATCTGACGACCGATCGACAGCACGCGATCGACCGGCAGCGGCCCGTCGCGCAGCAGCTCCGCCAGCGCGGCCCCTTCGACCCGCTCCATGACGATCCAGTCGCCGTCGTCCGCCTCGACCAGGTCGAAGATCTGGACGATCGCCGGATGGGTCAGGCGCGCCGCGGTGCGCGCCTCGCGGCGCAGGCGCTCGCGCCGCGTCGCGTCGCTGCGGTCGGGCCGCAGCTTCTTGATCGCCACATGGCGGCCGAGGTGCTCGTCGTAGGCGAGATGCACGACGCCCATGCCGCCGCGGCCGAGCTCGCGCTCGAAGCGGTAGGAGCGCAGGCGCGCCGGCAAAGAATCACTCATCGGCGCTTTCGAGGACGGCATTCTCGCGGACGGCGACATCGCGGACGGCGACCTGCCGAAGAAGCATGCACAGGTAGCGCAGCTCCAGCGTCCGCGCAGCGACCTCGGAGGGCGTCGCCGCGGTCAGCCGCTCGGTGGCCGCGGCGAGATCGGGCAGCACCAGCTCCTCGAGGCGCCGCACATGGGCCGCGAGCTCGTCGCGAAGGCGCGGCAGGGCGGCGCGACCGGCCTCGGCGAGGTGCCCGAGCGTCGCCTCGAGAGCGCTGACGGCGGCGTCCGTGGCGGCCCCGAGCGCCTGCAGGTCGGCGCCGCCGTCGTGCCCGTCGTCGTCCCGCTCTTCCTCGCCCGACGCACCGAGCGCGAAGGGACGGAAGCGCCCGACCAGGCGACGCAGCCAGGCGCCGCTCCAGCGCCGCCGAGGCGTCGGCGGATCGAGCGTGAGATTCACCACCTCGAACGACGTGCCGCCGCGCTCGACGTCCCTCCGCAGCAGCGTGTAGGGGCGCAGCCCCGGGCCGCGAGGGCGCGGCAGCAGGCGGCCGACGAGCGCCCACGGTGGAGCGTCGCGCGTCGCCGCTTCGAGATGCTCGACCGCGCCCTCGAAGAGCGTCGTCCAGGGCAGCTCGAGCGGCAGTGTCGCGCCGTCGACGTCGACCAGCTCGACCACCAGCTGCTGTCGCACCTCGTCGAAGGCGTGCCCACCCCACGCCGCACCGGCGACGGCGACGAAGGGCGCAGTCTCGTCGGCGCGCGCCAGGCCCACCGGCCACAGCGCGGCAGCGCGTGATGCGAGCCGAGACCAGCGGGTGATCCGCTGCCCGGCGTCCTCGAGCGACGCGGCGAGTGTCTCCGGCGCGAGCTGACCGACAGCCTCGAGACGGCTGGCGCGATGAGCCGACAGCCGCCCCTGGTCGTTGACTCGCGCCGAGTCGAGCACCAGGCGCCGGCCGCACAGCGCCCGCGGCGAGCAGTCGTCGGCCGCGAGGTCGGAGCCCCGAGGCCACGGGCTCTCGCCCTGGTAGGCCGCGCGTGGCGAGAACCTTGGATCGACCCCTGTCGGACGACTCTCGGACCAGGTGCGCCATACCTGCGCCTCGAGGTCCCAGGCGAGCAGGGTCAGACCGCGATAGCCCGAGCCGGTACGCCAAACCCACGCGCAGACCGCGGCGAGCTCGAGGCGTCCGGCGTCGAGGTAGCGGCTGCGGTGACGGCCGACGAGCGCCGACGGCGGCGCGTCGCCGGCACGGGCCAGCGCGCGCAGCAGGGCGTGGATGCGCGCCGCACTCAGCACGAGGCGCTCCTCGTCGGCCTGGGCATGACGGGCCTGCAGCCGTCCGAGCTCGTCGGCGAGGGCGCGCAGCTCGTGGCCGAGGCGCGGCAGGTGGACGCCGACGGCGGAGACGGCGAGCGTCGTCAGCCGGTCACTCTGGGCCCGCGATGCGTGCACCACGCCGGCACCGACCAGCTCCTCGAGCACGGCGCGCGCGGCGTCGATCACGTCACCTCGGCGGCGCGGCGCGCCCCGCGCCGCGGGCAGCACCGCCGGACCCGCGGGCAGCGCGTCGACGCCAGGTTCCAGCTCCGTCTCGAGGCCGAGGACGCGGCGCGCGGCGAGCACGGCGGCGACGCCCAAGGCGCGCTCCTTGCTCCGCGGCACGGACCCTTTCTCGCGAGCGAGGGTTCGGGTGACCACGCCACGCAGTAGCGCCTCGGGGGTCGGCTGCGGCAAGATTCGGCACTCGACCGCCGCGGCCGGAAACCGTACGACCCGCGGCACGCTGCCGCTCACCGCCGCGTCGGGCTCGCCGGCGAGGATGCGCCGAGCGGCCTCGAGCGTCCGGCGCCCAGGGTGCTTTCGCAGCTGCTCGGGGTCGAGCGCGCCGAGGATCTCGTCGAGTGACGACGCCTCGGAGAGCCCTTCGGCCGAATCCTGGGGCGATCGAGAGGACAGGTCGGACGAGACGGCAGGCGTCTCTTCCGAAAGCTCGCCGGCAAGCCCCGAGGACACGTCCTCGGGCAGACCTCGCGTCCGCAGGTGCAACGTGAGCGCCAGGACGTGCCGGCAGCAGCCCGTCGCCGGGCAGACGCACGTGGCGTCGGCCGGGCCGCTGGCGGGCAGCGTCACCCGCTGCCCCTCGACTTCGCCGACCACACCGTCGCCGCCGTCGGCCGGCGCCACCGCGGTCACCGCCCCGCGCTCGAGGTCCTTGCGCGCTCGACGCACCAGCCCCTTGCTCGCCAGCGCCGCCAGAGTGGCGTCGTCGCACGCCGCGAGCACCGCGCGCAGGCGGTTCAGCGAATCGTCGACGCCAACCATCGCGCCAGCTCTCCGGGGGTCGCCGCCGCCACCTCCATGCCGTGAGCGACCAGACGCTCGGCCATGCGCCGATCGTAGAACGGCGTGCTCTCCTCGTCGAGGCCGGCGAGCCCGCGCAGCATCACCCCGGCCTCGGCCAGGCGCCGCACCGTCGCCAGCAGCACGCGCGGCGAGGCGCCCTCGTCGAAGTCGCTGATCAGCACGAGCACCGTACGCCGCGGATTGTCGACCAGGCCCTCGCAGTAGCGCAGCGCCCGGCCGATGTCGGTGCCGCCGCCGAGCTGCACGCCGAGCAGGACCTCGAGCGGATCGTCGACCCGGTCGCTGACGTCGACCACCGAGGTGTCGAAGAGCACCAGCCGTACCGACACGGCGGGCAGGCGCGACAGGATCGCCGCCACGACCGCGCTGTAGACCACCGAGCCGGCCATGCTGCCGCTCTGGTCGACACAGAGCACGATGGTCCACGGGATGTGCCGCCGCACGCGCGCGAAGAAGCGCAGATCGCGCACCGCGAGCCGACGCGTCTCGGGATCCCAGTGGCGCAGATTGGCGCGCACCGTGCGGCGCCAGTCGAGATTCTGCGCCACCTTCAGCCGGCTCTGGCGAAAGCGGTCGATGCGGCCGGAAAAGGCGCGCCGGATCTCCTGCTCCAGCCGCCGCGTGAGCTCGTCGACTACCTGGTGAATGATCCGCCGCGCCTCGTCGAGCACCCGGCCGCCGAGCCGACCCCGAAAGCTCATGAGGGTCTGCACCAGCGCCAGGTTCGGCTCGAGCCGCGTCAGAGTCTCGGGATCGGTCACCAGCTCCTGCAGATCGTAGCGCTGCAGGGCGTCGCGCTCGAGCACCTCGAGCACCGGACGCGGAAAGAGCCGCCGCACTTCGGCCAGCCACTCCGGAACGTCGAGCTGCGTTGGATCGAGCGTGCCGCCGCGTCCCGCGGCGCCGCCCGATCGCCCGCGACGCACCCCGCGGCCGGCATGCTCCCGGCCGTAGAGGAAGTCGAGCGCCCTGTCGACCCTGGCCTGCTCGCCGCGCAGCGGAGTCTCAAGCCGCTCCTGCGCGTAGCGCCCGAGGAGCAGCCGCCAGCGCGCCAGGGCCTCCCGCGGATCGCTCACGAAGTCGGTCACGAGGCCTCCAGCCCGTCGTGCGCGAGCGCCGCTCGTAGCCGACCGCCGAGGCGCAGGTTGAGCAGCACCTCCGCTTCCGGCACCTGGCGCAGGACCAGGTCGCCGAACGCTTCGGCGTTGCCTAGACCATACTGCCGAGCCACCACCGCCGCCACCCGATCGATCTCGCGCGGCGTCAGCCGACCGAGGCAGAGGCGCAGGCGCGGCAGAGCGGCGAGCAGCTCGTCGTCGCTCCACGAGCGCAGCATCGCGTCGAGGCGCTCGACCAGTCCCGGTATCCGCCACAGCACCTCGCGGCACGTGGTGAGCAGGCCGTGCAGCATGCCGACCCCGCGGGCGGCGGCCGAGCCCCCGACGACGGCGCCGGCGAGGTGGCCTTCCACCCGGCGCAGGAGCTGCGCCTCGCCGAGGCGGCCGGCGGAATGGAGCAGACCGACCGCGGCGCCGACCAGCTCGGGCGCGGCCCGGCGCGCCGTCGCCACGCGCTCGACGGCGTCGAAGAACAGGTCGGGATCGAGGGCGTTGCCCGTATCGAGCGACTGTGGGTCGGAAGACTGTCCCGGATCGACCGCGTCGAGAACTTGGCGCAGCGCCACCAAGGCCTCGAGCAGCGCCGACGCTTCGTCGTCTCCCACGGTGCCCTCCCTGTCCCCCGCCGTTTCGACCGACGCCAGCTCGTCGAGCAAGAAGCAGGCGCGGCGATAGGCGACGACGACCAGCGCCGGCAGCGCCTCCAGCCGATGCGCCTCGAGCGGCTCGCGCGAGATCCAGAGCAGCAGGAGCTCGCCGAGCGCTCCGACCACCGCGGCGAACGACGGGTCCTCGGCCAGGCCGCGGTCGATCAGTTCGAGCAAGCGGTCGGCGTCGCGCTGCAAGCCCATGCGACAAGCCGTCACCAACAATCGCACCGGCGCCGCGGCGTCGCGCCCGCGGCCCTCGGCCTCGAGTGCGAGGGCGGCGGCGCGTAGGCGATCGAGGCACGCCTCATCGACCGTGTCTCCGTGAACTGCGGCGTCGATCAGTGCGCCCTCGACCTGCGGCGACCAGGCGATCTGCCAGTGCTCTTGCAGGCGCTCGAGATCGGACCCGGCGACGAAGTCGGGGCCGCCGAGACGTCGTGCGAACGGCACCTCGAGAAAAGAGAGCGCGTGCAGAAAGCGACTCACCCGGCGGTGCCGGCGCGTGCGGTAGAGGTCGAGCGCGAAATCACGCGGTTCGATGCTGTCGAGCGACAGGCGCAGCGCCTCGGCACGGCGGTGGAAGTCGGCGACGATCGGCGGACGGCCCGCCGCCGGCGGCACCGCGCCGAGCTCGCGGCCACCGAGCACCTCGTACACCAAGAGGCCCAGCGGCGACGAGTCTCCGCCGCCGCGGAGGTATACCGAGCGCACCGCATCGAGCAGGTCGGCACGCGTCGGCCCGGCGTGGCCGCGCAGCGCGGGGAGGCGACGGCACGCATCGAGCGCGGCGATCTCGTCCGCCGCCGACACCGCGTCGGCGAGATCGCGCGTGCGACTGGCGCGGCCGATCTCGACCAGCAGTCGCGCCGCCGCCTCGGTGAAGGGATCGGCGACGGCTTCATCGCCGTCCTCATCGCCGGCAGCCCCAAGGCTCCACACCGTCTGGTGATACCGCGGCGACGGCATGCCGGAGGCGTAGCCGTGAAGCGCGTCGAGGCGATCGAAGCTGTAGCGGATCAGGCACGGCGCGCCCGCCTCGGGAGACGACGCAGCGCGCGGCGTCGGGCGTGGCGGCAGCTCGTCGTCGCCGACGAGGAGCCGCGGCAGGTGCACAGTGTGGAAACCGCCGGTGACCACCAGCACCGGGCCGTCAGCGGCCGCGCGCGCTGCCACCGCGGCGCGGATCGCCGACGCCATCGCGCGCTCGCGCGCCAGCGTGCCGTCGGCCTCGAGCGCCTCGGGCGCCGCATCGAGGCGGGCGAGCAGGCAGAAGGCCAGCACCTCGTCGGCGAAGGTCGCCGCGTCGAGCCGCGGCTGGCGCACTTCGAAGAGGTGGTCCCAGAGCTCGTCGGCGTCGCGGCAACCAGTGCGTTCGGCGAGCGCCGCGAGCAGCTCGCTGCGCGCCAGGTGGGCGTCGGCGAGCAGAGACACGACATGCCGGTCCTGGCCCTCCTCCGCCGGCACCCGCGCCGCCACCTGCTCACGCCAGGTGAGGTCGATGAACGCCAGGCGCGCACCGACCGCGGCGCCCTCGCGCAGCGCGACGAGCTCGGGCGAGTAGTCGCAGAGCGGGTAGAACGACACCGCACGCGGCGGCGCGGCGTCGGGACTCCAGCGCGCGGCGGTGCGCGGCAGCGGCGCCGAGGCGTAGACGGCGACCGGAGGACGCATCTCCTCGTGCAGCAGCAGAGGGATCAGCGGCGTCATGTCGTCGGGTCCCTCGACCAGCACCACCGATGGCCGCAGCGTTCGAATCCGCGCCGCCACGTGGCGCGCACAGGCCGGGCTGTGGTGACGGATCGGCACGAGCTCGGCGCCGCAGGCGGCGGCGTCCTCGCGCCAGCGCGCGAGCTCCCGGCGCGGCGCCGCGACCTCGTCCGCCACCGCCACGCTCAGAGCACCTTGCGGGCCCGGTAGTAGCTCCGCCACAGGCGGCTGCGGCTCCCCCGCGTCTTGACCACGACATCGAAGTACTGCCGCAGCTTGCGCAGGTCTTCCTCGCGGTCCTTGATCACGGTGCCGAGCAGCTGGCTCACCAGGTGCCGCGGCTCGAGCCGCCCGGAGCCGAAGTAGCGCGCGTCGAGCGACGCCGCGAACGCCACCGACACCGCCTCGGCGGTCGACAGCACGGTCGACGGAGAGTCGATCACCGTGCCCTCCGCGGTGCGCCCGGTGCGCAGGTCCTGGAAAGTGGTGACCAGCAGCTCGAGCACATCGTCGGGCACCTCGACCTCGGCCTCCGCCTCGGCGAGCAGCCGCCCGGCCTGCTCCTTCACCAGCTGCAGCTCGAGCTGCGGATCGGCGATCGGCGGCACGGTCTCGAAGTTGAAGCGCCGCTTGAGCGCCGCCGACATCTCGTGCACGCCGCGGTCGCGCGTGTTGGCGGTGGCGATCAAGTTGAAGCCGCGCCGCGCCGGCACCACGGCGTCGTCGCCCAACTCGGGTACGTGCAACACCTTGTCCGAGAGCACGCTGACCAGCGTGTCCTGGATCTCCGGCGGGCAGCGCGTGACCTCCTCGAAGCGCACGATGAGGCCCTGCTCGAGGCCGCGGTAGAGCGGCGACGGCACCAACGCCTCGCGGCTCGGCCCCTGAGCCAGGAGCAGAGCGTAGTTCCACGAATACTTGATGTGGTCCTCGGTGGTGCCGGCGGTGCCCTGGATGGTGTGGGCCGACGTGCCCGAGATCGCCGCCGCCAGCAGCTCGGAAAGCATCGACTTGGCGGTGCCCGGCTCCCCGACGAGGAGCAGCGCGCGAGTGCCCGTGAGGGTGACGATGGCGCGCTCGACGAGCGCGTCGTCGCCGTACAGCTTGCGCGCGATCGGCCGCTCGAGCGCATCGTCGTCCGCGCCGACGATGAAGCTGCGCACGGCGCGCGGCGACAGGCGCCAGCCGGGCGGCCGGGCATGCTCGTCGGCCGCGGCGAGAGCGGCCAGCTCGTCCGCGAACTCGACTTCCGGTGGACGGCGGACGACGGCGCGGTCGGCCGGGGTCCCTCCGTCACCCGCGGGGCTCAGTTCCACCACACTTTGTCCTCCCAGTCGGGATCGAAGCCGCTGCCTTCGGCGGCGATCGCCTTCAGATCGTTCCATGCTTCGCTGAGCAGCACCGCCGGCAGGTCGCCGAGGGCGACGCGCACGATCTCACCGCTCTGCGCGGGCTGTGCCGTCGACAGGAAGTCGAGCGACTTCAGCGCCACCGTGTCGTCTTCTTCGGGCAGCATCGCGCCACTGAACTGCAGGCGCGCCTCGATCTCGAGCGTCGGATACGCCTTGCGGTACACATAGTAGATGCCTCGGTTCTCCGCCGGCCCGCGCTCGTAGCCCAGGCGCCGCGCCGCGGCCCTCAGCGCGAAGACGGAGAGCAGATGCCCCTCGAACTCGTCGAGGCTCTCGGCCGCGGCGCGCTCCGGCGGCAGGGTGAAGGTCTCGCGCCCGAGCTGGACGAAGAGCGGGTTGATCTCGTAGTCGGCGAGATGCTCGAGCCAGGCGGCGACCGCGTCGTCGTCGAGATTCACCGCGTGCGCCAGGCGGACCGTCGCCGTGTCCTCGAGCATCACCGGCCCGTCGTCGACGTCGCTCAGGCTGCCGTCGGCCAGCGGACGCAGCGAACGCGACGTCGGCGCGGCGACCCACACCAGGCGCCGACACAGGCGACCGACGATCGGGTGCTCGAGCAGGAACCGGCGCCAGTCGGCCGCGCGCCAGGCGCGCTGGGTGCACAGCGCCTCGTAGAGCCGCTCGGTCTGCAGCCGCACGGTGGCCTTCAGCTCTTTGCGTGCCCGCGCCAGCGCCTTCTTCGCGGCGCTCACCGCCTCCTCGTCCTCGCCGCTGCGCACCTTGGGCAGCGAACGGATCGTGCCGCCGTCCTCGGTGCGCAGCTCGATCGTCAGATCGTCGCGTAGCACGGCGTGGAAGACGCGGCCGCCCTCGCCGTAGCGCAACTCGAGCCGTGAGCCGTCGAAGCCGGCGGTCGGGATGGTGCGGTCGGCGAGCTCGTCGACGCTCCATCCGCGCCGCATCGCGAGCTCCGCCGCCTGCGCCTCGGCATGCTTGCGGATGCCGGCGGTGCGGAAGCGGTGGGCGATCGAGAGCAAGAGCTGCGTCGCCTGGCCGCCGTCGGTCGCGTCGTCGACCCAGGCGAGCATGTCGAGCAGCACCTTGCACTGCACCGCGCGCTGGCCGTACCAGGTCTTCAGGTAGTGGGCGCTCGCCGGCGCCAGGTCGGGCCCGCCGCAGGCGGCGGCCACCGCCAGCACCCCCTTCTGGCCGGCGGCCGAGCTGTCGGGCGACTCGTCGTGAGCGAGCCAGGCCTGGAGCACGAAGCGCCCGAGCGCGCACCGGTCGTCGAGCGCGAGCCGCGCCGCCTGGCGGCGCAAGATCGGTCCGGGCACAGGAGTCTTGAGCTTGGCCGCACGGGCGATGAAGTAGCGCAGAATCCGCGAATCGACGAAATCGCCGGTGTCGCTCCAGCGACACGGTGGCAGCGCGTCGAAAGGGAACCACTCGATGCTCTTCGGCAGTCCGCGGCGTAGGAAGGCCTCGGCTTCGTCGCGCAGCGCAGCGCGGTCGAGATACGGCTCGATGTCGCCGCCGACGTCCTCGAGCGCCTGCAGCAGTGCTCCCTTCACGACGTCCTGCTTCTCGCGTCCGAGCGCGGCCCCGAGCGCCGGCGCTGCCGACGCCGCGCCGAGTCGGCCGAGCCACTCCGCCGCCGCCGCGCGCACCGCCTGCTTGCCGTCGCCGAGAGCCGCCTCGACCTGCTGCTGCAGCCCGGGCAGCCGTGCCAGCGCCACCTGCGCCGGAATGCGCTCCGCCTGCACCGTTCCGAGAGCCGCTTCCCACAGGGCCGGCTGCAGCGACACGGGGACCGACGGCATCCACGAGACGATCTCGAACGCGCTGCGCCGAATGCCGTCGACTCGATACTTCGAGACCCAGTCGGGCAGCGGCCGCACGCCAAGCGCCTGTTCGAGCAGCTCAAGATGCTCGGCGAAGAAGGGCCACACCGTGGGCGGCGGCCAGCGGTAGCTCCGGTGCCCTAGGCCCTCGGTGAGTCGATCCCAGCCGACCGTTTCGTCGTCGAGACCGACGACGCGCAGCACGGCCGCGAACTGCCGGAGATCGAGGCCTCCTTCGCCCTCGCGGTTGCCCCCGTGGGTCAGCCGATAGTGATCGAGAAAGCGCGAGGAGTATTCGAACAGACCCCAAACGTGGGGCTTCTCGGTTTCGACCAGACCGAGCAGGTAGAGCAGCCGCACGGCGTGAATCGGCTCGAGCTCCGGGCGCGCCAGCAGATCTCGAATCGGCCCGTACCAGTCGTACGCGAAGTACGCGCGGTCGATCACGCCCGCGGCCAGCGCGTCGAGAGACCCGGTCTGCAGCAGCTCATAGACCCGGTCGGCATGCTCGTCGGTGAGCGACTGCGGCTCGACGCGCCATGCAGACGATTCTTTCTCGCGTTCGAACTGACGACTGGCCGAGATGCTCCAGGCGGCACAGTACTCGCGCAAGGCTTGCCGCGTCGACTCCGGCAGCGGCGCCTCAGCCGCGGGCTCGGCGACCGGATCGAAGGCCGCGACGGTCGCCGACAAGGCATCGCCCCCCGGCGCCCCGTCTCCCTGGTTCTCTCCCGCCGGCGTCTCGTCGCTTCGCGATCCCTCGACCGGTGCGTCGATGCGGTCCGGCGTTGCCGCATCCGCCGGCAGCTGACCGAGCAGTCGCTCGAGCACCTGGCGGTTCTTCGCCGACGACTCGGCCGCCAGAGCAGCGCGCAGCGACTCCGCCACCGCCGCTCCCTCGACCCGCCAAAGCAGCTTCGCGGCTCGGCGACGCGCCGCCGCGCCGCCGTCGGTGAGCCGCCCGAGGAGACCGGGCAAGAGCTCTTCGCGATGCGCCAGCACGAGCGGCTCGGCCGCCTCGCGGACCGTCTTGGCGCTGCCGACGGCGTGCTCGGCGATCTCGTCGAGGAAGAGCTCCACGCAGTCGTGCTTGCCCAGGACCTCGAGCGTCTCCGCACACACGGCCGCGGGGCCGTGCAACAGCTCGCGCACCACGTGCGGATGGCGGCGCACGGCGTCGGCCAAGCCATCGACGCGCCGAAAATAGCGTCGGCTGATGTTGTACGAGGGGTGGTTCCCCGGCTCGAAGAGGAGCGCGGCCCGCAGCGCGGTGTCGGCGGGCTCGTCTGCCGCCTCGAGCAGCTGCTCGAGCGCCGGAAAGTCGAAGCCGTGACGATACTCACGCGACAGGCGCCAAGCCCGCGCGGTCGTGCACTCGTCGAGAAGAGTGTCGAGCCAGCCCGGCAGCGGATGCGTCGTCTGCCCAAGGTCGTGCGGCGCATCCTGCCGCGCGGCGTCGAGAACCCGGCCGTAGCGAAGCACCAGCTCCAGGGTGGGCAGCGGCGCGGCGAGCACCAGCGCCCAGTCCTTCGCTCCCTCCGGTCCGTGACGGTACCCAGAGCGCGATGCCAAATTGAGGCAGTCGGCACCGCCTTCGACGCCGTGGAGCGCCAGCAGCACCTCCTCGTCGACCCCGTCGACCACATAGGCGAGAGCACGCCGACCGAGCGCCATTCCGACGGCGTCGAGGCGACCGAGATCACGACGCAGGATCTCGAGCCGATCGTCGTCGAGCCCGGTGGGATTCTCGAGCCGACGCCGCGACAGCCGCTGCATCCAGGCCTTCATCTTCGAGGGTTTCGACATGCCATGCTCCGCATTCGTTGACGACCGATGGTTCCGTGCGATCAGTCCCAGCCTCTTCGTTTCCCAGTCGGGATCGAATCCGATACCCAAGGCGGCAAACGCGCGTCAATCGTTCCACAGCTCGCCGAGCAGAACCGGGCAGCACATCATCGCCCAGGCGCCGGGCGCCCGCCCTGGGCGTCGCTTGAACCCGCGCCGGCGGCCAGCGGACGACCGCACACTCAGGCTCGCGCGGAGAGCTCAGATCCACCACACCTTCGTTTCCCAGTCGGGGTCGAAACCCGTGCCCTCGGCAGCGATCGCCCGCAGGTCGTTCCACGCTTCGCTCAGTAGCACCGCCGGCAAATCACCGAGTGCGACACGAACGATCTCGTCGCTCTGTGCCTGCTGCGCTGTCGACACGAAGTCGAGCGACTTCAGCGCCACCGTGTCATCTTCCTCGGGAAGCATCGCACCACTGAACTGAAGGTGCGCCTCGATCTCGAGCGTCGGATATGCCTTGCGGTAGGTGTAGACGATGCCCCGGCTCTCCGCCGGACCTCGGTCATAGCCGAGGCGCCGCGCCGCGGTACGCAGCGTGAAGACGGAGATCAGATGACCCTCGAACTCGTCGAGGCTCTCCGCCGTGGCACGCTCGGGCGGTAGAGAGAAGGTCTCGCGGCCGAGCTGGACGAAGAGCGGATCGATCTCGTAGTCGTCGAGGTGCTCGAGCCAGGCGGCGGCCACCTCGTCGTCGAGGTTGACGCCGTGTGCCAGGCGCACCGTCGCGCCGTCGTCGAGTTTCACCGGCTCGTCGCCGACGTCGCTCAGGCTGCCGTCGACGAGCGGACGAAACGACTGCGACGACGGTGCGGTGACCCACACCAGCCGGCGGCACAGGCGACCGACGACCGGGTGCTCGAGCAGGAACCGGCGCCAGTCGGCCGCCCGCCAGGCGCGCTGGGTGCACAGCGCCTCGTAGAGACGTTCGGTCTGCAGGCGCACCGTGGCCTTCAGTTCTTTGCGTGCCCGCGTCAGCGCCTTCTTCGCGGCCTTCACCGCCTCCTCGTCCTCGTCGCGGCGCGCTTGGGGCAGCGAGCGGATCGTGCTGCCGTCGGCCGTGCGCAGCTCGATCATGAGGTCGTCGCGCAGCACGGCGTGGAACGCGCGCCCACCCACTCCGTAGCGCAAGGCCAAGCGCGAGCTCTCGAAGCCGGCGGTCGGGATGGTGCGGTCCGCGAGCTCGTCGACGCTCCAGCCACGCCGCGTGGCGAGGTCCGCCGCCAGCGCCTCGGCATGTTTTCGGATGCCGGCGGTGCGAAAGCGATGGGCGATCGAGAGCAGGAGCTGCGTCGCCTGACCACCGTCGGTGGCGTCGTCGACCCAAGCGAGCATCTCGAGCAGCGCCTTGCACTGCACCGCCCTCTGGCCGTACCAGGTCTTCAGGTAGAGCGCGCAGGCCGGCGACAGGTCGGGTCCGCCGCAGGCGGCAGCGACGGCCAACACGCCTTTCTGGCCGGCGGCCGATTCTTCAGGGCCTTGATCGTGGACCAGCCACGCCTGCAGCACGAAGCGACCGAGCACTCTCCGATCGTCGGCCTCGAGGCGCGCCATCTGGCGGCGCAGGATCGGCCCGGGAACGGGAGTCTTCAGCTTGACCGCACGAGCCACGAAGTAGCGCAGTACCAGTGGGTCGACGACCTCGCCGGGATCGCTCCAACGACACGTCGGCAGCGCCTCGAAGGGGAACCAGTCGATGCCTTTCGGCAGTCCCCGCCGCAAGAAGGCCGCCGCCTCGTCACGCAGCAGATCAGGATCGAGGTACGGCTCGATGTCGCCGCCGACGTCTTCGAGCGCCTGCAGCAGCGCCCCCTTGACCATCTCCTGCTTTTCGCGCCCGAGTGCCGCCTCGAGCGCCCGGATCGCCGACTCTTCACCGAGCCGGCCGAGCCATTCAGCCGCCTCCGCGCGCACCGCCTGCTTGCCGTCGCCGAGCGCCGCCTCGACTTGCTCTTGCAACCCGGTCAGACGCGCCAGAGCCGCCTGCGCAGGCAAACGTTCCGCCCGCACCGAACCGAGCGCCGCCTCCCACAGCGCCGGCTGCAGCGACGCCGGCACCGACGGCAACCAGGAGACGATCTCGAAGGCACTCCGCCGGATGCCGTCGACTCGATACTTTGGGATCCAGGTGGGCAGCGGACGTACGCCAAGCGCTTTCTCCAGCAGCTCGAGGCGCTCGGCGAAGAACGGCCACACAGCCCGGGCAGGCCAGCGATACGCACGATGGCCCCACTCCTCGTACAGGCGATCCCAGCCGATCGTCTCGTCGTCGAGGCCGATGACCCGCAGCACGGCCGCGAGCTGGCGCAGGTCGAGCCCTGACTCCAGCACGGTGGAGTCTTGGCCTTCGCCGGCGCGCAGGCAGTAGACCGTTCGATAGTGGTCGAGATACCGTCCGCCCTGCCAGCCGACGAGGCGAAGGCTGTCGCTCTCCTCGCGTTCGAGCAGCCCGAGGACCAAGAGAAAACGGACGGCATGAATCGGCTCGATTTCGGGCCGCGCCAGCAAGGCACGAATCGAGCGCCTCCAGTCGCCCCAGTACCACGATCGCTGGATCGAACTGGCTTCGAGCTGCTCGAGCGTTCCGCGCTGAACCAGCTCGAAAACACGATCAGCGTCGCTGTCGGTGAGCGGACGCGGCTCCGTGAGCCAGGTGCGTGACTCCTTCTCGCGCTCGTACTGTCCGCGCGCGGCGGCGGTCCAGCCGGCGCAGAACTCGCGCAGCGCAGCATGGGTCGCCTCGGGCAGTGGCGCATCGAAGCTCGGTTCGACGATCGGGTCCAGCGCCGCGACGGCCGCCGTCAATGCATCCACCGGCTGCGACACATCAGAGTCACCCGGCGTATCGTCGCTGGTCACCCGAGATCCCGCCGGGAGCTGCCCCAGCAGGCGCTCGAGCACCTGCCGATTCTTCTTCGACGACTCGTTCGCCAGCGCTGCGCGCAGCGGCTCGACCACCGAAGCCCCCTCGACGCGCCAGAGCAGCGCCGCGGCGCGACGACGCTCGGCCACTCCTCCGTCCGTGAGCTGCGCAAGGAGAGACGGCAAGAGCTCCTCGCGATGCGCCAGAATCAGCGGCTCGGCCGCCTCGCGCACCGTCTTGGCGCTGGCCACGGCACGTTCGACGATCTCGTCGTAGAAGAGCTCCGCTCCGCCCTTCTCCGCCAGCAGCTCGAGCATTTCCGCGCGCACCGCCGCCGGGCCGTTGAGCAGTTCGCGCACGACGTGCGGATGCCGCCGCACGGCGTCCGCGACGTCGCGCGCAGGCCGAAAGTATCGCCGGCTGCAATAGTAGGCAGTGTAGTCGGCCGGATCGAACGCGAGATGCGCACGGAGTGCCATGTCGGCGAGCTCTCCGGCGAGCTCGAGCAGGCATTCGACCGCGGCGAAGTCGAGGCCCGAGCGAAAGCCGCTCGGCAGCCGTCCCCCCCATTCGGAGGTGGCCTCGTCGAGCAGGATCTCCAGCCACGGCGGCAGCAGCGCCTCCGTCCGCCCGAGGTTGTGCGGTACATCGCGGCGCGCGGCGTCGAGCACGCGGCCGAATCGCAGCACGAGAGCGGCGTCGGGCAGCGGCTCGGCGATGACGAGCGCCCAGCTCTTCGCGGCCTGGGAATCGAACTTCGGATAGCTCGAGCGTGAGGCCAGGTTGAGGCAGTCGCCACCGCCTTCGACGCCGTGCAGCGCCAGCAAGACCTCCTCGTCAACGCCATCGACAACATAGGACAGAGCGCGCCGACCAAGCGCCGAGCCAATGGCGTCGAGGCGTCCGAGATCGCGGCGCAGGATCTCGAGCCGGTCCTCTGCGAGACCGGTCGGATTCTTGAGCGGACGATTCGAAGGGTCCTGTGGCCAGTCCGTCAGAGACGAGTTCGTCATCATCGGATGATCCTCGAGCGGTCATTCATCGGACGGCGTCCCGATGTCACTCCCACGCGTTCGATTCCCAGGCGGGATCGTAGCCGCTCCCCAGGTCGGAGAACACGCGCAGATCGTTCCACAGCTCGCCGAGCAAGACCGGCGGCACCTCGCTCAGGCGCTGGCGCGGCCGAGCGTGGGCGTCGCTGTGCTGCAAGCCGGCGGTCGACACCAGGTGGAGCGAGCGCAGCGCGACGCGACGGTTTTCTTCCGGCAGGGCATTGCCGGTGAACTCGAGCACGGCCTCGAGCTCGAGTGTCGGGAAGCTCTTGTGGTAGGTCAGGAACCAGCCGCCGTCCTCCGCCTGGCCCCGGACGTAGCCGCGGCGGTTCGCGGCCGACCGCAGGGCGAAGGCGTCGAGCATGTGCCCCTCGAAGTCGTCGAGCGTCTCGGAGTCGCGCCGATCGACCGGCAGCTCGAATACGTCGCGTCCGATCTGCTCGAAGAGTGACACGATCTCGTAGTCGTCGAGGTGCTCGAGCCAGGCCGCGATTTCGGCCGGCGGCAGGTTGGCGTCGTGCGCCAGACGTACGCTCGCGGACTCCGGCAGCTCGACCGCCTCGTCGGCGGCGTCGGTGAGCGTGCCGTCGGCGAGCGGGCGGAACGAGGCGACCAGGCGCTCTTCGCCCGAGTCGCCGGGGTCCGTCGCGGGCTCGAACGCGACCCACACCAGCCGCCGGCAGAGTCGCGAGACGATCGGGTGCCCGATCAGGAAGCGGCGCCAGTCGAGGACCGGCCATGCGCGCTGGGTGCACAGCGCCTCATACAGGCGATCGGTCTGCAGGCGGACGACGCCCTTCAGCTCCTTCTTCGCGCGCGTCAGCTCCTTCTTCGTCGCCTTCACCGCGTCGGCGTCTTCGGACTTGCGCGCCGCCGGCAGCGACTTGATCGCTTTGCCTTCGGCGGTGCGCAGGGAGAGCGTCAGATCGTCGGCGAGCACGGCGGTGAATTGCCGCCCGTCGGCCGCGTCCTCGGCCGCGTCCCCGGCAGCGTCCTTGGCCGCCTCCCCGGCACTGCCCGCAGAGTCCTCTGAGGCGATCCTGCCGTAGCGCAGCGTGAGCCGCGGCGGACCGTCGTCCGCGAGCTCGAGGCCGGCCGTGGGCACGGTGCGGTCGGCGAGCTCGGCGACCGTCCAGCCGCGGCGCTCGGCGAGCTCGGCGGCGAGCGCTTCGGCATGCTTGCGAATGCTGGCCGTGCGGAAGCGGTTGGCGGTGGCGAGCAGTCTCTGCGTCGCCTGCCCGCCATCGCTGTCGTCGTCGACCCAAGCGAGCATCTCGAGCAGTGCCTTGCACTGCGCCGCACGCTGGCCGTACCACTGCGTCAGGTAACGCGCCGAACGCTCGGCGAGCACCGGCCCACCACACGCGGCAGCCAGCGCGAGCACACCCTTGCTCTGGATCGCCGAGCCGATCGGCTGCTCCAGGAAACCACGAGCAAACGACTCGAGCAGCCGCTGGGCGTGCCGTCCGCTTGCGCCGCCCCACTGGTTCAGCTGCTCGACCGCCTTCTCTTCGGCCTCGGCGCGAGACGGTCGTCTCGTGTCGTGGGCGATCCAGGCATCGAGCACGAAGCGCCCCAGGGCCTCGCGGTCCGCGCGCACCATGCGCCGGCAGTGCCGCCGCAGGATCGGCCCCGGTGCCGGCGACTTCAGCTTGTTGCAGCGGACGACGAACCAGCGCACGATCTGCGGGTCGACCGGAACGGCCTGGTCGTCCCGCGGTGACTCGGCGCGCCAGCGGCAGACCGGCAGCAGGGCGAACGGGAACCACTCGAGCGCCTTCGGCGGGGCCTTGCGCAGCCCGCGGGCGGCGTCGCGGGCGAGCTGCTCACGATCGAGATAACGTTCGACGTCGGCGCCGAGGTCTTCGAGCGCCTGCAGTAGCGCTCCCTTGACCAGTTCTTGCTTCTCTTTGCGCAGCGCCTTCTCGAGCGCCGGAATCTCCTGCGTCGCGCCGAGGCGGGCGAGCCAGGCGGCGGCGGTGGCGCGCACGTGCTGCTTGCCGTCGCCGAGCGCAGCGACGATCACTGGTCGCTTGTTCGGTTCCTTGTCGAGCGCCGCCTGCGCCAGCTCGCGCTCGCTCTTGCGCGTGCCGAGCGCGACCTCCCACAGACTTGCACGCAGGCTCTCGGGCACCGACGGGAACCACGAAACGATCTCGAACGCGCTGCGCCGAACGCCCGGCAGGTCCCAGTCCCAGAGATCGCCACTCAGCGAGCCGCGACCGACCAATGCCTGCTCGAGAATCTCGACATGCTCGGCGAAGTACGGCCAGACCGCGTCCGGCGGCCAGCGAAAGGCACGATAGCCCCAGCTTTCGCGCAGGCGCTGCCAGCCGATCGTCGCGGCATCGAATCCGAGCGCCTCGAACACCGCCCCGAGGGTTCTCAGGTCGAGGCGGTCGGCATGGGTCGCGCGATAGTGATCGAGGTGACCACCACCGCTCCAGCCGAACACGTCGCCGCGCGGTCCGGTGCGTCGTGGCTCGAGGTCCGCCTCGCCGATGAGCCCGAGAAACCGGATCGCGTGAATCGGCTCGAGCTCCGGCCGCGCCAGGAAGCCGCGGATCCTGGGGCTCCAGTCGGGCTCGAACCAGGAGCGGTCGAGTCGCGCACGCTGGCGCTCCGTGAGCTTCACCGGCCGCTGCATCGCCTCGTAGAGACGATCGGCGTCGGCAGCGGTGAGCGGCGTCGGTCGCTGCGCCCACCGCGGGTCGCGCCGACGCTGGCGCTCGTAGACTTCGGTCGCTTTGGCGGTCCAGTCACTGCAGAAAACGCGCAGCGCATCACGGGTCGACACCGAGAGCGGCACGTCGAGCGCCACCGGCGGTACTGGCTCGAGGACTGGTTCGACGACCGGCTCTCCCGCCGGCCCCCCGGCCCCGCTCTCCTCTGCGGTGACGCTCTCCTCCGTTGCTCCGTCGTCCGTGGCGCGGACCGACGCCGCCTGGTGCAGAATCTGCTCGATCGCCTGCCGATTCTTGGCCGACGACTCGGCGCCGAGAGCGGCCTCGAGGCGCGGCAAGGACGCCGTACCCTCGAGGCGCCAAAGCAGGCGCGCAGCGCGACGACGCGCCGCTGCGCCGCCCGCCGTCAGCCGCGCGTGCAGCACCGGGAGGCAGAGCTCGCGCTGCCGACCGACGACTTCTTCGGCGACCGCGCGCACCGACTTCGCCGTATCGAGGGCGGCATCGACCACGGCCTCGACGAAGACGGCCGGCAGCGACGCCTCGTCGAGCTCGACCAGGCGCTCGAGCATCGCCTTGCGCACCGCGGCCCGCGCCGCGAGAGCCTCGTGCACCGCGTCCGGGTGTCGCTCGAAGGCGGCGCGGCGACCGGTCAGATCTTCAAACAGGCGCGCGCCTCCGGTCCACGGATCGTCGGCGGGATCCGACAGAGCGAACGCCCGCACAGCGAGGTCGGCGGGCTGGTCGTCGGCGACGAGCATCGCCTCGATCAGCTCGAAGTCGAGATCGAGCGGAGGCGGCGAGTCGAGGCCCGGAATCGTGGGCATGGAGATCTCGCGCAGCAGGATCTCCAGCCAGGCGGGAAGCTCCGGGGTCGACTGCCTCAACTGACGCGCCTCGCGGCGGCTGGCGGCCTCGAGCACACGGCCGAAACGCAGGAAGAAGCCGGCATCCCAGAGCAGCGGCGCGACGAGAACGTCGCGCCACGCAGAGTCGACGCCGAACACGACGAAGGCCCCTCCGACGGCCTGTAGCTCGAGCAGCGCGCCGCCGCCTTCCCGGGCCGCCAGGTCGAGCAGCACACCGTCGTCTTCATCGTCGACCACGTGGCGCAGGCTGCGCAGGCCGAGGCCCGAGTTCAGCGCGTCGAGGCGAGCGAGCCGGATCGCGAGCTCACGGAGCAGGTCGCGGTCGAGGCCAACGCGGTTCTTCACCCGGCGTGCGTTGAGGCGCCCTCTGACCGCCGCCTGCGCATGCACACGCTGCATCGCCACCAGATCGTGAAGGATCTGCAACATGCTCCCTCTCCCGAAAGCCGATCACAGGACATCGCGTGGTGAGCTCGGTTGCTCACGGCAGGCTATCGCGGATTCGGGAGGGAGCGAGGCGCGCAAAGGAATCGTCCAGTGCGTCGCGCAATCAAAATGAGCCGCGCCCACAACGTCGACGAGCGCGGCTCTGCGATCGGTCGGATCAGGCGACCCGACGAAATCTGATCACGGACACTGGTGACCCGGGGGCACGCACGAGAAATCCGGCGTGGTGCCAAACGGACAGGTGTTGCACGCAGTCCAGCCACAACCTCCGGTGACGCTCTGCAGCGACTCGTCGGCGAGCGTCGAAACACCGGCCGGGGTCGGCAGCGCGGCCTGCTCTGCAGCGCTCAGGGTCGCGCGGTACTCGGGGTCACGGAGGGCGCGGGCGATGTCGATCTTCTTCATGGGGACTCCAGACGTCGCGCGAGGTGTGAGCCGACACGCCTGGCGACCTCGCACGACAGGCGGGCCCCTTCAGCAGCCGACACGAGATCTTCGGTAGGCGCCCCGTCCGAAGGGCAGCGGATGGCCGATTGGCAGCGGACTGCGCACACCGAAATGGCTAGAAGAAGAGCACAAGAACACTAAGCAAATCGCTCAAGGCTGTCAATGTGCCTAGATTCATTCACTCGGCGACACAGGGGCGAGAGCGCGATCGAGCGCCGCGCGGGCGAGAAGGCGCGTGGAATCGAGGGTCGGAAGCGGGCTGTTCTCGTCGCTCAGGATCAGCGGGATCTCGGTGCAGCCGAGCACCACGGCGTCGCAGCCTGCCGCGCGAAGCCGACCGACGATCGCCTCGAATTCGGCGATGCTCTCCGGCTCGAACACTCCGTGCACCAGCTCGTCCATGATGATCCGGTGCGCGGTGTCGCGATCGGCGACCTCCGGCCGCACGAAATCGAGACCGTTCGCGCGCAGCTTCTTCGGGTAGACCTCGCTGTCGACCAGCCAACGGGTGCCGGTGAGGCCGAGGCGCCGGAAACCGCGACGATCGGCTTCACCGGCGACGACTTCCGCGATGTGAAGCCATGGACGTGACGAGCGTGCGGCGAGCAGGGGCAGCGCGCGGTGGATCGTGTTGTCGGGGCAGATCAAGAAGTCGGCCCCGATCGCCGCCAGCCTCTCCCCCGACGCCAACATCAACTCGGCCACACCCTCCCAGTCGTCCCGATCGAGGCAGTCGACATAGGCCGCGAACGGCGGCGTGTGCATCGACACCTCGGGATGGTCATGGCCCCCGAGACGCTCAGCGCCCTCGGCGCAGATCGTTCGATAGCAGAGGGCTGCACCCTCGGCCGAGCAGGCGACGATGCCGATGTGCGCCATGCCATAGGGTCGGTGCGCGGACGGGCTCGAAGCGGCGGACGGATCTTGGCCGAGACTCATGGGCGACTCCTCGCGGTTGACGTCCGCGAGTCTATCGAGTCGGCCGGCGGCGCGCCCCGGCCACCACGCATCGCGGGCGCGGCGCCGGAGCATGTGGCATCAGAGTGCCCGGGGCTCGGAGTTGCGCTCGAGCCCGGGATCCAGACTCGGGGTCACGGGCACTGGGCGTTGCTGCCCGGCGGGATACAGGACTCGATCCAGGTCGTCCATCCCGGCGTGCCCGGGCCACAGCCACCGGCGACGGTGCGCAGCGCGTCATCGGCCAAGTCGGCGACGCCGGCGGGGTGCGTCGGCAGGGTCGCCTGCTCTTCCGCGGTCAGGCCGGAGCGGTACTCGGGGTCACGGAGGGCGCGTGCGATATCGATCTTTTTCATCGTCGACTCCACGTCATGCGAGGTGTCCCGCCCTCGCCCACCGACCTCGCACGGCGGCGCGAGCGCCACGAATCGCTCCAGAGCACAACGTCCGCAACCTCTCGTGGCAGGCCTGCCGACGCTACGAACACACCTTCAGCCTGTCAATATCGACTATGTAAAAGATCTGCATCCGGTCTCTTCGCAGGCTCGCTCTCTCTACGGAATTCGCCGAATGCCTGTCAGCTCTCCTCGTCGGGCGGCAGCTCGAGCAACAGCACCGATGGCACCTGCGCGGGCCCGGCGGCACGCAGCAGGCCGTAGGCGACACCGGCCAGGCCAGTGAGCAGACCCGGCAGCTCGACACGGCTGGTGAGACCGCAGCGAACGCCGTCGCGCTCCAGCCCGCGGAGAATCCGCGCCGTCAACCTGCGCGACTCGGCGGCGAGGTCTCGGTCACCGAATCGCGCCGCGGTCCCGGCAAGCAGCTCGAGGTTGCCGAGGTCACCGTGGCACAGGCAGTGGCTGCCGCCGAATCCCAGGGTGCGCGTCGAACGCACCGCGGCGGCGATTTCGGCCTCGAGCGTCGCGCGTTCGAGGCCGAGCGCCGGCGCGACGTCGAGCAGGTCGAGGCGGGACAGCCCGATGCCGGGAGCGCCGTGACACCAGGCGTGGAAGAAGGCCCAGCGGTCGCCCTCGCGGCGATCGGCGCGCAGGTCGGGCCAGTTGTCGTGCTCCGAGTCGAAGAGCGCGCGCTCGTAGGCCAGCGCACGGCGTGCGCCCACCGCGAACCGCTCGTCGCCGCTCGCGCGGGCGAGTCGGGCGAGGGCCCAGGCGATGCCGGCCGTGCCGTGCGCGAACCCGGTGAGCGGACGCTCCGGATACGCTGGCAGGCACCACGCGATGGCCGACGAGCCGTCGGCCATCGTTTGCTCCACAGCCTGCGCCAGCAGGTGGTCGCCGCAAGCGATCGCCAGCTCCAGCGTCTCCGCGCTCGGACGCTGCGCATAGAGACCGAGCAGCGCCACCACGCAGCCCGCGGCGCCGGCGATGACGTCGAGCCCTTCGTCCGCGGGCAGCAGGTGCTCGATCGCGGGACGCAATGCCTCGGCATCGTCGAGCAGGCCGTCTTCGAACCCCGCGTCGTCGTGCCACAGCATACTGAGAGACGTGAGCACGTAGAGCCAGCCGCCGAGCCCGGCATAGCCGCCGATGCGCAGTGCCGACGCGCCGGGCGCGGCGAGCTGACGCTCGACACGCTCGCGGCCGGTGTGCAGCGCGCAGCGCGCCAGCTCTCCCCAGCGTGCCTCGCCGGTGACGCGCTCGAGCTGGGCGAAGGTGAGCGCGATGCCGCCGAGCCCCGAGTAGAGATCGAACCCCACCGGCTCGAGCGACATACGCTCTCCCTGCGGGCGCAGCGAGAACCAAGAAATCCAATCCTCGGCCCGCTGCGCCAGGAGCTCGAGGCGCGCGCCGATCGCCGCCGCGGCGGTGATCGCCTGCTCGGCCAGCACGCCTTCGGCACCGTCGGCCGCCCAGGCCTCCTGCTCGGACGGGGTCAGCGCGGGCAATGGACGCACCGCGCGGGCATCGTCCGAAGCCGGCTCGGCCTCGGACTCCTCGACGCCGAGCGGACGGGTCGAGGCGAGCGCGAGCAGGGCGAGAGACACCTGACGCTCGAGATCGTCGTCGTCGAGCGTCTCGATTCGCCGGCGCGCGAGCGCGAGGCCACTCATCGGCAGCACGTTCTCGAGGCGATCTCCGGCGACGGAGTGGACGTCGCGCGAGTCGGTGCGCGAGAGGAAACGAGGCACGTCGCCGCTCCGCAGGTCGCGGCGCTCGATCGGCACCAGGCTCGGCACGTAGGCGAAGCGGCGCGCGTCGAGCCACAGCTTGTCGAGCAGACGCTCGCGCGCCAGCGCGTCTTGCAGGTAGTCGGGGTGGAACGACAGGTGCTGCAGCCGCGCGTAGAGACTGGTAGGGCGCAGGATGGCACGCGTCTCGAGACCGGCGAAGCGATCGAGCCAGCCGCCGGGCTCGAGCAGCCGACCGCGCAGCCGGCAGAGGAGGCGATAGGCCGACGTGAAGCCGTCGAGAATCTCGCGGCGGACGCTCCACAGAGACGGCGGGTCGGACACGGTACCGTCGGCGCCACGCAGACCCGGCAAGTGATCGCCGACCGGCAGCTCAGTCATGCGATCGACGAAACCCATCGTGTCGCGGCCGCTGTCGTGCAGCTCGCGCACGGGTGTCTGTTGCCCGCGCCGCGCACCGAGGCCGCTGACGTCGGTGCCGCCGCTGCTCAGCTCCGTCCACGAGCGGCGCGGCAAGAGGCCACTGCGCAGCACCGTGGTGGCGACCGGATTGATGTCCTCGCGCACCTCGTGATCGACCATCGGCTGGAACAGCGACTCGAGGTCGATCAGTACCGGCGTCTCGCCGACGGCGATCAGGTTCTCGTGGTGGAAGTCGGTCGCCTCGAGCGCGTAGAGCAGCGCCAGGTAGGTGCCCTGGCGGCGGTAGAAGCGGCGCAGCGCCGCCTCGTCGGCACACGGCTCCGGAGCGACGTGCTCGACCCAACCCCAGCGCTCGCGATCGACCACGGTGAGGCGCCGCGGCGCCGGCTCGAGCCCCTCGTCGGCGAGCCAGGCGAGGAGCTGCTGGAAGGTCTCATCGAGCGCCAGCGAGCGGGGTTTGTAGATCACCCGCAGCCCCGAAGTGAATTCCAAGCGGGCGACCGTGCGGCCGCGATCGTGGCGGTCGCCGAGCCCCGCCTCAAGCGCCACCAGCGCGCCCGGGTCCTCACCGTCGGCGAAGCGCGCGGCGAGCAGCCCGAGATCGCCGGCGAGCCGCTCGGCGAGCTCGACGCCACTGTCGAGCCACTGCTCGACGCGCTCGGCCAGCTGCCGGCCGAGCACCGGATAGGTGGCGAAGAGCTCGAGCGCTCCGACGCCGCGCAGTGACTCGACGAAGGAGGCGAAACGCTCTTCGGGCGTCGCTCCCACCAGGCGTTCCTCGAGCCGCCGCACGTAGAGCTCGAGAATCAAGGTCCGCGAGCTCATCCACAGCAGCTGACGCGCCAGCGGCGCGGCCCAGAGCGAACCGAAGGCCGCGAGGACCGGAGGCAGGTCGAGCCGCGCCAGCCGCATCGCGAGACGCCGCCAGGCGACGTCGAGGAGCGGGCGCACGACGTCGAGAAAGACCGCATCGGGCTGCGTGCCGAGACCACCCAGCTGTCGCCAATCGGGCATCGGGCTCGCCTCAGCGCCCGTTGTCTCCGGAAAACGGTCCGAGTCGACAACCCAGGCCTCGCGCAGCAGGCGCAGCCAGTCGAACACGCTCGCGGCCGCATCGTCGACCGCTGGCCGTGGCGGCGGGCTGCCCACCAACCGGGCGAAGCGCTCGGCGTCGAGCCCTTCTTGCTCGAGCCGCAGGCGCCAACGCTCGTCGTCGAGCAGCGACGCCTCGCGCCGCCAGGTCTCGACGCGTCGATGCGCCAGCTCCGGATCGAAGCCCTCGGGCTCGGACGCAAGCAACAGGTCGCGCTCCGACAGCGTCAGAGCGCGACCGTGGTCTGCAAGCCGAAGATCTGCAAAAGACTCTTCGAGCCAGGGGGAGTCAGATGTCATCGCTCGGCGAGACCCTGACGCTCGAAGCGCTCGGTGTGGCCGCGTCGTCGCGCGGCGCCGCCCGAGACGAGCCGACAGGCGTCGATCACGGGCAGTGAGATCCCGGCGGGACGCACGATTCGACGAAGGTGGTCTGGCGGGGCGGACAGGTCGTACAGAACGTGAAGCCGCAGCCACCGGTCACCGTCTGCAGAGCGTCGTCGGAGACCATCGAGAGGCCGGCGGGATGCGCCGGCAGAGCGGCCAGCTCGGCCGCGCTCAGGCTGGCACGATACTCGGGATCGCGGAGGGCGCGCGCAGTGTCGATCTTCTTCATGGCGTACTCCTTCAGAGGCGAGGTGATCGACTCTCGACTCGCCGACCTCGCACGGCGATCGAGCTCCCACGGCCACCGAGAACCCGATGCGCTCAGATGGTTGCGAGAAAGCGCCCAAAGAATATCGATCACTATCAATATATGTCAATTCTCTGGCTCCTGTTAGGTCCTTCGCAGCACATCGACCAGGCGATCGGCGACCCGGAAGCTGTTTGCCAAGATGGTCAGAGTCGGCGGCGCACCCCCCGAGGTCGGCATGAAGCTACCGTCGACGACGTAGAGATTCGGCACCTCGTGGGCGCGGCACCAGGAGTCGAGCACGGAGGTCGCGGGGTCGTCGCCCGCGCGGCACGTGCCGTGCACGAGGTAGGACGAGGTGCCGCCGACCGCCGACGCCTCGAACGACTCGGCTCCGAGGTCGCGCAAGATCTCCGCGGCACGCTCGAACGTCCATTCCCCGACGCGGCGTTGATGCTCGGGCACCTCGAGATGGATGCGAGCCACCGGCCGTCCGGCGGCGTCGCACACTTCGGGATCCAGGCCGACGTAGGTTCCGTCGTTGGGCAGGAAGTCGTGGAAGACCTCGAAGCCGATCGCCAGGTCGTCGCGGTAGCGCCGCTCGAGCCGTTCGAGCAGCTCCCGGCCCCACACCAACGACCCGCCGGCCGCGCGATCGGCGAAGGCGACCTGCTCGGCCGTCATCACCGGCGACGGCGGCACCAGGAAGAAGCGTAGCAGACCACCTTTGGCCGGCTCGGCGACGCCCTCGGGCAGGAAGTAATGGTCCATGGCCGAACGGCCGAGGAACGGATGCCACATCTCGCGCACCGCCTCCGGCAGGCGCGCGCGCGGCACCAGGCCGAGCCCCATGGTGACGCCGTGGAACTGCAGGTGGCGACCAACGCGGCCCGAGCCGTTGGCGAGACCGTCGGGGAAGCGCGGCGAGCGCGACAGCAGCAGCAAACGCGCAGACTCAACCGCCGAGCAGCAGACGCAGACGACGCGCGCCCGCACGCGCAGGGCACCCGCGGGACCGACCGCCAGGCAGCCGGTGGCGCGACCGGCGTCGTCGACGGTGATCTCGTGCACCGCCGTGTCGGCGAGAACGTGGCAGCGCCCGGTCGCCTCGGCGCGCGGCAGCAGCGCCTCCTGCACGCTGCCGCGCGCGCCCGTCGGGCAGCCGTAGCCGGCGCACGACGCGCAGTACGAGCAGGCCGGGCGCCCCTCATAGGGGCGCGAGGCGATGCCGCGCGGCGTCGGAAACGGATGCAGGCCGCGCCGGCGCATCGCCCGCTCGAGCTCCGCGGCCACCGGATGGGCATCGAGCGGCGGCAGCGGGTACGGCGTCGAGCGCGGTGCCTCGAACGGGTTGGCGCCGGCCTCGCCCGCGACCCCGACTTCGCGCTCGGCGACGCCGTACCAGGGCTCCAGCGTGTCGTAGTCGAACGGCCAGTCGGCGAGCTCGACGCGCAGCGCGGCGCCGTCGAGCGCGCGCGCCGCCGGCGCGCCGAAGCGGCTGCGCATGCGCAGGTCGTCGGGATGGAAACGGTAGAGATACGAGCCCATGTGCACCGTGCCGCCGCCGACGCAGCTGGCGATCCAGCCGAGCGCGGTGCGCTGCGCCCGCGGCGAGGCGCGGGTCACGACGGTGTGCGGGTCGTCCGCGAGCGACGGCGTGAAGAATCCGCGCCGCAGCACCTCGATCTCGTCCGGCAGGTAGGCGTCCCGCGGATGCCGCGGACCCTTTTCCAGCACCAACACATCGAAGCCCGCACGCGCCAGCGTCAGCGCCAGCGGCCCGCCGCCGGCGCCGCTGCCGATCACCACCACGTCGCAGGGCACAGTCTCGGCCATCGTCGTCAGACCGCCTCGTCCCGGATCAACCGCCGCCTCGGTCCGTCGGCGCCGAGGCCCAGCCGGCGCCAGCCGACGGCGCCGCGATTGCCGCCGCGCGCCGGCTCGCCGAGATATCCCTCGAGCGCCAGCTGCAGCACGAGCACGACGGCGTGCGCGAGGTAGGCGTTGTCACTCGTCTCGAGGCCCCGCAGCAGCGCCTCGCGGGCCGCCGGGTCGAGCGCAGCGAATCCGTCGGCGGCGGGATCGACGGCGGCCGCACGCTCGCCGAGCTCGTCGAGCGCGGCGTGGACGAACGGCGCCTGCCCTGCGAAGAACGGGGTCTCGAGATTCGCGACGATCGAGTCGACGACGCCGGCCTCGGTCGCCCCGCCGCCCACGCCGGAGTCAGGGTCGGCGGCGGCGTCCGCGTCGGCCGGCAGCAAGTGCTCGACCACCGCGTCGAGCGTGCTGAGGCGCGCCGGCGTCCAGGGCGAGTCCGGCGCCGTCATCGCTCTCCCTCCCCCACCGCCGCCGCTCCCGCCGCGCGCGAGGTGCCCTGCGACGCCACCAGCTCGGCGTACAATCCGCCGCGGGCGAGCAGTTCGTCGTGGTCGCCGAGCTCGACGATGCGCCCGGCGTCGAGCACCGCGATGCGATCGGCGTGCACGACGGTCGACAGCCTGTGCGCGACCACAATGCGGGTCATCCGCAGGCGCCGCAGCCGCTCGTGGATGGCGCGCTCGGTGAGGCTGTCGAGCGCGCTCGTCGCCTCGTCGAGAAGCAGAATCCGCGGCCGGTGGAAAAGCGCACGCGCCAGGGCCAGTCGCTGGCGCTGGCCGCCCGAGAGCGACGCGCCGCCGTCGGCGAGCACGGTGTCGTAGGCCAGCGGCAGCGACGCGATGTCGTCGTGGATCTCGGCCTTGCGCGCGGCGTCGATCACTCGCGCCAGCGGTGCGCCCGGATCGTTCAAGGCGATGTTGCGCCGGATCGACGCACCGAAGAGGAAGGGATGCTGGGTGACGATGCCGAGCTGCTCACGCACCTGCTGCAGGTCGAGGCTCCACAAATCGCGCCCGTCGTAGGTGACGCGACCGGCGCTCGGTGGATAGAGACCGAAGAGCAGGCTCGCCAGGGTCGACTTGCCGGAGCCCGAGCGGCCGACGATCGCCAACAGCTCCCCCGGCGTGATGTCGAGCGACACGTCGTGTAGCACCCGCGGCGCCATCGGCCCGTAGCGGAACGAAACAGACTCGACGCGCAGCGCGCCACCGAGCCGTCCGGGTGCCGCGGCGGTGCGCGGGTCCTGCTCCGGCGCCGCGTCGAACACCTCGGTCACCCGTTCGAGGTAGCCCGACAGCCGCTGCAGATCGAACGCGGTGGTGATCAGCGTCGAGAGTGGTAGCAGGAAGCCGGCGGCGAGCGCGCTCATCGCCAGCATCGTGCCGAGGCTCAGCGCGCCGGTGAGCACCAGGTGGGCGCCGACCAAGAGGACGACCAGCGGCGAGATCGCGCTCAGCGTGTCGTGCGCTGCGTCGAGCTTGGCCTGCAGCCGCCCCTGCTCGAGGCCGACGTTGAGCTCGTCGACGAATAGATCCGACCAGTGCGCGACCGCCCTCTCCTCGGCTCCGGCGGCCTTCAGCGTCTCGATGCCGGAGAGGATCTGCACCTGCTCGCCGCGCGCGCTCGCCTGCACCTGCAGTTGCTCCACCATCAGCTCGCGGTAGCGCCGCCGCGTGAGGAGAAAGATCGACAGGCGCAGGAGACCGAGGCCGAGGACGACGACGGCGAGCGTCGGGCTGACGACCAGCAGGAGCACCAGGTAGAGCGTCACCAGCAGGCCGTCGAGCACTGCCGAGAGCGCGCTCGAGGTGAGAATCTCGCGCAACATGGCGTTGGAGTTGATGCGCGTGATCAGGTCGCCGGTCGAGCGTTGAGTGAAGAACGCGTAGGGCAGCGACACCAAGTGACCGACGAAGTCGAGCGTGAGGCGCGCGTCGAGGCGGGTCCGCAGCTGCAGCAGGAGGTGCGAGCGCAGCAGCGCGCAGGCGCCGCGATAGAGGGCCAGAACCACCGTGCCGGCGGCGAGCACCCATAGCAGCCGTCGGTCGCCTTGCGGCACGACGCGATCGACCACCGCCCCCATCACCAGCGGCACGGCGAGCGCCAGCACCTGCAGTAGCAGGGACAGCGCGACCACTCGCGGCAGTTCGGTGGCTGCCCCGCGCGCGCGCCGCAGCAGCGCGCCGAAGCCCGAGTGCACGCGGTCTTCGGGCTCGAAGCCCGGCGCCGGCTCGAGCACCAGCGCGACGCCGGTGAACGAGCGTTCGAGCTCGTCACGCGCGATCGAGCGGCGGCCGAGGGCCGGGTCGACGACGTGCAGTGTGCCCCCGTCGAGCCGGTCGAAGACCACGAAGTGGTGGAACTTCCAGTGCAGAATCGCGCCGCGTTCCAGCAAACCCAGGTCGTCGACCTCCTCGACCTGAACGCCGCGCCCGCGCAGACCATAGGCGCGGGCCGCGCGCACCAGCGACCGCGCGTCGCTGCCGTCGCGGTCGACCCCGGCAGCCTGGCGCACCTCCTCGAGCGGCACGCGCTTGCCGTGCCAGGCGAGCACCATCGCCAGGCAGGCGGCGCCGCAGTCCGCGTTCGAGGTCTGGCGTACGAAGGGAAGCTCGCCGCGGCGCGCGCCGAGTCTGGTCCACGACGTGCTCGGCACCGGGCGTGGCGAGGCCTCCTCGAAGCGCGGAGTCCCGTCAGCCACCGGCGGCGTCCCCCTCCGCTCCTCGCCCCGGAACCAGGCGCTGGAACAGGGTCTTCGTGCCGCGTTCGACCTGCAGCGTGCCGTGCAGCCCAGGACGCAGGGTCCACGAGCGACCGTGGGCCTCGACTTGCGCCGACATCGACGCCTCGAGGCGCACCGTGGCGCCGGGCACCGCGCGCATCGCCAGCTCGGCCCCGACTGCCGCCTCGCGCTCGACCGGGGCGACGAGCCCGCTCAGCGCACGCACGGTGGCCCGCGATGCCGGCGATTCCAGGCCGTCGATCGACACGGCCAGCTGGCGACCGAGCGTGAGCGACGCGGCCAGGCGAGGCGGCACCAGCGCGACCAGCCGCGCCTGGTCTCCGGCCACCTCGGCCACCACAACGTCGACCCGCGCCGTGTCGCGCAGTGGCACCAGCCCGGCGACGAGGAGCGCCAGCAGCAACCCGACCAGCAGCAGGCGCCAGGTCCAGCGCGCCCAGCGCGACTCGAGTCGCAGCAGCATGCCGCGCTCCCCGAGGCCTTCGCCGTGCGCCTCGATCGCCTGGCGGCGAAAGATGTCGGCCGACGAGCCCGCGAGCCGCTCGCGCAGAGCGGCGTCGAGCGGACGCGGTGCATGACGCGCGAAGACCGGGACCAGGTGGTCGGCGACGGCTCGGGCCCACCGCTGCTCGCGCGCCGAGAACGGCGGCGCGTCGGCCGATCGCTCGATCGCGACGACACCCAGCACCTCGGTCTCGGGACCGACGATCGCGGCGGCGAGCAGACGCGCACCGGCGCCGTCGACCTCGGCGTCGAAGCGCGGATCGGAGCCCGCCGTCTCGACGCGCAAAGAGTCGCCGGTGCGCGCGCTCCAGCCGACCAGACCGGCGGCGGCGCTCACCTCGGCCGTCCCCGCGTCGCCACCCTCACCGACCGTCCGCAACATGCTCTCGACGTCGTCGAGCTGCCACAAACGCAGCTCGATCGTCGACGCCGGGGCGTCGGCGGCCTGGTCGCCCGGCTCGTCGGCGAACAGGGCGTCGACCGCCTCGCGCACCGGCTCGAGCGCGTGCGACAGCCGTGTGGCACCGCGCAGCGACTCCGCCAGGCCGAGCAGGTGCCGGCGCTCGAGCGCGCGTGGATGGCGGGAGCGTAACCCGCCAGCGAGCTCGATCGCGAGGCGCCGTCGGAAGTCCTCGAGCGCGGCGGCGACCAGCCGTGCGAGCTCGTCGGCGAGAAGATCGGCACTGGTGTAGTAGAGACGATCCTCCTGCACCAGCGGCTGAAGGCGCGCGCGGTCGGCGACGCCGAGCACCACGATCGCCGGACGCTGGAACGGATGCCGCGCGGCGAGCCGGTCGAGGAAGCCGAGGATCGCGGTCTCACCGAGCGCACCCGCGGCATCGTCGTCCACACGCAGAACCAGGACCGCGAAGGACCCGCCGCCGAGGGCGACATCAGCCGCCGCGAGGTCGCCGGCGGCGAGGATCTCGACGTCGAGACCCACCGAGCCGAGGCACGCGACCGCGGCGGAATCGACACCGACCAGCAAGACCGACGAGTCTTCGACGACATCAGTCTGCGGCGCCCCTTCCGGCGACGCGGCCTCCTCGGAAGCTTCCGACCCCGGGGCGGCGGCGAGCGTCGACTCGTCAGCCGAGGCCACCGCGAGCTTCCGACGCAGGACCCGCATGACCGTTTTCGCTGCCCACGCTGGCCATTGGATCACTCATCGGCAGCATCGTAAGCCAAGCCTCTCGACGCATCAAGCCGTCGACCCCGCGACCGGTGCGATCAGATCGTCCCGGGGCCTGACGATACGGGCAGCAGCCCGGTGCCCCCGGGGCCGGTAAGCCTCAGGCCGGTGAGCCGCAAGCCGGCGAGCCGCAGGCGTCGGACTGGACCCGGCCGTCAGGGCTCGGCGGTCGCGCCGTCGTTCGCCGCGATGTCGTCGGCGTCGGCCAGGTAGCGCAAGAACGCATGCTGCGAGTCACCGTCGAAGCTGAGGAAGCGCAGGCCGATTCCGTCGACCGCCTCGTGCTCTTTGCTCGTGTGGCGCACGACCTCGCCGATGCCGACCACGGCGCCGGTCGGCAGGCTGAAATGGAAGCGCACCTGTACGCCGCGCGGCAGCTTGCGCTCGGTCTCGACCAGCGCGCCGGTCGCCGAGGTATTGCGCACCGCGCCCACCACGTAGTCCATCGAACGACCGCTGCCGGCCTGCAGCTGCGCGACGAAGTGCGCCTCCTTGCGCGGCGCGACGCGCAGCAGGTCGGTGACGGCGGCATACAGCTCGAGGTCCGACTGCTCGAGAGTCACGACGCGGTTGGCGCCGCGGCCGAGGAAGTCGCGCGCCGCCTCGAGATGCTCGCCCGAGGTGATCAACATCAACGAGCAGCGGGAGCTGTGGGCGTCCGGGCAGCGCAGCTCGTGGAGGAAGTCGGGCAGGCGCATGTCGCTGAGCGGGTACCGCACCAACAAGAGGTCGACCGCCATCGGCACGATCAGGTCGAGCGCGCCGCGCGGCGACGGGAAGCGGTCGACTTCGACCTGGTCGGAGATCAGCGGCGCAACGGCCTGGTACTCGGCCGCGTCGAGGCCGATGGCGAGGGCGCGCGCCCGTCGGTTCGCGCGCCGTGGCGGAGTCGCCGCAGAGTGGATCGTCGTCGATGTCATCCAAGAAGTCCGAGAAGTTGCCGAGATCCGTCTTGATGCAGAGATCGCGATCTTAGCATGAGAAAGCGCAACAGAACGCGCAGGAAGACGCAGAGTCGATCGGCTATGATCCGCGCATGGCCCGCCGTGCTCTCGTCGCCTGCGTCGTCTTCGCCGCGTCGACCCTCCTGCCCATCGCGACCGCCACCACCGCGACAGCGTCGTTCGTAACCGCGGCGCACGCCTGGTCACCCTCCAGCCACGAGCTCATCGGTCGCCAGGCGGCGCGTCTGGCGCCGCCCGACCTCTATCGCCAGCTGGCGCGCAACCGCGACTCGTACCTCCTCGGCCTGCGCGATCCGGCACAGCGCGGCACGCCCGAAGGCCGCTACCAGCATGCCGACGGTTCGGGGCGGCTCGCCGTCACGGTGCACCAGGCGGTGGACAACGCGGTGGCATCGATCCGCGAGCATCGACCGTTCAACGAGATCTCGTATCGCCTCGGTGTCGTCGCGCACTACCTCGCCCTCGCCAACAGTCCGCTCGCCACCGGCTCGGGCGACGCCACCGAGGCACGCTGGCGCGGCGACTTCGCACGCTACGCCGAGTCGGCGGCGCCGCGGGTGCGCTTCGTCTTCTACGGCTTCCGCCCCGGCCGCTTCGACCTCCAGCGCTTGCTCGACGCCTCGTTCCGCCGCAGCCGCGGTCACTATCCGATGCTCGGCCGCGAGTACCGACGCATCGACTTCGGCTCGGGAGTGCGCGGCTTCGACGACCGCTCCACCGCATACGCCGTGACCTCCCTCGGCTACAGCCACGCCGTCAGTGACATCGCGGAGACCCTCCGCTACATTTGGCTCGAAGCCGGCGGCATCGACACGCGCCCTTCGATCCCCCGCCGCGGCCAGGCGATCGTGCGCCTGTCGCCGCTCGACGCCACGATCCAAATGGGACGCTGACAGGAGCTCACACCGCCATGCTGCCCGCACGCCGCGCTCTCGTCTCGGTCTACGACAAGACCGGCCTCACCGACTTCGCCCGCGCTCTCGCCGCCCTCGGCATCGAGATCGTGTCGACCGGCGGCACCCATCGCCATCTCGAGGCCGAGGGGATTCCGGTCACCCCGGTGTCCGACGTCACCGAGCATCCCGAGATCCTCGGCGGCCGGGTCAAGACCCTGCACCCGCGCATCCACGGCGGCATCCTCGCCGACCGCGCGCGCGCCCGCCACCTCGGTGAGCTGCAGGAGCACGGCATCGCGCCGATCGACCTCGTCGTCTGCAACCTGTATCCGTTTCAGGACACGGTGGCGAGCGGCGCCTCGCCGACCGAGGCGGTGGAGATGATCGACGTCGGCGGCCCGACGATGATCCGCGCCGCGGCCAAGAACTTCGGCGGCGTCACGGTCGTCGTCGACCCGGCCGACTATGCGCAAGTGGCGGCGGCGCTCGAGAGCGGCGATCGCCAGGTGCCCGAGGCGCTTCGCCGCAGCCTGGCGCTCAAGGCGTTTCGCCACACCCAGGAGTACGATGCCGCGATCGCCGCCTGGCTGGCCGCCGAGGGCGGTGACGACGAGATCGGTCCGCGGCGTCGCCGCAGCGTCGACCTGGCGCTCGAGTTCGAGCCGCGCTACGGCGAGAATCCACACCAGCGTGCCGCCGTGTACCGCACGGTCGGCGGCGGCGGTCTCTTCGGCGGCTTCGAGAAGCTGCAGGGCAAGGAGCTGTCGTACAACAACCTCCTCGACGCAGACGCGGCGCGCCGCATGGTGGCGCTGCACGAACCACCGACGGTGGTCATCGTGAAGCACAACAATCCGTGCGGCGTCGGCCGCGGCGCCGATCTGCCGTCGGCCTACGAGCGCGCCCTGGCCTGCGACCCGGTATCGGCCTTCGGCTCGATCATCGCAGTCAATCGGCCGGTCGGCGCGGACCTGGCGCGGGCGATGAAGAAGCTCTTCGTCGAGGTGGTGGTGGCGCCGGCGTTCGACGACGCCGCACGCGAGGTCTTCGGCGCCAAGAAGAACCTGCGCCTGCTGCTCTGCCCGCAGTACACGCCCGATCACGGCGAGCTCGAGCTGCGCTCGATCGATGGCGGCTTCCTGGCCCAGGAGGTCGACGCCGAAATCGCCGACCCGGCGGAGTGGACGGTGGCCACGCGCCGCGCGCCGAGCGGCGACGAGCTGCGAGCTCTCGACCTGGCGTGGGCGGTGTCGCGCGGCGTCAAGTCGAACGCGATCGTGCTCGCCGGCCCCGACGCCAGCCTCGGCATCGGCGCCGGCCAGATGAGCCGCGTCGACTCGTGCCGCCTGGCGCTGCGCAAGGCGGCCGACGCCGGTCTCGCGATCGACGGCTGCGCCGCCGCGTCGGACGCCTTCTTCCCGTTCCGCGACGGTCTCGACGTGCTCGCCGAGGCCGGCGTGCGCGCGATCGTCCAGCCGGGCGGCTCGAAGCGCGACGACGAGGTGATCGCCGCCGCCGACGAGCACGAGATCGCGATGGTGCTCACCAGCCGCCGGCACTTCCGCCACTGACGCTCCGCGGCGCGACTCGATAGGATGCCGCCCGAAGGAGACGCGCCGTGAGCACACCGACCTCGATCCGACACCTCCGCCGACCGACTCGATCCCTCGCCGATGCCGCGCTGGCGCGCATCGTCTCGACCGCCGTCGCCGTGCTCGTCGTCGGCGCCTTCGTCAACCTCTGCGGCGGCGTCTGCCCGGCCGAGGCCACCAGCCCTTGGGTGCTACTCGAAGAGCTGCGCGAGGGCATGGTGGCAGCCGGGCCGACCACCGGCCGATTCGAGCAGACCTACATCCCCGCCGGGTTCTCGAGCGGCGACGTCGAGAAGGGGCATCTGTCGCTGTGGTTGCCGTCCTGCCTGCGGTGGAACTACACCGAGCCAGAGACCAAGCACTTCCTGCTGTGCGACGACGAGGTCTGGTTCTGGAACGACCAGGAGCCGGCCGGCCGCCACTACCGCATCGAGCCCGAGCAAGAGCCGGGGCTGGATCTGCTGCTGGTCGACGTCGATCGTCTCAAGGAGCGCTACGTCGCGGCCAGCGAGAAGCTCGAGAACGGCACCTACCGCATCGCGCTGTCGACGCCCGAGGGCGAGGCGAGCACCGCCGGTCAGCCGTTCCGCGCCACGATCACCATCGATCCGGTGGCCGATCGGGTCACCGCGCTCGAGTACACCGACGTCGAAGGTAATCTGACCCGCTTCCGCCTCGACGACTACCAGCCGCTGCAGCACACCGCGCTCTTCCAGGCGCCGAAGGACGTCGAGTGGGTGAGCGAATGAGGCGGCTCCGGGTCGGACGGCGCGCTGTCGGACGGCTCACTGTCGGGCTGCTCGCGCTCGGGCTGCTCGGCGTCGCGCTGGCGCCTGCGGCCCTGGCGCCCGCGGCACTCGCAACAGAGATCGTCGTCGTCGAGGGGCGCGTGGTCGACCCGGCAGGCGAGCCGCTCGCCGGCAGCACGGTAGTGCTCGAGATGCGGCGCAAGCACTTCTCGCTGCGCCGTTTCGAGCGCACCATCGGCGAGCCACTGCAGATGGTGACGACGAGCGGAGACGACGGCCGCTTTCGCTTCACGCTGCAGCCCGAAAGCCACTACAACCTCTTCGAGCTCGGCGTCGGCGTCGAGGTGCTGAAGAACGGCCGGCCGACTGTCGAGATTCTCGCGCGCCGGACGCTCACCGACGAGATCGCCGCCGGCGGCACCGTCTCGGTGACGCTCGAGGTCGCCCAGGCCGGCTTCCTGCGCTGGCTCGAGCGCTGGCGCGACGACCGCGCGAGCGAAGACGAGGAGCGCATTTTCCGCGACCTCGGACGCCCCGACCGGCTGACCGCGGACGACGACGGGTCGACCGCGTGGTGGTACTTCGCCGAAGGCAAGGTCTACCGCCTGCGGGGCGGCGCGCTCGAGCAGGTGCAGCACTTCGACCCGGTGCCCGAGGCGCCGCCGTCGCCCTGAGCCGAGACGACGCGGGCGACCGAAGCCGCGGCCTTCGAGCCCGCGTCAGTGTTCGACCGAAGCGTCCGAGCGCACGCGCGGACGCACGACGAGGCGTTCCCCGTCGACGACCAGATCGAGAGCGAGACGTTCGCCCGTTTTCAGCGCGATGATCTGTGGCGCGACGCGGGCGAAGAGCGGCAGACCGAGCACCGACGGATCGAGGCGCTCCTCGGCGGCCGCCCCGGGGTCGATGCGCAGCACCAGCTCGTCGACCGAGCGACGTTCGATCTCGAGCAGGGCGCCACCGCGCCGTGCGCCCTGCCGCAATGCCAGAATCGCGTCGCGCATCGCGGCCTGAGAACGCGCCCGGTCCTCGTAGTCGAAGACCGCGGCCGGGAGCGGATCGGGCGTCAGCCGGAGCTCGCTGGTCTTGCTGCCCGCCTCATCGGACCGCTCGACGGTGACGTCCACCGGTTCGCCGACGACCACCCAGTCGAAGGCCGAGCGCGCTTGGGCGACCGTGGTGAAGCGAAAGGCCACACCGTTGAGCCTCTGGACTCGGTCGCCGACGCGCAGACCGGCGCGCTCGGCCGGCCCACCGGGATAGAGCCCGGTCACCACCATCTCGGTGAGCGGCGCCTCGAAGGGCTCGAGCTCGAAGCGGAACCCGAGGAAGCCGCGGTCCGCTGGCGCCGACTCGGCCACGGCGACGCTCACCAGACCGGCACCGAGCCAGACGACGACCAGGCACGGGACGATCGAACGGATGGTGGGGATCATGGCGGCCCTCCGAAGGATCGCTCAGCAGCCACTGAGGCCGGCGGCTCTGCTGAGCCGTTCCACGACGACGACTCGAGCTGGAGACGTGCGCTGTCGCCGGCGCGGACGACAGCTCTCGGGCACGACGCGCCAGCCGCCTCGTCACACCAGGCGTAGACGCCCGGCGCCAGGCTCGGCAGGATCATCGCGCCGTCGGCTGGCACGAGGCGACGGCTCTGACGCAGCATCGACACCAGGTCGCCGAGAGCGATCGACGCGCCGCCACTACGCAACGTCGAATGCGGCGACGGCCGTCCGCCGCCGGTGAGCAGCTGCAGAGAGCCGATCTCGGTCGACACCTCGAGGCGGATGGGCTCCTCGGCCGGCAGCGTGATCCGATGCAGGCCGAGGGCGAATCCTGGGGCGTCGAGCAGCACGTCGAGCGCCTGTGTCTCCGCGCTCACCCGCAGCGCGAAGCGTCCGCCGGCGTCGGCGACGAACCGATCGATACCGGTCACGGCGGGACCGATCGGCCGCACGATCAGCTGCGCACCAGGCACCGGCCCTCCGCGCGCGACGACAGTGCCCGTGAGGCGCTCCGTGTCGCGCAGAGCGAGCTCGATCGGCGCGTCGACGGCGAGCGCGTCGCCCGTCCCCTCGACCACGTCGACCGTCTGCCATGCGCTGGTCCGCTCACCCTCGGACGCTTGGATCTCGACCGCACCGGGCTCGAGGCCGGCAAGGCTGAAAAGACCGTCGTCGTCGGTTTCCACCATCGATTCGCGGCGCGAGCTCTCGCCGAGCCGCAGCGCCAGAACCGACGCGCCGGCGACCGGCTCGCCCTCGTCGTCGACCACCCTCCCATCGATCCGTGTGTCGGGCAGCTGGATGCCGATCCATGCCGGCTGGCCACCGTCGCCCTCCTCCACCGTGACCGGCTCGAGCGCGGCCATCGGCCGCTCGGCGGCGTCGAGCAGATCGACCGCCCAGGTCCCAGCCCGCGGCAAGAAGCCCCCGAAGCGACCGTCGGCGTCGGAGCGCACGGCGACGCGCCGGGCGCCTTGGGTCGAGCCGAAGACGAGCGCCACCTCGACCCCTTCGTCGCCGCGCAGTACCTCGCCTTCGAAGGCGACATGCGGGATCTCGATCGTGAGCAGCTCGTCGGTGGGTTCCACCCGCAGCTCGTCGGCCAGCCAGCGCGAACCGTCGGCTGCGTCGACGAACAGGCGGTGGTCGCCGGGAGCCAGGCTGTCTGCGCGGAAGAAGCCGCCTGCGGTGGCAACGCCGTCGGCGACTGTGCGGAGTACTGTCGAGCTCGACGATGCCACGCCGAGCGAGACACGCCACGGCTCGCCCCGTGGGTCCGTGGCCGGGGTGAGCACGAGGTCGAGCGATTGCGGCTCGCGCAACGGGATCGCGGCGCCGAGCTCGACGCTGTCACCGAGGCGCACCGCGACATCTGCGCGCGTTGTCGGCAAGGCACCCTGCTGGCGCGCGGTCAGCGTGTAAGCACCCTCGGCCAGCGGCGCGAGCTGGAAGAATCCGCGCGCGTCGGCCGTGATCTCGACGCTGCGCGCCGCCATGCGTGTCTTCGCCGCCGGATCGCCGAGCCAACCCGAGATCTGCGGCTCGGCCACCACCTCCACGGGACCGCCGCCGGCCAACGGCACGACATAGCCACTGATCGAAGCACCGCGGCGCAGGCGCAGCGTCCCGAGGCGCGCGACCTCGCCGATGGCCGGCTCGAGGCCCCAGACGAAATGCGGTACGACGTCGTCGGCGGCCAGCCGCAAGTCGGTCGCCAGCGCCGGCACGCGGCAGATGAAGGTGTCGTCGGAGAGCGTGCAGTCGTCGCTGGTGGCGGCAAAGCCCGGCACTGCACCGGCCCCCTCGATACTTTCGGCCGACGGCGTCACGCGTGCCTCGAGGGCTCGGGGCATCTCGAGTTCACCCACCGTTTCCAGGCGCCCGGCGACGACCGCCGCCGGAACGAGATGGACCGTCGCCCGGTCCCCCGCCGTCGGCACTTCGACGCGGCTCGACCAGAGCCCCGAACCGCGCGCGGTGTCGAGCCGAAGTCGCACACTCTCTCCCGCGGGGACTTCGATCACGGAGGTCTGGACTTCGAGTGGCACATCACTCCGCCCCCAAGCGCGCCAGATCACGCTCTCGGCCGGACGCGTGGACGAGGCGTCGGCTCGTTCGACGACGAGCCGAACGACCTCGAGATCCGGTCGCTCGGAGAGCCGCGGATCAACCTCGATCGTCAGCACCACCTCGCGCAGCGCGGGCGTCTCGGCGGCGTCGGCAAGGGTGGCGAGCCCTGCCGCGACGAGTCCCGCCGCGAGCGAGAAGCAGACGACCGGCAGCGGCCATCGAGCGGACCGTGCGCCACACATCATGCCCACATGCAGGCGAACATGACGTAGCAGGTCTCGAAGCAAATATCGAAGTCGCAGTCGCGGTCGACCCAGCAAACGCTGAACCCACCGATTCCGCTCTGGTCGAGCCGGCACAGCGCAAAGTCGTACGAGATTTGCCAGCAGTCAAAGCAGCCGTGTTGAATCGCGTCGGCCGAGCCGGAGGGAATCAGCGCGAGACCGAGAAGAAGCCCCAAGACGGCCACAGAACCGAACGTACGTCGACAGTCAAACATCTCCAACACTCCTTGATCAACGAAACGGTCACAAGTAGCCCGATCAATAGTCCAGACAAATAGCCCGATAGGAAGCAAGGTTCAGTGAAACTTACCATATTCGCGGCAGGCTGCGAAGAACAGTCTCATTGCGTGGTGAATTGATGATGGAGAGTCGGCGCCTTTGCGCACGAAGGAGAGAACCCCGTGGCCCCGCCACCGAACTCAGGAGCTCCCTCATGCCGCAATCGCTTGGTCCCATCGTCAGGAGCGCACGACGCGCCCTCGTCGTCTCCATCCTTCTCACACTCCTCGCGCTACCGTCGCACGCCCAGTGGACGACAGCGACACACATCAACACCAACGTCACCACCATGCCTTGGGTGAACGATGCACCGGTGATGGTGCGCCAGGGCACGGCCAACTTCGTCGCATGGTCGGCGAGTGGTTCTGTTTACCTCCAGCGCCTCGACGGCGGCGGCGTCCCGGCGTCCAGCGACGTGCTGGTCGGAGTCGGCGACGAGCCCGTACTCGCCTCGGACGGTGCGGGCGGAGTCGTGATCGCCTGGACCTCGATCGACACGATCTACGCCCAGCGCTATGACGCCACGCTGACCCCGCAGTGGTTCGGTGGGCCGTACGCCGTCGCGCCCGGCGGCGGAGACCAGAGCACACCGAGGCTGGTCGCCGACGGAAGCCACGTCGTCGCCGCCTGGCTCGACACGGCGGGCGGCAGCACCGGCGTGCACGCACAGAAGCTCGACGTCGCCTGGGGCCAGCCGCAGTGGTCGCCGGCGTCGACCGGCCTGGCGCTGCACGTCAACACGAGCTCCGCCCGCACGCCGGCCATCCTGCCCAGCGGGAGCCTGTTGTGGGCCGCCTGGGAGAGCGGCGGCGACCTCTACCTCCGCCACGTCGACCCGAGCGGCAGCGGCGGCTGGACCGCCGAGTTCGCCATCGCGACCACGCCCGGCAAGCAGAACCTCCCGCAGCTGGTCGACGACGGCGCCGGCGGCGTGATCGTCGGCTGGTTCGACCATGCGTCGTCGCAACGCCTCCTGATCCAGCGATTCTCCGCACAGGTCTGGCCGCCCGAGGTGTGGAGCCCGTCGTCGGGTCTTGTTCTGGGCACCTCGGTCTGGTCGATCGAGCCACCGAACCGTGTCTTCTCGATGGACACCGACAACGCCGGCGGCGCGGTCGTCGCCTGGTCGAGAGACTCCAACATCCGCTACCAGCGCGTTTTCGCCAACGGCAGCCTCGACTGGGGCTCGAACGGCGCCCAGTTGACGTCCAATGGCGGCTTCTACATTCAGAATGTCGCCCCGATGCTGCGCAGCGACGGCCAGAGCGGCGCCATCCTCGCCTGGCACAGCAGGCACAAGACCTGGGACGACTACGGCGATATCCTCGCGCAGCGAATCCACATCAACCACGGCCCGTCGTGGACTGCCGGCGGAAAGGTCGTGAGCGACGCGCCGGGCTCGCAAAGCGAAGTGTTCGTGACGACACGCAACCACTGCCCCTCGTACTTCGTCTGGCGTGACGTGCGGCCCGACGACGGTCTCTACGCCCATCGCTTCCGCTGTCCGGGCCTGCCGCACCGCGTCGCGATCGCTGCCGATCCCAAGCCGATCTTCCACACCCACGACCGCGGACGCTGGGTTCTCGTCGCCGGAACCGACGAGGTCTTCGACGACGGCCTGCGCACCGGGCGCCTGACCGTCGTCTGGGACGGCGAAGTGCTGGAGCTCGACGAGGCGGTCACGGGCGAAACGCTCGGTGACCAGCTGAGTGTCGAGATTGTCGAGGCCGCGTCGGGTCGCGTCGAGATCCAGCTCGACGGCGAGGCGACGCCGGCCGCCGGCGACGCGCTGCTCGAGCTCGTGTTCCAAACCCACGAAGCCGGCAGCACGGCAGTGACGATCCCGCTCGCCGTGCTCGACGACGAGCCCGTCGCCGCCACCGCCGGCACGGTCACGGTGCTCGCGGAGGACGCCGATCGATGAGCCCATGCTCGAGATCCGTGCTGCTGGCGCTCATCCTCGCCGTCCCTCTCGGCCTCCTTGCTGCCGCGGGCGCTCCGCTGTCGGCGGCAGTCGAGGCGGTCGAAGAGACCACGGTGGCGGAAGGCGACCTCTTGACCCTGCTCGGCTCCGACCTGCCGCTTCCCGGCGCCGGGATCGTGTTCCTCACGGAAGACGCCGGACTCGGCACCGTGTGCCACATCGAGAGCAGCGACGGCGCGCTCCTGCAATGCCGCGTCGGCGCCGTCGGCGAAGGCTTCGTCGGCCGCGTGCGCGCCGTCCACGGCCGCTGGTACGACCTCGGCGGATACAAGGTCGAGGGCCAGCTGGGCACCTGGGCCGTCGACGCGAGCTGGTTCCTCGCCGAAGTGTGCCCCGAGGGCGACGAAGACCACGCCCGGCCCGAGGTCGTGGTCACCGAGGGCAGCGGCGTCAGCGCCCGCAACTTGGCGCCCTGGATGCCGGTCGAACTTCCCGGTGATCAGACGATCGGCATCGACCACGTGGTCCAGCCGGGCCACGGAGGCTGCGGTGGCGGCAGTCAACGCGAAGCGACTCACTCGCGACGGCTCAAGCTCGTGGGGAGCAACCTGGCCGCCGACCCGTCGCGGCCGAACGCCTCCTCGACGATCGATCCGGATCGTCTGGCACTCGATGTTGCGCAGGCTTTGCGGCCTTCGTACGCGCCCTTCGCGATCAAGACCTCGAGCCAGGGTCCTGAGCTATGGCTGGAGGTGCCGCAGGCGACGGCTGCGGACTTCCTGGTGGTGTCGGGCGCTCCGGAGCCGGCCGACTGACCTCCTGGAGCGCCGCCGCGCGGCGCACCAGATCGTTCGCCTCGGCGCGCTGACTGCGCGCCGAGGCGGAGGTGTCGTCGCCCAGCACCGCTAGCGCCTCACGCGCCGCCGACGCCGCCCGGTCCGCGTCGCCGTCCTCCGCACGCGCCAGCTGGAGGCGCGCCACGGTGAGCAGCGGCAGCGCCAGCTCCGAGTGCCCCGCGCCGAAGGCCTGACGCCGAATCGCCAGCGCCTCGTCGGCGTACGGCAGAGCCTTCTCCGGCGTGCTCTCGAACGTCTCGGCCAGGTGCAGGAGCGTCAGCGCCAGTTGAGGATGATGGTCGCCCAAGCGCGCGCGCTGGGTCGCGGCGGCGCGCTGCAGCTGGTCGATGGCCGTCTGGCGATCTCCTCGGCGGGCCGCTAACACGCCGAGGTTGGTGCGCGTGATCGCGACCTGTGGATGTTCCGGACCGAGCGCCGCGACTTGTGCGGCGAGCGCGGTGCGATAGAGCGGCGCGGCCTCGTCGAGCCGCTCGGCCGCATGCAGCACGCTGGCGAGGTTGGCTGCGGCGCGCGCCACCAGCGGATGCTCGACGCCGTGCCGAGAGGTGCGGAGCGCCAGCGATCGACGGAGCAGCTCGATCGATTCGTCGTACTGACCTCGGCGTGCCAGCACCGCTGCCAGGTTGTCGAGCCCTTGCACGCGGTCCGAGTCGTCGGCCGGGAGCGTCGCGGACCAGGCGTCGAGGGCGCGCCGAAAGAGCTCCTCCGCCGCCGCCAGGTCGCCGCGCGCGAAGCGCAGCGCGGCGAGGTTGTTGAGGCTCTCGGCCACTTCCGGGGCGCGCTCGTCGAAGCTCTGGCGTCGCAGCCGCAGCGCCTCCGTGAGCGCCTCGTCCGCCGCCTCGAAGCGGCCCTGGGCGAAGTGCGCCTCACCGAGCGAGTTGAGGCTTTCGGCGACGCGCGGATCGTCCGCCGAGAGGCTGCGGCGACGCTGCGCCAACGCGTCCGCCTGCAGTTCGGCGGCGCGTCGATACTCGCCGAGGTTTTGGTACACCTGGCCGAGCACCTGCAAGAGGTCGGCACGCAGCACCGGCTGCTCCATCAGGCTGTCGGCGACTCGTGCCGCTCCACGATCGAGGATCTCGCGCGCGCTCGGCGTCGTCCCCGGCTCGATCACCGGATCGGAGCCCCGGAAGACATCGACCAGCAGCTCGGTGACCTTCTCGGCACGCTGCCGCTCGCTGTCGGCGATCCGCGCCTGGCGCACAGTCACCACCGACGAGCCGACCAGCACCGACAGCACTGTGGCCGCCGCCGCGCTGGCGACCCGGTGCCGGCGCACCCATTTGCGGCCGCGCTGCGCCAGGCTCTCGCGGCGTGCGCGAACCGGCAGATCCTGCAGCATGCGGTCGAGGTCGTCAGCTAGCTGCTCGGCCGAGGCGTAGCGCTCCTCCGGCTCCTTGCGCAGGGCCTGCAGCACGATGGCGTCGAGGTCGCCACGCAGCCGCCGCACCAGGCGCGCCGGCGGCTCGGGCAGGCCGGCACGTGCACACCCCTCCGCGTCGACACGCTGGCTCGGCGGCGGCGGCATCCGCTCACAGACCGCGTCCTCGAATGCCCGCCAGTCGTCACGCGCCGCGAACGGCAGGCTGCCGGTGAGCAGCTGGTAGAGCACGACGCCGAGAGAGTAGACGTCGGTGGCCGTCGTCACCGGCGCGCCCCGGATCTGCTCCGGGCTGGCGTAGACCGGCGTCAACAAACGGAGGCCGGCGACCGTCCGCGGGCCTTCGCCTTCCTCCTCGAGCTCGAGCGCAAGCTCTGGACGCAGCAGCTTGGCGATGCCGAAATCGAGCAGCTTGGGTACGCCGTCGCCGGTGACCAGGATGTTGGCCGGCTTCAGGTCCCGGTGGACGATCAGGCGGCGATGGGCGGCGTGCACCGCCGCGCAGATGTCGATCACCAGGCGGACGCGCCCCTCGACGCCGAGGCGGCGCGCGGCGCACCAGCGATCGATCGGCTCACCGTCGACGTACTCCATCACCAGGTACGGCCTGCCGTCGGGCGCCGAGCCGCCATCGAGCAGGCGCGCGATGTGCGGATGCTCGAGGCGAGCGAGAATCTGCCGTTCCTGGCGCAGGCGCCCGAGCACGTCGCCGTGTAAGCTCCCCGGGCGCACCAGCTTGAGCGCCGCCTGCGCGCGGTAGCCCTCGACGCGCTCGGCGCGGTACACCACGCCGCTGCCGCCGCGGCCGATCTCTGCGCCGAGGCGCCAGGGCCCGAGGCGAGCTGGCGGCGGTCCATCGTCCAGTCCTGCGCTCTCGCCGACGGCCCGCTCGGCGCGAGCCGCGTCCATGCCGTCGGTGAGCAGCGCTTCCGGTGCTTCGAGCATCGCCCGCACGCGGCGCGCCAGCGCGGGGTCCTCGGCGCCGGCCTGGGCCAGCAGCTCCTCGCGCACCGCCGACTCGGCGTCGACGCAGCGCTCGAAGAGGTCTTCGATTCGGCGCCAGCGCGCGGCGTCCATCAGGCCTCCAGGCCGGCCGTCAGCTCCGACGCCAGCCACGCCCGCGCCGCCCGCAGATCCCGCTCGACCGTCGCGGTTGAGAGGTCAAGCGCCGCTGCCGTTTCGGCGATCGAAAAGCCGCCGAAATAGCGCAGCTCGACCACACGCCCCTTGCGCTCGTCGACGCTCGCCAGCCTCTCGAGAGCACGGTCCAGGGCGAGCACGTCGAGCGGCGCGGCCTGGTCACCCGCAGCGGCGCCCGGCGGTCCATCGGCCAGCGTCACGACCTCGGCATCGCGCTTGTCGGCACGCCGCCGTCGCGCCAGGTCCACCAGCACCTGACGCATGGCGCGCGCCGCCGTGCCGAAGAAGTGCGCCCGGCTGCTCCAGTCGGTGTCGCGGCCGACGAAGCGCAGGAAGGCCTCGTGCACCAGCTCGGTCGTGTCGAGTGGAGCACCGCGCTCGGCGCGCAGCCGCGCACGCGCCAGTCCGCGGAGCTCGCGGTAGGTGACGTCGACAAGACGCTCCCCCGCCGCCTCGTCTCCGGCTTCCCAGGCCCGGAGCAGGGCGGTCAGGTCGGCGCCGACGGCCTCGTGGCTCACGGCGTCTCCGCGGACTCCCGCGTCGCCGCGGCGAGGCGCCCCCAGACGTCTTCCTCGACCGCCGACCAACCGCGCGCCGGCGGCAGGCCGAACACGCCGCGCTGCGCCGCGTCGTCATCGTCGACGACTTCGCCAGCACGCGCCGGAGCCACCGCGATGCGTCGGTGCGGCGCGCCGCCGACCAGGCCGACATAGCGAAAGCGCCGCGACACCACGTCGCGCCAGGCACAGGCGCCGGGCACGGCCACCAGCACCTCGTCAGGGCGCGCCGTCGTCACGTCGGGCGGCTCGTCGGCGAAGAACAAGAGCATCGGCCGGGTGACTTGCTCGATCTCGGCGCGCGATTCGCCGCTCGTGCCACACGGCAGGCCGACGTCGAGAGAGCCTTCGACCACCGCGCCAAAGTCGAACACCAGCTGGTCGGCGAGCTCCGGCAGTCGCTCCAGCGGCCGCAGGTCGACCCACGTGTCGCCGCGCGTTGCATGACGCACGCGCACCGCGTCTACCGACCTGTCTGCCCCCGCCTCCGCATCATTCGACTGGTCGGCGGGCATGCTCGACTCCTCCGCTTCGGACGACTCGTTCGAGGCAGCACGCGGCCGCCACCGGCCGGTCGGCGGAGCACCCCAGATGCGCGGCGCCACGCCGCCGAAGTCCTCGAGCTGTCCGAGCCCGGCGAGAAGACCCGGCGCCTCGAAGCGCACGATGCGCCACGACGCGTCGGTACCGGTCACCAGCTCCTCGCCGGCGCCGACTCGCAGCGTCGCCAACAGCCCGCCGGCCCCCCGCGCGCTGCGCGCTTCGACCGCCAGGCGATTGCTCCCGGCCTCGAGAAACCGCGCGACCTGGTATCGATCGACCGCCGCCCCCGGCCGCCAGCGCCCCGAGCCGGCCCGTCGCCCGTTGATCCACAGCACGTACGACTCGTCGACAACGATCGTCAGCCACGCCTCCTCCGGCACCGACGCGAGCTCGACGTCACGCACCGCCCAGAACGCCATCGGCCGCCCCGCTTCAGCCGCCCCGTCGGCCCAGATCCACTCCGCTCCGTCCCCCGGAGCTCCATCACCGAGCGCCCGCGTCGCGGCCCGCACTCCCACCCCGACCACCACGGCGGCGAACAGGAAGAGGGCGAAAGCACGCAGGCGTCGAGCATCGAGCACGTCCGCAATCTACCACCGCCTCGACCGATCTCCGCCCACGCAACCCGGCGTCAGTAGGTCGCGATCAAGACCTCGCGACCGCGGTGCACTACGCTTTCTCGAGAGGCCTCGGACCCAACCCCTATCGCGTCCTTCCGAACATCGAACACGACCAAGATTCCGCGATCGAGTCCCAGGCGCTCCAGGTAGTTCACGAGCTGGTCGATACCGCGCTCCCGCACCGGAGCTTTCCGTCGGACTTTGAGCTCGAAGGCGAAACGATCGACGCCTTCGCCGTGAGGCCAGCGAAGACAAAGGTCGATGCGCCCAGCGCCGACGGCGTACTCACGATCGATGAAGCCGCCCCCATTGACGACTTTGTGTAAGAACGCCATGAAGATCAGCTGCGCCGCGGCCTCCGAGTACGGCGTTCGCTTGAGAAAGCTCTCCGCATTTTCACGCCAGAACGCCCCGAACTCGTCGAGCAGAGTCTCGACTCGGAGGCGACCGTCCAGATCGACATACTGAAGTCGGCTCACGGGAATCGAAGACTCGAGGACCACCGCGAGCGATCGAGGAATCACCTCCCGGTAGATCGGATTCGCGACGCTCAGGTCACCGTTCTGACGCCAGACGAGCCCGAGATCGATGACATAGTCGAGGTCGTCGGGGGTCACGTCGGCGCCGAGGAAGTCGCCAGCGACGAGGGGCTCGATGACCCGACGGACGCGTCGCTCGCGCAGTCTTTCTGCGAGCGAGTCGAGGTGCGTGTCGCGACGCAGGATTAGTTTTTCCTTGGAAGACTCGACGGCGTCGAGGTCGATCGGCTCTCTGCGGTCGGGGCGCTCGTCCTCCACCAGCTGGCGCGCCAGCGCATTGACCAACCAAGGCTGGCCCTGCGTCAACTCGAAGGCTCGATCGAGAGCCGAAGCGGTGAAGCGCTGCCCGGTCTCTGCCTCGTGCTGACGGTACAGCTCGACGACCTCCTCGGCTGTGAAGTCACGCAGGCGCAGCGACTCGACTTTGATGTTGAAGGGAGATGAGGTCCCGAGCTTGGGCCCGTCCGCATTCGCCTCGAGGCGATAGTCCCGTACATCGCGAAGACCGATCAGGGCGACACTGTGCGGGAATCGGCGGGGCCGATCCGGGTAGCCGGTCCGTAGCTGGCGAAGGACCGAGATCAGGGTCGTGCCGAGAAGAGAGTCGATCTCGTCGAAGCAAAGGACGATCGGGCGCGGGCACCTCTCGGCCCATCGCGCCAAGTAGACACGCAGCAGGAGCAGGGGCTCGATGTCGCCGAGGTCCGACAGTTTCGGCGGCCGCAGCTCGGATGGCAGAGTCATCGCCGCCGTCTCGATCTCCCGCACCAAGACCGTGACACCGCGCTCCGCGTCGTCGCCCGCTGCCTGCGCCGCTTCACACGACGCCAGAAGCGCGACGTACTGACCCTCGGCGGTCAGCCGGTCGGCAAGGGCCCTGAAGCTCGTCGTCTTACCGACTTGCCGCGGCGCGTGAACGACGAAGTACTGAGCGCGATCGATCAGAGTCTCCACACGCTGCAGACGCCGTTCCGGAGGCAGCATGTAGTGCCACTCCGGATCGCAAGGCCCGGCCGTGTTGAAGACCCTCTCGCGCATCATCGCAATCTACCACCGCAGTCCGCTCGTCAGAGATCGACTGCGGTCACGCTGAGCCAGGACGATGAATACCCCCAACGGGACTCGAACCCGTGCCGCCAGCTTGAAAGGCTGGTGTCCTAACCGACTAGACGATGGGGGCACAGAGGCTGTGCGGGGCGGCCGGTGCGCGTGCGGCGGCCTTGCGCGCGGGAGCGCGCGGACGGCGAATCTTACTCGCCGTGGCCGGCGACGTCAACGCTCGGCTCAGCGATGCTGCAGCCAGAGGTCGAGACCGAGGCGCAGCCAGCCGGCGAGGGTGAGGGCGAGGGCGCACGGCCAGACGCTGAGCGAGCGCTCGCGGACGACTCCGAGGGCTAGGCCGCAGACGACGGAGACGAAGGCGACGAGGCCGAGCGCTTCGAGACCTTCGAGCGGCCAAGGTGGCAGGGGCAGCCAGAGCCAGTGGCAGACGGTGAGCAGCGTCGCCGAGAGGGCGGCCACGGTGAGCGCCGGGCGCGACAGGAAGAAGCGTCCGCCGGGCGACTGCACCGGCGAATCGAGCACCAGCAGGCCGTGCGCGAGGCCGCGGAAGATCAGCTCGATGCCGAAGGCGGCGACCAGCACCGCGCCGGCGGCCCAGGCCAGCGCTTCGCGATCCCCCGGCGGCACCGCCGGCACCGGGGCACCACCGGCGGCTCCGGCGAGCAGCACCAGCGGTACGGCGAAGAGCCAGCTCCGGCCGGCGGGGAAACGCCAGCCGTAGATCCACGTCCAGCCGCGCGACAGCTGGCGGGTGAGCAGCAGCGCACCGACCGCCATGATGCCGGCGGCGAGGGCGAGCTCGAGCGCGCCGCCATGGTCACTCGACGACGTGCCGCCGAAGAAGCGCCGCGACACGACAGCGACGCCGCCGGCGAGCGCCAGCACGAGCGACCAGAGTGCGGCGGCGACAATGCGCTGCAGGTGTTGTGTGGCGCGCACGCGCTTGTAGGTGAGCTTGAGAATCTTGCCGATCTCGCGCGGGGTCAGTCCCGTGCCGTCGGGACGCGGCGAGCCGCCGATCTCGTCCGAGCCGCCCCAGCGCTTCGACGGCGGACGACCGTCGACCGCGGGATCGAGCAGATTGAGCTTGTCGTAGGCCTCGGCGAGGGCGATGCCGGCGAGCGAGGCGCTGCGGCGCAGCGTGTATTGCCGCGGCTCGCGTTCGAGCGCGACGATGCCGAGGCGGTCGTCCCACACTTTCTTCAGCCGCCGCTCGACGTCATAGATGCCGCCGCTGTCGCGGCACACGACCGCCACCTTGCCCTGGCCGATGTCGACGTGGCCATACTCTTCTTCGACACCCTCGAAGTCCTGGAAGTCCCCGCTGGTGTAGACCATGTGGTCGATCTCGACCAGCATGTCGAGGGTGTAGGCGAGCAGGTCACCGTCAGCCCACTGGCCTGAGCGCTTGGTCTCGAGCTCGAGACGGTGCAGCCGATCGAGGCGCGCGCGGTGCGTCTTCAGCTCGTCGGTCGACAGTCCGCACCACTCGGCGAGCTCGAAACCGTTCGCGTCGATCGCACCCTCCAGGCGCAGCAGCGGCGCGATGCGGTCGCGCTGCGCATCGTCCAGATCGCGCAACCGGCGGTGATTGAGCAACACCCAGATGGCGAAGACGGTGTCGAGATCGGGCTCGTTGGCGTAGATCGTCCAGTCGTCGCGGCCCAGCTCGAGCCCCTTGAGCACCAAGACCATCGCCTGCTCGCAGCTGGCGAGCGTGAACGCACGCGCGCAGCCCTCGTGGTGGTCGAGGTTGTAGAGGTGGGCGGCATCGTCGACGGTGGGACCGAACACGCCGGCGCCGTCGAGCAAGATCGTGCGCGCCGGCAGCTTGCGCGCTTCCGGCTCGCTAAAGCTGAATGAACGGTCGATGCGGACCGCAATTCCCGGCGCTTCCTTGCACACCAACACGCGTCCGGCATCGCGATCCCGCGCTTCGTAGCGCGTCGGGAGCTCGCCGCCGTCGGAGGTACGACGCGGCCGCTCCACGGCGGCCTCGAGATCGACCGTCCCGACGCGCCGCGGCAGTCCCTCGCTGAGGGGCTCGGCGCTCGCGCTCGGATGGGCGTCTGTCGAATCCGCGGGCGTCAAACTGAGGTCCTCCGTCGTGAGCGCGCAGTATACCGCCGCCGACTCGGCGACGCGTGAACCGGCGCTCGCGGCTCGCCGCGACGCCCGTTGAAGCTGGTCAGACTTACGGGCTACACTGCGGCGATGAGCGCGGGTACCGGCGTCGACCGGATCGGCAAGTACGAGGTCCTCGAGAAGATCGGGAGCGGTGGCTTCGCCATCGTCTACAAGGGGTATGACCCGTTCATCAAGCGGCCCGTCGCGATCAAGGTTTGCTACTCGCGCGACGAAGAGACGCGGCAGCGGTTTTTTCGCGAAGCAGAGATCGCCGGCAGCCTGGTGCATCGCAACATCACAATGGTGTACGACTTCGGCGTCCACGAGCAGATGCCTTACCTGGTCGAGGAGTACCTCTCGGGCGAAGACCTGGCGCACATGATCCGGCGCCACGAGCCGGCCGATCTCGCCACCAAGCTGCGATTCCTGGTCGAGATCGCGAGCGGCCTCGACCATGCTCATCGGCGCGGGGTGATCCATCGCGACATCAAGCCGGGCAACATCCGCGTGCTCGACGACGGCTCGACCAAGATCATGGACTTCGGCACCGCCAAGCTGGCCGACGTCGACAGCCAGCTGACCAAGAGCGGAATGACCGTCGGCACTGTCGCCTATCTGTCGCCGGAGCGCCTGCTCGGGCGCGAATCGGGTCTCAACTCCGACCTCTTTTCTTACGGCGTGCTCGGCTACGAGCTGCTGACGTTCGTGCGACCGTTCAGCGGTCGAAACCTCGCGCAGCTCATCGATGCCGTGCTCAACCACGAGCCGAAGCCGCTGCACGAGGTCTGGGAAGCCTGCCCGCCAAAGCTCTCGCGCGTGATTCATCGCTGCCTGGCCAAGGACGCCACCACCCGCTACCGCGATTGCGAGCGGCTGCTGGCGGAGCTGCGCGACCTCGTTGAAAGCCTCGCGGACCTGCACCTCACCGGCGTATTCAACGACGCCACTCAGACGGGCGTCGTCCCGGTCACCGGCACTCTGCCCAACGTCCAGGTCTCGGGCCTGCTCGAGCGCGCGCGCGAGCTGATCGCAGCCGGCAAGACGGCGCGCGCCCAGGTGATGCTCGAAGAGGTGCTCGATCTGGCACCGACGAACACCGAGGCCCGAGTGCTGATGGCGAGCTGCCACGAGGCCGCGGCGACGCCGAGCACCGACGATGCGGTGGCGACACCGACCTACGCCGGCTCGGACGAGCGACGCGCCCGCAAGATCGCCGAGGCGACAGCGAGCATCCGCAGCTACGCCGAGCGCGAGCGCTTCGTCGAAGCGGCCGAAGCGCTGGAGTTCGCGCGGAGGCTCTTCGGCTCGATTGACGAGGATCGCACGCTGCGCCGCTATCTCGTCGAGGCCGCGCGCCGCTGCCGGCGGCGGCTGCAGGCGGAAGCGGACCAGATGGCGCAGAGCATTGTCGACCACATGGTGCTGCTGCAGCAGACCGACCGCCTCGACGCCGAGCGCGCCGAGCGCTGCGCCGGCCTGGTCGCCGAGCTGAGCCAAGACGACCTGGCGGCGCGCGACCTGGTCGAGCTGGTGCGTCGCCGGGCCGCAGCGCGCCACCAGGAAGAGCGCGCCGAGCAGCTCGAGCGGCGACGCCTCGAAGCGGTGGTCTCGATCGAAGCGATGCTCGCCCGCGGCGATGTCGACACCGCGCGCAGCGCGCTGCGCTTCGCCGTCGAGAAGCTCGGCACCTTCGACGCCGTCGCACGCCTCGAGGAGCGCATCCACGAGCTCGAGCGAGGCTGAGCGCCGCGCGTGCGGGCACGGCCGCGCGCACCGACCGTGGTAGCATCCAGGCCGCCCGGAGCACCGGCCGGGCCCCTATCGGCATGCAAAACATCGGCAAGTATGAGCTGATCGAGCAGATCGGCGTCGGCGGCTTCGGCGAGGTCTACAAAGGACGCGACCCGTTCATCAAGCGGCCGGTCGCGGTGAAGACCTGCAGCTCGAACAACGAAGAGATCCGCTCCCGCTTTTTCCAGGAAGCGGAGATCGCCGGCAACCTGCACCACCGCAACGTCACCACGGTGTACGACTTCGGGGTCCAGGACGGGATGCCGTACCTGGTGCAGGAGTACCTGTCGGGCGAGGACCTCGACCGCAAGATCAAGCGCCGCGACTACTTGCCGTGGCCCGAGAAGCTCTTCTACTTGCTGCAGACCGCGCGCGGCCTGGCCTATGCGCACGAGCGCGGCGTGATCCACCGCGACATCAAGCCGGCCAATGTGCGGGTGCTCGAAGACGGCACGACCAAGATCATGGACTTCGGCATCGCCAAGCTGGCGCAGCAGGAGACCGGGCTGACCCAGACCGGCATGACTCTCGGCACCGCCGCCTACCTGTCGCCGGAGCAGATCCGCGGCGGCGCCATCGATGTCCGCACAGACATCTTCTCCTTCGGCGTGCTCGCCTACGAGCTGCTCACCTACGAGCGGCCGTTCCGCGGCGAGCAGATCTCGCAGGTCCTCTACAAGCTGGTGAACGAGCCGCCACCACCGATGACCGAGCACTGGCCGGCGGCGCCGGCCGACATCGTCGCGCTGGTCGACGCCTGCCTGCAGAAGGATCCGACGGCGCGGCCCGCCGACGGCGGCGTCCTGGTGCGCGAGCTCGAGCGCCTGCAGCGGCGCCTGCGCGAAGAGTGGTCGACCTCGCACTCGATCGACACGCGCTCGGCCGCCGCTGCGGCGACGCCCGACTCGGGTCCGCACGACGATGCGACGACGGCAGAGTCACAGCAGACACCGTCCGGCGGGCTCGACGAGCTCGAGCTGTCGGCGCCGATCGCCAGTCGCGATCTGACCACGGCGCGGTCCGGCCAAAGCACGGCGCAGTACGACGTCCCCCACCACGCTCTGCCCCAGCACGGCACCGAAACGGTGGCAGCGGTCGCCAGGACGACGCGCAACCGGTGGACCGCTCTCGGCGCGGTCCTCGTCCTGGCGCTGGTCGCGGGCGGCGCCGGCTGGTGGTTCGGCGCGCGCGAAGCCGAATCGTCGAGCCGAGACGACGCACCGACCACGGTCGACGTCACGGCACCGACCGAGGGTGTCGCCGACGCGGCGCCGGGCGCCGCGAACAACCCTCCCGGTGCAGACGCCGGCGAGAGCCCTGAGAGCGCAAGCGACGACGGTCCCCGCGCCGGCGAGGACGACGATGCGAGCGGCGACGACGAGCCCGCACCGGCCGCCCCCGACGAGCCCGGTCGCCTGGTCGTGCCGGCACTGCTCTGGGCCGAAACCGCGTCGGTGTCAGCAGGTGGGCGCAGCTACGACCTGCAGCGCGGTCGGACGATCGAGCTTCCGGCCGGCTCCTATGACGTCGTGTTCCGCGTCGCCGACCCCGACTACGCCCTCGTGCGCAGCCGCCGGGTCCAGATCGGCGCCGGCGAGAGTGTCCGCCTGCAGTCGCCGATCCCGGCACCGGCGAGTCTCAGCATCCGGCCGTTCCCGCGCCGACCGCAGGGGCTGGTGATCCTCGATGGTGAGGCGCCGCAGCCGACGCCTCTGCGCCGGCTGCGCCTCGAGCCCGGCCGGCACACGATCGAGATCCGGCCGCTCGAGGGCGAAGAGCCGGTGCTTCGTCGCCTGGTCGAGCTCGAGTCGCTGCAGGAGACGATTCTCACCTTCGATCTCGACGCGGGGTCGATCGAAGAAGCGACCAAGGACGACGCCTGACGATGGCTGGACGACGGCACGGCCGCGCGCTGCCCGAACACCGGCTCGCGGCCCGGATCGCAACCGTGCTCACCATGCTGTGGCTGGTCGGCGCCGTTCGACCCGCACCGGCGCAGATCGAAGAAGAAGACCTCGTGGCGCCGAGCGCGGTGGACACCGCCGGTGCGGAGACGACCCCGACCGAGCTCGCCGGCGACGAGCTGACGACGCTCGAACGCAGCGCCGACGCAGCCTACGCGCGCGATGATCTGGAGGCGGCGATCGCGCTCTATCGTCAGGTCGCCGCGCTGCAAAGCACGAGCGCCGAGCGCCTTCGGCTGGGCATGACCATCGCCTCCCTCGAGCACGAGCTCGGACGCGACGGCGACGCGCGCCGCACTCTCCTCGGCGTGCTCGAGCTCGATCCCGAGTACACCCTGCAATCCGAGCTCTACGCCCCGACCTTCGTGCCATTGTTCTACGACGCGCAGAAGGAGGCGCTGGCTCAGCGCAGCGCGCGGGCCGCCGACCTCGTGCGGACCGGACTCGGCCATCTACGGGCGCGTGAGTGGCAGAGCGCGCGCCAGGCCTTCGACGACGCTCTCGAGCTGCGGCCCGACCAGCCGCGAGCGCTCTACAACCGGGCGCTGGTCGACTTTTATCTCGGTGACCTCGACGCCGCCCTCGGCGGCTTCCAGAAGCTTCTCGCGCTCGACGCGGCGCAGCGCGAAGACAGCGACATCGACGCCGGCCTACGCTCGCTGGCGCTCACCAACGTAGGCCTGATCTACCTCTCGCGCGGGCGCCTCGACGAGGCGCTCGACGTGCTCGAGCGCGCCGTCGACGCCGACGCCGACAACCAGCCGGCCTGGCTGAATCTCGGCCTCGCACGTCGTCGCGACGGCAGCGGCTCGGCAATCGACGCCCTGCGCCGCGCCCACGAGCTGGCGCCCGACGACCCGATGACGGTCAACGCGCTCGCGCTCGCCCACCTCGATGGCGACGACCACGTCGCCGCCGCGGCTCTGCTGCGCGGTGCCGCCGACGCCGCGCCCGAGCGGGCCGAGCTGTGGCTCAACCTCGGCCGCGCGCAGCGCGGCCTGGGCGACGACGACACGGCGCGCGAGTCGTTCGAGCGCGCCCTCGGCGCCGACGCCGACAACGCGCAGGGTTGGGCCGACGACGCCGCGGTGCATCTCGCCCGCCTGCATCTCGACCAGGGCCGACCGGAGCCGGCACTCCGATTCGCCGAGCGCGCCACCGGCTGGCGAGACGACCTGGTCAACGCCTGGATCTACCAGGGGCTCGCACACCAGCAGCTCGGACAGCTCGACAAGGCACGAACCGCCCTCGAAACCGCACGCCGGCTCGAGCCGACCCGCGCCGAGATCCACGCCAATTTGGGCAGCCTTCTGTTCGAGCTCGACCGCCTCGACGAGGCTGAAGCGAGCCTGCGCCGTGCGCTCGACATCGACCCTTCCGCCGCCAGCGTGCGCGAGAATCTCGAGGCCGTGCAGCGGACGCGCGCTCGAGGCGGACGCGCCGCATCGGCCGGAGACGCGGCGCGCTCGACCACGCCACGGTCCAGCAGACCGTCGCCCCCGCCCTCGGCACCTCCGCCTCCTCCGCCGCCACCGGATCTCGGGCTGCGGTTTTCCGACGTCGACTACACCGCTCTCGGCCTCCAAGGCGTGATGGTCGACGAAGTCTTCGAAGGCAGCGCCGCAGGCCGGGCCGGCATCCGCCAAGGCGACCTGCTGCTGCGGGCCGGCGGAGAGTCTCTCCGCTCGGGCGACGCGCTGCGCCGGCTCGCCGCCGAAAGCGGCTCCGGCACCACCATCGTGCTTGATCTGCTGCGCGAGAACCGGCCTCTCACCGTCTCGCTGCGGATTCCCTGAAGACGCATTCGCCCGGCCTCCCTCGGCGCCACCCACCGGCGCTCCGCCTCTGCCTCTGCCTCGACTCGACTCTCCTCTCCTCGTCTCGCCGTCAGGTTCTTTCTCCGCTCGCCGCCTTTCCGCCCCGACCTCTCGACTCTGGAGATCTGCTCATGACCCGATTCTTGCTCCCAGCCGCCGGCGCCGCGCTCGCGCTCGTCGCCGGACTCGCCCCCGCTGTCGCCGACGGACTCGACGTCGATCGCCTCGCCGCCCTCCAAACCGTTCGCTCGGTCGCGATCGCGCCCGATGGCTCGACCATTGCGTACGGCCTCGAGGTCCAGCGCCGCCCGGGCGTCGACGAAGACGGCTCGGCGTGGCGCGAGCTCCACGTGGTCGACACCGAGGGCACCTCGCGCGCCTTCACCCATCGCGGCAACTTGAACGACATTGCCTTCACACCGGACGGCCACCACATCACGTTCCTCGCCAAGCGAGGCGACGACGAGCAGAAGGCCCTCTGGGCGATTCCGGTCGCCGGCGGCGAGGCACGGCGCCTGCTCGAGTTCGAGAGTGGCGCCGAGAGCTACGCCGTGTCGCCGCAGGGCGACACGATCGCTTGGCGCATTGCGGAGCCGCCCCCCGAAGCCCGCAAGACGGCCAAGGAGCAGGGCTTCGATCGCGAGATCTTCGAGGAAGAGGTGCAGCCGATCCAGGTTTGGCTCGCCCCGTTGCCCGCGTACGCGCCGCCGCCCCGGGATCCGTCGGCGCCGGCCGCCGAAGCTCCGCAGCCGCGCAAGCTGGCGCTCGAAGGCTCGGTCGACGAGATGCGCTGGACACCCGACGGGGAGCACCTCGTCGTCACCGTGCAGCCGCGCAACCTGATCGACGACCGCTACACCCGCCGCAGCTTCGTCGTCGTCAAGGCCGATAGCGCCGAGATCGTCGGCCGCGTCGACAACGAAGGCAAGCTCGGCAACTTCGACGTCTCGCCCGATGGCGCCCACATCGCGATGATCAAGGCCGCCGACCTCCACGACCCGCGCGAGGGACGCCTGGCCGTGGTGCCGATCGCGGGCGGGACACCGCGCGACCTGCTGCCCGGGCTCGAGGCGCACGTCACCGACTTCGCCTGGGTCGACGCCGACACTCTCCTGGCGGTGATCGCACAGGGTGTCGAGACGATCGTCGCCGAGGTCGACCTCGACGGCAGCCGCCGTGATCGCGTCGTCTCGGGCAAGGGCGGCGGCCCGCTGGTCGAAGGCCTGGCGGTCGCCGAGAACGGCACCGCGGCGCTGCGCGCCGAGCGGCCGACCCACCCGGCCGAGGTCTACCTGCTGCCGGCGGGCGCCGACGAGGCGCGCCGGCTCACCGACAGCAACCCGTGGCTGGCCGACGTCGAGCTCGGGCGCCAGGAAGTGTTCACCTGGACCGCCTCGGACGGCCTCGAGCTCGAGGGAGTGCTGATCCATCCGCTCGACGGCACGCGTCCGGCACCGACCATCCTGATGGTGCACGGCGGCCCCGAAGCCCACGACAGCAATGGCTGGCTCACCAGCTACGGTCGCCCCGGACAGACCGCCGCCGCGCGCGGCTACGCGGTGCTCTACCCGAACTACCGCGGCAGCACCGGCCGCGGCGTCGCCTTCTCGAAGACTTCGCAGAGCGACGCCGCCGGCGCCGAGTTCCGCGACCTCGCCGAGGCCGCCGACGCGCTGGTGGCCGCCGGCATCGCCGCCGAGGACAAGATGGGCATCACCGGCGCGTCGTACGGCGGCTACGCCACCGCCTGGGCCGCCACCTACTACACCGAGCGCTTCGCCGCCGGCGTGATGATGGTCGGGATCTCGAACAAGATCTCGAAGGGGTTCACCACCGACATTCCGACCGAGGACTTCCTCGTCCACACGCGCTTCAAGCCATGGACCAAGTGGCAGTTCTCGCTCGAGCGCAGCCCGCTGTACTACGCCGAGCAGTCGCGGACGCCGCTACTCATCGGCCACGGCCAGGAGGATACCCGCGTCCATCCGTCGCAGAGCCTGCAGCTCTACCGCGCGCTGAAGCTGATCGACAAGACGCCGGTGCGCTACGTGCGCTACCCGGGCGAAGGGCACGGCAATCGCCGCGCCGCCTCACGCTACGAGCACTCGATTCGCCTGCTGCGCTGGTTCGACCACTTCATGGTCGACGGCGCCACCGAGCTGCCGCCGGTCGACCTGCCGTCGCACACGGCCGACGACGAGGCCGAGCCGACCGACGGCTGACCCCGGAGTGACTCAGAACAGGCTCTCGGTCTTCGGCACCGGCCGATAGCCGAATCTCGCCATCGCCTCGCGCACCTCGGCGCGGGGCGGCACGTCGAGACCGGGCCAGAGATCGCTCCAGCGCCGGCAGTCCGCGAGGCGCCGGCGCTCGCCGCGCGAGGGCTCGCCCTCGAGCTCGGTCTCGACCTCTTCACAGATCTCGGCCCAGCGGTCGGGATTGCCGCCGAAATCCTCGCGCACGTCGACCGTGTCGCCCTGGACGAAGCGGTACGAGAGCGGGTCGTCGAAACTCAGCAGGCTCTGGCCGAACGACAGCTCGAAGGTCGCCGCCGCACCGGGGCGCAGCGTGAAGGCGATGTCGTCGCCGGCGACGCGGGCGCGGTGGCGCCAGCGATCGCGCCGTTCCTGGTGTTGCTCGCGCGTCACTCTCAGCACGTGGCGCCCGGGTGCCAGGCGTTTCTGAAACTCGAGCCGGTCGCCGCCCAAGAGTCCCCGTGGCGCCACATAGCTGAGCGGCTTGCCGTCGAGGTAGACGTAGAGATCCCACTCGGGCTCGCCGTCGGGCACGTTGGGCGAGTACGCCAGGCGGAAGCTCACAAGGACGGTCTCGTCGGCAGCCGCGCCGGCCTCGGTTTCTCCCGCCGCCGGAGCCGGCGCGGTATCCCGCGCGACCGGGGCGGCCGGGGCCTGGGCCGTCGGAGCCGCTGGTGCAGCAGGCGCCGACGGAGCGGCCGGAGGCTCGGGCCGACGCCCGGACTCGAGCACATAGCTCATCAGCTGGTCGCTGGCCCCCGCGTCGCGCAGGGCCACCAGATCGGCAGCGGTCGGCACGCCGGGCTTCTTGCCGTAGGCCGTCAGCCACTCGCGGATCAAATCTTCCGAGAGCTTGGCCTCGAGCATGTCGATGATGTCTTGCAGGATCGGGTCGCGCTCTATCGGCTCTTCGGCGGCCGGCGCGTCGTCGGCCGATTCCACGTCGTCGGCGAATGCGGCGCCCGGTGCACCGAGCAGCACGAACGCCAGCACACCGGAGAGGACACAGAGCAGCGCGAAAACGCGCGGGACGGCGGACGGGTCGCGAAGCATGAAGCGGCTCCTTCGGCTCTCGGGCCGGATGGGGTTCGCGAACGGGTCGAGGAGAAGCGACAAGAAAGATAGATGCAGCAACCGCGTCGGTCGATTCCTCGACTTGCGACGCGGCGGCGCTGCCATTCTAGCGAGCGAGAACCCGAGCCGCTCGGAGAGCCTCACCAACGTCGGCGACGAGGCTCGCGGGGCGACCGATGCGATCAGTGCACGAAGCGCGGCGGCTCGCGCAGCAGCTCGTCGAGCGGCACGGCGAGGCTCTCCGCTGTCGCCGGGTCGGCAAGCGGCGCTGGCACCGCCACGGCGCACAAGGCGCCAGACATCGCTTTGATGTCGGCTTCACGGTCTTCCAGCGCATCGAAGTCGTGGGTCAGCCCCGGGTCGGCCGGATCGGGGAAGCCGTTGACTCCGGTGAGGAAGAGCGACAAGGCGGAGGGGATCGTCGTCGGGTCGATGTGCACGAAGGGCGTGCCCGTTTCGCCGGTGTGGCAGCCGTTGCAGCTCATCAGGGAGACCTCGTGGCGCGCCTTGCTGAAGCCGGGCACCAAGCCCGGCGCGTCCCAGAAGAACCCACCCGGAGCGATCGACGCGGCGGCGCGGAACGGTACACTCGGGTTCGGCGGCGACGGCGGCGTGCCGAAGCTCAGCGGCACGTCGGTCGGCGTCGGCACCTGCTGCACGAAGCTGGCGAAGAGCGGGCTGAAGTTGTGCGACAGGTCGGCCGTCGCAGCGACTGTGGTCTCGAGCAGCCCGAAGCCGACGCGCGGCTGGAACTCGCGCAGCTCCCACGGCCCGGCGAGCGCGATCTCGTTGGTGCGCAGCTGGTTCAGATGCGCCGGGCGACCGGCGTTGGTGAACAGCTTGGTGAGGCCCTCGAGATGGTTGAGGTATGCAGCGCTGCCGAAGCCGAGGCTGTCAAGCTTCGCCCAATCGGTCGCCCAGCTCTTCACGTCGCGGCAGGTGGTAAAGCCGACGCCGTACTCGAAGATCACGGTGAAGGGCAGGAGTCCGCAGCCGGCGGGTCCCGGGGCGGCCGGGAAGGCGCCGGCGCTGCGCGGATAGTGCGCCGGCACGACAACACCGAAGACGAAGCGAGCCTCGCCGGCGTTGACGAACGGCCCCTTGAACGGGTTGGTGGCGGTCGCGGTCAGCTGGCGCAAGTCGATGCGCGGCACGATGGCGAGCAGGCGGAAGGGTGCGATGTCGACATCGAGCGGCCCGGCGACGACACCACCGTTGCTGTCGGCGCGCCAATCGTCGATCAGGCTCTGAATCGAGTTGCGGGCGGGCACCGGGAAGGTGTTGATCACGTGCGGCACGAGCCACTGGCTGACCCAGTCCTCGGCCAGAGTCGACACCGGCACACCGAGATCGACCGAGAGCTCGCGCATCAGGTGTCCAAACGTCCAAGGCCCGCCAGGAGTGCCGGCGCCGGTGCACGGCTCGAAGGTGCGACTGGGATCGTCGATCACGGGCGGAAAGCGGATCATCAGCACCTCGTCTTGAAACGGGCTGGTGCCCGGAACGACCAGGGGGGAGGTCGTCGCGCCATCGAGCGTGCGCCCGCCGGCATCGACCGCGCCCGAAGGCGAAACGATCGTGCTACGACGGACCTCGACCCACTGACCGGCGAGATATCCGTCGAGGTCGAACGGCTCGACGGCGCCCGAGGCAGCGCGTGAACTGGCCGTGTAGGTCACCCGCAGCCGGCCGTCGGCCGCGGCGGCACGCTCGTGCTCGGCCTTGGCGCGAAGGGCCTCGACGTCGAGACGCACCGCGCCATGGAAGACACCGTCCCCGGCCCGGTCGTCGGCGCCCGTGCCGTCGTCGTGCAGGACAAGCGCACCGAAGGCGATCTGGCGCTCGCCGAGCTGACGCCTCGCGTCGTCCGAGTAGACCACGCGCACCAGCGCCTCGTCGGCGCCGACGCGTTGCACGAACAGTGCCTCGGCCGCCGGGCGCTCGCTCGGCAACGGCTCGTCGAGCTTCAGAAGACGCGGCGTCGACGTGTCGCCGGCCAGAGCCGGCGCGGTCAGCACGACGAGAAGGAGAAGGATCGACGCGACCCCTGTGACCGAGTAGCGCAGGGAGAGGGATGCGAGCCGGGTGGCTCGAGGATTCGCGGCTCGAGAGTTCAGAATCACGGGGAGCTCCTGGGAGTGTCGGACAGGTTTGCACTGAAAGAACAAGACAAATCCGCAGTCCGATCCAATATAAATCGATTCAACTCAACATATCATCTGTTCTCGCGGAGTCCAATTGGGATCCAGCCTGCGAGTCACCCGAGGCCACACCAGCCGGAACCAGCTCGAGAGGCCGCGGAACAGCGCCGCATCGTGGGTGATACCGTCGCCGCGGAGGATCCGATGACGACGCCGACTCCCGCACCGCCCCGTGTTCGCCCCGCCTTTCTGCCCCCGACCGACACGGCAGAACGCGCTGGACAGCTGGTACTGCGCGACGGCTCGCGCCTCGATCTCCACGAGCTCGGCGAGGGCGCTGCGCTCGACACCTTCTTCGGCCACCTCGACGCCACCGACCGAGCAGACTCCGCGCGCAGCCTCGGGCTCGGCGCCGAAACCAACGCCGACGCCGAGGAGCTCACCGAGGCCGCCGACGCCGTCTACCTCGCCGGCGAGCGAGCCCGCCCGGTCGGCTTCGGCGCCTACCGGCTGCTCGACGAGCACAGCGCGGCGGTCACTCTGGCGGTGGTGCCGGAGCTGCGCCAGCGCGGGCTCGCCACACTACTGCTCGAGCGGCTGATGGTGCGCGCCGCGCACCACGGCGTCGAGCGCATGGTCGGCGTGGCGCGGCGCGACAACGCGTCGCTGGTCGAGCTCTTCCGCCGCGGCGGATTCACCGTCGAGGAAGAGCTCGAGGTCGAGAGCCCCGAGCGCGGCGCGCTCGTGCGGCTGGTGTTCCGCACCCGCTCATTCGAGGGTACGGCCGACGAAATCGGACTGCGTGCTCGCGCCGCGGCGTCGCTGCACAGTCTCTTCTTTCCGCGCTCGGTGGCCGTGGTCGGCGCCTCCCGCGACCGTGAAAGCGTCGGCTACCGGATTCTCGACGCGCTGGTGCGCGCCGGCTTCGACGGCCCGGTGTTTCCGATCCACCCGAGCGCCGGCCACGTCGGCTCGATCCGCGCCTACCCCACCGTCGCCGCGGTCGGCGCCCCGATCGACCTCGCGGTGCTCGCCGTCCCCGCGCGCATCGTGCAGCAGGTGACCGAAGAGTGCATCGCCGCCGGCGTCCGCTCGCTGATCGTGGTCACCGCCGGCTTCGCCGAGGTCGGCGCCGACGGACGCGCGGCGCAGGACCGACTCGCCGACACGGTGCGCGCCGCCGGCGTCCGCATGGTCGGCCCGAACTGCCTCGGCCTGCTGCACACCGATCCGAGCGTGCGGCTCAATGCCTCGTTCGCGCCGATCATGCCGCCTTTCGGCCAGGTCGCGCTGTGCTCGCAGAGCGGCGCCCTGGGCATCGCGATCATCGCGCTCGCGCGCCGCCTCGGCCTCGGCCTGTCGTCGTTCGTCAGCGTCGGCAACAAGGCCGACGTCTCGGCCAACGACCTACTCGAGTACTGGGAAGACGACTCGGCGACCCGGGTGATCCTCTTCTACCTCGAGTCGTTCGGCAATCCGCGCCGCTTCGCCAGCATTGCGCGCCGCGTCGGGCGCAGCAAGCCGGTGATCGCTGTGAAAGCCGGGCGCACCGCTGCCGGAGGTCGGGCGGCGAGCTCGCACACCGCGGCGCTGACCTCGGCCGACGTCGCGGTCGACGCGCTTTTCCGGCAGACCGGAATCCTGCGCGCCGACACGCTCGAGGAGATGTTCAGCCTGGCGCGCGCGCTGGTTTCGCAGCCGCTGCCACCGGGACGGCGAACCGCCATCGTCACCAACGCGGGCGGTCCAGGCATCCTGTGCGCCGACGCGCTCGAAGCCGCCGGGCTGGCGGTCGACCCGCTGGCGCCGGCGACCCAGGACGCGCTACGCACCTTCTTGCCGGCCGCTGCGAGCGCCTCGAATCCAGTCGACATGATCGCCTCGGCGTCGCCGGAGTCGTACCGCCGCGCGGTGGAAACGGTGCTGCGCGCCGACGAGGTCGACGCCTTGGTCGTGATCTACACCCCGACCGGCATGCATCCGCTGTCGGAGATCACCGACGCCGTCGCCGAGGCGGTCGAGGCGGCGCGCCGCGCGGCGAGCCCGGACGCGGCGCCGAAGCCGGTGCTGGCGTCGATCGTCGGCGACGAGCGCGACGTCGACCGGTTCGAGGTGACGACCGCCAGCGGCGAGACGATCCCGGTCTACGCCTTTCCCGAAGAGATCGGCCGCAGCCTGGCGAAGATCGCCACCTACGCCGAGTGGCGCCGCGCCGACCCCGGCGTTTACCCCGAGCCGGCCGGTCAGGATCTCGAGCATGCCCGTGCCCTATGCACCGACGCTCTGACGCGCGACGGCGCCGGCTGGCTCGGCGCCGAGGATGCCTTCGCGGTGCTCGCCGCCGCCGGGATCGCCTGCGCGCCGGGCGGTGTCGCACGGACTGCCGACGAGGCGGTGGCGCTGGCCGACGAGGTCGGCTACCCAGTGGTGGTGAAGCTCGCCTCGCGCGTGCTGGTGCACAAGACCGATCACGGTGGCGTCGTGCTCGACCTCGAGGACGCCGCCGCGGTGCGCGCCGCCTTCGACGGCATCGCGCGCCGACTCGACGAGGCCGGCCAGCGCGAGGCGATGGACGGTGTCCTTGTCCAGCCAATGCTCGCGGGCGGCGTCGAGGTGATGATCGGTGTCGACCTCGACCCCGATTTCGGCCCGCTGGTCGCCTTCGGTCTCGGCGGCATTCACGTCGAGATCCTGCGCGACGTCGAGCTCCGCGTCGCGCCGCTGTCGGACCGCGACGCGCGGGAGATGGTGCACTCGATCCGCGGCTACCGCCTGCTCGAGGGCTACCGCGGCCACCCTGCGGCCGACGTCGCCGCGCTCGAGGATGCGCTGCTGCGCATTTCCCGCCTCGCCGAAGCGGTGCCCGAGATCTCCGAGCTGGACCTCAACCCGCTCTTCGCGCTCGAGCCCGGCGACGGACTGCGCGCGGTCGACGCACGCATCCACGTCGCACCGCCCGCCACGCGCTGACCCTGCCCCGCCACGCGCAGCTCCTGCAGAGTCGGGCCGCCGGAGCTCGACGACTTAGGGCTCGCCGAGCTCGTCCTCCGACGTGCCCTCGCTGCGCGACTTGACCTCGAACTCCACCCGCGGGTTGGAGAAAAACGACGGGTTACCGGTAGCGATCAGCTGGCGCTGGTCGATCGGGAAGTCGAACTGCGTCTCGGCACCGGCGTCGAGGCGCTCGGCGTCGAGGCGCGCACGGCCCTCGACCACGACATCGGAATGGGACCCACCGTTGGCGTCGACGCCGATCACCTGGATGCTGACGATGATGTCCTCGACGCCGGTCAGCCCGATGTTACGCACCGTGCCGACGATCCGGTACGGCGGATTCTCGCTCTCGAGCTCTTCATAGTCCCAGTCGAGCACACGGACGTTGGCCAGGTCGGCCTGATTCTGTGCGGAGTCGACGACGTCGCTGTCGGCGCGGCGTACGTCCTTGTCGGTGAGCACGAGCACCGGCTCCGGCTTCTTGCGCGGCGTCTCCTCGTCCGCCCGCGCGGCCTCCTCGGCCTCGCGCTGCGCCGCCTCTTCAGCCTCACGCGTCGCCTCCGCGCTCGCCTCGGCATCGACCTCGCTGGCGCGTACCGAGCCCAGCGTGCCGTCGGGCAGAGTGAAGCGCACCAGGCGCCCCCTGGTCTCCCACGGACCGTCGGTGACGATGCGCGAGCCGTCGCGCAGGACGATCACATCGGCCGCGGCCGGCGCCGTCCCTGGCCCGGCGACGAGTAGAGCGAGCATGCACGCGGCGGCGAGGGTCAGCACGGATCGACGCATCGGGATTCCTCCATAAGTCTCCCGAGACTGTCCCCTCGCGCGCCGCTTGTCAATCTCCGGCCGGACTCCCCACTCAGCGGAACGCCAGCGCGATGCCGACGGAGAGCTGGAACTCGTCCGGCTCCTCCAGGTAGCGACCGACGACCTCTGGGCGCCACAGTGCGCGCTCGTTGATCCGCAGGTCGGCCCCGAGGCCGGCGTTGAATGTGATGGTGTCGTCGAAGCCACCGAGCGGCAGAGTGCCCCGTGTCGCACCCGTGATCGACGCCCAGCCGGCGCCGGCGCGCAGGAACCAGTCCGCGCCTTCGCGGTCCGCGTTGAAGTAGTACCGGCCGTAGAGATCGAACGCGGTCGTCGAGGTGTCGATCACCGAGCTGTCGCTCTCGAAGTAGGTCGCTTCGAAACCGAACGCCCAGCGCCGGTTCAGGTGGTAGGCGCCGCCGAGACCGACGGCGATTCCGGCGTCGGTATCCCCGGCATCGTAGCCTTCACGCCACTGCGCGAGGAAATAGAATTCCGTGGGATCAACGATCGGCGGTTCTTCGACCGGCTTCTCGTGGATGAAGCACTGGACGCAGAGCGGGACAGCAGTCTCGCCACAGCCCGCAACACTCAACGCCAAGCTCGTCGACGCTGTCCGAGTCTGCTGAGAAGACAAGGAGCTACGCCTCTCTGCCCTAGCGCATGCATCGACAACCTGCTGTTCGTAGCTGGACAAGCCCCCGTTCGACGAGAAGCAAGGCGCCATTCCGCCACAACCACCGCCGAAGTCCAGGGTCACCAGGCTCTGGTTGGCACCACACGGGACTTGAGCCGTATCCGGATGCACCTGAGTCTCTTCCTGAACCACTTGACCGTTCTCGATCCATCGGGTGATCGTGACTTGAATCTGGTATCCATCGCACGACTCGACCAGCTCCTGGGCTTGCAACGTGGGTACACACAACAAGCTCACAACGCAGGCCGGCAACATCCAAAGCCTTGCGATTCCGTCGATCCACCGGCATGAAGACTGGGCCATCGAGCTTCTCCTCTAGAGTTGTCTCATCATGCGCCGGCCGCCCCACGGGTCAACAGCGGCAGCATGCCGCCGGCGCCTACCTCGAGAACGTGCTTCTCCGATGAGTGTCTCATCGATCCAACCGCACCAAGCTTCCACCACGATGCTCCGTATTCTCTTCATCGTCTCATTGAGCTGCCTGCTCGGTCTCGGCATCGACGCGAAGACACGAGACGATGCATGCGTATCCGAGGATCTCGAATCGCAATGGGACTGCTTCGTCGCCGAAGCGAGAAACCGCGATCCGGGCCAGTCGATCCGCGACCTGGAATCTCGACTCGAGGTCGACCCCGACTCCTGGGCGGCTCTCTCCTTGGCGCGTTTGCTGTGGAATCAGCCCGACAGCGGACCGCGGATCGAGCAGCTCTTGCGTGGCGCAGTCGAGGACTTCGAAGGTCTCGGCGACGCGTCCGGCTGCCGCAGAGCACGCCTGATCTTGGCTCGGCGCCTGGGTGACGTCGGCCGGTTCGCGGAGGCGGACGAAACTCTCGCAGGGATCGAACGCTGTGGGGCTGGCTCGCCGCACGACCGCGTCGGCATCGCAACGGAGCGCGCCCGCCTCCATCTGCGCGAAGGCGAAGACCTCGGTCTCGCGCTCCTCTTGCTCAAGAGAAACGAGCCTGCATCGATCGTCGGCCCTCTCGCGACTGGCTACTGGAATGTCCGCGCGATTCTCCACCACGAATTGGGCCAAACCGATGCCATGCTCGAGGCGACACGTCGGCTTCTAGCGATCGCCGAATCCGACGAAGACCGAGTCGCGGAAGCGTTTCGACGAACCAACCTCGTGATCGCCTTGATTGCGATGGAGTTTCCGACAGAAGCTGCCCGAGCTCGCATTCTCGACGAAGCACAGCTCGCGCTCGACGCTGCGCAGAGCAGCGACCAAACCGAGCTCGAGGTCGTCCTCTTCTCGATCATGAGCCGCCTCGAGAGAGGAGACGTTTCCCGGCGATATCTCGACGCCTGCTTCGACCGCGTCACTGAGCTCGAGTCGACCGAGCCGACCGCAAGGATCCATTGCCTGAAGGCGGCAGCACAGGTTGAGGGCGACGACGCACGACCAACGGTCCACGAAGCAATCAGTCTTGCGGCGCGGCTTGGCGAAACAGCCGACCTCCTTCGCCTCAACCGCGAGTCGGTCGCGACTCTGATCCGAGCCGAACAGCCACACCAAGCGCTCGAAACCGCCGACCGATTTCTCGACCTTTTCGAAGACCTCAGGCTCCTCCAAGACCCTCGTGGCGGCCGGCGAGGGCTCGTCGACGCATGGATGGAGCTCTACCAGGTCGCCGCCGGGCTCGCGGCCGATTCTGGCGACCTGCAGACTGGACTCGTCACGCTCGAGAGGATGAGATCACGGAGCCTGCTGGATTCGCTGGTCGCGGCCCACTCGGCGCCGAAACCGTCGTCTAGCTCACCGACATCGGTGCGCCTGAGGGAGAATCTACAGACGCAGATCGAACTGCAGCGCCAGATCATCAGTCGATCCGAAAGCACCGATGTGAGTGAGTTCGAAGCTCGGTTGCGAGTCATGGAAGAAGAAGAATCTAGGCTCTGGCAGCAGGTAGCTCGCGAGGCTCCGGCTTGGGCCGCGGTCCACGCCCCGACCATCCCCACCGTCGACGACCTGCAGCGCGCGGTCGCAGAGAACGAAGCGATCGTCTCGTTCCAGGTCGCCGACTGGCAGAACCTGTACGGCGACTTCGACGGCGGCTCGTGGGCGTTCGTCGTCGACCGACACGGTGCGCGCGTGCACCGACTCCCCGGGCTCGCCGAGCTGCAGCCAGCGATCGACATGCTCGACCGTCTGCCGTCGCCGGACGCCGCGCCCAAGGCGCTCGCACGGCTGCGAGAGAGCATCCTCGGCGCCGCGCTCGCCGACCTGCCGCCCGAGGTCGACCATCTGGTCCTGGTGCCCGACGGGCCACTGCACCAGCTGCCGTGGGCGGCTCTGCGCCTACCGAGCCCCGACGACGCCATGGATGGCCAAGAGACCGACGCGGGAGTCCCGCTGAGCGCCCGCTACAGTCTGTCGGTCGTTCCGTCGCTCACCCTTTGGCACCGTTGGCGGCGCGGCGACGACGCGGCGACAGCGCGCTCCGAGGTCGCGCGGCGGGTGGTCGCGCTCGCCGACCCGGCGGCCGAGCGGCCGACCGACGACGAGGGGACTCGGCGCTGGCTCGAGGCCAACAGCCGGGCGCTCGAGCCGCTGCCGTGGGCGCGACGCGAGGGGCGCTCGGCGCTCGACGCCGTCGGCCGCGGCCTGCTGCTGGCGGGCGACGGCGCGAGCGAGCCGGCGCTGCAGAGCTCGATCGCCAAGAGCCCACCGGCAGTGTTGCACTTCGCGGCCCACGCCGTCGCCGACCTCGACAACCCCAGCCGCTCGGCCGTCGTGCTCTCCGCCGCGGGCGACGACGACGGCCTGCTGCGTCCGCACGAAATCGCTCGCCTGCCGCTCGACGGCTCGCTGATCGTGCTGTCGACCTGCGACAGCGCCGCGGGCCAGGTGCTGCGCGGCGAGGGCGCCCTGTCGCTGGCGCGACCGTTTTTCCAGGCCGGCGCTCCGACGATCGTCGCCAGCCTGCGCCCGGTGCGCGACCGCGCCACCGCGCGGCTCTTCGAGCGTTTCTACCGCGCGCTCGCCCGCGGCCACAGCGCCGGCGACGCGCTCGCCGGCGCGCAGGCCTCGCTCGCCGCCGAGGGCGCTCCAGCCGCCGACTGGTCGAGCTTCGTGCTGCTCGGCGACGGCGCTCTGGTGCCCTTTCCCGACGGCGCGCCGGCCCACCGGCGCACGCGCTGGCTTTGGGGCGCCGCGGTCCTGCTCGCGCTCGCCCTCGGAGTCGTCCTGACGATCCGCCGAACGACTCGGGTCAGTCGCCGCGCGCTGGGCCCAGTGTGACCACGAACGTCTCGGACTCGATGCGCTCGCCCCCCGCCTGCGCCTCGACGCGCCAGAGCAGGCGCGTGCCGTCGGCCAGGCCGTCGAAGGTCGCGGCCTCGATGCGCACCTCCGCCCCGTCGAGATCCCGCAGCTCGGCGAGCGGGGCCAGCTCTTCGGTCGTGAGCCAGAGCCGGTAACGCGCGGCATCGACGCTCTCGGGCAGGCTCCAGGCGAGCACGAAGGCGTCGCGCGGCAGCGTCGCGTCCGAGGTCGCCGCGATGCGGGCGACCGGAGCGTCCGCGCTGCGCAGCGTGTCGGGTCCCTCGGGCACCGACTCGGGGCCGAAGAAGAAAATCGCCCCGAGGGCGAGCGTGAGGCCGGCGGCGAGCGCCCAGGGCGCGGCGCGCTGCACCGGAGTGCGCGGAGGCCTCAGCGGCACGACGTTGTCCAGCTCAGGACGGGCCTCGGACGTCCCACGATCAGTCGCCTCGGACATCCGCGCGTCGGCGACCGACATCTCGTCGTGCAGCTCGACCGCCATCTGCCAAGCCAACGCCACCTCGGGATCCCGCAGACTGCGCTCGAGCAGCGCGTCGGTTTGCTGCGGATCCAGTTCACCGGCCGCGGCACGCCAGATTAAGTCCGGCGCCACGGGCTCACCATCCCTCGACGGGCCTTCGCGCAGCAGGGCGCGGTACCGCTCCCGCTCTGCGCTATCGACGTTCACCACGATCGAACCCCTTTTTGGCCATACAGTCCCGCAGGTCGGCAAGACCGCGGTAAATCAGATTCTTCGCCCGCTTGTGATTCCATTGCCTCAGCTCTGCGATGCGGGCGACCCCGTGCCCGTGGAGGTAGAGGAGAACCGCGGAACGGCGCGAATCGATCAACGTCTGGAGGCAGTCTCGCAGCGCGTCTCCCGCCTCGCGGTCCGCAGCCCGCCGCTCCGGTCCGGGCCCGAGCGACGCTGGATCCGGCGCTTCGGGATCGAAGGCCGTCTCCGGGCGACGCTGTCGGCGCCGGATCTCGTCGATCACCGCGCTGTGCGCCGCCCTCCACAGGTAAGACGCACGAAGGGCTTCGTCGGTCTCACTTCGCTTTCTCGCCTCGATGACGCGAATCATCGCGTCCTGCACGAGATCATCGACTTGCGCCGAGAGCCAGGCGGGACAGAGCTTGCGCACAGCCGCCACCAAAACGGTGCGGATGCGTTCGAAATCGTCGTCCCGAATCGCCGACAGTGCGGTGTCGCTCATCGCTGGGCGGTGTCGCTCATCGCGGCGCGACGGTCGACGGAGCCGAAGGCTCGCTCCGCTCCGCCGAGCGCTGGAGAATCCATATGGCCAAAGCACCGCCAGCCTACCATGCGCGTCGGCGCATGGGCCGCCTCGTGCGAGGCGATCGAGCCAAGGGGGGCGGTCAGCGCTCGAGCGAGGCGCGCACCATGTCGGCGGTGACCTGGAGGCGGCGGCGACCGTCGCCGGCCGGCTCGAGCACCTCGCCCCGTTCGGGGTCGAACTCGTAGCTGTTGATCAGGTCGCTGAAGATCGGCCGCAGAGCGCGTGCACCGGTGCGGCTGTCACGCTGTGCCTCTTCGGCGATCAGTGCGACGGCCAGGTCTTCGATCTCGAGGTCGATCGACAAAACGTCGAAGTACCGCTGCGAGCGCTTGTATGGCGACTCGTACGAATGCAGCAGAATCTCCTTGAGCACATCGAGCGACAGGTCGCGCAGCAATACGACGTTCGAGAAGCGCGCCATGAACTGCGGCACCATGCCGAAGTCGAAGAGATCTCTCGGCTTGAGGTACTCGCCAAGATCGAAGTAGGTGCGCATCTTGACCCGCCCTTCGGCGGTGCGCACAGTGCGCGTGCGCAGCTTCTCGCCGCTGCCCGGCTTGAGCACGCGGTTGTAGACCTGGTCGTAGAGCCCTTCGAAGGCGCCGCCGCAGATGAACATCATGCGCCCGGTGTCGATGTCGAGGGTGACCTCTTTCTCGACGCCGTCGACCCACAGGTGCGTGCGGTGGGCGATGCGCTCGCCCTCCATCATGGTCAGCAGGCCCTGCTGGAGCACGACACCGATCGGGTTCGGCTTGCCGGCGACAATCGCCGACATCTTGTCGATCTCGTCGATACAGATCGTCGCGCGCTCGATCGCCTGGCGCATCGCCGCCGGCGTCGGGCGCTCGCCGCACACCGCGCGCGCGCGCTGCTCCACCGCCATCAGCAGGCGCTGCGGCTGGAACTCCATGCGCTCCACGTCGACCAGGAGATTGGCGTTGATGATGGTGACGGCGCGGAACGGCTCGTACTCCGGCACCTCGTGGTAGAGACGCTCGATCGCATTCATGATCGTCGTCTTGCCGGTGCCCGAGCTGCCGATCATCAGCAGGTTGCCCGGCACACGGCCGGTGGTGTGCTTGTAGAGCGCCACCGAGACGAAGCGCAGGGCTCGATCCTGGCCGAGCACGCTTTCGCGCAGCCAGCCGTAGATCTCGCGCGGCTTGATGTCCTCGAACGCCCGCGCCCCCTGCGCCATGCTCTCCGATTCGACGATCTCGTCGATCACGCTCTCGTCCGTCACAGTCATCTTGATCCTCGGTCGAACGGATCCGCGCGGGACCCGCGAGTGCTTGCATCCACTGAAGTTTGGGCCGTGACGGGCACCACCCGGCGGCGTCGCGGTGCCCTGTCTAGACGTCTACGGATCCCGGCCGACGAACGCCCACGTCCGGGAGAAATTGATCGTCGCGCGGATCTGCTACGCTTCCACCAGTTTCACGCCGCCAGCTCCCACCGTCCGATCCGCCACCCAGAGGAGCCCCGCCACGGTTATGCAGCGCGCGACGTTTCACCGACCGGCCCGACTCGTTGCTCTCGCCTTGCTGACGTCGTTCGCTCTCGCCTCCTCTGTGCATGCGATCGAGGGGCGCCTGCGCCTGCTCGAGGATGGCAAGGACCGCACGGCGCGCGAAGCACGCTCCGCGGTGATCTGGCTCGAGCCGCAGCGCGATGCGCCGGTCGAGCCGATGCCCGAGCAGGAAATGACGATGCAGCGCAAGGAGTTCGAGCCACGCGTGCTGGTCGTCACCCAAGGGACGGCGGTGCGCTTCCCGAACCGAGACCCGATCCTGCACAACGTCTTCTCGGTGTCGGGCAAGAATCGCTTCGATCTCGGGCTCTACCGCGGCGGCGACGGCAAGACCGCCGTCTTCGACCACCCGGGCGTCGTGCGCGTCTTCTGCAACGTGCACCACGCGATGGTGGCGTACATCGCGGTGGTCGACACCCCGTACCACCTGGTGCCGTCGGACGGCACCTTCTCCTTCGACGACGTCCCGCCGGGCCCGGCCCGCCTCACCGTCTGGCACGAGCGCGCCGATCCGAAGACTCTCGATCTCCAGATCCCGACCGATCGGTCGATCGACATCACCCTCGAGCTGACCAAGCCGCGCGTGCCCCGGCACCGCAACAAGTTCGGTGAGCCCTACTCGAGACGGAGCCGTGGCAGAGCGTACTGACCCGTCCGTTCCGGCGCCGACGCGCCCATCCGCGCGCGCGAGCCGACGCGGACTGTCGCTCGGCGCTCGCATCTTCCTGCTCACCGTCGCCCTCGTCGTCTTGGCGGTGGGCGGCGCCGTGCTGGTCACCCGGATGGTCGGCACGTCGGTCGCCGATCGCGCGGTGCGCACCGACCTCGACCATTCGGTGTCGATGCAGTCGGCGCTGGCCGACAACCGCCTCGAGCAGCTCTACCTGCGTGCGCTCACCGTGTCGGGCGACCCGAACTTCATCTCCTACCTGGTGCTGGCGATCGAGAGCGACGATGTCTTCTCGCTCACCGACCAGCTCGACGAGCGGCAGCGAGACCTCGGCTTCACCTTCGCCGTGGTTCTCGACGCCGACGGCGTGGTGGTGGCGAGCACGGATCCGCGTCTCGGCGACGACACCTTCGACGACAACCCGCTCTACCGCACCGCGCTCGACACCGGCGACTATGTCGCCGACGGCTTGTGGTCGCGCGACGACCAGCTCTACTACGCGGTGCTCGTACCGCTCGCGACCTCGGGTGTGCTGCAGGGCTGGCTGGTCGCGGCGTACCTGATCGACGACGACGCGGCGGCCGAGATGCAGCAGGCGACGGGAAGCCACGTGGCCTTCCTGCTCGCCGACGCCGCGGGTGACGGCGGCACCGCGCCGCGGCTCGCCGCCACCTCGCTCGACGAGCGCCTGGCCGAGACCCTGGTGCCGACCCTCGGCAGCGAGCCGGCGGGAGTCGACGCGCTCGAGCAACAGCCGCGGCGGCTCGAGCTCGGCGAGCGCGCCTGGATGGCGCAGAGTAAGCCGCTGATCGACGTCGCCGGCGAGCGGGTCGGCCACGTCGTCAACCTCGCGTCGCTCGACGAAGCGCTGCAGCCCTTTCACCGCATCGGCCAGGTGCTGGGATTCGTCGGCCTGGCGGTGGTGCTGCTGGCGTCGCTCGTCTCCTTCCTCGTCGCGCGGCGGGTGGTCGAGCCGGTGCGCCGACTCGGCGACGCGGTGGAGCGTGCCGCCGCCGGTGATTTCGACCAGGATGTCGCGGGCGACGAGCGCGGTGACGAGGTCGGTCAGCTCGCCTCCGCCTTCGGCACGCTGCTCTCGGAGCTGCGCGAGAAACGCGACATGCAGGTCTACCTGAGTGAGCTCAGCCGCACGCTGCCCGACGCCGAGAGCAGCACGCGCACCGAGGCGATTCCCACCGAGCGCAGACCGGCGGCGCTCCTCGGCATCGAGATGCGCGAGCTGGCGCGCGACGAGGTGTCGCTCGCTCCGTACGAGATTCTCGAGCGGCTGGAGCAGGAGCTGCGCCGCCTGTCGCGCGGCATCATGCTGCAGAGCGGCAGCATCGACGGCGTGCTCGGCCACCGCCTCGTCGCCGTCTTCACCGGCACGCGCCGCAGCGAGCGTGCGCTGTCCGCCGCTGCCGGCATTCTCGGCCGCGGCGGCCCGGGACGCTTCGCCGTCGTCCTGGTCACCGGCCAGGTCGCCTCGGGCACCGTGTCGTGGGGCAATCGCCCGAGTCGTGGGTTGACCGGCGGCACCGTCGAGTACCTCGAGGGCCTGCTGCGGGTGGCGCGTCCGGGAACCCTCCTGCTCTCCGGCAGCTCGCTGGCCGAGGTCCGCTCGCAGCTTCAGATGGCCGCCGTCACGCCGACCGAGCACACATCGAGCGTCTCGAGCACGGCCTTTTACTCGATCGACGGTGCCCGCCTCGGGCAGCTCGCGACCCAGGAGTACTCGGCGACGCAGGAGATGACGCAGACCAGCGGCACGGTGACGCCGGCGACCATCGGCCCGACCGGCCACGTGACGCTGGCGGCCATCGGCATCGGCAGCGTGCTCGGTGGGCGCTTCGAGATCGTCTCCGAGCTCGGCGCCGGCGGCATGGGCATCGTCTACAAGGCACGCGACCGCGAGCTCGACGAGCTGGTGGCGCTGAAGATGCTGCGTCACGACGCCTTCGATGGCCCGGAGGCGCTCGATCGGCTGAAAGACGAGCTGCGTCTGGCGCGCAAGATCGCGCATCCCAACGTGCTGCGGACCTACGACTTCGGCGAGGCCGACGGCCTGCCGTTCATCTCGATGGAGTTCGTGCGCGGCGTGACGCTCAAGCGCCTGCTCGAAGAGAGCGGCCGGCTGCCGCTCTCGGCCGGCCTGCACATGGCCCGTCAGCTGTGCCGCGGCCTCGCCGCCGCCCACGGCCAGTCGGTGCTGCACCGCGACATCAAGCCCGAGAACATGATCATCGAACCCACCGGCAACGTGAAGCTCATGGACTTCGGCATCGCGCAGCCGATGCCCCGACGTCGTCGCGACGAGCAAGAGCAAGGGGCCCTAGTCGGCACGCCGTTCTATCTCGCGCCCGAGCAGCTCGAGGGGCGCGCCGCCGACGAGCGCGCCGACATCTATGCCTGCGGCGTGGTGTTCTTCGAGATCTTTACCGGCGAGCTGCCCTTTCCGCAGGGCGGCAACCTGATGCAGATCATCCGCCGCAAGCTCGAACAGGATCCGGCGCGTCCGTCCTCGATCTGGCCCGAAATTCCACCCGCTCTCGAACAAATCATCCTGCGCTGCCTCGAGAGAGATCGCGACAAGCGCTACACTGAGGTCGCGACCCTCCTCGGCGACCTCGAGGTGCTGCGCGCCTGACCGAGCCGCCGGCCACCGATCCGGAGCCTCCCATGCGTCGTCCCGTGTCCCCCGGCCGCCTCTCGACTGTCCTCCTCGCACGGCTCACTCTGCTCTGCCTCGCCGGCCTCGCCGCAGTCTCCTTCGGCTGCGGTGACAGCGGCGGAGGCGGTGGTGGCGGCGGCCCCACGGACCCGGGCCGCATTCTGCAGCTGCGCGCCGAGCCGGCGACGATCCTGCCGTTCGGCAACAGCCGCATCGTCGCCAGCGTGCGCACCGGGGACGGTGCGCCGATTCCCGCCAGCCAGATCACACTCAGTACCGATCTCGGCCTGCTGTTCAGCACGGTGCTGACCACCGACGACGACGGACTCACCGAGACCGTGCTGCAGGGCGAGGGCGTGACCGGCGTCGCGCGCATCAGCGGCCAGCTGGCGTCGGGCGAGGTGGCGACGGTGGAGGTTCAGATCGGCGGCGCCGGGCGCATCGTCGAAGTGCGCGCGACGCCGGAGACGATCGCTCCGACCGGCGAGTCGACGCTGCTGATCCGGGTGCTCGAGGCGAGCGGCGCCGTGGTGCCCGACGCGCGTCTGGCGGTCGCTACCGACCTTGGGCGCCTCGACACCAACACCCTGACCACCGACGCCGCCGGCAGCGCGATCACCGTGCTGCGCGGCAACGGCGCCGAAGGCACGGCGACAGTGACCGTCACCGTCGAGTCCGACGGCACCAGCGGCTCGACCCAGGTCCTGATCAGCTCGGCGCGCCGCATCGACCTGACGGCGACGCCGCAGCGCATCAGCAGCACCGGCGAGAGCCGAATCGTGGCGCGAGTGCTCGACGCCGACGGCAACCCGGTCGGCGCGGGCATCCGGGTCCAGATGAGCACCGATCTCGGACGCCTGCAGGCCCCCGACCAGCCGACCAGCCCGCTCGGCATCGCCGACACGACGCTCGAGGCCGACGGCGCGATCGGCGTCGCCACCGTCACCGCGACCGCCGAGCGCGCCGATCCAGCGACCGTCGAGGTGGTGATCGGCGCCGACCTGCAGATCGTGCTCTCGGCCTCGCCGGCAACCATCACCGCCGGCACCTCGAGCACTCTCACCGCGGTGGTCAGCCGCGGCGACGGCAGCTCGGTGGGCGCCGGCACCGTGGTCGAGTTCCGGACGACGCGCGGCACTCTCAGCGCCGGCAGCGATCCGACGGACGCCAGCGGAACCGCCTCGGTGATCCTCACCACCGGCACCTCGGGCGCGGGCGACGCGGTGGTCACCGCCAGCCTGCCCAGCCTAGGCGTCGAGGCCACGGTCACGGTCATGATCCAGTGACGACCCCATAGCTTCGCGCTGATCGAGGATTCGAGCACCGGAGGTCACGGCCGAGAACTACCACGCCAAGCTGCGCTACGAGCGCGACCTCTCCGACGCCGCGCCCGAGGCCGGCGGTGTCGACACCGGGGACGATGGCGTGATCGAGCTTGACGAGCTCGACACCGTGCTCAAGGTCGCCCTCGTCGTCGATTCCTGAGGCCGTCTCGGCCTCAGCGCGAAGAGTCGCGCCAGCGGACGCGCAGCACCCGCGCCGGCACGTCGTGCGCGGCGAGGTGGTCGAGCCACGCCTTCTGCTCGGGGCGTAGCTGGTCGCCCGGCGCCTTCACCTCGTAGAGCACGAAGCCTCCCGCGCTCCGCGGCGCCTCGACGAAGAGATCCGGCAAACCGCGACGGTGGCGGCCTGGATCCTGCACCAGGCGCTCGCAGATCGTCGCCAGCGCGGCCCCGGGCACGCGCTCGACGGCGAAGCGCAGCGAGGATTCGAGCTCGTCGTGCCACGGCACCAGGCGATTGGCCACGCCGCGTTTCTCTTCCGCGGTCGCCAGCAGGCGCTCGAGCAGGCCGTCGCCGGACCGGATGGCGTCGAGGCGACGCGCGACGGCGTCTGCGCGCGCGGCGCGAAAGCCCGGGCCGTCGAGGTCGAGTGGACCGAGCTGAAAAGGATGCTGGAACGCACCGGGCACGGGCGCGAAGACGAGGTCCCAGAAGGCCAGACCGAAGAGCGCGCGCCACAACCAGTTCTCGGACCACAGACCGCGTCGACCCTGCGTCTCGAAGTGCGCCAACGCCAGGCGCTCGACGGTGTCGTCCGCGCGCTCGAGCTCGAGCTCGTCAACCGCGCGGCGGCGCCGGCGACGCGGCGGCGGCTTCTCCCCCAGGGCGCGGCGCAGGCGATGCTCGATCTTGGGCGCGGCGTCGGCCTCTGCGGCATCGCGCGGCGCCGCGGCCATGGCGCGGCACAGACCCAGCGCCTCCTCGTGACGCCCCAGCCGCTCGAGCACACGGCAGCGACGCTCGCGCGCCGGCGGCGACGCCTCGTAGAGCACGAGCGCCTGCTCGAGCTCGCCGCGTCGCTCGTGCAGCCGGCCGACCTTGGCCAGCATGCGGTCGACGTGCGGGCGGGCGACCGGGTCGACGTCGACGGACGAGATCGACACTTCGTACCCGAGCGCGATCGCCTCGTCGTGCGCGCCGCGTTCGAGCAGGTGCCGGAGCCGCAGCCGCGCGGCGCGCGCCGCCAGCGTGTCGTCGATCGCGCGCCGACTGGCGAAGAGGCGATGCTCGAGGCGCAACTCGTAGCTCTCGTAGCGTACGACACCCAGGTCCCGCAGCAGCAGCTCGGTCCAGTCCTGCTCCAGGTTGCCGAAAAAGAGCAAGCGATAGACGAGGAGACGAGCCTGGCCGCAGGGTCGCAACACCACGAGTCGCTGCCGGATCCGCAGCGCGAGCTCGTCGGGCGTCAGCGCGTCGACCAGAATCGAGACCAGCTCGGCACGCTTCGCCGTGCGCGGCGGCGCGACGCCCGTCGCCTCGGCCGCCAGCTGCGCCACCTCGGCGCGCACCAGGAGGCGGAGCAGCTCGGCTGCCGACGCCTCGGCGCCGTCGTCGAGCAGGCCGCATGCGCGCAGGCCGTCGGCCGCCGCATCGAGATCGTCGATCTCGTCGTAGCGCAGGCGATCGCGGCGAAAGAGCGGCCCCTTGCGCGACACCAGACGCACCCACAACCGCCGCGCATCGTCCGAAAGATCGAGGAACGCGTCGCGCAAAGCCAGCTCGTCGTCGCGCAGGAGGTCGCGGTACCGAGCCGCCACCGTATCGAGCACGACGCGCACGTTGTCGGCGTAGTACCCCGGCGCGAGCTCCTCGGGCGCGATCACGTCGATCTCGGCGGATGGCCGCACGAGTCGCGACGGCGTCTCGTCGGGCTGACGGGGCACGCGTCGTCCGGCGGTCGCTCTCAGGCGATCTGTTCGCGCGTCTTGAGGAACTTCACGTCGGGCCAGTCTTCCTGCGCGCAGGTGAGCTGCCAGGCGCTCTTCGCCAGGTAGACGGGCAGGTCGTGGTGGTCGCGCGCGATCTGCAGGTCGTTCTTGGCGACGAAGCGTTCGAGCACTTTCGGGTCGTCGGCGTCGACCCAGCGGGCGGTCTGGTAGTTCGTCGCCTCGAAGCGCACCGGCACGTCGTACTCGGTGCGGATGCGGTCGGCGAGCACTTCGAACTGCAGCGCGCCGGCGACGCCGACGATCCAGGTGTTGCCGACGGCGGACTTGAGCGTTTGCGCGGCGCCCTCTTCGGCCAGGTGCTGCAGCGCCTTGCCGAGGTGCTTGGCGCGCAGGGGATCCTCGGGGCAAACGCGGCGCAGCAGCTCGGGCGCGAAGCTCGGAATCCCGACGAACTGCAGAGCTTCGCCCTCGGTGAGCGTGTCGCCGATGTGCAGCTGGCCGTGACTCGGCAGGCCGAGGATGTCGCCCGCCCAAGCTTCGTCGGCGATCTCGCGATCCTGGGCCAGGAAGAGCACCGGGCTGTGCATGGTGAGTGTCTTGCCGCTCCGCGGATGCAGCATCTTCATGCCGCGCTCGAAGCGCCCCGAGGCGAGGCGGACGAAGGCCAGGCGATCCCGGTGCTTGGGATCCATGTTCGCCTGGATCTTGAACACGAAGCCCGACACCTGGTCCTCGCGTGGGTCGACCAGGCGGCTGGCGGCGGGCTGCGGGCGCGGCGACGGCGCATGGTCGACGAGGGCGTCGAGCAGGGTCTGGACACCGAAGTTGAGAATCGCGCTGCCGAAAAAGACCGGCGTCAGGTTGCCTTCGAGGTAGCTGTCGAGGTCGAAATCCGGGCACAGGCCGCGCGCCATCTCGACGTTCTCGCGGACTTCGGCCGCGAGGTCCTCGCCCACGGCGTCTTCGAACAATGGATCGTCGACGCCATCGATCACCCGCGCCTCGCCGCGTACGTTCTTCTGCGCGCGCTCGAGCAGCACGATGCGCTGGCGCAGCAGGTCGTAGGCACCGTGAAAGGTGCGGCCCATGCCGATCGGCCAGCTCCCGGGAGTGACCTCGAGCTGCAGGTCCTGCTCGATCTCGTCCATCAGCTCGAACGGGTCGCGACCCTCGCGGTCGAGCTTGTTGACGAAGGTGACGATCGGGACGTCGCGCAGGCGGCAGACCTCAAAGAGCTTGCGCGTCTGGGTCTCGATGCCCTTCGCGGCGTCGAGCACCATGACCGCAGAGTCGACCGCGGTGAGGGTGCGGTAGGTGTCTTCGCTGAAGTCTTCGTGGCCCGGGGTGTCGAGCAGGTTGAAGGTGCAGCCGCCGTAGTCGAAGGTCATGACCGACGAGGCGACCGAGATACCGCGCTCACGCTCGACCTTCATCCAGTCGGAGCGCGCACGCCGGCGCTCGCCGCGCGCCTTGACCTCGCCGGCGAGCTGGATCGCGCCGCCGGCGAGCAACAGCTTCTCGGTGAGCGTGGTCTTGCCGGCGTCGGGATGGGAAATGATCGCGAAGGTGCGGCGACGGGCGATCGGATCGCACGCGTCGCGGCGCGCGGAGGCCGACGCCGGCGCGTCGGCGTCCGTCGATGCAGCTGTGCTCATGGGTGAGCTCTCGTCGGTTCGGTCGGTGGGCGAAGGAAGGTCTGTTCGGGAACGGGGCGCGGGGTGAGGCGGCGCACCGTGCGGACGACGGCGCGGAGCGGGCCGGCAACCCCTCGACTCTAGCAAATCCACCGCGAGCCCCGCCGGCAGCCGCCCACCAAGGCTCTCTCGGTCTTTACTTTCTCTTCATCATCGCTCGCTAGCGTCGCCTTCGGAAGCAATTTGCTTCCTCACTTCCTTCTACCTGCCAATCCAAGCTCAATCCGTGGAGAGAGTCTTATGCCGCGTCGCCTCACCCTGTCCACTCACGCCGTGCCTACCGCGGCCCTCGCCTTCGTCGCCCTCCTCTACGCCGCCCCGCTCCTCGCGGGCGCGCCGCAGATCAACGAGATCCGCATCGACCAGCCGAGCACCGACAACGACGAGTACTTCGAGCTGTTCACCGATCCGTCGGCGAACCTCGACGGTCTGACCTATCTCGTGATCGGCGACGGGTCCGGCGACTCCGGCACGATCGAGGCGGTGATCTCGCTCGCCGGCCAGACCGCGCCCGCCGACGGCTTCTTCCTCGCCGCCGAGGACGCCACGCTTCCGGGCGGCGAGACCCCCGATCTGACGACGTCGCTCGACTTCGAGAACAGCGACAACGTCACCCATCTCCTGGTGATGGGCTTCAGCGGCGCCAACGGCGACGACCTCGACACCAACGACGACTGCTCGCTCGACACCACGCCCTGGACCGCGGTGGTCGACGGCGTGGCGCTGGTCGAGGAGGCCAACGGAATGGGCATGCCGCCGAGCGGTACCGAGTGTCACTACGGCACCGATCTCGGTCTGCCGCTGCTCGGCCCCGACGGCAGCTTCGTGCCCGGCCAGGTGGGCCGTGACCCCGACGGCACCGGCCCGTGGATCATCGGTGTCTTCGACCCCGCCGGCGGCACCGATTCACCGGGCGCAACGAATGCCGGCGTGATCCCGGTCGAGCTGCAGAGCTTCAGCGTCGACTGAGCGCTCGCGAACTTCCCTTGGGCTCAGTGCCGGACGAGCGCCGTGCGCGCCTCGTCCGGCGTCGCCACGCGGCGCCCCGCGCGCCGTGCCGCCGCGGCCAGTGCCGCCACCAGCTCGCCGTTCGAACGGGCGCGGGCGCCGTCGGGTCGGTAGAGAGTGTCTTCGAGCCCGGTGCGCAGCGCGCCGCCGAGCTCCGCGGCACGCTCCTGCAGCGGCCAAACTTCGGCGCGGCCGATCGCCGTCACCTGCCAAGGTGAGCCCATCGGGCGCCAGTCGACGAGCAGTGCGAGCAGCTCGACCGAGGCCGGCATGCCCGAGGCCACGCCCATCACGAAGTTGACCAGCGGCCCCGGCGCCAGCAGTCCCACGTCGACGAGCAGACCGACCGAGCGCAGGTGCCCGGTGTCGAAACACTCCATTTCCGGTCGCGTGCCGACCGCGCGCATCGCGCGCAGCATCGCCTCGATCTTCTCGACCGGGTTGTCGAAGAGCATCGGCGGCCACGCCCAGCGTCCGTCGCTCCGGGTCTTCAGGTAGTTGAGGCTCCCCGCGTTGCACGCCGCGATCTCGGGTCGCAGCCGCTCGAGGCAGGCGATCGGGCCCGAGACGTCGTCGCCGAGGACGCCGGTCGAACAGTTCAGCAGCGCCTCGGGGCAGGCATCGCGCACCGCGTCGACGATCTCGGTCGCGACCGCCGGATCCCAGCTCGGCAAGTGGCCTTGCCCCGGCTCCTGGCGACGAAAATGCACGTGCAGAACCGTCGCCCCCTCGTCGCACGCCCGCCGCGCCTCGGCGGCCATCTCCTCCGGCGTCACCGGCACCGGAACCCGCCGCGGGTCGGTGAGCACTCCGGTCAACGCACAGGTCAAAATCGCCGGCTCGTCCATCTCCCGACCCTATCGCGAGCGCATGGCGATGCAACCGCTTGCGATATGCTGACCGGGTCATGACGAAGACTCAGATCCAGGCCATCGCTCTCGATCTACCACGCGAAGACCGTCGCGACCTCGCCGAAACGCTCTGGAAGAGTCTCGAGACCACCGCGAGCGACACGCCGGAATGGCAGCGACAACTTGTCGCTCAAAGGCTACAGGATCTAGCGGACTCGCCGGAGAACGGTTCGACCTGGGAGGAAGTCGAACAACGTCTCTGGGGCCCTCGTTGATCGCCTCGATTCGCTTCACCGCGGCCGCGGAGCAGGATCTAAAAAGCGCAGTCGACTATCTCGAAGACCAGCGTCGAGGGCTTGGTGAGGAGCTACGGGTCGAGATTCGCGGCACATTGCGACGCCTGACCGAGCACCCGGAGCTGTACCCAGTGGCCCTCGAGTCGGTCCGCAAAGCGATCATCCGCAGATTCCCATTCTCAGTCTTCTACCGCGTGGAGGAGAAGACGATTTGGATTCTCGCAGTGCTGCACCATGCGCGCCGGCCCGAGATCTTGAGGCAGCGTCTCGGGCCTTAGTCAACGCGGCTCGACCTGGACGCCGTCGTCGACGGCGTCGGAGGGGTGGACGATGACCTCGTCGCCGGCGTCGAGACCACCGAGGACTTGCGCGATGAGGCCGGTGCGGCGGCCGATTTCGACCGCGGTCTCGGTCGCGGTATCCCCGGACAGACGGTAGACGGCCCAGGCGTCACCGCGCCGGAAGAGCGCGCTCGCCGGAACCTGGAGCACGTCGTCCTCGCTCCAGATCACCACCAGCACCTCGACGCGATAGCCGTCGCCGAGCGCCTGCCAGGCGCTCTCGGGATCCTCGAAGTCGATGACGACGTTGACCCGCTGCTCCTCGACGCCGAGCGCCGAGATCTTGGTGAAGCCCGACGGTTCGACCCGGCGCACGCGGCCGTTGATCGCATGCTCACCACCCCACTGCTCGATGCGCACCGCGTCGCCGGAGTCGATCTGCACCGCGTCGGTCGACAGGAAGTCGGCAACGATCTCGAGCCGGCGTGGATCCCCGAGCTCGAGCAGCGGCGTGCCGGCAGCGACCACCGCCTCGCTCTCCTGCAGGCGCTTGAGGACGACACCGTCGATCGGCGCGGTGAGCACGATCGGCTCGCCGTCGGCATCGCTGCCACCGCCGCTGCCGCGCAGCAGCGTGGCGCGCGCCAGCTCGAGCTCGTGCTCGGCGGTGCGCACCGCAAACTCTGCGGCCTCGAGCGCCTCTTGCCGGGTGCGCGCCGACAGCGCGGCCGAGTCGAGCCGCTCGGTCGACACAATCTCGTCTGCGGCCAGGCGCTCGATGCGGCGCAGCTCGGCCTGGGCAAAGTCGAGCTCGGCGGCGGCGCGCTCACGTTCGGCACGCGCCAGGCCGAGCGAGGCGTCTGCGGCGCGCACACGGGCCCTCGCCTCGGCCTCGGCGCGCGCGTCGAGCAGCGTCGGATCGCTCGGCTGGAAGGTGGCGAGACGGGTGGTTCCGGCGGTCACGGGATCGCCCGGCTCGAGCTCGACTCGCAGCACGCGGCCGGCGAGCGGCGCCGAGACGACATAGCGATCCCGAACGCGAGTCTCGCCTTCTTCGTCGAGCGTCACCTCGAGCGGACCGCGCTCGACCGACGCCAGGTCCACCGCCAGTGGTGCCGGTCGCATCGAGAATCCGATCAGACCGATCAGGACGAGGCCTCCGACCAGCCAGAGCCAGCGGCGCGAAGCACGGGTGCGGTGTGCAGTGGATTCAGGCACTCTTCGATCTCCAGCAAGCAGGAACAAGGGGGGGCGAGCGCGATCACTCGCGCGTTTTCAGCACCTCGACCAGGTCGAGGTGATCGAGCCGCCGGCGCACGAGCAGACCCGACACGATGGCCGCGCCGGTCACCACCAGCGCAGACACGGCGTAGGTGCGACGCGACACCACCAGCGGGAAGCGGTAGAGCTCAGTCTCGAACGCGTTGACGATGAAGCCGGCGAAGCCGTAGCCGAGAAGCAGACCGAGCGGAATGGCGCAGGCGATGATCACCGCCAGCTCGCCGAGCAGAATGTACGAGATCTCGCCGCGCGTGAAGCCGATCACGCGCAGGCTGGCGAGCTCGCGGCTGCGCTCCGAGAGCGCGATGCGCGCGGCGTTGTAGACGACGCCGATGGTGATCACGCTGGCGAAGAGGATGTTGAAAAAGATCATGATCCCCATCGTCTCGTCCATCTGACGATTGAACGCGTCGATCGCCGCCTGCTTGAGGCTCACCCCGACCACTGCCGGGATCTCGCGCAGGCGGTGATAGAGGCGCTCGGCGACCTTCGAGTCGACTGACAGGTAGGCTCCCGAGACGACTCCGCCCTCGCGCATCAGGTCGCGCAGCGCCTCGACCTCCATGTAGGCCGATGTCCCCATGTATTCGTCGATCAGCTCGGCCACCGCCAGACGGCGCGTCGGGCGCCGGCCCTCGAGCACTTCGACCGTCACCTCGTCGCCGACCCCGACCTCGAGGATCTCGGCCAGGGTCGCCGACAGCACCAAGCCCTCGGGCGGCAGCCGCCGCACGCGCTCGGCGGTGTCGACCACCCGCTTCAGGCGGGCCTCTCCGGCGAGACCGGAGATCGAGGTCTGACGCGAACGATGGCCGGCGCGCAGGCGCACGGCAACGTCGCGCGCCGGCTCCACCAGCTCGACGCCGGGAAGGCGCTGCAGCTCGTACACCGCGGCAGAGCCGCGCGGCTCGACGAAGCTGACGATCACGTCCTGGCGTTGGGCGAGGTCGAACTGCACCTCGAGGATGGCGTCGATCGCATCCTGGAAGAACAGGCCGATGATCAGCAGGCCGCCGGAGAACGCGACCCCGATCACCGAGGCCAACGTCCGGAACGGCCGCCGCTCGAGATTGCGCAGCACGATGCGCGACGGTTGGTCGAGAAAACGCGCCAGACCGAGCCGCTCGACCAGCGTTCGACGGAAGACCGCCGGCGCCTCCGGCCGCATCGCCTCCGCTGGCGGCAGAGAGACCGCGCGGCGCACGGCGCTGCCGGCGCCGGCGACCGCGGCGACCAGGGCGATCGACCCCGCGGCGGCGAGCACGTGATCCGGAATCTGGAAGCTCAGGACCGGAAACTTGTAGTACTCGTTGTAGAGGCCGATCATGCCCTGCCCCATCCAGCGTCCGAGGCCGAGCCCCAGAAAGCCGCCGGCGGAGGCGATGGCGAGGCTCCACAGCGTGTAGTGAAGGCCGATCTCGCGGTTGTCGTAGCCGAGCGCCTTGAGCGCGGCGATCTGCTCGCGCTGCACGGCGACGATGCGCGTGAGCACGACGTTGAGGAGGAAGGCGGCGACGCCGAGAAAGATCATCGGCACGATCGAGCCGAAGCCACGCAGCTGTGCCAGCTCGGCGTCGAGGTACCAGTTCGAGATCTGCAGCCGCCGCGGCACCGCACCGAGGCCGCCATAGGGCTCGAGCAGCTCGTCGACGCGATCGATCACGTCGGCCTCCGACGCGCCTTCGGCCAGGCGCAGGGAGAGGTCGTTGAAACCGCCCTCCATGTCGTAGGCCGCGGCGAGCGCCTCGCGCCCCATCCACAGGATGCCGAAGCGCGAGTTGTCGGGCATCAGCTCACCGGGCCGAATGGTGAAGACGAACTCGGGTGACAGGCCGATGCCGACGATCTCGAGATCGCGCCGGCGGCCGTTGATGATCGCGGTGATCTCGTCGCCCGGCTCCAGGCCGCGCTCGAGCGCGAACGCCTCGCTCGCGATCACTTCGTCGGCGCGTGCCGGGTCGAGATACCGGCCGCGACGCAGGAAGAGGTCGTTCAACGTCGCGGTGTCGGTCTCGGGAATCGACACCAGACGCGCACTGACCGGATCGACCTCGTCGGGCACATCGAGATTCACCTGCGCGACCACCCGAGTGTCGGCGGCAGCGACTCCCGGGATCATCTCGGCATGTCTCTCGAGGCGATTCGGCGCGCGCTTGAGCGCGGCGAACACGTCGCCGAAACGCTGTTCCGCGTAGTAGTTGTCGCGCGTCAGGCGCAGCGAGTCGAAGGTCGAGAAGTACATCACGAACATCGCCACGCCGGCACCGATCACCAGCGCGATGGCCAGCGCCTGGCCCTTGATCTGCCACAGGTCGCGCAGCAGCTTTCGGTGGATCGCTCGCATTGGCGCTACCAGGACAGCTCGCGCGGCGAAACCTTCGCCTCGTTGCGCTGCTCGTCGGCGATCCGCCCGTCCGCGAGCGCGATGACGCGGTCGGCCATCGCGGCGATCGCCGCGTTGTGGGTGATCACGGCGGTGGTGGTTCCGAGCTCGCGATTGACGCGCTCGATCGCCTCGAGCACCAGCACGCCGGTCGAAATGTCGAGCGCGCCGGTTGGCTCGTCGCAGAGCAGCACGTCGGGTCGCTTGGCGATGGCGCGGGCAATGGCCACCCGCTGCTGCTGGCCGCCCGAGAGCTGCGCCGGAAAATGATCGAGACGATCGCTCAGGCCGACGACGTCGAGCGCCGCCTCGGGAGTCAGCGGATCGGGTGAGATCTCGGTCACCAGGGCGACGTTCTCTCGCGCGGTGAGCGACGGGATCAGGTTGTAGAACTGGAAGACGAAGCCGACGTGGTGGCGCCGATACCGCGTCAGCTCACGCTCGCTCGCCGCTGTCAACTCACCGCCTCGGTAGAAGACCCGTCCGTCGGTCGGCGTGTCGAGACCACCGAGAATGTTGAGCAGGGTCGACTTACCGCTGCCGGACGGCCCGAGGAGCACGGTGAATTCCGACGCATTGAGCTCGAGATCGATGCCGCGGAGAGCGTGCACCTGCACTTCGCCCATGTCGTAGACCTTGGTCACTCCACGCGCGAAGAAGACGACCGGCGAGTCGGTCGACGGATCGGAGACCGGCGCGGACACTTGGGGGGTTGGATTCATCATCCTCGGAGTCCATCCAGGAGCTGCAGCCGCGAGCGCGCCGGCGCAGACAGCGCCTCACCGCCACGCGGCGGCAACCATACGCACTTCGACCTTACGACATTCGAGCGGCTCAGCCGCCAACGATTCTGCGTTCGGAGGCACGTTCCGAGGCGACCAGGCTCTGCAGCACGCGGGCGACCTCCATCTGCGTTGATACGGAATACAGGCAGACGAAGGTTCGGGTGTAGGAGAGCAACCAGCCGACACCGTCGACGGTGACGACCGCAGCGTACGGCGCGGCACCGCTCGCCACCAATGCCGGTGGATGCGCCAGGCGCAGCGCCCGCCGGTAGAGCTGCAGACCGTCGGCCAGGCTGTAGGACTGGGCGCCGGCGATCACCACCGGAACCGCCGGCGGGTCGTCGTGGCCGGTGAGGCGGAAGCACGCCGCCCAGCGAACGAGCGGCGCCCACTCGATGAAATGACGCGGCAGCGTGCCGATCTCGACCGTCATCTCGGGCAAAATGTTGATCGCCTGCAGCAGAAGCTCGGTGCCGGTGAAGGTGAACTGCGGATCGTAGGTCGTGCCCTCGGCGATCGGACTCTCGGAGATCGCGTCGACGCCGTCCATCACCGCCTGGTGCGCCAGAGCCCCGAGGGTGACGGCGACGTGAGTCGAAAGCGCGGTCCGCAGGTCGTTCTCGGTCACCAACCCGGCCGAGACCAGCGACTCCCCGAGCGGCCGGCCGGTGCGCCGGCAGCGGTCGAAGAGCTCCTCGAGCGCGTCCCGGTCGAGCCCGGCCATCGTCGCCAACCGCACCGAGAGCAAGGATTGGGACGGCAACGAGCTGGCCCAGCAGATCTTGCCGTGCTCGGCATAGAGCTGCCAGCGCGTCGCCGGATCGCCCGCGGAACCGACTTCGATCCGAACCGCGCTCGACGACGTCATGGCTTCGAGGCGGCGCAAGAGCCGGAACAGAAAGACGACGCTCCGCAGCGAGCCGTCGCTCCTCGGCCCCGACGCAGCCGACACGTCGCGAAGCATGGGCCACCACGAGCTCGTCACGACGGCGCTCCGGCGGTCGACAGGCTCTGGCGCACCAGGGCCAGGATCAGGCCGAGATTGGCGCTCGCCCGGCAGATGACGACCAGGGTCGCGCCGTCGAGCAGCGGATCGACGACGAAGAAGAGCACCGCGCCGTGGGCCAGGAGGAGAGTCTCGCGGCGCCCGTCGAGCCTCACATCGTCGCGCACCAGGCTCTGCAGCTCGAGCAGCTCGTCACCGAGCGAGAAATCGATCGCGGTCGAGATCGCCGCATCGAGATCGACCTCGTCTTCGAGCCCGGTGTCGACGTGGTCGAGCGGCTCGCCGGTCTTGGAGTCGACGAGCGTGAGCGCCAAGCTCTGCGGCAACGCATCCGCCAGGTCTCTCAGCCAGCGAGGAGTCACCCTGGGCCCGACCTTCGCCGCCCCTACGGGCCGAACGCGCGGCGACTCGTCGTCCAATGTCAAGGTCGTCTCCCCGATCCGGGCTTGCACCCAGGCAAATGAAACATGAAGAATCGAGGGCTCTGATGCGTCCGCGCGCGGTGCATCGACCGACCCCCCGGGCCAATAGCATAACCCATACGGCTGAACGGAATGACCCACCCTCTCCCTCTCTTGCTCGCGCCGCCTCGGCATCACCCCACTACGCTGAGCCTCGCGGCGGGACCTTCGACGAGTTCGACAGAGCTTGTCGGCCGCTGGCTGCGCTCCGACACCGAGCTTCCCATGCTGGCACAGGCCGACGCAGCGCGTCGAGCCCCTTCGGCGTCTCCACTGCTCGTCGCGGCCGACCTCGAGCTCGCCGAGCGCCTCGCCGAGGAGGCACTCGACGCGGTCGGCGTACCGAGCCTCGAGGCCTTGCTGCGCGACGTCCAGGCCGACAGTGAGATCTCCGAGATGACCGTCTTCGAGGTCTTGCTGGCGGCGCACGCGTTCGGCCGAAGTCTGAGAGCCCACAGCGTCGACCTGGTGCTCGGTCCCCACCTGCACGCCGAAGCCACCAACGAGACGACCCAGGCCGAGCGGGCCTGGATCGACGGCGTCGAAGCGGCCGGGGTCATCGCTTGCCCGCGGGTCGACGCCGCGGCGGCACCTCGGACGCGCGGACTGCCTGCGGTACAGATCGCGGGGCCCGGTGCGGCGGTCGCGCCCGGCGATGACCTGGGGCTGCGACAGACGGTCCGAGCTCTGCGCGACGAGGCCGGTTTCGACGGTGTCGTCGTCGCGCCGGCGGTGCTCGCCGACGCGCCGGATCAGGCGGCGCGCGTCGCCCAGGCGGTGGCCGCCGGCTGTGACCTGGTGCCGATCACGCTCGACGACGGGACGCACGATGTCAAAGGCCACAGTCTCGAAGAGCACCCTCTCGAAAGCCACAGTCTCGAAGACCACCCTCTCGAATCGATCGCCGAAGCAGTCCGCGCCCTGCCCGAGTCAACGCTCGACGCCGCCGCCAAACGCGTCGCCACCCTGCGCAGTGACTGGCTGTCGACCGAACCGGCGGGCTGAAGCCCCATACCGATGCGTTCCCCGCCCGCGGAGTGCCCGGGTGCGTACAGCACCTGGAGCCGAGGCGCGACCACATCCTCGGTTTCCAGCGCCGGCGTCTCGTCCACCGACGGTGTGCGCGCCTGCTCGGCGAGCCAGCGTCCGAACAGAGCGAAGAGCACGGCCAGCACCACGAGCAGAACCCAAGCGCGCGGCGAGGCGAGATCGAGCCATGGATTCGGGCCCGCGGCGACCCCGGCCGGCGGCACGGCCGCGCCCACGGTGCCCTCGGGCGACTCCGCGGCCGGTGCGGCGGCCGGCGACACCGGGGGCGGCGCGGGCTCGCTGTGCACGAGCACCGGATCGAACGACGAGCCGGCATCGGCCGGCGCTGCAGGCGGAGGACCCGGGACGGCGGAAGGCGCCGCGGCCGGCGCCTCCGGCGCGCGTGCGGCCGGACCCGGAGCCGGCCTGGCGGGATCCGGCGCCGATGCCGGCACGCCGGCGCGCGGCGGCGGATCGTCGAACCGCGGCAGGGGTGCGCCGATCTCGGCCGCCAGCACCGCGCGGGCCGTCAGGTCGCGCAGGCGCTGCAGCTCGGGGATCTCGCCGTAGCGCGCGATCGCCTTCTGCAGCTTGGTCAGCGCATCGCGCGGCCGCCCGCGGCGCAGCATCTCGTAGATCTCGGCGAGTGCCTTGTCGCGGTCTTCCACTCGGTGGCTCTCGGTACGGCGCAGCGCGCGCAGCGCCTCCACCGACTCCGAGAGCGTGCGCGCCTCGGCGTGATCGGGTGCCAGGTCGCGCGCCCGCCGCAGCACCTCGTGCGCGCCGTCGAAGTCTTCCTGCTGCGAGAGCTGCCGCGCGCGCGACACCAACGCGTCGGCGCGGCGCCGTGCATCGCCGCTGGTGAGCGCCGTCGAGTCGGCGACCAGGGCTTCGAGACGATCGCGTAGGGCGCGCAGGCGCTCGTGCTGAGTCGCCGCCTCTCCCGCCTCGGCGAAGAGAGCGCGAGCAGCGGCGAGATCGCCCGCGTCGAGCTGCGCCTCGATGCGCTCGGCGAGCGCCTCCAGCTCTTCAGCACGCCGGCTGTCCTCGCGCCGGGAACGCGCCGTCGCTTCCACCTGCTCGAGCAGCTCGCGCAGCTTCACCGCGTCGGGCGCCAGCTCGAGGCCGCGACGCAGCAGGTCGACGGCGGCGGCAAAGTCTTCGGCGGCCACCGCGCGGCCGGCACGATCGACCAGCTCGGCGACACGCACCCGCCGCCCGCTGCGCCGCGCGGTACTGGGCTGTTGCTCGACCGGCGCCGTGTCGTCGTCGCGGCTCGACGGCCGCAGTCGCTCGACCGCCTCGGCATCGAGGTGCGCCGCCGGCACGGCCTCGGCGAGCGCGGCGCGCAGCGCGTCGACGCTCGGCGGACGATCCAGAGGGCTCTTCGCCAGGCAGCTCGACACGACCGCGCGCAGCGGCTCGGCGATGCGCCCGTCGGGATCGCTGCGCGCGAACGACAGCGGCGGGCGCAGCAGGTGGCCCGCGGCGAGCGAGGTCGGATTGTCGCCGGTGATCGGAAAGCGACCGGTGAGCAGCTCGTAGAGCAAGATGCCGAAGGCGTAGATGTCGGCCGCGACGCCACCGCCGTCGGCCGGTGCCTGGTCTCCGAGGAAGCTCTCGGGCGGTGCGTGACGCAGCCGGCGCATCAGCAGGCCGCCGGCGGTCGTGCGCTCCGGAGCGCCGACCAGCCGCGCCATACCCGGCTCGGCGAGCATGAGCCGCGACGCACCGTGCGGCAGCACGAAGCGATCGGCCGACAGGTCGCCGTGGAACCAGCCCTGCGAGTGCAGGTGCGCTACCGCGTCGAGCGCATCGTCGAGCAGCGCGACCGCCAGCTCCGGCACCAGAGGCTCGCCGCGCCGCGCCGCCTCGGCGACGATGCGGTCGAGCGCATCTCCCTCGATCGCCGCGGTCTCGAGCACAGCATGGCCAGGCTCGGCGCGCAGCAGATCGAACACCTGGACTAGCGCCGGGTGGCGCAGCCGCGTGACCCACACCAGCCGGCGCTCGAAACGCGCCGCCAGCGCCGCGTCCTCGTCGAGCCGATGGGGCCGCACGCGCAGCAGGCAGACCTCTCCCAGCTGCCGATGCCGTGCACGCAGCACGGCTTCGACGCCATCGTCCGAAAGCGTGTCGAGCAGCTCGTACCGCTGCTCCAAGAACGCACGTGGCAGGCTCACGACAGGTCTCCGCAGGCGATGAGACGGCGATTGGATCGTGGCGACGCTACGCCACGGCCCGCGGGAGTGTCAACCGTCGTCGGTGTCCGCGGGCGGCGGGCCGTCCGTATCCTGAGACATCGCGTCGAACACCCGCCGAAAGGCCCGGTAGCCTTCGACCAGACGCGGCGACGGCCGGCCGAGATACGCCTCGCTGATCGGCACGACGCGGCCGAGGCGGACCGCCGGCACGTCCCGCAGCACCGGATTGCGATAGACCACATCAGGCCGATACTTGTCGACCTCGACCCCGCACCAGGCGAGGACGATCACGTCGGGCGCCAGCGCGGCGAGCTCGGCATCGTCGACCGGGCGGCTGATCACATCCTCGTCGAGCACATTCTCGGCGCCCGCGCGCGCCAGCAGATCGTGCACCCACGAGCGTCGCCCGGGCAGGATCGCCGGCTTCGGCCACCACTGGACGGCGACGCGTGGGCGACTCCCGGACCGCGGCGGCGGCTCCGCGGGCACGGCGGCGCGCATCGCCTCGACGACCCGCCGACCACGCTCCGGCACTCCGAGCCGCGCGGCGATGTCGAGCACGTCGCGCTCGACGTCGTCCCAGCTCTCGGGCGCCGGCGACACCACCGGCAGCCCACGCGCCTCGAGCCGCGCCACCACCTTCTCGTGCCCGGGCACGGTGAGTGAGGCGAGCACCAGGTCGGGCTCCAGCGCGGCCACCGCCTCGACATCAATGTCGAGATCCTTGCCGACGCGCGGCAGACCGGCGAGCAGCTCGGGCGGATGGTCGGAGTAGTCGTCGACTCCGACCAGGCGATCACCGCAGCCGAGCGCGGCGACGATCTCGGTGTTCGAGCACGTGGTGGTGACGATCCGCCGCGGTGGCGCCGTACGATCGCTCGGCGGAGTCGTCGAGCGCGCGGTCGTCGAGCGGGCGTTCGTCACCGTGGGTCTCGGGGCGCCGGGCGCTCAGAGGTAGGCGAGGATCTCGCGCGCGGCCCCGACTTCCGGGTCGTCGGGCGCGAGGTCGATGAACCGCTGCAGATGGGTCTTCGCCTGCGTCGGATCACTCTGGCTGTAGATCAGGCCGATCAGGTAGTGCGCCCGCGGGTTGTCGGGCTCCTTGCCGAGCAACGTCTTCAGCGCTGTGATCGCAGACTCGTTGCGCCCGGATCGGAAGTCGAGGTCGGCGCGCTTGTGCAGCAGCGACGAGGCGTCGTCGGACTGCACGGCGTAGTACGCGTCCCAGGCCGCGAGCGCGTCGGGTGCCCGCTGGGTGTCGAGCGCCAGGAAGCGGAAGCGAAGGCCGCTCTCGCTCTGCGGATCGAGCGCGAGCAGCTGGTTCGCCGCCTCGAGCGTCCGCTCGACCTGGTTGACGTTGTACGCTGCCGAAGCGATGCCGACCCAGGCCGGCTCGAGCTCGGGGTCGATCGACACCGCCTTGTCGAAGTGCTGCAGCGCCTCGGCCCACTCGCCTTTCTGGGTCGCCACCGCGCCCTGGTTGTAGGCATGAACGGCGACGTCCTTGGTCAGCGACTCTTCACCGAGCTCCTCGGCCAGGGCCTGCGCCTCGTCGGAGCGACCGGCGCGGCGATAGATCTCGTACGCCATGCGCGCGCCGGCCTCCTCCTCGGGCGCCAGCTCGCGGAAAGTCTCGATCTCTTCGATCGCCGCCTCGTACTCCTCCATCTGCAGCAGCACGTCGGCGAGACCGAGATGCGCCTGCGGCAAGGTCGGATCGATCGTGATCGCCTCGCGGAATCGCTCTTTGGCGGAGGCGAAGTCCTGCGCCTGGTGCGCCTCGACGCCCGCGTTGTACTGCTCGACCGCCGCGCTCCGCCGGCCGGCCTCCTCGTCGAGGAGCCGGAACGTGACCTCCTGCGCAGTCCCCGGCTCGAACGCCAGCTCGGCGTCGAACGGCGCCCAGCCCTCGGCCTCGATGGAGACGGCGTAGGTTCCGGACGGCGCCGCGAAGTCGAGCTGCAGCTCGCCTTTGCGATCGGTGGCGCCTTCGGCGACAACGGTGCCGTCGGCGTTGCTCACCGTCACCGAGGCCTTGTCGATCACCTCACCCTTGTCGCTGGTCACCTGGGCCAGCAGGCGGGTCTCGTCGTCCTTCGGCTGCTTCTTCTTGTCGCGCGCCGCGCCGGGAGTGGCGACCAGTACGCAGGCCAGCAGCAGCGCGACGAGCGCGGGAAACGGGGCGGCGGACGGCATCGAAAGTCGCAACATCACGGATCTCCGCAATCGAATCAAGTGTCGGCGTCGGCGGCGAGCCAGAGCTTGGCCGCCGCTTCGCCACCGAGCGTCACCGACACGCCGCCGTGCGGCCGCACGGTGACGGCGTCGGCCAGCGGCTCACGCGCCTCGACGGCGACGCGAGTTCCCGGCTTCAGGCCGTGACGCTCGACGAACTTCAGAAAGTCTTCATCCTGGTCGCTCACCCGGGCAACGCGGAAACCGTCGCCCGCCGGGCAGTCGCGCAGACAGACCGAGAGCTCCGGCTGCAGCTCGCCGCCGGCTTCCGGGATCGGATCGCCGTGCGGGTCGACCCGCGGATGCCCGAGCAGCGCATCGATGCGGTCGATCACCGCGTCCGACATCGCATGCTCGAGACGCTCCGCTTCATCGTGAACCGCCGACCAGTCGAGCCCGAGCACTTCGACCAGGAAGAGCTCGATCAGTCGGTGGCGACGCAACACTCGCGTCGCCGTGCGCCGCCCGTCGTCCGAGAGGCGCACGCCGCTGTACGGCGAGTAATCGACCAGGTCTTCGCGCTCCAGCGTCTTGACCATCGCCGTCACGGTGCCGGGAGCGACCTCGAGCGCGCTCGCGATCTGCCCCATGGTCACCAGTTCGCCGGGCGCCAACCCCTGCTCCTGGAGCAGAATGGCCTTCAGGTAGTCTTCGACGGTGCTCGACGGCATCTAGAGAGTCCAGGGGCGTGGGCTGAGCGGCGACACGAGGGCGGTCAGTACTCGGCTCCGGGATCGAGAGCCACCACCTGGCAACTCGAGCCGAGGGCCTGAAGCTCCTGCTCCAGCTGCTCCGGCGTGCCGGTGAGCAGCGGAAAGGTGCCCCAATGCACCGGGACGACCTCGCGCACCTCGAGAAACTTGCACGCCACCGCGGCCTGGCGCGGGTCCATCGTGAAGTGATCGCCGATCGGCAGGAAGGCGAGGTAGGGACGGTAGAGATCGGCGAGCAGCTGCATGTCGGAGAAGAGCGCGGTGTCTCCGGCGTGGTAGAAGGTGTACGAGCCCGGGCCGTCGCCGAGAGTGATGATGAAGCCGGTGGCGACTCCACCGTCGTAGAACTTGCCGCCGTCTTGAAGTCCGGAGCTGTGCACCGCCTGCACCTGAGTGACGGTCGTGTCGAGCACGCGCTGCGTGCCTCCGAGGTTCATGCCGGAGCAGTTCTCGACTCCCTGCGACTCGAGCCAGGCGCAGATCTCGAAGGTGGCGACGACGATCTCGGGTGAGTGCTTCTTGGCCAGAGCGACTGCATCTCCCATGTGGTCGAAATGCCCGTGGGTGATCAGGATGGCGTCGACGCGTTCAAGCTCCTTGGCGTCCTCGGGTGTCGCCGGGTTCTGATCGACCCATGGATCGATCAACATGGTGCGACCGTCTTCGAAGGTGCAAAGGACAGTCGAATGGCCGAGGTACTTGAACTTCGGACGCTTCGTGTGCGTCATGGTTCCTCCAGGTGCGGAACTGGCGGTCCCGCCGTCCGGACGGTCGGCGAGGTGAGACGAGGTGAGGCGAGGGACCGCACGGTCCGCGGCCTGGCCGCGAGCCTCCGCGCGGCGATGCGACGCTGGCGCTTCGATCTTACACAACCGACCGACCCGCGGTGCGCGGCGCGGCGGCGCCGAGTGCGATAACCTCGGCCGTGCCCCAGAGCCCTCGAATCGCACCATGGCCCATTCCCAGTCCACGCTCGACGCCCGCTTCGCCGTCGTCGAAGAGATTGCCGCCCGCGACCTCAACAATCTCTACCTGACGAGTCGATTCTTCACCGACGCGGCACGCTATCGCGCCTTCTGCGCGCTCTACGCGCTGATGCGGGTGATCGACGACCGCGTCGACGCGATCTCCGATCGCGAGGCGCTCAGCTCGGACGCGCGTCGGCGTGAGCACGACGCGATCGACGCCTGGTCCGGCGCCTTCCTCGACGCGGTGCAGGGTGCCGACGACCGGGCGCCGAAGATCGAAGCGGCAGAGGAGCTACTCGCGGAGGCGCGTTTCGTCGACACGCCCGCCCGGGTCGGCGACGAGCGGGCACCGGCGATCCTCGCCAGCGCCTCACGCGCGATGCACGAGTTCTCGGTGCCGGTCGTGCTCTGGCGCAACTTCTTCGACGCCATGCATGTCGACGTCGATCAATCGCGCTTCGCCACGTGGGACGATTTCCTGCTCTACACCGAAGGCGCGAGCGTCTCTCCGACGACGATCTACCTGGCGCTGATCGTCGCCGAACGCCACGAGGACGGCACGTACCGTTCACCGAGCACGTTCGACCTGCTGTGCACCGGTCGCCACCTCGGCACCTTCGCCTACGTCGGTCACATCCTGCGCGACTTCGCAGAGGACTTGCTCACCGGCGCCCGCGGCCTCGTCTACCTGGCGCGCGACGACCTGGCGCGCCACGACCTCGACGAGGCGGTGCTGCGCGCCGACGTCGCCCGCGGCGCCGCGGGGCCGCGCCTGCGCGCGCTGGCTCGCGAGCTCGCCGCCCGCGCCGACGTCCACCTGAAGGCCGGCCGCACCCTGCTCGCGCCGGTGCTCGACGATCTGGCGCCGGATCGCGCCTACGTGCTCGAGCTGATCGTCACGATCTACGAGCGGGTCCTGGCGAAGATCGCCGCGCACGACTTCGACATCGCCGGCGACCGCCATCGCCTGACGATGGACGAGAAGCAGGCGCTGGCCGCCGACGTCGCCGCCCGCGTCGGCTACGCCGCCAGGGATTGAAATCCCCGGCTCACCTCGTCTGTCCCTCCGGGGCATCGGAGCCGAGGCGACCGCAGGGCACGAGCCGTACTGGGACCGCCGGCATCCTGCCGGCTCTGGCGCAGGGCACGACCTCACAGGACGCGGCCCTCCTCCGCCAGGGATTGAAATCCCCGGCTCACCTCGTCTGTCCCTCCGGGACATCGGAGCGAGGCGACCGCAGAGCACGAGCCGTACTGGGACCGCCGGCATCCTGCCGGCTCTGGCGCAGGGCACGACCTCTCCCCGAGGACACATGGGGGATAGGAGACATGGGCCACAACCTCGACTTGAGG